>NZ_JBYTCY010000001.1:1225000-1501941 GCF_058790835.1 Brevundimonas sp. EU05-FHT14B11
AATAACTCTAGCAGAGACCGTACCCGAAACCGACACAGGTGGTCAGGTAGAGCATACCAAGGCGCTTGAGAGAACTGTGCTGAAGGAACTCGGCAAATTGCACGCGTAACTTCGGAATAAGCGTGACTCACCTAGCGCAAGCTAGACTGAGTGGCACAAGCCAGGGGGTAGCGACTGTTTAGCAAAAACACAGGGCTCTGCGAAGCAGCAATGCGACGTATAGGGTCTGACGCCTGCCCGGTGCCTGAAGGTTAAAGGGAGATGTGAAAGCGTCGAACTGAAGCCCAGGTAAACGGCGGCCGTAACTATAACGGTCCTAAGGTAGCGAAATTCCTTGTCGGGTAAGTTCCGACCTGCACGAATGGCGTAACGACTTCCCCACTGTCTCCAGCACAGGCTCAGTGAAATTGAATTCCCCGTGAAGATGCGGGGTTCCCGCGGTCAGACGGAAAGACCCTATGAACCTTTACTATAGCTTCGCCTTGGCGTTAGCGACCGTATGTGTAGGATAGGTGGGAGACTATGAAGCCGGGGCGCCAGCTCTGGTGGAGTCATCCTTGAAATACCACCCTTACTGTCGTTGACGTCTAACCGAGGGCCGTTATCCGGTCCCGGGACATGGCGTGGTGGGTAGTTTGACTGGGGCGGTCGCCTCCTAAAGTGTAACGGAGGCGCGCGATGGTGGGCTCAGACCGGTCGGAAATCGGTCGTCGAGTGCAATGGCATAAGCCCGCCTGACTGCGAGACTGACAAGTCGAGCAGAGACGAAAGTCGGCCATAGTGATCCGGTGGTCCCGCGTGGAAGGGCCATCGCTCAACGGATAAAAGGTACTCTAGGGATAACAGGCTGATTTTGCCCAAGAGTCCATATCGACGGCAAAGTTTGGCACCTCGATGTCGGCTCATCACATCCTGGGGCTGGAGCAGGTCCCAAGGGTATGGCTGTTCGCCATTTAAAGTGGTACGTGAGCTGGGTTCAGAACGTCGTGAGACAGTTTGGTCCCTATCTGCCGTGGGTGTTCGAAGCTTGAGAGGATCTGTCCCTAGTACGAGAGGACCGGGATGGACATACCTCTGGTGGACCTGTCGTGGCGCCAGCTGCGCAGCAGGGTAGCTATGTATGGAATAGATAACCGCTGAAAGCATCTAAGCGGGAAACTAACCTCAAAACAAGGCTTCGCTGAGGATCGTGGAAGACTACCACGTTGATAGGCCAGGTGTGGAAGTGGGGCGACCCATGAAGCTTACTGGTACTAATAATCCGATCGGCTTGATCGTTTCTCAGCAAAACTCATTCGATTTTTTGACAATGTCTTCTTCGCAATCCTTCTATCCGCCTGGTTGACCTGGTGGCTATGTCGGAGGTTCCCCACCCGATCCCATTCCGAACTCGGTCGTTAAGCCCTCCAGAGCCGATGGTACTTCGTCTTAAGGCGCGGGAGAGTAGGTCGCCGCCGGGTCTACCAGTCGGATAGAATGATTGCTTTATGTCGCCGTTATCGGCGCGTCTTCTCGAACGTCTCTTCCTTCATTTCTACCGTTTGCCGCGGGATGGAGCAGCCCGGTAGCTCGTCAGGCTCATAACCTGAAGGTCGTAGGTTCAAATCCTACTCCCGCACCCAAGCTTTTAAGCCGTTAGATCAATCGTCTAACGGCTTTTTGCTGTCCGGAATCCCGACGCCGGCCGGCTGCGGGCGCCTCCAGATCCGGTTTCGCGCGCCGTTCGTCCGCTGCAACGCCTTTCTCAAAGCCCCGCCCGGTCCCGCCGGCGGGGCTTTTCTGCGTTGAGCCCCGTGCTGGCCCGGCGCCTGTCGCCGAGTTCATCCGGCCGCCCCGATCCTGACGCAATTCGCTACAAATGTAGCGCTACACATGTAGCGATCCGGAGGCGCTGTGATGATCGAAACCCTTCCCAGACGTGAGCGAGAGGTGTTCGAGACCCTGTGCCGGCTGGAGCAGGCCACCACGGGCGCGGTCCGCGCGGCCCTGGCCGATCCGCTCAGCGATTCCGCCGTCCGCACATTACTGGCCCGGCTGGAGGCCAAGGGCCTGGTCGTGCGCGAGGCGGGGGAGGGCGGCGTCGCCTATCGCCCGGCGCCCGCGCCCGAGGCCCTGGCCACCGGCGCCCTGCACCGGATGGTCGACACCTTCTTCGCCGGCTCGGCCGCCAGCGCCGCCACCGCGCTGCTGGGCCTGACCCGGGCCCTGAAGCCGGATGAGATCGCGGCCTTGAGGCGCGCCATCGACGACGCCGGGGAGCGCGACGCATGACTGTCGTCCTCATCCTCGAACTGCTGGTCAAATCGGGCGTCATCGCCGGCGCCGGCCTGTTGCTGGCGGCCGCCCTGCGCGAACGTCCGGCCACCGAAGGCGTCGATCTGCTGCGCGTCACGGTCCTGCTGCTGCTGGCCCTGCCGGTGCTGATGCTGCTGACGCCGGATCTGGCCCTGCCGCTGCTGCCCGGCGCCGCCGCGCCGGAGGCGACGCTCGCCCCCATGCCGCTCTGGGCCGGGGAAGTGGGCCCGGTGGCGGGGGTGTCCCTGTCCACCTCCCTGGTCGAGCCGTCGCCCGGCCTGCTCCTCTCCTGGGTCTGGGCCGCCGGCGCCGCCCTTGTCGCGGGCCGCTTCGCCCTGGGCCTGTGGACCCTGATGACCTGGACGCGCGCCGGGCGACCGGTGACGTCCCCCCTGTGGACCGCGCCGCTGGAGCGCATCGCCGCGCGCTTTCGCCCCCGCCTGCTGGCGTCGTCCGCCGTGGCCGCGCCGCTGAGCTGGGGTCTGCCGCCCGGCGTGGTGCTGATCGGCGACGATCATGTGGCCCGGCCGGAGTGCGCGCGCGCCGTCCTGGCCCACGAACTGGCCCACATCCGTCGCCGCGACTGGCTGTTCCTGCTGCTGTCCCGCTGCGCCCTGGCCCTGTTCTGGTTCAACCCGCTGGTCTGGTGGCTGCACGCCGAACTGGCCGCGCGGACCGAGGACGCCGCCGACGCCGAGGCCCTGAAGGTTCTGGATCCGGGCGCCTACGCCCGCACGCTCGTCGGCCTCGCCGCCGATTTCGGTCAGCCCGCCGCCCTCGGCATGACCGGCCCCGCCCGCTCTCTCTCCAAAAGGATCGCCCGCATCATGAAGACCCGCCGCTCCCTGCCTGCCCGTCCCCTGGTCCTGGCCCTGACGGTCGGCGCCCTGGTCGCCGTCGCCACCCCGCTGGCCGCCGTCGAACTGACGCAACAGGCCGCTCCGCCGCCGCCCCCCAGCGCCCCCCGCCATGCGCCGAAGGCTCCTCCAGCGCCCCCGGCCCCGCGTTCGGCCATGAACTGGGTGGCGCCGCCCGCGCCGCCTGCGCCTCCGGCTCCGCCTTCAGCTGTGGAATGGACCGCGCCGCCCGCGCCGCCGGCCCCGCCGGCGCCTCCGCCTCCGCCCCGGGCGCCCCGGTTCCAGACCTCGCAGGTCTACTGGACCGAGAACGCCGATCCGGAGACCCGCCGTCTGGCCGACCAGGCGAGGGAACAGGCTGCGCAAGCCAGGGAGCAGGCCACCCAGGCCCGTGAGCAGGCCGTCCAGGCGCGAGCCGATGCGGCCCGGGTCCGGGCCCAGGCCGCCCAGGTGCGCGCCGAAGCCGCCGCCATTTCCCGCTCCGACGTGCGCCGACAGGCGGAACAGGCGCGAGCCCTGGGCGAAGCGGCGCGTGTCGAGGCCCGCCACGCCGAGGCCCAGGCCGCGGTCGCCCGCCGCGAAGCCGGGCGCGCCATGGCCCAGGCCCGTGTCGAAATGGCCCGCGGCGCTGACGAGATGGAGCGCGGCGCGCAGCAGATGCGTGAGGAATCGCGCCGCCTGCGCGACCCGGCCTATCGCGCGCAGGTGATCGAGCGGCAACGCGTCGCCGGCCACCCGGTCACGGATGAGGACCTGCGCGCCCTGTCGCCGAAGCTCGCCCGTCAGGCCGAGGAGTTGGCCGCCCAGTCCGTTCAACTGCGCAATCAGTCCCGGGAAGGCTGACGGCCGGTCTGAATGGAAAGACGGCCCCGTCCGGGATCGGGCGGGGCCGTTTTGTTATGAGCGCTGGGCGTCCCACCAGCGGACCGCGTCCGCGTCGCGGGCGCTGAGATCCGGGTAGTCCGGATCGGAGCCGACGTCGGGCACCCGCCGCCACGAGCGGGCGCATTTGGGATGGTCGGCCAGCTTGACCTCGACCGAGATCGCCTCGCCGCCGTGGACCAGTTCGGCGCCCGAGGTCCGGAAGACCTCCGCGGCGTCCAGCTCGGCGAACGCCGCGAAGGCGCCGGCGGGACCGGTCACGACCGGCCAGGCGTCCAGCGCCCCGCCGATGACCTTCTCGCGCCGCGCGGCTTCCAGCGCCTCGTTGACGACCTCGAGCACGCCCTGGACGCCGGCCCAGCGGTCGGCTTCCTGCGGGTTGTTCCACTCCGCCGGCGTCTCCGGGATGACCCGCGCGCAGTTGGAGCCGCCCTCGGGGAAGCGCGTGGTCCAGGCTTCTTCCATCGTGAACGGCGTCAGCGGGGCCAGCCAGGCCGTCAGGCGCGCGAAGACCTCGTCCATCACCGTGCGGGCGGCGCGGCGGCGGATCGCATCGGGGCGGTCGCAGTACAGGCTGTCCTTGCGGACGTCGAAATACAGGGCCGACAGGTCGTTGGAGCAGAATTCCAGCACCGGGCGAACGACGTCCTGGAAGCGGTATTCGGCGTAGGCGGCGCGGACCTGGCCATCCAGCTCATGCAGGCGGTGGAGGATGAATTTCTCCAGCGGCGGCATCTCGGCGTAGGGCAGGCGTTCGCTTTCGTCGAAGTCGGCCAGGGCGCCCAACAGATAGCGCACCGTGTTGCGCAGCTTGCGATAGGCGTCGACCGTGGTCTGCAGGATCTGCTTCCCGATCCGCTGGTCCTCGGCATAGTCCACCAGCGCCACCCACAGGCGCAGGATGTCGGCGCCCGACTCCTTGATCACGGTCGCCGGGTCCACGGTGTTGCCCTTGGACTTGGACATCTTCTCCCCGTTCTCATCCTGGGTGAAACCATGGGTGAGAACAGCGTCATAGGGGGCGCGGCCGCGGGTGCCGGAGCCTTCGAGCAGGTTGGACTGGAACCAGCCGCGGTGCTGGTCCGAGCCTTCCAGATACAGGTCCGCGGGCCAGTGCGAGGGGCGATCGCCGACATAGCCGTGGGCCGGATCGCGGGCCTCCAGCGTGAAGGCGTGGGTGCAGCCCGAGTCGAACCAGACATCCAGGATGTCCTCGATCTTCTCGTACTTGGCCGGGTCGTTGACGCCCAGGAAGTCGGCGTCGGGCGTCTCGAACCAGGCGTCGGCACCGCCCTTGCTGACCGCGGCCAGGATGCGGGCGTCGACCTCCGCATCGACCAGCGGCTGGCCGGTCTGCTTGTCCACGAACATCGCCAGGGGCGTGCCCCAGGCGCGCTGTCGGCTGATCAGCCAGTCGGGACGGCCCTCGACCATCGACCGGATGCGGTTCTTGCCCGCCGCCGGGTGGAAGGCGGTGGCGTCGATCGCGGCCAGCGCCCGCTCGCGCAGGGTGCCGTCGTCTTCCAGCGGGGCGTCCATGCGGATGAACCACTGCGGCGTATTGCGGAAGATGACCGGCGCGCGCGAACGCCAGCTGTGCGGATAGGAATGCTCCATCCGGCCGCGGGCCAGCAGGGTCCCGGCCTCGATCAGCTTGTCCATCACCGCGCCGTTGGCGGGGCCGAACTTGCCGGTCTTCTTGCCCTCGGTCTCCAGCACCTTCAGGCCCGCGAACAGGGGCACGTGGTCATAGTAGGCGCCGTCCGGATCAACCGTGTCCGGCACCTCGTGATGGCCGTGGGCCTTCCAGACCTCGAAGTCGTCGGCGCCGTGGCCCGGGGCGGTGTGGACGAAGCCCGTGCCGGCGTCGTCGGTGACGTGGTCGCCGGCCAGCAGCGGCACGGCGAAGCCATAGCCGGGCGACAGGGCCGCCAGCGGATGGGCGCACTCCAGGCCCGACGGGTTCAGGTCGTCGACGCGGGTCCAGGCGGCGATCTTCGCGGCCTTGAACACGTCCTCGGCCAGCTTGTCAGCCAGGATCAGGCGGTCGCCCGGCTTGGCCCAGGGCTCGAACTCCAGGCCTTCCTCCATCGCCGTGACCTCGTACAGGCCATAGGCGATCTCGGGGCCATAGCTGATGGCGCGGTTGGCGGGGATGGTCCACGGCGTCGTGGTCCAGATCACGACGGACGGGGTCGCGTGGCGGAACGACAGCAGGTCGTCCGGATGATCGTCCGTGGCGCCGGTGACCGGGAATTTGACCCAGACCATCGGGCTGACGTGGTCGTGGTATTCGATCTCGGCGTCGGCCAGGGCCGTGCGCTCGACCGGCGACCACATGACGGGCTTGGAGCCGCGATACAGCTGGCCCGAGTTCTTGAACTTGTGGAACTCGGCGACGATGGCCGCCTCGGTGGCGAAGTCCATGGTGGCGTAGCGGTTGTCCCAGTCGCCGGTTATGCCCAGGCGCTTGAACTGCTCGCGCTGCACGTCGATCCAGCCGGCGGCGTATTCGCGGCAGGCGGCGCGGAACTCGGCCTTGGAGACCTCGTCCTTGCGGCGGCCCTTGGCGCGGTACTGTTCCTCGATCTTCCACTCGATCGGCAGGCCGTGGCAGTCCCAGCCGGGGACGTAGTCGACGTCGTTGCCCAGCAGGAACCGGCTGCGGACGACGAAGTCCTTCAGCGTCTTGTTCAGGGCGTGGCCGATGTGGATGTCGCCGTTGGCGTAGGGCGGGCCGTCGTGCAGCACATACAGCGGCGCGCCCTCGGCCTGACGCTGCTTGCGCAGGGCGGCGTAGAGGTCGCCCCATTGCGCGATGATCTGCGGTTCCTTCTGGGGCAGGCCGCCGCGCATGGGGAAGGGCGTCTCCGGCAGGAAGACGGTTTCGCGGTAATCGCGGCCGGAGGGGGTGTCGGTGGCGTCAGCCATGAAGTCTCGTTTCGTCGTGTGTGATCGTTCGCGTTGGTTTCGAAGTCCCGACGTGCGCGGGGCAAAAGCCCTGCGGCGCTACGCCGGGCGGCTAATCGAAATGGGGCGAAACACGCGGACGGTCATGGTGCTAGCGGTCTAGCAGGGGCGTTGGTCGGGCGCCAGCGGGAGCCTTGCCAAGAGTCCCTGCGGGGCCGATATTCAATCCATGACCGACATCACCCTGCAGCGATCCGCCAAGGGCAAGCGCGCCGGCAAGAAGCCGAAGGGCGTCACCCTGCGTCGGGTGACGACATCCGAAGGCGACAAGGTCACGATCCGCGCGGTCGATGCTCACAGCCCGACCTTCGGCGAGGACTTCCTGTACGTCTTCAGCAAGAACGTCGAGGCGGCGCGGCGCGAGAACAAGCGGGTAATCGGCTCCGCCGATGGCGTCAAGAAGCCCGCCTAGGTCGCCTTCGCTCTGGATCATCGCCGGGCCCAACGGCTCCGGAAAGAGCAGCGCCTATGGCATGGCGGCGGTCAATGAACCGTCGGGCTCGATCTGGATCATCAATCCCGACGAACTGGCCAGGCGGATCGCCGAGCAGGAAGACCTGCTGCTTCAGCCGGCTAACCTGGAGGCGGTTCGGCGCATTGAATCATGGCTGTTCACCTCGCTGGACGCTTACCAGACCATCGGCGTCGAAACGGTGCTTTCGACCGACAAGTACCGGCGGCTGGTCGAACATGCCCGGAAACGGGGTTTCAGCGTCAGCCTGATCTACGTCTTCCTCGAGACCGCCGAGCTGAACGTCGAGCGGGTGGCGACACGGGTTCGCAAGGGCGGCCATGCCGTGCCGGAGGACAAGATCCGGGGGCGCCGGGACCGCTCTTTCGCGCAGTTCGGCTGGTTCTTCGATGCGGCGGACACGGTCGATGTCTACGACAACTCCGGCGCGCGACCCCAGCGGGTCATGACCAAGCGCGGCGACGAGGTGACGGTCTATGATGACCTTCCGGACGGGATGCTGGCTTCACTGGAGCAGGTGATGCCGGGCTTCGGGGCCATCTACGAGGGCGACTGAGCCAGCGCCGTTCGCGCATTTGCAGCGTCTTGCCCGATCTGGACTTTCAGCGCGTCCAGTCCGTCGAACTTCATCTCGCCGCGCAGGAAGGCGACCAGTTCGGTCTCGACCGTCTGGCCGTAGAGGTCCTCGCTGAAGTCGAACAGCCAGACCTCCAGCAGGGGATCGTCGGTCGGATACATCGGCCGCACGCCCAGGTTGGCGACGCCGTCGATCACCCGCCCGTCCGGCAGACGGGTCCGGGTCGCATAGACCCCGTAGGCCGGGCGCATGTAGTCGCCCATGGCGATGTTGGCGGTCGGTATGCCGATGGTCCGGCCCCGCTTGTCGCCGTGGATCACCTCGCCGGCGATGGCGAAGGGGCGGCCCAGGATGGCGGCGGCGCGGGCCATGTCGCCGGCCTTCAGCGCCTCGCGCACGGCCGAGGACGACAGTTTCAGCCCGTCGGCGTCGTCCAGCCGCTCGGCGACGGAGACGGTGAAGCCCGCCGTCTCGCCGTAGCGGCGCAGGGCGTCGGGCGAGCCGGTGCGGCCCTTGCCGAAGGTGAAGTCGAAACCGACGGCGGCGTGCCTGATCCCGATGCCGTCGCCCAGCACGTCGCGGGCGAATTGTTCGTCAGTCATGGCCGCCATCTCGCCGTCGAAGGGCAGGAGATAGAGGCGATCGACTCCCAGGGACTCCAGCGCCCGGGCCATCTGGTCGGGCGTCATCAGGCGGAAGGGGGCGGCGTCGGGCTGGAACCAGCGGCGCGGATGCGGATCGAAGCTGACGACGGCCAGGGGAACGCCCAGACGGGCGGCGGCCTCGCGGGCGTCGGCGATGACGGCCTGATGCCCGCGGTGAACGCCGTCGAAGGCGCCGATGGCGACCGCCGCCCCCCGTTGCTCCGGGGGCAGGCCGCGCCAGCCGCGGACGACCTGGATCAACGCGCGGACGGCTTGCGGCGGCGCGGCACGCGAACCATGGCGATGCCGTCCATGATCAGCTTGCCTTCGACGAAGCCCTCGCAGTTCAGCTCGACCCGCGCGCTTTCCTGATCGACCGACAGCACGGTGATGCGGATCAGGACGGTGTCGTCGATGCGGACCGGCAGATGGAAGGCCAGGGTCTGGGAAATATAGATCGCGCCGGCGCCGGGCAGGATGGTGCCGACCACCGCCGAGCCGAACGAGGCCGACAGCAGGCCATGGGCGATGCGGCCGCGATAGGCGGTCCTGGAGGCGAAGGCCTCGTCCAGGTGGACCGGATTGAAGTCATCCGACGCCTCGGCGAACAGGCGGATCCGCTCCTCGGTGACGTGGATCACCTTTTCGGCGGCCATGCCCGCGTGAAGCTCCTCGAGGATGTAGCCGCCCGAGGGATGTTTCTGAACCAGATCAACCATGAGGGGGTGTTAGCGCCCGTGCGACAGAATGACCATCCTCACCACGCGAGATCGAGCATGGCGTGGCGCGCATATGTCGTTTCAGCCTTCAACAGGGCGGCGGCGCGGTCGGGGTCGAGGCGTCCGTCCGGTCCCTTGGCCTGATCGCCGTGGATGCCCTGGGCGATGAACAGGCAATCCAGCGCCTGTTTGTTGGCCCCGAGGACGTCGGTCACGACGCCGTCGCCGATGCACAGCACGCGCGAGCGATCGACCGGCTTGCCCAGCAGGGTCGCGGCTTCGTGCAGGGCCAGGTCGTAGATCGGGCCGAACGGCTTGCCCGCCATGGTCACGCGCCCGCCGAGGCTTTCGTACAGGTCCGCCAGCGAGCCGGCGCAATAGATCAGCCGGTCGCCGCGCTGAACCACCCGGTCCGGGTTGGCGCAGATCATCTCCAGATCCTGCGCGGCGGCGGCGGTCAGGCGCTCGCGATAGTCCTCCGGCGTCTCCACCTCGTCGTCATAGGGCCCGGTGACGGAGATGAAGGCGGCGCCCGAGGCGTCGGCGACGGTCTGGAGGCCCAGGCCTTCATACAGGGGGGCGTCTCGCTCGGGGCCGATCAGCCAGGCCGGGCCGGGCGCGCGTTTGGCCAGTTCGGCGCGGGTGGCGTCGCCCGAGGTGACGACGGCCTTCCAGCTGTCGCGCGGCACGCCCAGCGCGTCCATCTGGCTGACCACGCCCGGGCCGGGGCGGGGCGAGTTGGAGATCAGGACGACGTGCCCGCCCTCGCGGTTGAAGCGGGTCAGGGCCTCGCAGGCGGCGGGCCAGCTTTCGCGGCCGTTGTGGATCACGCCCCAGACGTCGCAGAGCAGGATGTCGTAGTCCCCGGCGATCTCGCCGAGGCCGGAAAGGGCGTGCGGAAGGGTCATGCGCCCGAGATAGCGGTTCGGGGGCGCCGGGTGAAGGGCAGGGTAGCCCCTAGTCCTCGCGGTGGACCGTCCCGCCCTTCATCACGAAGCCGACGCGCTGCAGCGCGGTCACATCGTCCAGCGGGTCGCCGCTGACGGCGATCAGGTCGGCCGGCATGCCCGGCGCGATCCGTCCCGCCTCGCCGGAGATGCGCAGGTGGGCGGCGGCGTTGACGGTCGCCGTCTGGATCGCCTCCAGCGGCGTCAGTCCGGCGCGGACCAGCAGGACGAATTCGCCGGCGTTGTCGCCGTGCGCGGAGACGCCGCTGTCGGTGCCGAAGGCGATGCGGACGCCGCCCTCATGCGCCCGGCGCGCCATGTCCAGCATCAGCGGCCCGGCCTGCAGGGCCTTGGCGGTCTGGGCCGGGGTGAAGAAGTTGTCGGGACCCGAGGCGATGCGGGCCACGAAGTCGCCGGCCATCAGGGTGGGCACCAGATAGACGCCGTCGCGGCGCATCAGCCGGATCGACTCGGCGTCCAGATAGGTGCCGTGCTCGATCGAGTCGCCGCCGGCGCGCAGGAAGCTGTTGATCCCGTCTCCGCCGTGGGCGTGCGCCGTGACCTGGCGGCCCATGCGGTGCGCGGAGTCGACGATGGCGGCCAGTTCCTCGTCCGAGAACTGCTGGCCCAGGCCGGCGGCGGTGTTGGACAGCACCCCGCCCGTGGCCGTGATCTTGATGATGTCGGCGCCGGCCCGCACCTGCAGCCGCACCGCGCGCATGCAGTCCTCGGGGCCGGAACAGATGTTCTCCCCGGTGAACAGATGCATGATGTCCTCGCGGTAGCCGTTGACGTCGCCATGGCCGCCATGGATCGACACCGCCGCGCCCGAGGCGATGATCCGCGGGCCCGGCACGTCGCCGCGGGCCACAGCGCCGCGCAGGGCGAAGATGGCTTCGTTGGTCGCGCCCAGATCGGCCACGGTGGTGAAGCCGGCCAGGAGGGTGCGGCGGGCGTAGCGGGCGCCGACCATGGCCTCGTCCGCGCTGGACTGGGTCACCCCCTCCAGCCGTGAATTCGGGTTCTGCTGACCGGTCAGATGCACGTGGCTGTCGATCAGTCCGGGCAGGACGAAATCATCCCTCAGATCGACGATCCTCCCTTCGCCGACGAAGCCGTCGCGGATTTCGACGACCTGGTTCCCTCTGATCACGAGAGTTTTATCGCGTTGCACAATCCCCGTGGACGGATCGGCCAGAAGTCGCCCCACTTGAACGAACGTGGTTCCCGCCTCTGGCGAAACGGACGTGGTCGCGGGTGTTTGCGCGGCGACGCTTGTGGCCACACATGCGGCGAGCGCCGCCAGCATCAACGTGATCGACTTCACGAAATCCTCCCTTGGTCCCCGGATCACCATACCCGTCCCCGGCCATCCTCCAAGGCTCAGGTTGCTAACCTCGGTCGCTTTTGAAACAACCCGTCACTTCCTGTGAAACGTGCGAGGGGCGTCGCATGCGGCTAGCAAGACGTGGATTCATTCTGGGCGGCGCCGCCCTCCTGTCGGGTTGCGCCTCAGCGGCGGCGACCCGGCCGACCGGCGTCTTCACACCGCTGACGACCGCACAGGCCGTTCCGGTCCAGACTCCGCGCATTGCCGTCGCTCCGGCCGAGCCTGAGGCCATCACGGCCCATCTGAACTCCACCCGCCTGCTGGATCCGCGGGGCCAGGTCCGTCCCGAGCTGATGCAGCGCGCCCTGGCCGCGCTCGACATCCACGATCACAAGATCACCCAGCGCGACCGCATGTATCTGGTCGACTTCACCAAATTCTCGGGCGAAGAGCGCCTCTACGAGGTCGATCTCGAGGGCGGCGCCGTCACCCTGATGCGCACCTGCCACGGCCGCGGGTCCGATCCGGACCACTCCGGCTACGCCCGCAGCTTCTCCAACACCCCGGAAAGCTTCAAGTCCTCGGTCGGCGCCTACGCCACCGCCGGCGCCGGCTGGGGCGCCCAGCAGGGCCCGAACGTCCTGCTGGACGGGCTGGAGTACACCAACAACAACGCCCGCGAGCGCGCCATCATCATCCACGGCGCCGACTACGCCGACCCGGCCTTCCTGGCCCGCGAAGGCAAGCTGGGCCGCTCCTACGGCTGTTTCTCGGTGGCCCACACCGACCTGCCGCGCCTGCGGGACCGCATGGGCGAAGGCCGCCTGCTGTTCGCCTGGGCTTAAGCGCCGGGCTGCTTATTCCCGTTCCAGCGCCCGCCAGCCGATGTCGGTGCGGTTGAAGCCGCCGGGCCAGTCGATCTTCTTGATCGCGGCGTAGGCGCGTTCCCGGGCCTGGGCGATGTCCTTGCCGCGGGCGCAGATGTTCAGCACCCGGCCGCCGGCGGCGACCAGCTGGCCGTCTTCCTGACGACGGGTTCCGGCGTGGAAGACCTGCACATGCGGGCCGAAGTCCTGCTCGGCGCCGCGGATGATCGACCCCTCGACCGGGCTGTCGGGGTAGCCCTGCGCCGCCATGACCACGCAGATCACCGTCTCGGGCAGGAACTCGGGCGGCGGCGTCCGGCTCAGGTCGCCGCGCGCGCAGGCCAGCAGCACCGGCACGATGTCGCCGGCCAGCCGCATCATCAGCACCTGGCATTCCGGATCGCCGAAACGGGCGTTGAACTCGACGACCTTGGGGCCCTCGTCGGTGGCCATCAGGCCGGCGTACAGCACGCCGCGATAGGGCATGCCCTCGGCCGCCATCCCGGCGATCACCGGGGCGACGACGTCGCGCTCGGCGGCCTCGACCAGTTCGGGGGTGAAGACCGGAGCCGGGGAATAGGCGCCCATGCCGCCCGTGTTCGGACCCAGATCGCCGTCATAGGCGCGCTTGTGGTCCTGGGCCCCGCCCAGCAGGACATAGTGGCGGCCATCGGACAGGGCGAACAGCGAGCCCTCTTCGCCGGCCATGAACTCCTCGATGACGACGCGGGCCCCGGCCTGGCCGAAGCGGCCGCCCAGCATCCATTCAATCTCGCGCTCCGCCTCGCGCTTGGTCGGCGAGATGGCCACGCCCTTGCCCGCCGCCAGGCCGTCGGCCTTGATGACGTAGGGGGGCTTGAACACCGTCAGGGCCTGCCGGGCCTCGTGCAGCCGCTCATAGACGCCGAAGCCCGCGGTCGGGATTTCGTGGCGTTCCATGAAGGCCTTGGAGAAGGCCTTTGAGGTTTCCAGCTGCGCCGCCTTGGCCGTCGGCCCGAAGCAGGGGATGCCCGCCGCGTTCAGTCGGTCGGCCAGACCCTTCTCCAGCGCGCTCTCGGGGCCGACCACGACCAGATCGGCGCGAATCTCGCGCGCCAGGGCCGCCAGCTGGTCGGCGTCCGTCACCTTGACCGGGCGCAGTTCGCCCAGCTTTTCCATGCCCGGATTGCCGGGCGCGATAACCAGCCGCTTCACCAGCGGTGACTGGGCGATCTTCCACGCCAGGGCGTGCTCGCGCCCGCCTGATCCGACCAGCAGGATATTCATGCCCGCGCAATGACCGCACCTGCGAAGGCGGTCAAGTCACGAGCGGCGCCAAACGACCTTAACCGGCCGGCGGAGGCGTCCATTCGGGCAGCGCGGCCAGCTGCGCGGCGCTCAGAGTGGTGGTCAAATTTTTCTCGGTTCCGTTGGCGTGGGCGATCGGGCTGATGTCGGCGATCGGCAGGGCCACCTTGCGGTCGCCTGGCCCTTCCAGCTCGACCACCACCTGCGTCAGCGCGCCCGAGGCGTCCAGAACCAGGGTTTCGATATCGCCCAGGTCGGTGAAGTTCGCAGACACCAGATCGGCGTCCTCAAGCTCCTTGCGGGTCATGCCGAAGGCGAGGGCGGCGGTGGTCTGGGCGGTCTGGGCGCGGGTCTCGGTGACGGGCGCGGGCGCGGCGCCCGGGGCGGGGGCCTGAACCACGTCGTCGGTGGTGTTGTCGGAGCAGGCGGCGACGGCCAGCAGGCTCACGGCGGCGGCGCTCAGAAGGGCGGTGCGGATCATCGGAACTCTCCTCGGGATCAAAGCAGGGCGGATACGACGTAGACCAGCCCGCCCAACATCAAGATGCCGCCTAGGATCACCCACGGGCTGACGGCGGGCGTGTCGCTCCGCTCGCGCAGGCCGCGTTCGCGCGGCGTCTCGTCTCCAGGATCGGTATCGGGCGGGTCGGCGGGCATGATCCGCAAACGACCCACACCTGAACGGCGTTCCCCCTGCCGTGGCGTCAAGCTTCACCCTGTCCCTTGCGGCCAAGGCGACCTAAACCGCCCGACCATGTTCGATTCCCTTCGTACCGACCGCCGCTTCGCCCTCCTCGCCGGAGCCGCATTCTGCGCCCTGGCCAGCGCCGCCCAAGCCCAGACCGCGCCCCAGACCGCGCCGGACTCGCTGGACGAGGTCGTCGTCACCGGCTCGCGCCTGTCGGGGGCCCAAAAGCTGGCTCCGGTCGAGATCCTGGACCATCGGACGCTGGACCGAGCGGGCGTCACCGACGCGGCCCAGGTGCTTCAGCTGCTGACCGCCAACTCCGGCTCCGAAGCGCGCGTGGACCAGCTGAACCAGCCGCAGAGCTCCGGCACGGCCCAGTTCAACCTGCGCAACCTCGGTCTCGGCTCGACCCTGGTGCTGGTCGACGGCCTGCGCTGGACCTCCAGCGCTGCCGTGGCCGCCGACGGCTCGAACTTCGTCGACATCAACAGCCTCGTGCCCCTGATCGCGCTGCGGCGCATCGAGACGTTCAAGGACGGCGCCTCGGCCCTCTACGGCTCCGACGCCGTGGCCGGGGTGGTCAACTTCATCACCCGCGACGGCGTGGACCAGCCCGAGCTGCGGGTCCGGTACGGTTTCATGGACGGGGCGGACGAGACCCTGATCGAGGCGTTGGGCGGCCTGCGGGTCGCGGGCGGGGACCTGACGCTGGCGGCATCGCATCTGCATCGGTCGGCGCTTGGCTCGGACGAACGCGCCTTCACCCAGGCCCAGACCTATGGCCGCGCCGCATGGACGGCCGTGACCAGCTACGGCCAGCCCGGCTCCTACTTCCGGCCCAGCACGAACGCCTATGCGCCGGATCCGAACTGCACCAATCCCGCCTTCACCCACGCCTTCCGCAACAGTCCGACCGACGCCTTCTGCCGCCTCGACTATTCGGACTTCTTCGACCTGTCGCCGGAAGAGACCCGCACCCAGCTGTTCGCCGGATGGCGCCGCACGGTGGGCGCGGTGGATGTCCGGCTGCAGGCCGCCTGGTCCTCGACCGAGACCATCGCGCGTCAGAGCCCGTCCCTGCCCATCCTGGCCCGCAGCCTGACCGTGCCGGCCTCCCATCCGGACAATCCGTTCGGCGAGGCGGTGCAGTTCCGGGGGCGTCTGCTGGGCGCCGAGGCCGGGGCGTCCCAGGCCGAGTTCGACTACCGGACCTGGCGTCTGGCGGGCGGCCTGGCCGGGCGCTTCGCGAGCGGCTGGACCTGGGACCTGTCGGCGACCTCCAGCCGCCAGCACATCGCCTATGACAAGCCCGACGTGATCGGCACGGCCCTGCAGAACGCCCTGAACGGCCTGGGCGGCGCGGGCTGCAATCCGGCGACGGGAACGCCCGGCGCCGGACCTTGCCGGTACTTCAACCCGTTCGGCAGCGCCTACCTGCGCACCGGTTCGGCCAATGACCCCACGCTGGTCGCAGGGCTGATCGGCTCGACCGGCCTGCGCGGCGCGGCCACCCTGACCACCGTCGACGCCCAGACGAGCGGCCGGGCCCTGAACTGGACCGGCGGCGGGGCCGACCTGGCTTTCGGCGTGCAGTATCGCCGCAGCGGCCTGCGCCACGACTGGAGCGATCTGGTCAATGCGGGCGAGCTGCTGACGGCAGGCTATTCGCCCGACTTCGACGGCGACCAGGAAGTCTTTTCGGCCTTCGCGGAGGCCCGCATCCGCCTCGGCGACGCCATCGAGGCCCAGCTGGCCGCCCGGCAGGAGGTCTATGACGGCGGCGAGAGCGCGCTGAGCCCCCGCGTGGCCGTGCGCTGGGATGTCGCCGACGCCCTGACCCTGCGCGCCTCCTGGGGACAGGGCTTCCGCAACCCGTCCGTCTATGCGCTGGCCGGCGCCCAGGCGTCGCAGCCGTCCGTCTTTGATCGCGGCGCCTTCGTCTTCGTCAACACCCTGACCATCGGCGACCCCGATCTGAAGCCCGAGGAATCCGAGACCCTGACGGCGGGGGCGGTCTGGACGCCCCTTCGCGGCCTGCAAATCGGCCTCGACGCCTGGCGGATCGACTACACCAACCTGATCGTCAAGGAATCCGCCCAGGCCGTCATCGACCGCGCGACGGCGGATGATCTGGCGGGCCTGACAGGCACGGCGGCGCAGGCCCGCGTCACCCGCGCGCCGGGCGGCGCCCTGACCTTCGTCGACCTGCGCTTCGCCAACGCCTCCTCCATCGAGACCCAGGGGCTGGATCTCTCGGCCCGCTATGAACGCGACCTGTTCGACGGCCGCTTCTCGGCCTCGGCGACGTGGACGTACGTGAACCGCTACGACATCCGCCTGGCGCCCGGCGCGCCGACCACCTCGGGCCTGGGCTCGACCAATCTGAACACCCTCGCGCGGTCGATGCCGCAGGACCGGGGCGAGTTCGCCCTCGGCTGGTCGGGGCCGAGCGACACCATCACCGTCCTGGCCCACTACACCGGCGGCTATCGCAATGACCGCAGCGGCATCACCGATCCGACCATCGATCACTGGACCACGGTGGACCTGCAGTACGTGCGGGCCCTCTCTTCGGCCTTGGACCTCTCGCTGGGCGTCATGAACGTGGCGGATTCCGACCCGCCGCTGGCCCAGTTCGCGCTCGGCTACGATCCGATCGCCGCCGATCCCCGCGGTCGGGTGATCAGCATCGGCCTGACGAAGCGGTTCTGAGTTTCGCCCGGCTCCGCGCCTCGCTAGGCTGACGCCATGACCGACGACTACGTCTTCGAAGGCCCGGCGGACGAACCGCAGGCGCCGCGCGACAACAATCCGCCCCAGACGGTCTCGGAACTGTCGTTCGCCCTGAAGCGCACGCTGGAGGACCGGTTCGGCCATGTCCGCCTGCGCGGCGAGATCTCCAAGGTGAACCACCACGCCTCGGGCCACGTCTATCTGACGCTCAAGGACGACAAGGCCGCCATCGACGGCGTGATCTGGAAGGGCTCGGTCCGGGGCCTCGGCGTACGGCCCGAGTCGGGGCTGGAGGTCATCGTCACCGGCAAGATCACCAGCTATCCGGCCCGCTCGTCGTACCAGATCGTCATCGAGAGCATGGAGGCCGCCGGCGCCGGCGCCCTCCTGGCCCAGCTGGAGCGGCTGAAGACTAGGCTGGCCGGCGAGGGGCTGTTCGAGGCCGCGCGCAAGAAGTCCATCCCCGCCTTCCCGGCCACGGTCGGCGTCATCACCAGCCCGACCGGCGCGGTGATCCGCGACATCCTGCACCGCATCGCCGAGCGCTGGCCGTGCCGCGTCATCGTCTGGCCGGTGGTGGTCCAGGGCGACGCCGCGGCGGGCCAGGTCGCCAACGCCATTCGCGGCTTCGATGCGATGACGCCTGACGGCCCCGTTCCGCGTCCCGACGTGGTCATCGTCGCGCGGGGCGGCGGCTCGGTCGAGGACCTGTGGTGCTTCAACGACGAGGGGCTGGCCCGCACGGTCGCCGCCGCCTCCATCCCGATCATCTCGGCCGTCGGGCACGAAACCGACACCACCCTGATCGACTTCGTCTCGGACCGCCGCGCGCCGACGCCGACCGGCGCCGCCGAGATCGCCACCCCGGTGCTGGCCGACCTGCAGTACGCCGTGGCCGATTTCGAGCGCCGCCTAGCCCGCGCCGGGGGACGGTTGCTGGAAGACCGCCGCACCCGCTTGCGCGCCGCCGCCCGCGGCCTGCCGGCCCGGCCCGAGGACCTGCTGGCCCTGCCGCAGCAGCGGCTGGATCACGCCGGAAGCCGCCTCGGCTCGGCCCTCCATCGCAATGTCGCGGTGCACGAACGGCAGTACGCCTCGGTTTCAGCCCGCCTGTCGCGGGGGCTGCTGGATCGCGCCACCGAGCGGCGCCGGGATCGCCTGACCGCCGTCGCCGGGCGGTTCGATCCGCTGCTGCCGCGCCGGCTTGAGCGGGATGAGACCCGGCTGGCCGCCCTGTCGCGGGCGCTGGCGACCCTTGATCCGAAGCGGCCCAAGCCCGGCTTCGCCCGTGTGGAGGATGCAGAGGGGGCCATGATCGCCTCCGCGGCCGGGCTGCACGACGGTCAGGCCGTGCGTCTAGTCTTCGCCGACGGATCGAAGGGCGCGCGGATAGAGGGGGAGGGGGCCTCCCCGTCTCCGGCGCTCGTGGAGCCCAAACCGCGCCCGGCGGCGAAGCCCAAGCCCGCCGCTCCGGGGCAGGGCGATCTGTTCTAGCCGTGTCTCCAGCGCTCCGGCCGGGATGACCGGTGGAGCGGAGCCTCGGATCACCCCCACGCCCAGATTCGACGCATCCCCCTGCTAGGGTGCCGGTCCTCGGATCTTTGACAATCAACACGCCCGACGCTCCGGTTGAGCCCGTTCGATTTCCCCCGCCTCAGGCGAATTTGTGCACAATGTGCACTCCATTTTTTCCGAGTGCACTTTTTCCGGCTGATCCGCGTCGGATGCGCCGGGAAGACGGGATTCGGCGTTTTTAGCCCGACAGGGTCGGCCAGGGCCTTGGCGCTTCCCGTTCGCTCAAGCTAGGCTGTCGTCATGGTCCAATCTCCCGGTGAACAGGCGACGCTCCACTACGGCGATGGCGAATTCGCCGTCCTGAAGCCTGGGCGTGTCGTCACCTGCGCCGTCTCCGGAAAGCCGATCCCGCTGGAAACCCTGCGGTACTGGTCGGCCCGGCTTGAGGAAGCCTACGCCGGCCCCGAGGAGGCCTTCCAGCGGCTGGGCCAGCAGCCCTGATGCTGGACCGGCGCGGCCTGCTCGCCGGCAGCGCGGCGCTTCTGGCCGCCGGCGCCGCCCGCGCGCAGACCACGGGCTCCGACCTCGACCTGACCGGCCGCTTCGTACAGGGCGGCCACACCATCGGCCGGACCTGGCCGCGGGCGCTGGTCTTCGTCGACGGCGAATCCCTGACCGCCGCCTCGGCCGACGGCTGGTTCATCGTCGGCTTCGACCGTGATGCGGCGGGCAGCGTCGAGATCGAGGCCCGGTCGGACGGCCGCTCGGCCCGCCGGGTGCTGTCCATCGCGGCGGGGACCTTCCCCTCCACGGCGGTCAACGGCCTGCCGCCGGCGACGGTGGAGCCCTCGGACCCGGCCCTGCTGGCCCGCATCCGGGACGAGGTTCTGCTCAAGACCGAGGGCTTCGCCAGCCGTACCGACGCGGACGGCTTCCATGACGGCTTCGTCTGGCCGCTGGAGAGCTTCCGCATCACCAGCCGCTGGGGCGCCCAGCGCGTGCTGAACGGCACGCCCGCCCGGCCCCATTTCGGCATCGACCTGGCCGCGCCGCAGGGCTCGGCCATTCGCGCGCCGGCGCCCGGCCGGGTGACCCTGGCCCAGCCGTCGCTGCATTTCGAGGGCGGGCTGGTCCTGATCGATCACGGTCAGGGCCTGATCACCGCCTATCTGCACCAGTCGCGGCTGGAGGTCCGGGAAGGGCAGGATCTGATGCGCGGCGATCTGATCGGGCGGGTCGGCATGACCGGGCGAGCGACCGGTCCCCACCTGTGCTGGCGCATGAAATGGCGCGATCGGAACCTCGATCCGTCGCTGCTGGTCAAATCCTGAGCAAGCTTAGCCGTTTACGCTAAAGTTGAAACAGCGTTCGCTGATAGACGCGGGCCGAATCCGGCCCTAGACGTCGCGAACGCCGACGGTTTGGCCGTCTCCACCAAGCTGTCCTGCATGTCTTCCCTCGCCGCCCTTCAGGTTCTTCTGGTTGACGATAACCAGCACATGAGGGCGATCACCTCCGCTGTTCTTCAGTCCGCCGGAATCCGCAAGCTGCGCGAGGCCGCCGACGGCGCCGCCGCGCTCGAAATCCTGCGCGACCATGCGGTTGATCTGGTCATCGTCGACTTCAACATGTTTCCGCTGGACGGGGTCGAGTTCACCCGCCTGGTGCGCAACAGTCCCGACAGCGCCAATCCCTATCTGCCGATCATCATGATGACCGGCCATTCCGAGAAGACGCGCGTCTACGAGGCGCGCGACGCCGGGGTGAACGAGTTCGTGGTCAAGCCGATCACCGCCAAGGCCATTCTGGACCGCATCCAGGCGGTGATCTTCCGCCCACGCCCGTTCGTGAAGACCGACGGCTATTTCGGGCCCGACCGCCGCCGGGTGCAGAGCGCCGACGACAAGGGGCCCAAGCGCCGCGCCACGGACCGGCCGCACGAGGTCTGAGGCGGTCTAGAACGAAATCGGTCGAGTTGGACGTAGTCCGGCTCGGCTCAGATTTCGCTCCAGTTTGATGCTGGACCATTTTTTGGATTCAGGTCGATCCGACCTGAAGCAAAAATGGTCTAGCGCTCGGCGGCCAGCGCGTCATAGACCTTCTGCGGCCAGCGCTTGTGGACCCAGAACCAGTCGACCGGATGCTCGCGCACCCGATCCTCGATGAAGGTGGTGATCGCCTGCACGCCGCGGACGATGTCGCCCGACCGGTTGCCGGTCTTCTCCAGTTCGATCGGTTCATGCGCCGTCACGCGGAAGCGCACGCCCGGCAGGCGCACCACCGACATCGGCTGGATGAAGGTTCCGAACCGCAGGGCCAGCCGGCTGGGCCCCGGCGCCGCGTTCACCGGCTGACCGAAGAAGGTCACCTCGGGGCCTTCCGAGAACTTCTGGTCGTTCATCAGCGCCACGGACTCGCCGCGCGCCATCCCGGCCAGCAGCTCGCGCGCGCCGTCGCCGCCCTTGGGCGCGAACAGGGTCACGCCGTAGCGGGCCCGCGCCTCGCGGATCTGCTTGTCGACATAGGGGTTGTTGGCCGCGCGATAGGTCACCTGGCAGGGCACGCCCGCCGCCACGATCACCGCCGCCATCACCTCGATATTGGCCATGTGGCCCGAGACCAGCACCGCCGGCCTGCCGCTGTCGCGAATGGCGTGCAGCCGCTCGATGCCGACGATCTCGATCCGTCCCGACGCCGGGGTCAGCTGATCCATCACCAGGGTCTCGGCGAAGGTGCGGCCGGTCTGTTCCCACTGGGCCGTCGCCAGGGCCTCGCGCTCGGCCCGCGGCATGTCCGGGAAGGCGATGCGCAGGTTGCGCATCACCGTCTTCTGGGTGCTGGTCATCGGCCCCAGGGCTTTCAGCAGCCAGCCGCCGACCGCGGAGGCCCGCGTCAGCCCCAGCAGTCGCATGAGGCCGATCAGGCCGGCGAAGGCCACGCCTTCCAGCCGCCAGGCCAGGTCCTGGCCGAAACTCACCTTGGGACCGTCACCAGGCAATCGTCAGCCCGCCGTCTACGACCAGGGTCTGGCCGGTCACATAGGCCGCCGCCTTGCTGCACAGATAGACGGCGGTGCCCGCGATCTCGTCCGGCTGTCCGATGCGCTTCATCGGATTGGGCTCGACGGTGACCTTCAGCACTTCCTCGTTCTCCCACAGGTAGCGGGCGAAGTCGGTCTGGATCAGGCCCGGCGCGATGCAGTTGACCCGCACGTTCGACGGGCCGAACTCGACCGCCAGGTTGCGCACCAGCTGCATGTCCGCCGCCTTGGACACGTTGTAGGCGCCGATCAGGGCGTTGCCGCGCAGGCCGCCGACCGACGAGATCACCAGAATGGCCCCGTCCTTTCGCTCCACCATCTGCGGCGCGACCATCTGGATGAGCCAGTGGTTGGCCAGGACGTTGTTGTGGAAGATCTTCTGGAACTGGTCGTCCGTGATTCCGCCCATCGGCCCGGCGTAGGGATTGGACGCCGCGTTGCAGACCAGGATGTCGATCTTGCCGAAGGCGGCGATGGTCTCGTCGACCAGCCGCTGCAGTTCTTCCTTCGAGGCGATGTTGGCCGGGACGGCGATGGCCGTGCCCTCGCCGTGCTTGGCGTTCAGCGCTTGAGCCACTTCGTCACAAGGGCCGGCCTTGCGCGACGAGATCACGACCTTGGCGCCGTGCTCGGCCATCCGCTCGGCGATCGCCTTGCCGATGCCCTTTGAGGAGCCGGTGATCACCGCGACCTTGCCGGTCAGGTCGAACAATTCCATCGTTAACCTCGAAAGCGTGGGGAGAATCCGTGTTCGGACCCTATGCGTATTGCCGTGATACCCCGATACTCGGGCGATTCCATCCGGGAAGGCGGAAACTCCGTACCCCATGCGCGCCATAACCAACGGCTTTCTGTTCTTCGGCTACCTGTTCCTGGCGATGACCGTCGGCGCCTTCCTGTGGCGCGCGGGTCTCGGCGGCGGCGCAGGCGTGGCCGCCGGCTTCGGCACCGCGGGCCTGCTGATGGCGATCCACGTCCTGGTCGTCGGACGAACTCAGCGCGCCGCCCTGAAGAAGGAAATCGACCAGGTCCGCGAGGCCCACCGCCTGCTGGCCGACGCGATGGAGTCCACCCAGGGCGCTCTGACCGAACTGGCCCAGGCCATCGAGGCCGGAGCCCTGACCTCGACCGAGCAGCTGTCGGGCGAAGTCCGCATGCTGGAGACCCTGATCCAGCAGATGAGCGTCTCCATCGAGGAGCGGGTCCAGCAACCGGTCCCCGCCAGCCCGTTCGAGGCGCGTCACCGCCAGCAGTCCAACGTCCTGCTGCAGACCATCCACGAGGCCCTGGCCGAGAACCGGGTCGACCTCTACCTGCAGCCGGTGGTCTCCCTGCCGCAGCGCCGGACCATCTTCTACGAAAGCTTCACCCGCCTGCGCGCCGCCGACGACCGGGTGATGATGCCGGCCGAGTATCTGTCCGTCGCCGAGGGCGAGGGGCTGGTGCCCGCCATCGACAACCTGCTGCTGTTCCGCTGCGCCCAGATCGTGCGCCGCCTGGCCCGTCAGGACCGCAAGGTCGGCGTCTTCTGCAATGTGGCCCTGTCCTCGCTGGGCGACGAGACCTTCTTCCCGCAGTTCCTCGACTTCCTGAGCGAGAACCGCGACCTGAACCAGGCCCTGATCTTCGAGCTGGGCCAGGCCGTGTTCGACGCCCGCGGCGCCGTCGAGGCCCGGAACATGGCCAAGTTGGCCGACCTCGGCTTCCGCTTCTCGATCGACAAGGTCCAGACGCTGGACCTCGACTTCGCCGACCTGCAGCGTTCGGACGTGAAGTTCCTCAAGGTCGCCGCCGACCTGCTGATCGAACAGCTTCTGGATCTCGACAACGGACCGGCCCTGCCGTCCCTGCGCGACATTCAGGCCGCCGACTTCGCGGGCCTGACCCGGCGCTACGGCATCGAGGTCATCGCCGAGAAGTGCGAGAGCGAGCGCCAGATCGTCGACATCCTCGAACTGGACGTTTCCATGGGCCAGGGCCACCTGTTCGGCGAGCCTCGCGCCATCAAGGAAGCCGTGCTGGCCGAGACCGATCCGCCCGCCGAGTTCCTGCGCTCCACCCTGCGCAGCGCCGAGCAGCGCCGCCGGTTCGGCTAGGATTCAATAGCGCGGATAGGGGCGGTGGTTGTCCCGCCAGTAGACCCGCTCGGTCCCATAGCGACGGTCCCGGTTGTAGCCGCCGAAGCCATAGCCGCAGGGATCGTCCTCCGCCGACAACTGGTTGCCCAGCAGGCCGCCCGCCAGCGCGCCGATGGCCGCGCCACGCTCGGGATTCTCCTTGTCTATCGCCGCCCCTGCCAGGGCTCCCAGGGCCGCGCCGCTGGCCCTCGCATAGTCCCGGTTCCGGGCGTAGTCGCGCTCGCAGGCCGAGGCGTAGCCGTCGGTGGTGGCGCAGCCCGCGGCGGCGGCCCCCAGGGTGGTCAGGGCGGCGAGGATCATCAGGCGGCGCATGCGGCTCTCCCTCCGTAATCCCGTGTCGAACACACGGGCGTCGGGACTGTTCCGCTCAGCCCTCGCCGCGCAGCAGGTGGAGGAACCCCGCTTCGTCCTCGAACGCAGCCTTCACCGGCCAAGAGGTCACCCGCGTCCGCCATTCAGGGGGCAGACGGGACCAGTCCTTCTCGGTGGTCACCAGGGTCGCGCCGAACTGTTCCGCGCGGTCGGCGAGGAAGCGGAGATCCTCGGTCTTGAAGGCGGCGTGGTCGGGGAAGGGGGCGAAGTCGGCCAGATCGGCGCCGGCGGCCTTCAGCGAGCGCTCGACCTTCCACGGCTTGGCGATGCCGGCGAAGCCGACCAGCGGTCCGGACGGCGGCGGACCGGCGGGCTGCAGCCGGGCGATGAAGACGGGCAGGGCGCCGAAGGTCTCCAGCAGTTCCGGATCGGGCTCGGCCAGATCGGACGGCATCAGGACGATCACGGCGTCGGCGCGGGCCAGACCGGCCTTCAGCGGCTCGCGCATCGGACCGGAGGGGAAGACCGAGCCGTCGCCGAAGGGCCATTCGTCGTCGCGGGTCTCGCCGTCCACCACGATCAGGCTGAGGGTCTTCTTCAAGGCCGGGTTCTGGTGTCCGTCATCCAACACGAGAGCCTTTGCGCCCGCGGCGGCGGCCGCCTTGGCGCCGGCCACGCGGTCGCGGGCGATCCAGGCGGGGCTGGCCAGCGCGAGCATCAGCGGCTCATCGCCCACTTCGGCGGCGGTGTGGAGGTCCAGGTCGACCCGGATCGGGCCTTCCAGCTTTCCACCGTAGCCGCGCGACAGGGCGTGGGCCTCGACGCCGGACAGCCGCAGCAGCCGCAGGACCTCGCGGGCGACCGGCGTCTTGCCCGATCCGCCCACGGTCAGATTGCCGACGGAGATGACCGGCACGCCCGCATCGACCGGCGTGGCGCGGGCGATGCGGTTGGCCGTCACTCCGGCCCAAATCCACGACAGCGGCTTGAGCAGCATCCGCGTCATGGCCGCATGCTTGCGGTCGCGCAGATACCACCATTTCGGCGTGCTCAGGCTCATCGCCGGCTCCGCTTCGGCGGCAGCAGGGGATGCATCGCCTCGATCAGCCGTTCCAGCCCGGACCCGGCCTCGGCGGCGGCGCGACGGCCGCGGTCGCCCATGGCCCGGGCGGCCTTTTCGTCGGCCAGCAGGGGCGTGAGCGCGGCGGGCAGGTCCCAGGGCGCGGCCACGATCTGCAGGCCGCCGGCCTCGACCAGCGCCTCGGTGATGGCGGCCCAGTTGGTCATGTCCGGGCCGGTGACGGCCGGCTTGCCCAGCCGCGCGGGCTCCAGCGGGTTGTGGCCGCCGACGGGGGGCTTCTCGAGCGCCGCCGAGAAGCTGCCGCCCATGACGACCACGTCGGCCAGCCGCAGGAACAGGCCCATCTCGCCCAGGGTGTCGGCGACATACAGGTCGGTGTCGTTGTCCGGCTGACGTCCCTGCGAGCGCAGGGCGAAGCGGTAGCCGTCGCGGGTCAGGGCGGCGGCGATGGCGGCGCTGCGCTCCGGATGGCGCGGGATCAGGATCAGGCACAGCCGGTCGGCCAGCTTGTCCAGGGCGCGGACGATGGCGATCTCCTCGCCGTCGTGGGTGCTGGCGGCCACGACCACGGGCCGGTCCCCGATGGCGGCGCTCAGCTTGGTGAAGGCCGCGCCGTCATGCGGCGGGGCCTCGCCCGCCAGCTTGAGGTTCACATGGCCGTCGATACGGGCGCCCAGGCTCTCCAGCCGGTCGGCGGAAACGCCGTCCTGCGGCAGGATCACGTCGAAGGCCGACAGGATCTCGCGCGCCGCCGCGGGGAAGCGCCGCCAGCCGGCGACCGTCTTCTCGGTGATCCGGGCGCTGGCCAGCACCAGCTTCACGCCCCGGCGGCGGGATTCGAGGATCAGGTTCGGCCAAAGCTCGCTTTCGACGAAGACGCCGACCACGGGTTTCCAGTGGGTCAGGAAGGCGTCGACCGCGCCCGGCGCGTCGACGGGGGCGAACTGGTGGATCACGCCTTCGGGCAGACGGTGCGCCAGCAGGGCGGCCGAGGTCAGGGTGCCGGAGGTGACGAGCAGGTTCAGGTCCGGGCGCGTGGCGCGCAGCTTGGCGACCACGGGCAGCAGGGACAGGGTCTCGCCGACACTGACGCCGTGCAGCCAGACCACCTCGCCGTCGGGACGGGGGACCCGGGTCAGGCCCAGGCGTTCATCGACGCGGACGGGGTCCTCCTTGCCCTTCTTCGCCCGACCGTCGAGCAGGCGGGGGGCCAGCGGCTCCAGCATCCGGGTCAGGAGCCGGTAGAGGATCAGGGCGGGGCTCACGTCAGACCCGCTTCAGGCCGGTGATGGCGTCGGCCTCGGCCTCGACGGCGTCCAGGCGCTCGGCCCAGGCGAAGGCGACATCGGCCACGTCGGCGCCTTCCGGATAGTCGGCCACGTCCCAGACGATGGCCCCCTTGCCGAAGGGCAGCGGCAGGACGGCCTTGTCCCAGCTGTTCAGACGGATGGCCGGATTGCAGGAGATGCCGATGAGCAGGGTCGGCGCCCCCGACAGCTTGGCCAGCAGGGGCAGGCCCTCGGCCATCTGCCGGGCCGGGCCGCGCGGACCGTCGGGGGTGACCGCCAAGGCGCCGACCTTCAGCTGGCGCAGGCCGTCACGCAGGGCCTGGGTGCCGCCCTTGGCGCGGTCCGCCTTGTCCTTGTTGGCGGACGAGCCGCGCACGGCGGGGATGCCCAGAAGCGCCATCGCCCGGGCGATGAACTGGCCGTCGGGCGACAGGGAAACCAGGCCCTTGACCGGTTGAGCGCGGTCCAGGGGCCAGCTGGCGGGGCTCAGGCTGATGCGCGAATGCCAGAAGGCGCACAGCACGCCGCCGCCCTGTTTCCATATGGCCTCGGCCACGCCTTCGTTCTGGTGCGTCCAGCGGATGGTGGCGAAGCAGAACCGCATCCACCACGCCAGGGCCCAGGCGAAGAACGCCTGGACGACCGGGTTGCGCAGCGGCCTCATGAAACGCTCGCCACGGAGACCGGATCGCTGTCCAGAGACTGCTGCCGCGCCAGGCGGGCGTACAGGCCGCCCTTCTTCACCAGCGCCGCGTGGCTGCCGGTCTCGACCACCTTGCCGGCGTCGATGACATAGATGCGGTCGGCGTTGCGGACGGTCGACAGGCGGTGGGCGATCATCAGGGTGGCGCGGCCCTCCATCAGCCGCTCCAGCGCGACCTGCACCAGGGCCTCGCTCTCCGTGTCCAGCGCCGAGG
The DNA here is from genome assembly GCF_058790835.1 of Brevundimonas sp. EU05-FHT14B11. NCBI lineage: Bacteria > Pseudomonadati > Pseudomonadota > Alphaproteobacteria > Caulobacterales > Caulobacteraceae > Brevundimonas > Brevundimonas sp. EU05-FHT14B11. The sequence goes on from NZ_JBYTCY010000001.1 coordinate 1,252,560, forward strand.
TGGCCTCGTCCAGCAGCAGGATCGGCGCGTCCTTCAGGAAGGCGCGGGCGATGGCGATCCGCTGGCGTTGGCCGCCGGACAGGCGCAGGCCCGCCTCGCCGGCCCGGGTCAGATAACCCTCGGGCAGGGCGGTGATGAAGTCATGGGCGGCGGCCGAGGCGGCGGCGGCCTCGATCTCGTCCTGCGAGGCCCCGGGGCGGCCATAGGCGATGTTGGCGGCGATGGTGTCGTCAAACAGGAAGGGTTCCTGCGTGACCAGGGCGATATGGGTGCGCAGGTCGTGCAGTTTGAGCTCGCGGATGTCGCGGCCGTTGATGGTCACGGCGCCCGATGTGACGTCGTAGAAGCGGGGCAGCAGCGACAGGATCGTCGACTTGCCGCCACCGGACGGGCCGACCAGGGCCACGGTCTCGCCGGGCTTCACCGACAGAGAGACGTCCGACAGGGTCGGTGCGCCGCCGTCGGCCGCGGGGGCGTAGGCGAAGCTGACGTGGTCAAAGGCGACGGTGACCGGGCCGGTCTCCAGCGGCGCGGCGTCGGGCGCCTCACGGATCTCGGGTTCGATGTCGAGCGAGGCGAACAGGCGACGGGCGGCGGTCAGGCCCTCGGCCATGACGGTCTGCAGGTTGGTGACCTGGCGCAGCGACTGGCCGGCGGACATCAGCAGGCCGATGTAGGCGGCGAACGCGCCGACCGTCATCTGGCCCTGACGCGCCTGCCAGCCGGCGTAGGCCATGACGGCGGCGACGATGACCATGGCGACGAGGTTGGAGAAGGGACCGGCGAAGGCGCGGCTGTCGGCGGACTTGATGACATGGCGCTGGCGGCGGGCGACGACCTCGCCCACCCGGGCCTCCTCGGCGGCCTCGCGGTTCTCGATCTTGATGAGGCGAACGCCGTCCAGGTTCTCCATCAGGGCGGTGGAGAGGTTGGACGTCTCGACCATGGCGCCGGTCGTGGCCTTGCGCACCCGCTTGCCGAAACGGCGAATGACAAGGGCGATGACCGGCGCGCCCAGCAGGACGATCAGGGTCAGCCGCCAGTCGGTCCAGGCCATGTAGCCGATCACCGCGATCAGGGTCAGGGCGTGCTGGGTGTAGTTGACCACGCCGTTGGTGAAGGCCTCGCGCACCATGTTGGCGTCGAACAGCACCGAGGACACGAAACCGCCGGAGTGCTGGCTGCGCAGGCGGGCCAGGTCGGCGCGGATCATGGCGCCGAACAGGCGCACCTGGATGTCGCCGACGATGCCGTGACCCAGCCGGTTGACCAGAGCCGCCTGGCCCAGGGCCGCGATGGTCCAGATGACGCCCGCGCCGATGATGATCAGCGGAATGCTGACCAGAGCCTGTTCGGGCGGGATGGTGAAGACGCGCCAGATGGTGACCGGCTTGCCCAGGAACAGTCCGTCGACGGCGGGCTGCAGCAGTTGCAGGACGGTGGCGGCCATGACGCCGACGACGGCCGCGCAGAGGATGGACAGGAACAGCGGCGTCCGGTGGTGCGAGAGGTAGTCGCGCCAGATGCGCGCCAGCAGCGGGCGCAGCGGCTCTTTCTCGTCGGTCGCGGGGGCAGGCGTCGTCATCGGTCCGAGGTCGGACGACGGGGGGAGGAAGTCAAGCGGGGATGGCGTGATCGCGCTCCCACTTGAAGTGTCGACGATCCACTGGTTCCAATAGCCTGCGAAACGGGAGGGGCGGGATGGCCAGGAAGCGCATCGTGCGGGGCGTCGGAAAGGTCGCCGGCTACCTGATCGCGGGGTTAGTCGTCGGCTTCCTCATTTTTTGGGCGTTCGCCTACTATGCCGCGCCCGTGACGGCGCCGCTACGCTATGATGCACCGTCGCCGGAAAACGTAATCCCGGCGCCCTAGCCTTTGGGATGACGCGGCCCCCGCGACCCTCTATCTCCCCCTGATGTCCCGCTACGACCTCTCCTCCGCCGCCGGCCGCTTCAGGGCGAAGTGGGACTATGTCTGGAAGGACCACGCCTTCCTGAGGCGGTGGTTCATGAACGCCCACTGGCTGGGGCCGGATCTGGTGCGGACAAACCAGCCGTCGCCGCGTCAGCTGGCCTGGTGGAAGTCGCAGGGGATCAAGACGGTCATCAACCTGCGCGGGGCGCGGGACGAAGCCTATTACGCGCTGGAGAAGGACGCCTGCGAGCGGCTGGGCCTGACCCTGATCGACGCGCCGCTGGACAGCCGGGATCCGCCGCAGCCCGACCGCATCCGCCGGGCGAAGGGGCTGTTCGAGACGATCGAATATCCGGTGCTGATCCACTGCAAGTCGGGGGCGGACCGGGCCGGGATGATGGCGGTCTTCTATCGCCACTTCCATCTGGGCGAACCCATCTCGGAAGCGATCAAGCAGCTCGACAAGAAATACCTGCACCACCGCGAGGGGCTGACCGGGGTGCTGGACTACACGCTGGAGAAATACCTCAAGGAGGTCGAGCCCACGGGCGTCAGCTTCCTGGAGTGGATCGACAGCCCGGCCTATGATCCGAAGGCGATCCGGTCCGAGTTCAAGGGCCAGTGGTGGGGCACCCTGCTGACCGAGAAGCTGCTGCGGCGGGAGTAGGGCCTCAGCTCCAGGGGCCGCGCGGTCCTTGGGGGGACGGCGGAGGGCTTTCGCCGCGCTCCGAAGCCAGTTCGGCGTCGCGCCGCGCCTTGCGGTCGGCTTCCCAGTTCCTGAACCACCGCGTCCACCGCATCTCGCCGCGCAGGGACATGGTCCACAGCACCAACGCCATGAGCATGAAGACCAGGGCGCTGATTTCCTCAGCGCCGAGAGTGCGACCGAACAGGGTCATGGGTGTTTGGTATCATCCGGCGACGCGGGCGTCACCGGGTCGTTCCAGGCGGTGTCGGACTCTCGCGGGGCGTTGCTGTTGGCATCCGGCTTGCGACGCGTGACCCACACGACGATGCCGACGGCGATGGCGCCGAGCACCAGCACGATCAGAAGAGTGTTCACGGGCGATCCTCCGTCAACGTGACTGTCACGGACAGAGCGTTCGAGCGACGGCCCCGGTTCCCGTCAGGGCCCAGGCGCGCGGTCAGTGCTCGTGGGCGTCGCCGCGCGGATCGATCATCCGGTGGGCGTGCAGGATGAAGTAGCGCATGTGGGCGTTGTCGACCGTGGCTTGGGCCTTGGCCTTCCAGGCCTTGCGGGCTTCCTCGTAGTTCGGGAAGGCGCCGACGAATTCGACCTTGGACAGGTCGCGGAACACCGGGGCGTCCAGATGGCGCAGCTCGCCGCCGATGACGATGTGCAGCAGCTGGTTTTCGGTTTCGGCGGTCATGTTCGTATCCCGGAGGAGGGCGTCTGTGGGGTTCACCGTCCCATTTGCAGGTTGAAATGACCTGAAAGAGGCGGATCAGCGCGGCGCGAGCGGAATAGGCGCTGTCCGCCGCACGATCAACGGGTGAAGGGCCGGGGCGGAGCAGATCAGGCTGGTTTGTCGCGGATCGGGCTGGTTGAAGCGCCACAGGCCGCCGTGATGGTCGCTGACTTTCGCCCCGGCTTCTTCCGCGATCAGGGCGCCGGCGCAGACGTCCCAGTCCCATTTGGGCGTCAGGGCGATGGCCGCGTCAAACGCGCCCGCGGCGACCAGCGCCATGCGATAGGCCAGGGCGTTGCGCTTCTCGTAGCGCATGGCGGGCCAGGGCTCCGGCCAGTGCGGTCCCTCCATCAGCCGGGCGTCGGCCAGCACCGAGGCGTCGTCCAGGTCGGTGGTGTCCGAGGCCGTGATCGTCCGCCCGTTCAGGGACGCGCCGCCGCCCAGGGTGGCGACGAAGGTCTCGTTCAGCATGGGGGCGTGAATGACCGCGGCGACCGGTCGGCCGTCCTCGACCACGGCGATGGGAATGCACCACCACGGCTTGTCCTTCATATAGGCCACGGTGCCGTCGATCGGATCGACCACGAAGATGCGCCGCTTCGACAGTCGCTCGGCGCTGTCGGCGGTCTCCTCGGACAGCCAGCCGTAGTCCGGACGGGCCGACAGCAGGCGGGCGCGCAGCAACTGGTCGACGGCCAGATCGGCCGAGGTGACGGGCGAACCGCCGGACTTGGACCAGATCTTCAGCCCCCGCTCGCGCTCGGACAGGGCCAGCTCGCCGGCGGCGAGGGCCGCGTCGCGGATCAGCTCGAGATCGGTGGCGAAATCCGTCATTTGCCCGCGATGGCGACGCCGTCGAACAGTAGGGACGGACTGTTGAAGCTGCTGCGGAACTCCAGGTCGGAGCCGGGGACCAGGCGCGCCCACAGGTCCTTCAGATTGCCCGCGACGGTGACTTCGCTGACCGGATAGGCGCGTCGTCCGTTCTCGAACCAGAAGCCCGACACCCCGGCGGACCAGTCGCCGGTGTTGCCGTTCAGCGAGGGGCCGAACATCGAGGTGATCAGCAGGCCGGTCCCCGCCTGGCCCATCAGGCCGTCCAGGTCCTGCTCGCCCGGCTCCAGATGCAGGTTGTGGGTCGAGACGCCGGGCGGACCGGCGAGGCCGCGCGAGGCGTGGCCGGTCGAGGCCAGGCCCAGCTGGGCCGCCGCGCTGCTGTTCAGCAGCCAGGTGGTCAGGACGCCGTCGTCGATGATGGATTGCCGGCTTACGGCCACGCCCTCGTCGTCGAACGGGGTCGAGCCGAGGCCGCGCGGGCGGAAGGGATCGTCGATCAGGCGCACGCCCTCGGGCAGGATCCGTTGGCCGAGCCGGTCCTTCAGGAAGGAGGTGCCGCGCGCGATGGAGGCGCCGGAAATGGCGCCCAGCAGGGGCGACAGCACCTGGGTCGCCACGCGGTTCTCGAAGATCACCGGGGCGGTGGTCGAGGCGATCTTGCGCGGACCGGTGCGTTCGACGGCCCGCTTGCCCGCATAGGCGCCGATGGAGTCGGCCGAGGGCAGGTCGGACAGGTGGCGGACGGCGCGGTGCTCTCCGCCCCGCTCCATGGCCCCGTCCTTCTCGGCGATGACGCCGACGCCCAGCGAGAAGGCCGAGCCCTGATAGGCGCCGTCGAAGCCGTGCGAGGTGACCAGACGCCAGCGGCTGGACGAGGCGGCGGCGTGACCGCCCTCCGAACGGGCGACGCCCTCGACCGCCAGCGCGGCGGCCTCGGCTTCGGCGGCGGCGGCTTCCAGATCGGCGGCGCTGCGCTCGGTCGGGTCGTAGAGGTCCAGATCGGGGAAGGGGCCCTTGGCGAGGCAATCCTGCGGGGCCAGTCCGGCGTAGGGGTCTTCCGGCGCGAGGCGCGCCATGGCGACGGCGCGCTCAACCAACCGGGCGCGGGTCTTGTCCGACAGGTCCGAGGCCGAGACGGTCGCCTGACGCCTGCCGATGAAGACCCGCAGGCCGAGGTCGCGGCTCTCCTCGCGCTCCACATCCTCCAGCGCGCCGTTGCGCACGCCGATGGACAGGGAGGCGCGCTCCGAGGACACCGCCTCGGCGGCGTCCGCCCCGGCCTTCAGGGCGGCGGCGACGAGGTCGGGCAGGATGTCGGAGGCGGCGGCGTCACGCGGGGAGGTCATGCCCCGATATGGCCGGGCCTCCGCCGGGGCGCAACCGCCGTCAGAAGGCGGCGGCGAAGATCAGCAGCCCCGCCGAGGCCAGGAAGGGCAGGTAGGTCAGGATCATGCCGAACATGCGTCCGGCGGCGGGCTGCTTCTCCTGCGCCATGCCCCAGGCATGGAGCACCCGGCCGAGGAAGAATGAACCGCCCAGCACGTGCACGACAGGCGCGCTGTAGAAGACCGCCACCACGGCCAGCGAGACCAGCGCCACCGGGATGTATTCGATGGCGTTGCCGAAAGCGCGGGTGGTCGTGGTCAGCTCGGCGTGGCCGCCGTCTCCGACCGAGACCTTGAGCTTGCGCCGTCCGGCGCTGATCCGCATCGACAGGAACAGGACGAACAGCAGCGAGAGGCCGGTCCAGAGCGCAACCGCCCGGAAGGCCTCGGTATGGAAGGCCAGCGCCTGTTCGATGCTCATGGAATCGCCCCTCAGTTCTCGCGCGCCACCGGATAGAGGCGGTAGTGGTCATCATAGAACGGGGTTCGTTCATAGAACCACTGCAAACGGGCGTCGCCGTTGGCGGCGAAGTCCGGCTCGGCGGCCAGCTTGGCCTCGAACTCGGCCTTCAGGGCCGGATCGGCGGCCATCATCCGCTCGGCCAGCGGGGCGATGGCGTAGCCCTCGATGTATTCGACGCGGCTCAGCACCTCGGGGAACAGGCCCCAGGCGAAGAAGCTTTCCGACGACTGCGGCTCCAGCAGCAGGACGACGATGTCGCCCAGCGGCTGGTCGGTCGGGACGCGCACCGAGCCGATCGGGAAGGTCCAGTCGCGGCGCTCGGGCGTGACCGAGGTCACGGTCACCGGAACATGGCCTTCGTTGGCGCGGGCGCCGACCTTCGGATCGTCGAGGCGCAGCATCTCCACCGGCACGGTGCGCGGCGCGGTCAGGGTCTCCATCGTCACGCCGTGGACGCGCAGGCGCTCGATGATGTCCGTCCGGTACGACGGCACCCAATAGGCTTCGGGCCGGCGCAGGGTCAGCGTCGGATGCGAGGTGTAGAACGGCAGCTGCCACAGCGCGGGATCGGCCTGGCCCAGCCAACGGATTTCGCGGCGGCCCGACGCCGGGCTGTCATAGGTTTCATAGGTGATGCCCTTGAACGGGCGGGTCACGGTCGGCTGGTCGTTCTGGACGAAGTTGGCGGGGATCTCGGCCGGACGCAGGGCGCTGTCGGCGGTGATCGCGGCGCGCAGGTCCCGGCCGTCGCTCGCCAGCAGCTTCAGGGCCTGTTCGAGGAAGACATAGGTGCCCAGCACGCGCTGTTCGTGCGGTTTGAGGCTGTGGTTCTCGATCAGGATGGTCGGGACGTGGGCCGCCGAGCCCCAGCCGTTCGAGAAGCGCTCGCCCAGGCCGCCGTCCGACAGGCCGGCGCGCGGGTTCTGGTCGTCGATGCCGAAGACCAGTTCGCCGGGGATATGGCCGCGCGCCTCGAGCGCCGCGTTCATCGCCGGCTTGAAGGCGTTATCCAGCCACAGCGCCGTGGCGGGCGAACGGGAATAGACCCCGTCCTCGCCGTTGTAGCCGTAGGTGACGTCGTACTGGTAATCCATGCCGTCGGTGACGTGGATGTCGACGTACAGGTCGGGCCGGTACTTCACGATCAGGCCGCGCACCGCCCGCATCTCGGGCTGGTCCAGCTTCAGGTAGTCGCGGTTCAGGTTCTGGTTGGTCGCCGTGTTGCGCCAGCCCTGAATGCGCGGTCCCCGTTGGTTCGGGCGGCTGTAGGCGCTGGCCCGCTCGTGCCCATCAACCGACAGGATGGGGATCAGGATCAGGTTGACCCGGTCCAGCAGGTCGTCCTTGCCGTAGAAGGCGATGTCGCGAAGCAGCATCATGCCCGCGTCCTTGCCGTCGATCTCGCCCGGATGGATGCCGGCCTGCGCCAGCAGCACCGGCTTGGACGGATCGAAGCGCGCGCCGTCCTTCGAAGCGATGACGGCGTAGATCGGCCGGCCTTCCGGCGAGACGCCGAACTGCTCGATGCGGATCAGGTCCGAGGCGGCATCCAGGCGGTCGAACCAGGCGCGGGTGTCGGCGTAGGTCGGGCTGAAGTCATGGGCGGCGTCGGCCTCGAAGGCCGTGACCCACGGGTCCGAGGCGGCGCGCAGCAGGTCGCGGCTGGCGCCGTTCCACTCCGGCGCCGGCGGCAGGAAGGGTTGATCCCACGGCGCGGCGTTGGGGACAGACTGGGACATGGCGGGACTCGCGAACAGAAGGGCGGCTGCGATCAGAAGGGGGGTGCGCATGATGCTTCCTCGACCAAATGCTGAACGGCGGCAAGCGATCCGGGCGTCAGCCCGTCACCCCCAGCGCGGGCGACCAGGCGCCGCTGGACAGCAGGTGAATGGCGGACATCGACAGCGTCCACAGGCTGTAGGCCAGAACGATCAGCAGGGCGCCGATCACGGCCCGTCGCCACGGCGCGAAGGCGGCGACGGCGGTTGTGGTGAAGAAGATGCCGAAACCGACCCACAGCCGCGTCGTCGACAGGGCGGCGAAACCCTCGTTCGCGGCCATAAGGCCCAGGAACAGCAGACCGACGATGAGGTTGGCGGTCATGATGCAGCCGAAGACCAGCCGCCGGGACTTCCAGAAATGCTCATCCAGATCGATCCGCTCGTGATGACCCTCGGCGGACACGCGGGGGAAGGTCATGCTGGCGGCGACGTAGAAGGTGGCGGCGATGATCAGGCCGGCGATCAGCAGGGCTTGGCTGAACGGCGCGCCGCGGAAGATGACCCAGGCCTGGTTCCAGAACGTCGCCACATCCAGCGCCACGAAGGTCGCCAGCAGCGGGGTCAGCCAGCCGAAGCGCACCCGTTCCCGCTCCTGCAGGATGCGGGCGAAGCCGCCGACCAGTTCGGCCACCGAGAGGCCCAGCAGCAGGCCGTAGAAGCTGAAGAAGAACTCGAAGGCGCTCATTTCGCGGGCGCCGTCGCCGAGGCGGCCGCCTCCCCGGCGTTCATGGCCTCAAGCATCTGTTCCGAGGAGTTGGGGAAGGCGGCCGAGGCGGCGCCCAGCACCAGATAGATGGCGATGTGGATCCCCGTCAGGGTCGCGAACGCCGCCTTGTTCCGGACGAAGGCGGCCGGGATCACCAGGGCGATATAGGCGGTCAGGGTCACGGCGTAGTTGGCGATCAGCAAGGAGCCGGCGGGCGCCGCCAGCAGGATCGGCGCGGCGACGATGAGCGCGGCGATATTGGCGGCCGTGGTCAGCAGCAGGACGAGCTTCTTGTTGGCCCAGAAATGATCGTCCAGCGACAGGTCGTCCTCGATGGCGTGCGGGAAGACCAGCGACGCGGCGATGAAGTAGATCAGGGCGATGGCCAGGCCGACGATCAGCAGGCCGTAGCTGAACGGCAGGTCGCGGAAATTGGTCCAGGCGAAGTCCCAGAAGCTGGCGACATCGAGCCCGACGAACAACGCCAGCAGCGGGGTCAGCCAGCCGATCCGGATTCGCTTGCGATGCTGGATGGCGGTGGCCAATCCGGTGGCGATCACGGTCACCGAGAGGCCCAGCACCAGGCCATAGAAGCTGAAGAAGAACTCGAACGCGCTCATGGACCCCCCGACCGGCGAAGCGCGACCCTATGAGCCCGCCGGTCCCGCGTCACCCCTTGGAAAGGCTCCAGAACGAAAAACGGGCGACGATGAGATCATCGCCGCCCGTCTGATTTCGTATGCTGAAGCCGGAGGCTCAGCCGTTCCGCTTGGCGACCAGGCGATCAACGGTAGCCTGGGCCTCGTTGCGGCGCGTGGTGTGGCCGTCGATCTCGGCGCGTTGCGCATCGGTCAGGCCGCCTGCGGCGGCGCCGTCGGCCTGCAGGGATTCGATCGTGGCGTTCAGGTCGGTGACCAGGTCCTGGGCTTCCCAGAGCTGCTGCTGCTCGGCCTGCGACAGGCGCGGCGGCGCGGCGCGGCGCGGGCGCGAGGCGCGCGCGCTATGGCGGCCGGTCAGCACCTGGGCGTCGGCGGGGGCGGGGATGGTGACCACCGGCGTCGCGAGAGCGAGGGCCAGGGCGGCGACGAGAGCGTGTTTCATGGATGGGCCTCCGGGAAGATCACTGACCCTGTTTCTAGATTACCGTTTCGTCATCTGAAAAGCGATTTTTCGACACATTCCGGAAACGATCGCGTCATCGCTGCAACACACGGCTATTTCCAGATCGGCGTTCCGTCCCCGGGCAGTCCCAGACGGCTCCACATCTCCGACACGCGGTCGACCACGTCCGGCTCCATGCGAATCTCCTCGCCCCATTCGCGCTTGGTCTCCGGCTCCCACTTGTCGGTGGCGTCCAGACCGATCTTGGAGCCCAGCCCGCTCTCAGGGCTGGCGAAGTCCAGATAGTCGATCGGGGTGTTCTCGATCAGCGTGATGTCGCGCGCCGGATCCATCTTGGTCGAGATGGCCCACATGACCTGTTTCCAGTCGCGGGCGTCGATGTCGTCGTCCACGACAATGACCCACTTGGTGTACATGAACTGGCGCAGATAGCTCCAGACGCCCAGCATCACCCGCTTGGCGTGGCCGGGGTAGGCCTTCTTCATCGACACCACGGCGATCCGGTAGGAACAGCCCTCGGGCGGCAGCCAGAAGTCGGTGATCTCGGGGAACTGCTGGCGCAGCAGGGGGATGAAGACCTCGTTCAGCGCCTCGCCCAGCACCGAGGGCTCGTCCGGCGGACGGCCGGTGAAGGTGGTCAAATAGATCGGGTCGCGGCGCATGGTGATGGCCGTCACCTGGAACACCGGGAAGGTCTCGACCGAGTTGTAGTAGCCCGTGTGGTCGCCGTAGGGGCCCTCCGCCGCGTGCTCGTCCAGCAGGACATGGCCTTCCAGCACGATCTCGGCGTTGGCCGGGACCATCAGCGGCACGGTCTTGCAGGGGACGAGCTCGGCCTTGGCGCCGCGCAGCAGGCCGGCGAACTGGTATTCCGACAGGGTGTCCGGCACCGGCGTCACGGCGGCCAGAATGGTGCCCGGGTCGGCGCCGAGCACGACCGCGCAGGGCAGGGGTTCCTTCGATCCGGCCTTCTTGTGCCGGGCGTAGTGCTGGGCGCCGCCGCGGTGCGCCAGCCAGCGCATGATGGCCTTGTCCTTGCCCAGCACCTGCATGCGGTAGATGCCGAGGTTGAAGTCGTCCTCGCGCGCCTGGGACGGCCCCTTGGTGACGACCAGGCCCCAGGTGATCAGCGGCGCGGGCTCGCCCGGCCAGCAGCCCTGGATCGGCAGGCTGGTCAGATCGATCTGGTCGCCTTTCAGCACGACCTGCTGCACCGGCGCGGTCTTCACGACCTTGGGCCGCATGGCCATCACCGTCTGGGCCAGCGGCAGCATCTCCATGGCGTCGCCCAGACCGCGCGGCGGCGTCGGGTTCCGCAGGAAGGCCAGCAGTTCGCCGACCTCGCGCAGCTCGGCGGCGGTGGTGCGGCTCTTCTTCTCCAGCGTCACGCCCATGGCCACGCGCTTCACCGTGCCGAACAGGTTGGCCAGGCAGGGGATGGGGCTGATCGAGCCGTCGGGCATGACCGGCTTCTCGAAGATCACCGCCGGGCCGCCGTTCCGGAGGAGGCGGGTCTGGATCTCGGTCATCTCCAGGTGGGTCGAGACGGGTTCGCTGACGCGCACCAGCTCGCCCTCGGCTTCGAGGATGTCGATGAAGTCGCGCAGCGATTTGTAGGCCATGGCTTCGCTTAAGCGGCGACGCGCGTCCTGTCACGTCGTCCGATGGTGCGGTCGATCGCCACGATGATCAGGCCGACGACGAGGAACAGGGCCAGCATGGCCGCGAACCAGAAGGCGGCCTTCGCCAGGCCCAGCGCGGGCAGGTCCACGAACCAGTACGGCCACCAGCCCGAGGCATAGCCGTGGATCGTGGTCCAGACGATGTAGACGAGCGGAACCGACAGCCACTTCACCGCGTCGATCCAGCGCAGCCGGCCCTTGGGCGTGAACAGCAGCCAGTCCATCACGAAGGCGATCGGCATCACGTAGTGGAGCAGGCCGTTCGACACGAACAGCCAACCCTGCGGATCCCAGACGTGCGAAAGCAGGAAATGATAGGTCAGGCCGACCACGGCGATGAACATCGCCACCGCCGCCCGAACGCCTTCGCTCAGGCTCCAGCGGCCCAGGGCGCTGTTCGGAAACAGCGCCGGGGCGGTCAGGGCCAGCGCCACGACCACATTCATAAGGACGGTGAAATAGCTGAAGAAATTCAGCGTAAGCTCGCCGGCGCCCTTGCCGCTGTCGCCGGTCAGCGTCAGCCAGTACTGCAGGCCGATGGCGAACCAGCCGACCAGGGCGAAGACCGCGCGGTAAGCCCGGGCGGCGCCCATCAATAAGCCCTTGAGTCAGACACCAGCGCCCACAGCGGCAGGCGCAGGGCGGCGGTGGCCGTGCCGATGCGCAGGCTGTCGAGGTGCGCCCGGCCGGCTTCGGCGCGGCGCTCCTCCTCGGGGGTCATGTCCAGCAGGCGCGCCATGTCGTCCACGCTCCAGCCGCGCTCTTCGCGCCACCGCTTCAGTCTTGCGCCGACCGCCGCGTCCGACGGATCGACGCCGGGGAAACCCAGCACCGAACCCATGGTCTTCTCCCTTGGCGCGATCGGCGTTCGCCTGCTTGAGCGCCGATACTCCCAGAGGGCGTCCTCTCAGGCGGAACGCCTCAGGCCCATTCTTCATCCCATTGGAAGGCCTTGTCGAGCCAGTCGCCCAGGCGGCCGTCCGGACGGGCCAGCGCGTGGATGCGGTCCATCTCCTCGGAAGACAGTTCGAAGTCGAAGATGTCGAAGCTTTCCTCGGCGCGGCTGACCTTGGTCGTGCGCGGGATGGCGATGACGCCCTGCTGGATCAGCCAGCGGAGGGTGACCTGGCCCGCGGACTTGCCGTGCGCCTCGCCGATCGCGTTCAGGGTCGGATCGTCGGCGATATTGCCCTGGGCCAGCGGCGACCAGGCGGTGATCGACGACCCCAGCGCCTTCGCCGCCGCGATCAGCTTCGTCAGCTTCAGATAGGGATGGTACTCGACCTGGTTGGTGATCAGCTTCGCCTTAGACAGGCTCTGGGCGCGGGCGAATTCGGCCGACGGGAAGTTGGACAGGCCGATGCTCTTGGTCAGGCCCTGCTCCAGCGCCTCGTTGAGCGCGCCCAGCGTCTCCTCGAACGTCGGCTCGGCCTTGGGCCAGTGCAGCAGCAGCAGGTCGGGGGTGAAGCCCAGGCTGTCCGCCGACTCCTTCGCCTGTTTCAGCAGGCCGGCGCGGTCGAAATGGGCGACCCAGATCTTGGTGGTCAGCCAGATGTCCTCGCGCTTCACATGGCCGGCGGCGATGGCGTCGCGGATGCCGTCCCCGACGGCGGCCTCGTTCTTGTAGATCCAGGCGGTGTCGATGTGGCGGTAGCCGATGCGCAGGGCCTCGGCGACCATGCGGCGCGCGTCGGCCGGTTCGAGGTTCCAGGTGCCGAAGCCCAGCAGGGGGATGGTGTGGCCGTCGACGGTGATCGTGGGCTGGTCGGTCATGGGAACGCTCCGGGAAGGGTGCGCTTACCTATGTGCGGACGGCCCCGGTTCAAGCAGCCAGTCGAACATCTCATCCCAGAGCCGCTCCATGCCCCTGCGGAACGCGCCCTCGTGACCGATCCGTTTCACGCCGAAATCGGTCGGGGCGTGGACGGTCATCTCGCGCGGCGCGTTGGGGTAGACCTGCAGCAGGATCGGCGAGGTGACGGGCGTGGCGATGGGGTCGTCCGTGAAGATCCACGAGCGGATCGGGGCCGTTACCGCGTCGAAATGGTGCGGCTTCAGCCCGTCCCTCAGCTCATCGAGGAAGTAGGGCTCCTTCAGGCACCAGCGCCGCCAGGTCTCCCAGACGCCGCGCGGCAGGTCGGTCCCGGCCCACAGCCCGCCGCCCTTGATGTAGCCGTGCCGGGCCAGGCTCCATGGGCCGAAGCCGAACCAGAAGAACAGCTCCATCGGATTGTAGGACCGGTGATGCCGCCCCCAGTAGCCGCTGCCGACCGAGACGAAGGCGTGCCTGGCGATGCGGTCCTGATTGGCCATGAAGCCGAGGAAATGGCCGCCGACACTGTGGCCGACGTGGACGACCGGCAGGCCCGGCGCAGCCTCGATAAGAGCGTCCAGCGCGGCGGGCATGTCCAGGCGGCCCCAGTCGACATAGTCCATCGTCATCGCCGCCAGATCCTCGGGCCGGGATCCGGCGATGCCGCGGAAATCATAGGTCAGCACCGCCGCGCCCCGGTGCGCCAGATGCCGGGCGAAGCGGTCGTAGAAGCCCTTGGGGAAGCCGGTCCCGGAACTCATCAGGACGGCCATCGTCGGCGATTGCGCCGAGACAAGCCGCATCGCCAGCGGATAGCCGTCGGTCGCCGGAGCGATGAAGTCGCTGATGATCAGATCGGTCACGGCCATGGTCCGGAATTGGGTCCGTATTGATTTGCAACGAACCTAGTCGATTGACCCCACGTCAGGTCAAGAGCTTGGAGCCGGGCGGCGGACCGGCTAAAGGCGGCGGCTGATTTGCTGAAGAGCCCCACCATGACCGACCTTCCCGACCGCCTGTCCGTCGATCCCGACAGCGCCTTCCACGACGCCGACATCCTGGCGCAGGGCATCGGCGTCCGCTTCAAGGGCGAAGAGAAGACCAACGTCGAGGAATACTGCATCTCGGAAGGCTGGGTCCGCCTGGCCGTCGGCAACCGCGTCGACCGCCGCGGCAAGGCCCTGACCGTCAAGCTGCAGGGGCCGGTCGAGGTCTGGGTCAAGGGCGAGTAGTCGCCCTTATGGCGGCAGCAGGAAAACTGCGGCCGCCGATGCTTCCCGCTCCGGAAATCGCGGTCTAGGGTCCCGGCCTCGTTGCTGAGTCCCTCGGAGCCGTCATGCGCCTGTCCGCCCGCCTTCTCGCCGCCAGCGCGATCGCGCTCAGCTTCGCCGCCCCGGCCCTCGCGCAGGACGCCGCGACCGTCCAGCGGGCTGAGCGCATCCGCGACGCGGCGCTCCAGCAGAACATCGCCCTGGACTACGTCACCCGCCTGACCACCCGCTTCGGTGCGCGTCCGGCCGGATCGAAGTCCGAGCAGGACGCCGCGGCCTGGGCCGCCGGCTACATGCGCGAACACGGCTTCCAGAACGTGCGTATCGAGACCTTCCCCCTGGTCGGCTGGGAGCGCGGCGAGGAGAGCGCCTCCATCGTCGGCGCTCATCCGCAGCGTCTGGTCGTCGCCGCCCTGGGCCATTCGCCGGGCACCAATGGCGTGATCGAGGCCGAGGTCGTGCGTTTCGACAGCCTGGAGGCCCTGAACGCCGCCCCCGCCGGTTCCCTGGCGGGCAAGATCGCCTACGTCGACGCGGGCCAGATGGTGCGCATGCAGGACGGCGCCGGCTACGGTCCCCTGACCCGCATCCGCGGCGCCGGCCCGGGCGCGGCCGCGGCCAAGGGCGCGGTGGCCTTCATCATGCGCTCGGTCGGTTCGGACGAGCACCGCATGCCGCACACCGGCACCACCCGTTACATCGAGGGCCGCGTGCCCCTGCCGGGCTTCGCCCTGTCGGCCCCGGACGCCAGCCAGCTGTCGCGCCTGATCGCCGGCGGCGAGACCGTCCGCCTGCGCCTGTCCTCCACGGCCCACACCTATGAGACGGTGTCCCAGAACGTCGTCGGCGAGATCACCGGCGCCTCGCGCCCCAATGAGGTGATCGTGCTCGGCTCGCACATGGACAGCTGGGACCTGGGCACCGGCGCCATCGACGACGGCGCCGGCGGGGCCATCACCCTGGCCGCCGCCAAGGCCATCGCCGAAAGCGGCCGCCGTCCGGCGCGGACGGTGCGCGTTGTGCTGTACGGTTCGGAAGAGGTGGCCCAGCCCACCGACACCGGCAACGGCGGCGGCGCCTATCTGCGCGGCATCGGCGCGGCGGTGGAGCAGCACATCATCGCCGGCGAGAGCGACTTCGGCGCCGACCGCGTCTACGCCTTCGGCCTGCCGCCCGGCGCCCAGGGTTCGGACTTCGCCAGGATCGCGGGTCGGGTGCTGTATCCGATCGGCGTCCTGCCCTCGCCGGATCCCGAACTGCACGGCGGCGCCGACGTGGGCCCGCTGGCGGAGGCGGGCGTGCCGGTGTTCGGCCTGAACCAGGACGGCACCCGCTACTTCGACCTGCACCACACCGCCGACGACACTCTGGACAAGATCGACCCGGCCCAGCTGAGCCAGAACGTCGCCGCCTGGGCCGCGCTGGTCTATCTGGTCGCCGATTCCGACGTCGACTTCCGCGCCATGCGTCCGGCGACGGCGGCGGCCCACTGAGACCGAACACCGCCGCGGGCGTGGCGAAATGGTAGACGCACCGGACTTAAAATCCGGGTCCTCTGGAGTGTCGGTTCGAGTCCGACCGCCCGCACCAGCTCCCGGTCAGCCGACCAGCGCTTGCCGGTCGCGTTCCAGGAAGGCGACGATGTCGGCCGGCGTCGCCCTCGGCGTGCGGGTGTGCGGATAGGCGTGCGCAGTGCGCGGCTTCCGGTCGAACCACAGTTCATCGACCACCTCCGGCGGACGGGTCGCGGCCAGCCAGTCGATGGTGTCGGCGCCCTCGTCGTCGTTGCGCAGGATCGGAGCCAGGATCTTGCGGAATTTGGGCAGGGAGGTCTTCACCCCCGCCGTGTCGGCCCAGCCCGGATGGACCGCGTAGGTCCTGGCCCCAATGCCGGCGAAGGCCGCGCGCCAGTGCTCGGTCAGCGCCACCTGGGCCCGCTTGTGGGCCGCGTAGGCGGCGAAGCCGTTGAACTTCTCTTCCGGGATGTTCAGCATCGATTTGGTCAGCGGCAGATTGTAGAGGCCGCCCGAGACCACATTGATGATCGCCGCTTCCGAGGCCAACAGGCCCTCGGCGTGCATCTGTTGCGTCAGGATGTAGTGACCCAGCAGATTGGTCGCGTAGGAGGTCTCCAACCCCTCGGCCGTCGCCTGGTAGGACCGCATCAGCAGGCCGACATTGTTGACCAGAACGTCGAACTTCAGGGCGGCGATCTCCGGCCGGCGGGTCAGGTCGGACACCGCTCGCATGGATGACAGGTCGCAGACGACCGGAACGATCCGTCCGGACGCCCCCGCCGCCGCGGCCTGAAGCGCATCCAGCGCGGCGACATTGCGCCCGACCGCGTACACCGTGGCCCCCTTGCGCACGGCGCGCAGCGCCGCCGCCCGCCCCAGCCCGCCGGTCGCGCCGGTGACCAGCCAGGTCTGTCCGGAATAGTCCGCGCGAACCGGCTTGAACGGCAGGCCGCGGGCGATGTAGCCGACGCGGGTGAATGACGGCGCGAAGCGTGCGTAGAAATTCACAGACTTCATAAGGGCTTGCAGGAAGGGCAGCTCAGCCATCGGATATCCTCCAAAGCGCGTACGTCGTCGCTTTCGTAAACATACTAATCAAGCGGGACGGCTTGGCAACCGGCTTGCGTTTCTGGACTGATGGCGTATCGGTTCGGAATCGCAAGTCACAGGATCCGCTTCGAATGACCAGACCGATCCGCGTGATCCAGTGGGCGACCGGCTCCATGGGGCGGGCCTGCCTGCGCGCCGTGATCGACGATCCGCGCTTCGAACTGGTCGGTCTGTTCGTCTATGGCGCGGCCAAGGCCGGGCGGGACGCCGGGGATATCGCGCGGCGCGATCCGACCGGGGTGATCGCCACCCGCGCCATCGAGGACATCCTGGCGCTGGACGCCGACGTGGTGCTGCACTGCCCGATGTTGCCGGATCCCTATGACGGGCATGACGCCGACGTCCGGCGTCTGCTGGAGGCAGGCAAGAACGTCATCTCGATCAACAACTACTTCGAGCCCGCCGCGCTCGGCGCCGACTATGCGGCGACCCTGTCGCAGAGCGCGCTGAAAGGCGGCGCGACCCTGGCCGGGACGGGGGTGAATCCCGGCTGGGTGGCGGAGCGGATGGCGGCCAACGCCGTCAGCCTGTGCCTGTCCCACCGCAACGTCGCGACCCGCGAAATCATTGACTGTGCGACGGTTCCCAACCCCGACTATGTCTTCGGCGCGCTCGGCTTCGGAGCGGATCCGGCGTCGATCGACCTGGTGGACGGCCCGCTGGCGCGAACCTTCGACCGCATGTTCGCCCAGAGTGTCGAGGGGCTGGCGCAACGCATCGGTCTGAAGCTGGACGGGTATGAGTCCGACCACGAACTGCGCACCGCCGAGCTCGACCTCATCGTCGCGGCGGGCATCATCCCTCGGGGCACGGTGGCGGCGACGACCTGGCGGGTGCACGGCCTCGCCGACGGCGTCCGCCGCATCACCCACGAGGTCAACTGGATCATGGACCCGGCTGACCCGGCCTTCGCCGGCAAGCCGCACTGGCGGATCGAGGTCGACGGCCTGCCCGGGCTGAAGATCGCCATGGACCTGGTCGACACCGCGCCGGCGGGCGTGCGCACAAAGCCAGAGCAGTTCGCGGTCGCCGGCATGGTCCTGGACGCCATCCCGCGCGTGGTCGCGGCGCCGCCGGGCCTCCTTCGCCTCTGATGTCAGCGGGTTGCCCGCTAACAAAAGTCATGTCACTTTCATTCAAAGACTAAAAGAACGAACCGAGGAAACGACCATGGCCGACCGTGATCCCGAGGTGCAGGCGCTTCTCGACAAGAAGGCGATCGAGGAGACCCTGCTGCTGTTCCTGCGCGGCTGCGACCGCGCCGACGCGGACCTGGTCGAGCGCGCCTATTGGCCCGACGGTTGGGAGGACCACGGCGGCACCTTCAACGGCCCGGCGTCAGAATGGGTCGCCGTCGTCAAGGAGCGCCTGCCCAAAGCCGGGCTGATGAACCATCTGGCCATGAACCTGGTCATCGAGCTGAAGAGCGCCACGACGGCCACGGCCGAATGCTACATCCTCACCGCCTCGCGCCTGAAGGTGAAAGGGGAGCTGTTCGACACCCGCACCCTGGCCCGCTGCGTCGATCAGATGGAGAAGCGTGGGAACGAATGGCGGATCCTGCGCCGCACCATGTGCTGGGAGTGGAACGAGGAACACGAGATCTCGGAGACCTGGGCGCGCGGGGCGATCACCAATGATCCGACCCAGCTGCGCCGCGGCGCCAAGAAGCCCGACGACATCATCTACACCGCCGCCTGAGGTCCGATCATGGAAGTCCAGGGCTGTGTCGCCATCGTCACCGGCGCCAATCGCGGGATCGGCGAGGCCTTCGTCCGCGTGCTGATGCAGGAGGGGGCGGCCAGGGTCTACGCCGGCGCCCGCGATCCCGCCTCGGCGAAACATCTCGAGGATGAGTTTCCCGATCGCGTCGTGGCCGTGCGCCTCGACGTGTCGAAGCCGGAGCAGATCACGGCCGCGGCGGCCGCCTGTCCGGACGTCTCGGTCGTGGTCAACAACGCCGGCGCCTTCAACAACCAGCTGCTGATCGGCGCCGACGACCTGTCGGCCGCGCGCGAGGAGATGGAGGTCAACTATTTCGGCCCCGTCGCCATGGCCCGCGCCTTCGCGCCCATCCTGAAGGCCAACGGCGGCGGCGCCATCCTGAACGTCCTCTCGGTCGGCGGCATCCTCGCCGCGCCGAACATGGGGGGCTACAGCCCGTCCAAATTCGCCATGCGCGCCGCCGGGACGTGCATCCGCGCCGAGCTGGCCGGGCAGGGCACGACCGTCACCTCGCTGATCGTCGGCTCGGTCGACACGCGCATGGCCGCGCATGTGAAGGGGGCCAAGGAGGCGCCTGAGGACGTCGCCCGGGCCGCCATGCGCGGCATCACCCGGGGCACGGACGAGATCGACACAGACCGCTTCGCCATCGAGATGCGCGCCGCCAAGGCGCGTGATCCCAAGGGGTTGGAGCGGCAGATGGCCAAGGCCGTCTTCGTCAAGGAACCGTCGACCGGCCGCTAGCGCCGGCGCCACAAGGGGAGGGAAGTCCAATGCCTGCTGTTCAGGAGATCGCCACGATCCTGGGGATCAACCTCGGGATCTGTATCGCGTCCTTCGTCATCCTCTGGGCCATCGGCTGCGCGCTGAAGGACGTCACCTTCGTCGACGCCTGGTGGGCGCTGGGCCTGGCCTTCATGGCGGTGACCACCTTCTTTCAGGCCGACGGCGCCGATGCGCGGATGCAGCTCCTGCTCGCGCTCGCCTGCGTCTGGGGCCTGCGCCTGGGCCTCTACATCCTGTGGCGCTGGCGCTCCCACGGGCCCGACCGCCGCTACGTGAAGATGCTCAGCCGCGCGCAGGAGACCAAGGGCTGGAGCTTCCCCGTCGCCTCCTGGAGGCTGGTCTTCATGTTCCAGGCCCCGATCCTGTGGGTGGTCAGCATGCCGGTCCAGCTGGGCCAGCTGTCGGCCACGCCCGCGGCCATCGGCACGCTGGGCTGGATCGGCGCCGGCCTGGTCGTCTTCGGCATCCTGTTCGAGAGCCTGGCCGACTTCCAGCTGGTCCGCTTCAAGGCGAACAAGGCCAATGAGGGCAAGGTGCTGGACGCCGGCCTGTGGCGCTACACCCGCCATCCCAACTACTTCGGCGACCTCTGCGTCTGGTTCGGCCTGTGGGCCATCGCGGCGGAGACCGGCCTGATCGGCATCGCCTCCATCGTCGGGCCGCTGCTCCTGCTGCTGATGTTCGTGAAGTACAGCGGCGGGCCGTCCTATGAGAAGCGGCTGACCTATCAGCGCCCCGGCTATGCCGAGTATATCGCCCGCACAAGTTCCCTCATCCCCTGGCCGCCGAAGAAGGCCGCTCCGGAGGTCGTGTGAAGCGCCCGTCCACCCCACGCGTCATGTCCACCCCCGGGATCGGCGAGATGTCGCCCCGGGGCATGGGCGCCCTTCTGGACATCCACGCGGCCCGCGATCCGGACCGCCCGGCCCTGTCCTTCGAAGGCGAGACCCTGACCCGCGCTGCGCTGGCGTCGCGGGTCAATCGCCGCGCCCGGACCCTGGCGCGGCTGGGCGTGGAGGCGGGAGACTTCGTCGCCATCGCCCTGCCCAACACCCCGGCCTTCCTTGAGCTGGCCTTCGCCGTCTGGGCCCTGGGCGCCACGCCCGCGCCCCTGTCGCACAAGCTGCCGGCGGCGGAGCTGGAGGGCGTCCTCGACCTGCTCAAGCCCCGGCTGGTGGTGATCAACGACGCGGCCAAGGCCGGCGGCTGGCCCGCCTTCGCGGAGGCCGACACCTTCGATGCGGCGGCCGATGACAGCCCCCTGCCGGAGAAGATCGCCCCGCACCTGAAGGCCATCGCCTCGGGCGGCAGCACGGGCCGGCCCAAGGTCATCGTCGACATGTCGCCGGGCGTCGCCGATCCGGACAGACCCCTGCTGGGCATGCTGCCGGACGACGACGTGCTGATGAATCCCGGGCCGCTGTACCACGCGGCCCCCTTCGGCATGACCTGCTTCGCCCTGGGCTGGGGCCTGCACGTGGTGCTGATGCCGCGCTTCGACGCCGAGGAAGCCCTGCGCCTGATCGAGCGCTACAGGGTGCGCTGGCTGTTCCAGGTGCCGACCATGATGCACCGCATCTGGGCCCTGCCGGAGGCGGTGAAGGCCCGCTACGACATCTCGTCCCTGGACGCCGTCATGCACATCGCCGCGCCGTGTCCGCCGTGGCTCAAGCAGGCCTGGATCGACTGGGTCGGCCCCGAGACGGTGTGGGAGCTCTACACCGGCACCGAGGCCATGGGCGGCACCGGCATCAACGGCCTGCAGTGGCTTGAGAAGCCCGGCTCGGTCGGCCGGGTCCTGCCCGGCTACCAGATGCAGGTGCTGCGTCCGGACGGCTCGGCCTGCGACGTGGACGAGGTCGGCGAGATCTTCTTCCGGCCCCTGCGAGGGCAGGGGAGCACCTACCGCTACCTGGGCGCCGAGCCCAAGGCGGTGGGCGAGTTCGAGACCCTGGGCGACATGGGGCGGCTGGACGCCGACGGCTATCTCTTCCTCGCGGACCGTCGGGTGGACATGATCCTGTCGGGCGGCGCCAACGTCTATCCGGCCGAGGTCGAGGCGGCGATCGACGCCTTCCCCGGCGTCCAGTGCAGCGTGGTCATCGGCCTGCCGGACAACGACCTGGGCCAGCGCGTCCACGCCATCGTCGAGACGGCGGACGGGCGGCTGGACGCGGCGGCGCTGACCGCCTTCCTCGCCGAGCGCATCGCCCGCTACAAACAGCCGCGCACCTTCGAGGCCACCGCTGAACGGCTGCGCGACGACGCCGGCAAGGTGCGTCGGGGCCAGCTTCGGGCGGAGCGGATCTGAAGTTTCTCCCTCCCCCCTGTGGGAGGGATGTCGGCGCGCAGCGACGACAGGGTGGGGGGCTGTGCGGTTGCTCCCCACCCCTCTCGCTCCGCGAGCCACCCTCCCCAGAAGGGGGAGGGAGAACTCACCCCGTCGCGGCTGGGTCCTTCATCTGGAAATAGTCGCGCCAGGCGGTGATCTTCCCGTCCGGCCCGAACTCGATGATGCCCATATAGGGGTGGGACACCTTCACGCCGTCGGCGTTGACGTAGTCCTCGCGGCCCTCGGTCAGGACCTGGGTCTCGTTCTGCGCCCAGCTGGACAGGACCCACTCGGTTTCGGAGTGGTTGGCCCAGTACCGGGTGATGAATTTGTCGACCCATTCGACCCCGATCAGCGGGCGGGTGCCGACGTGATAGTGGTACTCGATCGTGGGGTCGAAGAAGTCCAGAAACGCCGCCTTGTCGCGGCGTCCCGAGACCTCCATCAGCGCCCGCAGGCGCTCGATCGGCGTGCTCACGCCGAGGCCTTGGCGGCGTCCGGCTTGGCCGGGGCGTGCACCTGCGAGGTGTCATAATAGTCCCGCATGCGGCGGATCAGGCCGTCGCGGACCTCGAAGACCTGGACGAAGGGATTGTCCATCTTCACCCCGGTCGAGCGGTCCACGAGGACTTCCATCCCTTCCACGAACAGCACCTCTCCGGCCTCGGCCGAGTGCACGATCCGCCATTCCTGCTGGTCGAAGCCCTGTTCGTAGTTGGCCAGGAATTTGCGCATCTTGTCCTTGCCGATGGCGGGACGTTTGGTGGGGTGCCAGTGGTACTCGATGTCGTCGGACAGGGTGGCGATGAAGCCCTCCACGTCGCGCTTCTTCCACGCGGCCATCATGGCCTCGACCACCTTCATATGCTCGCCCATGGCGTCTCTCCCGTTCTTGTCGTTCGGCAAACGCTAGGACGGTAAGTTTGTTTATGCAAGTGACATGGCCGCACTTTCAAACGTGGACTTTCACGTCCTCGCGAGCGCGTTCGGGATCAGGCGATCGTGTGCCCCTTGCCGGGCTTCAGCAGCACGTCGGCCATCTTCAGCCGGCCCTTGCAGCAGCTGCAGTCTACCTCGCTGCTCAGGGCGGCGCCGCACTCGTGCCGGATGCGGACGGGCGGTCCCGCCTTGTCCCTCAGCCAGGCGTCGGCCCAGGTCAGCATGGTCAGGGCGTGGGGATACAGGTCCAGCCCCTTCTTGGTCAGCCGGTACTCGTACCGGGGCGGGGTGATCTCATAGAGCCGCCGCTCGAAGATGCCCGCGTTCTCCAGCGTGCGCAGCCGGTCGGTCAGGATGTTGGACGCGATGCCCAGCATGTTCTGCATCTCGTCGAAGCGGTGGATGCCGAAATACTGGACGCTGACCACCAGGCCGGTCCAGCGGTCGCCCAGCAGATCGACCAGCTCCAGCACCGGCGTCGTGTCGGTCGGCTGACGCTTGCGGTGCATGCGTTGGACCGGCAGCTTCTCCATCCCCTGGCCGGGACCGGGCACGAAGCTGCAACTGCGCAGGGTCAGCAGTTCGCCGCAGGCGGTGCAGCGCACCTCGGGCAGCATGGGCTTGCCGCACACCTCGTGGATGAAGACCGTCGGCGCGCGGCGGCCGGCCACGCCCCAGCGCACGCCCCAGCCCCACATCAGGATCATGCTGTCGAATAGGTCCAGCCCGCGCGGCGTCAGGTGATAGGCCATGCGCGCGCCCTCGTCCCGGTGCGGGCGCTTCTCGAGAATGTCGTGCCGCTCCAGCGCCTGCAGCCGGCTGGACAGGGTGCTGCGGGCGCCGCCCAGCCGTTCGTGGAACTCCTCGAACCGCGTGGCGCCGAGGAAGGCTTCCTGAACGATCAGCAGGCTCCATCTATCGCCGAGCGCGTTCAGCGCCCGGTTCAGGGAACTCTTTGGAACCAGCCGGGTCTTCGTCGCGCCTTGGGAAACCATGGCTTGTCTTAGCGGTCTCGTTGAACGGGATTCAAGCGGTTGAGAGTTTCTGACGACGAACGGTCAGGCCGGCTGCCTCCCGGTCGAAGGTCTCCGCCGTGATTCCCTCCGCCCTCAGGCCGGTCTTCTGGATCTTGTTGGTGGGGGTCTTGGGCAGCTCCGCCTCGATCCGCACATAGCGCGGCACCATGAAGTGGGTCATGCGCGGGATCAGATATTCGACCAGCTCCCTCGGATCGATCGTCGCGCCCGCAACCGGGGCGACGGCGACCATCACCTCCTGTTCCCCGCCCGGCAGGTCAACGCCATAGGCCGCCGCCTCGCGCACGGCGGGGTGGCCGCAGACCTCGATCTCGATCTCCAGCGACGACATGTTCTCGCCCCGCCGGCGGATCGCGTCCTTCTTGCGGTCGATGAAGAAGAAGCAGCCCTCGGCGTCGCGGCGCATCAGGTCGCCGGTGTGGAACCAGCCGTTGCGCCAGGCCTCCGCTGTCGCCTCCGGATCGCCCAGATAGCCGTGGCTCAGGGTCCAGGGGCTGTCCGCGCGGATCACCAGTTCGCCCGGCTCGCCGTGCGGAACCTCGTTGTCGAAGGCGTCTACGATGCGGCACTCCATGCCCTCGCGCGCCCGCCCGCAGCTGCGCATCACCGTCTCGTTGACCGCGCAGATCAGCGGCCCCGAAACCTCGGTCATGTTGAAGCCCGAGATGTAGTCGAAGCCGAACCGCTCGGCGAGCGCGACCGTGTCCTCGGTGATGGGGGCGAGCGTCACCATGCGCAGCGGATTGTCCCGATCGTCCGGTCGGGGCGGCTCCTTCATCAGGAAGGCCGTCAGGGCGCCGATCAGGCCGCTGCACACGGTCGATTCCGTCTCGCGGATCACGTCCCAGAAGCGCCGGGTGTCGAAAGCCTCGAACAGGGCCACGGAACCGCCGCAGGCCACCGCCGCCGTGATCGCGGCGATGCCGCCGACATGGAACATCGGCAGGTTGACCAGCATCCGGTCGCCGCCGTGCATGTAGCCGTAGGTGACCTTCCCGGTCGTCCACTCCTGCACATAGGAGGTCAGCACCGCCTTGGACGGCCCCGTGGTGCCGGAGGTGAAGATGATCACCGGGCTGTCCCACGGATCGGACTCCACCCGCGCATAGGCCGCCGCGTCGCCGGCCAGGGCCGTGGCGGGTTCGACCGCGACGCCCAGGTTGACTTGCCCGGTCGCCTCGCCCGTCAGGATCAGTCCCTCGACGGCGCCCAGCGACAGGCCTTCCAGCCGCCCGACCAGATCGGGGTGCACGATCAGCAGTCGGGCTCCGGTCTTGCCGATCGCATGCTCCAGCAGCTTGCCGCGGAAGCTGGTGTTGATCGGGGCCAGGGCCGCGCCCGCATAGTTCGCGCCGAACCACGAGCGCACCAGCGCCGCCGAATTGGGCGCCCAGGCGGCGACGATGTCGCCCTTCTTCACCCCGCGCGCCTGCAGGGCGGCGGCGGTCTCAAGCGCCTTTCGCCGGGTCTCGGCCCAGGTCCAGGTCTCGCCGGTCTCATAGCGGATGAACACCTTGTCGGGCGTCTCGGCGGCGTAGCGGTCCAGCAGGCGCGGGATCACGCACTCGTCCGCCGTGGGCGGCGTCGGGTCGAACCAGGGCAGCTTCAACCCGCTCACGAGGCGTCCCTCTGCCATTCCTCCGCCTCATCCACGCTGGCGCGGAAATGGGGCAGGGTCTTGATCAGGATGGCCGAGGCGACGGTGATGCAGACGCCGCTGACGATGGCCAGGGACACGCCGATGTGTTTCGGGCCGCCCAGCAGGCCGTCGCTGATCGCCGCGACGATGGTCGGTCCCCCGGCCAGCGAGATCAGGTTGCCGATCAGGAAGTAGATGGCCGTGACCTGCGCCCGGAACTGGTTGGGCGACACCGATTGCAGCGAGGTCGCCGGCAGGCTGTTCATCAGGCCCGCGAAGAAGCTGAAGCCGGCCAGCGAGGCGATGGCCCAGTTCGCGTCAGGCATGAGGGGCGTGGCGATGGCGAAGGGGATGCTGCACACCAGACCGAAGATGGCGGCGACAAGCGGCGCGTCCTTGCGGCCGCGCGCGGCCAGGAAGTCGCTCAGCCATCCGCCGACCAGGACGCCCGGCGTCGCCGCCAGCAGAAGCACGGCCCCGTAGGCGAAGCCGACCTGCGAGGCGTTCCAGCCGTGCGTGCGGATCAGCACCGCCGGGATCCACGCCAGGTAGGAGATGCCGGCGATGCCGAAGATCGAGAAGCCGATGATCATGGCGTAGAAGGTCTTCTTGCGCGCCCACATGAACTTCAGCACGCCGGCGTTCCGGTCGGCCTTGACCAGCCCGTGCCGGGGCGGCTCGCGCACGATCAGGAACAGGGCGGCGATCAGAAGGCCGGGCAGGCCGACCAGGACGAAGGTCTGCTGCCACGGGGCCAGCGTCCCCAGCAGCGGCAGCTCCATCGTCCCGTGACGGGCGATCATGTCGATCGCGCCGCCGCCGATCATCAGGGCCAGCCCGGCACCGATATACGGCCCCATGGAATAGACCGCGAGCGCGCGCGCCCGCATGCGCGGCGGGAAATAGTCCGAGATCATCGAATAGGCGGCGGGCGACAGGGCGGCCTCCCCGATGCCGACGCCGACGCGTGCGGCGAACAGGGCCCAGAAGCTGTTGGCCAGGCCGCAGCCGACGGTCATCACGCTCCAGATGACGATGCCGAAGAAGATGATCCAGCGGCGGCTTCCCCGGTCGGCCAGCCGGGCCAGGGGCACGCCCATCAGGGTGTAGAACAGCGAGAAGGCCAGACCCGCCAGCAGGCTGAACTGGGTGTCCGAGATGTTCAGGTCGGCGCGGATCGGCTCGACCAGAAGGCTCAGGATCTGCCGGTCGATGAAGCTGGAGGTATAGGCCACCATCAGGGCCGCGACCGCGAACCAGCCCCACCCGGGATGGGGCCAGATCCGGGGCTTGGGCGTAGTCGCCGCGACGGGTGTTTCAGGGGACGTCGTACTGGTCATCGGCGAGGTCCGGTCCATCAATCAATCTAAAGATGAAAGTGACTTGCCGATCCGATCCCGGCGCACGGGTGGATTTCGGCAAGGGATTTCGTGGTCCGCGGAAACGGGCCGGGCTGTTCGCTGTGACGTGTGACCGATGTCTCCACGGGTCCGCCTCAACTCCCTGTTATACCGCCGGTTTTCCGGTCTGGTTGGTTTCGTTCGGGCCGCGGATTTCCGTTCTTCCAAACGGGTCTGCGGGCCCTGTGACAGCCTTAACCCAATCAAGCACAGATGTTGGTCTGATTACAAAAGCTATTTGACAGTCTCGTTCTGCAAGTTACACCTAGCACTGAAGCACCTCGGCTAAACGGGGGCTCATGGGAGGATAGGGCGTGACCATTCGAGGTTCCATCAGCGTATCCGCATTGCTTCTGGCCGCATCTCTCGGCGCATCGCCGGCATGGGCCCAGACCGCTCCGCAAACACCGTCGCAGGACACCGCGACCCAGATCGACGACGTCATCGTCACCGCGACCAAGCGGGAAGAGCGGCTCATCGATGTGCCCGTGGCCGTCACCGCCATCGGCGCGCAGCAGCTTCAGAACTCCGGCGTCTCGGACATCCGCGAACTGACCGGCCTGGCGCCGAGCGTGCAGTTCCAGACCCCGGGCGGCGGCGCCGACTCGTCGATCCGCATCCGCGGCATCGGCACCACCTCCACCAACCCGGGCCTGGAGTCCTCGGTCGGCGTGGTGATCGACGGGGTGACCCGCGCCCGCACCGGCGTGGCCCTGTCCGAGCTCGGCGACCTGGAACGGATCGAGGTCCTCCGCGGACCGCAGGGCACCCTGTTCGGCCGCAACACCTCCTCGGGCCTGATCAACATCGTCACCCGGACGCCCAGCTTCACCGGCGTCGAGGGCCGCCTTGAAGGCACCTACGGCGACTTCTCCAACATGCGCGTGGCCGGGGCCGTCAATCTGCCCCTGTCGGACAACGCCGCCCTGCGGGTGGAGGCCAGTTCGGAAACCCGCGACGGCTTCTATCCGGACGCCAACAGCCAGGAGACCCTGGACAACCTGGATCGCCAGTTCATCCGCGCCAAGCTGCGCTACGAGCCGACCGACAGCCTGCGCTGGATGTTCAGCGCCGACTACACCAACCGCGAAGAGAACTGCTGCGTCGCGGTGCTGGCCATCGCCGGCCCGACCTACGGCCTGGTGAACAGCCTGTCCGCCGCGCGGGGCCAGATCGGCTACACCAGCACCAACCCCTTCGACCGGCAGGCGTCCAAGACCGCCGGGCGCGTGAACTCCGAGAACATCGTCGACTGGGGCCTGTCGGCCCAGGCCGACTGGGACCTCGGCTGGGCCAACCTGACCTCGGTCACGGCCTACCGCAGCTGGGAAGCCTCGCGCTCGCAGGACTTCGACCACTCGGGCGCCGACCTGGGCTTCTTCGCCCCGGACGGCCTGCACCAGAACTTCGACGTTTTCACCCAGGAACTGCGCCTGCAGGGCACGGCCGGCATGGTCGACTGGCTGGTCGGGGCCTATTATTCGGATGAGGATGTCCGCAACGACTCCGCCTACCGGATGGGCGCCGACTATCCGCTGATCTACGGCGGCGCGGCCACCTTCCAGGCCACGACCCTGGCCGCCTTCACGCCCGGCGACGGCGCGCGGGGCGTGGGCGAGCAGAACGGCCGGGACATCTCGGTCTTCACGCACAACATCTTCAACATCACCGACCAGCTCAGCGTCACCGCCGGCCTGCGCTACACCAACAACAAGAAGTCGATCGACTTCTGGGGCCAGAACTTCAACCCCGCCTGCGACAGCGCCGTGGCGACCGGCGATGCGCCGGGCATCACCCGCTTCTGCGCCCCCTTCTGGGACACGCGGATGAACCCGGCGGGCGACACGGACTCGCGCAGCGAGGACGCCGTCACCGGCACCTTCAACGTGGCCTATGAGTTCGCTCCGAACGTGAACGGCTATGTCTCCTATTCGCGGGGCTACAAGTCGGGCGGCTACAATTTCGACCGCGCCGGCTTCACCACTCCGGCGACGCCGAACGCGCGCGACCTGGCCTTCTCGGAAGAGACGGTGGACGCCTATGAGGTCGGCCTGAAGACCGAGTTCTTCGACCGCCGCCTGATCGCCAACATGGCGGTCTTCCACCAGACCTTCTCGGGCTTCCAGCTGATCGAGTACACGGGCGTCAACTTCGTCGTCCGCAGCCTGGAAGAGGCGGTGTCCAAGGGCGCCGAGATCGAGGTGACCTGGCGGCCGATGGACGGCCTGACGATCACCAACGGCCTGAGCTACACGGACGCCTACTATCCGGTCAGCCCCGGCAACTCGACCTATTCGGGCCGGGAGATGGAGCAGTCGCCGGACTGGGTGAACGTGACCTCGGTCACCTACGAGTTCCCGATCTCGGGCGACCTGACCGGCGTGGCCTACATGGACAACCGCTACAGCTCCGAGTTCTTCACCGGCGGCTTCGATCCGAACCGGGTGCAGGAAGCCTTCTCGGTGGCCAACGCCCGCTTCTCGCTGCGGCATGAGGGCGGCGACTGGGCGGTGGACCTGTGGGCCCGCAACGTCTTCGACAAGGATTATTATCGCCGCATCATTCCGGCCACGTTCCAGGCCGGTTCGTACTCGGCCTTCCTCGGCGATCCCCGCACCTACGGGATCACCCTGCGCCGGAACTTCTGAGACTTCCGAAGCGACTGCGTTTTCCTGAAAACTGGGCCCCGCCGATCTGTCGGCGGGGCCTCTTCTTGTTCAGAACCCCATCTGCTTGGCGGCGAGGTCGCGCAGGATCTCTTCCGAGCCGCCGCCGATGACGAAGATGCGGGCCTCGCGGTAGATGCGCTCGACGCGGTTGTCGCCGGTGTAGGCGCGGCCGCCGAGGACCTGCAGGCTCTCGCGGGCGCAGTGCTCCAAGGTGGTGGTGGCCTGGACCTTCAGCAGGGCCAGGTCGGCCACCGGCGCCTCGCCGCGCTGGAAGCGCCAGACCAGGATGTCGAGGAAGGCGTAGGCCGCCTTCAGACGCTGGATCATCTCCACGATCTTGTGGCGCATCGACTGGTGGTCGATCAGCCGCTTGCCGAAGGTCTGGCGCTCGCGGGCGAAGGCGATGGCTTCGGCGATGCAGGTGCGGGCCATCGCGAGGGTGGCCGAGATGCCGCTGAAGCGCTCGATGTTGAACTGGCTCGCCAGGCCGGCGAAGCCGCGGTTCTCGACGCCGATCAGGTTGCTGACCGGCACCTCGACGTTCTCGAACTGAAGCCAGCCGTTGTTGCGGTTGTACCACTGAAGGCCGGGGACCGGGCCGCGGGTCACGCCGGGCCGGTCGGTCTCGATCAGCAGCATGGACAGGCCGCCCATGCCGGGGCCGCCGGTGCGCACGGCGGTCAGCAGGAAGTCGGCCTTCATGGCGCCCGAGATCAGGGTCTTGCCGCCGTTGACGACGAAGACGTCGCCGCGGCGTTCGGCCGTGGTGGTGAAGCCCGAGACGTCGGAGCCGCCGCCGGGCTCGGTGACCGCGAAGGCGATCTTCTTCTGACCCGCCAGCACCGGCCGGGCGACGCGGTCCAGCATCTCGGGCGTTCCGCCGTTGATGATCGGCGGCAGGGCGATCCAGGGGGTGGCGAGGTCGGCGAAGACGACGCCGGAGCCGAGCCGGAAGAACTCCTCGGCGTAGATGATGCGGTGGTAGAGGTCGACGTCCTCGCCGGTGCCGCCCAGATCCTCGCGGAAGCCCATGCCGGAGATACCGGCCCTGGCCGCCTCGACATAGAGGCTGTCGGGGAAGTCGGAGGCGGCGTCCCAGTCCTTCAGGTGGGGCGCGATATGGCCGTCCACGAAGCCGCGCAGCTGGGCCCGCCAGGCGTCGTGCTCGGGCGTCAGGAAGGGGCTGGGCGGCCGCAGGCCGTCAAAGTCCAGCGCCGGAAACACGTGATCCGCCATAGTCCTGTTCTCCCTGTCCGCGCCATTCGCGGCGTCGCTTTCGAATTGATACTAAAAGCCCTCGCCAACGACGACAAGGATGGTATTCTAACGCAACCCACTATGTTCCGGGCGAGCGCCCGCAAGGAGTGATCGATGGGCTTTGAACCGTTCAAGGCGACGCTGCAGCCGAACGAGCATCCCTACATGACCGGCGCCTGGACGCCGCAGCATGAGGAGTTCACGGCCGAGGACATGCCGGTGATCGGGACCATCCCCACCGACATCGACGGCGTCTATGTGCGCAACACCGAGAACCCGGTGCATGACCCGATCGGCCGCTATCACCCGTTCGACGGCGACGGGATGATCCACACCATGGTGCTGCGGGACGGCAAGGCCGCCTATCGCAACCGCTTCGTGCGCACCAAGGGCTTCCTGGCCGAACAGGCGGCGGGACGGGCGCTGTGGGCCGGACTGGCCGAGCATCCGTCGCTGTCGGAATTGCCGGGCTGGGGCGCCCACGGGGGGCTGAAGGATTCGTCCTCGACCGACGTGATCATTCACGCCGGGGCGATCCTTTCGACCTTCTACCAGTGCGGCGAGGGTTATCGCCTTGATCCCTATACGATGGAGCAGCTGCCCAGCGCCGACTGGTGTCCGCCCGAGGGCATTTCGGCCCACCCCAAGGTGGACGAGAAGACCGGCGAGCTGCTGTTCTTCAACTACTCCAAGGCCGCGCCGCACATGCACTACGGCGTGGTCGGGCCGGACAACAAGCTGAAGCATTTCACGCCCGTGCCGCTGCCGGGCGCGCGCCTGCCGCACGACATGGCGTTCACGACCAACTATTCGATCCTCAACGACTTCCCGCTGTTCTGGGAAGAGGACCTGCTGCCCAAGGGCATCCACGCGGCGCGGTTCCACGCCGACATGAAGTCGCGCTTCGGCATCATTCCGCGCTTCGGCGGGGCCGAGGACGTGCGCTGGTTCGAGGCCGACGCGACCTATGTGCTGCACTTCCTGAACGCCTGGGAAGACGGCGACGAGATCGTCATGGACGGCTATTTCCAGGACAATCCGGTGCCGAAAACCAGCCCGGACGCCTGGCCGGGTCATGAGCGGATCATGACCTTCCTGGACCAGAACATGCTGCAGCCGAAACTGCACCGCTGGCGCTTCAACCTGAAGACCGGCGCGACGACCGAGCAGCGGCTGGACGACCGGGTGCTGGAGTTCGGCGTCATCAACAACCAGTTCGCCGGCGTGAAGTACAAATACGCCTACAGCGCCGTGTCCAAGCCCGGCTGGTTCCTGTTCACCGGCCTGGTGAAGCACGACATGGACACGGGCGAGAGCTGGACCGTCGATTTCGGCCCGGAGCGCTACGGCTCGGAGCCCGGCTTCGCCCCGCGCATCGGCGCGACGGAAGAGGACGACGGCTATCTGATCACCTATGTCACCGACATGATCGAGAACCGGTCGGAGTGCGTGATCTATGATGCGCGCAAGCCGGCCGAGGGGCCGGTGGCGCGGATCATGCTGCCCGGCCGGATGTCCAGCGGGACCCACGCGACCTGGTCGCAGGGCGAAACCATCCGCGCCTCTCAGGCGGCGGCGTAAGGGAGCGAAGCCATGACCTACATCCTGGGCGGCTGGCAGTCGGACTTCGCGCGCAACTACGCCCGCGAGGGGCTGGAGATCGGCGACGGCTTCGCGGAGGCCGTGCACGGGGCCCTGGCGGAGACGGGGCTGGATCCGGAAGACATCGAGGTCGGCCACGTCGGCAATTTCGTCGGCGATCTGTTCACCGGCCAGGGCATGCTGGGCGGCTTCTTCGCCATGGCGGACGAGCGGTTCACCGGCATGCCCGCGTCGCGCCATGAAGCGGCCTGCGCCTCGGGCAGCCTGGCCGTGCTGGCCGCCGCCGCCGACATCGAGTCGGGCCGCTACGGCACGGCGATGGTGCTGGGCATGGAGATGATGCGGAATGTGCCGGGCGTGACGGCGGCCGAGCACCTGGGCGCCGCCGCCTGGGCCGGGCACGAGTATCTGGACGCCACCTATCCGTGGCCGCGCGCCTTCTCGGACCTGACCGAGGAATACGATCGCCGCTACGGCATCGACGAACAGCATCTGCGCCGGATCGCGCAGGTCAATTTCGCCAACGCCAAGAACAACAAAAACGCCCAAACCAGAAAATACGAATTCACCGCCGCCAGCTTCTCGAACGACGACGAGGCCAATCCGGTGATCGAGGGGCGGGTGCGCAAGACCGACTGCGGTCAGGTGACGGACGGCGCCGCCGCCATCATCCTGGCCTCGCCGGAACGGGCCGCCGAATATGCGAAGGCGCGGGGCATTCCGCTGGAGAGCCTGCCGCGCATCAAGGGCTGGGGCCACCGCTGCGCGCCGATCGACTATGGCCGCAAGATCAGGGCCAGCGAGGGGCAGCCCTATGTCTTCCCGCAGGTGAAGCGGGCCATCGACGACGCCCGCGCCCGGGCCGGTCTGGACCTGTCGGGCATCGATGCGGTGGAGACCCACGACTGCTTCTCGATGACCGAGTACATGGCCATCGACCATCTGGGCCTGACCGCGCCGGGCGAGAGCTGGAAGGCGATCGAGGCGGGCGACATCGAGATGGGCGGCCGGCTGCCGATCAACCCGTCCGGCGGCCTGATCGGCTGCGGTCACCCGGTCGGGGCGACCGGGGTGCGAATGGCGCTGGACGCCTTCAAGCAGACGACCGGAACCGCGGGCGACATGCAGGTCGAGGGCGCGCGCAATGTGCAGACGCTGAACATCGGCGGCTCGACCACGACGACGGTGAGCCTGGTGATCGGGACCTGACGGCCGGACGGTCGTAAACACCGTCCGAAGCGTCCGAAGCGTCCGGATAGAGCTGTGCGTCGGGATGAGCATCGGCGCATCCTGGCACGCGCCTGCGTCAGGAACGGACGGATGGCTCGACTACGTCAGAATCGTCCTGGTCCGCCGGCAGACGGCGGCAAAGGACGCCTGATGCTGCTGCTCAGGCCCAGCAGTCCCGACGTTGGAGCCGCCCCGACGATCACGAGAGGAACGCCACCGAGGTCCATTACCGTCTCACCGATCTCGGCGCTTGGCGGATAAAGAACGGACGGTCCCACGATCCACGGAGAATGGGCCACATCCATCACCATGTCGCGCGTGGCCGTCCTCATCCGCACGGCATGGGGCTGGGCCGGCAGGAAACGGCATATCGCCGGGCCGAGATCGGGACGGGGCAACACCACGCTGAGCAGGTTCTCGCCGACGCTGGGAACGCACATCGACGTCTCGCGGATCGTTTCGGCAAAGCGAATTTCGACCTCTTCGATGGTGCAGTTCAAACCTCCCTCGCCGCGCAATGACGCGAAGCGCGCACGGAACGCCTCGGTCGAGAGGCGCGCCCCAATGCTGTGAAGCCGGAACTCCTGTCCCTTGGGCGGGCGGCGAGGCGAACGCCGCACCGTCGTGACGCCGTCCCGACGTTCGATCTCCATGACGATAGGCCGTGCGCCATGTCGCTGCCCCTGCCATCCGGCGAGGGTGAGGTATAGGCCGTGCTTATCGACCGCCGCGGAAGCCAACCCCTTGATCGCGTGTTCAAGACGGGCCGCGGCCTGGCCGATATCGCGAAGAACAGGCGCCGGGCCGAAGCTCTTCGCGGGCCGCTTCCCGTCGGGGCCGCGAGGTATGGGGCCGCCCCATAGAGTCCCGGCGATCCAGTCATCCATCGGCACATCACCGACATAGGCGACGCCGGAATAGCCGATCGACACCAGCGCATCCCTGGCGCGGTAGACGATGGTCTTGTTGGACATGGCGTCGTGGGGGGCAGGCCCCGCCGTAACGAGACGGTCGCTGACCTGGACTACATAGATCGGGCACATGGCTGTGAGGACAAGCGTCATGGCGTTCGCCCCTTCAGCGACGACAGCGTCTCACTCCAGATAGTGACCCCGATGACGCTCCGCCTCCCCAGCCAGGGGAATAGACGCCTGTTTTGATTTTGGCGGCGCAATCAGCGCCCGCGCGCGCGGCGCCGTCATAGGACGATCAGCGGGGAGAGCGGATCGACACCCCGACCGTGCCTTGCGCGATGACGAGGCCGTCGGGGGTGCTGATGGTCGCCTCGACCACGGCCTTGCGGGCGTCGTGGAAGGTCACCCGGCCGACCGTCTCCAGCCGGGCGCAGTCCATCGGGGCGGCGTTGAGGAAACGCATCGACAGGTCGGTGGTCAGCAGGGTCTGGCCGGGCTCGAGAATGGTCATGACGGCGCTGCCGCCCGCGACGTCCACCAGCGAGGCCAGGACCCCGCCGTGAACCAGACCCACGAAATTGGCGTGGCCGGGATCGAGGTCGCAGACGATGCGGACCAGCCGTTCTTCGAACTCGACCGGCCAGGCGCCGAGCCGCTGCGGATAGCCGCCCACCGTGTCCGCCTTGCGCGCCCAGCGGCGCAGCAGTTCGAGGCCGGAAACGGTCGGGTCGAGCTCGAAGTCGACAGGCGCGACGACTCTGGCCGGAGCGGAGGTCACGCCGCGGCCCCCTGTATCCGGCGGGCGCCCGTGCGGGTCTGGAAGCGGGCGATGGCGGCGTCGTATTCGCCGGACAGCTGGTCGACGATCTTGCTGACCGGCTCGACGGCGCGGACGGCCTCAAGCCCCTGGCCGGCGGCCCAGATATCGCGCCAGCGCTTGGTCGAGCCGCCCGAGGTGTAGTTGCGGTCCGGGGCGGCGCCGAGGTTGTCGGGATCCTGGCCGGCGGCCAGCAGGCTGGGGCGCAGCCACGAGGCCGGGGTGCCGGTGACCGAGGCGGAGACGACCAGATCGTCGGGACCCGCGTCCACGACCATCTGCTTGTACTCCGGCTGGGCCATGCTCTCTTCGGAGGCCAGGAAGCGCGTCCCCATGTAGACGAAGTCCGCGCCCGCCGCGACGGCGCCGGCCACGCCCGCCCCGTCGCCGATCCCGCCGCCGACGGCTATGTATCCGTCGAAGAAGTCACGCACCGCCGAGATGAAGGCGAAGGGCGACAGGTGGCCGGTGTGGCCGCCGGCGCCCGCGCTGACGCAGGCCAGGCCGTCGACGCCGGCTTCAGCGGCCTTCTTGGCCAGCTTCATCGAGACGACGTCGGCGAAGACCAGGCCGCCGTAGCTCTTGACCGTCTCCATGACCGGCTTGGGCGAACCCAGGGCGGTGATCACGACCGGCGGCTTGTATTCGGCGATCAGGCGCAGGTCTTCGGGCAGGCGCGCGTTGGTCGAGTGGGTGATCATGTTGGCGATCCACGGAGCGTCGCCCGGCTTCAGCGCATCGGTGATCGTGCCCATCCAGACATCCAGGTCCTCGACCGTGCGGCAGTTGGGGGTGGGGAAGGCCCCGCCCACGCCGGCCCTGCAGGCGGCGATGACCAGTTCCGGCCCGCTGATCAGGAACATGGGCGCCGCGAACACGGGCAGGCGCAGGGTGTCGAAGGGAGAGGTCATGCGGACAGGGTCTCGGTGGCGACGCGTTGGCGCAGATCCCGCTTGAGGATCTTGCCGACTGGATTGCGGGGGAGGGCCTCGATGGTCTCGAGGCGTTCGATCTGCTTGTAGACGGCGATCTGGCGGTCGCCGGTCAGGAAGGCGTTGATCTCGGCCAGGCTGGCTTGCTGGCCGGGACGGAAGACGACGAAGGCCGCGAGGCGCTCGCCCAGATTGGGATCCGGGGCGCCGACGACGGCGGCCTCGGCGACGGCGGGGTGGGCCATCAGGTGGTTCTCGATCTCCTCGGAGGAGATGTTCATGCCGCCGCGGATGATGATGTCCTTCAGCCGGCCGACGAATTTCAGGTGCTGCCTGCGGTCGCCGGCCAGCTCGAACAGGTCGCCGGTGCGGAACCAGCCGTCGGCGTCGAAGGCGCGGGCGTTGATCTCGGGCGCGCGCCAGTAG
This sequence comes from Brevundimonas sp. EU05-FHT14B11, assembly GCF_058790835.1. NCBI lineage: Bacteria > Pseudomonadati > Pseudomonadota > Alphaproteobacteria > Caulobacterales > Caulobacteraceae > Brevundimonas > Brevundimonas sp. EU05-FHT14B11. Next base: position 1,289,296 of record NZ_JBYTCY010000001.1, read on the forward strand.
CCGGAGAAGATGGTGGCGCCCTTGACCCGCAGCTCGCCGGGCAGGCCGGCGTCGGTGATCTCCTGTTCGGTCTCGGGATCGACCAGGCGGGTGAAGATGCGGTCGTGCAGCTTGCAGGCCCATGTGAAGCCCTCGCCGAGGCGGGGGAACAGGCTGGCGCGGTCGGCGGCCTCGGGCAGGTCCTTCAGCGCCGAGGGGAAGGAGGCCCCCTCGTTGGAGCCGAAATAGTTGACGATCTGGACCCCGTATTTTTCGTGGAAGGTCCGCACCATCCACTCCGACAGGGGCGCCGAGCCCGAGCCGATGGACTTCAGCCGGTTGAAGTCGATGCCCTCCAGCAGGGCCTCGTTCTGGAGGAGCAGGTTCAGCACGGCCGGCGGGGCGACGGTGTAGTCGATCCTCTCGTCGCGCATCTGCTTGAGCAGGACCTGAAGGTCGAACGGATGGTGCTGGATCAGGGCTCCGCCCAGCAGCAGCCAGCCGATGAAGGCGGTGGAGATGCCGCCCATGTTGACCATCGGGAAGGGGTTCAGCAGGCGCGCGCCGGGGGCCAGGTCGGCGGCGTCGATCACGCCGTCGCCCATGATGATCCATTCGTTATGGCTGCGCGGCACGCCCTTGGGCTGGGCCTCGGTGCCGGAGGTCCAGCAGATGGTGACGATGTCATCGGCGGTGATGGCCGCAGCCTTCGCCGCCTTCTGCGCGGCCTTGTGCTGGTCGCGGGTGACGCCGTCCATCAGGGGCTCGAGGTCGAGGCCGCCCTCGGGGCAGGTCTGGCCCAGGACGAAGACGGTCTTCAGGGTCGGGCAGGTCGCCTTGAGGCCGACGATCATCTCGCCGTGCATCTGCTTGCCGATGCGGTCGTTGGTGATGGCGGCGACGGCGTCGGTCTGGCCGATGATGTAGCCCAGCTCGTGCTCGCGGTACTGGACCGGGGCGGGGCTGACGATGATCCCCAGCCGCAGGCAGGCCAGGTAGCTGATGGTCAGTTCGGTGATGTTGGGCAGCTGGACCACGACCACGTCGTCCTTGCGGATCCCGTGGGCGGTCAGGACGGCGCAGAGGCGATCGACCGCGTCGGCCGTCTGGCGCCAGGTCAGGCGCTCGGCGGTCCCGCCGACGAAGTCCGGGGCGTTGAACGGATCGACCAGGGCCTCCGTGTCCGGATGGGCCTTCACATGCTTCTGGAACAGGTCGTCCAGGGTGACGTCGCCCCACCAGCCGCGAGCCTTCATCTCGCGGATGCGGTGTTCGGGAATGACGATCATGGGCGGACCTCCACGGCGATGCTGGCGTCGGGATAGAGCAGGCTGCGGACCTCGCCGCGCACCACCTTGCCGACCGGGTTGCGGGGCAGGGCGGGCATGAGGTGCAGGCGTTTGGGCGTGCGGACGGGGCCGATGGCCTCGCGGACGAAGGCGCGGATGGCGGCGTCGTCGACGAAGCGGGCGTCGACGGCCACGGCGGCCTCCAGGCGCTCGCCCCAGACGTCGTCGGGCAGGCCGAAGGCGCAGGCCTCGCGCACGGCGGGATGGGCGTTCAGCGCGGCCTCGACCTCACCGGGATAGACGTTGTAGCCGCCGGTGATGATCAGCTCCTTGGAGCGGCCGATCAGGGTCAGGCGGCCGTCGGGGCCGATGCGGCCGATGTCGCCGGTCTTCAGCCAGCCGTCGTGCCGGGTCGCCGCGGTCAGCTCGGGCGCGTCCAGGTATTCGGTGCAGGCCAGGTCGCCGCCGACCACCACCTCGCCTTCGCCGCGTGACAGCACCTGGCCCTCGCGGGTCAGCAGGCCGACGGGGGTGCCGGGGAAGGGGCGGCCGACGGAGCCGCGCAGGTCGGGGTCGGCCATGTCGGCGGGGCTCTGGCCGGTGATGGCCATCGGCGCTTCGGTCTGGCCGTACAGGGCCGACAGCACCGGGCCGAAGCGGCAGACCGCCTGGGCGATGCGGCCCGGCGACATGGGGGCGGCGGAATAGGTCAGGTGGCGCAGGCGCGGGAAGTCTTCGGGCCGGAAGTCGGTTTCGCCCATCAGCAGGGCGATCAGGGTGGGCGGCATGAAGACGACGGTGGTCCGGCGCTTCAGCTCATCGAGGATGGCGGCGCGGTCCGGCGCGGCCAGCAGGACGTGGGACCCGCCCGCCGCCAGCACCGGCAGGATGTAGTGGGACGAGCCGTGGGTCAGGGGCGCGACGGCCAGGTTCACGTCGTCGGGGGTGAATTCGTAGAAGCCCTGCAGCGAACGGAGAGCCGCCGCGCCGCTGGCCTGGGACTGGACCACGCCCTTGGGCACGCCGGTCGAGCCGCCGGTGAACTTCAGGGCGAAGGGGGCGTCGGGCTCGTCGAGGATCGCGGGCGGGGCGGCGTCGGGCAGGCTGTCCAGCCAGGCCTCGAGCGGCAGGGGGCGGGCGGTGGAGCCCAGCGCGCCGACGGAGCCGACATCATGCAGGGTGAGAGCCAGGCTCGCGCGGCGCTGGAAGTCGCCGTTCAGGCCTGCGCCGTTGCGGGGATTGAGCGGGGTCCACACCGCATTGGCGCGCAGGATGGCGAGGTAGGCGACGACATGGCGCCAGGTGTTGGCGGCGCACAGGCCGACACGGTCGCCGGGCTGGATCCCGCGCGCGGTCAGGTCGGCGGCGGCGCGCTCGACCAGGGAGATCAGTTCGCCGTGGGTCAGGACCGTGTCGCCGTCGAACAGGGCGGAGCGACCGGCCTTGGCGGCGGCGTTTTCGTAGAGGGCGCGGATCGGATGGGTCATGCGGCCCGGCCTTCCAGGACGGTGACGACGGTGGCCGCCTCCTCGACGCCGAGGAAGCCGCCGCCGTTCTCGGCCACGGCGATGCGGGCGTCTCCGACCTGCCGGGGGCCGGCCTCGCCGCGCAGCTGGGTGGTCAGTTCGAACAACTGGGCGAGGCCCGTGGCGCCGACGGGATGGCCCTTGGCGACGAGACCGCCGGAGGGGTTCACGGGTGTTCTGCCGCCCAGCGCGAAGTCGCCGACGGCCGCGCGGGCGCCGACCGTGCCGGGCTCGGCAAGGCCGAGGTTCTCGATCTGCTGGAGCTCGGCGTAGCTGGTGGCGTCGTGGACTTCGGCCAGATCGATGTCCTGGGGGGCGACGCCCGCCTGTTCGTAGGCCGCCAGGGCGGCGCGGCGGCCGATGTGGTTGTCGAAGTCGCGGGCGTCGCGAGCCCCGGCGCCGGCCAGGACGCAGCCGCGGATGCGGACCGCGCGGGCCTCGCCGCCCAGCCGCTTGAGACCGCGCGCGGAGCAGACGATGGCGGCGGCGGCGCCGTCGCTGACCGGCGCGCACATGGCGCGGGTGAAGGGGAAGACGATGGGCTTGTCGGCCAGCACCTGCTCGGTCGTCATCGGCGTGCGGTACTGGGAGCGGGGATTGTGCTGCGCCGCCGTGTGGTTCTTGGCCGCCAGCTGGGCGAGGTCGAGCTGGGTCGAGCCGAAGCGGGCCATGTGGGCGCGGGCCTGGGCGGCGTAGAGGTCCATGAACAGGCTGCGGCCGTCCGTGGGGGCTTCGCCGCCCATGCGCTCGATATAGGCCAACACGCCCGCGCGATCGTGGATGTCCGTGCCGCCGGCGAAGGCGGCGGCGACCCGGTCCGGGCGGTCGGGGAAGACCATCTTTTCGACCCCGACGACGAGGGCGATGTCGCCCGCCCCGGCGCGGAGCCAGTGGACGGCCTGGAGCAGGGCGGTCGAGCCGGAGGCGCAGGCGTTCTCGACGTTGACGACGGGGATGCCGGTCAGACCGAGCGGACGCAGGGCGATCTGGCCGCGCACCGTGTTCTGACCCTCCAGCATGGGCTGGCGGGTGTTGGAGAACCAGGCGGCCTCAATGTCGGCGACGGTCGCGCCCGCGTCGGTCAGGGCCTCGGCGACGGCCTCGGCGGTCAGCGACTTGACGCTGTCGTCCGGCCGCTTGCCGAAGGCGGTCATGGAGACGCCGGCGAGGAAGACGTCGTCGCTCATGCGATCGGCCGCCGTCGCTGGACGATGCGGAAGCGCGAGGCGACGAAGGCCAGGTCGGCCAGGCAGGCGTTGCCCGCCGGGTTCAGGCCGGTGACGTGATAGTCGCTGTAGGCGGCGGCGAAATTGATCCACATCGCGCCGGTCAGATTGATCGACAGATTGGCCCCGGCGGCCTCGTAGGCGGGCGTGGCGCGGTCGATGAAGGCCTCGTCGATCGAATAGAGGTAGGAGCTGATCGAGCCCTTCGTCTTCGCCAGCCAAGTCGCCTCCATCACCGCTTCATCGGCGGGGCGGGAAACCAGGAACAGGACCGGGCCGAAGCGTTCCTCGGCGTAGATCTCGAGATCGCCCGCGCCTTCGACGGCGATGACCAGCGGGGTCAGGGTGCGGGCGTCGGGGAACTGAGGGTGGGCGTAAGCGCCGGCCTCGCGCAGGACGCGGGCGCCCGGCGTGGCGTCGGCGGCGCGGCGGGCCTCGGCGACCACGTCGAGGCTGACCTGGCCTTGGATGGCGCCCATGATTCCGGCGGCCTGGGCCGGGTCGGCGGCGATGGCGTCAATCTGATCCACGATGGCCGAAGACATGGCCTCGAACAGGTCGGGCGCGATGTAGATCACCTGCGGGCTGGTGCACATCTGGGCCGAGAACAGGCTGGAGGAGCGGGCGACGGCGCGGGCCACGGCGTCCAGGTCGGCGACGCTGTCGATGACCACGGTGTTGACGCCTGCCGTCTCGGTGAACAGCAGCTTGCCGGTCACCGTCCGCTCCAGATGGCCGCCGTATCGGGGGCTTCCGGTGAAGTCGATGATCTGGACGTCCGGGTGATCGATGAAGCGGCCCGCGACGGGCTCGGCCAGGGTGTCCACGGCCAGGGTCACCAGGTTCGGATCGAAGCCGAAGTCGGCCAGGACCTGACGGCAGGTCTCGACCACCAGGGCCATGGGCAGGACGGCGATGGGGTGCGGCTTGACGATGACCGGATTGCCCGTGGCCAGGCTGGCGAACATCGCCGGATAGGCGTTCCAGGTCGGGAAGGAGGCGCAGCAGATGACCAGGCCGACGCCGCGCGGGACCAGGGCGTAGGTCTTCCTCAGCGCCACCTGATCGGCGCCGAAGGGGCGGTGGTAGTCGGCGGTCGGCGTCACGTCGCGCATGGCCTTGGCGGCGTAGGCCAGGGCCTCGACGCCGCGGTCGAGCGCATTGGGACCCGAGCCGCTGAAGGCCTGGGTGTAGCTTTGACCCGCCACATGCATGACCGCGTGGGCCATCTCGAAATTGCGGTCGTAGAGCCGCTGCGCCATCTCCAGGCACAGGGCGAGGCGGAGCTCGAAATCGACCTCGCGCCACTGCGCCATGGCGGTGACGGCGGACGCCACCAGCGCGTCCGGGTCGCTGACCGGATAGCGGATGTCGAGGGGCTGCTGCGTATAGGGCGAGACCTCCTCGCCGACGGTGGCGCCGGTCGCGCCGGGCTGATCCAGGTCGAAGGTCGTTCCCAGCCGCGCCTCGAAGGCGGCCTTGCCGGCGGGCGGCTTGTCCTGGCCGTGGATCTTCGTCGAGGGCGAGTCGCTGAACGGGCTCCAGGCCTGACGCGTGCGCACGGCCTGGATGGCGGCGTCCAGCGTCGCGGCGTGGCGCGCGATCAGTTCGGCGTGACGATCAAGCGGGCCCCCGTCCATGGTCAGCCGATCCGTTCGACGATCATGGCCGCGCCGACGCCCTGGGCGCCCGCCGCGACGACCAGGCCGTAGCGGCCCTCGGCGACGTCCAGCGCATCGAGCAGGGACGACAGCAGGATGGCGCCGGTCGCGCCCATCGGGTGCCCCTTGGCGAGGTGGCCGCCGCCGACGTTGACCCGGTCGACGTCCACGTCCCGCTCGCGCAGGAATTTGACGATGGTGACGGCGAAGGCCTCCATGAACTCGATGCGGTCCATGTCGCCCAGCGTCAGTCCGGCCTTGGCGAGGGCCCGGTCCATGGCGGTGAAGCCGGCGGTCAGCGAGGCCTCGGGATCGCCCCCGGCCTCGGCGTAGGCGACGATCCGCGCGCGCGCGCCGTCGGCGGCGGCGCTGACCAGGGCCAGGCCGGCGCCGTCGCACATGGGCGGGGCGTGGGCGACGGTGTGGCGGTGGTCGATGGTCCGGCCGCCCAGGGCCTCGGCGTACTGCTCGCCCAGCGGGGCGAAGGCGGCGGGCATGGCCGCCAGGCTTTCGGCGGTGGTCGAGGCGCGGGCGGGCTCTTCCCTGTCGAGACCGTTCAGGGGAATGCGCGACTTGGTCAGGGCCGTGCCCTCGGCGGCGGCGGTGCGTTGCTGCGAGCGCAGGGCGGCGTCGTCCATCTCCTGACGCGACACGCCGATGTCCTCGGCCAGGCGGTCGGCGGCGACCACGACGGGGATGTAGCGGGTGCGCAGGGGGAAGCTGGCGTCCTCGTAGTAGTCGGCCTTGTCGCCCATGAAGGGGACGCGGCTCATCATCTCGACCCCGCCCGCCAGCGCGGTCTTCGCATCCCCGGCGGCGATCATGTTGGCGGCCTGGCCGATCGCGGTCAGGCCCGAGACGCAGTAGTTGTTCAGGCTGAAGGCGTAGGCGTCGTCGGGCAGGCCCGCGTGCATCTTGGTCACGAGGGCGACGTTGGCGCCCTGGGCCCCGACCTGGCCCACGGCGCCCAGGATCAGGGCGTCGGCCCTGTGCGCCGCGCCGCCGTTGCGGGCGTCGAGCGCATCGATCAGACCGGCGACCAGTTCATGCGGTTTGAGGGACGCGAGGCCGCCGTCGGGGCGGGCCTTGGCGCGGGGCGTGCGGACGGCGTCGACGATGTAAGCGGTCATACTGATCCTCAGGCGGCGACTTGTGCGCCGGGCGCCCAGGTGCCGTGGAAGCCGGCGGGGACGCGGGCGGGCAGGGGGATGCGGGCGATGGGGCCGGCCTCGAAATCCTTGGCCGCGATGACCTGGACCTCGGACTGGCCCGTGGCCTCGTCGGTGGTGAAGACGATGACGTAGCCGTCGTCCTCGTCGACCGCGCCGACGCGGGGGGCGAAGGCGGGCTCGGAGCCGCCGACGCCGGGCGCGAAGTCGTGCGTCTTCGCCGCGCCGGTGTTGAGGTCGTATTTGATCAGGCCCGAGAAGCGCTGCAGTTCCTGCTTCGCCATCGAGACATGGTAGGACCAGTTCGTCTTGCGGCCGGTGTAGTCGAGGTTGACCACCGGGAACTCGCCGATGCGGTCGTCCAGCCGGCGTTTCTTCACCTCGCCCGTGACCATGTTCATGCGCCACTCGACCGGCACGGCGTTCAGCGCCAGCACATTGACCATCGAGGCGTAGGGGCCATAGGCCGGGTTCGGCGGATAGCCGTTCGGCGTCATCATGCAGGCGGTCATGACGACCTCGTCGCCGTCCTCCCAGGCGTTGACGACGTGGTAGATGTAGCAGGTCTCGGTTTCGAACCAGCGGACCTGATCGCCCTTGCCGTTCTTGGGGACGACGCCGAAGCGGGCGGGCTGGTCGGCGACCTTGATCTGCCACATCGAGTTGCGCAGTCCGGCCTCGGTGAAGACGACCGGCAGGTCGTGCAGGATGATGTAGTTCTCGGTCAGGCCCATGTCGTGCGGCAGGCGCGGTCCGGGCAGGTCGACCTTCTGGAAATTGGTCAGGTTGTTCTGGGCGTCGACGACGCCGAAGGTCATCCACGGCTCGTAGAGCGAATAGTCGAAGAAGCAGAACTCGCCGGTCTTGGGATCGACCTTGCCGTGGGCCGAGACGTGGCGGGGCAGGGCGCCGCCGAAGGTCTCGTTGCCGATCGTCTCCAGGGTGTGGGCGTGGACCCGCACCGGCTTGCCCGAGATGTACCAGAGGGCCATCAGCGAGCCGTTGTGGAAGACCAGATCGGTGTTGGCCGTGTCCTTGTAGACGAGATCGCCGCGCTGCGACCCCGGACGGGTCCGCGCCGAGGGGGCCATGACCCCGCCGGCGTGGATGTCGAGGCCGGCCTTTTCGGCGCGGTAGTCGTCGGTTCCGAGATAGCGGTTGCGGTATTCGGCCTTGCCGTTCTCGAACCAGATGGCGTGGACCATGCCGTCGCCGTCGAACCAGTGATGCAGGCCCGCGGGGGCCTGGGCCGGGTTGGGACCATTGCGCACGAAGGCGCCGTACAGGTCTTTGGGAATCTCGCCGATGACGGGCAGGTCGAGCGCCGTCGTCTCGGTCGCCACAGGCTCGTAGAGGCCCTGCAGATAGGGGTTCAACTGGTTCAGCGGGGTGAGTTCACCGGTCTCGATCCGGCGCGCCGCGGTCGCGTCATCGGCCATGGTTCGGCTCCTTGGGTCTTGAAATGCAATCTGCTCTTGCCGGTCCGTTTGTGCAAGTCATGATAGGCGCACGGCGGTCGCCGGACGGGCTTTCAGGAAGGCCTCGAAGGCGGCGTTTCCGTCGGTCGGCAGGGTCCAGTCCTCGAGCGACATCAGCGGGCCCATGGCCGCGGTCAGGTCGTCAGGAGAGACTTCGCCCGGCGGATCGAACTGGACGCCGGGACCCTCGATCCGCGCGGCGCGGCGCACCTTGCCGGCGCCCGCCACCAGGGTCTCGCCGTTCAGCGGGCAGGCCTCGGTCATCAGCCAGCTGACCACCGGGGCGACATACTCGGGCGGCATGGCCTGGCCGACCTCGTCGGTGACATAGGCCTCGGTCATGCCGGTCAGCGCATAGGGCGCGACGGCGTTGGCGTGCACGCCCCTGGAGGCGCCTTCCAGGGCGATGACCCGCATCAGGCCGATCAGGGCCGCCTTGGACGAGGAATAGGCGGCCATGCCGTGCACCCCGTGCAGGCCGGCCGCGGAGGTGGTGATGACGATCCGCCCCGCGCCCTGGTCGCGCATGTGGCGGTAGATCGGCAGGGTGGCGCTGACCGTGCCGAAGAAGTTGATGTCGAAGACGGCCCGCAGCTCGGCCAGGGTCTGTTTGTGCAGGCTTCTGGCTTCGGGAGCGCCGGCGTTGTTCACCAGCCCGTCGATGCGGCCGAAGGCGGTGAGAGCGGCCTCCAGCAGGCGGTCGCCGGCGTCATCCTGTTCGACCCCGAGCGCGCAGGCGACGGCCTGGCCGCCGGCGGCCCGGATTCGCTCGACCACGGCCTCGGCCGAGGCCAGCTGGCCCGACGGGCGGGGCCGGGTGTTGACCACCACCTTCGCCCCGCGGGACGCCAGATCCAGCGCATAGGCCAGGCCCAGGCCGCGCCCGGCGCCCGTGACCACGATGACCCGGTCCTTCAACGACCGCTGTTCCATCCGCCCCTCCATGCTTGCGTAAAAAGACTTGCAAACTTGGTCCGTTGGCGCAAGTTACTATTCCTGTCGAGCTTTCGATCAACGAGAGCCGCTGCCCTGGGGAGGGAAACGCCAATGAAGTTCGTTCACGCCACAACCGCCTCCGTCGCCGCCCTGATGCTGGGCGCCGCGCTCGCCGCGCCCGCCGCCGCGCAGGAGGCGCCGCCGCAGGACGCCGCCACCCTCGACGAGGTGATCGTCACGGCGCAGCGCCGCGAGCAGAGCCTGCAGGACGTGCCGATCGCCATCACCGCCTTCAACGCCGAGACGCTGGAGCGCACGGCGGCGACAGGCATCCAGGACATCGCGGCCAAGGCGCCGGGCGTGACCCTGACCCAGTTCAACATCGGCGAGCCGCAGCTCTACATCCGCGGCGTCGGGTCCTCGAGCGACTCGGCGGCCAGCGATCCCTCGATCGGCGTCTCCATCGACGAGGTGTCGATCGGCCGGTCGGGCGCCAGCGCCCTGGCCTTCCTCGACATCGAGCGGGTCGAGGTCCTGCGCGGGCCGCAGGGGACGCTGTACGGCCGTAACGCCTCGGGCGGGGCGCTGAACATCTACACCCGCAAGCCGGTCTTCCAGAACACCGGCAGCCTGACGGCCCGGATCGGCAGCTTCGACGAGTACGGGCTCGAAGGGGTGGTGAACCGCCAGCTGGACGACGAGACCGCGATCCGCTTCGCCGCCCGCTACAACACCAACGACGGCTATGCCGAGAACGTCCCGACCGGCCAGGGGCTGGAGGGCGGAACGTCCTGGGGCGCGCGCGTGTCGGTGCTGAAGGAGGCGGGCGACTGGAGCCTCCTGCTGAGCGGCGACTATTCGAAGGACGACATGGACGGGCACGCTCGCATCCCGGTCACGACCTCGGCCACCGCGCCGGCCTTCGTCACCCTGATCAATACCCTGCGGACAGGTCTGGACCGGCGGCAGAGCTTCTCGTCGCCGGACAACTATCAGGACCGCACCAATTTCGGCGTGACGGCGCGGGTCGAGCATTCCGGCCAGGCGTTCGACTTCGTCTCCCTGACCTCGTTCCGGGACAACGACTACAGCTGGCGGGACAATCTGGGCGGCCTGCCGTTCCCGGCCTTCCCGCTGGAGGTGGACGACCGGGCCTCGGAGAAGGCGCGCCAGTTCAGCCAGGAGTTCCGGCTGGCGTCGAAGCCGGGATCGGACATCAACTGGGTCGCCGGCGCCTATGTGTTCCAGGAAGACATCCTGCGGAGCGAGCGCTTCATCGTGAACACGGCGCTGCCCATTGCGCCGCCGTCGTTCGGCGGCGACACCACCTTCATCCAGGACGCGACCAACCGCAGCTTCGCGGTCTTCGGCCAGGCCAACATCCCGTTCGCGGACATCTGGGAACTGACGCTGGGCGCCCGGTGGACGCATGACAAGCGCGAGATCCACCAGATCGCGATCGACAACGAGGGCGGCGCCAATCCGCCCCCGGGCATTCCGCTGGGGCCGGGCGGCGCGCCGTACAACGTGACCGGCGACGAGAGCTTCAGCGAGCCGAGCTGGAAGATCGCCCTGGCGGTCGAGCCGGTCGACAACGTGCGCCTCTACGCCAGCTATGACCGGGGCTACAAGGCGGGGGCCTTCCCGTCGACGGCCCAGTCCGGCGCCCAGGCGCTGACGCCGCTCGCGTCGGAACTGCTCGACAACTACGAGATCGGGGTGAAGTCGACCCTGATGGGCCGGCTGCGCTTCAACGCGGCGGCGTTCAAGCTCGAGTACACCGACCTGCAGGTCTATGAGCTGCTGGGACTGGCGCTGGTCACCTCCAACGCCCAGGCCGAGGTGGATGGGTTCGAGATCGAGACCGCCCTGGCGATCACCAACAACCTGACCATCGGCGGCTCGTACACCAGCCTGGATGCGAAGTTCACGTCGAACGCCGCATCGGGCGCGCTGGTCCTGCCCTACAACGGCAACACCCTGCCGCGGTCGCCGGACAGCCAGTACACCCTGTACATCGACAGCGAATGGGATGTGGCCGGCGGCGTGCTGGCGGCGCGGGCCGACTATCAGTGGACCGACGCCTTCTACTTCGATCCGTCGAACAACCCCGAAGTCCTGTCGCCGGAGCACGAGCTGGTCAGCGCCTTCCTGTCGTGGGAGTCGCCGTCGGGCCTGAAGATTTCGGCCTATGGCAAGAACCTGACGGACACCGAGTACCAGACCCACATCATCAAGAACGTGGGCGTGGGCTTCAGCGTCTTCGGGGCGCCGCGCTCGTTCGGCGTGGCCCTGAGCCAGAGCTTCTAGGGAAGAGGCTGGGCGGCGCCGGGGGTTCCCGGCGCCGCCTCGACTTCCCAGCGGATGTTGCGCGGGTCCAGCAGGCGGCCCGTCGCCAGGTCGCAGACGACCGGATGGATCGCCTCGCCGGTGCGGGTGTCGACCAGTTTCAGCGGCGGCCCGTCGGGGCAGAGCCAGCGCTCGCTCCAGCCGTGCATGGCCATGATCATCGGGAACAGGTCCAGCCCGGCCTGGGTCAGCCGGTACTCGAAGCGCGGCGGCGCCTTCTGGTAGAGCTTCTTCTCAAGCACCCCGTGCAGGACCATGCGGTTCAAGCGGTCGGCCAGGATGTTGGTGGCGACGCCCAGCGCCTCGTGGATTTCGTCGAACCGGCGCATGCGGAAGAAGGCGGCGGCCAGCACCGCCCAGCTCCAGTAATCGCCCATGATGTCGGTCGAGCGGTCGATGATCGCCCGGTCCGTCTCCATCGGCTGGGTCCGGCGCCGGCGCGACGTCGGGGGCGCGATCGGGACCAGCCCCTCGCCGACCTCGCCGCGGACGAAGTGCGGATCGACCGGCTGACCGCCTTCATGATTGAAGATGGCCGGTGTCACCGGCTCGCCGGTGTGGCGGTCGTAGAAGGCGAGGGCGTAGCGCTCCTGCAGGGGCGAGCGCGCCCACTTCCGCTCCCACTGGCCCTGCATGACGGCGGTGCCGAACATGTCGAGCCCCATTTCCGTCAGCCGGTACTCCAGGCGCGTCGGCGACTCCTTCGCCGGGCGCTGCTCGAACAGGCCGGCGGCGACGAGGCGGTTGAGCCGGTCGGTCAGGACGCTGCGCGGCATGCCGAGCCGGTCGCGCCACTGCGAGAACCGCCGCGCGCCGTAGAAGGCCTCGCGCAGGATCAGTTGCGTCCAGGCGTCGCCCGTCACCGCGAACGCGCGGGCGACGGGGTTCCCCATGATCAGATCGCGTGTGGAAATCTGGTCCACGAGCCCTCGTTTCAATCCTGCTTCGGACCCTGTCTAGCACTCCGGACACTGAATCGCAGGTCCGGTGACGCAAGGGCGTGATCAGGGCGATAAATCCTGTTTTGCAAGTCAGTCCGGAACGCTAGGATGAAGGCCGATCCGGAATACCGGACGTGTATGGGAGAGTGGCGTGCTGGATCTGGTCGAGGACTTCCATCGGGCGCCGTGCCGGCCCATCCGCTTCGGCGACGTGGGGCTGGAGATCGAGCGCCGGGACGACGGAACCCTGATCCTGTCGGCCCGCGCGCCGCTGGCGCCGTATGAGCGGAATCTGCTGCGCCGGTTCTGGTCGCACGGCGAGACGCAGGCGCAGAAGACCTGGATCGCCGAGCGGGACGGCGAGGGCTGGCGGCGGCTCTCCTACGGCCAGGCGCGAACCGACGTTTCGGCCGTGGCGACCTGGCTGAAGGCGCAGGGCGTTGCGCCTGGCCGCTCGATCCTGGTCCTGTCCGGCAACACCCTGGCCCATGCCTTGTGGATGTTCGGGGCCATGGCCGCAGGCGTGCCGATCTGTTCGGTCAGCACCAACTATTCCCTGCTGAGCGCCGACTTCGAGCGGCTGCGGCATGTGGTCGATCTGGTGAAGCCGGCGGTGATCTTCGCCGAGACCGCCGACTATGCGCGCGCCGCCGAGGCCATCGCGCCGGACGATGCGATCATCGTCACCGGCGCCCCCGACGCCTTCGCGGGCGAAGCGGTCGATATGGCCGAGGTGCTGTGGGCGCCGGACGTGGCGGGCGTCGGCCGCGCGGTCGAGGCGCTGGATCCGACGGCGCCCGCCCGCTACCTGCTGACCTCCGGCTCGACCGGGCGGCCCAAGGCGGTGATCCACACCCAGGCCATGATGACCGGCAATACGGCCAGCGGGGCGCAGGCCATGGGCGACGCCTTCGACTGGGGCGGGGTCATGCTGGACTGGCTGCCGTGGAGCCATATCGCCGGCTCGTCCCTGCTGACCAACATCACCTGGCTGGGCGGGACGCTGCACATCGACGACGGCCGTCCGACGCCAGCGCAGTTCGCGGCGACGCTGAGGAACCTGCGCGAGGTCCCGGTGCGCTTCTACGGCACCATGCCTTCGGGCTACGCCATGCTGGCCGATGCGCTGGAGGCGGACGAGGCGCTGCGCCGGACCTTCTTCAGCGAGCTCAGGGTCATGCTGTTCGGCGGGGCGGGGCTGCCCCAGCCCCTGCACGACCGGCTGCAGCGGCTGGCGGTCGCCACGACGGGGCAGCGGTTCATGTTCGTGTCCGGCTACGGCTCGACCGAGACCGGCTCTGCGATCAGCTACACCTGGTGGGAGAGCACCCGCGTCGGCATAGGCTTGCCGGTGCCCGGCGCGTCGCTGAAGCTGGTGCCGGCCGACGGCGCCTATGAGGTGCGGGTCAAGGCGCCCAGCGTGACGCCCGGCTATTTCGGCGACGACGACCGGACGCGCGAGGTCTTCGACGAGGACGGCTTCCTGCGCATGGACGACATGGCCGACTTCCACGACCGGGACGACCCCGAGCTGGGCCTGTTCTTCGCCGGGCGGCGGGTGGAGCAGTTCAAGCTGGCCAACGGCACCTTCGTGGCGGCGGGCCGGCTGCGCAGCGACCTGCTGGAGGCCCTGCCGGGTGTGTTCCGTGACGTGGTGATCTGCGGCGAGGGGCAGACGGCGTTGAAGGTCCTGGCCTGGGCCGATCCGGAAGGCGTGCGCCGGCTGGGAGATGCCGCCGCCGTGCGCGCCGCCGTGGCCGAGGGCCTGCGCCGCTACAACGCGACCCACACCGGCCAGAGCGAGCGGCTGGCCGGCCTGCTGTTCCTCGACACGCCGCCGGACGTGGAAGGCCACGAGGTCTCGGACAAGGGGTCGATCAATCGCAACATGGTCCTGCGCAACCGCGCCGGGGATGTGGCGCGGCTGTATGCCGACGATGCTGAGGTGATCGTTCCCTAACGCGCGCGTTGCGCCTGTTCCCACGCCAGCCGCGCCAGTTCGGGGAACTCGTCCGCGCGCTTGCGGGCCTTGGGCGAGACGGCGTTGCCGCGGATCACCCGGCCCCGGATGCCGTGGATGATGGCGGCGAAGCGGAACATGTTGAAGGCCACGAAGACATCAAGATCGGGCAGGGCGCTGCGCCCCGTCCGCCGGGCGTAGGCCTCGACGTAGTCCGCTTCTTCCGGGATTCCCAGGGCCTGGAGGTCGCGTCCGGCCAGACCGCCCAGATGCGGCGGCATGCGGTACATCATCAGGTGATAGGCGAAGTCGGCCAGCGGATGGCCGAGCGTCGACAGCTCCCAGTCGATCACCGCCGCCACCTCGGGCCGGTCGGGCCGCAGGATCAGGTTGTCGATGCGGAAGTCGCCGTGGATGACCGAGGTCTCGTCGGACAGGTCCCGTTCGGCCAGCCAGTCGATCAGGGCGTCCATGTTCGGGTCGCGCCCGGCGTCCACGTCCTCGCGGTACTGGCGGGTCCACAGCGCCGTCTGCCGCGCCACGAACCCGCCGCGCCGGCCGTAGTCGCCCAGGCCCAGGGCGTCGATGTCGAGGGCATGCAGGCCGGCCAGGGTGGCGTTCATGGCGTCGAACGTCGCGGCGCGTTCCTGCGGGGAGGCGATGTCCGTAGTGGGGTCCCAGACGATCCGGCCCTCGACATGGTCCATCAGATAGAAGGCCGTGCCCAGCACCTGCGGGTCCTCGCAGACGCCGAGGATGCGCGGCACGGGAAAGCCCGCCTGGCCCAGCGCGCCCATGACCCGGGCTTCCCGCAGCACGTCGTGGGCGCCCTTGAGCAGGGGGCCGGGCGGCTTGCGGCGCAGGACGAAGCTGCGGTCGCCCGCCTGGACGCGATAGGTGGGGTTGGACTGGCCGCCCGAGAACTGGCTGATCCGCAGGGGGCCGGGCGGCAGGTCCATTTGGGCCCGCATCCAGTCCGCCAGCGCGGCCGCGTCCAGTTCGAACCCGGCGCGCACGCCGCCGTCAGCACTTACAGGGCCGTCGCTCACAGGGACTGGCCGTCGTCGATGATGAAGACCCCGCCGGTGATCGGGGCGGCCTCGTCCGAGCCCAGCAGGATCAGGGTCGGATCCAGTCCGTCGCCCGGCATCAGCCGACGGCGCGGGAAGCCCCGGATCTGTTTCTCGCCGCCCGGGCTGGAGAACCAGTCCGAGTTCATTTCGGTCTCCAGATAGCCGGGGCAGACCGAGTTGACGTTGATCCCCTCGCGCGCCCATTCGCGGGCCAGCGACTTGCCCAGGGAGACGACGGCCGCCTTGGAGGCGCAATAGCCGCTGAGGCCGGGAAGCTGCTGTTGCGCGCCGATGGAGGCGATCAGCACGATGCGGCCGCGACCGGCCCCGGCCGCGCCGTTGGCCTTCATCGCCCGGGCCGCCTCGCGGGCGGTCAGGAAGGCGCCGCGCACATTGACGGCGAACATCTGGTCGAACTCGGCGACGGGGGCGTCCAGCGCCAGTCCCGGCAGCCCGATCCCGGCGTTGGCGTAGGCGGTGTGCAGCGGGCCGAGGGCGGCCTCCGCCGCCGCGACCCCGGCCACGACCGAGGCCTCGTCGGCGACGTCCATGGCCACGGCGAAGGCGTCCCCGCCTTCGGCCCGGATGGCGTCGACCACGGCGGCGAGGCGGTCGGTGCGGCGGGCGGCGACGGTGACCCTGGCTCCCTCGCGCGCGGCGACCCGGGCCAGGTGTTCGCCGATGCCGGACGAGGCGCCGGTGATCAGGACGTGGCGGTCGGAAAGGCGACCCGAGGGGTGGGCGTCAGCGGGCATGACGCAGCCTCGCCGAGCGATCCACCGTGGCGACGGAGGCGGGCGAGGTCCCCGACCCCAGGCCCTCCAGCCCGCCGGCCTCCAGTTCGTCAATGGCGGCGCGCAGGTCCCGAAGGCGCGCCTCGGCGGCGGCGATCTCCGACGACAGGAAGCGGGTGACGATCTGATCGCCCGAGGCTGCCGTCAGGGCGGCGTCGATGTCGGGCGTCGGCATGCCCAGGCGGCGCAGCCGGGCGATCAGCGCCGCCCGGCGCCGCTGCTCCGAATCGTAGCACCGCGCGCCGGAGGGGCGGCGTCCGGCGGTCAGAAGGCCGATGTCCTCATAGTGCCGCAGCGCCCGAAGAGTCGTTCCTGTCCGCGCCGCCAGTTCCCGAATGCTGATCGCCGGGCTCGCCGCCGCGGTTCTGGCGGGTCTCGGGGGCAGGGGCACGACCGTCATGGCTCTTTCTCCGTCACTTGCGTAACCGAACCTGCAATGATCAGTCCGGATTTGCAAGCCACATGGGCGCGCGTCTGTCACCCTCTGTGGAGGGTCGGGCGGCCGAAGGCGAACGCCTGCGGGCGGTCACTCCGCCTGGGCGGGCTTCAGCAGGAAGTGCGGCAGGAGGCCGGCGATGACGCGGCGGCTCGAGTCTTCGTCCTGATCGAGCATATCGCGCAGGGGCGGGCCGATCAGGGCTTCGCCGAAGGCGCTGAGCGCGATGAACAGGACGGCGCCCGAGATGCGGGCGTGGGCCTGTCCGTCGGGATCGCCGAGCTTCTCCTGGATGGCGTGCACCAGGCCGGTCACCGCGTCCCGAACGGGCTCCAGCTGGGAAAGGTCGCCCTTCAGAACGATCCAGGCCGCAAGCTTGCCCGCGCCGCCTTCCGCGAAGGCGTCGAACACGGCGTTGACCAGCTCCAGCGGCGCGCCCTCGTCGGTGCGCAGGCGCACGATGGCGGTGTCGAGCGCCTGGGCGAGGTCCGCGACCATCGAGCCCATCAGCGCCGACTGCAGGCCGGCGGCCGAGCCGAAATGGTGGATCAGGTTGGTGTGCGTCACCCCGATGTCGTCCGCCACGGCCTTGAGCGTGACCGCATCCGGCCCGCCCGAAAGCAGGCGCGCGCGCGCGCACATGATCGCCTCTAGGCGCGCTTCTTCAGGCGTGCGGCGGCGGCGGCGTGGAGATGGTATTGACATCTATGTAAGTTACATCCATGTAGATAAGCGGCTTGGTTAAGCCCAGCATGCGGAGAGAGCAAGTGACTGCCGAATCAATGGTTGGGGAAATGGCGTTCGATCGCAACGTGAGCCCCCCGACGCGGCTGAAGCCCCGCCGTGTCCAACCGGTCCGCGCCTGGCGCGCCCTGCGCCGGCTGATCGCGGACAAGGAAGACACCACCCAGGTCTTCGAGATCATGAACGCCCTGGCGGGCGGCTCGGTCCGCCGCGGCTACCAGCAGATGCTGGACCAGGCCGACGGCGGACGCCAGGCCTTCCTGATGACGGAGCTGGCCGACCGGTTGCAGGACAAGGACTGGCTGCGCGCCTTCCCGGAAGGCAGCGTTGGACGGGCCTATCTGGCGTTCATCGAGGAGCGCAATTTTTCCGCCTACGGACTGGCCGACGAGAGCCGCAAGGTGGCCGATACCGATATCGAGGCGGCCCACCCCCACGCCTGGTACGCGCGGCGTCTGCGCGACGTGCACGACATCTGGCATGTGCTGACCGGATACAGGACCGACGCCCTGGGCGAAGCCTGCGTGGTGGCGTTCTCGCTGCCGCAGACCCGCAGCCCCGGCTTCGGCGTGATCGCGGCGGGCGTGGCGGTGGAGTTCGTGAGGGCCAAGACCGGCTATCCCTGCGCCCGCGCCATTCTGCAGGCCTGGGTCCGCGGACGCCGGGCGGCCTGGTTGCCGGGCCTGGATTACGAGGCCCTGTTCGCCGAACCGCTGGAGAGCGCCCGCGCGCGGCTGAACCTGACGGCGCCGACCGTGTATGAGCGCGTGCCGGTCGAGGCCCGCAACGCCTACGGGAGGATGGGGTGATCCGGGCGGCCGTCGTCGGCGCCCTGATACTGGTTGGGGCGACATCGCCGGCGGTCTCGCAGGAGGCTTCGATCCTCGGGCGCTGGCGTACGCCCGCCGAGGGCGGGGTGGTCGAAATCCAGCGCTGCGGCGCGACCCTGTGCGGACGGCTGGTCGACGCCGCGCCGCTGCGGCGCGATCCGAACCAGAGGGACGTCCGCAATCGCGACGCCGCGCTTCGGGACCGGCCCCTGCGGGGACTGGCGGTGCTGCAGAACCTCACCGGCGGCCCGACCGAGTGGCGGGCCGGCCCGCTGTACGACCCGAACAGCGGGCAGAGCGCCGCGACCGGCACGGTGACCCTGGCTGGCGACTCCCTGGCCGTGCGGGGGTGTATCGCGCGCCTGCTGTGCCGCACCCAGACGTGGCGCAGGGTCCGGTGACGCTGGAGCTCCTGGAAACGACGACCGTCGCCGGGGACGCCGCCGCCGATGCCCTGTGGAGGGGCCGGTTCTGGACGGCGGCCTATCGGCCCGGCGTGCCCGCCTGCATCGAGGACGACCTGGCGCGCTGGTCGAGCGTCCATCAGCTGTTCGAGGCGGATTCGCGCCGTTTCGCCGACCGCGTCGGGTTCGTCAGCCTGGGGGCGGAGGTGACCTACAGCCGCGCCCTGGCGGACGCGAAGGCCTTCGCGGGCTGGCTGCAGTCGGTGGGCGTGGAGCCCGGCGACCGGGTCGCCCTGATGATGCCGAACTGCCTGCAGTATCCGGTGGCCCTGTTCGGGGTCCTGTTCGCCGGGGGCGTGGTGGTCAATGTGAACCCGCTCTACACGGCCCGGGAGCTGAGGCATCAGCTGGCCGACAGCGGGGCGGTGGTCCTGGTGGCCATGGACCTGTTCGCCGCGACGCTGGAAGAGGGGGTGCGCGACACCGCCGTCCGTCAGGTCCTGCTGACCGGCATGGGCGACATGATGCCGGCGCCCAGGCGCTGGGCGGTGAACGCCATGACGGCGCGCGCGCCGGGCCGGAAGACGACCGGCGTGCTGAAGGCCGAGCGCTGGGGACGGGCGATGGCGCAGGGACGGCGGACGGGGTTCCAGCCGGTCGAGCGCCGCCCGGACGACCTGGCCTTCCTGCAATATACCGGGGGCACGTCAGGCGTCGCCAAGGGCGCGATGCTGAGCCACCGCAACGTCCTGGCCAATGTGCTGCAGGGGCGGGCGTGGGTGATGAGCCAGATCCCGCCGGAGCAGGCGGTGGGCAACGTCACCATGCTGCCGCTCTACCATATCTTCTCCCTGACGGCGAACCTGCTGATGTTCGTCGGGGTCGGCGGCCGCAACATCCTGATCGCCAATCCGCGCGACGCCAAAGGGGTGGAATGGGTGCTGCGCAAGGAGCGGTTCACGGGCATGGCCGGGCTGAACACCCTGTTCGCCGGCCTGCTGAGCACGCCGGGCTTCCGCACCCGGGACTTCTCCGACCTGAAGCTGACCATCGCCGGCGGCATGGCGACCCAGCGCGTGATCGCCGAGGCGTGGCAGACGGCCACCGGGGCGCCGCTGATCGAGGGCTACGGCCTGACGGAATGCTCGCCGGTTGTGTGCATCGGCTATGTCGATCTGGACCAGCCCGAGAGCATGGGGTTCGACGGGACCGTCGGCCTGCCCGTGCCGTCGACCGAGGTGCGGATGCGCCGGGAAGACGGCGGCTGGTGCGGCCTGGAGGAGCCGGGCGAACTGTGCGTGCGCGGGCCGCAGGTCATGCGGGGCTACTGGAACCGACCGGAGGAGACGGCGAAGGTGCTGTCGCCGGACGGATGGCTGGGCACCGGCGACATCGGCGTGATGCAGGCCGACGGCCGGGTCCGCCTGGTCGACCGGATCAAGGACATGATCCTGGTGTCGGGCTTCAACGTCTATCCGAGCGAGATCGAGGACGTCGTGGCCGCCCACCCGATGGTCGAGGAGGTCGCCGCGATCGGCGTGCCGGACGCCGTCCAGGGCGAGCGGGTCAAGATCATCGTCGTGCCGCGCTCCGACGCCCTGACGCAGGAGGCCCTGATCGCCCACTGCCGGGAGCACCTGACCGGCTACAAGGTCCCCCGGCTGGTCGAGTTCCGCAGCGAGCCCCTGCCCAAATCGGCGGTCGGCAAGGTGCTGCGGCGCGACCTACGCGGCTGAGGCGGCCCGCCGCCGGGTGATCCACAGTCCGAACAGCGCCGCCACCGGGAACATCAGCACCCCGTAGACCGCAGCCGGCAGCGACATGTCCGGCCGCCCCAGCACCGCCTGGGCGACGACGATGGCGAGGGTGGCGTTGTGAATGCCGACCTCGAAGGCGCTGGCGACGGCCTGCGGCTGTTCGATCCGCAGCAGGCGGGGCACGACGTAGCCGACCGCCAGGCTGAGACCGCAGAAGGCGACCGAGATCCCGCCCAGCAGGGCGAAATTGGACGCCAGCAGGTCGAAACTGTTCACCGCCGCTCCGGCGATCACCAGGGCGAGGATCGCCACCGAGGCGATCCGCACGGGCTTGTCCATGGCCTTGGCGAAGGCCGGCTTCAGCGCCCGCACGGTCATGCCCAGCGCCACCGGCGCCAGGACGATCAGGAAGACCTCCAGCGTCTTCTTGAACTGCAGGCCGACGGACAGGTCGCCGGGCTGGAAGAAGGCGATGGCCAGGTTGGTGATGACCGGCAGGGTCACCACGGCGATGACGGAGTTGATCGCCGTGAGCGAGATGTTCAGCGCCACGTCGCCCCGGAACAGGTGGCTGTAGAGGTTCGCCGTCGTTCCGCCGGGCGAGGCCGCCAGCAGCATCATCCCCACCGCCAGGATCGGCGGCAGGCGGAACAGCAGCACCAGGGCGAAGCAGAGCGCGGGCAGCAGCAGCTGGCAGGCGAGGGCGACGCCGGCCGCCTTGGGCTGTCTGGCGACGCGGGCGAAGTCGCCGGGCGTGAGGTCCAGCCCCAGGCCGAACATGATCACCCCGAGGGCCAGGGGCAGTGCGACGGCGGCGAATTCCATTCAGGGATCCCTCAGACGATAGCGGCCATGGCCCGGCCCGCGGCCCGACCGGAGAAGATGCAGCCCCCCAGGAAGGAGCCCTCCAGAGCGTTGTAGCCATGCAGGCCGCCGCCGCCAAAGCCGGCCGCCTCGCCGGCGGCGTAGAGGCCTTCGAAGACAGCGCCGTCCGGGCGCAGGACCCGGCTGTCGAGGTCGGTCTGCAGGCCGCCCAGGCTCTTGCGCGTCAGGACATGCAGCCTGACCCCGATCAGGGGACCGGCGGCAGGGTCGAGGATCCTGTGCGGCTCAGCGACCCGCGCCAGACGGTCGCCGGGATAGCGGCGCGCGTTGTGGATGCCCTGGATCTGGACGTCCTTGGCGTAGGGGTTGGCCATCTGGGCGTCGCGGGCCTCGATCTGGCGGCGTACCAGGTCGGGGTCCAGCAGCGACGTCGGCGTCAGCGCATTCATGCGCGCGACCAGGGTCTCGAGATCGTCCGCGACCACGAAGTCGGCGCCCCGGGTCTTGAAGGCCTCGACCTCGGGCGACGCGCCCTTGCCCAGGCGGGTCTTCAGCACGCGCAGCCAGCTGCCCGAGGTGATGTCGCCGTTCTGTTCGGAGCCCGAGAGGGCGAACTCCTTCTCAATGATCTTCTGGGTGAGGATGAACCAGGAATGGTCGTGCCCGGTCAGGTCGGGCGTGGTGCGCAGATGGCGCAGCGTCGAGACGGTGTCGTAGCCTGGCAGGGCGGGGAAGGGCAGGCGCCGTCCCAGCGCATCCAGCCAGATCGACGACGGCCCGGGCAGGATCCGGATGGCGTGCCGGGGCCAGACCGGGTTCCAGTTCCGGACGCCCTCGACGTAGTGCCACATGCGGTCTCGGTTCACGAGGCGGGCGCCGGCCTGTTCGGCGATATCGAGCAGCCGCCCGTCGACATAGGCCGGCACGCCGGTGAGCATCTCGCCCGGCGGGGGCCCGAGCCGGTCGGGCCAGAAGCGCCGCACCTGATCATGGTCTCCGCCGATGCCGCCCGTGGCGATCAGCACGACAGGCGCGCGCAGGGCGAAGGCCTCGACCTCTGTCCGGTTTGACGGCGCGCCCCGCGGCGCATCGTCCGGCTCAAGCCGCGCGCCCGAGACCCCGGTGACGCGTCCCGCCTCCACGATCAGCGCATCGACGCGGCAGCGATGGTGGAAGGTCAGAAGGCCGCGCTTCGCCGCCTTGAGCGCGCGCCGGGCGAAGGGTTCGGACACGCCGGTGCCGGTGCCCCAGGCCACGTGGAACCGCGGGACGGAATTGCCGTGGCCGTCCGCCCGGCCGTCGCCCCGCTCGGCCCAGCCGACCATGGGGGTCAGCCGGATGCCATGGCGGCGCAGCCAGTCGCGCTTTTCGCCCGCCGCGAACTCGACATAGGCGCGGCCCCAGCGCGCGGCCCACTCGTCTTCGGCGAGAGGGCCGTCCAGCCGGTCCCATTGGGCGCTGCCCCGCCAGTCCGACCAGGCCAGGTCGACGCTGTCGCGGACGCCCAGCCGCCGCTGCTCGGGACTGTCGACCAGGAACAGGCCGCCGAAGGACCAGTAGGCCTGACCGCCCAGGTTGGCGGGGTTCTCCTGATCCACCACGGCCACGCGGCGGCCCGCCTGGACCAGTTCGTTGGCCGCGACCAGGCCGGCCAGGCCCGCGCCCACGATGATGGCGTCATAGTTCATCCGATCCTCCCCCGTCGGTAGACCATCGTCAAGATTTACATTGATGTAAATAGTATGCGGGAAGTTGCCGTAAGGTCAACGCACATCGCTGTCAGTAGGTATTGACATATGAGTTAGTAGTGCGAAGTTGCAGGCAACCGCTGATGGTCCCGTCCCATCACGCGGAAAAGACCAGACGGGAGGAAACGTACATTAGCGCGCTGTTGGGGAATGGCGCGTTTCGGGAGGGACACCATGGCTTCATCGGCCTGTATTCGCGCGCGTCTGGCTATCACCGCCTCGGCTACCGCCTTGTTCATGGCGGCGGGGCCGGCCCTGGCCCAGACCGCCGAACCGCAAGCCGATCCGGGAGCCGCCACCCTCGATGAGATCATCGTCACGGCCCAGAAGCGCGAGCAGGCGATCCAGGACGTGCCGATCGCGGTGTCGGCCTTTTCGGCCGAGGTTCTGGACGATCTGCGGATTGAAGGGGGTTCGGAACTGCTGCGCGCCGTCCCGAACGTCAGCTTCTCCAAGAACAACTTCAGCATGTACAATTTCTCGATCCGGGGGATCGGGACCAAGGCCATTTCGGCCGCTTCCGACCCGGCCGTGGCGGTCAGCTTCAACAACAGCCCCCTGATCCGGAACCGCCTGTTCGAGCAGGAATACCTGGACGTCAGCCGGGTCGAGGTGCTGCGCGGACCGCAAGGCACGCTGTATGGACGAAACGCCACGGCCGGCGTGGTCAATATGATCCCTAATCTGCCGGGGCCGAATTTCGACGCCATGGCCCGGTTCGAGCTGGGCAACTACGTCTCGACCCGCGGCCAGGCGATGATCAACATCCCCGTGTCGGACACCTTCTGGATCCGCGCCGCCGGGTCGTTCACCGAACGCGACGGCTTCGACCACAACACTTTCCTGGACACGGACGTGAACGGCCGCAGTCTGTGGGCGACCCGGGTGTCCGCAGCGTGGGAGCCCAACGAACGCTTCAACGCCAACCTGATCTGGGAGCATTTCGAGGAGGACGACAACCGCTCGCGCACGGGCAAGCAGCTGTGTACGCGCGACCCGGGCCCGACCCAGGTCGGGGCGCAGTCGGTCACCAACGTTTCGCTTCGGGGCCGGATGAGCCAGGGCTGCCAGGCGGGCTCCCTGTATGACGACGCCGCCTATGGCGTGCCGAACGGGGCCGGTCTGGCGCAGATGTTCCTGGCCAGCGCCTTCGGCGTCTCGAGCGGCTTCACGACCCCGGTGGCCGCCACGCGCAGGTCCTTCACCTTCGTCAATGCGAACCAGGACCCCTACGAGGGGCTTTCGCAGAGCCGGAACCTGAGGGAGATCTCGACGTCCTACGATCCGGTGTTCCGCGCCGAGAACGACGTGTTCCAGCTGAACATGGAGTTCAACCCGACCGACACAATCCAGATCGTGTCCCAGACCGCCTACACCAAGGACAATTACTACTCATCGCAGGACTACAACCGGTACGTCACGAATCCGATCTTCAATGACAGCTCGATGATCTACAATCGTCAGGGCGTCCTGATCCCGAACCCGGCGACGCCGGGCGGCATCTACACCGATCCGCAGCTCGGCCCGTCGAACCGGATGCTGTCGGTGGATCTCAGCCGGTCCGAGAACAACCAGTTCTATCAGGAGCTCCGGCTGCAGACGAATTTCGACTCGGGCGTCAACTTCAATATCGGCGCGAACTACCTGAAGTTCGAGACGAAGGACGACTACTTCGTCTTCAACAACCTGTTCAGCTTCCTAGCCGAGTATTTCTACAACGGCGCGCTGTCCAACCGCATTCCGGTCACCTGCGACGACAGCGTCACCAACTTCGAATGCATCTATGTGGATCCCAATCCCCTCGGGAACATCAACGGCGAGGGGCACAACTATTTCCGCAGCAAGAACGAGGTCGAGACCGAGTCCTGGGCGATCTTCGGCGAGTCCTACATCGATCTGAGGGACGATCTGAAGCTGACGCTGGGCCTGCGCTACACCAGCGACACGAAGACGACGACGCCCTATCCGAGCCAGCTTCTGCTGGGGACCTGGACCCAGCTGGGCTTCGGTCCGTCGTCGGGCGGCACGGTGCGGCGCGGCTTCGTCGCCGGGGATCCGATCGAACAGAGCTGGGACGCGGTCACCGGACGGGTGGTCCTGGACTGGCACGTCAACGAAGACGTCATGGTCTACGGGTCCTACGCCCGCGGCTACAAGGGCGGCGGCACCAACCCGCCCCGCGCCGACATCAACCCGGCGGTGATCCAGTACCAGCCCCTGGCCGAGGTCTTCGATCCGGAATACGTCGACGCGCTCGAGATCGGTGTGAAGGGCGATTATTTCGACGGGCGGGTGCGGCTCAACGCGACCGCATTCTACTATAAATACAAAGACTACCAGGTCTCGCAGATCGTCGACCGGATCTCCCTGAACGAGAATTTCGACGCCACCTCCATGGGGCTGGAGCTCGAAGGCATCTTCCAGGTCACCGAGAATTTCCGCATCGACGGCAACCTCGGCTTCCTGAAGACCCGGGTCGGGGACGGGGAGCAGTCCATCGACGTGATGAACCGGACGCAGGGCAATGCGGACTGGACCCTGCTGCGGCCGTGGATCCAGGTGCCGTCGAACTGCGTCGCGCCGACCCGGCACGTGGAAACCATCCTGAGGATGCAGCCCGATCCGAGCCAGGCGTGGAACGCCCTGGCCGCCCTGTGCGCGGGCTCGTCGCGGTTCGGCACCTTTACGCCGGCGATCCAGAGCAGCTTCCGCTTCTATGAGACCTACGGCTTCACCTACAATCCGCTGACGGACGCCCCGAACGGCGGGCGCGGCTTCTACGACGACCTGAGCGGCAATGAGCTGCCGAACGCGCCGCGCTGGACCGCCAACATCGGCGCCCAATACACCTGGTTCATGGGGGATTGGGAAACGACGCTGCGCGGCGACTACTACCGCCAGGCCGAGAGCTATTTCCGCGTCTACAACACCGAGTACGACCGGATCAAAGGTTGGGACAACCTGAACCTCTCGATCTCTGTCGAGAACGTCCAGAACTCTCTGGTCCTGAGCGCCTACGTCAAGAACGTGCTCGATAACGAGTCCATCGTGGATGCATTCACGAATAGTGATGACTCGATGCTGACGACGAACGTGTTCATCAACGACCCTCGCATCTTTGGATTCAACGTAACGAAAAGATTCTAGACCTCTGTTCAGAAATCGATGTCGCCTCGCAGGGTTTATTCTCTGCGAGGCGATGAATCGTGCAACGAATACTTTATAGCTAAGGTTGTAAAGATAGTTAAAATGCCGATTTCTGGTTGAATACTTTCATGGGTGTTGATAGCGTTCTGTATCCGCACTCAACGCGGAGACAAGGGAGGTTCTGATGATTATTCGTACCGCTTCAGCCGTTTCCTGTTTCGTGGCCGTCATGGCGGCCGCCTCGTTCGCTAACGCCCAGTCGTTCAGCCCCGCCGGCGCCTTCGAAATCGTGGACTCCGAGTTCATCGTCCAACAGACCCAGGAACTGACCTGCCATATCGATGGCTTCGCGGGTTCGGTGCCGAGCGGCGGCGCCAACGCGGTGATCGACGTCAGCCCGCCCAACACCCTGCTCGACGGCGACAGCCTGTGTGACAACGTCGGCCTGAACAACTCCAACTGGACGATCACCCCGACCGGCGGCACCAACGTCACCGTCACGGGCATCTCCGCAGTCTCGCTGCTGGGCACCTGCGCCGGCACCGTCACCGGCACCTATGTCGGCAACACCCTGACCATCCCCCGTCAGGGCATTGCGGGCACGGTCTTCGGCTTCCCGATGACCTGCTACATCGAGGGCTTCGCCACGACCGGAAACTCCGCGATCACGCTGTCGTAATCCGACAGTCCTATCGCTGATAGTTCGCCAGGCCTTCCACACGCGCCGCCTTGGGGTTGTGCGGGAGGTCTGGCGACGCTTTTTGGGATCATGTTGCGGCCTGGACGGTATTCCGGTCTTCTCGGAGGCGTTTCGCCCGGGACCGGCGGCGTCTTGGCCAAGGATGGATAGTATATGGCGCCCTGGCTTTCCGTCCTCCGCCCGCTCCATCATCGACGAATGCGCCCGCAGCCCGGCGCCGATCCGGCGCGACGCCGCTAGGTCGTCGGCATGGCCGTGCTGCCGCTGATCTGTGTTGTATCCAGCGTGCTGGGCGCGCCCCAGGCCGCCGCGCCCCAATCCGCCGCACCGCCTTCCGGCGCGACCGCGCCTGACGTGCTTCCCCGAGCCCCCGTCAGCGAAGAGCCGCGGGCCGCCGTCCAGGATCCCGGCGTCATCGACATCGAGGGCATGGTGGTCGTGGGCCCGCGCCGCGGCGCGGCGGCCCTGGCCCCCGAGATGGAGCTGGATGCGACCGAGATCGACAACCTGGGCGCCTACGACATCGGAGAGGCGCTGGGGCGGCTGAGCCAGTCCCTGGGCTTCGACGAAACGCCGGCGATCATCGTCAACGGCCGCCGGGTCGTGAACGCGCGCGACTTCCTGCGCTTTCCCACCGACGCCCTGGTGCGGGTCGAGGTTCTGCCGCAGCAGGCCGCGTCGCTGTACGGGGAGGCGCCGACCCGCCGGGTTCTGAACATCGTCCTGCAACCGCGATTCACCAGCCGCGACAGCTTCGTCAGGGCCTCGGCGCCGACGCAGGGGGGGAACTCGTCCCTGGGCCTGGACGTCCGCCAGTCCGAGATCGTGGAAAGCGACACCCGCCAGTTCGGCGTCCAGCTGACCCGGGACACCTCTCTTCGCGCCGACGAGCGCCCGGACTATCTGCGCGACCATCCCGAAAGCGCCGGCGTCACCCTTCGGCCGGCGACGGACGCGGTCAACGCCAATTTCTCGATGACGAAGGCGTTCGGCGACTGGTCCAGTTCCCTCAGCGGGGACGCCCGGGTCCAACGCGACCGCTTCACCTCCCGGGCCGGGACCGAGACCGTCGAGACCCGGCGAAGCGTCGACAGCCTGGGCCTGTCCGGCGGGGTGACCGGCGACGCCGCGGGATGGTCGGTTCAGGTCGGCCTGAGCGGGGCGATATCGGACGCCGAGCAGGAGGGGATCGCGAACTCCCGCTCGCGCAACCTGTCCATGGGCGCGGACGTGAAGGCCAACCGTCCCCTGATCGAGCTTCCGGCCGGCCCGGTCGTCACCACCCTGGCGGCGCGATACGGCCGATCCCGCGTGACCCGCGACGCGGCCGACGCCCGCTCGACCCAGTCCCTGGATCTGAGGGGCAATCTGGCGATCCCCCTGTTCAAGGCCGCGTCGCCGGAGGAAGACGGCGGCCTGTCCCTGGGAGACCTGTCGCTGACGCTCGGGGTCACGGCGGACGGCTTCTATGACGACGCCGGAAGGGGCGACGGGGTGAACGTCGGCCTGGCCTGGGCGCCCGTCCGCAAGCTGAGGTTCAACGGCCTGTGGTCCCGGTCCACCGACAATCCCTCGTCGTCCCAGAGGTTCGACCCGGTCTATTTCGGCCCGCCCCGGGTGGTGTTCGACTTCCAGACCGGCGAGTCCGTGGAGGTGCTGCCGATCCTGGGCGGCAATCCCGATCTGCGGGGCCAGACGCTGGAGCGGTTCTCCCTGTCCGCGTCGGCGGGTCCCTTCACCTCATGGGGCGTGCGCGGCCGTGTCGGGTTCCAGCGGAACCGTTCGACCGACGGCATCGGACCGGTTCCCGATCTCACCCCGGCGGTGGAGGCGGCCTTCCCGGAGCTCTTCATCCGGGAGCCGGGCGGTCGGCTGGTCAACATCGACCAGAGGCCGATCAACCTCGGCTCGACGCTGTCGGAAACCCTGACCTCGGGCCTGAACTTCAGTGTTCCCTTCGGAGGCGGGAGGCGGCGGTCGGGCGCGCCCTCCCTGCAGTTCGGGATCAACCACACCTGGCAGCTGGCCAGCACCGCCATCCTGCATCCGGGCCTGCCGGAGCTGGACCGCCTGGCCGGCGACGGCGGCGGGGCGCCGCGGCAGCAGGTCAACCTGCAGGTCGACGGCCGTCGGGGGAACTGGGGCCTGAACGCGAGCGCGCGCTGGCAGAGCGCGTCACGCATCCGGCGCGACATCGGGGTGGACGGGCCGAACGACATCGAGCGGTCCGCCTTCGCGGCGATCGATCTCAAGATCAGCTATCTTCTGGAGCGCGCCGCCCCGGCCGCCCAGGACGGCGCCAGGCCGCGGCGGGACGGCGGCGTGCGCATCGAGCTGCAGATCGACAATCTGTTCGACGCGCGGCCCGAGGCCACGCGCGGCGACGGCCGACCGGTTCCGGGATACGGCCGCGACGATCAGGACCCGCTGGGGCGCACGGTCCGCCTCAGTCTAAGCCGACGCTTCTGAGCCTCGTCGCCGTCGGCTTCGGTCGATCCGGCGCGCGCAGGGCCCGGGCGTAGGCCGAAGGGGTCGTGCCGGTCAGACGGCGAAACAGCCGGTACAGGTGCGACGGACTCAGCCCCACGGCCCGGGCCAGATCGCGCGAGGGCGGGGCGGCGCCTCTGATCTCGATCAGCCTACAGGCGGCCTGGATCAGGTCCCGGTGGTGGTCGCCCAGCGAGGGGGCTTCGGGACGGCAGCGCAGACAGGGGCGGAAGCCGGTCGCGCGGGCCTCGTCGAGGGTGTCGTGCAGCCGGATGTTCTCGGGCCGCGCATGCCGGGACGGACAGGTCGGGCGGCAATAGACGCCGGTGGTGACGACCGAATACCAGAACCGGCCCTCGGCGCGCGGGTCGCGCCGATAGAGTTGGTCAAGGCGGCTCCGGCGCGGCGCGTGCGCGCCGACGGTGTTTGAAGCGTGTTCCATGATGTGGGGGAGGATGGGCGCGCCAATCGGGGGCTATGCAGCGCGCCCATCCCTTCATTCAGAAGCGGCGAAGATCGCCGGTGGGGCCTTGGGGGGCTGGGGTGACCCGCGACCCGCCGGTTCTGAAGAAGTCTGTGATCCCACGGTCGGCGGTGACGAGCGCCGAGGCCGCGATGACGGTCTTGATCATGAAATACTCGCACTGAAGTCGCCGCCCTGTTCTAAGGACGCCGCGTCGCGCGGGACGCCTTACGGCGTCGGTCCGAATTTCTTCAGAAGGCGGCGTCGAAGGTCAGCCGGAGCGTCAGCGGCCGGACCGGGACGGCCTGCGGCTCGGACAGCTGATAGGGCGAACCGATGCCGTAGCGGATGCCGGTGGTGTCGAAGGGGTTGGACAGGCGCACGGTGACGGCCCGGCGTTCGTCGCCCAGCCGCGCCGTCAGCTCGGAGCGCAGGTAGCCGCCCTGGGGCACGTCCAGCATCGGGCCGACGCCGAGCCGCGAATGGCCGATGTAGCGGAAGTCGGCGCCCAGCCGCAGCGGCAGGGTCGCGATCCACCCCGCCTCCCAGTCGACGCTCATCTGGGCGCCCACCGGGGCGACGTTGGGGATGTCGGTCGTGCCGCCGCCGATGGTGCTGAAGCGGGTCCGGGTCAGGCTGCTTTCGTTGAGGAACACGCCGCCGGACACCTCGAAATTCGAGGCCGGTCGCCAGGCCGCCTTCAACGAGATGAAGTGGATCACCCCGTCGCCGACATTGTCGGTGACCAGGTCGCCGCCCTCGGTGACGATGTCGGCCTGCACGTCGCGCCAGTCCATCCAGCCCACGGACACCTCACCCGACAGGCCGTTCCAGTCGTCGCGGGTGCGCGCGCCCAGCTCCAGCAGCGTCACCCGGTCGCCCTGGTAGCGGGCGAAGGCCCCGCCTGCCTCGTTGACCCCGGCGGGGCGCACGGCCTGTTCGAACCGGCCGAAAACGGTGACGGCGGGCGACACGTCCCAGCGCGCCGACAGGCTGGGGGTCAGGCGGTAGGTGACGCCCCGGTGATCGCTTCCGACCCGCAGATTGACGACGACGTCGTGAATGTCGCTGTCGATGCGGACGGCGGACAGACGGGCGCCGAGGGCGACACGCCAGTAGGGCGTGGGCGCGAGCGCCGCCTCGCCGAAGGCCGCGACCTCCGCGAAACTGCGCTTCAGGTCCGCGCCGCCGGCCTTGGCGTCGGTCGGCGACAGCGTGAGCCGCCGGCGCTCGACCAGGGTTTCGCCCAGGGCGACGGTGCCGCCGCCGGTCAGGGTCCAGCCGTCGCTGGACGTGATCTCGACCCGCGCCTCGGAAGCGAGGGCCGTGATGGTCTGGCGTCGGTCGACCGCGCTGGGGAAGGGATCGCCCGGCTGGCTGGCGTCGAACCGTTCGATCAATTCCTGCCGCGACACGCTGGTGGCTGAGGTCAGGGTGGCGCCGCCCAGCCGGCGGCGGGCGGTCAGTCCGGCGATGGCGATGGTGCTTTCGTACGGTTCGAGCACCCGGCTGGAGCGACTGAAGCTGTTGTCGTCGACGGCGACGATCTGGGCGTCGTCGGCCGAGACGCGCTGGGCCAGGCCGACCAGGTCGATGGTCCAGGTCTCGTCGGTCCAGCGCAGGGCGACGCGGCCGCCGATGGTGTCGACCCCGTCCATCTGGCGGCCCCGGCCGGGGTTGTCGAGGAAGCCGCCGTCGTGGCGGACGTAGGCGACCAGCCGCGCGGCGGTCTGATCGCCGAGGGTCTGGTTGACCACCAGCGACGCCTCGCCGCTGTTCGACCCGCCCGAGGTCGCGCCCACGCCGGTGGTGAGGCGGGCCGAGGTTTCGTACAGGGCCGGGGATTCAGGCTGGATGCGCAGCACGCCGCCGATGGAGCCGGCCCCGAAGCGGGTGCCCTGCGGGCCTTCGAACACCTCGATCCGGCGAACGTCGATCAGGGCCAGGTCGGGGTCGGGGGAGCCGTAGCTCAGCCGCAGGTCGCCCAGATACTGGCCGACCGTCGCCTGCAGCGGTCCGTTCATGGCCGAATCCGACAGGCCCCGCACGAATAGCTTGTTGCGGCCGAGGCCCTGGCGCGTGGAGTCCACCGTCGCGGACAGATCGGCCACGGCCTCGCTGGCGGCCGCGCCCGCGACCCGGTCCAGCGCGCCCGGCGCCAGCAGGCTGCGTCCGGCGCCGTCGCGAAGCCCGACCGGCGGAACCGCGGTGACCACGACCTCGCTCAGCGTCGTCGGTCCGGCGGGCACGGGTTGGAGCGGGGGCGGGGAGGCGGGGCGCAGCGGCGCGCGTGGGGCGGTTTCGATCCGGTAGACGCCGTCGCCGATCCGTACGGCGCGGGCGCCCAGCGGACGCAGCAGGCGTTCAAGCGCCGCTTCCGTCGTCATCCGCCCGCGCAGCTCCGGCGTCCGCCGGGCGGACAGGTCCGCGGCGATGACCACGTCGATCCCGGCCTGGGAGGCCAGACGGTTGATGGCGGGGACGGCGGGGCCGGCCCGCACGTCGAACGTCTGTGGCGCGCCTGACTGAGCCGTCAGCAGCCCGACCGCCAGCCAAGCGGCGACCGTCACGGCGCCCGACGCGGCTCCAGCCGCCAGCCCTCGCCCGCCTCCGTGATGGTGACGCCGAGCAGCAGTTCCAGCCGCGACTTCTGGTCGGCGGTCGGGGCGGTGGTGGTCAGACTGCCGCTGAAGCGGCGGTCGGCCAGCCCCGGGGCGACGGTGACCGGCCGGTTCAGGGCGCGGCCCAGGTCCTGGGCCACCACGGTCATGCGCTCGTCGTTCCACGACAGACGACCCTCGCGCCAGCTGTCCACGTCTTCCGGCGCCACCGAGCCGCGCTCAAGACCCCGAAGGCTGGAGACCACGCTGTCGCCGGGATTGAGGACCGTCCGGGCGGATCCGGCGTCGACCTGGACGCTGCCTTCGGACACCGAGACGCGCGCGCCGTCCTGCAGTCGGGTCACGTCGAAGACGGTGCCGAGGTCGGTCAGGGTCGTGTCGCCGACCGCGACGAGGAAGGGGTGGGCGTCGTCGTGCTCGACCTCGAACAGGGCGCGTCCGGCCTCCAGCGACACCTGGCGCGGCTTGCGGCGATCCAGCGCCAGCCGGGTCGCGCCGTCCAGCACGACCTGGGAGCCGTCGGCCAGGGTGACGGTGCGCTGCTCGCCGGGCGCGGTCTCGATCAGCCACGGCTGCGGGCGGGCGCTCCAGCCGATCCACGCCACGCCGAGGGCCAGCACGCCGACCGCCGCCGCGATCACGGCCCGGCGGGGGAAGACGAAACCGCGGCCGGCCCGCATCGTCGGCAGGGTCCGCGCGGGAGCCGTCTTCAGCGCCTCGACCGCGTCGCCCTCGGCCTCGGCCAGCCGCCAATAGACCTCGGCGTGGCGCGCGTCAGCGGCCAGCCAGGCCTCCCAGGCGTCCCACTGATCGAAGTCGGGATCGTTGACCCGGACCAGCCAGTCCAGGGCGTCACGTTCGATAATTCTGGTCGTGGCGCTCATCCCCATGCCCCCGGGACGCCGCCGAAGCCGATTCGCCTCATGCCCCGTCCCCCTCAAGATCCAGAAGCGCTGCATAGACCTTGCGCAGATGCTTCTCGATGGTGCTCAGGCCCATGCCGAATTCCTCGGCCAGCCGGCGCTGGGTGACGCCGTCGATGCGGTGCCGGCGGAAAATGGCCGCGGCCGGATCGCCGACGGCGGCCAGGCGCGCCTCGACCGCCGCCAAGGCCTGGACCGCGATCAGGCGGCGTTCCGCGTCCGCCGGTTCGACGGCGTCCTCGGGCAGGTTGGCCGGGCTGGCCCAGGCCGCATCCCGCGCCGCCGTCCGCCGCGCGCCGCGGCGCCGGTCCAGCACGGCGGTGTAGACCATGCGCAGCAGATAGGCCTGGGGGTTGGCGACCGGCCCGTCGGCGTTGCCGATCTTGAGCCAGACATCCTGGACCACGTCCTCGGCGTCGCCGCCCGCGCCCATGGCCGACGCCCGCCGGATCAGCGCCGGGCGCATCTCGGTGAACACCGCTTCGAGGCCTGCGGCCGGGATGTCGGGCGACGCGTTCATGCGCGCGGGCCATAGCCTTTCAATAGGGACGAAATCTGGACAAAACCGCCGTTGCGCCAGTCGAGCCTTTCCTCGCTTCCGCGAGCGCCTATTTCAAGACGGAAGCCGCGCCGCGAGGGCGCGCGAAGAAAGGACCGATCATGGGCAGCGAGACGACCGAGCGCGCCGTTCTGGCGGGAGGCTGCTTCTGGGGCATGCAGGATTTGCTGCGACGCTACAAGGGCGTGATTTCGACCCGCGTCGGCTACAGCGGCGGCGACGTGCCCAACGCCACCTACCGCAATCATGGAACCCACGCCGAAGCGATCGAGATCGTCTTCGACCCGAAGGAGATCAGCTATCGGCAGCTGCTGGAGTTCTTCTTCCAGATCCACGATCCCACGACGCTGAACCGGCAGGGCAACGACCGGGGCCTCAGCTACCGCTCGGCCATCTATTACGCCGACGAGGATCAGAAGCGCATCGCCGAGGAGACCATCGCCGATGTGGAGGCGTCCGGACAGTGGCCGGGCAAGGTGGTCACCGAGGTCGAGCCGGTCGGGCCCTTCTGGGAGGCCGAACCTGAACATCAGGACTATCTGGAGCGCTATCCGGAAGGCTACACCTGCCACTTCGTGCGCCCGGACTGGACGCTGAAGCCGGCGGCCTGAGGCGCGGTCGGCGGATGCGGTCCCGATGGGGCCGCGTCCGTCCGACCGACTTCTGCAGGGAACGCCTTCCATGACCGACACGCTCGACCTTTCGCACTGGATCAACGGCGAGCGGACGAGCGGCGATCGGCCCGCCGAGAGCATCAATCCGTCGGACACCCGCGAGGTCGTGGCCCGCACACCCGACGGCTCGGCTTCGGACGTCGATGACGCGGTCGCGGCGGCCAAAGCGGCCTTTCCCAGTTGGGCGGACGCCTCGCCCGAGGTGCGCTCGGACATCCTGGACCGCGCCGGCAGCCTGTTGATGGAGCGCCGCGAAAGCGTCGGCCGACTGCTGTCGCGCGAGGAGGGCAAGACGCTGGCGGAAGGCGTCGGCGAAACCGCCCGCGCCGCCCGCATCCTGAAGTATTTCGCCGGCGAGGCCCTGCGCCTGCACGGCCAGAACCTGGCCTCGACCCGGCCGGGCGTGGAGATCCAGACCTATCGCCAGCCGGTCGGCGTCTACGGCCTGATCACGCCGTGGAACTTCCCCATCGCCATCCCCGCCTGGAAGGCCGCGCCCGCCCTGGCCTTCGGCAATACGGTGGTGCTGAAGCCCGCCGGTCCGACCCCGGCCACCGCCGAAGCGCTGGTCGCCATCCTGCACGAGGCGGGCCTGCCCAAGGGCGTCATGAACATGGTCATCGGCCGTGGCCGTGTGGGTCAGGCCATCGTGGATCACAAGGATGTCGTCGGGGTCTCCTTCACCGGCTCGCAGGGCGTCGGCGCGGGCGTGGCGGCCGGGACGGTCGCGCGCCAGGCCCGGGTGCAGCTGGAGATGGGCGGCAAGAACCCGCTGATCGTGCTGGACGACGCCGATCTGGAGCGGGCGGTGAACATCGCCCTGGACGGCTCCTTCTTCGCGACCGGCCAACGCTGCACCGCCTCCAGCCGCCTGATCGTGCAGGACGGAATTCACGACCGGTTCGTGGCCCTGCTGGCCGAGAAGGTCGCCGCCCTGCGGGTCGGCGACGCGCTGGACCCGAACACCCAGATGGGCCCGGCGGTCAGCGAGGCCCAGATGGAGACCGCCTACAGCTACGTCGAGGTCGCCCGCGGCGAGGGCGCCCGGATCGTCACCGGCGGCGACCGTCTGAAGCTGGACAAGCCGGGCTGGTACGTCCAGCCGACCCTGATCGCCGACACCCTGGCGGACATGCGGATCAATAATGAGGAGGTCTTCGGACCCGTCGCCTCGACCATCCGCGTGAAGAGCTACGAAGAGGCGCTGGAGATCGCCAACGGGGTCGAGTTCGGCCTGTCGGCGGGCATCGTCACCAGCTCGCTGAAGCACGCGCGCGACTTCCAGCGTCGGGCGAAGGCGGGAATGACCATGGTCAACCTGCCGACGGCGGGGGTCGACTATCACGTGCCGTTCGGCGGGACGAAGTCGTCCAGCTACGGCGCGCGCGAGCAGGGCTTCGCGGCGGCGGAGTTCTTCACCCAGACCAAGACCAGCTACAGCGCGGGCTGACCGGCGGACCGTCGGGGCTAGCCGAAGGCGGCGTCTCACGGTAGCGGTCCGCCGCTGTCGCAGAGCTGTCGCGCGGACAGGCTAGGCGGCGGCATCGCAGGAGACGCCCGAGTGAACCGAGTTCGAACCGCCCTCGCCGCCGTGAGCCTTCTGGCGCTGGGCGCCTGCAGCACCGTTCAGGGCTGGTGGCCGGCGGACGCCGCTGCGCCGTCGGAGCCCGCGACCGTCGCCGCGCCGGTCGCCGAATCGACCGCCCGGCCGACGCTGGTGGTGACCATCGTCATCGACCAGTTCAGCGCCAATCTGTTCAACCAGTACCGCGACGACTTCACCGGCGGCCTGGCCGTGCTGGCGCAGCAGGGCCGGGTCCACGCCAACGGCTTCCAGCAGCACGGCCTGACCGAGACCTGCCCCGGCCACTCGACCGTGCTGACGGGCATGAACCCGGCCCGCACCGGCATTCCGGCCAACGACTGGGTCGATCCGGCCACGGGGAAAGAGGTCTACTGCCTGGCCGCGCCGGCCAACCATCTGGCCCATGGCGACGACACCAGCGACAACGGTCCGGTCGGCCCCGGACAGCTGGAGGTCACGACCCTGGCCGACTGGCTGAAGACGGCCAGCCCGCAGAGCCGCGTCTATGCGGTGTCGGGCAAGGATCGCGGCGCCATCAACCTGAACGGCCACCTCGGCGACGGGGCCTTCTGGTATACCGACGGCTTCGGCTTCACGACCTATGTCGAGCCGGGCCAGACGCCCACGGCGCGGCTGGCGCCCGTGGCGGCGCTGAACGCCCGCATCGCCGAGCGGCTGCGCGTTACGCCCGCCGCCTGGACCTACACCCACGACGTCTGCCGCCGCCTGATCGGCGACTGGCGGATCAACGGCCGCACCTTCCATTCCGACCTGCCGCCCCAGAATTTCGCGCTCGACACCTCGCCCATGCTCGACGAGCTGACGCTGGAGGCCGCGACCGAACTGCTGGAGACGAAGCAGCTGGGCCGCCGCGGCGTGGTCGACATGCTGGGCGTCAGCCTGTCGGGGACCGACCGCATCGGCCACAGCTTCGGCACCCAAGGACCGGAGATGTGCGAGCAGATGTACCGCCTCGACGCGGCGCTGGGCCGTTTCCTGCAGCGCCTGCCGCAGGGCAGCATCGTCGTCCTGACCGCGGACCACGGCGGCTCGGACTTCGTCGAGCGGCTGGCCGTGCGCGGCTATCCGCACGCCCATCGCGCCGATCCGCAGCGGCTGGCGAACATCAACGGCGCGCTGAAGGCCCGCTTCGGCCTGGATTACGACCCCCTGTCCTCGGGCGGCAGCGGGCTGATGGTCGGCGACAAGGATCACAAGGGCCTGCCGGAGCCGCTGCGCACTCGCATCATCGAGGCGGCTCTGCCGCTGCTGCGGGCCAATGCGGACGTGGCCTTCGCCGAGAGCCGCGACGTGCTGCTGGCCGAGCCCCTGCCGCCGGCTACCCTGACGCCGGACCTGATGACCGTGCGCCAGCGGATGCGGCTGTCGACCGTGGCCGAGCGCTCGCCGGACCTGATCATCGCCCTGGCCGAGAACGTGGTCTCGGGCGGCCGGGTCGGCGGCACCATCGCCAATCACGGAACGCCCTGGGACTATGACCGCCGCGTGCCGATCATCTTCTGGTGGCCGGGCGCGCAGGGGCAGGAGCGCTTCCTGCCCATCCGCACCATCGACATCGCCCCGACCCTGGCGCCGATCGTCGGGGTGCAGACCCCGGCCGGCCTGGACGGCCGCTGCATCGATCTGCAGGCGCCCGGCGGCGCGACCTGTCCGCTCCGATAGAGCTCAGGTTCCCATGGCCGCAAGCGCCGCCATCAGCTGCGCGACGGAAGAGATCAAGCCCAGCACCGCGACCAGATTCGTCAGGTCCGCCAAGGCCGTCTGCAGTTTCGTGTTCGCGTCTTTCAGCGCCTTGAGCGTGTTCCTGACGAAGCCGTCGCCCTGGTCGAAGGCCTTGCTCAGGGCGAGATAATAAGCGTCGCGCGCGCCGTCCCGGTCGTCGAGCAATCGCATCCGCGCCTCGGCCGTCGGGGCCATCATGCTGAGATCGTCGAACCGCGCCCGGATGATGAACCAGGCGGATTCGATCTCCTTGAACTCCGGCGTGGCGCTTCTCATTCCTCTGCCTCCTCAGGTCCCAGAAGGGTGGCGATGGCCGTCAGTCTGTCGATCAGGGCGTCCATGTGGGCGATGGACATGCCGTCGCCCTTCTCGAACCGGTCGTGAAGGCCGATGAGGGCGTCCACCACGTCGATCTGGCTTTGATAGTCGTTCGCCGCGGCGTCGATCCGCTGGAGCTTCTCGGTGTCCAGGTAGGTCTGGATGGTCCGGCAGGTCCCCTCATCCGCGGCGTTGAACCGAAGATCGGGCGAGGCCGGCAGCACGGTCAGTTCGCCCGCCAGCCCGAGGTTGGCGACCAGGGTGTTGGCGTCGAGATAGCCGCGCCGCCACAGAGCCACCGTCAGGTCGTAGCGCTGACCGACCTGATTGCTCATGACCGAGACCGTCGGGCCCGCGCCGACGGCCAGGGCCTCGCGGTATCCCTTCAGCGCCGCGCTGATGTCCCGCGACGAGCTCAGCAGGCGCTCCGCCTGGTGGTCGCTGGCCCAGGCGCCGGCCAAGCCGCTGGCGATCGCGCCCGCGCCCTTGGAGATCGGTTGCAGGTTCCATTGCGCCCGCAAGGTGTTGGCGGCGCTCACCACGCCATCGACGCCGGCCTGGACCTGGCCGTAGGCGTCGTAGTCCGCCAGGCTGTTCCAGCTGGCGTAGGTCTGGACCAGCGACCTGGCCAGGTTCGTCCTCGCCCTGAGCGAGGCCGCGACGCGATCGACAGCGGGATCCGGGCTGGAGGCGGGGACGGCGGTGATCACCGGCGGGCCCGGCGGAATGTAGCAGGGCGGCGTCTGGCCGGGTGCGAGCCGTACGAACGGCGTCTGGGTCTGCAGGGCCCGAAGGAAGCGATCCTGTCGCAGGGACTCCTGGAACCCGCTTTCGACGCTGGTGGCCGAGGTCAGCAGGCCGGCGCTGGCCTCCACGCCCGCGACGCCCAGCTTCTGCGCCGCCGCGATCTTGGGTGAGACGCAGCCGCTGACGGCCAACGCGCCGATGGACAAGCCGACGATCAGGACCCTGGTTTTCATGAACGCCTCCCGTGCAGATAACATTGATATCCATTTTTGGTTGAAATCAAGCCCCGAGATTCACTCATAACTTCGTGTTTCGGGAACCGGAGCGGCCTTACCCGCTCC
Source organism: Brevundimonas sp. EU05-FHT14B11 (assembly GCF_058790835.1). NCBI lineage: Bacteria > Pseudomonadati > Pseudomonadota > Alphaproteobacteria > Caulobacterales > Caulobacteraceae > Brevundimonas > Brevundimonas sp. EU05-FHT14B11. Next base: position 1,328,729 of record NZ_JBYTCY010000001.1, read on the forward strand.
GCGTTTCATAGGCACAAGGGGCGCTTGATCCTCTCACAGGCCGGAACCACACGATGAACAGAGCCCGGCGCGCGCGCATTGTCGCCACCCTTGGACCGGCCAGCCGGGCGCCCGGTACGGTGAAGGCCCTCGCCCAGGCGGGGGTGGACGTGTTCCGCCTCAACTTCAGCCACGGCTCGCACGAGGACCACGCCGCCGCCCTGAAGGCCGTGCGCGGCGCCGAACTGGCGCTGAAGCGTCCGCTGGGCGTGCTGGCCGACCTGCAGGGGCCCAAGCTGCGCCTGGGCCGCTTCGCCGAGGTCGAGATCGACGTGAAGCCGGGCCACAAGATGCGCTTCGACCTGGACCCGACGCCCGGCGACGAGACGCGGGTTCAGATGCCCCACCCCGAAATCTTCAAGGCGCTGCGCACCGGCATGCTGCTGCTGCTGGACGACGGGCGGGTGCGGCTGCGCGTCGGCGAGCGCCATGACACCTGGGCCGACGTCACGGTCGAGAGCGGCTCCAAGCTGTCGGACCGCAAAGGCGTCGCGGTGCCCGAGGCGGTGATCCCGGTCTCGGCCCTGACCCCCAAGGATCGCGAGGACCTGGCCTTCGCCCTGCGCATCGGCGTGGACTGGGTCGCCCTCAGCTTCGTCCAGAAGGCCGAAGACATGGCCGAGCTGAAGCAACTGGTGAAGGGCCGGGCCGCCTGCCTGGCCAAGATCGAGAAGCCGCAGGCCCTGGCCCAGCTAGAGAGCATCCTGGACTACTGCGACGGCGTCATGGTCGCCCGCGGCGACCTGGGGGTCGAGCTGGAGCCGGAGGAGGTCCCGGTGGCGCAGAAGCAGATCATCCGAGCCGCCCGCCAGCGCGGCGTGCCGGTGATCGTGGCGACGCAGATGCTGGAATCGATGACCTCATCGCCGGCGCCGACCCGCGCCGAGGCGTCCGATGTCGCCAACGCCGTCTATGAGGGCGCGGACGCCATGATGCTGTCGGCCGAGACCGCCTCGGGCCAGTATCCGCTGGAAGCCGTGGGCATCATGAGCCGTATCATCGAGCGGGTGGAACAGGATCCCCTGTGGCCCAGCCTGATGGACGCCGAGCACGCGGGCATGGAGGAGCATGACGTCGACGCCCTGGTCGCCGCCGCCCGCAAGGCCGCGGACTCGCAGGCGACGGCCTGTATCGTGGTCTTCACGACCCTGGGCGGGACCGCGCGGCGCATGGCCCGCGAACGGCCGCTGCAGCCGATCCTGACCCTGACGCCCAATCCCGACACCGCGCGCCGTCTTGCGCTGGTCTGGGGACTGGAGACCCGGCTGGGCAAGGAGCCGACCTCGCTGGAGGACGTCACCGAGGACGCGGTGAACAGCGCGATGACCTACGGCCTGGCCGAGCCCGGCCAGCGCATCCTGATCCTGGCGGGCACGCCCTTCGGCGCGCCGGGGGCTGCGAATCTGCTGCGTCTGGCGCATGCTCCGACCAAGAAGGGCGGCAAGGGCCGCGCCTGATCCCTCGCGAAGGGGGCGTCTTGATCAAATACATCGGCTCCAAGCGCGCCTTGCTGGGCCAGGTGACAGCGACGGTCGCGACCCTGCTGCCGCAGGGCGGGACGGTCTGCGACCTGTTTTCCGGCTCGGCCCGGGTGGGGCACGCGCTGAAGGGACAGGGCTTCCGGGTCTGGTCCAACGATCACAACGCCTACGCCCACACCCTGGCCACCGCCTATGTGCAGGCCGACCGCGAGCGCTGGCTGGAGCGGGCCGAGGCCGTGCTGGCCGAGCTGCGCACGGTCACGCCGGCGCGCGGCTGGTTCACCAAGGCCTTCTGCGAGGACGCCCGCTTCTTCCATCCCGACAACGGCGCGGTGGTGGACGCCATGCGCGACCGGATCACCGCTCTGGCGCTTGAGCCGGAGTTGGAGGCCATCGCCCTGGTCGCCCTGATGGAGGCGGCGGACCGGGTGGATTCCACGGCGGGCCTGCAGATGGCCTATATGAAGACCTGGGCCCCGAGGGCGCTGAAGCCGCTGGAATTGCGCATGCCGGACATCCTGCCGGGTGTCGCGGGCGGAACCTGCCGAGCGACCCATGCGGATGCGGTGGTCCTCGCGCCGGAGATCGAGGCCGACCTCGTTTACCTGGATCCGCCCTACAACCAGCATTCCTATCTGGGGAACTATCACTGCTGGGAAAGCCTGGTGCTTTGGGACAAGCCCGAGACCTATGGCGTCGCCAACAAGCGGATCGACGTGAAGACCCGCAAGAGCGCCTTCAACAGCCGCCCCGGCATCGGCCCCGCGCTGGAGGCGGTGATCGGCGGCCTGAAGGCGCCGAACCTGGTCGTGTCCTTCAACGACGAGGGCTATCTGAGCCGCGAGCAGCTGGTGGCCATGCTGTCCACGCGCGGCGAGGTGCAGGTGATCGAGATCGCCCGGCCCCGCTACGTCGGCGCCCGCATCGGCATCCACAGCCCCAAGGGTGAGAAGGTCGGGACGGTCGGACGGTTGCGCAACGTCGAATACCTGTTCGTGGTCGGCGAGCGCCGGCTGGACCTCGCCGACGCCGCTTAAGGGAACGGTCGGAGTCCGGGGCCGTTGTGTCCGCCATGGAACCGTTGTCGATGACCCCTTCGCACCGGCTGCACGGCGCCCGCGCCTATGGCCGGGCCGCTGACGCCTTCGAGGCGGTGGCGTGGAAACCGCCCACCGCCGCCCGCTTCCGCACCGAGATCGCCAACGACGCGCCGGTCGTACCCGAGCCGACGGTCGGCGACATGGTTCGCGCCATCCCCGGCTGGGCCGTGATCGTCGGCGGCGGAGTCGTGGCGGCGCTGATGGGCGCCCTGCTGGGCGGGGCGCTGCAGATCTAGAGTTTAGCTTCCCAGCAGAGCCTTCACCGGACCCCAGCTGCGCCGGTGTTCGGGGCAGGGGCCGTGGGTCTGCAGCGCTTCAGAGTGGATCGGCGCGTTGTAGCCCTTGTGCCGGGCGAAGCCGTAGGCCGGATAAAGCGTATCAAGCTCGATCATCACCCGATCCCGCGCCGTCTTGGCCAGGATTGACGCGGCCGCGATGGACAGGCTGAGGCCGTCGCCGCCGACGACCGTCTGGATCGGGCAAGGCAGCTTGAAGCGGTAGTTGCCGTCGACCAGCGCCGCGACCGGCGGGATCGCCATGGCCTCGATGGCCCGGCACATGGCCAGGCCGGTGGCGCCGATGATGTTCAGCTCCTCGATCTCGCGCGCCGAGGCGAAGCCGACGCCCCAGGCCAGCGCCCGGGCCTTGATCTGGGGCTCCAGCGCCGCGCGGCGCTTTTCAGTCAGGACCTTGGAGTCGTCCATGCCCTCGGGGAGGTCGTCGGGGTTCAGGATCACCGCCGCCGCCGAGACGGGACCGGCCCAGGGTCCGCGCCCGGCCTCGTCCACGCCGCAAACCAGGCCGCCGCTGGATTGGGCCAGCAGGGTCTCGAGCGCCAGGGTCGGGAAGGTGCGGTCAGAACTCACGGGCGGGGCATCGCACGAACCTGGGCGTGACGGAAGCAGGTCGTCTGGTGATCGTTGACCATGCCCACGGCCTGCATGAAGGCATAGACGATCACCGGGCCGCAGAAGTTGAAGCCGCGCTTCTTCAGCGCCTTGGCCATGGCGACGGACGCTTCGGTCTGGGTCGGGGCGTCGCGGAAATCGGCCCACTCGTTCTGGATCGGCGCCCCGCCGACGAAGGACCAGAGCCAGGCGGAGAAGTCTTCGCCATTGTCGCGCATCTCCAGCCAGATCTGCGCGCCGCGGATGGCGGCGTTGATCTTGGCGCGCGAGCGGATGATGCGGGCGTCGCCCAGCAGGCGCTGGATGTCGTCCTCGCCGTAGCGGGCGACGATCTCGGGATCGAAGCCGTGGAAGGCGTCGCGCAGGCCTTCGCGCTTCCTCAGGATGGTGATCCACGCCAGCCCGGCCTGGAAGCCGTCCAGCACCAGCTTCTCCCACAGGGCGCGGGCGTCGTACTCGGGCACGCCCCATTCCTCGTCGTGATAGGCGATGTAGAGCGGGTCGGCGGTTCCGCACCAGCCGCAGCGGCCGTCGGCGTGTGAGTCGGTCATGGCGCGGAGGATGCCTCCGACGCCGCGTCAGTGAAAGGCGGCGGCCGTCAGGCCGCCTCGTCCTTGGCGGGCATGACCTCGCCGACGGTCATGCGGCTGCGGTCGTGGATCAGCTGGATGTCGCGGGGGCGCACGATCTCGTTGCAGTGGCCGCAGGCGATGCGGGGCGACAGGTCGTGGCCGCATTCCTTGTGGACCATGGTCAGGCCGGCGTTCTCCTCGCCGTAGACATGCTTGGCGCCCCAGGCGTGCAGGGTGACCAGCACGCCGTACAGGTCCTTGCCCTTGGCGGTCAGGACGTACTCGTTGCGCGGCGGGCGTTCGGAATAGAGGCGGGGCTCCAGCACGCCGTGCTGCACCAGGGTCTTGAGCCGCGCGGCCAGCACATTGCGGGCGACGCCGAGACGCTCCTGCCACTGTTCGAAGCGGCTGACGCCGTTGAAGGCGTCGCGGATGACCAGCATCGTCCACGGGTCGCCGATCACCTCGAGGGTGGCGGCGACGGTGCAGCTCTGGCGAGAGTAGTCGGCTGTGCGTCCCATGACGCAAAGGTGACGCCGCGTCAGGCGATTTGCAAGAGGGTTGCCAATCTGAACCCACTAGGTCAGTCTTGTTTGGCTACGGACACGTTCCGGCGCATGCCCGACGTATCCTTATCCCTCGACTTCCGGGCGGAAGATTCCAGTCTTCCGCCCGCTCTTTCCTGCCGATAGACCGATCGCATGACGCACCAGACCCTCGACGAAGCCCTGACCCTGACCGAGGATGGACAGGGCGGCCTGATCGCGCCGATGACCGGCTCCTTCTCCAATGCGCCGACGGCGTGGCCGGCCGAGAAGGGCTCGCCCTTCGGCGGGCTGATGGCGGCGCTGGCGGCCAAGGCGGCGCGCGAGACGCTGGGGATCACGGCGCCGCTGCGCACCGTGGCGACCCAGTTCCTGATCGGGGCCAGGTTCGAGCCGCTGACCATCACCAGCGAGCTGCTGCGCGGCGGCCGTTCGGCGGCTTACGCTTCGGTGCGGGCGGGGCAGGGCGACCGGCTGGCGATGAGCGGCCTGATCACCTTCGGCCAGCCCGGCGACGGGCCGGAGCTGCGCGCCGCCTCCATCACCCCGCCGCCGCTGCTGGAGCAGCCGCTGACGCCGATGGACCCGCAGTTCGGACCGCACTTCATTCGCCATGTGGAGCACCGCTTCGTCGGCGGCATCCAGCTGTTCGGCAAGAACGAGACCGACCGGATGGGGGTGTGGATGCGCACCGTCGACGGCAAGCCGCTGGACGAGGCCCGGCTGGCTTTCCTGCTGGACGCCACCTTCCCGGTCTATTGGACCATGCTGCCGCCGCCGCCCGCGGTCTCGGCCACCGCCGACCTGCGCTACGACTTCTTCGGCCCGGTGCCGGAGGACGCGGCGCCGGACGGCTGGACCTATTTCGAGTTCGTCTCGCGCGACAGTCACGGCGGCTGGACGGTCGAGGACGCGACGGCCTGGGCCCAGGACGGGCGGCCGCTGGCGGTCGGGCGTCAGCTTCGCAAGGTGCTGGCCTCGCGGGCGCCGAGAGCCTGAACGACGAAAGCCGGCCGCGCTTGCGCACGACCGGCCTCCGTCATCCCTTCACGCACACCACTTGCCGCAGGGTGTGCACGACTTCGATCAGCTCGGACTGGGCCGCGATCACGGCGTCGATGTCCTTGTAGGCCATCGGCGTTTCGTCGATCACGTCCGCGTCCTTGCGGCACTCGACGCCCTGGGTGGCGCGGACGTGGTCCTCGACCGTGAAGCGGCGCTTGGCCTCGGTCCGGCTCATGGCCCGACCGGCGCCGTGCGAGCAGGTGCAGAAGCTTTCCGCATTGCCCTTGCCGCGCACGATGAAGGACTTGGCCCCCATCGAGCCGGGGATGATGCCCAGTTCGTCCAGCTTGGCCGACACCGCGCCCTTCCGGGTCAGGAACACGTCCTTGCCGAAGTGGCGCTCCTTCGAGACGTAGTTGTGGTGGCAGTTCACCGCTTCCTGCGTCGTCTCCAGATCCGGCCAGAACGCGCGCAGCACGCCCAGCACCTGATCCATCATCACCTCGCGGTTGGCGCGGGCGTACTTCTGCGCCCACGACACCGCCCGGACGTAGTCGATGAAGCCCTCCGACCCTTCCGGGAAGTAGGCCAGGTCCTGATCCGGCAGGTTCAGGAACCAGCGACGCGCTTCATGCTTGGCCCGCTCGATGAAGTAGGTCCCGAAGCGGTTGCCCACGCCCCGAGAGCCGGAGTGCAGCATCACCCAGACGTCCCCCGCCTCGTCGAGGCAGAGCTCGATGAAGTGGTTGCCCGTGCCCAGCGTGCCCAGGTGGCCGAAGCCCCGGTGGTGCGCCGCCTTGGGGTGCTTCTCCACCACGGCGTCGTAGCCGGCCTTGAGGTCGGTCCAGCGGGTGACGGCCGAGGCCGGGGGCTCGCTCGCCCAGGCGCCCTTGTCGTTGCGCCCGCCGTTGTCGGTGCGGCCGTGCGGGACGGCCGCCTCGATGGCGGAGCGGATGCCCGACAGGTCGTCCGGCAGGTGTTCGGCGCGGATCGAGGTCCGCACCGCCATCATGCCGCAGCCGATGTCCACGCCCACGGCGGCCGGGATGATGGCCCCCACGGTCGGGATCACCGATCCCACCGTCGCGCCCATCCCCCAGTGCACGTCGGGCATCACCGCGACGTGTTTGTGAATGAACGGCAGCGACGCCACGTTCTTCAGCTGCTTGAGCGCGGCGTCCTCGATCGGCACGCCGCGGGTCCACGCCTTGATGGGCGCGCCCGGGCTGTCGATCACGTCATAGTCGCGCATGGGTCTCTCCTTTCCTTGTTGTCCTTCCGGACCGGCGGGAGAGCTCTTGCGGATACAAGAAACCCCTCCGGCCGGTTGGCGGGAGGGGTTGCTTGAAAACCGAAGCCGATCTGGCCCTGTCGTTCTCCTAGACACCCTCCGCGCACACGCCCTTGCCCTCGACCGTGTGGCGGTCGAGCTGCATGGGCAGCTGCGAGGTGGCGTAACAGGCGAACATGGGTCGTCTCGTTTTCGGGAGGGCGCTGATATCCGAAGCTTCGCCGGAAGGCCAGCCCGAAAAACTCAGTGCGGCAGGCCGCGCAGCTGGATCAGAGGGATGACGATGTCCTCCTCGTCCTCCAGATGGCGCAGCAGGGACGGGGCGACCGCGTCGATGGCGTCGCCCAGCCGCGCGGCCCGGTCGGCGGCGTCGGCGGCGTTGGACGAGACCGCCTGATGGAAGGCGAGGCCCGACTGGAACAGGGTTTCGAGCTGGCCGTGGATGACGTCGTGATCGCGGTCCAGCAGGTCGATGCCGTGGCCGATCTTCGGCTCGATCTCGCGCATCATCGGGAAATACTGGCCGCTTTCGATCCGGTGGTGGCCGTCCAGGTGCTGCAGGAAGGATTGCAGCGCCGGGATCAGCTGACGGTGCAGCACGCGAATGTCGCCGCCCGCACGCCACTGGCTGACCAGGCCGTCCATATGACCCTGATGGCCCCGGAAGGAGCCGTGCATCTGCAGCCAGAAGGCGGCGGTCTGGTCGAGGCCCGGTTCGGCCCAGCGGTCGCGGGGGTATTCCTCTCGCAGGTACAGCATCTCGACCGGCAGGCCGTGGCGGCGGGCCAGGGCGAGGGCGTCGTCCGAAGGGTCAGACAACGGCGGCGGTCGTCTTGATGAAGCCGCCGCCCAGCAGCCGGTCGGGATCGGCCGGATCGTACAGGGCGCAGGCCTGGCCGGGGGCGACGCCTTCCTCGCCCGCGGCGAACACCAGCGAGACGACGCCGTCGATCAGCGCCAGGCGGGCAGGCGAGGGCGGGCGGGTCGAGCGGACGCGGGCCAGCACCGGCGCGCCGGCCTCGGCCGCCGCCTCGATGGAGGCCTCGTCGCCCAGCCAGTTGGTCTCGTCCAGCGTCAGGGAGGCGGTCAGCAGGGCCTCGCGCGGGCCGACGATGACGTGGCGCTTGGCCGGATCCAGCTTGGTCACGAACAGGGGCTCGCCCACGGCGACGTTCAGGCCGCGGCGTTGACCGATGGTGTAGTCGGTGATGCCCGAGTGGTTCCCCAGCACGCGGCCGTCCATGTGCACGATCTCGCCGGCCTCGCGGCCCTGCGGACGCAGCTTGTCGATGAGGGTGCGGTAGTCGCCGTTGGGGACGAAGCAGATGTCCTGGCTGTCCGGCTTGGCGGCGATGCGCAGGCCCAGCTCCAGGGCGACGCCCCGGACCTGCGGCTTCTCCAGATCGGCCAGCGGGAAGCGCAGGAAGTCCAGCTGCTGCGCCGTGGTGGCGAACAGGAAGTAGGACTGGTCGCGCGAGTGGTCGATAGCCTTGCGCATCTGGGCGCGGCCGTCGGCGCCGACGGCGCGGCGGACATAGTGGCCGGTGGCCATGGCCTCGGCGCCTAGGTCGCGGGCGACGTCCAGCAGGTCGCGGAACTTGACCGTCTGATTGCAGCGGATGCACGGCACCGGCGTCTGGCCCGCCAGATAGGAGTCAGCGAACTGGTCGATCACGGCGTCGCGGAAACGGCTCTCGTAGTCGAGGACATAGTGGGGGATGCCCAGCGTCTCGGCGGCCAGCCGGGCGTCGTGGATGTCCTGACCCGCGCAGCAGGCGCCCTTCTTCTTCAGGGCCGCGCCGTGGTCGTAGAGCTGCAGCGTCACGCCGACGACGTCATAGCCCGCCTTGTGCAGGAGGCCCGCGACGACGGTGGAATCCACGCCGCCCGACATGGCCGCCACCACGCGCGATCCGACCGGCAGGCCGACCGCCAGGCGTGCGCTCTCGATCGCCGCGTCCATGTCCTGCGGCGAGGCCATGGGGGCGATGTTCGGAACGGGGCAGATGTCCTCGGCGAAACTCATGGGCGCCAGATAGTACATGAGGGGTGCAATTTCGAGGCCGGGGCCTGAAACGACAACGACCGCCCCGTTTCCGGGGCGGCCGCTGCAGGCGTTACGCGGGGAGACGTCTTATCCGCGATAGTGCTGGATGCGCGTGGTCCGCAGACCTTGCATGCCCCATTTGTCGATCGCCTTCTGCCAGGCGATGAACTCTTCCGCCGTGAGACGATAGCGGGCCAGCGCGTCCTCAAGGCTGATTAGACCCCCGCGTACGGCGGCGACGACCTCGGCCTTGCGACGGATCACCCAGCGATCCGTATTGGCCGGCGGCAGGTCACGCAGCGTAAGCGGCGTGCCGGTCGGTCCGACCACATATTGTTCGCCTCGATTATTAAGGCGTCGCTCTTGCAACATGGGCTTATGCCTCATTCACCACCACCATTGAGCGTGCAAGGTAGCGCGCGGCCGCTAAGGGCCGTTTAAGCGTCGTGGTGAAGGAAAGGATAAAATCCCTTCCGCCCACCCCCCCAATATTCAACGAAGTCTTCATTGAGACTAACCGTCAGTTACCTGCGTATCAGCGTTTGATGTTGATCAACTCGGCGAGCATCTCATCCGCGGTCGTGATGATCTTGGACGAGGCGGAGTAGGCGCGCTGGGTGGTGATCAGGCCGGTGAACTCGGCCGACAGATCGACGGTCGAGGATTCCAGCTGCTGGGACGCCAGGGTGCCCGCGCCGCCCGTGCCCGCGGCCTTCAGGTTGAAGGTGCCGGACTCCAGGCTGACGGAGTAGGCGTTACCGCTGACTTCCTTCAGGCTGTCGGGGCTCGGGAAGGTGGCGACCGCGACCTGGGCGATCCGGCGCATGACGCCGTTGTCGAAGATGGCGGTGACGAAGCCGCCTTCATCGATGGTGATCTCGCTCAGATTGCCGAAGGCCGTGCCGTTGGTGACGGTCGACTGCACCACCGAGGCGGTGTTCAGCTGGCTGAGGCCGCCGGCCGAGGTGTTCAGGTCCAGGGTCACCGTCTGGGCGGCGATGCCCAGGCCGTCGGCCCATTTGACCTTGCCGTTGTCCAGCGGGTCGTTCGGATCGATCGTGTTGTTCGGGTCAGATTCCAGGAAGCTGAGCGAGGCCTGGGTCGGGTCGTCGAACAGACCCTTGCCCGCCGGCCAGCCCTGCATCGTCTCGACGTCGAGGCGGCCCGAGGGGGTGAAGGCGATCAGGCCGGTCTTGATCTGACCGTTCGAGAAGGGGGCGCCGGTGACGACGTCGCCGGCCGGGACCGAGACGACTTCGGCGTACCATTGGTTCGGCTCGGCGCTCTTCAGGAAGCGGATTTCCAGATTGCGCTGGCCGCCCTTGGAGTCCGAAACCGGGATGTTCATCTTGAAGTCGGGCTTCACGCCGACGGGGTTGTCGTCGTCCGCGTTGTACATCGCCATCGAGTTGACGGACGGGTCGTACTTGGTCTTGGCGATGCCGTCGTTGGCCATGCCGATGTCGGCGAAGTTGATGGCGAAGGGCGTGCCGGCGACCGGAGGCGTGCCGCTGGTCGGGGTGATGGTCAGCGCCGTGGCGCTGGCGGTGGCCGAGCCGTTGGCGCCGGCCGTCGGCGTGAAGCCGGTCAGGACGCCCGCGGCGTTATAGGTCGCCGTGCCGGTGATGTTGGTGATGCCGGTCTTGATGGTCACATCATAGGTGCCGGCGCCGGTCCGCTTGTAGGAGACCGACATGTTGTGGCCGACCGGCGGCACCGCGGCGTCCTGGACGTTGGGGTAGGCGTTGGCGCCGGCGGCCGACGACACGTCCTGGGTCGAACGCAGGTTGGCGTTGATCTGGACGCGGGTGGTCGGCTCGGCCGTGCCGCCGACCGAACCGATGTTGATCGAGCGCAGGCGCGACAGGTCCGAAGGATCGGTGGCGATCTCGCCGTTCGAATCCACCGGCCAGCCTTGCAGGTACAGGCCGGCGCTGTTCTTCAGGTAGCCCATGTTGTCGACGCGGAAGGCGCCGGCGCGGGTGAACAGGCGGGTGTCGGTGGCGCCGACGCCCTCGGCCTGGGTGGTGGTGACGAAGAAGCCCTGGCCGTTGATGGACAGGTCGGTCGCCTCGGTCGTGCGTTGCAGCTGACCTTCTTGGCTGATGAACGAACGGGCGTTGGCCATCACGCCGCCGGCCGAATAGCTGCCGCCGGCGCGGGTCTGGCTGTTGACCAGGGTCTGGAACTCGGCGTTCGTCCGCTTGTAGCCGACGGTGTTGACGTTCGCGATGTTCTGGGAAATCGCGGCCAGGGCGGTGGAGTTGGCGGCGAGGCCGGACACGCCGGCCAGCATAGCGCTGTTCAGGCTCATGGATTACGCTCCTTGAAGGGAAGTTTTCGGGAAGGCGGCGGAGCGCGTCATGCGGCCACCTCCTCGTCAGGGACGGGCGGATTCTCCGCATCGTCGTTGTCAGCTTGTGCGCGGATCTCGTTCAGCGAGATCACGGTCGAAAGCGGAAGGATGGAGTCGCCGATCACCAGGTACGGCGCGCCGTCGTACATCTCGACGCCGGTGACGCGGCCGCGGATCAGGGTCTGGCTGTCGACCTTGCCGCCGTTGGCGTTGGTGGCGGTGACCTTCAGCGTGTAGACGCCGCCGTTTTCGGCGGTGTCGCCGCCGGTCATCTTGCCGTCCCAGGTGAAGTCGTGGACGCCGATGCCCTTCTCGGGCGCCTTGCCTTCCCAGACGACCTTGCCGTTCTTGTCGAGCACCTGCAGCTTCACGTCCGCGGCCGTGCCGCCCAGCTCGTAGGACCAGGTCGCCTTGCCGTCTTCCAGCGAAGTGGCGGACCAGGCGGCGGTGACCTGCTTGCCGATGTAGTTGGAGGCGTTGTCCAGGCCGCCCGCGGACTGGGCCTTCAGCAGGCTGGTCAGCAGGTCGTTGGTCAGCAGTTGCTGCTCCACCCCGGCCATCTGCGTCAGCTGGGCGGTGAACTCGTTGGAATCGACCGGCGACAGCGGGTCCTGATTGCGCAGCTGCGTGGTCAGCAGGGTCAGGAAGGTCTCGAAGTTCGAGGCCAGGCTCTTCGAGCCGGAGTTGATCCGGCCGGAGGCGTCGGGTGCGGAGACGGAGTCAACCATCGATTAGACCTTCATATCCACGCCCGCGGGCGTGAGAGACAGCGCCTGCCAGCGAGGGGGCTGGGCGACGGCGTCGGCTTCGGTGTTCAGGCGGGCGGCGGCGGCGAAGGCGCGGGATTGACCCCGGTCCTGGCCCTGGGAGGCATCCTGTCCGCGATCAAAGAAGCTGGAGCCGCTGTCGCGCTGGGTGAACTCAAAGGCGTCGTCCGCCAGGTGGAAGCCCTGCTGCTCCAGCTGACGGCGCAGGTCGTCGACCCGGCCCCTCAGGTCCGTGGCGGCGGCCGGGTTGTCGAAGGCCAGACGCGCGGCCAGACGGCCCTCGGCGTCGATGTCCAGCTTGATGTCGACCCGGCCCAGCTCATCGGGCGTCAGCGACATCTCGAAACGGGTCGAACGTCCGTCCAGTTTCCTCTGAATCTGGGCGGCGATCTGGGCGGTGGCTTCGATCGCCACGCGTGACAGGCTCGACCCCAGGGCCTCGCGGGCGGCATGGGCGGTCTGGGCCGACGGCGCGGCTTCGGGAGCGGTCGCATCGACCGGAACCTCGGCGGCGGCGTCGCCTTCGGCCTTCTCGATCGCGGGCGCTTCGATCGTCTTCGACGCGGCCGAGGCGGACGCCGGCGCGACGGCCGGGTTCGGCGTGGTCGCGGCGGAGGCCTGCGGCGTGGTCGTCACAGGCGTGGACGGAGCGGCGGTGTCCACGGCGGCGTTGGTTTCCACCGACCGCGAAGCTCGCTCGGTCTGCGGACGCGGGGACGGCGTCTCGACCGGGCGCGGCGTCTCGGCGCTCTTGGGCTCGGCGTCCGGAACCGGCGGCTGCGCGACGTCAGCCGCATCCGTGGCGCCGGACGGCTTCGCGGTTTCGGCGGGCGCCGCGACCTCATCCTGGGTCGAGGCTGAGGCGGAGGCCACAGGCTGCGTCAGCGGCTCCGGGGTCGCCTTGCCGGCTGCCGTCGGCGCGGGCTGCGAGACGTCCGGTGTCGGCGTGGCGGAGATCGTGCGGGACGGCGTCTCGCCCTGCGGGCGGGCGACCTCGACCATCGCGCTGTCGTCCAGCCGGGCCTGTTCCATGTCGCTGACCGGGCGACGGACCGGCGTCATGACCGACGGCGTCTGACCGGCCGTGACCGGCGGCGCCGGAGGCTGGGTCAGCGGTTGCGTCGTCGCCGTCTTGGTTTCCGGCTGGGCCGGAGCGGGCGGCAGGACCTCAGGCGCGTCGGATTGATCGGCCTTCACCGCGGGACGGACCTGCGGACCGGCCTCGGCCGCCTTGGTGGTCGGGGTCTTTTCGACAGGCAGGGGCGTGGTCGCCGGCGAAGCCTCGGCCTTCGGCGCCGGCGCGGCGGGAGCGAGCGGCGCGACGGGATCTGCGACAGGCTCGGCAACGGGCGGGGCCTCGACCGCGATCGGCTGAGCGGCGGCCTGAGCCGGGATCGGAGCCGGAGCCGGGATCGGGGCCGCCTCGGCGTCCGGAGACGCGTCAACCACGGGCGCCGGCATGGCCGGAGCGGGGAGCGGGGCCGCGATGACGGAAGCGTCCGTCGTGGGGGCGTCCGCCGCGGGCGCCTCGAGGGCCGGTTCGGCGGACACGGGTTCGACCGCCGGGAGGGCGTCTTCAGTGGCGACGGGGGCGGGCGCGGCGGGAGCCGTGTCGCCTTCAGCCGCCTCGATCGCGGGCTCGCCCGCGACGACCGACAAGGCCGCTGCATTGATCTGCAGCAGGGGTTGCGGGGCCGAGGGTATCGGAACACCCGACAAGCCCGCCAAGGACGAAGCCGCGGGATCGGGTTGTTCGGGCGTCGGCGTCGGCGTCGTCTCGGCCAGACCTTCATCCACGTCCCCGCCCAGCATCGACGCCAGCAGGCCCTCGAACGCCGACGCGTCGACGACCGCCGACCCTTGCGAGGTCGTCGGCGCGGCGGGCGCGATCATGGACAGCAGTGCGGATGCAGTCGACATGGGGTCCGGGGGCGGCGGTGGCCGAGGTGGATGGCGGGGCGCCTGCTGCGCCGAACATTCGAAACCTCAGGCGCAAATCGCGGGCCATCGTGAAATCGGCAATAAGTAGCTGATTTTATTGAACTGTGATCACGCCGCCCTGCGTCGACGGCGCCGTGAGAGCGGTCCAAACTTGCCGCGTGCCGACCAATCTTGCCCAGCGCCGCCGGCCGCTCCCGGAGTTGGATCGCGATGGCCCGCTGTTTGCGCCTCCCGAACGTCATGACACAGACGCGAAACGCGATGCTGCGTAAATTCAATGAGTTGGCCGGGGTGCGCGAATGCGCTGCCGGGCAAAAAGGGCGCGGCGGCTGGCAGACCTTGCCGGGCGCCCGTTCGATGGAGGTCCGCGCATGTCGGTGACCAGCATCCTGAACAACGCCAATTCGGGTCTGATCGCCGCCCAGACCCAGCTGCGGGTGGTCTCGGACAACGTTTCGAACGTCAACACGCCCGGCTATGTCCGCAAGATCGCCGACCAGGTCTCCCGGTCCAGCCAGGGCGTCGGCAGCGGCGTGGAAGTCACGCGCATCCGCCTGGCCACCGACCGCTTCCTGCAGGCGGCCAGCCTCAGCGCCGGCGCCGAGGCGGCGCGTCAGGGCGTGAAGTACGAACTGTACGACCGCATCCAGTCGATGTTCGGCGACCCGGGCGGGAAGAGCAGCTTCTTCGGCCAGGTGGACGGCGTCTTCGCCGCCTTCGCGTCCAGCGCCGAGGATCCGACCTCCTCGCCCCGCCGCCAGGACGCCCTGTTCAAGACCCAGGCGCTGTTCGATGAGGCCACGCGGATCGCCAAGCAGATCCAGGCGGTCCGGGAAGACGCGGACGGCCGCATCCAGAGCGCGGTCGAGAACGCCAACAACCTGCTCCAGCAGATCGAGGCGCTGAACGTCGAGATCACCCGGGCGAAGGTCGTCAACGGCGACGCCTCGGGCGCGGAGACCGCGCAGGCGGCCCTGATCGGCCAGCTGGCCGAGGTCATGGACGTTCGCGTCACGGCCCGCACCATCGGCGGCGTGTCGATCCGGACCGGCAGCGGCGCCATGCTGGCCGGGGAGGGCGCGGCGACCCTTTCCTACACGCGCGCGGGCACTGTGACCGGCGAGACCAATTTCAACGACATCTGGATCACCGAGCCGGGCGGAAGCAAACAGTCCCTGCTGGACAATGTGACCTCTGGCGAGATCAAGGGCCTGGTCGAACTGCGCGACGTCGAGGCGCCCGCCGCCGCCAGTCGGCTGGCCGAGCTGATCACCCATGTCGCCGACGAGCTGAACCGCGCCCACAACGCCAATACGGCCATGCCGCCGCCGAACCGGCTGGACGGCCGCAATGTGGGCCAGTCGCTCGAAAGCGCCATCGCCGGCTTCAACGGGCGGACGACCATCGCTGTCACCAACGCCGCCGGAGTGATCCAGCAGCGGGTCGACATCGTCTTCAGCGGCGCGACCATGACGGTGAACGGCGTCGCCGCCGATCCGACGACCTTCCTGGCGACCCTGAACACCCAGCTGGGCGGCGCCGCCTCAGCCCAGTTCATCGACGGCAAGCTGTCGATCGTGGCCGGCAACGCCGCCAACGGCGTCGCCATCGCCGATGATCCGACGACGCCGTCGAGCAAGGCCGGCCGGGGCTTCTCCCACTACTTCGGCCTGAACGACCTGATCTCGGCGGATCGTCCGGCCCTGTACGACACCGGCATGACCGCGGCCTCGCCGCACGGCTTCACCGCCGGCGAAACGATGACCTTCCGGTTCGCCAACGAGGCCGGCGCCCGGATCCGGGACATCCAGGTGGCGGTGCCGCCCGGCGGCACGGTCGGCGACCTGATCAATGCGCTCAACGATCCCGCGACGGGCGTGGGCGCCTACGGCAAGTTCTCGCTCGGCGCGGACGGCGCGATGAGCTTCACGCCCGTCGGCAATCCGCCGCTGAAGATGAGCGTGCTGAACGACAACACCAGCCAGGTTCCGTCCGGGATTACGGCGACCGAGATGTTCGGCATCGGCGCCGGCGTGCGCACCTCGCGCGCCGACAGCTTCTCCCTGCGGTCGGACATCCGGCAGGGGCCCGCCAAGCTGGCGCTGGGGCAGCTGAACCTGTCCGCGGCGGCCGGGACGCCGGCGCTCAGCGCGGGCGACGGCCGCGGCGCGCTGCTGCTGGCCGACGCCGGCGAGCGGACCGCCAACTTCCAGCCGGCGGGCGGCTCCTCGGGCGGCCAGGTCTCGGTCTCGCGCTACGCCTCGGAGCTGGCCGGCGATATCGGCGGCAAGGCCACGGCCGCCAAGAACCGCAAGGATTCTTCAGGGGCGCTCTACGCCGAGGCCGTCGGACGCCAGACGGCCCACGAGGGGGTCAATCTGGATGAGGAGCTGGTGCTGATGACGACCTACCAGCAGGCCTTCAACGCTTCGGCCCGCCTGATCCAGGCGGCCAAGGACATGTACGATACGCTTCTGGGGATGATCTGATGACCCGCGTCGCCACCTTCGGAAACTACCAGTCGGCCCTTCTGAACCTGATGACGGCCCAGACTCGGTCCGCCGAGGCCCAGGAGCGGGTTTCGACCCAGAAGAACGCCACCGACCTGACCGGCTTTGGCCGCCAGTCCGAGACCCTGACGGCGCTCAAGGGCGCCCAGAGCCGCATCCAGGGCTTCATGGACACGGCCGAGGCGGTGACGGCCCGCCTGACGACCCAGGATCTCGCCCTGACCCAGATCGGCGACGGCGTCGACGCCTTGCGCACGGCGATCGGCAACGCTCTGTCGTCGGACTCGTCGACCTCGCTGATGCTGGAGATGGAGGGCCAGTTCCAGACCATCCGCGGCGGGCTGAACATGCGCCACCAGGGCGGCTATCTGTTCGCCGGGACGCAGGTGAACACCCCGCCGGTGGACGTATCGAATCTGTCGGAATTGGCCGCGGCGCCCAGCGTGGCCTCGATCTTCCACAACGACAGCCTGAAGACCGCCAGCCGCGTCGCCGAGGGCACGACCCTGGAGACCGGCTTCCTGGCCAATGAGGTCGGGACCGACGCCATGAGCATCCTGCGCGACATCCAGAACTATCACACCAGCGCCGCCGGACCGCTGACGGGCAAGCTGACCGAGCCGCAGAAGACCTTCCTGACGACCCAGCTGGCGCGGCTTGAGCAGGCCAGCAAGGGCGTGATCGACAAGACCGCGACAACCGGTTCGCTGGCCAATCAGGTCGAGAACGTCGAGAAGAGCCACAAGGCCCAGCTGGACTCGCTGGACGAGCTGGTCTCGAACCGCACCGACGCCGACATGGCCAAGGCGGTGACCGACCTGCAGCTGTCGCAGATCGCCATCCAGGCCTCGGCCCAGGTGATCAGCCAGCTGCGGCAGGTCTCACTGCTCAACTATCTGAGCTGACGCGGAAAATTACGCAACGGCGACGCTGGACAGGTGTTCACTCTATGGAACATAGAGTGAACAAATGGCTCAACTTGATCTCCGTAAGAAGCTCTCCATCCTCGCCGACGCGGCCAAGTATGACGCCAGTTGCGCGTCCTCGGGCACGTCGAAGCGCGACTCCGTCGGCGGCAAGGGGATCGGCTCGACCGAGGGCATGGGCATCTGTCACGCCTACACGCCGGACGGGCGGTGCGTGTCCCTGCTCAAGATCCTGCTGACCAATTTCTGCATCTACGACTGCGCCTACTGCATCAACCGGGCGAGCTCGAACGTGCCCCGGGCGCGCTTCGATGTGCGGGAGGTCGTGGACCTGACGCTGAGCTTCTACCGGCGGAACTACATCGAGGGTCTGTTCCTGTCGTCCGGCATCATCCGGTCGGGCGACTATACGATGGAGCAACTGGTCCTGGTGGCGAAGACGCTGAGGGAGGAGCATGACTTCCGCGGCTACATCCACCTGAAGCTGATCCCCGAGGCGGACGAGCGGCTGATCGCCGAGGCGGCGCTGTACGCCGACCGGCTGTCGGCCAATATCGAACTGCCGCGCGACGAGGCCCTGCGGCGGCTGGCGCCCCAGAAGGACGTCGGCGTCATCAAGAAGGCGATGGGGCAGGTGCGGCTGGGCGTGGAAGCCGCCAAGCCAAGCCGGCGCGAGCGGGTCAAGGCGCCGAAGTTCGCGCCGGCGGGCCAGTCGACCCAGCTGATCGTTGGGGCCGACGGCGCGCCGGACACGGAGATCATCGACCGGTCGGCGTCGCTCTACGGCGGCTACGGCCTGCGCCGGGTCTACTATTCCGCCTTCAGCCCGATTCCGGACGCGTCTTCCAGCCTGCCGCTGTCGAAGCCGCCGTTAATGCGGGAACACCGGCTGTATCAGGCCGACTGGCTGATGCGGTTCTACGGCTTCTCGCCGCCTGAAATCGGAGAGGCGACGACGGACGGGATGCTGGACCTGGCCATCGATCCGAAACTGGCCTGGGCCCTGAACCGGCGTGAGCAGTTCCCGGTCGATGTGAACACCGCTCCCCGCGAGAGCCTGCTGCGCGTGCCGGGGCTGGGGGTGAAGTCGGTGGACCGAATGATCTCGGTACGGCGCTACCGGACCCTGCGGCTGGAAGACGTGGCGCGCCTCTGTCGAGGCATCGACAAGGTGCGGCCCTTTATCGTGACCCTGGACTGGACGCCGGGCGGGCTGACCGACGCCGCCGACCTGCGCGCCCGGATCGCGCCGGATCGGAAGCCCGTGCAGATGAGCCTGTTCTGATGCGCGTCGCGGCCCTGGCGGGCGAAACGGACTTTGACGGCTGGCGCAAGGCGGCGCGGGCCTTCCGCGCGGCGGGCGTGCGGCCCGAGGATGCGCGGTTCGAGGTGGCCGGGGCGGCGCAGGCTGATCTTTTTGCTCCCGCTTATCCCGGCTTTCTCAGGGATGAGCGGGAATTTGTGGTCCCTCGGGCCTTCGTCGATCTGGCCGGGAACGTCATCCTGCATCGGTCCGCCGACCGGTTCGATCTGCTGTACCGGCTGCTGTGGCGGCTGCAGCGCGAACCGGACCTGATGAAGGTCGTCAGCGACCGCGACGTCGCCGACGCCTTCGAGCGGGCCAAGAACGTCAGCCGCGCCAGCCACAAGATGAAGGCCTTCGTCCGCTTCCGGCTGGCCGAGGACGACCGGGGAGAGGCCTGGGTCGCCTGGTTCGAGCCGGCGCATCGGGTGGTGGAGAAGACCGCGCCCTTCTTCGCCCGGCGCTTCTCGTCCATGCGCTGGTCGATACTGACGCCCGACGGCTCGGCCTTCTGGGATACGCAGGCCATGACCTATGGTCCGCCCGCCACCCGGGACATGGCGCCGGCCGAGGACGAGGTCGAGGAGTTCTGGAAGACCTACTACGCCTCGACCTTCAATCCGGCGCGGCTGAAGACCAGGACCATGCAGGGGGAGAT
This sequence comes from Brevundimonas sp. EU05-FHT14B11, assembly GCF_058790835.1. Taxonomy (NCBI): domain Bacteria; kingdom Pseudomonadati; phylum Pseudomonadota; class Alphaproteobacteria; order Caulobacterales; family Caulobacteraceae; genus Brevundimonas; species Brevundimonas sp. EU05-FHT14B11. The sequence goes on from NZ_JBYTCY010000001.1 coordinate 1,348,178, forward strand.
GCCCAAGCGGTACTGGGCCAATCTGCCGGAGGCGGCGCTGATCCCGGAACTGGTGGCCGCGGCGTCGGTTCGGACAGACGCCATGGTCGCCGCGCCCGCTCCCGAACCCAATGTCCGCCTGGCCAAGACGCTGTCGCGGATGAACCGGGACCATGCCTTCGAGGAGGGCTTCGTCCCGTCCGATCTCGAAGAGCTGGGTCATGCGGTGCAGGCCTGCCGCCGTTGTCCGCTGTGGCGGGATGCGACGCAGGGGGTCTGCGGGCAGGGGCCGAACCGGGCGAAGCTGATGATCGTGGGTGAACAGCCTGGGGATCAGGAGGACCTGGCCGGGCGGCCCTTCGTCGGCCCGGCGGGGCAGGTGCTGGACGCCGCGCTGGAGGAGGCGGGGATTGATCGCGACGACGTCTTCGTCACCAACGCCGTGAAGCATTTCAAGCACGAGCCCCGCGGCAAGCGGCGCATCCACAAGACGCCGGCGGTCAGCGAGGTGAGCGCCTGCCGGTGGTGGCTGGACGCCGAGCGGCGGCTGGTGAGGCCCAGGGTGATCCTGACGCTGGGCGGGACGGCGGCGCTGGGCGTGCTGGGCCGCAAGGTGGCCGTGACCACGGAGCGGGGGCGGCCCATGCCGCTGCACGACGCGACGGCTCTTCTGACGGTCCACCCTTCCTATCTGCTGCGGATTCCCGACCGTGAGGCGGCGGCGAAGGAGCGGGAGCGCTTCGTGGCCGACCTGAAAAAGGTCCGCGGCCTGCTCTGAGGCGTAAACGTTTGAAAGCGTGGCTGAACGAATACGGCCGCGTGGCGTTATGATGGGCGCCGCAGCTTTGCCGTAGAGCAGGCATAGGCAAGCGCCACAGGGCGATTTAGGTAGGGGCATGGCCGCAGCGGATTTCCAGATCGACGACGGCGGACCGGGTCTGACCCTGCGTCTGACCGGCGACTGGACGGCGACCGAGCTGGGCCGCATCTCGCGCCGGCTGGACGACGGGCTGAAGGGCCGCGAGATCACGTCGGTGGACCTGACGGATCTGGGCCGGTTCGACACCGCCGGGGCGCTGGCGATCATTCAGGCCGGGCATGCCCAACTGCCCGCATCGGCCTGGGCCGAGCGTCCGGAGGTCGGGCGCACCTACGCCATGGTCGAGAAGCTGGAGCGCGACAGCGCCGGGCCGCCGAAGCGGTCGCCGGGCTGGATCCGGACCTTCGCCAAGATCGGGCGCGGGATGCACGACATCCTGGCCGAGGCGACCCTTTCGATGGCCTTCCTCGGACGGCTGGTCACGGCCACGGGTTCGACGGCCAAGCACTGGGACAAGATCCGCTGGCCCGCCTGGTTCAGCCAGGGCGAGCGCGCCGGGCTGGACGCCATCCCGATCGTGGCGGTCACCAACTTCTTCATCGGCGCCGTCATCGCCTTCCTCGGTGCCAACCTGCTGACCCAGTTCGGGGCCGGGGTGTTCACGGTCCAGCTGGTCGCGGTGGCGACCCTGCGCGAACTGGCGGTGCTGATCACGGCCATCCTGCTGGCGGGCCGCTCCGCCTCCTCCTTCGCGGCCGAGATTGGCTCGATGCGGATGAACCAGGAGGTCGACGCCATGCAGGTGATGGGGGTGAACCCCTTCCAGGCGCTGGTCATTCCGCGTCTGGCCTCGATGATCGTGATGCTGCCCATCCTGACCTTCGTCGGCATGCTCGCGGGCCTCCTGGGCGGCCTGCTGGTGACGTGGAGCCAGCTCAGCTACGGCCCGGCCTTCTTCGTCCAGCGCATCAGCGAGGATCCGATGATGGGCACCCATCTGATGGTCGGCATGGTCAAGGCGCCGGTCTTCGCCATCGTCATCGCGGCCATCGGCTGCCGGCAGGGCATGGCCGTGGCGGGCGATGTCGAAAGCCTCGGCCGCCGGGTCACCGCGGCGGTGGTGCAGGCGATCTTCGCCATCATCTCGCTGGACGCCGTCTTCGCCCTGATCTTCCTGGAGCTGAACCTGTGACGGCTTCCCAGACCGGCGCGCCGGAAAAGCTCATCGAGGTGCGCGGACTGCTGAGCCAGTTCGGCGACCGCACGATCCACGAGAACCTCGACCTCGACGTGGAGCGGGGCGAGGTCCTGGGCGTGGTCGGCGGCTCGGGCACCGGCAAGACGGTGCTGCTGAACACCATCATCGGCCTGAAGGAGCCCGAGGGCGGCACGGTCAGCATCCTGGGCCACGACCGCGCGACGCTGACCAAGGCGCAGGAGGCCGACGTTGAGCGGCGCACCGGCATCCTGTTTCAGCAGGGGGCCCTGTTCTCGTCGCTCAGCGTGCTGGACAACGTGGCCTCGCCCCTGGTCGAGCACACCCACCTGTCGCGCGAGGTGATCCGCGAACTGGCCGAGATGAAGATCGCCATGGTCGGGCTGGGGCCGGAATCGCACCATCTGAAGCCTGCCGAGCTGTCAGGCGGCATGCGCAAGCGGGTCGGCCTGGCCCGCGCGCTGGCGCTGGACCCGGAGCTGCTGTTCCTAGACGAGCCGACGGCCGGGCTGGACCCCATCGGCGCCGCCGCCTTCGACGACCTGATCCGACAGCTGTCGAACGATCTGGGGCTGACGGTGTTCATGATCACCCACGACCTCGACAGCCTCTACGCCATCACCGACAAGGTTGCGGTGCTCGCCGACAAACATGTGGTCGCCAAGGCCACGGTCCAGGAGTTGGAGAAATCCGACCATCCCTGGATCAGGGAATACTTCCTGGGGCCGCGCGGTCGCGCTGCCGACAGGGCCGCTTGAGGAGAGCGGGAATATGGAAAGAGACGCTCACTACGCCGCCGTCGGCATCGCCACCATCGCCCTTCTGGCGGCGCTGGCCGTGTTCACGATCTGGCTGGCCCGCCTGCAGTTCAACAGCGACTATGATCTCTATGACATCGTCTTCTACGGCCCCGTGCGTGGGCTGTCGGAGGGCGGCGAGGTGCATTTCAACGGCATCCGCGTCGGCGAGGTCACCGACCTGAAGCTGGACCCGAACAAGGGCGACCAGGTCATCGCCCGCATCCGGGTGGACGCCACCACCCCGGTGCGCGTGACCAGCCGCGCCCAGCTGGAGCCACAGGGCATCACCGGGCTGAACTATATCCAGATCACGGCGGGCGACCCCAACAGCGCCAAGCTGAAGGAACAGTACGCGGCCAATTCGGTGCCGGTGATCCAGAGCCAGCCGTCGCCGATCGCCGAGCTGCTGAGCGGCTCGGGCACGGTGCTGGCCCAGACGGTGGACGCACTGAACCGGATCAACCGCGTGCTGTCCGACGACAATGTGCGCAGCTTCTCGACCAGCCTGAAGAACATCGAGTCCCTGACCACCGAACTGGAAGCCCGCAAGGGCATGCTGGAGCAGCTGGAGCAGGCGCTGACCCGCGCCAACGCCGCCGTCGGCGAGTACGAACAGCTGGCCATCAGCACCCGCCGGGTCGTCGAGGGCGATGGGGCGAAGGCCGTGGCCAACGTCAACGCCGCCGCCGAGGAGGCCCGCGAGGCCGTGGCTTCGATCAACCGTTCCGCGACCAGCCTGGAACGGCCGCTGGGCGACTTCGCCACCACCGGCCTGCCGCAACTGCAGCAGTCGATCCAGCAGCTCGACGAGGCGACCCGCTCGCTTCAGGCCCTGATCGACGACGTGCGGGCCAGCCCGCGCGAGTTCATCTCGCGTCCGCAATCCCGTGAACTGGAGGTTCAGCCGTGATCCGTCTCCTGAAAGGCGCCGCCGCCCTGGCCGCCGTCGCCACGCTGGGCGGCTGCTCCCTGCTGTCGACGCCGGAACCGGCCCAGCTGTACCGCTTCGGCAATCTGCCCTCGGGCGTGAACGAGCAGGAAAGCCCGGCCTCGGCCGTGCAGGTGGCCATGCGCCGGCCCGAGTTCGCCCAGGCGGTGCGCGAGGACCGCATCCTCGGCGTCACCGGCACCGAGGCGGCCTACATCAAGGGCGCGCGCTGGGTCAGCTCAGCCGACATCCTGTTCAGCGACTCGCTGGAGAGCGCCTTCGCGGCGCAGGCCACGCGGGTGCGGCTGGTCGGGCCGCGTGAACTGACCCGCGCCTCGCAGGCGCTGGACATCGACGTGCGCACCTTCGAGGCCCGCTATCACACGCCCGGCGCCGCGCCTGTGGTGACCATCATCGCGCGGGTGCGCCTGCTGAACACCCAGGAGCGGACCGTGGCGGCGGAGCGTGTCTTCACCATCGAGCAGCCGGCCGGAGAGAACCGCATCGGCGCCATCGTCGCCGCGTTCGATACGGCGGCGCGGGACTTCAACACCCAGGTCGTCGAGTGGACGGACCAGAACGCGCGGGCGGCGGCCTAACGCCCGAGAAGCCGGCGGGCGAGCATCTCCGACGAGCAGGCGACCTCACCCGCCAGCCACATCCGCAGCATGGCCAGCGCGCCGGCGGCCGCCCCCATGGCGACCAGCGCCCGGGGCGGCGCATCCGCGTCGTCGCCCGGCAGGCGGGCCTCGATCATGGCGGCCAGCTTGCGCTGCAGCTTGATCGCCAGCGGCGGCTCGAACAGCATCCGGCCCGCCGCGCGCTGTTCCCAGACATGGTCCAGCATAAAGCGGACGGAGCCCAGGTTGCCACGGCCTGTCGCTGCGTCGGCTAGCGGATTGAACAGGGGTTCGATGACCGCGACGAGGACCTCGTCCTTGTTGCGGAAATGCTCATAGAAGGTCGAGCGGCCGACGCCGGCCGCCTCGATGACGTCGGCGGTGCGGATCGCGCCGTAGCGGCGGCTGAACAGCAGGCCGACGAAGGCGTCGGAGATCGCCTTGCGGGTCCGCTGGATGCGGCGGTCGAGATCGCGGGGCGACGGCTGATCCATGACCGGACGATAGCCACGGACGGACCCCGGGTCACGGCGGCGATGGCGGACAATCCGGCCTGATCGTCCGGAAGCGGACATCGGGGCGGGTTCGTCTCTCGCCTTCCCGGATCGCCTTGCCCAGACCTGAGGCGTCGAACGGGAGGGCGGAATGGATATGAAACGCGAGGCGCGGCAGGCGGGGACGCTGATGCTGGCGGGGACGGGGGCGTCGGTGATGCTGATGCTGCACCACCCGACATCGCTGCGAGGTCCCGATGACGGCCTGCTGCTGGGGGACTGGAGCAACGCCGGGGTGCATGGGGGGATGATCGTCTGCCTGATGCTGATCGGCCTGGGCGGATCGACCGTGCCGCGCTGGTTGGGCGAGACGCATCTGTCGACGCGGGCGGGGCGGATGGCGTTCACGGGCGGGATCTCGGCCCTGATCGCCGCGGCCCTGGTCAACGGCTTCGCGGCGGAGCGGCTGGCGGGGCAGGCGGCGTCGGGCATCCAGTTTCCGGTGCTGGCCGCGCTGAACCAGACGTTGGCGGTGTTCGGCATGCTGATGGTCGCGGCGGCGATGGCGCTGTGGGCCGTCAGGATGCTGCGGCTGGACCTGATCGCGAAGGTCGCCGGAGGCGTCGGACTGGCGGCGGCGGGGCTGGCGGCCGGCTGGCTGGTCCATGGCGGCGGGGCCTTCGGCCTGCTTCCGGCGACTGTCGCGGCGGGGGTGTTTGCGGCATGGTCGGCGCTGACCGCCGCCTGCCTGCTGCGCGGTCCTTCGGAGCCGAACGCATGACCGACGAGCACCATGTGGCGGCCATCGTGCCGTGCCGCGACCTGGAGGCCAGCACGGCCTTCTACCGGCGGCTCGGGCTGGAGGTCGTCAGCGACTACGGCGACTACCGGCTGCTGTCGGACGGCAGGGGCTGGCGCCTGCACCTGAACGAGACGCCGGGGTGGCCGGCGCGGGTCGAGGACAACGCCCTGGGGCTGTATCTGTACGTCGAGGACGTGGACGCGGTGGCCGAGCGGGTGCGCGAGCTGATCCTGAACGACGACCAGCCCCGGCTGAAGCCGTGGGGGACCTATGAGTTCGCGGTCAGCGACCCGAGCGGGACCCTGGTCCGGATCGGACGCGTGGCGGACTAGAGCCCCTGCCTTAGTCCCGCCAACCGGACTTCCACCTCGGCGCGACGGGCGCGGGCGGCGGTGATGCCGGAGAGGGCGCGGTCGATGCGGGCCAGCAGGTCGTCGCGGGGCCGCAGCAGGCTGTCGCGGTCGGGGCGGACCTTCTTCGGGCGGCGGCCGGACAGGCCCAGGGCCTCCTTCCAGTCATCGCGCCAGGCGGCGGCGCCCTCGGCGCAGGGCTTCAGAAGGTCGGCGAAGCGGGCGTCGGCGTTCTGGGCGTTGCGGAGCAGGGGCAGGGCGGCGACGGCGGCGCCCCGGCAGGCGTCCAGCGCGGCCTTGCGTTCGGCCAGCGGATGGGCGGCGTCGCCCTCCACCGGCGCCTGGCCGGTCAGGCGGCGGGCGGCGGCGGCGAGGTGGACGTCCAGGTCCACGACCGCGTCCCGCACGTCGGCCCAGACGCCGTCCAGGGCGCTGGAGCGACGGCCGACGCCCTCGATCCAGCCGGTCAGGTCGCGGGCCACGTCGTCGACGGAGGCGGCGGTGCGGGCGTAGGCGGCGCGGAAGCGCTTCAGGCGGCCGCCCCGGCTATCGAACAGGCCGGCCAGTCCGCGGCGCGGCTCCAGCGCCTCGGGCCGCAGGTCCGCCAGCACCGAGCGGGCGTGGGTCAGCCGGGCGTGGGCCTCGGTCAGGTCGCCGGTGCGGGCGGCGGCCAGGGCGCGCTCGATCTTCTCGACGGCTCCGGCGCGGACCGGCTCGGCGAAGGCGTGGGCCTGTGCGTCGTCGAAGGCGTCGTGGATCGCATCCACCCGCGCGGCGTCCGGCGCGGGCGCATTGCCCAGCCAGCGATAGGCCCCGTCCGCCATAAGCTTACTCCCACCCCAAGCGGTTCTGTGTCCGCCTGGGTGAAAGGTTAACTACGACTTCAGGCCCGCGGCAACGGTGTAGCCGGCCTCGGTCTTCGACGCGACTTCCTCGAGGGTGACGCCGTCGGCCAGTTCGATCAGTTCGAGGCCCTTGCCCTCCGGCTTGACGTCGAAGACGCACAGGTCGGTGATGATGCGGCTGACCACGCCCGTGCCCGTGAGCGGCAGGGTGCAGGCCTTCAGGACCTTGGACTGGCCGTGCTTGTTGGCGTGATCCATGACCACGACCACCCGCTTGACGCCCGCGACCAGGTCCATGGCGCCGCCCATGCCCTTCACCAGCTTGCCCGGGATCATCCAGTTGGCGATGTCGCCGTTCTCGGCCACTTCCATGGCGCCGAGGATGGACAGGTTGATGTGGCCGCCGCGGATCATGGCGAAGCTGTCCGAGGAGCTGAAATAGCTGCTCTCGGGGATCTCGGTGATGGTCTGCTTGCCGGCGTTGATGAGGTCGGCGTCGACCTCGTCATCATAGGGGAAGGGACCCATGCCGAGCATGCCGTTCTCGGACTGCAGGGTCACTTCCATGCCGTCCGGAATGTAGTTGGCGACCAGGGTCGGGATGCCGATGCCCAGGTTGACGTAGAAGCCGTCCTGGAGCTCAAGCGCGGCGCGTTCGGCGAGTTGTTCGCGGGTGCGGGCCATGATTATGCAGTCTCCCGCTGACGAATGGTGCGCTGTTCGATGCGCTTCTCGGACACGGTCTGGACGATGCGGTCGACGTAGATGCCCGGGGTGTGGATGTGGTCCGGGTCGATCGAGCCGACGGGGACGATTTCCTCGACCTCGACGACCGTGACCTTGCCCGCCGTGGCCATCATCGGGTTGAAGTTGCGGGCCGTCTTGCGGAAGACGAGGTTGCCGCGCTCGTCCGCCTTCCACGCCTTGACGATGGCCAGGTCGGCGACGAGGCCGGTTTCCATGACGTAGTCACGGCCGTCGAAATTGCGGACCTCCTTGCCTTCGGCGACCAGGGTGCCGACGCCGGTGGCGGTGAAGAAGGCCGGGATGCCCGCGCCGCCCGCGCGGATGCGCTCGGCCAGGGTGCCCTGCGGGTTGAACTCCAGCTGGAGCTCGCCGGCGAGGTACTGGCGCTCGAACTCCTTGTTCTCGCCGACGTAGGACGAGATCATCTTGGCGATCTGCTTGGTCTCGAGCAGCTGGCCCAGGCCGAAGCCGTCGACGCCGGCGTTGTTGGAGATGACGGTGATCCCCTTCACGCCGCTGTCGCGCAGGCCGGCGATCAGCTTCTCGGGAATACCGCACAGGCCGAAGCCGCCGGACATGACGGTCATGCCGTCGAACGTCAGGCCCTCAAGCGCGGCGTTGGCGTCGGGGAAGATCTTCCGCATCGCTTCCTCATGTTTTCACTGTCTGATGAATATCGACAGCCTTTGATCGTCCCTAACGCGGGGGGAGGAGCGGAGCAAGGGCGCCGAACCGCGCGGCGCGAGACGCGAGCCCGTGGGACCCGGAGCTCGCTGCGCGCCCCGGGATGACGATAGCCATGAGAATGCCGGGCCAGACGCCGCTTCATCGTCGCCTTCGGCCCTCGCGGAGGGTCCGGCGGCGGTCGGAATCGCGCGCGGAGGTCGGCGCGGCCGGTGCGAGAACTTTTTCCGCCGGTTCAGAAAAAGTCGAGTGCGAAGAGTGCGGACAGTCCGGGCGCACGCTGTCGTCCAAGACCCAGTTCCGGACCGTCCCGGCCCTGATGCGCGCGGCGAATCTGAGCGCCCGCAAGGCGCGCTTCACGGCCCGGCCCCAACGGACGGCGTCCCGAACACGGCCGCCGCGGACGGCGGTGGAGACCCGGGCCGCGGCGACGCGATGGATCGTGCGCAGGTCCCGGGGGCCGTCGTCGGGGAGGAGATCGTGGATCATGGCCCGCAGGATGACACGGCCATGCGTCAAGGATGGACGTACCCTCCGCACCCGCATCCAAACTTCGCCGACCGGCGTATCCCGTGCATGAACATCGCCAACGCCGCCATTCGTCACCTGCAGGACGCGCCGTTTCCGGACTTCGTGACGCGGCCGGCCATCGACAGCCTGGTCAGCGAGGCGCGCCGGCGACTGGATCGGGAGGGACCGCATGACGAGGCGGCGTTCGCGCGCGACATGGCCGCCCGCGCCATCGCCGAGCACGCGGACGCGGCCAACGATCAGCACTATGAGCTGCCGCCGGAGTTCTTTCAGATATGTCTGGGCAAGCGGCTGAAATACTCGTGCTGCCTGTATCCGGACGCAACGACCACGCTGGATCAGGCCGAGGAACTGGCGCTGTCGCAAACCTGCGCGCACGCCGGGCTGGAGGACGGGCAGGCGGTGCTGGAGCTGGGCTGCGGCTGGGGCTCGCTGAGCCTGTGGATGGCCGAGCGCTATCCGAACAGCCGGATCACGGCGGTGTCGAACAGTCACGGCCAGCGCGGCCACATCGAGGCGCAGGCTAAGGCGCGCGGGCTGACCAATCTGACGGTCATCACCTGCGACATGAACGACTTCCAGACCGACGGCCTGGTCGACCGGATCGTGTCGGTGGAGATGTTCGAGCACATGGCCAACTGGCGGGCGCTGCTGACGCGGGCGAGGGGGTGGCTGAAGCCGGACGGGCGGATGTTCGTGCACATCTTCACCCATCGCGACGCGCCTTACCGGTTCGACCACACCGACAGCGGCGACTTCATCGCCCAGCATTTCTTCACCGGCGGGGTTATGCCCAGCCGGGGCCTGATGCGGCAGTTCCCGGACCTGTTCGAGGTCGAGCAGGAGTGGACCTGGAACGGGGCGAACTACCAGCGCACCGCCGACGACTGGCTGAAGAACATGGACGCTCAGCCCGAGCGGGTGATGGCGCTGATGCGCGAGACCTATGGCGCGGACGCCGCGCTGTGGAAGCGGCGTTGGCGGCGGTTCTACATGGCCACGGCGGGCCTGTTCGGAAACGACGGCGGCGAGACCTGGGCGGTCAGCCATTACCGCCTGAAGCCGGCCTGATTGGAGAGATGCGATGCTGAAATATGTGTTCGCCTATCTGGGCGCGGGGCTGACGTTCGCGGCGATCGACGCGGTCTGGCTGACGACGATGACGGACCGGCTTTACAAGCCCGTTCTGGGGCCGATCCTGGCCGACAAGCCGGACATGAAGGCGGCGGTGGCCTTCTATCTGATCTCCATCGGCGCGACGGTGTTCCTGGCCATCGCCCCGGCGCTGAAGGAGGGGAACTGGACGCGGGCCCTGATCAACGGCGCCGTGCTGGGCTTCGTCTGCTACGCCACCTACGACCTGACCAATCAGGCGACGCTGGCCAACTGGTCGATGAAGCTGACCCTGATCGACCTGGCCTGGGGGACGGTGCTGACGGCGACCTGCGCCACGGTCGGCTATTTCGTGGCGCGGTGGGCGGAGGGGCGCTGGGGCTGAGTTCGGGGCGCCGGTTAACCTTTTTCTTCGCGCCACGCGGGCGCGTGGTGGCGGGCCGCCGCCGATAGGGTAAAAGGCTGGCGAAACGGAGTTCCGGGGGACGACGCGTTGAAGGTCGGCATCAATGCACTGACGGCGGTGTTCGTGGTCGGCGTGGTCGCCGGCCTGGCGCTGACGCCTGACGGCCGCGAATGGATGCGCCGTCCGACCCTGCTGCTGGGCGGACAGGCGTCGGCCTCGGCGCCGCCGTCGGCCGAGGCCGAGACCGCCTCCGTCGTCGCGCCGCCCGCACCCGCGCCCGCCGCCGTGGCGTTGACGCCGCTGAGCGCCCGCCTGGCCCAGGGGGCGCTGCGGATCGGGGTGTTCGGCGACTCCATGGCCGACGGCCTGTACGCGGGCCTGTACCGGGACCTGCAGCACACGCCGAATGTCTCGGTGACCAAATTCTCGCAGGTCTCGACCGGGCTGAGCCGCTACGACTTCGTGGACATCCAGGCCAAGACGCGCGGCCAGCTGGACGCCCAGCCGATCGACGCGGCCGTGATCCTGTTCGGCACCAACGACGCCCAGGGCATCGAACTGGACGGCCAGATCCACGCCTTCGGCACGGACGGATGGAAGGCGGCGTACGCCAAGCGGGTCGACGACCTGGTGGCCCTGCTGCGCAGCCGCGATGTGGCGGTCTACTGGGTCGGCCTGCCGCGCATGAAGCGCGAGAGCTTCGACGGACGGATGGCCCTGATCAACGGCGTCGTGTCCGAGCGGATGCGGGCGCTGGGCGTGCCCTATATCGAGACGACGGCCCTGACCTCGAACACAAACGGCGGCTATGAGGCCTATCTGCCGAACGCCGCGGGCAAGCGCACCCTGATGCGGGCCAACGACGGCATCCACATGTCGATGGCCGGATACCTGCGGATGAGCGCGCCGGTGGCCGAGCGGCTGAAGCGCGACGCGGGTCTGACCGCGCCCTCGCCCGCGGCCTGACCGTGAGAGCGGCGCTCGGCGCGCTGATCGCAATCCTTCTGACCGCCGCGCCCGCCGCGGCCCAGACCGCCTATGTGGCGACGCCGTCGCTGGAGCCCGGCGCGGGCGTCTGTCCGGGCGGGCTGTGCCAGGCCGAGGCGCTGGTCCCGGTGTTCGAGGCACTGAGGGCGCCCGAGATCGGCGACGACGGCGCGCCGGTCCATATCCTCCAGATCGGCGACAGCCACACCGCGGGCGACCGCATCACCGGCAAGCTGCGTGCGGACCTGCAGGCGCGGTTCGGCGCCGGGGGGCGGGGTGTTCTGCCGCCCGGCCTGCCCTATGCCGGCTATGGGCCCTATCAGGTTCAGGTGGCGGCCGAGGGCTGGACCACCGAGGTCGCGCCGCTGGCCGCTTCGGGCGCGACCGCCTTCGGTCCGTTCGGCGCGTCGGGCATGCGGGGCCGGGTGGCGGCGGGCGATGTTCTGGAGCTGCGCTTTGATCCGGCGGCCGAGCCCGCCTGGCTGGAGGTCTGCGGCTGGCCGCGAGGGCCGGGCGCGGGTCTGATGGTCGAACTGGACGCCGAGGCCCGGACGGTGGACCTCAATACGGCCGGGGACGGGGGCGCGGCCTGCGTGTCCCTGCCGCAGTTCGAGCGCGCCGTGAGCACGGTCCGGCTGCGGGGGATCGGGGCCGGGGTGACGCTGAGCAGCGTGCTGACGGCGCGGGACGGCTCGGACCTGAAGGTCAGCGAGGCGTGGACGGCGCGGGTGCGGCCGGGGGTGGTGGTCTCCAACCTGGGCGTCATCGGATCGACGCTGGCCGACTTCGCATCGCGGGACGAGGCGATGGTCGCCGCGGAACTGGCCGCATGGGCGCCGAAGCTGATCGTCCTGGCCTATGGAACCAACGAGGGTTTCGACGACGCCCTGGATGGCACGGCCTACGAGGCCCTGCTGCGCGGCCAGATCGCGCGGATGCGGCGGCTGGCGCCGGGGGCGTCGCTGATGCTGCTGGGGGCGCCGGATGCGCAGCGGAGCGGGGCGACGAACGGGTGCAGCGCCGACGGGACGCGGGCGCCGCCGCCCCAGCTGGCGGTGGTCCGGGACGTGCAACGCCGGGTCGCCGCCGATCTGGGCGTCGCGTTCTGGGACTGGCACGGACGAATGGGGGGAGACTGTTCGGCCGATCGTCTGGCGCTGAGGGCCGAGCCCTTGATGCGCGGCGACCGGGTCCATTTCACGAGCGCGGGGGCCGACTGGATCGGCGGCGTCCTGTCCGGCGACCTGATGGGCGCCTATGACCGCTGGAAGGCGGAACAGGGGAGCGCGCGGTAGTGCTGTTCCCCACGCTGGCCTTCGGCGTCTTCTTCCTGTTCGTCTATTTCACCACCTGGTCGCTGGATCGCGAGAACGGGCGGCGCAAGCTGTTCCTGCTGCTGGCCAGCTGGTTCTTCTACGCCCAGTGGGACTGGCGCTTCGTCGGCCTGCTGATCCTGTCGGCCGTGCTGAACTGGGGCGTGGCGGCGCTGATCGCGCGCCGGATGGAGCGGGACGGGCCGGAGGCGCGGCGGGCCTGGCTGGTGGGCCTAGGCGTCGCGGTCAATCTGATCATCCTGGGCTTCTTCAAATACTACGGCTTCTTCGTCGAACAGGCCGGCGACCTCTTGGCCCGGTTCGGCTGGGAGCGGGACCTGCCGCTGCTGCAGATCGTGCTGCCGGTGGGGATTTCCTTCTTCACCTTCCAGGGCATCAGCTACGTCGTGGACGTGCATCGCGGGAAGACGCCGCCGGCGAAATCGCTGCTCGACGTCATGCTGCTGATGAGCTTCTTCCCGCATCTGGTGGCGGGGCCCATCGTGCGGGCGTCGGACCTGCTGCCCCAGTTCGAACGGGCGCCGCGGCTGACGCGGGAGATGGCGACCCACGGCCTGCTGCTGATCTGCTGGGGCCTGTTCAAGAAGACGGTGATCGCGTCCGAGCTGTCGGTGAACCTGGTCGATCCGGTGTTCTTCGACCCGTCGGCGCATTCGGCCATCGACATCGCGGCGGCGGTCTACGGCTATGCGGTGCAGATCTACTGCGACTTCTCGGCCTATTCGGACATGGCGATCGGGATCGCGGCCCTGCTGGGCTATTCCTTCCCGCGCAATTTCGACCAGCCGTACCGGGCCAACTCGATGCAGAGCTTCTGGCGGCGGTGGCACATCAGCCTGTCCAGCTGGCTGCGCGACTATCTGTATGTGCCGCTGGGGGGCGGCCGGAAGGGACTGGCCTCGTCCTGCATCAACGTCTTCATCACCATGGTGCTGGGCGGGCTGTGGCACGGGGCGGCGTGGACCTTCCTGGCGTGGGGGGCGCTGCATGGCGGGGTGCAGATGGTCGAGCGGCTGGGCCGGGCGGTGCTCGGCGACCGCAAGGTGATGCCGACGGTGCTGGGCGTGCTGATCACCTTCCACATCGTCTGCCTGGGCTGGATCCTGTTCCGGGCCGAGACCTTCGAGCTGGCCATGGCCATGCTGGCGGGGCTGGGCCGGGTCGGGCCGGTGACGATGCTGACGCCGCTGCTGCTGACGCTGATCGTGGGCGGACTGGCCATGCACTGGCTGCCGCCGCGCGCCATCGAGGGCGTGGCCGAGCGGCTGAAGACGGCGCCGTCGATCACCCTGGGCCTGCTGATCGGGATCGCCATCCTGCTGGTCGAGGCGGTGCGGCCCGAGGGCGTGGCGCCCTTCATCTATTTCCAGTTCTGAGGCGTTGAAGCGACAATGACCGACGACAGGGACAAGACGGGAGAGGGCGGGGTTCCGCTGGAGCCCTTCCCGACACACCGGCCGGAATCGCCCTTCCCGCCGCTGTACGAGAGCCTGCCCGCGCAGACCCCGGCCGATCCGCCCAGCGACTGGATCCAGAGCGCCGACGCCCACGACCTGCCGACCCGCGAGAACCGGCTGGCGGCGCTGGGCCGGTTCGCGTTTCCGCCCGCCCCGCCGCTGGACGACGAGGGCGTGGCCGCGCGCGACATGCGCTGGACCAGCCGGACGCTGGTGATCGCGACGGCCTTCCTGCTGGTCTTCAACGCCGTCTCGCCGCTGAACTGGTCGCACCAGCAGGCGCCGGGCTGGGTGTCCGAGACTGTGGAGAAGGTGTCCGAGGCCTGGGTCGGGCAACTGGCCCTGCTGGGCGTGGACATGCCGCGCCAGGGGCTGCGCGACGCCTGGTTCACGGCCAAGGACGCGCGCTTCGTGGGGCAGGACCCGGTGCCGCCTCGATCCGATACACTGTAACAGTAGCTTGACCGAAGCCTCGCCGCGCCCCTAGCGTGCGGCCGCCCGCATGTGGCGGGGGCTTAGGGGCTATCTCATGCGTCATCGTCTGCTTGGCCGGGCCCTGCCCGCCTTCGTGCTTCTGGCCGCCCTCGCGGGACCGGTGGCGGCGCAAGAACCGCTAGCCTACCAGCAGCCGCCGTCGCCGATCGCGGAGATTCTCGACACCAAGCCGACGCCGAGCTCGAGCCTGTCGCCCGACCGGACGACGCTGGCGCTGTACGACCGCTCGAACCTGCCGCCGATCGCCGAACTGGCCGAGCCGATGCTGCGGCTGGGCGGCTACCGCATCAATCCGCGCAACAACGGCCAGGCCAACAGCCGCACGACCTGGCTGACGGGCCTGAGCTTCCAGCCGGTCGCGGGCGGCGCGGCGCGGACGGTGCAGCTGCCCGCCGGCGCCCGCTTCGTGTCGCCGTCGTGGGCGCCGGACGGCAAGTCGGTGGCCCTGCTGATGGACGCGCCGACGGGCCTGGAGCTGTGGGTCGTGGACGTGGCCTCGGGCCGGTCGCGCAAGCTGACCGAGCCGCGGGTCAACGCCGCCGCGGGCGCCGCCTTCGACTGGACGCCGGACAGCGCCGGCCTGGTGGTGCGGCTGACGCCCGAGGGCCGCGGCGCGGCGCCGGACGTGACCCGTCCGCCCGCCGGCCCCATCGTGGCCGAGAGCATGGGCCGGGTGGCCCCGGCGCGGACCTATCAGGACCTGCTGACCGACGCGGGCGACGAGGCCCTGTTCGATCACTACTTCACGTCGCAGCTGACCTATGTGCCCCTGAACGGACGGGGGACGCGCGCCCTGGGCGAGCCGGCGGTCTATCTGGGCGCCAGCACCTCGCCGGACGGACGCTATGTGCTGACCACGACGGTCAAGCGGCCCTACAGCTATGTGGTGCCGGCCAATCTGTTCCCGTCGCAGACCCGGGTCATCGACCTGCAGGGCCGCACGGTGCATCAGGTCTCGGACCTGCCGCTGCGCGACAACATCCCGACCCCTTTCGACGCCGTGGCTCCGGGTCCGCGCTCGGTGCAGTGGCGCGCCGACGCGCCGTCGACCCTGGTGTGGGTCGAGGCCCAGGACGGGGGCGATCCCCGCACCGCCGCCGAGATCCGCGACCGGGTCTTCATGCTGGCCGCGCCGTTCAGCGCCCAGCCGACGACCCTGATCGACCTGAAGGAGCGCTACGGCGGCGTCACCTGGGGCGATGCGGACACGGCGCTGGTCAACAGCCGCTGGTTCAACACCCGGCACGAGACCCGCTATGTCGTCGATCCCTCGCGTCCGGGGACCGGCCGGGTGCTGCTGGAGCGGAACTATCAGGCGCGTTACGACGATCCGGGTTCGCCCCTGACCGAGCCCAACGCCCAGGGCTTCAACGTGGCCCGCTTCACCGCCGACGGTCGCCTGCTGATGACCGGCGCGGGCGCGACGCGGGAAGGGGAGTATCCCTTCCTGGCGGCGATGGACCTGAACACGGGCCGGTCCGAGCGGCTGTGGACCTCGGCCAGCGGCGAGTTCGAGAGCGTCGTGGGCGTGCTGGATGACGGCGCGCGGCGGCTGGTGACGCGGCGCGAGACCCGCAACGATCCGCCGAACCTGTATGTCCGCAACCTGGACGGCGCCGCGCCGGACGCCCTGACGACCTTCCCCGACCCGGCTCCGCAACTGGCGGGCGTGTCGCGCCAGACCATCACCTACGCCCGCGCGGACGGGGTGCAACTGTCCGGCACGCTGTATCTGCCCGCGGGCTATGACAAGGATCGCGACGGCCCGCTGCCGCTGGTGATGTGGGCCTATCCGGCCGAGTTCACCGACGCCGCCGTGGCCGGTCAGGTGGTGGACACCGCCAACCGCTTCGTGCGCCCGGGCGGGTCCAGCCACCTGTTCCTGCTGACCCAGGGCTATGCGGTGCTGGACGATCCGTCCTTCCCGATCATCGGCAAGGACGGGGCCGAGCCGAACGACACCTATATCGCCCAACTGACCGCCGACGCGCAGGCGGCGGTGGACGCGGTGGTGGCGCTGGGCGTGGCGGACCGGGACCGGATCGCCGTCGGCGGGCACAGCTACGGCGCCTTCATGACCGCAAACCTGTTGGCCCACACCGACCTGTTCCGGACCGGCATCGCGCGCTCGGGCGCCTATAACCGGACCTTGACGCCGTTCGGCTTCCAGTCCGAGCAGCGGACCTATTGGGAGGCGCCGGAGACCTACAACGCGATGTCGCCCTTCGCCTATGCCGACAAGGTCAATGAGCCGATCCTGCTGATCCACGGCGAGGCGGACGACAACTCGGGCACCTTCCCGGTCCAGTCGGAGCGGTACTACGCCGCGCTGAAGGGCAATGGGGCGCAGGTGCGGTACGTCGTCCTGCCGCTGGAGGCCCACGGCTACCGGGCGCGGGAGTCGGTCGGCCATACGCTGTGGGAGATGACCCGCTGGCTGGACCAGTATGTGAAGAACGCGGGGCCGCGAGCGGCGGGCGGCCAGTAGCTCCGTTCTCCCTCCCCTCCTGGGGAGGGTGGACCGCGTAGCGGTACGGGTGGGGAGCGGCGCGCTCGGATACGAACCCCACCCTGTCGGCGCTGCGCGCCGACATCCCTCCCCATGAAGGGGAGGGAGAAGGTCTGCGATCAGTCCTGCCGGGCGAGAGCCACCGCGTCCGGACCGGCGGGATAGCTGAGGCGATCCGAACCGTCGGTGGCGGCCTGCCAGACGGCGCTCGCCACGTCCGCCGGGACGGTCACGATGGCCGGCCGGAAGCCCGCGAAGACCGTCTCGGCGAACGGGGCGTAGGCCGGCGGGATCAGGCCGTTCATTCGGTCGCCCGAGTTGTCGGTGAAGCGCGTCGAGGGGCCGTAGCCCGGTTCGACCAGCTTCACGCGCACGCCGAAGCCCTCAAGTTCATGGGCGAGGGAGGCGGTGAAGCCCTGGACCGCGGTCTTGCTGGCCGTATAGCCCGCCACCAGCGGCATGGGGGCCAGGGTCACGCTGGACGTCACATTGACGATCACCCCAGAACCGCGCTCACGCATGTCGGGCAGGAAGGCCTGGGTCACGGCCATGGTTCCGAAGGTGTTGGTCTCGAACACCTCGCGGACGGTCGCCATCGGCGTGGCCTCGAAGGCGCCGAGCAGGCCGATGCCCGCATTGTTGACCAGCACGTCGATCGGTCCGGCGGCCTGGACCAGGGCGGCGATGCTGTCGGGGCGGGTCACGTCGAGCGGCAGCAGGCGCAGGCGGTCCGAGGCGGGGAAGAGATCCGGGCGCGGGGTGCGCATGGTGGCGATGACGGTCCAGCCCCGGTCGAGGAAGTGGAGCGCGGTTTCGAGGCCGTAGCCGCTGGAGCAGCCGGTGATGAGCACGGTCTTCATGGGGGTGATCCTTGTGTTTGACCTCATCAGGCTAGCGGGCCGTATCAGGACGTTATACGATCTGTAGTCCGGATTTTATTTGTAATCGTCCAGAATGAGCGACCCCCTCTCTGAAATCATCGGCCTGCTGAGGCCCCGGACGGTGTTCGCCAAGGGCATCAGCGGGGCCGGGCGGTGGGCGGTTCGCTACGCCGAGTTCGGCCATCCGAGTTTCTGCACCGTGCTGGAGGGCCGGTGCCGGCTGGAGGTCGCGGGGCAGGAGCCGGTCGTGCTGGAGGCGGGGGACTTCATCCTGCTGCCCGCGACACCCGGCTTCGTGCTGTCGGGGTTTGAGCCGGCGACGCCCCGGCTGATGGATCCGGACGAGGCCGCGCCGGGCGGGGAGTTGCGGCATGGGACGCCGGACGGACCGGCCGACGTGCGGCTGCTGGGCGGCTATTTCGCGTTCGACGCGCCCGACGCCGCCCTGCTGGTGTCGCTGCTGCCGGCGCTGATCCATGTGCGGGGGCCGGGGCGGCTGTCGGCCCTGGTCGAGCTGGTCGCCGACGAGGCCCGCGCCGACCGGCCCGGGCGGGAGCTGATCCTGGCCCGACTGGTGGAGGTGCTGCTGGTCGAGTCGCTGCGGTCGGCGCCGGGGGAGGGGACGCCGCCGGGCCTGCTGCGCGGACTGGCGGACGCCCGTCTGGCGGCGGCGATGCGCGGGATGCACGGCGAACCGTCGCGGGCCTGGACCGTGGAGCAGCTGGCGCGGACGGCGGCGCTGTCGCGATCCGCCTTCTTCGACCGGTTCACCCGCGCCGTGGGCATGGCCCCGATGGAGTATCTGCTGGCGTGGCGGATGGCGCTGGCCAAGACCCTGCTGCGCGCCCGAGACCTGGCCTTGGACGAGGTGGCGCAGCGCGTCGGCTACGGCTCGGCCAGCACCTTCAGCACCGCCTTCAGCCGCTACGTCGGCCAGCCGCCCGGACGCTATGCGCGGGCGGCGGGCTGACGGATCAGGCCTCGACCAGCGGACCCAGGCCCGTCGCCGTCTTCGCCACGGTGAAGGTCTTCAGCGTCCGTTCGCGATAGGGCTTGGCCACGATGGTGGAGACGGTGCGCAACTCGGCCTTGGCCGCCTGCGGCGTCAGGGTCAGCAGGACGTAGCCCTTGGCCGTCTGGTCGCAGAGGACGACCTCGGGGTTGGCGGCGTTCAGGGCGGCGCCGAGGGGCACGCCGGGGACGTGGTCGCCGGGGGAGGGGCTGGAGATGGAGCTGGTCCCGAACTCGACCGCGCGGCGCGTGCCGCCGGCGTCCTTCAGGTCGTTGACCCAGAAGGCGTGGCTGTCGCCGGCCAGGACGATGGGCTCGACCCCGGCCTCGGCGAAGGCCGCGTAGAGGCGCTCGCGGCCGGCGGGATAGCCGTCCCAGCTGTCGAGGTTGAAGGGCACGCCAAGGCTGAACAGCTGCTGGGCCTGCTGCACCTGGGCCCGGATCTCGGGCTTGAGGCTGGCCATCAGGGCCATGATCTCCAGGCGCGAGGCCAGTTTGGAGATGTCCGGCCCCTGCACGCGGGCCATGACGACCTGGTTGCCCAGCACCTGCCACGGCCGGCCGGCGGCCCTGGAGGCCTGCAGGGTGGTCTTGATCCAGTCCCGCTGGCGATCGCCCAGCAGGTCGCGGGCCGGGTCGTTGCGCCTGGCCTCGAAGGCGGCGAGGTCGGGGCCGGCGGCGGTCATCGGCATGTCGGCGGCGTAGGTCAGCTGCGCGTTGCGCGCCGTCAGGCGGGTCTCGACCATCAGCAGGCTGGCCAGGTCGCCGAAGTCGAAGCTGCGGTAGATGGCCTCTTCGGTCAGGCCGCCTTCCGGTTCACGGATCGGCATCCACTCGAAATAGGCCTTCAGCGCCGCGGCCTTGCGGGCGCCGAAGTCGCCTTCGGTGGCGGGCGTGTGGTTCTCGGCGCCCATGGTCCAGGTGTCATTGGCGACCTCGTGGTCGTCCCAGACGCAGATGAAGGCGGCGCGGGCGTGGGCTGCCTGCAGGTCGGGGTCGGTCTTGTACTGGGCGTGCCGCTGGCGGTAGTCGGCCAGGCTGACGATCTCGTGGGCGGGAACCGGGGCGCGGTTCAGGGCCGCGCCGTGGTCCATGCCGTAGTCGCCGGGCTCGGCCCCGTATTCGTAGATGTAGTCGCCGAGGTGGACGACCGCGTCGAGGCGTTCCAGCTTCGAGATGGCGTCGTAGGCGTTGAACAGGCCGCCCGGGTAGAGCTGGCACGAGACGACGGCCAGAACGGTCTCGGGATTGGCGCCGACGGGCAGGGTGCGGACCCGGCCCTGCGGCGAGCGCGTCTCGCCCGAGGTGAAGGCGTAGCGGTACTCGACGCCGGGCTGCAGGCCCGTGACGGGGATCTTCACCGTGAAGTCGCGCTCCGGCCCGGTCTCGACCGTGCCGCCCGCGACGGCGGCGGAGGCGTCGCCGTCGCGCCAGACCGACCAGTCCACGCGGATGTTGCGCGCCGACGGATCGGACGGGGTCACCCGCGTCCAGATGACGGCGCCGTCGGCGCGGGGATCGCCGGAAGCGACCCCGTGCTGGAAGGCGACCGCCTGGGCGGAACGGGCGGCGGCGGGCAGGCCCGCGCCCGCCGCGCCGGCGCCGATGAGACCGAGAAGGCCGCGACGGTGAAGGGTCATGCGCCGGGCCTCAGTACTTGACGCCGAAGACGACGCCGACGGTGCGGGGCTCGCCGGCGATGAAGGTCGGCATGCCCAGCGCGTCGCCGGTGTTGCCGGCGTCCTTGATGAACTTCTCGTCCAGCAGGTTGTCGGCGAAGGCCTCGACCGACCAGGCGCCGCCGTCCGGCGCGTAGCGCAGGCGCAGGTTCAGCAGGCCGTAGCTGTCCTGGACCTCGTCCACGATCAGGTCGGGGACCAGGTTGCGGGCCTGCAGGTCGGTGCGGTCGTTGTCGTCGTCGAAGAAGACTTCGGACTGCCAGCTGTAGGTCGGCTGGATCCGGAGGGAGCCGCCGGCGACCGGCAGGGTCCAGTTCACGCCGATCGAGGCGCGGTGGTCCGGCGACAGGCGCAGGCGGTTGCCGTCGTAGATGCCCGCCTTGAAGCGCGAGTGGTTGTAGCTGTAGGTCCCGAACACCTCGACCTGATCGCCGACGGCCCACAGCGCCTGGCCTTCGAAGCCGTAGGCCTCGGCCTTGCCGGCGTTGGTGACGACGAACTGGACGCCGTCCTGGACCGTCGTCTGGAAGTTCTCGTAGTTGTAGAGATAGACGGCGCCGTCGAGGCGCAGGGTGCGGTCCATCAGGGCGGCCTTGGCGCCGATCTCGAAGCTGTCGACGCTTTCGGCGTCGACTTCCTTGAAGGTCACCGCGCCGCCGGGGGCCGACGGACCGGCCTGGGCCAGCACCTTGGGACGGCGGCCGCGGGCGTAGTTGGCGTAGAGGTTGGCGTCATCCGACAGGGCGTAGCGCGCCGTCAGGCGCCAGGTGACGCCGTCGTCTTCCAGATCGCCGTAGGTGAAGTCGCCGTTGTTGGCGGTCGGCTGGGCGGTCAGGCCGAACAGGGGCAGGACGCCGGCCGGCAGGTTGACCGCGCCCGGGGTCGCCAGGCCGCCGAGCAGCGCCGGGATCTGGGCCGGCGGAACGGCGCCGGTCTGGATCGCCAGCAGGCCGCCGAGGATCGAGCGGCTCTGGACGCTGGAGGCGTAGCCGGTGGTCTTCTCATCGCGGGTGAAGCGGATGCCGGCGGCCACCTCGAAGCGGTCGGTGATGGCGTAGGTCGCGTCCGCGAACACGTCGAACGACGTCAGCTCCGAGGCGTTGATCGGCGTCTCGATATGGGCGGCCTTCAGGTTGGCGGCGATCGCCGGGGCCAGGGCGCCGGCGCCCAGCGGGGTCAGCAGCTGGGTGATCACGCCTTGCGCGACCGTCGGATAGGCCGCGGCCGGCAGGGTGTTCTGGCCGACGGCGGCGGGATTGCCGTCCAGCACGCCCGACAGCTGGGCCAGGGCCATGCGCTCGTCGAACTGGGTCGGGGTGCGCTGATAGCCGTCCTCGGAGAAGTAGCCGGCGCCGACGAAGCCGGAGAAGCGGCCGCCGTTGTCGTAGTTGAGGCGGAACTCCTGGCTGGTCTGCTCGCCATGGGCCTCTTCGGCGGCGGTCAGGATCGGCAGCGATACGCCGTCGGCGTCGAAGGTCTCGTACGAGTTGAACTCGCGGTAGGCGGTGGTCGAGGTCAGGGTCAGGCTGTCCGACAGATCCCAGGACACGATGCCCGTCACGCCCCAGACGTCGCGGTCGAGGCCCAGTTGCTTGCCGCCGTCGAACAGGGCCGAGGGCGTCAGGGCCGCGCCCGTCCAGGGCTCGCGCGTGCCGAGGACGGCGCCGGTGGCCGGATCCTGCGGCGTGAAGGCCAGCGACTTGAACGCGGTGCCGGCCGAGTCGTCGGTCTGATAGTTGGCGATCACGTCGATGCGCAGGCCTTCGGCGGGGCGGAAGGCGCCCGACAGGCGCAGGGCCTGGGTGTCGAAGCTGTTGTAGTTTTCGCCGCCGAGCAGGTTCTGGATGTAGCCGTCGCGGGTCTTGCGGCGGACGGCGAAGCGGATGGCGGCGGTGTCGCCGATGGGCGCGTTCACCACCAGGTCGCCGATGGCGTAGGAATAGTCGCCCAGGCCGATGCGGCCCGAAGCGGCCCACTCGCCGATCACGGCCTTGTTCTGGATGACGTTGACCGCGCCGATCAGGGCGCCGCGGCCGTAGAGGGTCGACTGCGGGCCCTTGGCCACCTCGACACGCTCGATGTCGAACAGCTCGACATAGGAGCCGCGCGACTTGGAGATGGAGACGCCGTCCTGGAAGACCGAGACGCGCGGTTCAGCGGTGGCGGCGCCCGAGTCCGAGGTGATGCCGCGCATCACGAAGCCCGGGTTGTTGGGCGACTGGTTCTGCACCAGGAAGCCGGGGGTGAAGGCCGACAACTCCTCGAAGTCCTGCACGCCGAGGCTCTCGAGGCGCTCGCCGGAGTAGGCGGTCAGGGCGAAGGGCACCTCGACGGCGCTCTGCTGACGCAGCTGGGCGGTGACGACGACCTCGTCCAGCTGGGCGGCGGCGGCCTCCTGGGCCGAAGCGGTTCCGGCCAGGGCCCAGACGACGCCCAGGGCGCTGGCGCCGAGCAGGATGGACGGACGTTGAACGCGATGAATCATGACGGGGCCCCCGAGGTGAGGAGCCCGACCTAGCGGGGCTGTATGCCGTCGAAGCGACGGTGCGACGACCGGGAGGTGAAGCTGGCGCGTCGTCCGCGTGACCTTCGCTCCGTGGACGGCGGACCCGCGCGCGCCAGGCCGCTTCGGAAGAGCCCGCCACGGCTGAACCTTTGCCGCAGCGCAACATTACTGTTGCGCCAGCGTCGCTTGTCGGGTCACGCTGCAAATTCATTGCGGTGGGAGCGGCATGGCCTTCGACGAGATGTCCGGTGACGGTGGAGACGTCCGCGAAAGCTATCGCGGGCTGGCGCGCTGGCTGGCGGACGCGCCGGAGGGCCTGCTGCAGGCGCGCTCGCGCCAGGCGGAACTGTTCTTCCGGCGGATGGGGGTCACCTTCGCGGTCTATGGCGACGCCGAGTCCAGCGAACGGCTGATCCCCTTCGACGTGGTGCCGCGGATCATCGGCGCGACCGAATGGGCCGGGCTGGAGAAGGGGCTGATCCAGCGGGTGTCGGCGATCAACGCCTTCCTAGCCGACATCTATGGCGCGCAGGAGTGCATCAAGGCGGGGATCGTCCCGGCCGAGCTGGTCCTGACCAATCCGCAGTACGCGCCCGAGATGCAGGGCCGCCGCCCGCCGCGCGACATCTGGGTGCAGATCGCCGGCGTCGACCTGGTGCGCACGGGCGAGGACGGCTTCTACGTGCTGGAAGACAACTGTCGCACGCCGTCGGGGGTCTCCTACATGCTGGAGAACCGCGAGATGATGATGCGGCTGTTCCCCGACCTGTTCGCCGACTATCCGGTGCGGCCGGTCGAGACCTATGCCGACATGCTGCTGGCGTCCCTGCGGGCCTGCGCGCCCGAGGCGGCGGGGGCGGACCCGACCATCGTGGTGCTGACGCCCGGACCGTTCAACTCGGCCTATTACGAGCACAGCTTCCTGGCCGACAAGCTGGGGGTGGAGCTGGTCGAGGGCCGCGACCTGTTCGTCGACGACGGCCGGGTCTTCATGCGCACGACCGAGGGCCGCAAGCAGGTCGACGTCGTCTATCGCCGCATCGACGACGCCTTCCTGGATCCGCTGACCTTCCGCCCGGACTCGGCGCTGGGCGTGCCCGGGCTGATGACCGCCTATGAGGCGGGGACGGTGACCCTGGCCAATGCGGTCGGCACCGGCGTGGCCGACGACAAGGCCGTCTACACCTACATGCCGGAGATCATCCGCTTCTTCACCGGCGAGGAGCCGATCCTGAAGAATGTGCCGACCTGGCGGTGCCGCGAGCCTGAGGCGCTGAAGCACGTGCTGGCCAACCTGGGCGACCTGGTGGTCAAGGAGGTCGGGGGATCCGGCGGCTACGGCATGCTGGTCGGACCGGCCGCGTCGAAGACGGAGATCGAGGCCTTCCGCAAGAAGCTGATCAACGATCCCGACGACTTCATCGCCCAGCCGACGCTGGCCCTGTCGACCGCGCCGACGCTGGACAAGGGCGAGCTGCACGGGCGGCACGTCGACCTGCGGCCGTTCGTGCTGTCCAGCCCCGAGGGGGTGAAGGTGGCCCCCGGCGGCCTGACGCGGGTGGCGCTGAAGCCCGGCTCGCTGGTGGTGAACTCCAGCCAGGGCGGCGGGACCAAGGACACCTGGGTGCTGGACGTCTGATGCTTTCGAGAACCGCAGACAGCCTGTACTGGACCGGCCGCTATATCGAGCGGGCGGACTTTCTCGCCCGCATCCTGGAGGCCACCATCCGGCTGGCCGCCATTCCGACCCGGGGCGACGGAGACGCCGAGACGGTGTGGGCCAGCGCGCTGGCCTCGGCGGGGGCGCCCAAGGCGCTGGGCCGGTCGCCGACGGAGAAGTCGGTGCGCGAATACCTGGCCTTCGCGCCGGACAACGCCTCGTCGATCACCGCCTGCATCACCCGGGCGCGGACCAATGCGCGCTCGGTGCGCACCGCCCTGACGGTCGAGCTGTGGGAGGCGATCAACGGCGCCTGGAATGGGCTGGCCGAGCAGGGGCAGCCGACCCGCCGCGACGACTTCGGCCACTTCCTGGAATGGGTGAAGACGGTCACCCTGTCGGTCGAGGGCGCGGCCTCGCGGACCATGCTGCGCAACGACGGCTACTATTTCCTGCGCCTGGGCGCGGCGATCGAGCGGGCCGACAACACCGCCCGCCTGCTGGACGTGAAATACCACCTGCTGCTGCCCGAGGGCGAACGGGTGGGCGGGCAGCTGGATTACTTCCAGTGGACGACCCTGCTGCGCGAGGTGTCGGCGCTGACAGCCTATCGCTGGGTCTACCGGGACTCGGTCAAGCCGTGGCTGGTGGCGGACCTGCTGGTGCTGAACCGGCAGATGCCGCGTTCGCTGGCCAGCTGCCAGACCTCGATCGTGCGCTATCTCGAACGGCTGGCCAGCGACTACGGCCGGCGCGGTCCGGCCCAGCGGCTGGCGGCGGAGCGGATGCGGGCCTTCGAGACCTCGAAGATCGAGACCATCTTCCAGGCGGGCCTGCACGAATACATCCAGAGCTTCCTCGCCGAGAACGGTCGGCTGGGGCAGGCCATCACCGAACAGTACCTGAGCTGATGCGCATCCGGATCGACCACGCCACGACCTACGCCTACGACCGGGCGGCCCGGTTCATCATCCAGACCCTGCGCCTGACGCCGCGCTCCAGCGAGGCGCAGACGGTGCGCGACTGGCAGGTGGAGACGGACGTGGACGCCCGCCTGCGCCGCTCCGAGGACGCCTTCGGCAACATCGTCCACGCCCTCTATACCGAGCAGCCGACCAAGAGCCTGACGATCCGGGTGACCGGCGAGGTGGTGACCAGCGACACGGCGGGCGTGATCCCGCCGGACCAGGAGCGGCTGTCGCCGCTGGTCTTCCTGCGCGATACGGACCTGACGAAACGGGACAAGCTGATCTCGGTCTTCGCGTCCGAGTTCCAGGCCCATCCGCCGCTGGACCGGATGCACCGGCTGATGGCCGCCATCAATGGATCGGTGGCGTTCGAGGTCGGAGTGACCACGCCGACGAACACCGCCAGCGAGGTCCTGGCCCTGGGGCGGGGGGTCTGCCAGGACCACGCCCATGTCTTCATCGCCTGCGCCCGCCAGATGGGCGTGCCCGCCCGCTATGTCTCGGGCCATCTGGCGCGGCGCGACCGGGCCGATCAGGAGGCCGCCCACGCCTGGGCCGAGGCCTGGATCGAGGGTCTGGGCTGGGTCGGCTTCGATCCGGCCAACGGCGTCTGCCCGACCGAGCGCTACGTCCGCATCGCCACCGGCCTGGACTATCTGGGCGCCGCCCCGGTGCGCGGGGCCAGCTACGGCGGGAGCGGAGAGACGCTTGCGGTCCGCCTGACCGTACGTGATGCGGACATGCAACAGGGCCAACAGCAGGCGTAGCCGTGGGGTCGTACGTCGCGGGAATCTGTTACGGTCGGGCGAATTCTGACGTTCGCGGGATACGACACGTCCAATGACCTACTGCGTGGGCCTGCTGGTTGATGAGGGGCTGGCGATGATCGCCGACACCCGCACCAATGCGGGCGTCGACAACATCTCGTCCTATCGCAAGCTGCATGTCGTCGATCATCCAGGCGAGCGCGTTTTGGCCGTGGCCACGGCGGGCAATCTGTCGGTGACCCAGACGGCGCTGGCCATGGTTCGCGAGGGCGTCCACCTGAACGTCGGCGAAGAGCCCGAGACGCTGGAGAACGCCCCGTCGCTGTTCCGCTGCGCGCAACTGCTGGGCCACGCGCTGCGCAACGTGCGCCAGTCGATCGCCCCGGCGCTGGAGGCGGACAGCCTGAACACCTCGGCCTCGATGCTGCTGGGCGGCCAGATCGCCGGCGGGCCGATGCAGCTGTATCTGATCTACAGCCAGGGCAATTTCATCGAGTGCGGGCCCGACACCCCCTTCATGCAGATCGGCGAGGCCAAATACGGCAAGCCCATCCTGGTCAGCGGCCTGCGCGGGAGCACGCCGCTGGCCGAGGCGGTGAAGCTGGGGCTGATCTCGTTCTCGACCACGATGCGCAGCAATGTCGGCGTCGGCGCGCCCTTCGACATGCTGACCCTGCGCCGCGGCATGATCAGCGGCGACGAGCGCCGGATCGAGGCGGACGATCCCTATTTCGAGGATCTGCATGACCGCTGGACCCGGGCCCAGGCCCAGGCCCGCGCGGCCATGCCGGAACCGCCGTGGATGATGGCCGCGAATCCCTAGCGGCCGCCGGGTTCGACCATCCAGCCGACGATGCGGCGAACGACCGGCAGGATGGCCAGCAGGACCGGGAAGGCCACGACCCAGGACAGGCCCCACGAGGGCAGCCACGTCGCCGGGAAGGCCGGCGACAGGCCGAGGCCGCGCAGCGTCGTGATGGCCGAGACCACGCCGCTCATGATGACCGACAGGACCAGGGGCTGGACGACAGCGTTGTAGCGCGCCGGCAGGCGGCGGAAGACGATGATGGAAGGGTGCATTGAGCGTCTCTGTTGGAAAGGGTCGTCGGCCATGTCGCATCCGCCGGAGATCCGGCTGCCCCGGCCGCGACCGGGAGGGATGCGTTGTCTGACGTGAGACGCTTACGGCCGCCCGGAGGCGACGGGGCGGTGTCTAGAGTATGTGCGAACGAATCGCAAGTGGCGGCGGCAGAGTCCGGCGCGGCCTGCTTGCGTTAACGGTCTGAAGCCGCCTAGCCTGTCGCCATGCCCGCCTTCGAAACGCCCTCGACTCCCGCCGATTTCGTCTTCTTCGAGCCCCTGCGCGTGCGCTGGGCAGAGGTGGACATGCAGGGGGTGGTCTTCAATCCGAACTACCTCGTCTACGCCGACGTCGCGATGGCCGAGTATTTCCGGGCGATCGGCCTGCCGGGGCATGAGGGGACGACGGGCCTGGGGATCGACATGTTCGCGGCCGGGGCGAAGCTGGACTTCCGGGCGTCGGCCCGTTGCGACGAGATGCTGAGGCTGGGCGCGCGGATCGAGCGGTTCGGACGCAGCTCGTTCCAGCCGCGGGTGGGGATCTTCCGGGACGACGAACTGCTGGCCGATGTCGGCCTGACCTATGTGTGCGTCGCGCTGGACGGGTCGCGTAAAGCCGTGCCCGTCCCGGAGGCTTTCATCGAGGCGGTGCGGGGCCTGGAGGGGCGGATCCTCCGCAGCTGAGCGGTTGCGACGCCTGCCGCCCGCGATAGGGTGGGGCATGATCCAGTCTCTGAACCGCCGTTACGCCCTGACCCTGATGGGCGGCTCCGCCCTGGCCGGCCTGAGCGGCCTGCCCGCGAACGCGCAATCCGGATGGCGGTCCGAGGACTGGGCCGCCCTGGGCGCCGATGTGAAGGCCGAGTTCAAATGGGCCTGGGACCACTATGTCGACAAGGCGTGGGGCCGGGACGAGATCAATCCGGTTTCCGGCACGGCGCGGTCCTTCTTCATCGAGGGCCATGACCTGGGCCTCTCGCTGGTCGAGGCGCTGGACACCCTGTGGATCATGGAACTGGACGAGGAGTTCCAGGCCGGCGTCGACTGGGTGAAGGCGAACCTGAACTTCGACATCGACGACTATTCGCAGGTGTTCGAGACCAACATCCGTCTGGTCGGCGGGCTGATCTCGGCGCACCTGGCGTGCGGCGATCCGGTGCTGCTGGACAAGGCGAAGGACCTGGCCGACCGGCTGATGAAGGCCTTCGACGCCTCGCCGCACGGCCTGCCGTACCGCTATGTGAACCTGAAGACCGGCGCGGTGCGCGACCCCGAGACCAACCTGGCCGAGATCGGCACCTATGCGACCGAGTTCGGGGTGCTGGGCCAGCTGACCGGCGACAGCCGCTACTATGCGGCGGCCAAGCGGGCGATGAAGCACGCGCTGGACATGCGCTCCGACAAGGGGCTGATGGCCGCCAACATCCACGCCGAGACGGGGCTGTTCATCAGCCGCAACGCCTCGATCGACGTCTATGCGGACAGCTTCTACGAATATCTGTGGGACAGCTGGGAGCTGTTCGGCGACGCGGACATGAAGCGCTGGGCCGAGGAGTGCATAGGGGCCATGGTCGCGCACCAGGGCAAGCGGTTCGACGGCCGCCTGTGGTTCCCGATGGTGGACTATGAGACCGCCGAGACGACCGCGTACTCGCAGACGGTGCTGGGCGCCTATCTGGCCGGGCTGCTGGGGCAGGTGGGTCAGAAGGCGGCGGGGGACGACTTCCTGGCCACCTACACCGAGATGCAGGAGCAGTACGTCATCATCCCGGAATCGACGGATGTCCGCACCCGCACGCCGCGCGGCAAGGGCACCGGCCTGCGGCCCGAGTTCGCCGACGCCTGCCTGAACCTGTGGCTGGGTGACCGGGACGACCGCTACCGCGCGCTGACGGCCATCCACTACCGCAACATGAAGGCCACCTCGAAGGCGGCCTATGGCTACACCTCGCTGAAGGACATCACGACGCGGCCGATGGAGCAGGGCGACAACTGCCCCGGCTACTGGTGGTCCGAGCAGATGAAGTACTACTTCATCCTGTTCGCCGAGCCGAAGCGGGTGGACCTGAACCGGCTGCAGCTGAGCACCGAGGCGAACGTGCTGCGCGGGTTCGTGAAGGCCTAGGCCTGCGCCTTGTCGTTCGCCGCCTCGTCCGCATGCGGCAGCGGCAGGGTGACCCGGAACAGGCTGCCCTTGCCGGGCTCGCTCTCGACCTGAAGGCGACCGCCCATGACGGTGGTCAGGCCGTGGCTGATGGCCAGGCCGAGGCCGGCGCCGTCGGTGGAGCGGGTGGAGGACTCGTCGGCCTGGCTGAAGGCGGTGAACAGGTCGGCGACGACCTCGGGCGCCATGCCCGGGCCGGTGTCTTCGATCTCGAAGATCAGGGCGTTGTGGGTTTCGCGGGCGCGGACGGTGACGGTTCCATCGGTGGTGAAGCGGACCGCGTTGTCGATGAGCGGTTCGACCAGGCGGGCGATCTGGCCCTCGTCGCCGAGCCGGGACGTCGGAGCCTTGGCCTCGATCCTGAACTTCAGCCCCTTAGCGGTCGCGCCGCCGCGGTAGTCCGTGGCCATCTGGCGCAGCAGCTGGTCGGGACTGAAGGGGCGGGGGTGCAGGGCCACCGCCTCGTTCTGCAGCCGCATGGCGACCAGCAGGTTCTCGATCAGCCGCAGCTGGGCCTTGCCCGCCTCCTTGAGCACGGCCATGCGGTCGCGCTGCTGCGGTGTCAGCAGGTCGTCCTCGATCACCTGCGCCATGCCCAGGACGCCGTTCAGCGGGGTGCGCAGCTCGTGGCTGATGTTGGACAGGAAGCGGGACTTGGCGGCGCTGCCGGCCTCGGCCTTCTCCAGAGCCTGAGCGAGGGCCTGTTCGCTCTCGCTGAGGCGACGCACGTCGTCGGCCACGCGGCGGAACAGCAGGGCGGCGGCCAGCAGGGTGGCGACCAGCAGGATCAGCATCAGGGGGCCGGCCTCGCGCAGGATGCGGGCGCCCGGCGCCTCGTGCGTCCAGACGATCCAGCCCAGGGTCCGGCCCTCGATGTCGCGGATCGCCACGGCGGTCTGGTGGCCGCGCAGGGCCGGGGCGCCGGCGCCGGGGCGATAGGCGGCCTGCTTGAGGCCGAGTTCGGTTCCCAGCGGCTCCACCACCGTCTCGAAGGGCTTGAAGGAGACGATGATGGGATCCGCGGCGGGGACCGGGCCCCCGTCGGTATGGCGCACGACGGTCGAGGCCGCGGCGAGCCAGGTCCGGCCCTCGACGCCGATCACGGCGCTGCGCAGGCGGACGGCCTTCATGTCCACGGCGGACCGGTCCCGGACAGCCGCGCGGTTCCGGACGTCAGTGACGAGGGGCGCGGCGGCGTGGGCGAAGGGCTGGGCCGGGTCGGCGCCCGCCGCCTTGCCCGCGAGGCTGACGCGGATCAGGCGGCCCTTGTCGTCATAGGCCGCAGTCGCGGCGTGGCCGCTCTGGACCGCGAAGAAGGCCCCGAGGTGATGGTCGATCCAGTCCGCGTCATGGGCGACCAGACGCAGGACCGCCTCGTCCCAGATGGTGCCGGCGGTCAGGTCGGCGGTGACGCCCTTCAGCGCGCCGGCCACCCTCAGCTCGACCAGGTGCTGTTCCTTCTCGCGCTGGTGGGCGTCGATGGCCGAACCGACCACGGCCAGCACCGCCAGCATCCCCAGACTGGCCAGGGCCACAAGGAGGATCGCGACCCGAAAGGTCGTCCATGTCCGGCTACGCAACACGCACACTCCACACCTGGCCGCCTGTACGCGCGGCCATCGACGGCGGCGTTATGAACGGCGAGGGTGAACGCGGGGTTAGCCCTGTGTGACGGATCAGCGTCCGGGGGCGCTCATCGAATACGGCCGCTCCGCCTCCGTCGTTCCCCATGTCAGGTTCGGCTCGGTCCCCATGACGAAATGGAGCTCGCCTCCGGCCTGGATCTCGTCGTGGCCGATCCAGGTGCGGTCCAGCGGGCGGCCGTTCAGGCTGACCGACTGGACATAGAGGTTCTCGTCCGAGAGGCCCTCGGTCGAGATGACGAAGCGGCGACCGTTGGGCAGGTTGAGGGCGGCGCGCGACACGAAGGGACGGCCGATGACGTACTGGCCCGAGGCCGGGGTGACCGGATAGAAGCCCAGCGCCGTGAACATCAGCCAGGCCGACATCTGGCCCACGTCGTCATTGCCCGCCAGGCCGTCGGGCCGCGAGTGGTACTGGCTGTCCATGATCTGCTTGAGCCGCGCCTGCGTCCGCCAGGGAGCGCCGGCGAAGACATAGGCGTAGGCCGAGTGGTGGCTGGGCTCGTTGCCGTGGATGTACTGGCCGATCAGGCCGGCGATGTCCTCGGCGTGGGAGTAGTCCAGCCCGGTGTTGTCGTGGTCGAACATGGCGTCCAGCCGGGTGATCGCCGCCTGATCGCCGCCCAGGGCGGTGACCAGTCCGGCCATGTCCTGCGGCACGAACCACGAATACTGCCAGGCGTTGCCCTCGGTGTAGTCCGAGCCGTAGTTGATGGCGGTCGGGTCGAAGGGCGTGCGGAAGCTGCCGTCGGCCAGACGGGCGCGGACGAAGCCCGTCTCGGTGTCGAAGGTGTTGCGCCAGAAGCCGGCGCGGCGGTCGAACGTCCGCTGGACATCCGTGCGGCCGAGGCGCTCGGCCATGCGGGCGATGGTCCAGTCGTCATAGGCGTATTCGACGGTCTTGGACGCCGCCTCGGGCTCGCGGTCGATGGGCACCCAGCCCAGGTCCATGTAGTCGCCCAGCCCGCCGTAGGGCCGGTAGCTGGCGCTGGCCACCATGGCGTTCAGCGCCGCCTCGCCGTCGACGCCCTCGACGCCCTTCAGGTAGGCGTCGGCGATGACCGGGACGGCGTGGTAGCCGATCATGGTCCAGGTCTCCTGACCCGCGAACGACCAGACCGGCAGGATGCCGTAGGGGCTGACCTTCTGCGCCGCGATCAGGGAGTTGATCATGGCCGCGTTGCGGGTGTCGGGCTGGACCAGGGTCAGCAGCGGATGCTGGGCGCGGAAGGTGTCCCACAGGCTGAAGGTCGAGTGGACGGTGAAGTCGGACTGGTGGACGGCGTTGTCCGGTCCGCGCCAGCGGCCGTCGGCGTCGCCGTGCACCGACGGCGCGATCAGCGAGTGGTAGAGGGCGGTGTAGAGGCCGGCGCGCATCTCGGGCGCGGCCTCGATGTCGACGGCGCCCAGCGCCTCTTCCCAGGCGGTGCGGGTGCGGGCGCGCACGCCGTTGAAGTCGAAGTCGCCGCCCTCGCTGTCGAGGTT
Source organism: Brevundimonas sp. EU05-FHT14B11 (assembly GCF_058790835.1). Classification (NCBI taxonomy): domain Bacteria; kingdom Pseudomonadati; phylum Pseudomonadota; class Alphaproteobacteria; order Caulobacterales; family Caulobacteraceae; genus Brevundimonas; species Brevundimonas sp. EU05-FHT14B11. Next base: position 1,381,139 of record NZ_JBYTCY010000001.1, read on the forward strand.
GCGGATGGCGCCGTCTTCATCGACCGAGGAGACCGCGACCTTGACCAGCAGCGGTCCGGCGATGGAGCCGAAGTCGAAGGCGGCCTCCAGCGCGCGGCCCTGGACCTGGGCGCGGTCGTCCATGGCGCGGCCCGGCTGGCGGAAGCCGTTGTAGGGGATGTTCTCCTCGCGGTTCTGCAGCTGGTAGCCGACCATGGGGCGCGAGAAGCGCATGGCGAAATAGAGTTGGCGGCCGGGGGCCCAGCCGCGCGTCTCGCGGAAGCCGGTGACCGTGCCGTCCGGGCGCACCCGGATGCGCGACCAGAGCACCTTGCCCGGGTAGTCGTAGATGGACGGGCGGAAGTCGAGCAGGATGCGGGCCGGCTGGGCGCGCGGGAAGCTGTAGCGGTGCAGGCCGACGCGGACGCCGGCGGTCAGCTCGGCGCGGACGCCGGAATCGGTCAGGCTGACGGCGTAGTAGCCGGGGTCGGCGACTTCGGAGGCCTTGTTGTAGCGCGAGCGGTAGCCCGAACCGGGCTGGGCCGGATCGCCCGCGTCCCAGCGCACCTCGCCCGAGATCGGGGTGAGCAGCACGTCGCCGAGATCCGAGTGGCCGGTGCCCGAGAAATGGGTGTGCGAGAAGCCGAGGATGGTCGGGTCGTCGTAGCGGTAGCCCGCGGCCCAGTCATAGGACTGGCGGAAGGGCCGGAAGTCGGTGTCCGGGCTCAGCTGCACCATGCCGAACGGTGCGACGGCGCCGGGGAAGGTATGGCCCTTGCCCGCCGTTCCGATGAAGGGATCGACCGCCTCATAGGCCGTCGGCGGCGCGGTCGGCGCCTCCTGCGCGGTGGCGCAGCCGGACAGGGCCAGGGTCGCGAACACCGCCGCCAGGATGGTGTGATGACCGATCCGTCTCATGCCGAAGCCCTCCGCCCAGTGATCCCCCGAACCTAGGCAGGTTGGCCGGGCGAGGGAAGGCGGATGCGGGCGTGCTCGAGAGGACTGGCGTGATGATCGCGCCGGTTGTTTACTGCCAAATTCTCGCTCGCTGAACGCTGGACACCGAACATGGCCTTCGTCACCGCCTTCGCCGCCGCGCTGGCCCTGGGCCTGCCGCCGCAGGACGCGGTCCAGGATCCTCCGGCCACGACCCTGGACGAGGTCGTCGTCGAGAGCCGGACCCTGAGGGAGACGGTCGACAGCTTCGTCGAAGGCGTCATCGCCGCGCCGATCGGTCGGGCGCCGGCCCGGTGGCACAGGAAGGTCTGCGTCGGGGTCGCCAATCTTCGGCGCGACGCGGCGCAGGTCATCGTCGACCGGGTGTCGGCGGTCGCGCTCGAGGCGGGGCTGGAGGTCGGGGAGCCCGGCTGCAAGGCCAATATCCTGGTCGTGGCCAGCGACGACGGCGACGCCATGGCGCGCGCCCTCGTGGAGGCGGCCCCGCTGGCCTTCCGCCCCGGATACGCCGGCGCCTCGCGAAGCGGGTTCCAACTGCAACGCTTTCAGGAGGGGGGCGCGCCGGTGCGCTGGTGGCACGTCAGCATCCCGGTGACGGATGACGGACAGATCGCCGTGCGAATGCCGGGGGACCCCGGGGCGCCGGTCATTCCGCAGGAGAACAGCCGGTTGCGGACCACCCTGCGCAATAATCTGCGCAGCGCCTTCATCGTGATCGATCTGCCGCGCGCGTCCGGCCTCAACTTCCAGCAATTGGGCGACTACATCGGCATGGTGGCGATGGCCCAGATTGATCCGGAGGCGGAGACGGCGGCCTTCGACACCGTGCTGAACCTGTTCGAACCGGGCCGTCAGGTCGAGGGCCTGACCGGATGGGACGCCTCCTATCTGAAGTCGCTCTATGACGCCGAGCTGAACCGCAAGCTGCTGAACCAGCAGACGGGCGAGGTGGGCCAGCTGATGTTGCGGGACCAGCAGGCCGCGACCCGGCCGGAGTGACGGCGGCTCAGCCGGTCATATAGGGCGCCCACATGAAGGCGATCGCGCCGAAAACGCCGATCGCCGTATAGGCCGTGGCGGCGACCAGCAGCAGGGCGGCGGCTGTCTTCATGACCGGATTGGCGGTCCGGGAGGCGGCGAAATAGATCTCCAGCAGGGCCAGCGGGATCAGATAGCTGCCGAAGGTCAGCACGACGTCGGCGGGGCCGGACATGTTGTCGGTCATGCCGACCGGTCCCTTGTTGACCACGACCCAGCCCATCAGCCCGACCCGCAGGAACCAGACCCCGCTGACCACCATGAAGGTGCGCATGGCCCAGCGGCGGTGCGTCTCGAAGCGCCGTTTGACGGCGTGACGCCAGGCCAGCCCTCCGAAGACGAGGATCAGCAGGCCGTTGATCAGGATGGCGACGGCGGAGATGGTCGACAGATAGGTGCCGCGCACGACCGCCAGCCAGACGCCGCTCAGGGCCATGAAGCCGCCGATCACCAGGAAGCACCGCCCGGTCCAGCGGTGCAGGGCCGGGAGGCGGCTGCGGATCTGCGGGACCAGCTGCATCAGGCCGGCGAGCGTCACGACGGAGGCCAGCAGGACGTGGGCGGCGAAGACCAGATTGCCGGTGTGGTCGCCCTCGACATAGCCGTCGATCAGGGGCTTGTCGTTCCAGCCCGCGAAATTCCCGGTCGCGGTGCGAACGCCGTAGAAGACCAGGATGAAGCCGATGAAGGCGATCTGGCCGACGGCGGCGACCAGGAACCAGAGGACGCCGGACCAGCGCAGCAGTTTCGCGGCCGCGTTCCGGACCGGCGTGGATGAAGGGGTGTTCGACATAGGCTCTCCCGATGACGCCTCGCATGAGGTCGTCGGCAGGCTCGCGGCGTGGGCGGACGGCGTCTCGCCGATTTGGAATTCGACCAGAACCTGTTCGCGCGGGACCGGCCCCGCTGGACGGGACCGTCGCTTCAGGTCATCAATCCGGCGAGTTTCGGAAGGGCCGGGATGTCCACGCTGACAGTGCAGAGCGCGCCGGGGGGCAGGTTGCTGTCGTCGTGGCGGTCGCTGGACCGGCTTCACGTCCACGCCGTGATCACGGCCCTGTCCTTCGTCAGCTATGTGCTGGGCCGGCTGCTCGACGGCGGCGCCGGGACGGTCTTGGCCGTCGGCGGCGTGGGGGCCTGCGGATGGGCCTGGCTGCTGACGCGCGCCCTGTTCGACGCCGAGCCGCACGATGCCCGCTGGCCGCGGGTGGTGGCCGTGATCATCCAGCTTTCCGGCGCGGCGGCCATCCTCCTGCCGGACGGGAGCGCGGCCGCCGGGATCGCCGAGAACAGCTATGTGCTGTGCGGGTCCGCCGCCCTGCTGCTGACCTTCGTCGAGCCGTTCAGCCGCCGCCGGCCGGGACTTCCGACGTCCGAGACGCGGTTCCGGATCGTCTTTCTGGTGGTCTACACCCTGCTGGTCGCCGTCTCGATCCTGGGGTTGCGCAGCGCGGGGGGCGGTCAGGCGGAGGCCGACCGGATCGAGCTGATCAAGGCCGCCTGCGCCTTCGCCGGACTGTGGGCGTGCGGAGCCGCGGTCTGGTTCCGGCTGACCCATCCGCTGGAGCGGGACAGCCACGGGCGAACCGCCCGGCGGGCCGCGACGACCGAGGACCTGCGGCTGGCCGAGCGCCTGCAACGCCTGCTTCGCGAGGAAGAGCTGCACACCGAGCCGGACCTCCGGATCGCCGACGTCGCGGCGCGGCTAGGAGAGCCGGAATACCGGGTGTCCCAGTGCATCGCCGGCCTGGGCTTTCCCAACTTCAACCGGCTGATCAACCATCACCGCATCCGGCGAGCGAAGGCCCTGCTCGCCGACCCCGCCTATCGGGGATCGATCCTCGAAATCGCCTTCGACTGCGGGTTCGGCTCGCTGGGCCCCTTCAATCGCGCCTTCCGGGACGAGGTCGGGATGACGCCCCGCGCCTTCCGCAAGTCGAACGAAGAGGCCGCGGGCGCGTAGGCCTGAGGGCTGTCAGCAGGCGAACGAAACCCCGCCGGCCGAGGGCCGACGGGGTTCAGCGGCTTCCGGGGAAGACCAGATCAGTCGTCGCGGCCCGCGCCGCCGCCGGCGTTGGCGCCGACCGAGGCCGAGGCCCCGTTGCGGTTCGCCGAAGCCGATCCGTTCACGCCGGCGGCGCCGTCGGCGCGGCGACGAGCGGGGCGGGCCGAACCGTCGGCCGAACCGGACGCCGATCCGTTCACGGAGCCGTCGCGGGCGGACGCGGCGCCGCCCAGCATGCCGGAGCCTTGTCCCTGCGCCGATCCGGCGGCGCCGGACGCCGCGCCCTGGGTCGTGCTCTGGGCCGAGCCATAGGCGCCGGCCGCGGTAGACCCCACGGTTCCGATGGCGCCGGACGCCGTATCACGGGTGCGTTCGGCGGCGGCCGCAGCGCGGGCGCGGGTCCGCTCTGCGGCGGCGTCGGCGCGGGCCCTGGCCCGTTCGGCGCGGCGTTCCGTCCGCGACAGGGTGTCGGTAGCGCGGTCTCGGACCATACCGCTGTCGAGGGAGCCGCCCAGGCCGCCCGTCAGCGACCCCTGGCCGCCCAGCGAGCCGCCCAGGCCTCCAACCTGGCCGCCCAGGCCGCCGGTCAGACCGCCGGAACCGCCCAGGACCTGGGCCTGCGATGCGCCGGCCAGGGCCAGGCCGAACGCGACGGTCGCCATCATCAGGGTCTTCTTCATGATCGTATCTCCTGCAGATCGCGGGCGTGATCGCCCTCGCAGGGTCCAACGACGGGGCCGGCCGGTTTCATCCCGGGCGTTTCAAAAAACTTCTAGCGGCTGAGCTGTCCGCGCGCGCCGACCGCGCCGGGCGCGACCCGCAGATCCGCGCCGACCAGGCCATGGCCATAGACGGGATCGCGGCCCGGAGCGCCCATGTCGGTCGCCGACCGCGCCAAAGCCTCGAGCGCCGCGGACCCTCCGCCCCGGCGCGCCAGCAGTCCCGCCACCAGGGGCGCGGCGAACGACGATCCGCGCACCCTGGTCCAGCCGCCCGCCGGACCGGCGGCGGCCATGTCGGCGCCGGGCGCGACGAAATCGACCTGCGGACCCCGGCCGGTCTCGGGCAGGATCCGGTTCCGGCCGCTGACGGCCCCGACCCCGACCACGCCATCATAGGCCGCCGGATAGAGGGCGGCGGCGGCCGGTCCGTCGTTTCCGGCGGCGGCGACGATCGTCACGCCTCGCGCCTGGGCGCGCGCGACCGCGCGTTCGACCAGTGCGTTGCGCGGGCCGACGAGGCTGACGTTCACGACCTGCGCGCGCTGCTCGACCATCCAGGCGAGCGCCTGGGCGAGCCCCGTGGAGGACCCGCCCGCCGCCTGACCGCCATAGATGTCCGCCACCAGCAGGTCGGCGCCGGGATCGGCCCCGGAGAAGGCGCCGCTGCGCCCGACCATCAGGGACGCCACCGCCGTGCCGTGCGCGCCCAGCCGGGGCGGGCCGGCGAAGCCGCGCTGGCTGATCCGCGATCCGGCGAGGGCCGGATGGGTCGCCTCCACCCCCGTGTCGATCAGGCCCAGCCTGGCCCCGCCCGCCTGGGGGCCGGGTGGCGCGGGGGCGTTCGATCGGGGGGCAGCCGTCTCGCTCCCGGCGGGCGAATAGATGTGGTTGAAGCTGACGTCCGCGTCGGGAGCCAGCGCCCGCAGCCGGGCCACGGCGCGGGCCAGCGGCCATCGCGCGGGCGGCGCCAGCACGACGACCGACAGATCCAGCGCCTCCAGACGGTCCTCCCGGATCACGGTGAAACCGGCGCGCACCGCCTCGGCCCGGGCCGCATCGGACAGGTCGACGGCGACGATCTGCGCCGCCACCACCGGCCAGCCCTGGGGATCGGTCTGAAGGGCGCCGTCCGAACGCCGCACCAGATCGGCCAGCCGCGACGGCGCCTGCAGCGCCCGGTCGATCGCCTGTCGCCCCAGGGCGTCCACGTCCGCGACCCCCGGCAGCCGGTCGCCGAGCGGCGAGGGGAGGCCCGGCAGCTGGGGCGCCTGCAGCGGCCCGAGCTGGGCGGCGGCGGGCGTGCCGACCGCCACGATCAGCAGCGCCGTCCATCCTGCGAGGATCGTTCTCAGCGACACCGACAACCACTCCGTTCTTGCATCCGACGGTGATCCGCCTTGTGTATGGCATGGATGAAACGTCTGGGTCCGGTCGTTTCATCCCGTATGGACGAGGAATGCATTTGGACGACTTTCAGACGGGGCTGGTTGAGCTTCTTCCGCGCCTGCGCCGATTTGCGCGGGTGTTGCGGCCCCGTGATGCGGACGCGCAGGATCTCGTCCAGCAGACCGTCGAGCGCGCGCTGGCGGCGCGGTCGAAATTCCGGGTCGGGACCCGACTCGACAGCTGGACCTTCACCCTCATGAGACGGATCGCCATCGATGAGGGCCGCTCGAACCTGCGGTGGGGCCGCGTGGTCACGCCGGAGGACGACGCCACCGCGCGCGTCCCTGACGCCGCCCTGGCGGACGAAAGCCTGCGCGTCGACGCCCTGGCGGTCCGCGACGCGATCCACGCCCTGCCCGACGACCAGAAACACGCCGTGGCCCTGGTCCTCGTCGAGGGCCTGTCCTACGCCGAGGCGGCCGAGGTCCTTGGCGTGCCCGCCGGCACCCTGACCAGCCGCCTAGTGCGCGGGCGGCAGGCCCTGATCCAGACCCTGTCCGCGCAAGGAGTGACGGGATGACCCGCTATGACGACGAAATCCTGATGCGGCGCATCGACGGGGAGCTGAGCGTTGAGGCGGGCGAGCGGATCGACGCCGAGGCCCTGAACGACCCCGAACTGGCGGCGCGGCTAGCCCGCATGCGCGCCCTGAGGGCGGCGGCGCGGGAGGCCTTCGCCGTCCAGCCGGATCCTCGCGATCAGGCGCTGGCGCGGCTGATCGCGGGCTCTGAGCCTGTAGCCGCGCCCTGGACGCGGTTCACCCGCGCCATCGGCGAGGCCTTCGCGCCACGGCGGGCGGCGCTGTGGGGCGGCCTGGCCGCGGCGACCTTCATCGGCGGCCTGATGATCGGCCCGCTGCTGGACGGCCGGAACGACGGCTTCGTGCTCGCGCCCGGCGGAGAAATCGCCGACGCGGGCCTGGTCCGGGTGCTGGATCGCCGGCTGGCGTCGGAAGGCGCCGACGGCGAGGGGCGCGCCGTCGTCCTGACCTTCCGCGACGGGGACGGCCGCTGGTGCCGCACCTTCCGGGCCGGCGACGCCGGCGTGGCGGGCCTGGCCTGCCGCGAGAACGACGCCTGGTCGATCCGTGCGCTGGCGCCCTCAGCGGCCGGGTCGGGCGAGATCAGGACCGCCGGAACCGACACGCCCGCCGCGGTCCTCGCCGCGGTCGACGCCAGCCTGGCCGGAGACGTCCTGGACGCCGGGGCCGAGGCCGAGGCCCGCGACGCCGGCTGGCGCTGAGCTGCTTTCACTGACTGGTGAAAGTTGGCCATTGAGTGAAAACGCCTTGATATTTTCACCAAAAAATATACTTTCACTGTATGTTGAAAGAGGTTGATCTTGTGAAAATGGAGGAGGACGGCATCGGCGCTGTCAGCCTCCTCCTCCAGCAGATTCCGGATCTCCATGTCCGTGACATCGAGCGGGAGCACCTGTCGCGGGGTCGCGGGATCGATTTCGTGGTGCGCTTCGAGAAGGACGCTCAGCCCTATCGTCTGCTCTGCGAGGTCAAGAGCTCCGGCACGCCGAAATCGGCCAACCAGGCGATTCATCAGCTGATCAGCTACCAGAGCCGTCATGGGCGCAGGCAAGATCGGTTCGAGGCGCTGGTCTTCGTCGCCCCCTACGTTTCGCCACAGGTTCGGGAGATGTGCAGGGACTATGACGTCAACTACGTCGATCTGCTCGGCAACTGCCGGCTGGTCCTTCCCGGCCTCTACGTCGATCGCCAGGTGGCGACGACGCCGCAAGTCGAGACCCGGGATCTGAAATCCCTCTTCAAGCCGAAATCCGCGCGGGTGCTGCGCTATCTGTTGAAACGAGATCAGACGGCGCGCCGTCTGAGCGAGATCGCCGAGGCGACCCAGGTCAGCATCGGTCAGGTCCACAAGCTGAAGACCGCCCTGGTGGAGCGTGACTGGATCGAAGAGACGCCGGACGGATTCGTGGTTCGCAATCCCGATCTTCTTGTGGACGCCTGGCTTTCCGCCAACGAGCCCCCGCAGGGACGTCGGCAAGGCTTCTACACCGTACTCCATGACGGCGCGCTCGAACGGGCGGTGGAGCTTGCCGTCGAGAGGGCGGGCCCGGCGGCGGCGCTGTGCGGGCGTTCAGCGGCGAACTGGTGGGCGCCCTGGCTGCGGGCCTCGAATGTGGAGCTCTACGCCGACCCTGTCGCCTTGCCGATCCTGGTTGACGCGCTGGACCTCCAGCCCGCCGCCAAGGGGGGCAACGTCTGGATCACCGTGCTTGACGAGAGCGGCCCGCTTCTGGACGCCGAAGAGGTTCGCCTGGGCGTTCGCGCGACCAGTCCGCTTCAGACCTACCTCGACCTTTCCAGGGGCGGGGAGCGAGATCGCGAGGCCGCCGACCATCTGCGCAGGGAGATCCTGCCGTGGTGAACGGCGTCACGGCCGCCAAGCCGGCGCCCCACCCCTATGGCTCGCGCACGACCGAGGCGGTGAAACGGGTCCTGGTGGAACTGGGTCAGGTGCTCGGCGATTATCGCGGCAAGTTCGTGGTCGTCGGCGGCAACGTACCCTGGCTCCAGATCCCCGACCCCGTGACGGCGCACATCGGCTCCATCGACATCGACCTGGCGCTTGACGCCGAAGCGCTGGCCGGCGGCCAGTACAAGGGGCTGATCGATACGCTGTTGGCCGCCGGCTATCAGCAACCGGCCGACGGCGAGGTGTATCAGCTGGCGCGGGACGTCCCCTCACAGGACGGCGGCCCGCCGGTCAGGATTCTGATCGACTTCCTGATGCCCGAACACGCGGTCGTCAAAAAGAACCGGCCGCAGCTGGTTCCGGACTTCGCGGTCATTCCCGCCAGCGGCGGCGATCTCGCGTTGAAGTTCGCCGACAAGATTCTGCTCGAGGCGGAGATGCCGAGAGGAGGGCTGAATCAAGTCGAGCTCGCCGTGGCGTCCATCCCGGCTCTGCTTGCGATGAAGGGCTATGCCCTGGTCGGGCGGGACAAGGACAAGGACGCCTACGACATCTATTATTGCATCCGGCACTACCCCGGCGGCATCGATGCACTCGCCACCGCTTGCCGACCGCTGATGTCGAGCGAGACAGCGTTGAAGGGCTTCGCGGGCATCGCGGCGAAGTTTCAGAGCCGGGAGTACACCGGACCCTACGCTGTCCGACGGTTCGCGGCGGAGGAGGGGATTCTCGACGACCGCGACGAGGACGAATGGCAGACGGACGCCTTCGGGCAGGTCGCGGCTTTCCTGAAGGCGATCGGGTTGCGCTAGCCCTCGCGTCGGGCGTGGACCGAGACCGTCACCGTGATCGCCTTGGACACCCAGTCGCCGGCGGCGTCCGAGGCCAGGCCCAGGTCGAAGGCCGTGCGGTCCAGCGTCAGGGTCCCTTCGACGACGGCCCGACCGGCCGTTTCCCGGAAGGTGAACGGCAGGATCGTCGGCACGGCCCGGTCCTTGATGCGCAGCGTCCCCTGCGCCTCGTAGCGGTCGCCGCCCAAGGCCCGGAAGGCGGTCGCCTCGAACCGCGCCGTGGGGAAGCCGGCCGGGTCGAACCATTCGGCGTCCTGCAGCGATCCTTCCTGCGTCGCGTCGCCCGTGCGCGCCGAGCCGGTGCGCACCGTGACCACCGCGCGGGATCCGGCCAGGTCAGCGGGATCGAACCAGATCCGGCCGTCCCAATCCTCGAAGCGTCCGTTGAAGGCCGCTCCGGCATGGGTCCCGCCGAATTGAATGGAGGAGGCCGCCCGGTCGAGAGACCAGGCCTGGGCGGTCCCCGGGACGATCGCCGCATCGGGCGCCGCCGCCCTGGCCGTCGCCGTCTCGGCGGGAGCCGCGGCCGTCATCGGCGCCGGCCGGGCGGTGGTCCAGCCGACGACGCCGATCGCCGCCGCCAGCGCCAGGCCGGCGATCATCGGCGCGCCGACGCCGCCGCGCCGCCTGGGCGGCGTGACAGGCGCCCGCGCCTCTTCGAGCGAAGGACTCTCCGCCGCGTCGGATTCGACCAGGATCGCCGCCTCATCCGGCCCGACCGGCGCGGCCTGGGCGGCGCGGTCCCGCCAGCGGGGCAGCATGTCGCGCAGGACGTGATCGCGGTCGACGAAATGATGCTTCAGCGCCGCGCCCGCGTGCAGGGCGACGAGAACGACGGCGCCCCAGGCCATCAGGCTGTGCGCCCCCATGGCCTGGAAGGCCAGCGTCCGGCGTGCGCCCTCCGCCAGCGCCTCGACGCCGGGCAGGTGCGCCACGGGCAGCAGGCCGAACCAGGACGTCGCCACGTTGAGCGCCCGGTCCAGGCCCACGGCCCATCCCGTCGAGACGTAGAGCCAGCCGGTCAGCGGCAGGGCCAGCAGCAGGCCGTAGAAAGCGAACTGGGTCGCCCGCGCCAGGAAGGCTTCCCAGCCCTTCATCCCCTCGGGCAGCGGCGGCGTCCGGTGGGTCAGCCGCCAGACGATACGGACCACGGTCAGCGCCAGGATCGTGAAGCCGATCGACTTGTGCAGCTGGAAGACGCGATAGGCCGTCGCCTGGCTGTCCGGATGGGCGATCGCCTCGCTCATCCACCATCCCATGGGGATCATGGCCAGGATGGCGAGCGCGGTCAGCCAGTGCAGCGCGATGGCGACGGTCGTGTAGCGGGCGGTCATGGCGAAGGGTCCCCAGGCGCGAACGACGGCGCGGGTGATGGGCGATGGAGGTGATGGAAGAAGGGGCGGGTCCCGTCGGAACCCGCCCCGGCTGTCGTCCGCGGCCTACTGCGCCGGAGCGGCGGCGGGCGCTTCCTGGAGGAACTCTCCGTTGAAGCGGATCGTGGCTTCGTCGCCCAGCGGTCCGGTCGCCATGCCGAAGTCCGAACGCTTGAACACGCCCTCGGCGGCGAAGCCGATCGCCGGACGGCCGGCCATCGGATGGCGCGCCAGGTCGCCGACGAAGGTGACCTTCAGCGTCACCGGCCTGGTCTGGCCTAGGAAGGACAGGTCGCCGGTCACATTCGCCGTGCGCGGCCCGGTGGGCTCGACCTTGGTCGAGCTGAAGCGGATGTCCTTGTGGACGTCGGCGTTCAGGAAGGCGGCGTTGCGCGCGATGTCCTCGCTCCAGCTGCGGAAGCCCGTCTGGGCGTGGGTGGCGCGATAATCGCCCGCGTAGTAGGCGTCGACCGAGGTCGGATCGATGGTCGCCGTCACGCTGGAGTTGGCCAGGTTGGCCGGATCCAGGGTCAGCCGGGCGTCCAGGGTGTTGAACCGGGCCGTATAGTTCGACAGGCCCATGTGGGTGATCGACCATTCCAGCGAGGCGTGGGTCGGGTCCAGGGCGTAGACTCCGGCGGGGACCTTCAGCTCGACCGGCGCCGTGGCGGCGGCGTCGACGGCGTCCGCGGCGGGGGCGGCGGCCTGGCCGCAGGCCGCCAGCAGGGCGAAGGCCGAAATGGCCAGCAGGTGTTGGATCTTCATGGGGGAGGAGACCTCGGAAAGCGGCTCGGCCGGGACCGGCTCTGAAACAGGGAATCGTCACGACGGATCGCAACAGAAACAGTATATGTTTCAGTTTCCGTATTTCAACCACTCCGAGGCGCATCGTCGTGCGGCGCGCGATCGGCGGGCGGAGGGGACGGCGCAGCTCAGTCGAGCGCGCAGCGCTGAACGCCGTTCCAGACGGTCAATCCGGTGGTCGGCCTGCCCTGTGGACTTATAAATGATTGATTTTAAAAGGGACGATGGTGGGTGATGTAGGGTTCGAACCTACGACCCGCTGATTAAGAGTCAGCTGCTCTACCAACTGAGCTAATCACCCGAACTCATCGTCTGCGCACTGACGGGCGGCCGGGACCGGCGTCAGCGAGGGGCGGGACATAGCGGCGGCGTCCCCGGATGGCAAGCGGCTTTTGGGTGTCCGTTTCGGTTTGTCGCAGGCGGGGCCGGACCATTCTGCTTCCAGCCGGAACAGTCTGAATCCGGAAAATGGCCCCGGATCACGCCGGAGCCATGCCGGGGCCGGGTTGGATGGTGTCCAAGGCGACCGATTTTGCTCTAGGGTCGTCGCGGAATCAGCCGCCGGGGAGCGGCGAGGGGAGACGCGACCATGGCCTTCTGGAATCGCCGCCGTTCGATCGACACGATGCTGGCGCCGCACGACGGCCCGGCGCTGAAGAAGACGCTGGGCTGGCCGCACCTGATGGCGCTGGGCGTCGGGGCCATCGTCGGCACCGGCATCCTTACCCTGATCGGCGTGGGCGCGGGCCTGGCCGGTCCGGCGGTGATGGTCAGCTTCGCCCTGGCGGGGCTGGTCTGCGCCTGCGCGGCGCTGGCCTATGCCGAGCTGTCGACCATGATGCCCGCGGCGGGCAGCGCCTACACCTATTCCTACGCCGTCCTGGGCGAGGCCGTCGCCTGGATCGTGGGCTGGAGCCTGATCCTGGAATATTCGCTGGTGGTGTCGGCCGTGGCGGTCGGCTGGGCCGGCTACGCCACGCCCTTCCTGCACGGCCTGGGCATCGACCTGCCGACGGCGCTGACGGCCGGGCCGCACGCGGGCGGGATCATCAACCTGCCGGCGGTGTTCATCATCGCCGTGGTCACCGGCCTGCTGCTGCTGGGCACGCGCGAGAGCGCCACGGTCAACGTCATCCTGGTGCTGGTGAAGATCGCCGCCCTGGCGGTGTTCGTGGCCATCGCCCTGCCGAAGTTCGACGCGGCCCACTTCACTCCCTTCATGCCCAACGGCTTCGGCGCGCCGCAGATTCCGTTCTGGGAGCAGATCACCGGCCAGCCCGCGGTCGCCCAGACCGGGGTGATGGCGGCGGCGGCGATCATCTTCTTCGCCTTCTACGGCTTCGACGCCATCTCGACGGCGGCCGAGGAGACCAAACGGCCCGAGCGCGACCTGTCGATCGGCATCGTCGGCTCGATGCTGGTGTGCACGGCCCTGTACCTGCTGGTCGCGGCGGCCGCGATCGGGGCGCGACCGGTGTCGGAGTTCGCCTCCAGCACCGAGCCGCTGTCGCTGATCCTGCGTGAACTGGGTTCGAACTGGGCGGCGCAGCTGGTGGCCGGGGCCGCGGTGATCGCCCTGCCGACGGTGCTGCTGGCCTTCCTGTTCGGCCAGAGCCGGATCTTCCTGGGCATGGCCCGCGACGGCCTGCTGCCGCGCAGCCTGGCCAAGGTGTCGAGCCGGGGCGTGCCGGCGGTGGTCACCGTCTTCACCGCCATCGTGGTGGCCATCCTGGCCGGTCTGCTGCCGCTGGACGAGCTGGCCTCGCTGGCCAACGCCGGGACGCTGTGCGCCTTCGCCGCCGTGGGCGTCAGCCTGATCGTGCTGCGCCTGCGCGAGCCGGGCCGCAAGCGGGTGTTCAAGGCCCCGCTCTGGTGGCTGGTCGGGGCGATCACGGTGATCGGCTGCCTGCTGTTCTTCTTCAGCCTGAAGCCCTTCACCCAGACGGCCTTCTTCATCTGGAACGGCGTGGGCCTGGTCATCTACCTTGTGTGGTCGTCGCGGAACTCGCGGCTGGCCAAGGGCGAGGAGACGGCGGCCTGATGGCGCGCCGGGACCTGTCCGGGGCGGTCGACTTCGACGTGCTGGAGCGGATGACCGGCGGCGAGGATTCCATCACCGACGAGGTGCTGGGCCTGTTCGGCCAGCAGGCGACGATGTGGTCGCCGATGCTGGATGTACGGGAAGAGGGCTGGCGCGACGCCGTGCACACGATCCGCGGCGCGGCGGCGGGCATCGGCGCGGACGCTCTGGCGCAGGCCTGTCAGGCGGCGGAGGCGGCGGACAGGGCGTCCGCGCCGCCGCTGCTGGACCGGGTGCGGGATCAGCTGGAGATCGCCCTGGGCGACGTGGCGGCCTATCGGCATGAGCTGATGCTGAGAAGTTTGAGGGGCTGAAAGACCCCCTCCACCCCTTCGCGGTTCCCCTCCCCCAGAAGGGGGAGGAAAAGCCTAGCCGCGCGTCTTGTCCCAGACGCTGAATTCGTGGGCGATGCAGCGGTCGACGAGGGTGCGCCAGACGGGCTCGGCGATGTCCGGCGACAGTCCGGCGGCGCCCGCCGCGGCCAAGACCTTGGCGACCACGTCCTCGATGCGGGCGTCGTCATGGACGACGTCGCGGCTCGGCTTGATGCGGGCGGCGGCGTTCATGTAGCGCTGGCGCTCGGCCAGAAGGGTGACGAGGGCGCGGTCCAGGGCGTCGACGCCGTGGCGGACCTCGGCCATCGACAGGCAGGCCTCGGGGGCGACGCGGGCGTCGATGCCCAGAACCTCGGGCGCGACCACGGTCCGGGTGTCTTTCAGGTCAACCGACAAAGGCGCGCTCCAGAACATAGTCGCCGGGCTCGGCGTTCGAGCCCTCCTTGAGGCCGTAGGTTTCCAGCAGTTCGCCGGTCTCCTTGATCATGGCCATCGAGCCGCACAGCATGACGCGGTCCGTATTGGGAGAGAAGCCGATGGGCAGGCCCAGGTCGGCGAAGACGTCGCCGGACTTGATGCGGTCGGTGATCCGTCCCGGGGTCTCGAACCGCTCGCGGGTGACGGTGGGGTAGTAGGTCAGCTGGGCCTTGGCCTCGTCGCCGACCAGCGGATCCTCGTGGATGCCGTGGGTGAAGAAGTCGCGGTAGGCGAGGTCGGCGACGTTGCGCACCGTGTGGCAGACGATGACCTGGCCGAAGCGGCTGTAGGTGTCCGGATCGCGGGCGACCGAGAGCCAGGGGGCCAGGCCCGTGCCGGTGCCGATCAGCCAGAGGCGCTCGCCGCCGGTCAGGGCGTCCAGCACCAGGGTGCCGGTCGGCTTCTTGCCCATCAGGACGGTGTCGCCGACCTGGATCTTCTGCAGGCGCGAGGTCAGGGGGCCGTCGGGGACCTTGATGGAGAAGAACTCCAGCTCCTCGTCCCAGTGCGGGCTGGCGATGGAATAGGCGCGCAGCACCGGCTTGCCGCCGTCTTCGCCGGGCAGGCCGATCATCACGAACTCGCCCGAGCGGAAACGGAAGTCCTCGGGACGGGCGATGCGGAAGCTGAACAGCTGGTCGGTCCAATGATGGACGGACAGGACCTCGAGTTCGTGGAAGGGCGAGGCCTTGGCGGGGGGAGGGGCGACGGCGTCGGTCATTGCGGCGCTTCTTAGGGGGTGCGGGCGGCAGGGGGAAGGGATCGGGTGTCGCGGCGACGGCATTTGGCAGGACGGCCGTTGGAAGGCGTGGGGGGTGACGGCGGAGGATTCCGCCTCTAGCGTCCCGGCAACTCAAAAAACCTTCGTGCGGCGTTCATGCGAAACATCCTGCTGGCCTCCACCCTGTTCGTGGCGACGTTGTCGCCGTTTACCGCCGCGATGGCGCAACAAACTGCGGCCCCCGCGACCGCCGACAGCGCGATCCTGACGCCGGAGCGGGTGTTCGCGAACCCGTCGCTGTCCGGCCCCGTGGCCAAGGGCGTCAGCCTGTCGCCGGACGGGGAACTGGTGGCCTTCCTGCGCTCGCGTCCCGACGACGTGGAGGTGCAGGACCTGTGGGCCGCGCCGACGGGCCCGGGCGAGCCGTTCAAGTTGATCGACGCGCGGGCGCTGGTTCCCGACGCGGGCGAACTGTCCGAGGCCGAGAAGGCGCGCCGCGAGCGCATGCGGATCAGCGCGCGCGGCGTGGTCGAGTATTCGTGGGACGAGCAGGGCCGCTACATCCTGGCGCCGCTGGAGGGCGACATCTTCCTGGCCGCGCGGGAAGGGGGGCAGGTACGCCGCCTGACCGAGACCGAGGCCGACGAGATCGACGCCAAGGTCTCGCCCAAGGGCAATTTCGTCTCGTTCGTGCGGGACCAGGACCTGGTGGTCTACGACCTGGCCACGAACACCGAGACGGCGGTCACCAGCGACGGCGACGGGCTGAAGACCTGGGCCACGGCGGAGTTCATCGCCCAGGAGGAGCTGGACCGCGACACCGGCTACTGGTGGAGCCCGGACGAGCGGTTCATCGCCCTGCAGCACACCGACGAGTCGACCGTCGACATCATCCCGCGCCTGGACATCACCGGCGGCGGCGCGTCGACGGTGGAGCAGCGCTATCCGCGCGCGGGCCGTCCGAACGCGGTGGTCGAGCTGTACGTCCACGACCGCCAGAGCGGTCAGCGGATCAAGGTCGATCTGGGCGCCGACAATGACATCTACCTGGCGCGGGTGAACTGGTCGGCGGACGGCCGGACCCTGTATGTGCAGCGACTGTCGCGGAACCAGAAGACCCTGGACCTGCTGAGCGTCGATCCGGCCACGGGCGCCTCGCGTGTGATCGTGAGCCAGCGGTCGGACGCCTGGGTCCCGCTGAACCACGACTTTAAGGCGCTGGATAACGGCGACTTCCTGTGGTCGTCGGAAGAGACCGGTTGGAAGCACCTGTATCTGTACAACCGCGACGGCCGCCGCCTGCGCGCGATCACCCAGGGCCAGTATCCGATCAAGAGCCTGGCAGGGGTCGACCAGCGCACCGGCGACGTCTTCTTCACCGCCTCGATGCGCGACGGGCGTGAGCAGCCGATCGAGCAGCAACTGTTCCGGGCTTCGCTGCGCCGGACCATGACGCCGGTGGCGGTGACCTCCGCCGGCGGCTGGTGGAGCGCGTCGATGAACAAGACGGGCACCGCCTTCGTCGGCAACTACACCGACCTGAACACGCCGATGCAGTCGGCCCTGTACCGGGCCGACGGCACGCGCATCCGCTGGATCGAGGAGAACCGTCTGCAGCCGGGTCACCCGGCCTATCCGTTCGCCTCGCGCCGGGGTGAAGTGACCTTCGGCACGCTGGAAAGCCATGGCGAGACCCTGGTCTGGCAGATGACCACGCCGCCGGGCTTCGACCGGACGAAGACCTATCCGGTGGTCATGCAGGTGTACGGCGGACCGTCGGGCGGCGGGGTCAAGCGTGGCTGGCAGTCGGCCACTAATCAACTGTTGACTGAGGCTGGATACATCGTCTTCCGCCTCGACAACCGCGGAGAGGGCGACCGCTCGGCGGCGTTCAAACAGGCGCTTTATCTGCGCATGGGTCAGCCTGAGATCCAGGATCAGGTTCTGGCAGCTGACTATCTGAGATCGTTGCCTTTTGTGGACGACGACCGCATCGCCATGATGGGCTGGTCCTACGGCGGCTTCATGACCCTGATGGCGGCGACCGAGCCGAAGATGGGACTGGCCGGCGCGCTGGCCGGGGCTCCGCCGACCGAGTGGGGCCTGTACGACACCGCCTATACCGAGCGCTACATGTCGACGCCGCAGGACAACGTCGAAGGCTACGCCGCCTCGGACGTCATTCCGCGCCTGCCGAACCTGACGGGCCGGCTGCTGCTGATGCACGGCATGGCCGACGACAACGTCATCCTGGAAAACTCGACGCGGGTGATCAACGCCCTGCAGCAGAACAGCCAGCCGTTCGAGCTGATGCTGTATCCGGGGCAGCGTCACGGGGTGCGCGGCAACGAGCGCCAGCTGCAGCAGTGGCGGACCTATCTGGACTTCCTGGACCGGACGATCGGGACGCGGTCGCATACGCAATAGCCAGAACTCCGCTCATCCCGGCGAAAGCCGGAACCCAGTTCTTTCGTTGAGACGCCGTTGGGGGAATGGATCGATGACTACGCGAAGCGACGGGCGGTCCTCGCCCAAAGCACTGGGTCCCGGCTTTCGCCGGGATGAGCGGATGTTGACGGGGGTGGGGGCCGCCGCGGCGCTGCTGATGCTGACGGCGGGCGGGGCGGAGGCGCAGACAGCCCCCGAAGTCCATGTGACGCGCGAGCCGGTGATCAGCATCCCCCTGCGTCCGCCGCTGACGGCGGAGAACGTCATGGCCCAGTACCAGGCCTACGACCGGCGCGCGGGAAGCATGATCCGCTGGAGCGCGCCCGAGGTTCTGGCGCCGATGCTGCCAGGCGCCGTCATGGTGGCCACGCCCGACGCGCCGCTGACCGAAATCAGCGGTCGCAGACTGGTCCTGAAGGACAATATCGAGACGGCGGACATGCCGACGACGGCGGGCTCGCTGGCTCTGGCGGACAATGCGCCGGGGCGGGACGCGCCGATCGTCACCCGGCTGCGGGCCGCGCGGGTTATTCTGCTGGGCAAGGCCAACCTGTCCGAGTGGGCCAACATCCGCTCGAACAATTCGATCAGCGGCTGGAGCGCGATAGGCGGTCAGACCCGCAATCCCTATGACCTGGAGCGGACCCCGTGCGGGTCGTCTTCCGGAAGCGCGGTGGCCGTCGCCACCGGTCTGGCCGAATTGGCGATCGGGACCGAGACGGACGGGTCGATCACCTGCCCGGCCTCGGTGAACGGGGTGGTGGGCTTCAAGCCGACGGTGGGGCTGGTGTCGCGGACCCACATCGTGCCGATCAGCCATTCGCAAGACACCGCCGGGCCGATCACGACGACGGTCGAGGACGCTGCGCGGGTGCTGACGGTGATCGCGGGCAGCGACCCACTGGACCCGGCGACGGCCGAGGCGGATGCGCGCAAGACGGACTACGCCCGGGCGCTGGATGCGCGGTCGCTGAGCGGCGCGCGGATCGGGGTGATGCGCTTCCTGCTGCCCTCCTATTCGGAGCAGACGCGGGCCGAATTCGAGCGGTCCCTGCAGGTGATGCGCGACGCTGGGGCGGTGATCGTCGACATCACCGAGCCGCCCGCCGACTGGCGCAATATCGGGACCTGGGAGCTGCAGGTGCTGATGAGCGAGCTGAAGATCGACCTGAACGCCTATCTGGCCTCGACCGACCCGACGCAGGTGCGCACGCGGACCCTGGCGGACCTGATCGCCTTCAACACGGCGGAGCCGCGCGAGACGGTGCTGTTCGGGCAGGAGCTGTTCCTGCGCGCCGAGGCGACGACCGGGCTGGAGGATCCGGTCTATGTCAACGCGCGGGCCAGCTCGCTGCGCGCGGCGGGACCCGAGGGGATCGACAAGATGATGGCGGACAACGCCGTGGTCGCCCTGATCGCGCCGACGACCTCTCGCGCCTGGACCAACGACCGCGAGGACGAGGACAATATGCAGGGCTCGGCCAGCCGGCTGGCGGCGGTGGCGGGCTATCCGCACCTGACCGTGCCGATGGGCTTCGACCGGGGCATGCCGGTCGGGATCAGCTTCATGGCCGGGAAGTGGGAGGACGCGAAGGTCCTGTCGCTGGGCTATGCGTTCGAGCAGCTGACCCATGCCCGGCGGGCGCCACAGGCGCCGAGGGACTGAGGTCCGGCGATGGCGCGTGGGAAGTGATTAGTGGTTAGTGATTAGTGGGTGGCCGCCGCGCCACCCGTGCGAGGAAGGCCGCCAGACGTGAAGCTGCGATCCACTAATCACTAACCACTAATCACTTCCCTGCACCCTGTCGGATCGGCTCGCCACCCACGCAACCTTCACCATTTCCCGGGGTTGAGCAGCCATGGAAAAGCTGTTCGTCAAGTTCGCCACCCTGACGGCGAAGGTCGCCGGCAAGCCGTGGACCTTCATCGCCTGCTGCGGGATCGTGCTGGTATGGGCGGCGACAGGGCCGATCTTCAAATTCAACGAGACTTGGCAGCTGGTGATCAACACCGGCACGACCATCATCACCTTCCTGATGGTGTTCCTGATCCAGAACACCCAGAACCGCGACGGGGCCGCGATGCAGGCCAAGCTGGACGAGCTGGTGTTCGCCGTGAAGCAGGCCGACTCGCGCTTCATCGGCATCGAGCACCTGACCGAGCGGGAGCTGGACGCCATCCTGATGGAGGTCGAGGCGCGCGGCATCGCGGTGCATCAGGGCAAGCCCGCCGCGCCGATCAAGGGGCGGCGCGGGCGGCGGATCGACGATGTCGAAGCCGCCCAGCCGGACAAGGCTACGCCGCCGAAAGAGCGCAAGACGCCGACGCGGCGCAAGGCGTCGTGAGCGACCTGATCGCCAATGCTGTCGGCACGGCGGCGGCGCTGTGCTCGATCACCAGCTTCGCGCCCCAGATGATCAAGATCTGGAAGGAGCGGGACGCCTCGGCGGTGTCGCTGAAGACCTATTCCCTGACGGTGACGTGTTTCGTGCTTTGGACCATCTACGGCGTCATGACCTCGGCCTGGCCGGTGGCGGTGGCGAACGCCTGCGCGCTGGTGATGGCGGCGGGCGTGCTGGGGATGAAGTGGCGCTTCAGCCGGGGCGCTGGGTCCTGAGGACCAGCTCCATGACCAGATCAGCGGCCTGATCGGGCGAGCAGGCGGTGGTGTCGATCCGCAGGTCCGGGGCCTGGGGCGGCTCATACGGACTGTCGACGCCGGTGAAATTGGCCAGCTGGCCCGCCCGCGCCCGGGCGTAGAGGCCCTTCACGTCGCGCGCCTCGGCGACCGTCAGCGGGACGTCGATGTGGATCTCCAGGAACTCGCCGGGTTCCATGAGGGCGCGGGCCATTTCGCGCTCGGCCCGGAAGGGCGAGATGAAGGCGACCAGGACGATCAGGCCGGCGTCGGTCATCAGCCGGGCCACCTCGGCTACGCGGCGGATGTTCTCGACCCGGTCGGCGTCGGTGAAACCGAGGTCGCGGTTCAGGCCGCCGCGCACATTGTCGCCGTCCAGCAGGGCGGAGTGGAAGCCCCGTTCCAGCATGCGCTGCTCGACCCGGTCGGCGATGGTCGACTTGCCCGCGCCGGACAGGCCGGTGAACCAGAGGACGAGCGGCGTCTGGCCCTTGCGCGCGGCGCGGTCGGCGCGGCTGACGGACAGGGGTTGGGGCCGGATGCTGGTCGCCCGGCGCAGGGCGAAGCGGATCATGCCCGCCCCCGCCGTGGCCGAAGTCATGCGATCAATCAGGATGAAGCCGCCCAGCTCCCGGCTGTCGGCGTAAGGCTCGAACGGCACGGCCGCATCGAGCGACAGGGTGACGAGGCCGATCTCGTTGAGAGCGAGGGTGCGGGCGGCCAGGGCCTCGCCGCTGTCGGGATCGACACGATGCCGGATATCCATGACCCGGGCCGGAACGGTCGCGGTTCCGATCTTCAGGTCATGGGTGCGGCCGGGCAGCAGGGGCTGATCCGACATCCAGACCAGATGGGCCTCGAACTGGTCGGCGACGGCGGGCGGGGCGTCGGGCGAGACCAGCCAGTCGCCGCGCGACACCTCGATGGGACGATCCAGCGTCAGGCTGACCGACTGGCCCGCGCGGGCGGTCGCGGCGTCGGGGCCGTCGATGGAGGCCACGGCGGCTTCTGCGCCGGACGGCAGGACGCGCAGGGGATCGCCGGGCCGGATCGCGCCGCCCGCGACCCGGCCCGCGAAGGCGCGGGCCTCGCCGTCGCGCAGGACGATCTGGACCGGCAGGCGGAAGGGGCCGTCGGTCGGGCCCGGCGCGGGGGTCTGGGCCAGCCATTGCGACACGGTGGGGCCGTCATGCCACGCCATGGCGGGGATCCGGCGGGTGACGCCCGCGCCGGTCAGGGCGCTGATGGGGATGGGGGTCACGTCGTCCAGGCCCAAGTCCGCGGCGAAGGCGCGGTAGTCGGCGGCGACGGCCTCGAAGACCTCCTGCGACCAGCCGGCGAGGTCCATCTTGTTGACCGTCAGCAGCAGGCGGCGGACGCCCATGAGGGCGAGGATGCGGGTGTGGCGCCGGGTCTGGGTCAGGACGCCCTTGCGCACATCGATCAGCACCACGGCCGCGTCGGCGGTGGAGGCGGCGGTGGCCATGTTGCGGGTGTACTGATCATGCCCCGGCGCATCGGCGAGAATGAAGCGGCGCTCTCCCAGATCGAAGGCGCGCCAGGCCACGTCGATGGTGACGCCCTGCTCGCGCTCGGCGGCGAGGCCGTCGACCAGAAGCGACAGGTCCGGATCGGGGCCCAGGGCGGCCAGATGGTCGACGGAGACCGCCCCCGCGTCGTGCAGCAGGCGGCCGATCAGGGTCGACTTGCCGTCATCCACCGAACCGCAGGCGATCACGCGCACGGGGGACATCGGGACGGGGGACATCGGAACGGGGACCATCAGAAATAGCCCTCGCGCTTCTTGCGCTCCATGGAGGCGGCGGGGTCGTGGTCGATCGCGCGGCCATGGCGTTCGGAGGCGGTGGCGGCGGCGATCTCGGCGACCACGTCCTGAAGGGTGTCGGCCCGGCTCTCGACGGCGCTGGTCAGGGGCCAGCAGCCGAGGGTGCGGAAGCGGACGCGGCGCACGACCGGCGCCTCGCCGGGCAGGAGGCGGAGGCGCGCATCCTCGGCCAGAAGCAGGACGCCGTCGCGGTCGATCACCAGGCGATCGGCGGCGAGATAGAGGTCGGGCACGGCGACGCCTTCGCGCAGGACGTAGCGCCACACGTCGAGCTCGGTCCAATTGGAGAGGGGGAAGACGCGCAGCGTCTGCCCCTGGCTTAGGCGCGTGTTGTAGAGGCTCCAGAGCTCGGGCCGCTGGTCGCGCGGGTCCCAGCCGTGGGCGGCGGTGCGGACGGAGACGATGCGCTCCTTGGCGCGGCTCTTCTCCTCGTCGCGGCGGGCGCCGCCGAAGGCCGCGTCAAACCGGCCCGCGTCGAGCGCCTGTTTCAACCCCTGGGTCTTCCAGAGGTCGGTGTGGACCGCGCCGCCGTGGCTGAAGGGATTGATCCCGGCGGCCTGCGCCTCCGGATTGCGGTGAACGATCAGGGGCAGGCCGGCGGCCGCCGCGGCGGCGTCGCGGAAGGCGTACAGGGCCTCGAACTTCCACATCGTATCGACGTGGAGCAGGGGAAATGGCGGCGGCGCGGGATGAAAGGCCTTGCGGGCCAGATGCAGCATGACCGCGGAGTCCTTGCCGCCCGAGAACAGCATGACCGGACGCTCGGTCCCCGCGACGGTCTCGCGCAGGATGTGGATGGCCTCGGCCTCCAGCCAGTCCAGAATGTCGTCCCGCCCCATGGCCTACCAGTGACGGTTGAATCGCGCGGCGCCAAGCCCGCACCGGCCTGTCGGGGCATGGCGGAATGAGGCGCGACGCGGCAGGGTGCCGCCATGGACACGGGATTCGGATCGCCGCTGATCGCGGGCATCGAACTGGGCGGCACCAAATGCGTCTGCGTGCTGGCGTCGGGACCCGACGACATCCGCGACGAAGTCCGCCTGCCGACGACCACGCCGGAGGAGACGCTGGGCGCCATTCGCGCGGTGCTGGAGCGCTGGGCGGCCGGGCCGGGCTTCGCCGCCATCGGCATCGCCAGCTTCGGGCCGGTGGAGTTGGACCCGCGCGCGCCGAAATACGGGCACATCACCGAGACGACCAAGCTGGCCTGGCGCTGGGCCGACCTGAACATGCTGCACCGGGGCTTCGGCCTGCCGGTCGGACTGGATACGGACGTGAACGGCGCGGCGCTGGCCGAGGGGCGGTGGGGCGCGGCGCGGGGGCTGGACAGCCACGCCTATGCGACCGTGGGCACCGGGATCGGCGTGGGTCTGGTGATCAACGGGCGGACCGTGCGCGGGCTGGGCCATCCGGAGGTCGGGCATCTGAAGGTCGGGCGACTGCCGGGGGACGCCTGGCCGGGGGTCTGCGCCTACCACGGCGACTGCGTCGAGGGGCTGGCGTCCGGACCGGCGGTGGAGGCGCGCGCGGGGCGGCCGGGCGGAGAGCTGACGCCGGACGATCCGGCCTGGGACATGGTCGTGCACGCGCTGGGCGGGATGCTGCACAACGTGGTGCTGACGGCCTGTCCGCAGCGAATCCTGATCGGCGGCGGGGTGGCCGACGGTCAGCCGTGGCTGTTCGATCGCCTGCGCGCCTCGCTGGTCGAGAGCTTGGCGGGCTATGGCGTGGCGGGCGCCATCGCCGCCGACATCGACGCCTTCGTTCAGCCGCCGGGCCTGGGCGCGATGGCCGGGCCGATGGGGGCGGTCGCGGTGGGGCTGGACGCGCTCCGCTAGCGCCTCCGGTGCTCGGACGGCTGGATGCCGTGACGGGCCATCTTGTCGTACAGGGTCTTGCGCGGGATCTTCAGGCTGTCGGTGACCCGGCGCATGTCGCCGCTGTGGGCGGTCAGGGCCTCGCGGATCAGTTCGGCCTCGTAGTCCTGCACCTGTCTCGACAGGCTACGGTCGGTCTCCAGCCGTTCGGTCGGGGCGGCGATGCCGACGGCGACCTCGCTGGCGTAGTTGGACAGTTCGCGCAGATTGCCCGGCCAGTCGTGCTCCAGCAGGCGACGGCGGATGGCGTGGTCGATCGGCGGGATGTCCCGGCCCAGACGTCGCGCCGCGCGGTCCAGGAAACGGGCGAACAGCAGGGGCACGTCCTCGCGCCGCTCGCGCAGGGGCGGGATGCGCACGCGCACCACGTTGAGCCGATAGAACAGGTCTTCGCGCAGGTCGCCGCGGGCCACGGCCTCGGCCGGATCGGCCTTGGTGGCGGCGACGATGCGCAGGTCCAGCGCATGGGCCTCGCCCGCACCCAGGGGCATGACCTCGCGCTCCTCCAGCACCCGGAGCAGCAGGAGTTGGGCGGCGCGGGGGGCCAGGTCGATCTCGTCCAGGAAGAGACTGCCCTGGTGCGACTGCTCGATCTGGCCCTCGCGGCGGCGCAGTGCGCCGGGGAAGGCGCCGGCGGCGTGGCCGACCAGCTGGCTCTCCAGCCCGTCCTCGCGCAGGGTGGCGCAGGAGACGGCGACAAAGGGCTTCACCCGGCGGCGGCCAGCGTTGTGGATGGCGCGGGCGACGGCCTCCTTGCCCGCCCCCGTCTCGCCCTCGATCAGGACATCGACCTCGGCGTCGGCGAGGCGCTGGATGGCGGCGCGCAGGGCGGTGACGGCCCGGCTCTCGCCGCTGAGCGGAATGGACCATTCGTCGTCCATGGCCAGGGTGGCGAGGCGGCGGTTGTCCAGCACCAGGGCCCGCTTCTCCAGCGCCCGGTTCAGGGTCTCCAGCAGGCGTTCGGGGGCGAAGGGCTTGGCCAGGAAGTCGTAGGCGCCGCGCTTCATCACATCGACGGCTTCGGCGATGTCGCCGTGGCCGGTCATGACGACGACGGGAAGATCGGGGTCGAGCACCGCGAGGCGGTCGACCAGCTGGCGCCCGTCGAGGCCGGGCATGCGCAGGTCGGTGACCACCACGCCGTCGAAACGGGCGTCCAGCGCCTTCAGCGCGGCGTCGCCGGACGCGAACTCGGAGATCGCCAGGCCGGACAGGCCCAGCCGCTCGGCCAGGGCGGCGCGGAAGGCGTCGTCATCCTCGACCAGGGCGACGCGGTTGCAGGGCTGGAAACTCATGCGGCCTTCGCCAGTACGATCTTGAAGACAGCGCCTTCGGGGGTGGGTTCGTGGATCAGTTCGCCACCGAAGCCGGCGACGATGTCGCGGCTGATGACGAGACCCAGGCCCATCCCGTCGCGCTTGTCAGTGGTGAAGGGGGTGAACAGTCGGTCCAGCACCTCGGGCGAGACGCCGGGGCCGTTGTCGGAGATGCGCACGGTGACCTTGCCCGCCCGGACGGTGACCGAGATGTCGATGACCGGGGAGGGAACGCCCTCCAGAGCTTCGATGGCGTTCTGCAGCAGGTTGAGGACGACCTGTTCGAGGCGGTTGCGCTCGGCCCGCACCTCGAGGCCGGCGGGGACGCGGCCGCGCTGGAGCGTCACTCCGCGTTCGCGCAGCCGGGCGCCGACCAGCAGCAGGGCGCCGTCGATGGCCGCCTCGACGCTGACCGGCACGGCGCCGGAGCGGGTCTTGCGCGAGAAGGCGCGCAGTTCGTCGGTGATGGCGCCGACGCGCTGGGTCAGCTCGCCGATGCGGGTCAGGGCGCGGTTGGCGCCGTTCGTGTCCTGCCGCTCCAGATAGACGGACGCCGTGTCGGCGTGGGTGCGGATGGCGGCGATGGGCTGGTTGATCTCATGCGCCACACCCGCCGCGATCTGGCCCAGGGCGCCCAGCTTGTTGGCCTGGATCAGTTCGTCCTGCAGGTCCTGGCGGCCCTTTTCGAGACGGCGGCGTTCCTCGATCTCGAGGTTCAACTGGTCATTGGCGGCGCGCAGCTCAGCGGTGCGGGCGTCGACCTGACGCTCCAGGTCGATGCGGGCGGCGACGTCCTCGGCGGCCTTGGCGATGGCGCGCTGGCGGCGGCGCAGCAGGATGCCGGTCAGACCCGCCAGAAGGGCGACGCTGAGCAGGGCGACGACCCGCGCGACCATGATCGACCGGCTGATGGCGGCGCCGGCCGGCGACAGTAGATGCAACCGCCAGCCGAGGTCCGGGATCGGGGCGGAGGCGCGGGCGTAGAGATCGGGCGGCACGTTGCGGGACAGGCGGATCAGGCCGGGGGCGAGCGCTTCGAAGGGCAGGGCCGACAGGTCGGCGCGCCCCGCGGTCTGGTCGACGGCCAGACGCCGGCGGCGGTCGGGCCGCAGGGCGCCGGTGGTGTGGAACCGCCAGTCGGAGACAGTGGTGATCAGCACCACGCCGTCGCCGTCGGTGACATAGGTCGGCTCGCCCGAGGCGCGCCACTCGGTCTCCAGGGCGTCGAACTCGACCTTGGCGACGATGACGCCGAGGGGGCGTCCGTCGGCGCCCGCGATACGGCGCGAGAGGTAGAGGCCGGGACGGCCGCTGACCGTGCCCAGGGCGAAGAAGCTGGCCTGACCGTCGCGCATGGCCTCGTAGAAATAGGGCCGGAAGCGGTAGTCGGAGCCGACGAAGCTGATCGGCTGGTTCCAGTTGCTGGCGGCCAGGGCCAGGCCGCGGGCGTCCAGCACATAGATGACGGCGGCGCGGGTCTCGCGCGTCAGCCCCTCGAACTTGCGGTTCAGCCGATCGACGGCCTCGGTGTCCGGGCGGGCCAGCAGGGCCTGCAGGTCGGGATCCTGGGCCAGGACCATCGGCAGGGAGCGATGCCGCTCCAGTTCGCTGCGCAGGACGGCGGCGTGCAGGGCCGTGGCGGTGGCCGCCTGACGCAGGGCCTCGGCCCGGGCCTCGCGCCGCGCAACCTCGCCCGCGACCATGGCGGCGACGACCGCGATGACCAGCCAGAAGACGGCGAAGACCCGCCACTGGCCCTGTGCGGAATCGAGAAAACGGGGCATGGAAGGACTAATGCGGGATTTCGCACATATGTCGAGACGGCGTGTGCGGGAATCCGCTCAAATCGCGTTTTTTGCAAGCGCGAAACGGCCAGTAAGCGTAGGAAAGTCAACGCGGTAGACGATTCTGGCCTTTCGCTTGCGAGGCCGGACCGGGGCTCACGATAATGACCCCACGTCACCGCATCAGACGGTGAATCGAACCGGGACCGGCAAGCGGTCTCTTCGGGAGGGTCTTTTGATCCAGATTACATCCACGCCGGAGGCAGGCGCCGCGCGCAAGCCCTGGTACCGTAGCCTGTACGTGCTCGTCCTCGCGGCCATCGTCGCCGGGGGGCTCATCGGCCATTTCTGGCCGGAGCTGGGTAAAGACCTGAAGCCGCTGGGCGACGCCTTCATCAAGCTGGTGAAGATGATCATCGCCCCGGTGATCTTCCTGACGATCTCGACCGGCATCGCCGGGATGAGCGACCTGAAACGCGTCGGCCGGGTGGCCGGCAAGGCGTTCGCCTACTTCTTTGTCTTCTCGACCCTGGCCCTGATCATCGGCCTGGTGATCGCCAATGTGGTCCAGCCGGGCCGCGGGCTGAACATCGATCCGTCGACGCTGAACAGCGGGGCCGTGGCGCAGTACGCCGCCGCCGCGCACGAGACGACCATCGTCGGCTTCCTGACCGGGATCATCCCGACGACGCTGATCAGCGCCTTCGTCGAGGGCAACATCCTGCAGACCCTGTTCGTGTCGATCCTGTTCGGCATCTCGCTGGCCATCGTCGGCGCGCCGGCCCAGCCGGTGGTGCGGGCGCTGGAGTCGCTGAGCCAGGTGATCTTCCGCCTGGTCGCCATCCTGATGAAGGCCGCGCCGATCGGGGCCTTCGGGGCCTTCGCCTTCACCATCGGGGCCTATGGGCTGGCGTCGATCGCCAATCTGATCGCCCTGATCGCCACCTTCTACCTGACCTCGCTGGTCTTCGTGCTGGGCGTGCTCGGCCTCGTCTGCCGCGCCAACGGCTTCTCGATCTTCAAGCTGATCGGCTATCTGAAGGAAGAGCTGCTGCTGGTGCTCGGCACCTCGTCGTCCGAAGCCGCGCTGCCCAGCCTGATGCAGAAGCTGGAAGCCGCCGGCGCGCCGAAGTCGGTGGTCGGGCTGGTCGTGCCGACGGGCTATTCGTTCAATCTGGACGGCACCAACATCTACATGACGCTGGCGGCGCTGTTCATCGCCCAAGCCATGAACATCCAGCTGAGCCTGGAGCAGCAGGTGCTGCTGCTGCTGGTCGCCATGCTGAGCTCAAAGGGCGCGGCCGGGATCACCGGCGCCGGCTTCATCACCCTGGCCGCGACGCTGGCCGTGGTGCCGAGCGTGCCGGTGGCCGGCATGGCGCTGATCCTCGGCATCGACCGCTTCATGAGCGAGTGCCGGGCGCTGACCAACTTCGTGGGCAATGCGGTGGCGACCCTGGTCGTCGCCCGCTGGGAGGGCGAGCTGGACCGCGACGCGCTCCACGCCGCGCTGAAATCACAACCGAAGGCGCTCGCCGCGCCGCCGGATCCGGCCGCAGGGCCGGGGGACAAGGAAGCTCTTACAGCCGACTGAGAAACGGCTGGGGGTTAACTGGGAGGAACGGGAATGAAGTCGATGCATAGAGGCGCGCTGCTGGGCGGCGCGGCGGTTGTGGCCCTGCTCAGCGCAGGCGTCGCGGCCGCTCAGGAGGCTCCGGTCCAGACCGCACCCCAGGGGGCGCAGTCGCCGCAGGAGAGCGCCGCCGATCTGGGCGAAGTGGTCGTGGTCGGCTCGCAGATCCGCGGCGCCTCGACGACCAACGCCTTGCCGGTAGTGGTGGTCGACCGCGAGCAGATGGACGCCGTCGGGGCGGTGTCAGGCGACGATCTGATGCGTTCGATCCCGCAGATGGGCGACGTGCTGTTCGACAGCGCCAACAACCCGCAGACCTCCAACTCGGCGCGCGGCGACGTGAACTCGGTCAACCTGCGCTCGCTGGGCGTGGGCAACACCCTGGTGCTGGTGAACGGCCGCCGGATGGTGCAGCACCCGACCAGCCAGGGCACCTCGGACACCGGCACGGTGCCGGTGCTGAGCTACAACTCCAACGCCATTCCGGTGGCGGGCCTGGAGCGTGTCGAGGTGCTGCTGGACGGCGCCGCGGCCATCTACGGCGCGGACGCGGTGGCGGGCGTGGTCAACACCGTGCTGCAGGACGACTTCGACGGCCTGACGCTGCAGACCCGTTACGGGGGCGCCGAGGGCACGGGCCTGCGCGAGTTCGAGTTCAACGTCTTCGCGGGCAAGAATTTCGACCGCGGCAACCTTTCGCTGTTCCTCAACTACGCCGACCGCACCCAGCTGATGGCGGACGAGCAGGACTTCACGTCCAGCGACGACATGCGCGGCTTCTTCTCGGGCTTCGACGGCTATCAGACCTCGACCGTGCCGGACGGCCGCTCGTCGCATACGACCTGGGCCGCGCTGAGCATCGCCCCCGTGACGACGGCGACGCGTCCGCGCTCGAACGGCGTTGTCCTGACGACCGCCGCCGGGGCCTTCCACTATCAGCCGGAGAGCTTCGGCTGCGTCGGCGTGGACCTGGGCGCGACCTGCCTGGTCAGCGGGGCGGCGGCCTATAACGGCGTGAACCGCGAGATGCGCTTCGACACCCGCAAGGGCACCACGGTCCGTCCGTCGGTCGAGCGCGCCAACATCTACCTGACCGGCCACTATGACCTGACGGACAACATCACGGCCTTCGGCGAGCTGTCGTTCTATGCCGCCGAGAGCAAGGCGATCCAGCCGCCGGTTGTGAACCTGAACGGCCTGTGGATTCCGGCCACCAACTACTGGAACCCGTTCGGCCCGACGACGATCAACGGTCAGCCGAACCCGAACCGCCTGCCCAACCTGACCCACGTCCCCGCCGGCGGCCTGGCCGTGCGCCTGGGCAACTACCGCTTCGCCGACGCCGGGTTCCAGGAGGTGACGGTCAAGAACTACCAGACGCGCATCCTGGGCGGTCTGCGCGGCGAATGGCGCGGCTTCGACTGGGAAGGCGCGGTGCTGTACTCCGAGGCCGAAGCCGAGGACATCTCGCCCAACATCAACATGACCAAGCTGCAGCAGCAGCTCGCCCTGTCCACGCCCGACGCCTACAACCCGTTCAACGGCGGCTGCGTGGATACGCCCAGCTACAACGACTGTACGCCCTCGTCGCAGGCGGCGATCGACGCCATCGTCTTCGACATGCGCCGCCTGTCGCGCACGACCCTGGCGCTGGCCGACTTCAAGATGTCGCGCAACGACCTGTTCCAGCTGCCCGGCGGTCCGGTCGGCGTGGCGGCGGGCGTCGAGCTTCGTCGCGAGACCCAGAGCGACGACCGCGACGAGAACCTGGACGGCACCAACACCTTCGTCGACATGGTGACCGGCGAGACCAATCTGTCGAACGTGTCGGCGGTCAGCCCCAACCCGGACACCAAGGGCGACCGCACCGTGTCGGGCGCCTTCGTCGAGTTCGCCATCCCGGTGGTCTCGCCCGAGATGAACATCCCGCTGGTGCAGAGCGTCGACGTGCAGCTGGCGGGTCGGGTCGAGCACTATTCGGACTTCGGTTCGGTCGCCAAACCGAAGATCGCCGTCGCCTGGGACGTGGTCGACGGCCTGCGCCTCCGCGGTTCGTACTCGGAAGGCTTCCGCGCCCCGAACCTGGAGCAGGTGAACGCCACCCAGTACGCCCGTCTGGCCAGCGCCCCGGACTTCATCCGCTGCGAGGCGGACATCCGCAAGGGCACGATCGCCAACATGACCCAGTGCACCCGCACCGCCAGCGTTTCGCTGCAGATCGCGGGCAATCCGGACCTGCAGCCGGAAGAGAGCACCAACTGGTCCTACGGCCTGGTGTTCCAGCCGACCTTCCTTCCGGAAGTGCTGGGCGACTTCACCTTCACGGTCGACCGCTGGAAGATCGAGCAGGAGCAGATCGTCGGCCTGCTGGGCGCCCAGACGGCCCTGGCGCTGGAGTATCTGAACCGGGTGCAGGGCCAGACCAATCCGAACGTGGTGCGCTCGGCGCCGAACCAGGACGACATCGACCTGTTCGCCGGCACCGGCCTGGCCGCGGTCGGCACGGCCCAGACCATCAGCGACCGGTTCATCAACCTGCTGCCGCAGACGGTGGAAGGCATAGACTTCGGCTTCTCGTGGGCCAAGCGCCGCACCGAGTGGGGCACTTTCATCTTCCGCGCCAACGCCCAGCAACTGCTGACCTTCTCGCGGGCGCCGGGTCCGATCGTGGACTCGCTGTACGCGGCCCGCGCGGCCGGGACCATCAACGCCCTGACCCCGCTGCCGGACTCCAGCCAGCTGATCGCCCAGAACGGCCGTCCGGAATGGAAGATCAACGCCAGCTTCACCTGGCGGCACGGCCCGTGGCGGGTCGGGGCCTCGACCCAGTATGTGAGCGAGGTCTTCCAGACGAGCCTGCTGAGCGCGACGGGCACGCCGTGGAAGGTGTCGGACCAGACGGTCTTCAACCTGTACGGCCAGTACACGTTCGAGGACCAGTTCGGCGCCGCCGCCGGGACGGAGTTTCGCGTCGGCGTGCGGGACCTGACCGACGAGGGGCCGTCGCTGGCCGACGGCGGCTATCTGGGCTCGGTCCAGCGCCCCTACGGCCGTTACCTGTACGTCGACATTTCCAAGACGTTCTGAGACTGAACTGAACCGGCGCGGATCCAACGGTCCGCGCCGGACCTGCATGCGCGGAGCCCTCATGAAGCGACTGGCCGGACTGATCGGAGCCCTGATGCTGGCGGTCCCGTCGGCGGCGTGCGCCCAGACTGTCGCCCTGCAAGCCCGGTCACCCCTGACGGCCGGCGAGCAGACGCCGATCGCCTGCCCGGCGTCGGTGGGGCGCGAGGTCCGGTGCCTGTCTGGCCGGGACGTCAACGGCGCCTGGTACATCATCGCCATGCCGACGGCGTGGAACCACGAGCTGATCGTCCACGCCCACGGCGGTCCGCGCACCGGCGATCCTGAAGCCCCGGACTCCCTGGAGGACCTGGACCGGTTTTCGGTGATGGTGAAGCAGGGCTATGCCTGGATCGGATCGACCTACCGCCGGGGCGGCTACGGCGTGCGCATGGCCGCCGAGGACGCGGACAACAGCCGCAAGATATTCTGGGACCAGTTCGGACGCCCCGCGCGCACCATCCTGCATGGCCAGTCATGGGGCGGCAACGTCGCGGCCAAGGCGGCGGAGCTGTACGGCAAGGACGAGACCGGCCGGCTGAACTACGACGGCGTGCTGCTGACCAACGGCGTGCTGATGGGCGGCACGCGGGCCTATCAGTTCCGGGCCGACCTGCGGGCGGTCTACCAGTTCTATTGCGGCAACCACCCCTCGCGGCAGGACGGCGCCTATCCGGTGTGGCAGGGGCTGCCGGCCAACGCCACGATGACCCGGGCCGAGCTGCGCCGCCGGATCGTGGAGTGCACCGGGGTGGGCCTGTCCCAGCGCGACCGCCGCGCTGACCAGACGCGCCGCCTGCGCGATATTCTGGCGGTCACCGGCGTCGAGGAAGACGAACTCGTCGCCCACATGAACTGGGCCACCTTCCTGTTCCAGGATCTGGTGCAGAAGCGGCTGGGCGGGCTGAATCCGTTCGACAACAGCCGCACGGTCTACAGCGGCTCTTCCGACGACGCCGCCCTGAACGCGGGCGTCGAGCGGTTCACGGCGGATCCGCGAGCGGTGGCGCAATTGGCTTATGACGCCGACCTGTCCGGCCTGATCGTCGCCCCGACCGTGAGCATCCACGCCCGCCACGACCCGACCGTCACCTGGCAGGCCGAAGCGATGTACGCCGAGACGGTCGCGCGGGCGGGCCGGTCGGACCTGCTGGCGCAGGCGCTGACCGACGAAGACCAGCACAGCAAGCTGGAGGACGGCGGCTATCTGACCGCCCTGACCGCGCTCGAAGGCTGGATCGACACCGGCGTGAAGCCCGATCCCGCGGGCTTCCAGCAACGTTGTTTGACGCTGGCGGCCGCCTCGTCCTGCCGATTTGTCGCAATCCCCTGAGTAAGGTTAACTGTTCTATCTAGAAGCGAAACGCCTTGTGCACATTTGCGTGCTAGGTGTTTCTACGGGGTGGATAACCAGGGGTTAAGGTTATGGGGCGTTCCGCAAGGGCGAACCGGTTGGCGCGTGTCGCGCTGCTGGTGGATCAGCTGGCCGGCAATCTTGACCCGGAACGCATTCCGGCTCGGTCCCGACAGGCTTCGATCGCCGAGCTGGACAGCCTGTGCGAACTGCTGGCCGGCCATCCTGACGATATCGACGGCCTGCTGCGCGCCTCGCTGCAGCGCCTCTGCGCGCGCATGGCGCTGGCGAGCGAGACCCGGCGTCCCCGCGTCGGCGACACGATCCGGAACCGCCGCCTGGCCCGCAACCTGCGCCGCATCGCCGCCCTCGTCGCCGCCGGCGCCGCCTTCTGGCCCATGGCCGCGGCCGCCGCGACGGACGCGCCGCCGGTCAGCGCCCCGGTCATCGTCAGCCCGCTGTCGATCGCGGTCGGCGACACCATCGTGCATCCGGTCACCGGCCTGAACGTCACCGTCACCGCCGTGGTCCCCAACGGGGTGATCGTGACCGGCGACCAGTTCATCCTGACCACCATCACCGTCGGCGCGCACCTTCCGAGTCCCGCCAACCCCGCGGTGACCTCGGCCATTGCGTCCCAGACCACGGTCTCGGGCCGGGTCGTCTCGGTGACGCTGGCCAACGGCGAGGTCGTCAACACGGTCACGACGCTGAGCACCAATCCCGGCGGCGGGCCCGCCGGCCCGCTGCCGGTCCCCACAGGGGCGGGCGACAACAACGCCTACACCGACGTGCGTCAGGCTGCGGGCGGGAGCGGCGGACGGGACGGCGCCCTGTTCGTTTCGGCCAACTCGGGCGGCGCCGGCTCGCGCGGCGCCGACATCACGGTCGATGTGACGGCCGCGCATGGCAATATCAGCACCGCGTCCAACGGTCGTCCCGGCATCATCGTGGCCAGCGTGGGCGGCAACGGCGGCTCGGGCGGCGACGGCTACCTGGGCGCCAGCGGCGCCTCGGGCGGGCGGGGCGGCGAGGGCGGCAACGTCAACCTGACCTCGCACGTCGGAACCATCTCGACCTCGGGCAACGGCTCGCACGGCGTCATGGCCCAGAGCCGGGCGGGCGTCGGCGGCGCCGGCGGTTCGGGCTACGGCTTCTCCACCGGCGGGTCGGGCGGCAGCGGCAGCGCGGGCGGCAGCGCGACCGTCACCAATTACAGCAACATCACCACCAGCGGCGTCGCCTCGCACGGCGTCTACGCCCAGTCGCTGGGCGGCGGCGCGGGCAGCGGCGGCGGCAGCTACGGCCTGTTCGGCAGCGGCGGCTCGGGCAACACCGGCGGCCACGGCGGCGCGGCGGAAGCGATCAACTACGGCCGCATCACCACCACGGGCGACGGCTCTTCCGGCGTGACGGCCCGGAGCATCGGCGGCATCGGCGGCGACGCCGGCAACGCCGGGGGTCTGGTGACCTTCAGCTCGGACGGGGCGGCGGGCGGCAACGGCGGCACGGCGATCGTGCGCGCCCAGACGGGGTCCGAGGTCTATACTTCGGGCCGGGCCGCCTACGGCCTGTTCGCCCAGTCGATCGGCGGCGGCGGCGGCGAAGGCGGCTTCAGCGTCGGCCTGGGCACGATCGGATCGGGCGGCGGCACGGGCGGCAACGGGCAGATCGCCCAAGTCTTCGCCCAGAACGGCACCTTCATCACCACCACCGGCGAGGCTTCGCACGGCATCTTCGCCCAGTCGATCGGCGGCGGCGGCGGCAACGGCGGCGTCAGCGGCGCCCTGGTCGTGGCCGTCGGCTCGCGCGGCGCCAGCGGCGGCACGGGCGGCAACGTCACCGTGGACAGCGGCGCGGTCATCTCCGTCGGCAGCAGCACGGATACGACGGGGCTGGTCGGGCGCGACGCGCGCGGCATCTTCGCCCAGTCGATCGGCGGCGGCGGCGGCAATGCGCTGGGAACCGGGGCCGTGGTCGCCCTGGGCGGCTCGGGCGGCGGCGCCGGCGGCGCCGGAACGGTCACCGTGACCACCACGAGCGCGAGTGAAATCACCACCTGGGGCCGCGGCGGCGACGGCATCTTCGCCCAGTCGGTGGGCGGCGGCGGCGGCACCGGATCCACCAGCGGCGGCGTGGCCGCGCTGGGCGGCTCGGGGGGCGTCGGCGGCAACGGCAACGTCGTGACCGTCAACAACGACGGCCGGATCACCACTCACGGCGGCTTCGCGCGTGGCGTCTTCGCCCAGTCGGTGGGCGGCGGCGGCGGCGCGGGCGGCGACGGCGGCGGTCTGGTCACCCTGGGCGGCAGCGGCACCTCGGCCAGCACCGGCGCGGCGGTGACCGTCACCAACAACGGCGCTGTCGAAACCTTCGGCGCCCGGTCGCACGCCCTGCAGGTCCAGTCGGTGGGCGGCGGCGGCGGCGACGGCGGATCGGCGGGCGGGGTGTTCCTGACCATCGGCGGCAGCGCCGGGGCCGGGGCCCTGTCCGGCCTGGTGACCGTCAACAATTCCAATAACCTGACCACCCACGGCGACGACGCGCACGGCGTCTTCGCCCAATCGGTGGGCGGCGGCGGCGGCAACGGCGGCATCTCCAACTCGGTCAGCGCCTTCGCCGGCGTGGCCATCGGCGGCACGGGCGGCACGGGCGCCCTCGGCGGCGATGTCGATGTCAACTTCTTCAACCGCACCGTCACCGTCGGCGGCGTCACCCAGTCGGTGTCGCCGGTCATCTACACCACGGGCGACCGGTCCCGCGGCGTCTTCGCCCAGTCGGTGGGCGGCGGCGGCGGTTCGGGCGGCTTCGCGACCCAGACCTCGTTCGGCTATGCGATCGGCGCCAGCGCGGCGGTCGGCGGCAACGGCGGCACGGGCGGTCACGGCGGCCATGTGATGGTCGACGGCGACGTCACCATCATCACCGACGGCGACTACGCCGAAGGTCTGTTCGCCCAGTCGGTGGGCGGCGGCGGCGGTTCGGGCGGCTTCGCCCTGTCGATGGCCTTCTCGGGCGGCGAGACGATTTCGGGCGCCTTCGCCCTGGCCCTGGGCGGCTCAGGCGCCGCGGGCGGTCTGGGCGGCGAGGTCGACGTCAACTCGGGCGGCGCGATCCAGACGGACGGTCAGTTCTCGACCGGGCTTGTGGCGCAGTCGGTCGGCGGCGGCGGCGGTACGGGCGGCTGGACCGTGGCCGTGAGCGGCTCCGGCGCGGGCGGGGTCTCGGGCTCGGTCTCGGTCGGCGTCGGGGGTTCGGGCGGTGTCGGCGGAAACGGCGGCGTCGTCGACGCGACCTTCGACGGGACGATTCTGACGCGCGGCGACGACGCGGGCGGCGCGCTGATCCAGTCGGTCGGCGGCGGCGGCGGCGGCGGCGGCTTCAACGTTTCGGCGGCGGTCACGGCCGCGGGCACGGCGTCCTTCGGCGCTTCCGCGGGCGTCGGCGGTTCGGGCGGTTCGGGCGGCATCGGCGGCGCGGTGACCGGCCATATCCGCGATGGCGTCGAAACCTTCGGCGACCGGTCGGTCGGCGTGACCGTCCAGTCGGTCGGCGGCGGCGGCGGTTCGGGCGGCTTCAATGTCGCGGGCTCCATCGGCGCGGCGGGCACCTTCGGCGGCGGCCTGTCCATCGGTCTGGGCGGCTCGGGCGGCGGCGGCGGCAACGCCGGGACCGTGACCGGCAGCGCGGACACCATCTGGACCCATGGCGACCAGTCCGGCGGCCTGCTGGTCCAGTCGGTCGGCGGCGGCGGCGGCTCGGGCGGCTTCAACGTCAGCGGCTCCATCGGCGGCGGCGGCACCTTCGGGGGCGCGGGCGCCTTCGGCCTGGGCGGCGCGGGCGGCAGCGGCGGCGACGGCATGGCCGTGATCGGCGACGCCTTCGGCCAGGTCTATACGCAGGGCGACCAGTCGGCCGGCGTGGTCATCCAGTCGCTGGGCGGCGGCGGCGGTTCGGGCGGTTTCAATGTCGCCGGCACGATCGGCGGCGGCGGCAGCTACGCGGGCGCGGTCTCGGTCGGCCTGGGGGGCGCGGGCGGCGGCGGCGGTCACGCCGGCACGGTGGACGCCACGGCGGTAGGCATTCGCACCGAGGGCGACCAGTCGGGCGGCTTCCTGGCCCAGTCGGTCGGCGGCGGCGGCGGCGCGGGCGGCTTCAACGTCTCGGGCAATATCGTCGGTTCGGGCGGCGGCGGGATCGGCCTGTCGGTCGGCCTGGGCGGCGCGGGCGGCACGGGCGGCAACGCGGTCCGGGTGACCGCGACGGTCAATGGCGACGTCACCACCCTGGGCGCGCAATCCGACGCCATCGTGGCCCAGAGCCTGGGCGGCGGCGGCGGCGCGGGCGCCTTCAACATCTCGGGCGGCATCTCGGCCAACGCCCAGATTTCGGGCGCGATCAACGTCGGCGTCGGCGGTTCGGGCGGCGGCGGCGGCAACGCCGGCCACACGACCCTGAACGTGACAGGGACGACCCAGACCGCCGGACGCGACAGCGACGGCATCCTGGCGCAGTCGGTCGGCGGTGGCGGCGGCTCGGGCGGCTTCAACGTCTCGGCGGGCATCGCGGTGGCGGCGAACGGCGCCGGCACCGTCGGCGTGGGCGTCGGCGGGCAGGGCGGCATCGGCGGCGACGGCGGGGCCGTGACCCTGAACGTCAACGTCGGCGTGGCCGATCCGAACGACGACCTGAGCGCGGTCCTGACCCTCGGCGACTTCTCGCGCGGCGTCACCGCCCAGAGCCTGGGCGGCGGCGGCGGCAACGGCGGCTTCAACATCACCGGCGGCATCGGCGTGGCCAAGGACGGGGCCGGCAACATCGGCGTCGGCGTGGGCGGCGGCGGCGGCCTGGGCGGCGACGGCGAGGTGGTCACGGCCACCATCAACGGCGATATCGAGACACACGGTCACGACGCCTCGGCCCTGCTGGTCCAGTCGGTCGGCGGCGGCGGCGGGTCTGGCGGCTTCAACATCACCGGCGGCATCGCGGGCTCCAAGACGATAGCCGGCAACATTCTGGTCGGCGTGGGCGGCTTCGGCGGCGGCGGCGGCTTCGCGCGTGACGTCACCACCACCTTCACAGGCGATATCCTGACGCTGGGCGACCGCTCGTTCGGCACCAGCATCCAGAGCATCGGCGGCGGCGGCGGAGCCGGCGGCTTCAACGTCACCGGCGGCGTCAGCCTGTCGATCGACAGCGGCGGGGGCGCGGGCGTGCTGGGCGTGGGCGTCGGCGGCTTCGGCGGATCCGGCGGTCATGCAGGCAATGTGACCGCGACACTGACCGGCGACATCATCACCGGCGGGGACGAGGCCCACGGGGCCCTGATCCAGTCGGTCGGCGGCGGCGGCGGCGCGGGCGGCTTCAACGTCACGGGCGGTTTCAGCGCCAGCCAGGGCGTCAACGGCGTGATCGGCGTCGGCCTGGGCGGCTTCGGCGGCGGCGGCGGCTACGCCGGAATCGTGACCGCGGCCCTGACGGGCGACGTCAACACCTTGGGACGCGGCTCCTACGGCGCCCTGATCCAGTCGGTCGGCGGCGGCGGCGGCTCGGGCGGCATGAACATCACCGGCCAGGTGGCCATCAGCGCCGGCAACAGCGCGGCGGTCGCCGCGGGCTTCGGCCTGGGCGGCTTCGGCGGCGTGGGCGGCTACAGCGACGTGGTCACCGCCTCTGTCATCGGCGACTACCAGACCGAGGGCGACGAGGCTGACGGCGTGACCGTCCAGTCACTGGGCGGCGGCGGCGGCGCGGGCG
This sequence comes from Brevundimonas sp. EU05-FHT14B11, assembly GCF_058790835.1. Taxonomy (NCBI): domain Bacteria; kingdom Pseudomonadati; phylum Pseudomonadota; class Alphaproteobacteria; order Caulobacterales; family Caulobacteraceae; genus Brevundimonas; species Brevundimonas sp. EU05-FHT14B11. Next base: position 1,420,156 of record NZ_JBYTCY010000001.1, read on the forward strand.
GACTGAACGTCAACGGTTCGATCGCCCTGGGCCTCGGCACGGCGGGCACCGTGGGCATCGGCATCGGCGGCTTCGGCGGCGGCGGCGGCAATTCCGAATCCGTCACCCTGGTCCGGACCGGCGACACCTTCACCAGCGGCGCCAACTCGGACGGCGTGATCGTCCAGAGCGTCGGCGGCGGCGGCGGTTCGGGCGGCCTGAACGTCACCGGCGGCATCGCCGGGACGACGCGGGGCACGGCAGGCGGCTTCGGCTTCGGCCTGGGCGGCTTCGGCGGCGGCGGCGGCACGGCGCAGGGCGCCTCCGCCACCATCACCGGCAATGTCATCGCCAACGGCGTGGGCACGGACATCGTCCATGCCCCGATCGACCTGTCGGGCATCTTCCCGGGTCTGAACTTCACGATTCCGGGCTATCGCGAACGGTCGAACGGCTCGCACGGCGTGCTGGTCCAGTCGGTCGGCGGCGGCGGCGGCCAGGGCGGCCTGAACGTCACCGGCCAGATCAGCCTGACGGTCCCCGGCGCCGGCGGCGGCGCCAGCCGCACGGCGGCGCTCGGCATCGGCGGCTTCGGCGGCGGGGGCGGCGACGCGGGCGAGGTCGAGCTGACCATCCGGGCGCCGGGCGCGAACCGGGTGCAGGTCGTCTCGGTCGGCGACGACCGGATCGCTGTGGGCGCCCAGTCCATCGGCGGCGGCGGCGGCGCGGGCGGCATCAACGTCTCCGGCGGCATCTCGATGGACGGCCAGCTGGTCGCCGGTATCGGCGGCTTCGGCGGCGGCGGCGGCTTCGGCATGGGCGTGACGGCGGACATCGACGCCGACGTCTTCGCCAGCGGCGTGAACTCGCGCGGCCTGCTGATCCAGTCGGTCGGCGGCGGCGGCGGCGCGGGCGGGATCAACATCTCGGGCGGCTTCACCTCTGACCCCTCGACGACCGAGCCTTCGCTGGTCTTCGGCCTGGGCGGTTTCGGCGGCGCGGGCAACATCAGCGGCGACGTCACCGTGGTCCAGAACGGCCAGGTCATGGTCGAGGGCACGAATTCGACCGGAATCCTGGTGCAGAGCGTCGCCGGCGGCGGCGGCGCGGGCGCCCTGAACGTGGCGGCCAACATCTCGCTGGCGGGCGGCGAAAGCCGGACCAACGGGTTCGCCTTCGCGGCAGGCATGGGCGGCAACGGCGGCGCGGGCGCCGACGCGGGCGACGTGGACCTGACCTCGAACGGCGACGTGCTGGTCAATGCGCGGCTGCAGACGGATCCCCTGACCGGGCTGAACCGGTTCGTGGCGGTTGATTACGCGAGCGGCTCGATGGGCGTGGTGGCCCAGTCGATCGGCGGCGGCGGCGGCGTGGGCGGCATCAACGCGGTGGGCGCCATCGCGCCGAACGGCCAGCCGGTGGCTGTCGGCATCGGCGGCTCGGGCGGCGCCGGCGGTCACGGCGGCGACGTCACCGTGGTTCGCGGCTACCAGGGCGGCCTGGGCGGCGTGGCGGATCCTCATCTGATCCGCACCTTCGGCGACGGCTCGACCGGCCTGCTGGCCCAGTCGGTCGGCGGCGGCGGCGGCGCGGCCCAGATCAACATGGCCCTGGCCCTGACCAACCGCACGCCCAGCCAGAACGCGGCCATGGCTGCCACGGTCGCTATCGGCGGCAACGGCGGCGACGCGGGCGACGGCGGCATTGTCGAGGTCACCCATGCGGGCAACATCTTCACCACCGGCTCCGGCGCGGACGGCCTGCACGCCCAGTCGCTGGGCGGCGGCGGCGGCAGCTCGTTCCTGAACCTCAGCCTCGGCCTGATGCGCAACGCCAACTCGGTCAGCTTCGCCCTGGGCGGACGCGGCGGCGCGGCGGGCATCGGCCAGTCCGTCACCGTCGATCACACGGGCAATATCGGCACCGAGGGCTACAACTCCTCCGGCATCCGGGCCCAGTCCATCGGCGGCGGCGGCGGCAACGCCTCGTTCGACCTGGCGATGGGTCCGCTGTCGCGCAACAACATGAACCTGGTGATCGGCCGCCTGGGCGGCACCGGCGGCGACGGCGGCCACGTCACCGTCACCGCGGACGGCGCCATCGAGACCAACGGCAGGCTGTCGTCGGGCATCCTGGCCCAGTCGATCGGCGGCGGCGGCGGCTCCAGCGGTTCGTTCACGATCGGCGCGGCGCACACCAGCGGCACGGGCCAGCAAGCCGAAGGCTACAGCGCCGGCCTGTCGGTCGGCCTGGAAGGCGGCTCCGGCGCGACCGGCAATGCGGTGGATGTGTTCAACCACGCCCAGATCGTCACGCGTCAGGACGACTCGCGCGGCATCCTGGCCCAGTCGGTCGGCGGCGGCGGCGGTGTCGGCGGCACGGGGGCGAACGCCATCGTGCGCGCCGCGGGCGCGGCCGCCGTCGGCATCGGCGGCACGGGCGGCACGGGCGGTCAGGCCGGCGTCGTCACGGTCACCAACGACGACCGCATCGCCACCTATGGCGCGAACTCCGACGGCATCCTGGCGCAGTCGATCGGCGGCGGCGGCGGCGTGGGCGGTCACGCCCGCACCCTGGCCTTCCAGGTCGGGGGCTCGCCCGGCGCGGCCACCAGCAACACCGTGTCGGTCAATGTCGGCGGCAGCGGCGGCACGGGCGGCTTCGGCGACCTGGTCGACGTCACCAACACCGGCGTCATCACCACCGAGGGCGTGAACGCCAACGGCATCCGCGCCCAGTCCATCGGCGGCGGCGGCGGCATCGGCGGCGCGGCGATCACCGCCCGCCTGCAGGGCTCGCGCAACAGCAACGACCTGACGGTCTCCGTCGGCGGGTCCGGCGGCGCGGGCGGCTACGGCGGCGTCGTCAAGGTGCTGAACGAGGGTGCGATCTGGACCACCGGCCGCGACGCGGCGGGGATCAGCGCCAACAGCATCGGCGGCGGCGGCGGCGACGGCGGGCTGGTGCTCGACGTGGTGGCCGGCTTCACCACCACGGAGCAGGTCACGCACCGTCTGGCTGTCCTGATCGGCGGCACGGGCGGCTCCGGCGGCACGGGCGGCGACGTCACCGTCATCAACCGTCCGACGGCGGCGGCCGGCACGGGCCTGATCATCACCGAAGGCGACGGCGCCTACGGCATCTTCGCCCAGTCGCTGGGCGGCGGCGGCGGCAACGGTTCGTCCATCCTGTCGCTGACCGGGATGCGTTCGGGCGCCGACAGTGGGACCTTCACCTTCAGCTATGGCGGCACGGGTGGGTCGGGCAACTCCGCCGGCACGGTCATCGTGGACAACGCCGGGGTCATCGACACGGCCGGCGACGGCGCCCACGGCATCTTCGCCCAGTCGCTGGGCGGCGGGGGCGGCAACGGCGGCATGGCCATCGCCGGCAACCTGATCATCGGCGCCTCGGGCAACGCCCCTCTGATCACCATCGGCGGCTTCGGCGGATCCGGCGGCGACGGCGGCGCGGTCGAGGTGACCAACAGCGGTTCGATCACCACCCGCGGCGCGGGCGCGCACGGCATCCAGGCCCAGTCGATCGGCGGCGGCGGCGGCAACGCCAACCTCGGCTTCTCGCTGACGGCCGAGCCGGGCAGCATGGTGATCGGCAACGCCCTCTCGGCCCTGATCGGCGGCGTCTTCGGCGGCGGCGCGGGCGGGATCGGCGGTTCGGTCACCGTCAACCACAGCGGCGATATCACCGTGCTGGGCGCCGGCTCCATGGCCATCAACGCCGAGAGCATCAACGGCGGCGGCGGCACCCTGGCGCTCGACTTCTCGGGCGTCACCGGCCTGCCGGGCGTGCCCTTCGTCGGTTCCGGGACGCCTCCGCCCCCGGCGGACCCCCTGGTGGCGGCCCGCGCGGGCGCCGACCGGGCCAGCGGCATGAACGCCGGTTCGGTCACCGTGAACACCAGCGGCGCCTTCGGCGTCGGCGGCGATCACGGCGTGGGCGCCTTCATGCAGTCGGTCGGCGGCGGCGGCGGCACGGTCAATCTGTCGGCCACCCTGGCCGCGCTGAACGATCCGACCGTGATCCTGCCGGCGGCCCCCCTGGCGTTCCAGATCGACCTGGGCGGCATCGACGGCGTCGACAACAGGGGCGGCGACATCCTGGGAGGCCACTCGGGCAGCCTGACCACCGTGGGCGAGGGCGCCCCCGGCGCCCTGTTCCAGAGCATCGGCGGCGGCGGCGGGCGCGGCATCATGGATCTGACCGCTCCGGCGGGGACCCTGCTGGGCGACGTTTCCGTCACCCTCGGCGCGGTCAACAGCCAGACCTCGGACGGCGGCGCCATCAACCGCACCCAGGTCGGCCGGATCGGCACCTCGGGCGACCTGTCGGCGGGGGCCATCCTGCAGTCGATCGGCGGCGGCGGCGGCTTCGCCACCGTCGTCGTCAGCGGCGCGGGCTCGGCCAACGGCGCCCCGGCGCTTCCGGCCGCTCCGGCGCCGGAAGTGATGCCGGCCCTGTCGACCAAGAACAGCGGCCCGGTCCCGGCGACCCAGCCCGGCGTCTCGTCCAAGGTCAGCCCCGTCGTCGTGGCGGGCGGGCCGCAGGTCCAACCGAGCCTGACGGACAAGGACGACGTCCTGACCCCGATGGTCCAGCCGGTGATCCTCGATCCGCTGGCCGCGCCGGGCGATACGGTCGTCACCGTCAGCCTGGGCGCTTCGGGCGGCCTCGGAAACGACGGCGGCGTGATCAACTCGAACTTCAGCGGCGGGGGCATCAGCCTGGGCGATCATTCGCCCCTGCTGGTCGTGCAGTCGATCGGAGCGGGCGGCGGCGTCACCCTGATGAGCGGCGTCAACGCGCCGATCGTCAATCTGGGCGGAACCCTGGGCGCGACCGGCAACGGCGGCTCCATCGACCTGATCCACAGCGGGGACCTGCAGACCACCGGCGCCGGCTCGCACGGCATGCTGCTGCAGTCCATCGGCGGCGGCGGCGGGGCGGTGTTCGGCTCCTTCGACAACGCCACGGTGAACCTGAACGCCGCCAACAGCGGCAACGGCGGCGTCATCGGCCTGAACCACACCGGCAATATCGTGGTCATGGGCGATGGAGCCTATGGCGTCATCGCCCAGAGCCTGGGCGGCGGCGGCGGCTGGATCGACGGCGTCTTCGCCGGCACGGCCGGCGGCGCGGGCGCGGGCGGCGCGATCAACCTCGACGTCTCGGGCGTGGTCTTCGCTCCGGGCGAGGATTCGATCAGCGTCTTCGCCCAGAGCCTGGGCGGCACGGGGGCGGGGAACATCACCGTCCTGTCGGACAACATGCTCCGGGGCGGCGCGGGCGCCGGCGTCGGCGTCCGCCTGTCGGGCGGCGCGTCCAACCTGATCCGCACCTCGGGCTCGGTCTCGGCCGTCTCGGGCCTAGCGATCGACACGGGCGCGGGCGATGATCGGGTCGAGAACACCGGCGCGATCTTCGGCAACATCGACCTGGGGTCGGGGACCAACGCGGTGCTGAACGGCGCGGGCGGCACCTTCCTGGCCTTCAACACCATCGACCTGCAGGACGGTCCGGGCAGCAGCGGCGTGTTCACCAACGCCGGCGACTTCGTGATGGGGCTCAGCGCCTCGCGGACCCCGATCGATCTGGCCGGCGGGGCGACGTTCGGCGATCTGGACGCCGAGGGCGATCCGTCGACCAACCTCTATTACGGCGCGCGGGTCATCAACACGGTCGCGCTGGACGGCGACTACGTGCAGACGGGAACCGGCCATCTGGTCTTCGACGTGGCCTACGGCCCCTATGCCTCGGACCGGGTCAACGCGACCGGCGACGCCACCGTCGACGGTACGGGCGAGGTGGTCCTGACCTGGCTGGAGAACTCCAACCGCGTCACCCTGTTCGCCACCGGCGGCGTGGGCGTCGATCACGGTCTGGAGATCGAGGACACGCTGGCGATGGACTACCGGATCGAGGCGGACGCCGACGGCGTGCACCTCGCGTTCAACACCCATTTCGGCCAGGACTTCCTGAACCGGAACGGGCGGGCCCTCGGCTACCACATGGACTCGGCCATCGCCGCCGGCGGGTCGTCGGGCATCGGCCAACTGATGGCCCTGATCGGCAATCTCCAGGCCGGCGACGAGGATGCTTACCGCTACATCTTCAACGAGTTGAACCCGGAACCTCTGCTGGCTCCGACGGTGACGCAGTTCAGCGCTTCGCGTGATTTCGCCGACCAGATCTTCAACTGCGGTTCGGACATCGCCCCGGCGAGCGACCGGTGCGTCTGGGCGCAGATCGAAACGAGCGAGTTCGAACGCGAGGGCGACAGCGAGTTCTTCGGCATCACCGCCGACGCCGCCGCCCGCTTCCGCACCGGCTTCGAACAGCCGATCGGGCAGGGCTGGGTGGTGGGCGGAGCCCTGGGCTACGACGACCTGGGCCACAATTTCGTGGACAACGGCCGGGCCGTATTCGAGGGCGACGGCTTCCACGGCGGCCTCGGCCTGCGCCAGACCGCGCCGGACGGCGGCCAGATGGGCGTGTCCATCAGCGCCGGCTGGCAGGCCGTCGAGACGACGCGCCTGAGCAACGTCTTCCAGCCGCTGAAGGGCGAGTCGAACAACGACACCGGCTATCTGCGGATGGACGCCGAGGTGGCGCACATCTTCGGCGCCGGCGCCTTCTATGCCCGCCCGGCCCTGCGGGGATCGGTGACGGCCCTGTACCGCGACGGCTTCGTCGAGGACGGCATGGCCGGCCTGGGCGTCGAGGGCTTCGCGGACACCGAGGTGATCGGCGCCCTGAACCCCGAGGTCGCCTTCGGCTTCCGTTCGGACTACGGGCAGTCGTCCAGCGCCTCGGCCGTCCTCACCGTGGGCCGGGTCTTCCATTCGGAAGACGAACTCGTGGCTCCGATGCGTCTGCTGGGCTCCAATCCGGATGCGGCGCCGGCCTTCATCACCACGCCGATCGACGAGCAGGCGTGGCGGGTCGGGGCCGACGTCCGGTTCGGAAACGACGACGGCCTGTCGCTGCGCCTGAACTACGTCGGCGAGTTCGGCGACAAGATCGAAAGCCACACCGCGGGCGTGAATGTGCGCCTGAAGTTCTAAAGCGTCGCCGGCGCGCCTGTCCGTCATTGACGGGCGCGCCGGAGTTGCCGACGAAGGGATCATGTCCCTGTCCTACGTCAGCACCCGCGGCCGCTCGCCCCTGACCGATTTCGCCGGCACGGTGATCAACGGCATCGCGCCCGACGGCGGCCTGTTCGCGCCGTCGCGCTGGCCGAGCCTGGATCTGGCGGAGCTGACGGCCGGCGGGGCGGACTATGCGACGATCGCGACCCGCCTGCTGACCCCCTTTGTCGGCGAGGCCCTGCCCGAGGGGGCGCTGGCCGCCGCCGCGCGACGAGTGCAGGACCGCTTCCTGCATCCGGATGTGGTCCCGCTGGTCGAGCTGGAGCCCGGCCTGCATGTGCTGGAGCTGTTCCACGGGCCGACGGCGGCGTTCAAGGACCTGGCCATGCAACTGGTGGCCGGAATGGCCGAGAGCCTGCTGGCGGCGTCGGGCGAGCGGCTGCTGCTCCTGACCGCGACCAGCGGCGACACGGGCGCGGCGGCGGTCAACGCCTTCGCCGGCGCGGACCGGATCGATCTGGTGGTCCTGCATCCGCTGGGCCGGGTGTCGCCGATGCAGCGGCTGCAGATGACGACGACCGGGGCATCCAATGTGCTGAACCTGGCGGTGCGCGGCGATTTCGACGACTGCCAGCGGCTGGTGAAGGCCCTGCTGGGCGTGCAGGCGTTGAAGGCCGGCCGGCGCGTCAGCTCGGTCAACTCGATCAACTGGGCCAGGCTGTCAGGACAGGCACCCTACTACGCCGCGGCCGCGTCGCGGCTGGCGCAGCCGGCGACCTATGTCGTGCCGACGGGGAATTTCGGCGACGCCTTCGCCGGCTGGGTGGCGCGTCAGTGCGGCCTGCCGATCGGCGCCCTGGTGGCGGCGACAAACCGCAACGATGCCCTGGTGCGGGCGCTGAACGATGGGGTCTATGAGCGGACCCGGGCCGAGCCGACCGCCAGCGTCAGCATGGACGTGCAGGCGCCGTCCAATTTCGAGCGGCTGCTGTTCGAGGCCACGGGCCGCGACGCCGACCTGACGCGCGGCCTGTTCGAGGACTTCGCCAAGCAGGGGCGGGTGACCCTGCCGGACGACGTGCTGGCGGCGCTTCGACGCGAGGTGTCGGCCGTTTCGGTCAGTGAAGACGAAACGGTGGCGCAGATGCGCCGGACCTGGGCGGAGAACCGGCGGGTGATCTGCCCGCACACCGCCGTGGCCCTGCACGCGGCGCGGCGCGTCGAACGGACGGGACCGGTGGTCGCCCTGTCGACGGCGCATCCCGCCAAATTCCCGGACAGCGTCGAGGCGGCGCTGGGCTTCGCGCCGGAACGGCCGCCGCAGCTTCAGGGTCTGGAAGGCCGGACCGAGCGGTTCGAGACAGTGGATGCGACGCTGGACGCGGTGCTGGCCGCGATCGGGTAAGACTTCTCCCTCCCCCGAAGTGGGGAGGGATGTCGGCGCGTCAGCGACGACAGGGTGGGGTTTGTATCCGTGCGGCCGTTCCCCACCCGTCTGTCGCTGCGCGACAGCCACCCTCCCCATGAGGGGAGGGAGAAAACAACGTCACGCCGCCAGCGCCTGCTCCGTCCACCAGTCCAGCCGTCGCAGGAAGGGCGTCGGATCCTTGGGCGTCACCAGCCGAGTCGGGTCGTGGAAAAGCCGGTCATGCAGCCGGGTCAGGGTGAACCGCACGGCCGCCACGGCGCCGAGGGCGGGCAAGGCGGCGTCTTCCGCCAGGGTCAGGGGACGCACGGACTCGTAGCCGGCGCGGAAGGCCTGAAGCGCCGCGGGGAGGGGCAGACCGTCGGCGTCGAAGCCCCAGGCCGAGAGGGCGATGGCCAGGTCGTAGGCATAGGCGCCGGTGCAGCCGAAATAGAAGTCGATCAGGCCGCTGGGCGCGTCGCGTTCGAACAGCAGATTGTCCGGGAAATAGTCGGCATGGATAGGACCGCGCGGCAGGCCCGCGGCCGGGTCGGAACCCGCGACCACCCAGGGGGCCATCCGGTCCAGCAGGGCGCGGTCGGCGGCTCCCGCGCGGGTCAGGCTGCGCTCGAACAGGGCCCGGCGTGCGGCCGGACCGACCGGATCGATACGCTCGAGCGGAAAGTCCGCGCCGGCCAGATGCAGGCGGGCCAGAAGCGCCCCGGCCTGTCTCTGATCCGCCGGCGACGGATTGCGCTTCCACGCCCCGGGCAGCCATTCGAGGAGGGCGGCGGGGCGACCGTTCAGCTCGCCCACCGTTTCTCCGGCACTGTCGATCAGGGCGCGGGCGGCGGGCAGACCCTTGTCAGCGGCGTGGGCGGTCAGGCCCAGGCAGAAGGGCAGGGAGGCCGCGTCCGTGCGGTTCTCGAACAAGGTCAGGACGAAACGGCCCTGGTCCGTGTCGAGCCGGTAGTTGGTGTTCTCCACCCCTTCGGCGATGGGCGTGAGCGCGACGAGGCTCAGCCCGTAGCGACTAATGAAGGGCTCGGCGTCGGCCTCCTCGACGGGGGTGAAGACGGCCATGGTCAGGCGGGCTCGACAAGGCGCGCGGCGGCCAGGTCGGACAGGTCGGCCAACAGGCTTTCGGCCGTGGCCCAGCGTCCGGCGCCGCGCCCCCGGCGGCGCACCGCGGATCCGTCGTGCGAGACCACCTTCAAGGCGTTGCCCTCTCCCTTCAGCTCCGCGAACAGCGGATCGAGCGGACCCGAAACCAGCTGCACGCTGGCGACCAGCTTGCCGTCTTTCAGCTCGCAGCGACAGAGCTGACGCGCGCCGGCGGGCGGAAGGGCGGCGGGATCCAGCACGTCGCGGGCGATGTCGGCTTCCTCGGGCATGAGGCCGAAAGCCTCGAAGGCCAGCAGGCGGACCTTGGCCAGGGCGTCGAGGCCTTCCAGGTCGGACGACGGATCCTCCTCAGCGAAGCCGGCGGCGCGGGCTTCGGACAAGGCCTGATCGAAGGACGCGCCCTCGCCGAGACGGGCCAGCATGAAGTTGACGGTGCCGTTCAGCACGGCCTCGAAGGCGGCGACGGGGGCGTCGACGCGGGCCGCGCGCACGGCCTCGACCATGGGCACGCCGCCGCCGACGGAGGCCGACCAGAGCAGCGTCGCGCCATTGGCCTCGGCCAGGGCCAGCAGCCCGGCGGGATCGACGCTGACGGCCTGTTTGTTGGCCGTAGCCACATCGACGCCGCGCGACAGGGCGGCGCGGATCACCGCATGACCGGCGGCGGCTTCGGACAGGGCCTCCAGCACGATGTCCGGATTGCGCGCCAGCAGGGCGTCGGGACTTGAGACCAGCAGGGGGGCGAGGCGGGCGTCCGTGGCGCCGGGCACGTCGCGCGGTTTGGACGGATCGCGGACCAGCACGCCGACCACGTCCAGGCGCGGATCGACCAGCAGGCGGGCCAGGGCGCCGCCGCCGACCACGCCGCAGCCGGCGACGGCCACGCGCAGGCGGCGATGCGGCGGGGCGACGCGAGGCGGGGCGCCGACCGCGCCGACGACCGTGCGGTGGCCGTCCAGATAGTTGCGTACCTCGACCTTCAGGCGGCGCGCCTCGGCGAGGTCCAGCGCATCGGGCTGGACCAGGCCGCCGCCCAGCGCCTTGGCCTCGGCCCAGCTGGCCTGATCGTAGCGGCGGGCGTCGGCATGGACGTTGGGATCGCGGTCGTAGAGCCCGTCCACGTCCTTCACCAGCTGGACGCTGTCGAGCTCCAGCTCGGCGGCGAGGAAGAGGGCGGTCAGGTCCGACCCGCCGCGGCCCAGAAGGACCACATCGCCGGCGGGCGACAGGGCGCCGAACCCGGGGACGACCACGACTTCATGCTTCAGCAGGGCGCGGTCGAGGGCGGCGCGGTCCAGCGACACCGGGCGGGCATGCTCGCACGGCCCCTCGGCGACCAGGCCGAGCTCGCGGACAGACAGGGTGACGGCGCTGAGGCCGACCCGGTCGCAGGCCAGGGCGACGAGGGCGGCGGACCGCTCCTCGCCCTGCACGACATAGGCGGGGAGGATGCTGTTGTCGTGGGCCAGGCCGAGGGCGCGGGCTTCCGACAGAAGGACGTCCGTCTGTCCGGCGAGGGCCGAGACGACCGCCACCACCCGGCGGCCGCGGCGGACCTCGGCGTAGATGTCGGAGGCGACCTTGGGCGCGTCGGCGGGATCGACCAGCACGGAGCTGCCGAACTTCATGACGACGACCTCGGGGCCGGCCAGGGCGGACGGGGCGACGGGCGGGCGGTCGAGGAGGGCGAGTTGGGCGGACATGGGAGGGGTCTTTCGAGGAGATGGGGGAGAAAAGAAAAACCCCGCCCGGAGCGATCCGGGCGGGGTTGGGTTTTGCGTTCCTGAGCTTCGGTGCGCGCTAACCTGTCCCCGCCGGAGGCGTGGTGGTGGTCATACCGGTCATGCCAATGACGCGCACGGTCGCGCCGCCGCACGAGGCGGTCGAGGCGATGGCGGTGCGGGCGTCGAGGCGGTTCACGGCGGACCTGCTCAGTTCAAGTTCGGGAGAAGGCTGACGGACAAGGGCGGGGTCCGTCAAGTGAAAGGTGAAAAATTGCGCCTTCGCCCCGGATTTGCGGCGGCGAAGGCACGGTTTCTTCCTCAGGCCCAATGCATCTGGACGCGATGGGCGGCGGCCCAGTGGATCGCCCGGATGCCGTCGATCACCGCATTGGCGGCGTCGCGGGTGCCCAGGGTCCCGCCCAGGTCGGCGGTGACCGCGCCGGCCGACAGCACGGCGGCGCAGGCGGCCTCGATGGAGCCGGCCTCGTCCTCCAGCCCCAGGCTGTGACGCAGCAGCAGGGCGGCCGACAGGATGGTCCCGACCGGGTTGGCCTTGTCCTGACCGGCGATATCGGGCGCCGAGCCATGGATGGGCTCGAATAGGCCCGGGCCGCCCGAGCCCAGCGAGGCCGACGGCAGCAGGCCGATGGACCCGCCCAGCACCGAGATTTCGTCCGACAGGATGTCGCCGAACATGTTCTCGGTCAGGATGACGTCGTACTCGCGCGGCTTGCGGATCAGGTGCATGGCCATGGAGTCGACCAGGGCGTGCTCCAGCTCGATGCGCGGGAATTCCTCGGCATGGATGCGGGTCACGACCTCGCGCCACAGGCGGCTGGTCTCCATGACGTTGGCCTTGTCGACCGAGGTCACCTTGCCGCGCCGCTGCTGGGCGGTCTGGAAGGCGGCGCGGGCGACGCGCTCGACCTCGCCGACGGTGTATTCGCACAGGTCGGTGGCCCGGTCGGCGGTGCGGGTCTTCTCTCCGAAATAGATGCCGCCGGTCAGCTCGCGGAATACGATCAGGTCGACGCCTTCGACGATCTCCTTCTTCAGCGGCGAACGGTGGGCCAGCACCGGCGAGACCTGCAGAGGACGCAGGTTGGCGTACAGGCCCATGGCCTTGCGCAGGCCCAGCAGGCCTTCTTCCGGACGGCGCTTGCCGCCGTCCCACTGCGGTCCGCCCACGGCGCCGAGCAGCACCGCATCGGCGGCCAGGCAGGCGTCGACGGTTTCCTGGGGCAGGGGATCGCCGACGGCGTCGATGCCGGCCCCGCCGATCAGGTGTTCATGGAAGCGGAACTCATGGCCATAGAAGTCGCCGATGACCGTCAGCACGGCCTTCGCCGCATGGGTCACTTCGGGGCCGACGCCGTCGCCGGGCAGGACGACGATGTCATAGGTCTTGGGGGAGGGCATCAGACGGCTTCTTTCTGGCGTTCAAAGGCTTCGATGGCGGGCATGCGGGCTTGCAGCCAGCCGAGGGTGTCGACCCCGTCGAGCAGGCACTGGCGGGCGAAACTCTCGACGGCGAATGCGACAGGCTGTGCATTGCCGCGCTGGATCGTCGAGGTTTCCAGGTCGATGGTGATCGGCTGGTCGGGATGGGCGGCGAGGTCGTCCCAGGTGGCCTGATCGACGACGATGGGCAGGAAGCCGTTCTTCAGGGCGTTGGACGTGAAGATGTCGGCGATCTCCGTCGAGACCACGGCCCGAAAGCCGTAGTCCATCAGGGCCCATGGGGCGTGTTCGCGTGAGGAGCCGCAGGCGAAATTCTTGCCCGCCAGCAGGATGCGGCGCTCGGTCGGGTCGATGCGGTTCAGCACCGCCTCGGGCTTGGGCGACCCGTCGGCCTCGTAGCGCCAGTCGTAGAAGGCCCAGGCCCCCAGGCCTTCGCGGCTGGTGGTGCTCAGGAAACGACCCGGGATGATCTGGTCGGTGTCGATATTCGACTGCGACAGGACCACGGCTTTCGACGTCAGGGTCTTGAAGGGCTCAGGCATTTTGGACTCCTGCCGCCTCGCGCGCGGCGCTCGGCTGCTTGAGGAGGGCGGTCTCCGTCAGAAACACGCGCGGGTCGGTCAGCACGCCCATGATGGCGGTCGCCGCGGCGGTCGCGGGGCTGGCCAGGATGGTGCGCGAGCCGGGCCCCTGACGGCCCTCGAAATTGCGGTTGGAGGTCGAGACCGCCAGCTGACCCGGCGCGACCATGTCGCCGTTCATGGCCAGGCACATGGAGCATCCCGGGATGCGCCATTCGGCCCCGGCGTCGGTGAAGACGGTGTGCAGCCCTTCCGCCTCGGCGTCGCGGCGCACGGCCTCGGAGCCGGGGACCACCAGCATGCGCAGGCCCGGCTTCACCTTGCGGCCGCGCAGCACCTCGGCGGCGGCGCGCAGGTCGGGCAGGCGGCCGTTGGTGCAACTGCCGATGAAGACCACATCGACCGGATGGGCCGTCGTCGCCTCGCCGGCGGTGAAGCCCATATAGGCCAGCGCCTTCTCGCCGGAGGCGTCGCGCGGGGCGGGGACGGGTTCGCCGATGGCGGAGCCCGCGTCCGGCGTCGTGCCCCAGGTGGCCATGGGCCGGATGGCGGCGCCGTCGATGTGGACCTCGGCGTCGAAAGCCGCGCCCTCGTCGGAGGCCAGCGCCAGCCAGTCGGCGACGGCGCGGTCCCAGGCGGGGCCGGAGGGTGCGTGCTGACGGCCCTTCAGCCAGTCGACGGTGGTCTGGTCGGGGGCGATCATGCCGGCGCGGGCGCCCGCCTCGATCGACATGTTGCAGACGGTCATCCGTCCTTCCATGTCCAGAGACCGGATGGCCTCGCCGGCGTATTCGACCACGAAGCCGGTGCCGCCGCCGAAGCCCAGGCGGGCGATGATCGCCAGCGCCACGTCCTTGCCGGAGACGCCCGGTTGCAGTCGGCCATCGACGGTGACGCGCATGGTTCGGGCCTTGCGCTGCAGCAGGCACTGGGTGGCCAGCACATGGCCGACCTCGGAGGTGCCGATGCCGAAGGCCAGGGCCCCGAAGGCGCCGTGGGTGGCGGTGTGGCTGTCGCCGCAGACGACGGTCATGCCCGGCTGGGTCAGCCCCAGCTCAGGCCCCATGACGTGCACCACGCCACGGTCCGCCGAGTCCCAGCCCGCCAGCGAGACGCCGTGGCGCTCGCAATTGGCCTCCAGCGTCTCGACCTGGGTCTTGGACGCCGGGGTGTAATAGGGCCGCTCTCCGCTTGCATCCGCGGGCAGGGTGGGGGTGGAGTGGTCCAGGGTGGCGAAGGTGCGGTCCGGGCGACGGACCTTCAGGCCCCGGCTCTCGATCTCGGAGAAGGCCTGGGGGCTGGTGACCTCATGGACCAGATGCAGGTCGATGTAGAGCACCGCCGGGGCGTCAGGCGTTTCCGCCTGGACGACGTGGCGGTTCCACACCTTCTCGAACAGGGTCTCAGGCATATTCGGGCTCCGCGCGGGCGGGGCTGGGAGAGGGGGCCGCGATGGGTTCCAGCCAGCCGTGGCGGTCCGGGGTCGCGCCGGTGAACAGGCCGCGGAAGGCGGCGTTGACGGCCTTGGTCACCGGACCCGGGCCGGCGGCGCGGGTGGGGATGCCGTCGACCGAGCGCACCGGGGTGATCTCGGCGGCGGTGCCGGTCATGAAGATCTCGTCGGCGACGTACAGGGCCTCGCGCGGCAGGATCTGCTCGCGGGTCTCATAGCCCAGGCCGCGCGCCAGCTTCAGCACGCTGTCGCGGGTGATGCCCATCAGGATGGAGGCGGCGGCCGGCGGCGTGATGATCTCGCCGTCCTTGACGATGAACAGGTTCTCGCCGGCGCCTTCGGACAGGCGGCCGTCGGTGCCCAGGGCGATGCCTTCGCCGAAGCCGCCGACCCGGGCCTCGCGCCCGATCAGATAGGAGGACAGGTAATTGCCGCCCGCCTTGGCGCCCGAAGGCACGGTGTTGGGGGCGATGCGCGACCACGAGGCGACGCACGCGTCCACGCCCTTCTCCAGCGCCTCCTCGCCCAGATAGGCCCCCCAGGGGAAGGCGGCGACGGCGACGTCGACGTTCATGTTCTCGGGAGAGGGCGTCACCCCCATGCCGCACGCGCCCAGGAAGGCGATAGGTCGGATGTAGGCGGACTTCAGCCCGGTCGAACGCACGGTTGCGCGGCAGGCCTCGACCAGCTCGTCCTCGGTGAACGGCAGCTGGAAATGATACATGCGGGCGCTGTCGAACAGGCGGCGCACGTGGTCGGTCAGACGGAAGCCACAGGGGCCGTTCGGGGTGTCATAGACGCGGATGCCCTCGAACACCGAGGTGCCGTAGTGGAGCGCATGGCTCATCACGTGAACCTTGGCGTCCGCCCAGGGCGTCAGTTCGCCGTTGACCCAGATATGTTCAGCCAGCGGCCGCATAGGCGTACTCCTGTCGGGGGGCGGCGTCCGGGCGCGAGGCCTCGATGATCGCCAGCAATTCGTGGTCGTTGATCTCGCCGATCTCGTCGGCGCGAGCCTTGAAGCCGGCGAAGGCGGCGGCCAGGTGGGCGCCGGCGACGGGCTGGCCCAGGGCCTCCGCGCGCTTGGCCACGGCATGGCGGCCCGAGTGCTTGCCCAGCACGAACCATGTGCCTTCGAAACCGACGTCCTGGGGGCGCATGATCTCGTAGGTCGAGGGGTCGGCCATCATGCCGTGCTGGTGGATGCCCGCCTCGTGGGCGAAGGCGTTTAGCCCGACGATGGCCTTGTTGCGGACCACCGGTGTGTGGGTGATCTCGCTCAGCAGCCGGCTGGCGCGGACCAGGTGGGTGGCGTCCACGCCGGTGTGCAGGCCATAGCGGTCCGACCGGGTGCGGATGGCCATGACCATCTCCTCGATCGAGGCGTTGCCCGCCCGCTCGCCGATGCCGTTGATGGCGCCCTCGACCTGACGCGCGCCGGCTTCCACCGCCGCTAGCGAGTTGGCGACGGCCATGCCCAGGTCGTCGTGGCAGTGGGCCGAGAAGACCACGTTCGGATGACGGACGCGGACCGTGGCGATCAGGCGGCGATAGATCTCGGCGATCTCGCCGGGGGTGGAATAGCCGACGGTGTCGGGGATGTTCAGGGTGGTGGCTCCCGCCGCGGCGGCGGCCTCGCATACCTCGGCCAGGAACTCCGGCTCGGTGCGGATGGCGTCCTCGGGGCTGAACTCCACGTCCTCGAAGCGAGTGCGGGCGTAGGCGACCGAGCGCTCGGCGGCGGCCAGCACCTCGGCCTTCGACATCTTCAGCTTGGCCGAGCGATGGATCGGGCTGGTGCCCAGGAAGATGTGGAGACGGCGCTCCTCCGTCCCGCGCAGGGCGCGGTAGGCCGCGTCGATGTCGGCCTCGCTCGAACGGGCCAGCGAGCAGAAGACGGGGCCTTCCACCTCGCCGACCACCCGGCGCACGCCTTCCTCGTCGCCGGGCGAGGCGGCGGCGAAGCCGGCTTCGATCACGTCGACATTCATCGCGGCCAGCACATGGGCCATGCGGACCTTGTCGTCCGGGTTCATCGAGAAGCCGGGCGCCTGTTCCCCGTCGCGCAGGGTGGTGTCGAAGACGACGACCTTGTTCGGATCGGCGGCGACGGCGGTTTGAACCTTGGTCATGCCGCTACCTCGGGATGGAAGGCGGCGGCTTGACCCGCGTGTTGGCCCGACGGACGGCCGTCGATGCGGGTGACGCCGAACAGCTTGTCGATCTGGCGGCCCAGGGTGCGGGTACAGCGGGCGGCGTCGCGGCCGCGCACGGCCAGTTCGACATGACGGCCGTGGCCTTCGTCGCTCAGGGTCATGCCGTCGATGTGGAAACCGCGGCGCTCAACCAGGCCGATCAGGCGCTGGAGCGAACCGTCGGCGCGGTCAATGTTCAGGTGCAGGGTTTCGGTGCTCATGGTCAGGCGCCTTCCATCATTTCGGCGTTGTTCTTTCCGGGCGGGACCAGCGGCCACACGTTCTCCCGGGGGTCGATGATCACGTGCGCGAGGCAGGGGCCGTCGGCGGCCAGCAGGCGGGCGATCCCGGCCTGAACCTCCTCGCGTCGACTAATTCGGAAGGCCTCGACGCCAAAGGCCTCGGCGACCTTCACGAAGTCCGGATTGTCGGACAGGTCGATCTCCGAGTAGTTGCCGTCGAAGAACAGCTCCTGCCACTGACGGACCAGGCCCAGCGAGCTGTTGTCCAGCAGCAGGACCTTCACCGCGACGCCGTAGCGACGCAGGGTGGCCAGCTCCTGCACGTTCATCATGAAGCCGCCGTCGCCGGCGACGACCACGACCGTGGCGTCCGGATCCGACAGCTTGGCGCCGATGCCCGCGGGCAGGCCGAAGCCCATGGCGCCCAGGCCGCCCGAGGTGATGTGGGCTTCCGGCTTGGCGAACCGGCAGTGCTGGGCGGCCCACATCTGGTGCTGGCCGACATCGCAGGCGGCGACGAAATCATCGCCCGCCGCTTCGGAAATCGCCTTCAGCAGGGCGGGGGCGTAGACGCCTTCGCCGGGCGCGTCGTCGTAGCGGAAGGCGGTGCGGCGGACCCGTGTGTCGCAGCGGATCATCCACGGATCGATGGCCAGCGGCGTGCCCGACAGGTGCGCGGTCAGGGCCTCGATGCCCGGCGCGATCTCGCCCGTGACGGCGACATGGGTCTCGCGCAGCTTGCCGATCTCTGAGGCGTCGATGTCGAAATGGACGACGCGGGCGTGCGGCGCGAACTCGGCCAGCTTGCCGGTGGCGCGGTCGTCGAACCGGGCGCCGAAGACGATCAGCAGATCGGCCTCCTGAACCGCCTCGTTCGCCGCGCGCGTACCGTGCATGCCCAGCATCCCCTGGAAGCCGGGGGCGTCGGTCGGGATCGTGCCCAGGGCGTTCAGGGTTGAGATCGACGGGATGCCGGTCTGGTCGGCGAAGGTGCGCAGCTGTTCCGTCGCCCGCCCGATCTTCACCCCGCCGCCGACGTAGATCAGCGGGCGCTCGGCGGCGCGGATCATCTCGGCGGCGCGGGCGACGGCGTCGTGGTCGATGGGGGTGACCGCGTTGGGAATGTGGAAGCCGAAGTCCTCGCTGGTCTGGCCGACCTGGACGTCCTTGGGCAGGTCGATCAGGACCGGTCCGGGACGGCCCGAGGCGGCGATGTGGAAGGCCTCCTCGACGGCGGCCGGAACATCGGCCGGGTCACGGACCAGGATGGAGTGCTTCACGATCGGCAGGGTGACGCCCAGGATGTCGATCTCCTGGAAGGCGTCGGTGCCCATGACGCCTTGGGCGACGTTGCCGGTGATGCAGACGATGGGGATGGAATCCATCATCGCATTGGCGATGCCGGTGATCAGGTTGGTGGCGCCGGGGCCGGAGGTGGCCATGCAGACGCCGACCTTGCCGCTGCGCCGGGCGTAGGCGTCGGCGGCGAAGGCGGCGGCCTGCTCGTGGCGGACCAGGATGTGGCGCAGTTTCGATCCGGCCAGGGCGTCATAGACGGGCATGATCGCGCCGCCCGGATAGCCGAACACGACCTCCACCCCCAGCCGCTCCAGGGTGGAGACCAGCAGGCGGGCGCCGCTTTTCGGGGCGGCGGCGGGTTCGGGGATGCGGGCGGCGGAGGCGGTCATGTTCTGATCTGGGCTCAGGCGGCTTCAGACTTGGGGGCGTGCAGCCAGGCCATGCGTTCGCGCAGCTTGGCGCCGGTCTGCTCGATCGGCTGCTCGCCGTCAGCCTTGACCCAGGCGTCGTAGCGGGGCTTGCCCGCCTCGTTCTCGGCGATCCATTCGCTGGCGAACTGACCCGACTGGATCTCGTCCAGGATGGTCTTCATGCGGGCGCGGGTCTCGTCGGTGATGACGCGGGGGCCGGACTTGACCGAGCCCCATTTGGCCGTCTCCGAGATGAACGCGTTCATCTTGGTGATGCCGCCCTCGTAGAACAGGTCCACGATCAGCTTCAGCTCGTGCATGCACTCGAAGTAGGCGATCTCGGGCTGGTAGCCGGCCTCGACCAGGGTGTTGAACCCGGACATGACCAGCTCCTTGGCGCCGCCGCACAGGACGGCCTGCTCGCCGAACAGGTCGGTCTCGGTCTCTTCGCGGAAGGTGGTTTCCAGCAGGCCGCCGGTCGCGCCGCCGTTGCCCTTGGCGTAGCCCATGGCGCGGTCGCGGGCCTTGCCCGTGGCGTCCTGTTCGATGGCGAACAGGGAGGGGACGCCGCGGCCGCGCTGGTATTCGCGGCGGACCAGATCGCCGGGGCCCTTGGGCGCGACCAGGATGACGTCCATGTCGGCGCGCGGGGTGATGCGGCCGTAGATGATCGAGAAGCCGTGGGCGAACAGGATGGCCGCGCCCTGTTTGGCGTTGGGCTCGATGATGTCGCGATAGACCTCGGCCTGGATCATGTCCGGGGTCAGGATGGCGATGATGTCCGCGTCCTTGACCGCCTCGGCGGGCTCTGCGGTGGGGACGCCGTCAGCCGTGGCGTTGCGCCAGCCCTTGCCGCCCTCGCGGACCCCGGCGACCACGTCGAAGCCCGAGTCCCTCAGGTTCTGGGCGTGGGCCCGGCCCTGCGAGCCGTAGCCGATGATGGCGATGCGCTGGCCGGCGATGGCGCCGGGGCGAATGTCGTCGTTGGTGTAGATCGTGATGGCCATGGTTCAGGCGTCCTCTCGGGCGGATCGGGCTTCGGTTTCAGCGGGGCGCTGGACCGGCGGCGGGTTGGGAATGGTCACGGCGCCCTGGGCGGCGGAGGCCACCGAGGCGCGGTATTTGGCGAAGACCCCGTGCGCCGGGCGGGTCGGATTGGGGGCGAAGCCCGCCCGGCGCTTCACCAGATCGGCGTCCACGTCGATCCGGCGGTTGGTGACGTCGATGGCGATGCGGTCGCCGTCGCGGATGAGAGCAATCGGACCGCCGACGGCGGCTTCGGGCGAGACGTGGCCGGCGACGAAGCCGTAGCTGGCGCCCGAGAAGCGGCCGTCGGTGATCAGGGCGACGTTGTGGACGCCGCGGCCCTTCAGGGCGGCGGTGACCTGCAGCATCTCGCGCATCCCGGGGCCCCCCTTGGGGCCCTCGTAGCGGATGACGATGACATCGCCCTCGCCCACGGAGCCGTCCTGGACGGCGTGAAAGGCGTCTTCCTCGCTGTCGAAGACGCAGGCCGGACCCTCGAAGCGATCGACCTTGTGGCCGGTCAGCTTGATGACCGCGCCGTCGGGAGCGACATCGCCGTAGATGACGGCGTAGCTGCCGCGATCCATGATCGGGGCGGCGAAGTCGGCGACGACCTGCTGGCCGGGCGTTTCCTCGGCCTCGGCGGCTTCGGCGAACAGGCTGCGGCCGCTGACCGTGGGGGCGTTGACGATCTTGCCCGCCGCCGCCATCCGCTGGGTGACCAGACGGGTGCCGCCCGCCGCGAACAGGTGCGAGGCCAGGAAACGGCCGCCGGGCTTCAGGTCGCAGATGACCGGGGCGTCGACGCAGGCCTGGTGGCAGTCCTCGACGCCGAACTCGACCCCCGCCTCGGCGGCGATGGCGGTCAGGTGCATCACCGCATTGGTCGACCCGCCCGAGGCTGAGACGGCCACGGCGGCGTTCCGCAAGGAGGCGCGGGTGATGTATTTGCGGGCGCTGTCGCCGGCGAAGACGCGTTCGACGATCAGGCGGCCACAGCGCTCGCCCTCGGCGGCCTTGGCCGGATCGACGGCGGGGACGTCGTTGGCGCCCATCGGCGACAGGCCCATGACCGACAGGGCCATGGCCATGGTGTTGGCGGTGAACTGGCCGCCGCAGGCGCCGGCGCCGGGGCAGACCGCCGTCTCGACCGCCTTCAGGCCGGCGTCGTCCAGGGCTCCGGCGGCGTGGGCGCCGATGGCCTCGAAGATCTCCTGAACCGAGACCTCCTTCGTGCCGATGGTCCCCGGCATGATCGTGCCGCCGTAGTAGACCAGGCCCGGGATATCCATGCGGGCCAGGGCCATGGCGGCGGCCGGGATGGTCTTGTCGCAGCCGACGATGCAGACGACGCCGTCCAGCTGGTGGCCCTCGACGGCCAGTTCGATGCTGTCGGCGACGACCTCGCGGCTGATCAGCGAGGCCTTCATCCCGGGCGTGCCCATCGAGATGCCGTCGGTGACCACGATGGTGTTGAAGTCGACCGGATAGCCGCCCGCGGCGATGATGCCGGCGCGCACGTCCGCGGCCAGGCGGTCCAGGTGCATGTTGCACGGCGTGACCGACGACCAGGTGTTGACCACCGCGATCATCGGCTTGTCGAAGTCGGCGTCCTGCATGCCTGCGGCGCGCAGATAGCTGCGGGCCGCGGCGCGGTTCGGACCGGCCGTGACGGCGCGGCTTCTCGCGTTGGGCGGCCGGTCGTTCGAGGTGAAATCTTGCGTCATAGGCGAGGTCGTTCCGGAGGGTGTCCGGACCGCGCACAACAAAAAACCCGCTTCCTTTCGGGAGCGGGTGGCTGCGGGCGATCCTGATGTTGCGTTAGGTCAGGTCACGTGCGTCCACACCGCTCCGGAGAGCAGCACAAGAATTACCGTGAGAATAAGGGTGTTCAGGGCGAGTTCGACCGACGGCGCGCGCACGGCCGCGATCGCCATGGCGGCGGTCTTGCGGTCAGCGGTGTAAGCGCGGTTGGCCACGGGGGCTCCTGAAGAAGAGCCTTAGGAAACCATGCTCTGCTGCGCCGCACAAGTCGGCTAAGCAAAATTCTTGCGCGGATGGCCGGTGGAGGCCGTTCGCGGGCAGTAATTTGCCGTGCGAAATTCGGGGCCTGGCTACAGGGTCCAGCGGAAGGAAAACGACATGGCGGGACCGGCCCGACCCAGCTGCAGCAGGCGATCGGGCGAGCCCTCCCAGGCCTGATCGACGGTGTCCGTCAGGTTCGAGGCGGTCAGCACGATCTGGGCGTGGTCCGTCAGATCGAAGGTGGCCTGGGCGTCCAGGTAGCCGGCCGGAGCGACCACGAAACTGGACACGCCGCCGCCCTGCATGTCGGCCTCCGACCGGAAGGCCGAGCGCCAGGACCAGGAGAGATTGACCGCCAGCCGGTCGCGCTCGAAGAACGGATTGATCGAATACGACAGCTCCGAAACGCCCAGCAGATCCGTTCCCGAATCCTCGATCCGGCTGTCGGTCCAGGTCGCGCTGGCCCAGAAGCCGAAGCCCGTGGCGAAGCGTCGGTGCAGGCCGATTTCGACGCCGTCCACGCGGGCGCGGCCGACATTGCGGGGCCGGGACATCATGACCGTCGCCTGCACCGGCGGTCCGGCGCGGGTCTCGAACGTCAGGAGTTCCGGCGCCGCCAGCGTCTGGACGTAGTCGTCGATCGACTTGTGGAAAAGGGCGACGCTCAACGCGCCGCGGGGCCGGGTCAGTTCGTAAGAAACATCAAGGTTTGTCGCGACATAGGGCGTCAGGTGCGGATTGCCGCCGACCCCCGTGAAGATGATCCCCGGGGACGGCGTGTCGATCTCGGCCTGCCCCCGTTCATAGATGGCCGCCACCAGCACGCTCGCCGGGACGGTCGCTGATCTCAGGTCCGCCAACGATGGGCGGGTGATCGACCGGGACGCCGCGAACCGCAGCAGGCTGTCATCATCCAGATCGAGGGTCAGATTGGCGCTGGGCAGCCAGATCCGGTGCGAGCCGGCATAGGCCACCGACCGGACCTCCATGGCGCCGCCGGCCATGCCCAGGATCGAACCCTCGACCTCGGTGCGCGTCTCCACCACCCGAAGGCCGAAATTGCCCGAGATCGGCCAGCGCAGGCCGACCGTATCCACGTCCAGCCGGACATAGGCGGCCGCGACCCGCTCGCCGACGGTGTAGGAATTCTGCAGGTCGGCGCCGCTCGGCGTCAGGTCGCCGGGCTGGAAGACGACGCCGTCCCGTTCGCCGGGCAGGACGAAGCTCTCCCGGAACCAGCGGAAGTCCGCCGCGGCCCACGGCGCCGAGCGTTCATCGATCAGGCCTTCGAACACATCGCGCGGGGTGATGATCCCATAGGTCTGGAAAGGCAGGTCGACGCCGGGCCGGAGCACGGCCTGCCGGTCGCGTCGCTGGTAGTCGCGGTTGCGGTCGGTGAACTGGCCTCCGACACGCAGGACCGACAGGTGCAGGACGCCCAGGGTTCGGTCGAGCGGGCGGCGGGCGTCGATCATGGCCGTCAGATCATCGTCCCGGGACTCCACGGCCCGGACCGCCAGGCGGGGCGGCAGCAGCAGACCCGGATCGGTCAGGTCCAGGCCGGTGGTCAGGTGGGCGGCCCTGCGCCTGTCGACGGCGTCGCCCAGATCGAAGGCGTAGGCCACGCCGGTCGGCGACTGGGCCGACATCCGCTCAAGCGGCGTATCCAGCACCGACCGCGCTACCGAGGCGCTGATGCGCGGCTCCAGCCGCCATTCGCCGATCCGTATCCGCGCGCCGGACGAGACGGCGAGGTTCAGGTGCGACTGGTCCGAGACCTCGGTGTTGTTGTCGATACGGCCGTTCTCAACCGTCGCGGCCGTGACGACGCCGTTTCGAACGGTGACGGCCGAGCCCGGCAGGGCCAGCCGCTCGCCGAGCATATAGACAAGCCGGTCCTCCCGGATCGCATTGTCGAAGGTCGAAACCAGGCCGTCGAAATCGAGCAGAAGATCAGGCGTCGCGCGCCAGTCCAGGCCGAGAAAGGCGCTGCGTCGACGCCGGTCCTCCCGTTCGATGGTGGTGCGGACATCGCTGGGCGTCGTGACCGTGGCTCCGCCGATCGACAGGTCGTAGTACCGCTGGATCTGGAACCGGTCGTAGCGCACGGACCGCTGCTCCTCGGCCAGTCCGCCGACGAGGCCGAGGTCGCCGTCCGGCGACACGATCCGGCCGGCGATGGACACCTCCGGACCCGTGCGGTCCGTGTGCGCTTCCATCTCGCCTCCCATGCGCAGGGTCAGGAAGGGCGCGCCGTCCAGCCCGCCGATGGTTTCGATGTCGATGTTCGAGCCGATGCCGCCGTCGATCATGTCCGGCGTGGCCGACTTCGACAGCGTCGCGCCGGCCAGGAGGTCCGGAGACAGGGCCCGGAAGCGGAACTGGCGTCCGCTCTGGGTCGAGTTGCGGATGTTCTCGTTGAAGGCCACCGGAGCGCCGTTCAGGGTCACCGACTGGAACAGCGGGCCGAGGCCGCGCACGCTGACGAACTGGCCCTCGCCGACCTCGCGTTCCACGGCTACGCCGGGCGCGCGCTGCAGGGCTTCGGCCAGATTGGCGGCGGGCAGATCGCCGATCCGCCCCGCCGTGACGACGTCGGAGATGACGTCCGCCTCGCGCTTGCGGCGCAGGGCTTCGTCGATCTGCCCTGACAGCCGGCCCACGACGACGACGGCGTCCAGCTCGACCGGTTCGTCTTCTGGGGGTGGAAGAGACGGGCGCTGTGGCGAGGCGGCGGGCGGACGGGGATCGGCCCAGACGCGCACGCCGTGGGCGCCGATGAAGCGGTGGCGCAGGTCCGTGCCGCGAAGCATCTGCTCCAGGGCGGTGCGCCACGACATGCGGCCGCGCACGGCCCGGGTGCGGACGGTGGCTCCCGGGCGCTGGACGAAGGCCAGTTCGCAATCGGCGACGGCGCAGAGCTGGATCAGGGCCGAGGAGGCGTCCTGGGCGGGGATGTCGAAGGTCTGCGATCCCGCCGTCTGGGCATGGACCGGCGTCGCCGCCAGAAGCGCCAGCGCCGCCGCCAGACCTGGCGCGCGCCACGCGTTGCGCGCCGGCAGCGATCGAGCGGTCGGAGCCAAGCGCGGGACCCTGTCAGGTGGCGGTGGAAGGAACCGCGAGTCCTTACAGCCCAGGCATGACAGGTCTGCGATGGAGCCTATTCGGCCCGGACAAGGGCGCGGCCGTCCGCCGTCCGTTCGACCGTCACCGGCAACAGGGCGTCGATCCGGTCGACCAGCGACTGATCGCCGTCGAGCGGCAGGATGGCGGTGACGCGCAGGGCGCCCAGCCGGGGATCGACGATGGTCAACGGCCGGTCGGAATAGCGGGACGCCGCGGCGATGACCTCCGACAGGGGGGCGTCGCGGAAGATCAAACGGCGCTTGCGCCAGGCGGTCGCGACGTCGAGGTCGTCGCGGACGCGCCGGACGACCGGCCGCCCGGGCTGGAAGACGGCCTGATCGCCGGGCGCCATCGCCACCCCGTCCGTCAGCGCCCGTCCGTCGGCGGCGTCGCGCGTGCTGATCACGACCCGGCCTTCCAGCAGGGCGACTTCGGCGGCTTCGTTTTTCAGGGTGGTGGTGAAACGGGTGCCGGTGACGATCACCTTGCGGTCCATAAGCCCGACCTGGAACGGATGGGCGGCGTCATGCGCCACCTCGAAATAGGCCGCGCCGCGCTCCAGCGTCACGCGGCGCACCTTGTCGTCGAGGGACACGCGGATCGCCGAGCCGGCGTCCAGCGTCACGTGCGAGCCATCATCCAGCACGACGTCCGAAATCCGGCCGGGGGCGCTTTCGTACAACCGCCCCGCCGGCGCGGACAGGGAGGGCCACATCAGAACGCCGCCGACCGCGGCGGCGGCGACCAGGCCGCCGGACAGCAGGAGCCGCCGCGACAGGGCGGGGTCTCGGCGCCGCCACCGGATCTTGGCCAGATCGGCCTCGAAGACGCCGCGCAACGGCTCCAGGGCCGCACTCCGCGCCTTGGCGCTTTCATAGCGGTCCAGATTGTCCGGATCGGCCTCCAGCCAGGCCGTGAACCGGTCCTGCTCACGCGCGCTGACGCCCGGCCGGCCCATGCGGGCCAGCCAGTCCTCGGCCGTTGCCGGCCGGCGGGCGAACAGTGCGGTCAGGCGGTCGATCATGGACGGGCGAAACTCTCGTGGGGCCGGCCGCGCCCAGCGTGCGCGACATGTGCTTCACAACTCACAACGACGGGGAAGCCAAACACCTCAGTCCTCCGCCGATATCTTCAGCTGACGGAGCGCTTCGGCGATGTATTTCTCGACCATGCTGACCGAGACGCCCAGCCTGGCGGCGATCTGGCGATAGGTCTGGGTCTCGAAGCGATGCATCAGGAAGGCCTCGCGCGTGCGCTGGGGCAGGGCGCGGATCACGGCGGCCGCGGCGGCCAGATTCTGTCGGCCGATCAGCCGGTCGTCGGCGGGGCGGTCGTCGCTGGCGATGGCGCGCGGACCGGCGTCCAGGGTCGCGACGTCCTCGGCGACCAACCGGCGGGATTCCCGCGCGGCGGCCTTCCACCGGTCGTTCTGGATATTGCGGGCGATGACGAACAGCAGTGGGCGGGCGTCGGGAGACGACAGGTCATGGCCAGCGCGGTGGAAGCGGACGAACGCTTCCTGAACCGCGTCCTCGGCGTCGCCGAGCGGTTGCCCCTTGCGTTGCAGATAGCTGACGACATCCCGGCGCAGGCCCGCGACGGCTCCGGCCTGCCGCGCGGCTTCGCCCGCCGGACGCGCGAAGACGCCCCCTCCCTCGGAGGGGGCGTCCACCTGGGCTGTCGTCCCGGGGATCAGGATACAGCCCGTGCGCGAGTGCAGGCTTCGTGCAAGGTCAGAAGTCCATGCGCATGCCGAAGGTGACGCGGCGTCCCGACATTTCGTCCATCACCGGGAAGGACGGGTCCATGGTGTAGCCCGTGGTCCGCTCGTCCGTGAGGTTGATGGCCTCGAGGTTCAGCTGGACGTTGTCGGTCAGATTGTAGCTGAAGGACACGTCGGTCTGGCCGTAGCCGTCGCGGGTGATCGGATACATTTCGTAGCCGATGCCTTCGACGTAGGCGTCCTTGTAGTTGTACGAGACGCGGCCCTGGAAGCGGTCGTTCTCGTAGAACAGGGTGACGTTGTAGGTGTTGTCGGCCAGGCCGATGGGCGGGGTCGGGATGCCCAGGGTGGAAGAGCCGGTCAGCGAGCTGTCCAGCATGGTGTAGTTGGCGTTGATGCCGAAGCCGTCCAGCGGCGCGTAGAACATGCCGAACGGAACAACGGCCACCAGCTCCACACCGCTGACATCATACGAACCCGGCTCGTTGATCGGGCTGTAGACGTCGAAGTCGAAGATGCCGTTGACCGTGCCGTTGGCGTTATAGACGGTGACGTCCTGCACGGTGCCCGTCAGGGCCTGACGGACGACGCCCTCGATGGTCTTCGAGAAGTAGGACACGGCCAGCAGACCGCCTTCCGGCAGATATTTCTCCAGACCCACTTCCCACTGCTTGGCGTAGGTCGGCTTCAGGTTCGGGTTGCCGTCCGTGAAGCGGAACGAGCCCCAGTTGGCGGTGCGTTTGTAGGCCAGGTCCGTCAGCGCCGGGCGGATCAGGGTCTCCGACGCCGCGCCGCGGAACACGATGCTGTCGGTCAGCTCGGCGGTGAAGTTCAGGCTGGGCAGCAGCTTGTCATAGGCGCCGTCGCTGGACACCGGCGTCGGCGTATAGGTGGTGCCGCCGGTCGGCGTCTGGATCTGGTGATAGCCGGACGAGGTGATCGAGGTGTCGACGTAGCGCACGCCGGCGTTCACGCTGACCGGGACCGGCCCGAGGTCGAAGTCCAGGTTGGCCATGGCGTACGCCCCGAGGACCTGTTCGGAGACTTCGTAGTAGTCGCCGACGTTGAACGGGGTCGAGAAGCCGGCGTAGCGGAAGGTGCGACGGGCGTAGTCGTTCGACACCTGGCTCCAGGCCAGATCCCGGATGGTGTAGGCGCCGCCGGGCGCCAGGTCGTCGCTGCGCGTCAGGGTGCTGTCTGACAGGCGGCGGGTGTTGAGCCAGGCGGTGCTGCCCGCCGTCGGACCCTGGATGTTCAGGGCGCCGTACTGGCGTTCCTTGTTCCTGTCGGTGTAGCGCAGGCCGACCTGGACGCTGGTCAGGGCCGGGAAGACGTCCAGCGCGAAATGCTGGGTGAAGTCCACCTGGGCGGCGTATTTGTCGTCGGTGATGTGCTCGAGCGTGGTCTCGTAGGCCTCGAACAGATAGCGGTCGAACGAGCTGTACATGTCGAAGCCGCCGGAGGTGGCGCTCGGGATGGTCTCGCCGCCGTTGGCGGTCCAGCGGGTCCGCGACGGGGCGTAGGCCACGTGCTTCAGGTTGGACGAATCCAGCGTCTTCTCGGCGCCCGAATAGCCGACCATGGCGTTCAGCTCCCAGCTGTCGCCGCTCCAGTCCAGCGTGCCGGCGAACTGGGAATAATCGGTCTCGTTGATCCGCTCCTTGCTCAGCATCTCGTGCTGGGTGGCGGTGTAGGAGACGTCGCGCAGGACGATGATGCCCTGGTCGGCCAGGGTGGTGGCGTCGTAAGAGTGGATGGTTTCCAGCGTGCTGCGGCTGGAGGCCGAGTAGGCGGCGGCGTCGTACTCGTCCTCGGTCGTCTCATAGCCGCCCAGCATGGCGTCGAACGTCAGGCTGAGGGTGGACGAAGGCCGGTACTGCAGCGACAGGGTGCCGCCCCACTGGTCCTGCTCGTTCATGTAGATGCGGTCGCCGACCTTGTCCTGGAAGATGATCCGGTTGGTGATGGCGGTGTTGTTGCGGTCAGCGGCCGGGATGATGATACCGGCGTCGCGGGCGAGCACGGCCAGGGCCTGCGTGCCTCGCGCGCCGGTGGAGCTGGCGAGGAAGCGCGACATCGGGCGGAAGTTGATGCCCGAGTTGGAGTCGGTGCGGTTGGAACGCTGGGCGGTCGAGAACGAGATCAGGGCGCCGAATTTGCCCCAGGTGTCGCTGGCCAGGAACGAGACCTTCGGGTCGATCTCGTCCGAGATCGAGTTGTGCGAGCCCTCGACGGAGGCCACCAGCTGGCGCTCGCGATAATCGAACGGGCGAGCTGTCGAGATGTCGACCGTGCCGGCGATGCCGCCTTCCTCGTCCGAGGCGCGGGGCGATTTCTGGACGACGACCTGCTGGATGACCTCCGAGGCGAAGATGTCCAGCTCGACCTCGCGGCCGCCGCTGCCCGAGGCCGTGGCCAGGTCGTTGATGCTGACGAAGGTGAACTCGGCGGGCAGGCCGCGGACGCTGACCCGGCCGCCCAGACCGCGGTTGCGTTCGATGGTCACGCCGGGGATGCGCTGCAGCGCCTCGGCCAGGTTCTGGTCCGGGAAGTTGGCGACGTCGGTGGCGACGATGGCGTCCGAGAAGCCGACGTTCTCGCGTTTGATGTCGATCGCCTGCTCCAGGCTGCGCTGATAGCTGCCGCCGGTGACGACGACTTCGTCCAGCTGGGTCGACTCGTCTTGCGGCGTGGCGGCCGGGGCCGTCTGGGCCGCCGCGGCGCCGGCGCTCATCAGGCTGATGGCGGCGCAGCCGCCCATCAGGAAGGCCATGCGGCCGATGCGGGCCTGGCCGCGATTCTGGTTCGATCCGGTCACTTCGAAATCTCCGCTGGGTCGATGTTGACGTCGGCGGCCGCCGGCGGATCGTTCCGTCCGGCCTGCGCCCCCGTGGCCCTCAACGACCTCGCGGCGAGGTCCCTCAGCGTGTGACAGCAGGTTTCATTCAAAGTTCACGGCGGTGTCGTGTTCGCCGTCCGAGCCGACCTTCGCCAGCGCCGCCTGCACCTCCGCGCGGGCCGCCTCCATGTCGCGGCGGAAGGTCTCCGAGCGCTGTTCGGCGCCGTAGATCACAGCCCCGGACAGGATGCCCGCCTCGGCGGCGCTGTAGCTGTGCGAGCCGCAGATGTAGCGGCTCTCGGCGAACTCGCGGCCCCGGGCGTAGAGGATGTCGGCCCGCTGCGGGGCCAGTTCCGCCAGGATCATGGCCACATGCATGCCGTGGGCGGAGTGGCCGGACGGATAGTCGGGATTGCCCGCCAGATGATCGGTCTTCGCCTCGCAGATCGGCTGGTCCGTGCCGATGTAGGGCCGCTGCGTGGCCCAGTGGGTCTTGGCGTCGCCGACCACGGAGCGGTCGTCGCCCGACCGCTGGAGCAGGGCCGTCAGCACCGGCGTTTCGGCTTCGCTCAGTTCGATCCCCAGGGCGCCGGCGAAGTGGTGGTACATCGTCCCGCGCACGTCGTCCGCCGCCAGCGCCCAGCGCGGCGTGCCCTCAAGGGGGCGGGTCTCGCGGAAGACGCCCGCGTTGGCGATGTCGCGCGCCGAGCCGGGGGCGGGGGGCGGGGCCAGCACCGTGGTCAGATCCGGGCGATCCTCGCGCACCAGATAGCCGCGCTGGGGCGCGCCCGCCGTCAGTTCGATCGCCAGGCCGTCGCAGCGCCCGGGGGTCCGCACCGGATTGCAGACCGCCGCCGCCCCGCCGGGCAGGCGGACCTCGTAGGTCGGGAAGCGCGGGTCGGCCCACAGATAGTCGGTCGAGACATACTGGGCCCCGCTGGACAGGGCGGCGCTGCGCCGGGCGACGCTCGCCGCGCGCGCCTCGACCGTGTCGGCGTCGGCGCGGGTGCGCACGACGAAGCCCGCCTCTACCGCCGCCCGGATGCGCGCCTGCTGGGCGACCGGGTCGTTCAGGGTCAGATAGGCGGCGGCGGGGGAGGCCTCGTCCGTGTTGATGAACATGGCGCGGCCCTCCAGCGAGCGCCGCTCGCCCCGATAGCTCGCGACCTTCCGGGGACCTTCGTCGAGGGCGAAGAAGACCTTGCCGCGCGCCTGACCCAGCGTCGGCCAGCCGCCCGCCAGGACACCCTCGCGCAGGGTGCGATGGCGGCCCTGGACCTGATCCGGGGTGATCAGGCTTTCGGGGGCGAAGACCGAACGGATCTCGGCGTCCAGCGCGTCCCAGGCGGCGGAGTCGAAGTCCAGCAGGGCGACGCCGCCGGGCAGGGAGGGCGCGCCGGTCTTGGCGTTCAGCATGATCAGGATGGGGGCGTGATCAGGGTGGGCGCGCGACCAGTCGCGGATCTCGCCCAGGCAGGCGACGAAGGTCAGGCAGGAACTGCGGAAATCCACATCCGGCATATGCAGGGTCTTGAAGCCCGGCCGGGCCATGGCTTCGGCGAAGGCCGGGCTGACCGCCGTCCCGCCGCCCAGGGCCGTGCGCGGATGGGCGTAGCGCCCGCCCTCGGGATCGTTGAGCACGTCGATCTCGATCTGGCGCGCGCCGCCGTCCAGCTGTTCGGCCAGCGAACGGTGGGCGTAGTCCAGCCCGCGCGCCGCCGGATTCGTGGCGGTCATGACGGCCATCTCATCGCCCGGAACGGCCAGCTTGTAGCTGTTGTGCGTCCCGACTGCAGACAGGTCGTTGAGGCGCAGGGTCCGATCCATCCAGGGCCGGGCGCAGGCGTCGCCGCCCGCGGCGCCGACGTCATCCGCCGTGGGAATGCAGGTCGGTTCGGGCGCGGTCTGCAGCGAGCCCGCCAGCAGGATGGTCAGCAGGGTGAACATGGCGCGCTCCTTCGATTCCGACGGCGGCCCTCCTAGCCGCGGTCCGTGAAGGATCGATGTCGTGTCGCCCGATGAACGTCAGGCGCGCCGGATCAGGGTGTCGTAGACATGGGTGACGGTGTCGAACCCGACCCTCTGGTCCTGGCCGCCGAACGGCGCCGGATCGAACCACGGGGCCGTCAGGCCCGCCTGGACGGGATCCTCGACCTTGTCGGTGTTCCAGCCGAGCAGGAGCCGGCCGCCGGGCCGCAGGATCGCGGCCATCGCCGCCACCGCCCGGCCTTGCTGTTCGGCCGCATCGACCCCGTAGCCGAAGACGCCGTTGCAGATGATCGCGTCGAAGGTGATGTCGGGGAAGATCGTGTCGATCTCGCACACATCGCCGGTCCGGTGGCGGCCGCTACGGCCCCAGCGGGCCGCTTTGGGATCGATATCGGTCGTCCAGACCTCGGCCCCGCCGGTCTCCAGCGCCGCGTAGTCGGTCGCGGTGTAGGCGCGGCACCCGACCCACAGGATCCGGCCGCCGGCCGCGGCGAAGGCGGGAATATAGGCCTCGGCCATGAGCCGGCGGTCGGGCAGGTCCCGAATGTCGCCGGCGCGCGCGGCGCGCATGCGCGCCGCGGTCTCCTTGCCGAAGAGAAGGGTTGTCAGAAAGGTGCGTCCGCCCATGGCAGGCCTCGGTCAATCACGGGGGATCCGGAAGATTGGCCGATCATGCGCAGGCGTGACGGATGATGGCCAGAGCGGACGCGACCTTCATCAGCGATACGTTGGCGCAGGTCGTCGAGCTGTTGTGCCCGCACCACGGGATTGTGGATCGCCACGACATGCGTCTGGCCCGCCGAGGCCATTCTCCGGCGCAGCTTGTCGTCGGTGACCAGGCGGGTGATGGCGTCCGCGAGCCCCGGCGCTTCCGGCGGGTCGACGTACAGGGCGTGAACCCCGCTCGCCTCCCTCAGGCCGCCGCGTCCGGAGGACACCAGCGCCGCGCCGGCGGCGTGGGCTTCCAGCGCCGTCAGGCCCAGCGCCTCGGCGACCCGTGACGGGGTCACGGCGATGGCGGCGCGACGCGACACCTCGATGACCTTCGCCATAGATGCGGACTTGTGGAGTTCGACCCGGTCGCCGAACCGCTCGAGGGCGCGAACGTGCGGTTCGGCCCAGGCCTGGTTCCGCTCCCATTCGCCGAGCATCAGGGCGCCGCGCCATGTCGGGTTCCCGTCCAGAACAGTCGCCAGCGCCTCGCAGAAGGCGTCGAGCCCCTTCTCGGGCAGGGCGCGACCCGAAAACAGGATCAGCGGCTCACGCGCCGCGACATCGCCGCGCCAGGCTTCGATGTCGATCGGATTGCAGACCGCCGAAATCGCTCCCTTGAAACGGGGATAGTCGCTCCGGAACTCGGCGCAGGCCGCCTCGCTGACGAACACGAGGTGGTTGAAGGCCTGCAGCCGGCGGCGGTAGCGGAACCGCTCGATCGGATTGCTCGGCGGCTTGATGCGCGTGTGGCGATACAGGACGTGCATCGGACCGGGCAGGAGGCGGGCCAGCTCCGCGGCCGGCCCGAGCTGCTGGTGGTACTCGACGATGTCGGGCGCCAGGTCCCGCAATACGCCGGCGACGACCTTGCGGCGTTCCGCCTTGCTCAGCCCGCCGGGAATGGTCATCAGGCCGGGCATCGCCGGATCGGCGGCCCCTGCGTCGCAGATGATCCGGATATCGTCCTCGAACCGGCTGCGCAGGTTCAGCGTCAGGGCGACCGTCTCCATGGAGTTGGTATGGCCCCGCTCCATCAGGCAGCCACGGGGCATGACAACGGCGATGCGCATCTCAGGCCGCCTTGGCGCGCTGCGAGCGCGGACCGTTCAGTCGGAACAGTCGGCGCAGCTTGTACTGGGCGCGGATATAGCGCTCGAGCGGGGAACGATTGACGCTCTTGACGTCGATGAAGGTCATGCCGCCGGTTCCTGAAAGGGTGTGAAGGCCGTCGCTGAAGCCGTCGAGAAATCCATCCGGCTCGAACCGGCGGACCTCGGTCGCCTCGAACCGGTCCGGTCCGAGGCTGTCGATCCGCAGAAGCCGGATCCGGGAGCCGTAGGCGCCGGAGCAGTCCTGGACCGGCAGGTGAAGGACGCCCTCGCGCTCGAACGCTGAGCCGCCGGGACGGGAGTCCGCCGCGCCGGTCCGCACCGGATTGCCGGCATGGGCCGTCCAGGGGCCTTCCAGCCGGTCGGCCCAGGCGACATGCAGTTCCCGCATGGCGCGGTCATCCGGTCCGGGCAGGGCGTAGAACATCCACCAGCGCGCACCGGACCGAACGACGGTGGCGTCGATCGCGGGGACATCGAGAAGGGTCTGAACGGGTTCCCACCGGTCGGGAAAACGGACGCAGCGATAGAGGGTCAGGACGCCGCTCTTGTACCCCTCGGGCAGCATGTAGAGCTCGCCGCCGTCCTCGATCAGGCTGGGGTAGGAGAGGTGGAACGGTTCGGCCAGCGCCACGCCCTGATCGATCAGGACATCGTTCCGGTCGTACTGGAAATAGTGGATCTCGCCGCGGCGAACCCGATAGTCGAACGCCTCGACGAACACGGTGACGACCCCGTCGCGCTCGATGCCGAAGGGGTCGGCCACGAACTGGAAGGAACGGTCGCCCGCGGGCAGCCAGACGACTTTCGCCGGGTCCAGTCCGCCGGGTTCGAGCGCGTGGGAAAGGGGGCTTCGGATATAACCCGAGCGCCAGAGGTCAAACATCTGAGCGTTCCGGAGCTTCGCGGGTCAAAGGGGCCGCACGGTTGCGTCGGACGGCGGACGTTTCGGAGCCTCGAAGGGCTGTCCGGGACGGATCGTCTTGCGCGCCGGGGTCTGCATCGCGTCGTCACTCTCAGGGGGGTCGTCCGGACCCGGCCAGCAAGCCGGGTCCGGACGACAGGAGGGCATGTCAAAAGGGGCTCACATGCCCTCGATGGGTAAGACGGCGCCCTGGGCGGCTTGCCTCAAAAGAAACTGCGCGGCATGAAACGGCGTTGTCTGGAGAAGGCGGCGTCCATCCGACGGCGTCGGGTGTTCTGAACCGACGAGAGGGCCGCACTCTTTTGACCGCGCCGACCGCGCATCCTTTGACCGACGTCTATTTCGAGCAGCGGGACGCGCTTGCGCGGTTCCTGCGCGCGCGCCTGGGCGGCGCGCCCGATGTCGAGGATCTGCTGCAGGACCTCTATCTCAAGGTGTCCGCGGTCAGTCCCGAGGTCGAGATCCGGGATGCACGCGCCTTCCTGTACCGGCTGGCCTCCAACCTGCTGCTGGACCGGCGGCGTTCGGCGCTGAGGGGGGCGGCCCGTGACGGGGCCTGGCGTCTGACCTCTCACGTCGTCGGCGCGTTCGAGGACATCGACGACGCCCCGTCCGCCGAGGCCGTGGTGGCGAGCCGCGAACGGCTGGCGGCGCTGATCGCGGCGCTGGAGACGCTGCCCCGCAAGACGGCCACGATCTTTCGGATGCACAAATTCGACGGTCTCAGCTACGCTGAGGTGGCGACCCGCCTCGGGATCTCCCGCAGTTCAGTCGAGAAGCATATGATGGACGCGCTGAAGATCCTGGCCGCGAGGGCGCCACGGTGACCGGCGCATTTTTCGCGTTTGGCGTGATTTTCCTCGGAGGTGGCGCCGTGGCAGCGACGTCTACCCTCAGAGAGCCGCTCGCCGTGGCTGAAGGTCGACAGTCGTACAGATGAATATCCACACCGATATCGAGGAGACGGCCCGGGGCTGGTTCGTGCGCCTGAACGGTCCGGACGCGTCAGAGGCGGAATGGCTCGCCTTCCAGGACTGGATCGAGGCGGAGCCCGCCCATCGCGACGCCTACGACCGTGTGGAAGCCCTCTGGATCGCGCTGGACGAGGTTCCCCGCTCGGCCCTGCCGGCGAACGACGACCTTCCGCGTCCGCGCCGGTCGCGGCCGGGCTGGCTCTACCCGGCGGTCGGCATGGCCGCGGCTTTGGCTCTGGCCGTCGGTGTGTGGCCGCTGTTCGACGCCCCCACCGAGATCTACCGGACGGAATCGGCGCCGCGCACGGTCGAGCTGTCGGACGGCTCGGTCATTCACATGAACCGCCACTCCGATCTGAGCGTGCGCATGGAGCGGGGACGACGCGAAGTCGTCCTTTCCGACGGCGAGGCGGCGTTCGATGTCGCACACAACGCCTCGCGCCCCTTCGTGATCACCGCCAGCGACCACAGCGTTCAGGTCCTCGGGACGGCGTTCAACGTGGTCAACCACGACGGACGTTTCTCCGTGAGCGTCGAACGTGGCGTGGTCGCGGTGACGCCGGCCAGCGGCAAGGAGGCCATGCGGCTGACGGCGGGTCAGCGGGTTGATCAGCTCGGTCGCCAGCCGGCCGTCCTCAGCCGCGTCGATCCCGCCAGCGCTTCGACCTGGCGCAGTGGAGTTCTGGTCTATCGCAACGCCTCTCTCGCGGAGGTCGGAGACGACCTGTCGCGCTACCTCGACAAACCGGTTAACCTATCGGTTTCAGCGCAGAATCTTCGGTTTACCGGAGTTCTGCGGGTGGCGGATGAGGCGGTCATGCTGGAACAGCTCAAGGAGCTGGCTCCGGTCGAGGTCGTCCGATCCGCCGACGGGGTGGATTTGACTGGGCGTGACTCGCGCTGATCCTTCTGCAGGCGGCAGTACGGGACGATTTGGCTTCGTCGGCCTCGGCCTTATCCTGACTATAGCCGCACTCGGCGTGGCCCGGCCCGCCGAGGCGACGCCTGACCGGCGGTTGAACCTTCACATCCCCTCACAGCGGGTCGAGAACGCCCTTCTGGAGCTGGCGCTTCAGGCCCGCGTTTCCCTGGGCGGCGATCTGTCGGCCTGCCGCGGCGTCGCTCCCGCCCTGAACGGAACCATGGGGCTGGACGCCGCCCTGACCCGGGTGCTCGCCGGCTCGGGCTGCACATGGTCGGCCAGCGGCAGCGGGGCGATCATCATCCGCCGCGCCGGGCGGACCCGCTCCGTGGTCGCCGCGCCGCCGCGGCTCCCCCGGCTTCCTCCGCTCACGCCGGCGCCGCTGCTGGAGACCGCCTCGGAACTCAGCGACGTCATCGTCACCGCCGAGCGCCGGCCGGAATCGCCCCAGCACGCCGCCACTCCGGTCACGGCGGTGTCCGGCGAGCAGATCAATTTCGCCGGAGCGGCCAACGCCCACGATCTGAGCAATCTGATCGCGGGAATGACGGTCACCAACCTGGGCTCGGGCCGCAACAAGATCCTGCTGCGAGGCATGTCCGACGGCGCCTTCACGGGGCTGACCCAATCGACGGTGGGGCTGTACCTCAACCTTGTTCCCATCACCTACAGCGCCCCGGATCCGGACCTCAAGCTGATCGACCTTGACCGGGTCGAGGTGCTGCGCGGGCCGCAGGGCGCGCTGTACGGCACGGGTCCGATCGGCGGCGTGGTCCGCATCGTCACCCGGTCGCCGGATCCGCTGGCCTATGCCGTGGATGTGTCCGGGACCCGATCCGTCACGGCCGGCGGCGGCGCCAACACCGAGTATTCCGCCGTCGTGAACGTGCCGTTGCCGGGCGAGCGGGGCGCCATTCGCGGGCTGGCGTACGAAGAGTCCTTCGACGGCTATATCGACGATGTCAGCCTGAGCCTGCGTCGGGTCAACGCCTCATCGCGGCGGGGTGGACGGCTGGCGGCCAGCGTGCGCCTCGCTCCCGACTGGAGCACGACCGCGGGAATCGTCCATCAGTCGATCGACACCGAGGACACCCACTACGTCTACCGCACCCTGGGCGGGCTGAAGCGCGCCAACCTGGTGCGGGAACCCCATACGAACGATTTCAACCAGGCCTACGTCAGTGTCGAAGGCCGGGGCGACTGGGGGCGTGTCGATGGATCAATCGCCTATCTCGATCACCGCTTCCTCAGCCGCTACGACGCCTCGACCGCGCTTTTGCTGTTCGGCTCCCTGGCGCGGACAGGCGCTCTGGACGAGGCGAAGTCCATCAATCTGGTGGTGGGGGAGCTGACGTTCCGGTCGCCGCCGTCCGACACAATCGAATGGCTGGCGGGCGCCTTCTTCTCGTCAGGCGAGACGCGGTCCGAGACCCTGCTTGCGGCCCTGCGACCCACGCCCGCTGACGTCTATAATGAAGTGCGCAATGATGAGCTCCGCGAGGCGGCGGCGTTCGGCGAAGTCTCATACGCCCTGACCCCGACCGTGACCCTGACGGCGGGGGGGCGGCTCTACGGCTTCGACTACGACACGCATTCCGATGTGACCCAGAGGTTCGGGCAACGACAGTTCGAGGGCAGCCGCAGCACCTGGGGCTTTTCGCCCAAGCTGGGACTCGACTACCGCCCTGACGATCAGCTGAGCCTCTACGCCCTGGTCAGTCAGGGCCACAGGACGGGCGGGTTCAACACGGGGGGGCCGCTCTGGCAGAACTTCAACGGCGGCCCGGGCAATCCCATGCGGGAATACTCCGGCGACACGCTGTGGAACTACGAGATCGGGGGCAAGGCTCTGCTCTGGGATGGGCAGGTTCAGGCGCGCGTCGCCGTCTTCGCGGCCGACTGGCAGAACATCCAGAGCGACCAGTTCCTCCCCAGCGGCCTGGCCTATGCCGTCAATGTGGGCGACGGCGCCAACCGGGGCATCGAGATCGAGGCCAACTGGCGGCCGAACGACGAGATCGAGATCCGCGCCAACGCCCTGCTCGCCGATCCGCGGATCACCCGGCCCAACGCGAACTTCAACTCGCGGGGGGATGCGGGCCTGCCCGGCGTTCCCTCGGCGTCGGCCAACATCAACGTCTCGTGGCGGCGTCCCGTCGGGGGAGGGCTGACCGCCTTCGTGGACGCCAGCCTGGCCTATGTCGGCCCCTCGCGGCTGACGTTCGACGCCGAGCGCCGCTACCGGATGGGAAACTATCTGAACGGCCGCATGTCGACCGGTCTGGAAGCGGACAACTGGGCGATCATGGCGTTCGTCGACAACCCCTTCAACACCACGGCCAACACCTTCTCGTTCGGCGACCCGTTCCGCCTGCCCGAGGCCCTGGCCACCACGCCGCTGCGTCCGCGAACGGTGGGCGTCACCCTCAGATTTTCGAAGTAGTCCCGCGTAGCGGGCTGGCGGCCCCGCCGTCGAGGCGTTCAGCTGACGGACTTCGACTTCCGCGAGGGCGAGGGCGAGGGCGAGGTCGCGCGGTCGAGCCGCAGGGCCTGGCCTGCGCCCTGGCCGAACCGGATCAGCGGGTGCGCCGCTCGCCGGTCGGGGCGTTCAACCCGGTTGGCGGATCGAATTCCGCTCCTGAGCGATCGGCCTTGGCCAAATGGCCTTAAGCTTATCGATTTCACTGCAGAAGGCCGGTGGCGGAGAGGGTGGGATTCGAACCCACGGTACCCGTAAAGGCACGCCGCATTTCGAGTGCGGTACATTCGACCACTCTGCCACCTCTCCGCGGGGCCGAAACGCTTTGGTCGAGCGAGCGGCTTCTCTAATCGGGGAGCCCCTGCGCCGCAAGCAGGGAAATGACGAAAATCGTCAGCGTAGGGCCGGAAGGGGAAGGCCCAGGGCTTCGCCGGTCGACGGGTCGCCGTCGGCGACGCGGAAAAGCTCGGCCGGGCGGCCGCCGGTGGCCGCCGACAGACGGCCCGTGGCCTCGACCAGGCCGGTGCGCTCGACGCCCCGGCGGAAGTTCTGCTTGTGCAGGGACAGGCCCGCCACGGCCTCGGCGGCGGCCTGCAGGCCGGACAGGGTGAAGGTTTCGGGCATGAGGTCGAACAGCACTGGGCGGTACTTCAGCTTGCTGCGCAGGCGGCCCAGCCCGGTGGCCAGGATCCGGCGGTGGTCCGAGACCATGGGGCGGCCCGGCGCGGCGGCGGGCGGAGCCTTGTCGAGGTCGCGCGCCGCCTCGTCGACCAGCCCGGCCTCGTAGAGCAGCTCATAGCGTTCCAGCACCCGGCCCTCGTTCCAGCGCTGGCCGGGGGCGGCGGCGAACAGGGCGTCGATCCGGGCGGCGCGGCGGCTGTCGCCGGCGGCCCAGTCGCGCAGGCCCTCGATCAGGGCGGCCTGGCACGAGGCGGCGCCGTCACGGCGGTCCTCCCAGGGGAAGAAGTCCAGGACGGGGGTCCAGCGGGCCTCGGCCGCCGGGGCGTCGGCGGCGTCGGCGGTCAGGGCCAGATAGCCGACCGAGACCTCGCGGTGGTGCTCCGGTCCGGGGGTGGCGCGGGGACTGGCCCGGCCCAGGTCGCCGAAGGTGTAGAGCTGTTCGACGAAGCCGAGCCGGAACCCGGTCTGCGCCGTCACGAAGGCGCGCAGGGCCAGTTCGAAGGTGCGGTCGCGGGTCGGGTCGAAGGGGCCGAAGGGCAGGGCCGCCGATCCGTCGTCGCCGGTCGTGGTCAGGACGCAGGCCTTGCCGTCCCTGAGCGCGATGACCACGGCCGACAGGCCGATGCGGACCCCCTGTTCGGCCATGGCTATTCGGTATGCCAGGCGTCGGGGGCGGAGATCAGGCCCACCGCCTCGGCCAGCACCCGGTAGCGCTCCAGATAGCGCTGCTGGGCCACCGGGGCGGGCAGGGGCTCGATGAGCAGGTCATAGCCGGCCGGCGGCGCGCCGAAGATGGTCAGGGACTCGGCCTTGTTGAAGCCCGCCAGCTGGGTCGCCTCGAAGTAGGCGCAGGCGCGGTCGGCCTTCTTGATCAGGGTCTTGATGGCCACCGGGTTCTTGGGCGGCAGGCCGAAGCGGACGTGAATGGCGCTTTCCAGCCGGGCCTCGAAGGCCTTGTAGTTCACGCCCAGCGCCGCCTTGAACGGCGAGATCATGTCGCCGATCACATACTCGGAGGCGTCGTGCAGCAGGGCGGCGAGGCGCCATTTCGGCTCCAGGCCCGGCTTGATGTGGGCCGCGATCTCTTCGACGACGCAGGAGTGCTGGGCGACCGAGAAGGCGTGCTCGCCGATGGTCTGGCCGTTCCAGCGGGCCACCCGGGCCAGGCCGTGGGCGATGTCCTCGATCTCGATGTCGAACGGCGACGGGTCCAGCAGGTCGAGGCGGCGGCCCGACAGCATGCGCTGCCATGCGCGGGGCGCTTTTGACGAAGGTCGAGGTGCGGAAGCCAAGGCGTGATCCAGTTCGATTGGCTGGACGTGGTGGCCCATAGAGCCCGCGTGATCAAGGCCGGAGCGGAATCGGCGCCCCGGATTCCGTGCACGGTCCGAGGCGGAGCCTGAGCGGCGGGGCTATTCCCCGGCGTTGAGCGCCACCAGGTCTTTGGCGTCCTCGAACACCCGGCCGCGGTTGCGGTCGCGCGAGCGGACCGTGGCCACCACCAGCGGGCCGCCGACGGGGCCGCGCGCCTCGTAGCCGACCAGACGCCAGCCCCCGGCGGAGGGCCGGTTGTCGGTCAGGATCCAGCTGGCGCGGGTGGCGTCGCCCGCGGCCATGGCGCGGACCTCGGCGCTGTCGTTCTGGGCGCGGACGCTGACGCTGTCGCCGTTTTCGCC
Organism: Brevundimonas sp. EU05-FHT14B11; assembly: GCF_058790835.1. NCBI lineage: Bacteria > Pseudomonadati > Pseudomonadota > Alphaproteobacteria > Caulobacterales > Caulobacteraceae > Brevundimonas > Brevundimonas sp. EU05-FHT14B11. The sequence continues at coordinate 1,461,344 of NZ_JBYTCY010000001.1, forward strand.
GCCCTCGATATCGACCGTGCCCGAGTTGTCGTTGGCGTCGATGTGGAGGCCGCCGATGCGGACGCTGGCCTGATCGCCCTTGGTCTCGATATGCATGCCCGGCAGGCGGATGTCGGCGTCATCGCCGTCAGCCTCCACGGTCACGCCGGCGGCGGCGGCCTCGGCGCGAGCCTCGGCGCGGGCCGCTTCGGCCTGGGCTCGGACGGCGTTGGCCTCGCTCCGGGCCGCGACGGCCTCGGCGCGGGCGGCGGCGTCGGCGCCGGCCCGCAGACCCGCGACGGCCTGGGGCATGTCGGAGGACAGGCGTTCCTCGAAGGTCTTGAGGACCTGGGGCGGGGTGCGGTCGCCGAGCGGGACCAGCTGGAGCGTCACCTCGGCCCCCTTGGGCCCGACGTAGGTGCAGACGGTTCCTTCATTGGACGCCGAGCCCTTGCGGGTCAGCGAACCCATGGTCTGCGGGCATTGCAGGGTCTCGACGACCTTCAGCACGCCCTTGGCGTCGCTGTCGTCCGTCGTGGTCGAGGAGATGCGCACCGAGTTGTCGCCGTCGCAGGCGGCGGTCAGCGCGGCGAGGGCGCAGACGGTGGGCAGAAGGAAGGGGCGGAGCGGCATGATCCTGATCCTCAAGTCACTGACATCCTGCGCGTCGCGGGGGCTGAATCCAGTGAAATCGCGGTAACCGGCGTGACGAAACCTGTCCGCACGTGTGGCGGATCGCCCGCAAGGGCGTGATGCGGCCTCGCATCCCTAGAGCTGATCATTGTGTCCCCCCGGACCCATCGCCAATCAGACTGCCTCTATTTGCGCGCCGCGTCACCCTTGCTGTCAGGCGCCGGGACGGCCGCCCTCGCGGCGGTTCAGGAAGGCGAGGCGCTCGAACAGGTGGACGTCCTGCTCGTTCTTCAGCAGGGCGCCGTGCAGCGGCGGGATCAGCTTGTTGGGCGTCTTCTCGCGCAGGGTCTCGGCGTCGATGTCCTCGACCAGCAGCAGCTTGAGCCAGTCCAGCAGTTCGGAGGTCGAGGGCTTCTTCTTCAGGCCCGGCGTGTCGCGGATCTCGTAGAAGGTCTTGAGCGCTTCGGACACCAGCCGGCCCTTGATGCCGGGGAAGTGGACCTCGACGATGTCCTTCATCGTCTCGGCGTCGGGGAAGCGGATGTAGTGGAAGAAGCAGCGGCGCAGGAAGGCGTCCGGCAGCTCCTTCTCGTTGTTCGAGGTGATGACCACGACCGGGCGGATCTCGGCGCGGATCGTCTCGTCGATTTCCTGGACGTAGAACTCCATGCGGTCGAGTTCCTGGAGCAGGTCGTTGGGGAACTCGATATCGGCCTTGTCGATCTCGTCGATCAGCAGGACGGGGCGGACGGGAGAGGTGAAGGCCTCCCACAGCTTGCCCTTCTTCAGATAGTTGCGGACCTCGTGGACGCGTTCGTCGCCCAGCTGGCTGTCCCGCAGGCGGCTGACGGCGTCGTACTCGTACAGGCCGTTGTGGGCCTTGGTCGTGGACTTGATGTGCCAGGTGATGAGGGGGGCGTTCAGGGCCCGCGCCATCTCATAGGCCAGCACGGTCTTGCCGGTGCCCGGCTCGCCCTTGATCAGCAGGGGACGCTCCAGGGCGACGGCGGCGTTGACCGCGATCTTGAGGTCGTCGGTCGCGATATAGTTCGACGTGCCTTCAAACCGGGACATGGCGGCTCCTGCGTAGCGTTTGAAAACGCTTAGACCATTATCGGTTCGGATTGAAACAATCCGAACTCAGATAATGGTCCAGCATCAATACCTTGAGCGAAATCTGAGTTCAGATGCGGTCGCATCTGAACCGATTTCGCTCTAGCGAAGGCCGGGCGGGTAAACAACGATCATGTTTGGGTTGCGGCCTGGGCGGCGCGTTTCCAAAGTCGGCTCAAACATAAAGTACGATATCCGCGGCGAGGCGCCGGGGGCGTAGTTTAACCCGGTCCGGCGGTGGTGCGGGTTCAGGACGCTGCCGACGGGACGTTGTCGAGCGTGATCAAGGGACTAGATCGCGAAAGAGACGCTAGCCGCCCCTGCGGATCAGCTCATCGGCCAGGTCGGCGGTCAGATAGCCGTCGGCGAGGCGGTTGTTGGCGATCTGCCAGCGGCGCAGGGCGGCGCGGGTGTTGGCGCCGATGACGCCGTCGACGCCCTGGGTGTCGAAGCCCAGCGCCGTCAGGGCCCGCTGGGCGCCGATCCGCTGGTCGCGGGACAGGGGGGCGTCGGTCGGCCAGGCCTTGACCAGCCCCGGCTTGCCCTGAATGCCGTCGGCGGTCAGGCCGATGGCCAGGGCGTAGCTGACCGAGTTGTTGTAGCGGCGGATGACGTAGTGGTTCGGCAGGGCCAGGAAGGCTGGGCCGCGCGCGCCCTGCGGCAATAGGATGGCCGCCTCTTCCAGCGCCTCCGCGTCATTGGGCTGGCCGCCGCCGGCCAGGGTGACGCCCTTGGCCGCCCACTGCCGCCAGCTGTGGCGCGGACCCTCGGCCTCGGCGTAGTCGAAGCCGGCGGGCAGGGTGACTTCGTAGCCCCAGGTCTGGCCGCGCTTCCAGCCGCCCTGGGCCAGCAGGTTGGCGGCCGAGGCCAGGGCGTCGGCGTCGTCGCCCCAGATGTCGACGATCCCGTCCTGATCCTGATCGACGCCGAGGCTGAGGTAGTTGTCCGGCATGAACTGGGTCTGGCCCATGGCGCCGGCCCAGCTGCCCTTGAGGCCCGCGCGGGCGCGCCTGCCGTCGACGACGATGTCGAGCGCGTTCTTCAACTGGCCCTCGGCCCAGTCGCGGCGGCGGCCGTCGTAGGCCAGGGTCGCGAGCGAGCGGATGACGTCGTAGTCGCCCTGGACCTGGCCGAAGGCGGATTCCTGGGCCCAGATGCCGACGAGGATTTCGGACGGGACGCCGAAGCGCTGGACCACGGCCCACGGCACCCGGTCGGCGCGCTGGCGCGCCTGGGCGATGCGGGTGGCGGTGACCGCGTTCTGGACATAGGCGCCGGCGGGCCGGCTGAACTCGGGCTGGTTGCGGTCCAGCCGGATGACGGAGGGATCGGGCGTCAGGCCGGCCAGTTCACGCTCGTACTGGGCGCGGCGCACGCCGCCGTGGCGGGCCAGGAAGCCCTGCTTCCAGCCGTCGAAACCGGCCTGATCGACGACGGGCGCCGGCGCGGGCGTCGAGGGCTGCGCGGGGGCGGGGGCGGGCCGTTCCGGCGCGGGGGCGGGCGTCGGCAGGACCGTCGGCGGCTCCGGCAGCATGGGAGCGCAGGCGGCGACGGTTCCGAGCAGGAGAAGGCGAAGGCTGATACGCATGATGGTGAGTCTAGTGTCCCCGGGGGCGGCGGCCTCATAACAAGTGCGCGAGTCGCCATCCCGGCATAAAGCGCCTGGATGGCGAAAGCGTTGCCGTGTGGTTCGCCTGTCGGCGTCATTAACCCTCTTTCTTTTTGGAATGGTGAACGTGTCGGGCGTAGGGAGAACGTCGTCCTCTGATACGGCCTGGTGGCGGAGGGGCTACGCGGCGGAGGTGCAACTCCGCAGACCCTCCGTTCAACTCGGAGGCCAGGCCTCCAGAGATCGCGGAGCGATCTCTGGGTTTTTAGTGGCGCTAGCGCTCGCGAGGCGGTCGCTCGCTGCTTGAGCGCGGGGCGCTGACCCTTCGGAAGTCTGGGTTCGACCCATGGCGGACCTCACCGGCTTGGGGCAGAGTTCGTCAATGGCTCTGAATGACTATCAAGGCGAGTATGTTACCGGCGGCACCTTTCTCTACGATGGGCTGGTCCCCAAGCGCGTGACCATCATCGCGAAAGACCACGACGCTAGTTATGCGCTTGGCAAAGCCGAGGACTGGTTGGAACCGGGCGAGACAGCGATGCCAGTAGGCCCGGATGGCGTGCTCTACTACCAGCTCGGCGAACTCACCCCGCACCAGACGCTGGCCCAAGTGAAAGCATGGATCGATGGGAAGGCTTACGGACCAATCGAGTAGGACGAACCCGGGAGAAAAACGGGCGATATATCGGCCATGACCGGTCCATGGGGGAGGCGGACGTAAGAGCGATGTCCGCTTTCCACCCGTTGCGGACATAGGGGCGCGCACCTAGGTCGTGGGTATGTCCTTGCTCGACAGGTTGGCGCTTCAGATCCCGATCATCCAGGCCCCGATGGCCGGAGTGTCGACGCCGCAGATGGCGGCCGCCGTTTCGGATGCGGGCGGGCTTGGGTCCATCAGCGTGGGCGCGACGAACGCCGCCGGCGCGGCGGAGATGATCCAGGCGCTTCAGCGGCTCACCGACGCCGCCTTCAACGTCAATGTGTTCGTCCACGACTCCCCGCGTCGCGACGCGGACCTGGAGGCGGCGTGGTTGAAGGCCCTGACGCCCCTTTTCAGGGGTTTTGACGCCGAGCCGCCGTCCTCGCTCACGACGATCTATCAGAGCTTCGCCGCCGACGATGACATGCTGGCGGTGCTGATCGACCGGGCGCCTGCCGTCGTCAGCTTCCACTTCGGCCTGCCTGACGAGGGAAAGGTCAGGGCCCTCAAGGCGGCGGGCTGCTGTCTGATCGCGACCGCGACCAGCCTGGACGAGGCGTCCAGGGCGGAGAAGGCGGGGATGGACGCGGTCGTCGCCCAGGGGTTCGAGGCCGGCGGACACCGGGGCGTCTTCGATCCCGACGGCGACGACGCCCAGTTGGGCACGATGGCGCTGAGCCGGTTGCTTGTGAGCCAGGGGCGACTTCCGGTGATCGCCGCCGGCGGCATCATGGATGGGCAGGGTGTCCGGGCCGCCTTGAGCCTCGGCGCGGTCGCGGCCCAGCTTGGAACCGCGTTCATCGCCTGCCCGGAGAGCGCGGCGGACCCCGCCTATCGCGCCGCGCTGCAGAGCGACGCGGCGCATCATACGGTGATGACGAGGGCCGTCTCCGGAAGGCCCGCGCGCTGCCTGCGCAATCGCTTCACGGCCTGGGGCCAAGGGGTGGGGGTCCAGGTTCCGGACTATCCCGTGGCCTATGACGCCGGGAAGGCGCTGAACGCCGCCGCCAAGGCGCAGGCGGAAGGCGGCTACGGCGCCCAATGGGCGGGCCAGGGCGCGCCCCTGGCGCGCAGCCTGCCGGCCGCCGAACTGATGCGGACCCTTGCGCGCGAGCTGGCCGCATAGGGGACGCCGGAACCGCGTCTCTCCCGGTTGACCTTCCGGCGAGTCCTCTCTATACGCACCGCTCCGCCGCAGGTCCGCCCGCGGCTTTTCTGTTTTGATTTGCCTAGGACGACGACCATGAAGGTCCGTAGCTCGCTCAAGTCGCTGAAGACCCGCCACCGCGACTGCAAGGTCGTGCGCCGCAAGGGCAAGGTCTATGTGATCAACAAGACCGACCCGCGCTTCAAAGCCAAGCAAGGCTAAGCAGCCTTCTTGCGCTAATGCGCGCGACGCGGTCGCGCGCTGCTTGAGCGCCGGGTATGAACAGGGCTGCGGACATTGTCCGCAGCCTTTTTCGCGTCCGGTGTTGAGCCATCGGCTTGGGCGTGGTTAGCGTCCGATCCAACATCGTCCACGCCGCCTTCGGGCAGGGCGCGGACCAGTTCCCTTCTTCCGGAGTTCCCCCATGGCCGATGACGCCGCCTTCGATTCGTCGCCCGACGTCCTGACCGCCACGGCCCAGGGCCGCCTGCGCTCCATCATCGAGCGCCTGGAACGCCTCGAAGAGGACAAGCAGGCCGTCATGACCGACATGAAGGAGGTCTTCGCCGAGGCCAAGGGCGAGGGCTACGACGTCAAGGTGCTGCGCAAGGTCATCCGCATCCGCAAGCAGGACAAGGCCAAGCGCCAGGAAGAGGAAGCGATCCTCGACCTGTATCTGTCGGCCCTGGGCGAAATCTGAGCCTGAAGCGGACAGGGTTCGGCGGCGGCAAGGGCGGTTCGAAGAAACCGCCCGCCAGCCCGTTCGAGGCTGAACGCAAGGCCGCCCAGCGCGCGGCCCTCAACGCATTGAAGCGCGCCCGCCGCTCGGCAGAGAAGGCGGGCGTTTCGCTGTCCGAATGGGAGGGCGAGTTCCTGGATTCGGTCTCGGAGCGGGTGAAGACCCACGGTCGCGCCTTCGGCGATCCCGAGCTGGGCGCGCCGGGGCAGGCCCTGTCGTCGATGCAGGGCCGCAAGCTGAAGGAAATCACCGCCAAGGCCAACGGCGAGGAGCCGAAGCGGCGATGGGGGCGGAAGGCTCCGCCCCCCAAGGCCGACGACTAGAACAGGATCTTGCGCAGCGTCAGGCTGACCACGCGGCCCTGCGGGTCGAGATAGTCGGGCTGGTAGTTGGTCGGCACCTCGCCGGACGCCACGGAGGCCTCCGGGCGGGTGTCGAACAGGTTCTGGATGCCGAACTGGATGCGCGTCCCCTTCAGGATCGGATATTTGGCGACCCAGCTGGTGCGCTGGTTCAGATCCATGAAGAGGTTCAGGTTGACCGTGGTCTGATCGGCGAAATTCAGGTCCGGACCCGTGCCGCCGTCGACGCGGGTGCCCTCGCGCCAGTTGGCGAACATGAAGCCGCCGAAGCCGTTGCGGAACACGCCGGTGACCAGCTGCAGCTCGTTGCGCGGGCTGCCGCCGCGGGAAGAGGTGGCGCCGCCGTCCAGCAGGTCGATGACCGGCAGGCCGTCGGCGATGGTGATCTCATCCTGCAGGCGGATGGTGTGGTACAGCGAGATGTTGAAGCGGCCCTGGCCGGGCTGCATCGGCGGGCCGCCGCGACCGCCGCCGCCCATGCGGATCTGCTGACCGCCCCCGCCACCGCCGCCGCCGGGACCCTCGACACGAATCTGCATGCCGCCGCCGCCGCCGCCGCGGGGCGGACGCATGCCGCCGGGCATGCCGGGCAGGGGCGTCTGGCCGGCCGCGGCCGGGTTCGGCGTCCCGAAGGCGCGCGAATAGTTGATGCCGGTGCGGATGTCCTGACGCTCGTACCTGGAGAAGTTCAGCGGGCGGGAATCGATCGCGAGCAGGGCGCCGACGGTCTCTCCAGGCCCGGGCAGAGCGCGGGTGAAGCGGCCCGGGAGGGCGGCCTCGAGGTCCGGGGTGATGGTGGGGAAGGCGGCCAGATAGTCGTCGGTCCGGCTCACGGTCCAGGTCGTCTGGAATGACAGGTCCTGGCTGGTCATCGGCCGCCAGGTGCCGCCGATGCGGATGACCTTGCGGTTGTCGGCGTTCAGGTTCGGGTTGCCGCCGGTGGTCTGGGTGACCAGCACGGTCCGGTTGGTGGCGAAGTCGAAGACCGGGACGTTGGGCGTGGAGACGGCCGGGTCGTTCAGCTGGCTGATGCTGGGCGCGCCCTGCTCGTCGGCATAGCTGACGAGGAAGCTCAGCGGCGCGATCGGCGACCAGTTCAGGCCGATGTTGTAGCTGGGCAGGCCGCCGAAGTCGGACAGCTCCTCATATCCGACGGTGGCGTTGACCGAGAGGTCGCCGAGGAAGGGCAGAACGTCCTGGCGGCGGCTGGCGATGGGGAGGTTGAAGGTGCCCTGGCCGTTGACGCGGTCGCGCGACTGCGAGCGGTCGGTGGTCACCAGCAGGCCGGCGTTGTCCGCCCGGGTGCTGGTGGAGTCCAGCGAGCGGGTGTCGGCGCCGAATTTGAAGGTCGAGGAGACGCCGCCGGCGGGCAGGTCGAAGATGTCGCCGTTCAGCACGACCTCGGCGCTGAGCAGCTGCGAGACCGAGTTGGCGGTGTCGTTGGGGCGACGGGTGAAGTCGGCCGGGTTCAGCGCGGCGAACGGATTGGCCGCGGCGTCGTTGGCGTTCAGGCGGGTCTGGAACGGCGTGATGTCATAGCCCCGGCCGGTGGTGGTGTCGGTCTCGGTGCGCTCATAGTTGCCGGTCAGGGTCCAGCGCCAGTCCTCGCCGAGGAAGCCGTCGACGACCACGCCCAGCTTGGCGTTCAGCGAATCCGTCTCGCGGCGCAGGGAGGCGGCGTCGTCGATGTAGCGGAAGACCTGAACGGGGCCCGCGAACGGCGAGTAGGTGTTGGTGTCCGAGAGGCTCAGGTTGACGCCCGGCAGGCCGTTGAAGCTGCGGCTGGAGTTGTCCTCGATGCTGCCGCTGATAGTGGCCTGGGTGGTGCTGTTGAGGTCGCGCTTCATCGTGCCGCGAACGGTGGTGCGCTCGCTTTCCGACAGCAGGGTGCGATAGGCGCCCAGGTCGCCGGTGCGCGGACCGCCGCCGGCGGCGGCGATGAAGTCCGCGAGGGTCGGGGTGGTGGTCGAACCCGGAACCCGGGTGATCGCGCCCAGCGCGGGATCGATCACGGTGCAGGTGGCCGGATTGGCCGTCAGACAGCCGGGGGAATAGCCGGGGCTGGTGACGTTGCCGATCAGGTCATAGGGCGTGGAGCCCGCCTGGCGGGTGATGTCCCGCTCGGATTCGAACAGGGGGGTGGAGCGCTCGTGCTCGGCGTCCATCGACCAGCGGTTCGAGCCGCTGATGCGCAGGACGTTGCCCTCGATCTCGGCCGTGGTGCGGCCGCCCTGGGTCGGGCCTCGGGCGGTCAGCTCGCCGGTGATGGAGTTGAAATTGGCCTTGAGGACGAAGTTCACCACCCGCTGCTCGGCGCGGTAGCCGAACTGCAGGGCGACCTGCTCGGGCAGGATGTCGGTGCGCTCGATGGCCTCGGTCGGGATGCCCTGGATTTCCTGGAAGCCCGAGATGCGGCGGCCGTTGACCAGGAAGACCGGCTGCAGGTCGGTGCGGCCGCTGGAGCTGCGGGTCAGCGGCTCCAGATAGGTCATCAGCTCGGCGATGTTCGAGGCGCCGTAGGCCTGGATCTGCTCGGCCGAAAGGGTGACGTCGGCGGGGATGTCGGTGTCGACGCTGCCGCGCGGGCGGGCGCCGACGACCGAGACGGTGCCCAGGTCATAGGCGTCGTCGTCCTCGGCCGGCGTGGCCGGGGCGGCGGTGGTCGGGGCCGGCGGCTGCTGCGGCGGCGTCTGCGGCGGGGTCGGCGCGGTCTGAATCACGCCGGCGAGGAGGCCGGACAGCGCGGTGGTCACAAGCAGCATTCGTGGGGCCTCGGGGGGAGAAGAAACTGAGCAGCAAACGTGCGGCGCCTGTGTTTCCGTCGCATTTCAGCGATGAAACCGAGAGTTGCCCGTCAGTCCGCACCTCGTCTTCAAGGGCGTTGCATGCCGACGCCAATGAACTTTAGTTCAGACTTGGGACTTCCCCGGGGCGTTGCCGATTTGCTGCATGCCGGCGTGGAGCGAAATCTGAGCCGAGCCGGACTGCGCCCAGCTCGACCGATTTCGCTTTAGCCCGCGTCCTTGAGCGCGCCTTCGAGGCCCTGTTCCCGCACCTTGCGGTAGAGGGTCGAGCGGCCGATGCCGAGGCGGCGCGCGATCTCGGACATATGGCCGGCGTAGACCTCGATGGCGTGCTGGATGAGGTCGCGCTCGATCTCCTCCAGGGTCCGCAGGTGTCCGCGATCGTCGAGGATGCGGATCGGCGTGTCCGGCAGGGGCGGCAGGTCGATGTCGGAGGGGTAGGGCTGAGCGGCCGCGGGCGCCCCCTCCGTCTCATGGCTGTCGCCATGAGCCACCTCCCCCATGGGGGGGGAGGAGATTCCAGAGATGGCCGGGAAGTCGTGCGGCTGGAGGAAGGGGGCGTCGGCCAGGATGATGGCGCGATAGACCGCGTTCTCAAGCTGGCGGACGTTGCCGGGCCAGTCGAAGGCGGTCAGCAGGGCCAGGGTCTCGCCCGACAGGCCGGCGACGCGCTTGCCTTCCTCGATGTTGAAGCGGGCGATGAAGTGGTCGACCAGGGCCGGGATGTCCTCGCGCCGTTCGCGCAGGGCCGGGGCCTCGATGGGGAAGACGTTCAGGCGATAGAAGAGGTCCTCGCGGAAGCGGCCGTCGCGCACCTGTTCGGCCAGGTCGCGGTTGGTGGCCGAGATGATGCGGACATCGACCTTGACCGAGCGCTTGGAGCCGACGGGGTCGATCTCGCCTTCCTGGAGCGCGCGCAGCAGCTTGACCTGCATGTCCAGCGGCAGTTCGCCGATCTCGTCCAGGAACAGGGTGCCGCCCGAGGCCTCGGCGAACTTGCCCAGGTGTTTGTCGGTGGCGCCGGTGAAGCTGCCCTTCTCGTGGCCGAAGAGGATCGATTCCACGAGATTGACGGGCAGGGCGCCGCAGTTGACGGCCACGAAGGGCTTGCCCGACCGGTCCGAGGCGCCGTGCAGGGCGCGGGCGATGACTTCCTTGCCGACGCCGCTTTCGCCGGTGATCAGGACCGGAATGCCGGACCTGGCGGCGCGGGCGCCCAACGACTTGACCATGCGCATGGGCGCGCTCTGGCCCACCAGGTCGTCGAAGGAGGTGCGGCCGCTGTGGTGCTTCTTCAGGCGGCCGACCTCGGCCGTCAGTTGGGTCAGCTGCAGGGCGTTGCGGACCCCGACCAGAAGGCGTTCGGCGGAGACCGGCTTGACGAAGAAGTCCTGGGCCCCGGCCTGCATGGCCTTGACGACCGCATCGACGCCGCCGTTGGCCGTCAGGACGATGACGGGGGTGCCGACGCCGGCGGTGCGGATCTCGGCCAGGGCCTCCATGCCGCTCATGCCCGGCATGACCATGTCCAGCAGGACCACGTCCGCCCCGCCGCCCTTGGTCAGGCGGTCAATGGCCTCTCCGCCGCTCTCGGCATGGACGACGACGTAGCCTTCGCGTTCTAGCACGGCCTGCGCGATGCGGCGCTGGGTCGGATCGTCGTCAACGACAAGTACGGTCTTCGCCATGCGGGCGGCCCCTGTTCCATCACGTCCGGCCGGCTCTCAATGGTGGAGCTGGCTCATTCCGGGACGTTTTAGGCCTCACAAGGTGAAGATCGGGTGGTCGGGCAGGGTGAGCGGGGGGTTAACGGGGCTAGTCGATGACCGCCGAGGCCGCCTCACACTGCCGGTTCTTTATCAAGCCGCCGGACCGGTTCCCGGCAATTTCCAGATCGGGCCACTCCGGGGCCGTGGGGCGGACCTGACCCTTGCGCATGGCCTCGCGGGGATCGATCCGTTCGCGCGCGCCGTTCCGGGCGCACCAGTCCGGCGACCAGAGGCCGGCGCCGGTCCATTTGCCGTCCCGATGGGTCCAGAGCTGGATCGCGTCGCCGTCGGCAACCAAGATTTCCGGACTGCCGTCGCCGTTCAAATCGACCGGGCTGGCCACGCAGGCGCCGGCGGCGCCGCACATCCGGACGCGGTCGTTGTCGGGGGAGAGCGCTTTCGCGAAGCTGTCGGGCAGGCGGGCGCCCAGGGGAACCACTTCATAGATCGGGATGAAGTCGGGCGCGCCCACGTCGGGGACCTCCCTGCGATGGTCGATGGCTTTCATATTGCGGGCGCTGCGGGCGACCAGCGGATCGGAGGACCGCGTCAGCCGCTCCAGCGCCGCCTCGCCGGCCTTGCCGCTTTCGAAGCGCAGGAAGCGGTAGTCGAACTGGTCCGGCTTGACCGCGCCGCGCTCCAGCCGGGCGACCTGATCGGCGACCGAGAGGCGGGCCGGGTCGGCGATGGGGCTGAACAGGGCCAGGATGACGGCGACCTCGAGCCCGGCGGTGATGACGTTGGTGCGCTCCAGCGGCTGCATCCAGTCGGCGCCCTTGCGCCAGAAGGGCTGAAGAGCGGCGAAGCCGTAGCCGGCGGCATAGGCCGTGCCGATGACGGCGCAGGCGAAGGCGATGATCCGGTCCGGCGTCAGGCCGTGCTGGCCGATGCGCAGGGCCAGCCCCCAGAAGGCCAGGATGACCAGCGGCGTCAGCAGCACCGAGGCGACCCTCACCGCCCAGCGCAGGATGACCGGCGGCAGGTTGTCCGCCCGGCCGTCCTGATAGGCGGTGTTGATCAGGATGATCAGGGCGGCGGCGGCGGCGAGCACCAGGGCGGTGGCGCTGCCGGTGTTCCACAGGCCGTCCAGGCCGGTGAAGGGCAGGGCGGCCAGGAAGCCCGCGGCCAGCACGGTCATGAGCAGCAGCAGCCAGGACAGCAGCATCAGCGCCACGCTGCGCACGCCCCGGATCAGTCCGTCGCGCACGTCGGTCAGGTGCACGGCCACGGCGAACATCAGGGTGGTGATCGGGATGGCGAACCATTCCTGCCGGATCAGGTCCTCGAGGAACTTCAGCCCGATGACGTTGAACAGGGCCGCGCCGAGGTGGAGCAGGATCCAGAAGGCGCCGGTGAAGCCGATGGACAGGGCCAGCTGGACGCCGGCCTTCCAGGCGGTGTCGAAATAGGTCGGGAAGGCCGCGATCCAGCGCCGCTCCATGTCCGCGCCGAGGACCAGGTGGTGGCCGATGAACAGGGCGGCGGCCGCGAACAGCGGCATGGGCATGTTCAGGAAGGGGGGATATTCCCGCGGGCCGTAGCCCGGCGAGGTCGCCTGGGACGCCACATTGTGCCAGCCCAGCAACGCCAGGAAGGCGACGGCGCCGAGCCCCCAGAGCAGCAGGGTCGCCGGGCGCATGCGGCCCACGCCGGCCAGCATCAGGACCGGGACCATGACCAGGATCAGCGCCAGCGGTCCGAACAGCTCCGGAACGCTGGCGGGCCAGCTGTAGGGCGGATTGTCCGCGGTCTGGTAGAGCCACCACAGGGCCGCGCCCTGGATCAGGCCGATCGCCAATCGGGCTCCGATCAGCAGCGGCGATCCTGTGCGGCCCAGGCTGTTGCGGCCCGTGGCTTCGATGGCGTCGGTCATGCGGGGCTCCCCACCCTTGATCGGCGGCGATCCTGCCCCGGATCGCGGTCCGCGTCTTGAGGATTTCCCGTGCAGACGCCCTGTGCAGTCGCTGACGGCTTGAGTTTGCGGCGATTGCGTGTATAGAGCGCGCCTTCTCCGTCGCTGCCTTCGGGACGCGGCGGTCCTGTCCGAGAACTTCGGGGCGTGGGGGTCACCCATGCCGTAACTGTCAGAGAGCCCTCTGGCGCCGTGGGGAGATGGGGATGCAGACGACCGCCGTCACCCGGTTTTTTCGGGCGTACGGGGTTCGAGCTTCCTTCGGACAATACGACCGGCCTGAACGCTTCGCAGCGATGCGAAGCGCTTTGGCCATACGCTCCCGGGAATAAGCCCGGAGGCGAGTACCAAGACTGGAGACCGCAATGGACCGCGCACAAAAAGCCGAGTCGATCGAAACGCTGAAGGGCGTTTTCGCCGACGCGGGCGCCGTGGTCGTGACCCACAACCTGGGTCTGACCGTTGCGGATATGGAAGATCTGCGTGGCCGTCTTCGTAAAGAAGGCGGCGCGTTCAAGGTGGTCAAGAACCGCCTGGCGCTGAAGGCGCTCGAAGCCGCTGAAGGCAGCGACTACCACGGCCTGTTCAAGGGTCCCGTGGGCATCGCCTATGCCGACGACGCGGTGACGGCCGCCAAGGTCACCGCCGAATTCGCCAAGGGCAACGACAAGTTCGTCGTCCTGGGCGGCTTCATGGGTGACAAGGTTCTGGACGCGAAGGGCGTGGAGGTTCTCTCCAAACTGCCGTCGCTGGATCAGATCCGCGCGTCGTTCCTCGGCCTGCTCAGCACGCCCGCGACCCGCATCGCCGGCGTCGTGCAAGCCCCGGCCGGCCAACTGGCTCGCGTTTTCAACGCCTACGCCACGAAGGACGCCGCGTAAGCGGAACCGCCTCTTTCATCTCTGCAAAAACTCTCTGAACCCAATTCCTCCGAAGGAAACTGACTATGACCGACCTGACCAAGATCGTCGAAGACCTGTCCAAGCTGACCGTCCTCGAGGCCGCTGAACTGTCCAAGCTGCTGGAAGAAAAGTGGGGCGTCAGCGCCGCTGCTCCGGTCGCCGTGGCCGCTGTCGGCGGCGGCGCCGCCGCTCCGGCCGAAGCTGCTGAAGAGCAAACCGAGTTCACCGTTGTCCTGATCGACGGCGGCGACAAGAAGATCAACGTCATCAAGGAAGTCCGTGGCGTGCGTTCGGACCTGGGTCTGAAGGAAGCCAAGGACCTGGTCGAAGGCGCTCCGCAGAACGTCGTCGAGAACGTCTCGAAGCAAGCCGCCGACGAAGTCGCCAAGAAGCTCACGGAAGCCGGCGCCAAGGTCCAGATCAAGTAAGACGGACCTTCTCCCTCCCCCGAAGTGGGGAGGGGCGATCGCGCAGCGATCGGGGTGGGGATGTTTCGACGTTCCCCACCCTGTCGTCGCTACGCTCCGACTGTCCCTCCCCATAAAGGGGAGGGAGAAGACGGGCCGGGGAGAAATCCCCGGCCCGTTTTCTTTTGAGGTTATTTCTTCGGCGCGGGCATGTCCCGGCCGTTCTGGTGCAGGACCAGGCCGGAGACCGCGCCCGCCGCGTCGCGGGTGAAGGTGATGCGGGCGTCGACGACGCGCACGAAGAAGGCGTCCGGGGCCTCGGCGAACAGTTCGAACGGCGGCTGGCCGGTCGCCACGCCCATCAGCTTGCCGTCCACGGCCGACACGGTGATGGCGAAGGTCGGGGCCAGTTCGTAGACGCCGACATAGGCTTGCAGCGCTTCCGCTCCGAGGGTGACGGCCTGGCGTTCACCGGGCAGGGAGACGCTTCCGCCCCGCGCCAGCGTCATCAGGTCGGCGCCCAGCTTGTCCGACTCGGGCCCGTTCAGATTGCCCAGCACGATGACGGTCATGCCGCCGGCGGTGTCATGACCCATCCAGGTGTTGAAGCCCTCGATGCCGCCGTTGTGGCGAACGATCGAGCCTTCGCCGGCGCGCTCGACCTCCAGACCCATGGCGTAGTCGTTCCGCACGGGCGTGATCAGCTGCGCGAGCGATGCCGGGTTGAGGATCCGTCCCCCGAACAGGCCCTGTTCCCACTTCAGGAGGTCGCGCGTGGTGGAGTACAGGCCGCCGGCGCCCTGCGGGACGCTCATGTCGACATAGTCGGCGTTGACGACGCCCTGGGCGGACGGAGTGTAGCCCGAGGCCCGGCGGGGCAGGATGGCGGCGTGGCTGTCATAGCCGCTGTCGGTCATGCCGAGGGGCTGGAACAGGGCTTCCGACACGAAGGCGGCGTAGGGCTTGCCGCTGACCCGTTCGATGACGGCGGTCAGCAGGACATAGCCGGAGTTGGAGTAGGCCCAGCCCTGGCCCGGCTGGAAGTCGAGCGGGCGGTCGCGGAAGCGGGCGATCAGCTCCGGCAGCGTCGTCGCCACGGTCTTGGTGGCCGCGAAGTCGTCGAAGGCGGTGAAGTTGGGAATGCCGGAGGTGTGCGTCAGCAGATGCCGGACGGTGACCTGGTCCCATGCCGCCGGAGCGTCCGGCAGCCAGGTCTTCAGGGGCGCGTCCAGATCCAGTTGTCCGCGCTGGCTGAGCAGGACGGCGGCGACGGCGGTGAACTGCTTGCTGACCGAGGCGAGGCGGAATTTGGTGTCGCCGTCGTTGGGGATGGCCCATTCCCGGTTGGCCATGCCGTAGCCCCGGTCCAGCAGGACCTCGTCGCCGCGGGCGACCAGGACCGAACCCGCGAAAGCATCGCGCGCCGCGGCTTCGCTGAGGATCTGCTCCATGCGGCCGACATCCTGGGCCAGGACCGGACCGGCGCTAAGCGCGAGCGCGGTCAGCGTCGTGAGCAGCAGGCGGGTGCGAAGACCCGGGCGGGAAAGACTACGATTGAACACTGGAACCCCTTTCAAGCGTGACAGTCACGCCGGCGAGAGAAGAGGCGGCCGGCCCGTCTCATGGATGCGGGCCGCCCCATTATGTTTCCGTAATCCGGTCTCCCGCGATCAGCGCCTGCGCGGGGCGAAGATGTCGGCCAGCCGGTCGCGGGTCCCCGGGATGCGGACCAGACGCGGATAGCGCAGGCCGCCGTGGTAGTCGAAGTCGAGGGTGCGGAACTCGTCGCCGCGTTTGACCACCAGCCGGATCGGTTCGGCGCTGGTCTTGGCGGCGGTGACGGCGGCGCGCAGGGCCGCGGGCGAGGCCGTGCGGTCGCCGACGGCCACCAGGTCCCAGCCCGCGCCGAGCCCCTCGGCGAAGGCGAGCGAGCCCCAGCGCACGCCGGTGATGCGGTTGCCGGCACCCAGGTTGAAGCCGAGCGAATACTGGAAGTCGCTCGCCCAGCCGCCGAGCATGCGCTTCTCGACCGGCGTCAGGTCGTCGACCCAGGTCAGGCGCCAGCCCGCGCGCTCCAGCCCGTCCAGCGGCGCCTTGGCGTCCGGCCCGACGGCGTCCAGGCGGGTGCGCAGGAAGGTCGCCCAGTCGTGCGGGTGCACCGCATTCAGGGTCGTGACCACATCCTCGAACGTATACGGCCGCGCTTCCCAGACGCCGTCCTCGACCCCGAAGAAGGCCTTGGCGAAGTAGTCCAGCGACTTGCGCTCGCCGGTCTCGGCCCGGATCAGGGTGTCGGCGTCCAGCCAGATCAGCAGGGCCTCGCGGTAGTAATCGCCGGTGCCGCGCATCCACGACGACCACGGATTGGTCGTGCGATAGCCCAGCAGATTGTGGTTGGTGGTGTCCTGCAGCGCGCGCCACTGGCGACCCGGCTGCTGGTCGTAGAAGCCCGCGACCTCGGCCAGGTTGATGACGGCCTCCTCGACCGTGCCGAGGCCCGAGCGCGGGGTCAGGACGTCGCCCCAGTATTCGGTCTGGCCCTCGTAGACCCACATCAGGCTGTTCTGGGTCGGGACGTTGAGGTTGGGCACGTACTCGTCGGCGGGACGGCGGAATTTGCCGTTCCAGCTGTGGGTGTACTCGTGCGGCAGCAGGCCGCGCGCGCCGTAGGCGGGATTGGCGCTGGAGAAGTAGTTGGGCGCGCCCGTGTTCTCGGACGAGCGGTGATGCTCCAGCCCGATGCCGCCCAGCTTGTCGGTCATCGCGAACAGGAATTCGTAGTGGTCGAAATGCCGGGCGCCGAACAGATGGTCGGCCTGGTCGACCAGGGCCTCGTACCTGGCCGTCCACTCGGGGGTGATGTTCACCGAGGCGGCGGTGTCGCCGACCAGGTTCAGGTGCACCGGCGACCGGCCGCCCGGATCGATGTCGATGCGGCGATAGTGCTTGCCCGCGAACATCGGGCTGTCGGCCAGATGCTCCAGCGAGATGGGGGCGAAGGTCGCCACGTCGCCCTCGCGCCGCGTGGTCGTCAGGGCCACGCCGTAATCCCAGCCCGCCGGCAGCACGACCGAGGGGGCGAAGGTGATCCGGCTCTGGGCGTAGCCCGCCGGATAGAGCAGGGCCTTCTCCCACTGCAGGTTGACGATCTCGGGCGTCATGACCACGCGCCAGACGGCGTTGTCCGGCTGGGTCAGCCACTCGAACGCGACCTCGATGGTCGAGACCCCCGCCGGGATGTCCAGGTGGAAGGCGTGCGGATCGACGGTGTCGCGCACCCACTCGATCCGCCGTCCATTGCCGGTGACGGTGACGCCGGAGATCAGCTGGATCGGGCCGGTGTCGGCGTGGTTGCCGGGGATGTATTTCGGATACTGCAGCACCAGATGCCCGGCCGCGACCGGGATGGTCTGGCGGGTGCGGATGATCTTGTGGTCCAGGTCCGTCAGGTCGACGCGGATGCCGATGACGCCCGGATAGTCGCGGTCCTGCGGCGCCGGAATCGGCGGCAGGGCGTGCGGCAGGCTGGTGGGCGCGGGCAGGGGCGTCTGCGCCTGCGAGGCGGGGCTCTGGGCCAGGGCGGGCAGGGCCGTCGAGGCGAGCAGAAGGGCGAGGGCGGCGGGCTTCAGCATGCGGTCGGTCCTCGGAATTAGCGGCGGCGCGGGGCGAGAATGTCGCCCAGCCGGTCGGGCGCGCCCTCGATCCGCTCCAGATGCGGGTAGCGCAGGCCGCCGTGGTAGTCGAAATCGATGGTGCGGAAGCGTTCGTCCTTCTTCAGCATCATCTGGATGGGCGTGCTGTCGGCCTTCGAGGCGGTGATGGCCGCGGCGATGGCGGCGGCGCTGGCGGCGCGGCCGTTGACGGCCACGACCTCCCAGCCCGAGGTCAGCCCGGCCTCGAAGGCGGGCGAGCCCCAGCGGACGCCGGTGACGCGGTTCGACGTGTTCAGCGACAGACCCAGCGAGTACTGGAAGTCGACCCGGCCCAGCTCGGTGTTCAGGGCCTTGGAATAGTCATTGGGCGTCTCGCGCCAGACCAGCCGGTAGCCGCCGCGCTCGATCCCGGCCAATGGCCCGTGGGCGTTCGGGCCGACGGCGTCCAGACGATCCCGCAGGAAGGTGGCCCAGTCGTCGGCCTGCACCCCGTTCAGGGTCGAGGTCACGTCGGTGAAGGTATAGGGCGCCGGATCCCAGTTGCCGTCCTGCACGCCGAAGAAGGCGCGGGCGAAGTCGTCCAGCGACTTGCGGCCCTCGGTCCGCTCGCGGATCAGGGTGTCGGCGTCCAGCCAGATCATCGCGCCTTCGCGGTAGTAGTCCTCACTGCGCTGGCGGCTGGGCCAGGGCTGGGGCCGGCGCTGGGCGATGATCGGATCGTTGGTGGTGTCCTGCATGGCGCGCCACTCGCGCCCCGGATTGCCGTCGGCGTAGGTGGCGGCGGTGTTGGCGAAGACGTCCAGCGCCTGCTGCTTGGTCATGAGGCCCGCCCGCGCGGTCAGGATCAGGCCCCAGTACTGGGTCTGGCCCTCATAGACCCACAGCAGGGAGTTCTGCAGCGGCTCGTTCAGGTTGGGCGTCAGCTGGTCGGCGGGACGCCGCCATTTGCCGTTCCAGCTGTGGGTGTATTCGTGCCCCAGCAGGTCGCGGTCGGCGAGCGTGCCGGTCGGGTCGGTGAAGTATTTGGTGTCGACGCTGTTCTCGGATGAGCGCTGGTGCTCCAGCCCGATCCCGCCCAGCCGGTCGGTGACGGCCAGCAGGAAGTCATAGTGATTATAGTGCCGCGCGCCGAACAGGCGGTCGGCCTGGCGCACCAGCTCGCGGTGCTGGGCGATGTGGGCGTCGTTGCCGGCCAGCTGTTCGGCGGTGTCGGCGACCACGTTCAGACGCACGGGCGAGCGGCCGTTCGGGTCCAGGTCGATCTGGCGGTAGTAGCGGCCGGCGAACAGCGGGCTGTCGGCGAAATGATCCAGGGTGATCGGGGCGAAGACGGCGACGCCGTTCTGGAACGAGCGGGTGTCCAGCGCCGTGCCGTACCGCCAGCCCGCGGGCAGGCGCAGGGTCGGCTGGAAGCGGATCTGGCGGGAATAGTATCCCGCCGGATAGAGCAGGGCCTTCTCCCACTGGATGTTCAGCATGTCGTCGGTGATGACGATCCGGCCCTGATTGCCCTCGATCGGCGTCAGCCATTTGAAGGCGACCTCGACCGCCGACGCGCCGGCCGGGACCTGGACCTGGAAGGCATTGGTGTTGACCGTGTTGCGGACCCAGCGCAGCGGCTGGCCGTTCGCGGTGATGCTGAGGTCGGCGATGTCGTCGACCGGGCCGGCCGGGCTGTGGTTGCCGGGGATCCACTGTGGATAGAGCAGGATCAGCGGACCGGGGCCGGTCACCGGCACGGTCTGTTTGATGGAGACGATGCGGCGGTCGATGTCGGTGGCGTCCACCTCGATGCCGATCACGCCCGGATAGGCGACGTCGCGCGGGGCGGGGATCGGGGCCAGGGCGACGGGCAGGGCCGGCGTGCCGACCTGGGCCAGGGCGGGCGCGGAGCCCAGCAGCAGGGCCGCGGCGCAGGCGGAGGCGAGCAGGCGGACGGACGGACGCATCATCACAGGGCACTCGTGAGCGGGCTGGGAGGCGCAGATCACTGCGCGCCGGGATGGCGGTCAACCCGATGAGCCGACCGCCGCATTAAATCGCCGTCATGTTCCGAATCCGTCGCTTCAGATGGAATGGACTTGTCCGGCCAAGGCGGCGTGATAGCCAGGTGCTGAAAGCCACGAGGCGGAGAGACATCCCATGCGCCTGCACCGCATCCTGACCTGCGTCGCGGCCTGCCTGGCGGCGACCGGCCTGGCGACCGCCGGCGCCGCACAGGAGAGGGCGCCGTCGTCCGAAGCGCGAGGGCCCGTTATCGAGACCGTCGATGTGGACCGGTTCTACGCCCTGTATGACGCCGCGGAGGGGCGGCCCACGGCGGAGCAGCTGCAGGCCTATCTGGACGAAGGCTCGGAAGGGCTGAGGAACCTGGCGCGGGCGCGCAACGTGACGGGCGTCCGGATCGCCGACGCCATCGCTGCGCGGCCCGGGATGTATGTCGAGGCGCGGGACTGCGCCCGCATGCTGCCGCGGGTCCGGGCGCGGGTGACCGCGGCGCTGGAGCGGTTCGCCGACCTTTACCCCGAGGCGCGCTTCCCGCCGGCGACCTTCGCGATCGGGCGCGGCAAGCCGATCGCGATCGGCAGTCCGGTGACCGGCATCCAGGTGGGACTGGAAGCGCTATGCGCCAGCGACTTCATCAATCCCGACATGGAGGACCGTTTCGTGCGGGTGCTGGTGCACGAGTATGTGCACAGCCAGCAGGCGGCCGCGCTGACCGAGAAGGAGGGGCTGACGGTGCTGGAGGTCTCCCTGGTGGAGGGGATCGCCGAGTTCGTCACCGAACTGGTCTCGGGCGATGGGGCCTACGCCTATCTGGACGCCCTGGTCGCCGGGCGCGAGGCCGAGATCGAGGCCGCCTTCGCCCCCGACATCGACAAGACCGATCTGTCGGCCTGGGTCTACAATTCCACGCCGGAGAGGCCCGGCGACCTCGGCTATTGGGTCGGCTACCGGATCGCCGGGGCGTATCACCGCAACGCCGCCGACAAACGGCAGGCGGTCGCCGACATGCTGCGGATGACGGACGCGAAAGCCTTCCTGGCCGCCAGCGGGTGGCGTCAGGGGGCGGCGCCGGACTAGGCCGCCGGCTTCACTTCCAGCAGCTCGACCGTGAACAGCAGGGTCGAGTTGGGCGGCAGCTCGCCGCCGCCGACCCAGCGCTCGCCGTAGCCGAGCGAGGCGGGGATGACGAATTCGAACTTCTCGCCCTCGCGCATCAGGGCGACGCCCTCGGTCCAGCCCTTGATGACCCGGCCCAGCGGGAACTCCGTGGGTTCGTTGCGCTCATAGCTGCTGTCGAACTGGCGGCCGTCCACGAAGGTCCCGCGGTAGTGGACCTTGACCGTATCGGCGGCGACCGGCCGGCGGCCCTCCGGGTGGGCGGGGCCGACGCGGCGGTACTGCAGGCCGCTTTCGGTGGTGGTCCAGCCCTTACGCGCGCCGTTGATGCGCAGGTATTCGAGGTTGCCGGCGGTCCAGCCCTCGGCGGTGCCGGTCCCCAGCGCCACGGGGGCGGGGGCCTGGGGCGCGGAGGCGCAGGCGGCGAGGGACAGGGCCCCGATCAGGGTGGCGGCGGAGACGGTCAGGATACGGGTCATACGGCGACGCTAGCAGGGAGTTGGCGGTGACGGGAAGAGACCCCATATCGCCCGGCTGCGGCAGGGGTTGCGGGAAGGGCAAGGCGAATTCCGCCGAGGCGCCAAGATTTTCCACAGCGACCTTTATTTCGCCGTCAAAGCGAGTATATCACCCGGTTCCGCAATCTCTCTCAAAAGAGTCCCGCGCGAAAGCGCCGAGGCCCGGTTTGTCGCCCTCCGACCGGTGCGAAGGCGCGCTCCTCCCCATAGGAGCCATACAATTCAGGTGTCCTGGGACCGCGAGGCCCGAGGGTGGACGCCGAAACCGATTGTCACGGGTCGCCGTCCGGCGAGCCGTGGCTGCTGCATTTAAAGCGGCCTGCCCGGGCCGCATTGGGAAGACAGAATGGCCAAGTCCAAAGCGGAACTCACCGTCAGCGGTCAGTTCCTCACCGCCACCTCGTTCACCGGCAAGAAGCGCATCCGTCACTCCTTCGGTCGTATTCCGGAAGCCGTGCAGATGCCGAACCTGATCGAGGTTCAGCGCGCGTCGTACGAGCAGTTCCTTCAGCGCGAGGGCCGTCCGGGCCTGCGCACCGATGAAGGCATCGAGGCGGTCTTCAAGTCGGTCTTCCCGATCAAGGACTTCAACGAACGCGCCATCCTGGAATACGTCTCGTACGAGTTCGAAGAGCCCAAGTACGACGTCGAGGAGTGCATCCAGCGCGACATGACGTACGCCGCGCCGCTGAAGGTGAAGCTGCGCCTGATCGTGTTCGAGATGGACGAAGAGACCGGCGCGCGCTCGGTCAAGGACATCAAGGAGCAGGACGTCTACATGGGCGACATCCCGCTCATGACGGACAAGGGCACCTTCATCGTCAACGGGACCGAGCGGGTGATCGTGTCCCAGATGCACCGTTCGCCGGGCGTCTTCTTCGACCACGACAAGGGCAAGACGCACAGCTCGGGCAAGCTGCTGTTCGCCGCCCGCGTGATCCCGTACCGCGGCTCGTGGCTGGACTTCGAGTTCGACGCCAAGGACATCGTCTACGTCCGCATCGACCGTCGCCGGAAGCTGCCGGCCTCGACCTTCCTGATGGCCCTGGGCATGGACGGCGAGGAGATCCTCAAGACCTTCTACGACACCGTGCCCTACGAGAAGCGCGGCGAAGGCTGGGTCACGCCCTACAAGGCCGAGCGCTGGCGCGGCGTGAAGCCGGAGTTCGACCTAGTCGACGCCGACACCGGTGAAGTCATCGCCGCCGCCGGCACCAAGATCAGCGCCCGTCAGGCCAAGAAGCTGGGCGAGACCACGACCTCGCTGTCGCTGGCCGCCGACGCCCTGCTGACCCGCTACCTGGCCGCCGACGCCGTGAACTACGAAACCGGCGAGATCTACGCCGAGGCCGGCGACGAGCTGGACCAGGCCACGATCGAGCTGCTGGAAAGCTACGGCTTCACCACCATCGACGTGCTGGACATCGACCACGTCACGGTCGGCGCCTACATGCGCAACACCCTGCGCATCGACAAGAACACCGGCCGCGAGGACGCGCTGTTCGACGTCTACCGCGTGATGCGTCCGGGCGAGCCGCCGACCCCGGAAGCCGCCGAAGCCATGTTCCAGTCGCTGTTCTTCGACAGCGAACGCTACGACCTGTCGGCCGTCGGCCGGGTCAAGATGAACATGCGTCTGGAAAGCCCGGAGGTCTCGGACGAGATCCGCGTGCTGCGCAAGGAAGACGTGCTGAAGGTCCTGCAGATCCTGGTCGGCCTGAAGGACGGCCAGGGCGAGATCGACGACATCGACAACCTGGGCAACCGCCGCGTCCGCTCGGTGGGCGAGCTGCTGGAGAACCAGTACCGCGTCGGCCTGCTGCGCATGGAACGCGCCATCAAGGAGCGCATGAGCTCGGTCGATATCGACACGGTCATGCCGCACGACCTGATCAACGCCAAGCCGGCCGCCGCCGCGGTTCGCGAGTTCTTCGGCTCGTCGCAGCTGTCGCAGTTCATGGACCAGACGAACCCGCTGTCCGAGATCACCCACAAGCGTCGCCTTTCGGCGCTTGGCCCGGGCGGTCTGACGCGTGAGCGCGCGGGCTTCGAAGTCCGCGACGTGCACCCGACCCACTACGGCCGGATCTGCCCGATCGAAACGCCGGAAGGCCCGAACATCGGCCTGATCAACTCGCTGGCCACCCACGCCCGCGTGAACAAGTACGGCTTCATCGAGAGCCCGTACCGCCGCGTGAAGGACGGCCAGGCCCAGGACGAGGTGGTCTACATCTCGGCCATGGAAGAGGCGAAATACACGATCGCCCAGGCCAACATCGAGCTGAAGGACGGCCAGATCGTCGAGGACCTGGTCCCCGGCCGGATCAACGGCGAATCCCAGCTGCTGATCAAGGCCGACGTGGACATGATGGACGTGTCGCCGAAGCAGGTCGTTTCGGTCGCCGCCGCCCTGATCCCGTTCCTGGAAAACGATGACGCCAACCGCGCCCTGATGGGCGCGAACATGCAGCGTCAGGCCGTGCCGCTGGTGCAGTCGGACGCGCCGCTGGTCGGCACCGGCATGGAAGCGGTCGTGGCCGTGGACTCCGGCGCCGTCGTGGTCGCCCGTCGTGACGGCGTCGTCGAGCAGATCGACGGCACGCGTATCGTCGTGCGCGCCACCGGCGACCTGGAAGCCGGTCGCTCGGGCGTCGACATCTACCGCCTGTCCAAGTTCCAGCGTTCGAACCAGTCGACCTGCATCAACCAGCGCCCGATCGTGCGCGTGGGCGATGAAGTGAAGACCGGCGACGTGATCGCCGACGGCCCGTCGACGGACCTGGGCGAACTGGCCCTGGGCCGGAACGCCCTCGTCGCCTTCATGCCGTGGAACGGCTACAACTTCGAGGACTCGATCCTGATCTCGGAGCGCATCGTGCGCGACGACATCTTCACGTCGATCCACATCGACGAGTTCGAAGTGATGGCCCGCGACACCAAGCTGGGTCCGGAAGAAATCACCCGCGACATCCCGAACGTCGGCGAGGAAGCCCTGCGCAACCTCGACGAAGCGGGCATCGTGGCGATCGGCGCCGAAGTCCAGCCGGGCGACATCCTGGTCGGCAAGGTGACGCCGAAGGGCGAGAGCCCGATGACCCCGGAAGAGAAGCTGCTGCGCGCCATCTTCGGCGAGAAGGCTTCGGACGTCCGCGACACCTCGCTGCGCCTGCCGCCCGGCGTCGCCGGCACCATCGTCGACGTGCGCGTCTTCAACCGCCACGGCGTCGACAAGGACGAGCGCGCCATGGCGATCGAACGCGCCGAGATCGAACGTCTGGGCAAGGACCGCGACGACGAGCTCAAGATCCTCGAGCGCAACGTCTACGGCCGCCTGCAGCCCCTGCTGCTGGGCAAGACCGCCGTCTCGGGTCCGAAGGGCCTGGGCCGCGGCGAGATCACCGAAGACAAGCTCGGCGAGCTGTCCAAGGGCCTGTGGTGGCAGATCGCTCTCGACGACGAGAAGACGATGGGCGAGCTGGAGGCCATGAAGAAGCAGTTCGAGGACGCCCGTAAGGCGCTCGACCGCCGCTTCGAGGACAAGGTCGAGAAGCTGCAGCGCGGCGACGAACTGCCCCCGGGCGTGATGAAGATGGTCAAGGTCTTCGTGGCCGTGAAGCGCAAGCTTCAGCCCGGCGACAAGATGGCCGGCCGTCACGGCAACAAGGGCGTCATCTCCAAGATCCTGCCGATCGAGGACATGCCGCACCTGGAAGACGGCACCTCGGTGGACGTCGTTCTGAACCCGCTGGGCGTGCCCTCGCGCATGAACATCGGCCAGATCTTCGAAACCCACCTGGGCTGGGCCGCCGCCGGTCTCGGCAAGCAGATCCAGGGCCTTCTGGAAGCCTGGCAACAGGGCGGCCAGAAGCAGGCGCTGATCGATCACCTGAGCAGCATCTACGGACCCGACACTCCCCTGCCGCAAGGCGAGGACGATCTGGTCGAGCTGGCCCGCAACCTGTCCAAGGGCGTTCCGTTCGCGACCCCGGTCTTCGACGGCGCGCACATCTCGGACATCGAGGACCTGCTGGAGAAGGCGGGCCTGGACCGCACCGGCCAGTCGATCGTCTACGACGGTCAGACCGGCGAGCAGTTCAAGCGTCCGGTCACGGTCGGCTACATCTACATGCTGAAGCTGCACCACCTGGTCGACGACAAGATCCACGCCCGCTCCATCGGCCCGTACTCGCTCGTCACCCAGCAACCGCTGGGCGGCAAGGCGCAGTTCGGCGGCCAGCGCTTCGGCGAAATGGAGGTGTGGGCGCTGGAAGCCTACGGCGCCGCCTACACCCTGCAGGAAATGCTGACGGTGAAGTCCGACGACGTGGCCGGCCGTACCAAGGTCTACGAGGCGATCGTCCGCGGCGACGACAGCTTCGAGGCGGGCATCCCCGAGTCGTTCAACGTGCTCGTGAAGGAAATGCGCTCGCTGGGCCTGAACGTGGAGCTGGAGAACTCATAAGCGAAGCCAACGGTCTCCTCCCCCTTCTGGGGGAGGTGGCCCGGAGGGCCGGAGGGGGAACCTCCGCACGGTCGAAAGACCCCCTCCGTCGGCTTCGCCGCCACCTCCCCCATGAAGGGGGAGGAGAGCTCTCCAACCTTTGAGATTTATGGCGGGTCACCCCGCAGAAGGAATAAAGATGAACCAGGAAGTCCTGAACATCTTCAACCCGGTCCCGGTCACCCCGACCTTCGACCAGATCCGGATCGCCCTGGCCTCGCCGGAGAAGATCCGCTCTTGGTCGTTCGGCGAGATCAAGAAGCCGGAGACCATCAACTACCGCACGTTCAAGCCCGAGCGTGACGGCCTGTTCTGCGCCCGTATCTTTGGCCCGACCAAGGACTACGAATGCCTGTGCGGCAAGTACAAGCGCATGAAGTACAAGGGCATCATCTGCGAGAAGTGCGGCGTCGAGGTCACCCTGGCCCGCGTCCGCCGCGAGCGCATGGGCCACATCGAACTGGCCTCGCCGGTCGCCCACATCTGGTTCCTGAAGTCGCTGCCGTCGCGCATCTCGCTGATGCTGGACATGGCGCTGAAGGACGTGGAACGCGTCCTGTACTTCGAGAACTACATCGTCACCGAGCCGGGCCTGACCCCGCTGAAGCAGAACCAACTGCTGACGGAAGACGAGTTCTACCGCTACCAGGAAGAGTTCGGCGATGACGGCTTCACCGCCGAGATCGGCGCCGAGGCCGTCCGCAACCTGCTGATGGGCATCGACCTGCACGCGGAAGCCGAGAAGCACCGCGGCGAACTGGCCGACAGCCCCTCGGAAATGAAGGCCAAGAAGGCCTCCAAGCGCCTGAAGCTGATCGAGGCCTTCCTCGAGAGCGGCAACAAGCCCGAGTGGATGATCCTGACGGTCGTGCCGGTCATCCCGCCGGAACTGCGCCCGCTGGTGCCGCTGGACGGCGGCCGCTTCGCGACCTCCGACCTGAACGACCTGTATCGCCGGGTCATCAACCGGAACAACCGCCTGAAGCGCCTGATCGAGCTGCGCGCGCCGGACATCATCATCCGCAACGAAAAGCGGATGCTGCAGGAATCGGTCGACGCCCTGTTCGACAACGGCCGTCGCGGCCGGGTTATCACGGGCGCCAACAAGCGTCCGCTGAAGTCGCTGGCCGACATGCTGAAGGGCAAGCAGGGCCGCTTCCGCCAGAACCTTCTGGGCAAGCGCGTCGACTACTCGGGCCGTTCGGTCATCACCGTGGGTCCCGAGCTGAAGCTGCACGAGTGCGGCCTGCCCAAGAAGATGGCGCTGGAGCTGTTCAAGCCGTTCATCTACGCGCGCCTGGACGCCAAGGGCCTGTCGGGCACCGTCAAGCAGTCCAAGCGCATGGTCGAGCGCGAGCAGCCTCAGGTCTGGGATATCCTCGATGAGGTCATCCGCGAGCACCCGGTCCTGCTGAACCGCGCGCCGACGCTTCACCGTCTGGGCATCCAGGCGTTTGAGCCGAAGCTGATCGAGGGCAAGGCCATCCGCCTGCACCCGCTGGTCTGTACCGCGTTCAACGCCGACTTCGACGGCGACCAGATGGCCGTGCACGTCCCGCTGAGCCTCGAGGCCCAGCTGGAAGCGCGCGTCCTGATGATGTCGACGAACAACATCCTGTCGCCCGCCAACGGCAAGCCGATCATCGTGCCGTCGCAGGACATCGTCCTGGGCCTGTACTACCTGTCGCTGGTCAAGGAAGGCGAGAAGGGCGAAGGCAAGCTGTTCGCCAACATGGGCGAGATCGACGCCGCGCTCGACGCCGCCGTCGTGACCCTGCACACCAAGATCAAGGCGCGCTGGACCGAGATGAACTCGGAAGGCGTCGTCGTGACCAAGGTGATCGACACCACGCCGGGCCGGATGAAGCTGGGCGCGCTGCTGCCGCACAACGCCAACATCGGCTACCGCCTGCTTGAGAAGAACCTGACCAAGAAGGAAATCGGCAACCTGATCGATCAGGTCTACCGTCACTGTGGTCAGAAGGCGACGGTCATCTTCGCCGACCAGATGATGCAGCTGGGCTTCCGCGAAGCGGCCAAGGCCGGCATTTCGTTCGGCAAGGACGACATCGTCATTCCGGCCGCCAAGGCCGGTCTGGTCGCCGACACCCGCACCCAGGTCGAGGAGTACGAGCAACAGTACGCCGACGGCCTGATCACCAAGGGTGAGAAGTACAACAAGGTCGTCGACGCCTGGGCCAAGGCCACGGACAAGATCGCCGACGCGATGATGGGCGAGATCGCCCAGCCCCGCGTCCTGATCAAGGGTCAGAACCCCGACATCAACTCGGTGTTCATGATGGCCAACTCCGGCGCCCGTGGTTCGCAGGCCCAGATGAAGCAGCTGGGCGGCATGCGCGGCCTGATGGCCAAGCCCTCGGGCGAGATCATCGAGACGCCGATCATCTCGAACTTCAAGGAAGGCCTGACCGTCCTTGAGTACTTCAACTCCACCCACGGCGCCCGTAAGGGTCTGGCCGACACCGCGCTGAAGACCGCCAACTCCGGCTATCTGACGCGTCGTCTGGTCGACGTGGCGCAGGACTCGATCGTCACCGAGGACGATTGCGGCTCGACGCGGGGCATCACCCTGCGCGCCGTGGTCGAAGGCGGCGACGTGCTGGTCTCGCTGGGTCAACGCGTGCTGGGCCGTTACGCGGCCGAGGACATCAAGGAGCCGGGCGGCGACACCGTCCTGTTCCCGGCGGACACCTATCTGCAGGAAGAAGAAGTCGAGGTCATCGACAAGGCCGGCGTGCAGTCGATCAAGGTCCGTTCGGCCCTGACCTGCGAAGCCGAAGCCGGCATCTGCGCCTTCTGCTACGGCCGTGACCTGGCGCGCGGCACCAACGTCAACATCGGCGAAGCGGTGGGCGTCATCGCCGCCCAGTCGATCGGCGAGCCCGGCACCCAGCTGACGATGCGGACCTTCCACATCGGCGGTACGGCCCAGGTGGCGGAAACCTCGTTCTACGAGGCGACCAACCCCGGCGCCGCCCGGATCAACGGCCCGACCGTCAAGGCCGCGCACGGCGATCTGGTGGCCATGAGCCGCAACGTCACGATTACCATCGTGGTCGACGGCAAGGACCGTGAGACCCACAAGGTCCCGTACGGCGCCCGCATCCGCGTCAAGGAAGGCGGCGATGTCGCCAAGAGCCAGCGTCTGGCGGAGTGGGATCCCTACACCACCCCGATCCTGACGGAAGTCGCCGGTACGGTGCGCTTCGAGGACCTGGTCGAAGGCCTCTCCGTCAAGGAAGAGACCGACGAAGCGACGGGCATCGCCCAGCGCGTCGTCAGCGACTGGCGCGCCTCGCCCCGCGGTTCGGACCTGCGTCCGGCCATGGGCGTGACCAACGGCGACGCCTACGCCAAGCTGGCCTCGGGCTCCGACGCCCGTTACCTGCTGCCGGTGGGCGCGGTTCTGTCCGTGAACAACGGCGACGAGGTCAAGCCGGGCGAGATCATCGCCCGCGTCCCGACCGAAGGCGCCAAGACCCGCGACATCACCGGCGGTCTGCCGCGCGTCGCCGAACTGTTCGAAGCCCGCCGTCCGAAGGACTGCGCCGTCATCGCCGAGATGGATGGCCGCGTTGAGTTCGGTCGCGACTACAAGAACAAGCGCCGCATCAAGATCACCCCGGAGCCGGATGCCGACGGCAACCAGGGCGAGGCGGTCGAGTTCCTGATCCCGAAGGGCAAGCACATCTCCGTCCACGACGGCGATCTGATCCAGAAGGGCGACTACATCATCGACGGCAACCCGGATCCGCACGATCTGCTGCGCATCCAGGGCGTCGAGGCGCTGGCCGAGTATCTGGTGAACGAAGTGCAGGAGGTCTACCGACTGCAGGGCGTGCCGATCAACGACAAGCACATCGAGGTCATCGTCCGTCAGATGCTGCAGAAGGTGGAAGTGCTGGATTCGGGTGAAACCACCCTGATCCGCGGCGACACCGTCGAAGTGGCCGAAGCCGTTCTGGAGAACCAGAAGGTCGAGAAGCGCGGCGGCCGTCTGGCCACCACGCAGCCGGTCCTGCTGGGCATCACCAAGGCGTCGCTGCAGACCCGCAGCTTCATCTCGGCGGCGTCGTTCCAGGAGACCACCCGCGTCCTCACCGACGCCTCGGTCAACGGCAAGCGCGACACCCTGGAAGGCCTGAAGGAAAACGTCATCGTCGGCCGCCTGATCCCGGCCGGTACGGGCGCCTACCTGCGCAGCCTGCAGAAGATCGCCAACGAGCGTGACGCTGAACTGACCCAGGCCCGCGAGGACTCGGTCGAGCCGCTGCCGGCCGACCTGGCCCTGGAACTGGAGCAGTCGGAAGGCTGATCCGGGTCACGGACCTGAAAGACTGAAACGGGGGCGGTTCCGGCGACGGAGCCGCCCCTTTTAATTTGGGCTACCGTCGCTATTGCGCGCGGACCCGCGCCGAGAACATAAGCCTCGGATGAGCCGCGAGACCGTGCAGCCGCGAGGATACGCCCGACCGTTGTCCCTGCGCTGGGTGGCGGCGGGGGCCTGTCTGATCGTGGCCGCCTATACGGCGGTGTTCCTGGTCGTCGGCCACGGCGGCGTCCCCCAAGCGCTGGCGGGCGGGATCGCCAACGCCGTTCCCGTGGTCCTGCTGGGCTTGGCGGCGCGCGGACTGATCGTCCGCCATGTGCTGGGGCGGTCGCCCGTCTGGACCGCCGTGGGGCATGCCGTCCTGGCCACGGCGTTCGTCCTGCTGGCCTACTGGTCGCTGCTGGTGCTGCTGGGCCTGATCAACGGGGTGTCGGCGACCGAGTTCGACGTGCGGCCCTTTGATCCCCGGGCGATGGCCTGGCAGTCGCTGCAGAACCTGACGACCTATGGCCTGATCGCCGCGCTGACCCATCTGGACGCGCGGCCGGCCGCGGCGCCCGCCGTCCCGATCGAGGCGGGGCAGGCGGAGACTGAGCCGAACAGCCTGTCGCGATACTTCATCCGCAGCGGCGACGACCTGCGGCCGATCGAGGTGGCGGGCATCGTCAGCATCGCCGGCGCCGACGACTACGCGGAGGTGAAGACCATCGGCGGCCGCCATCTGGTGCGGATGACCCTGGCGGAGTTCGAGGCGGCCCTGGACGCCGACCGTTTCGCCCGGGTCCATCGATCACACATCGTCAATCTGGATCGCATCGCCCGGGCCGAGCCCGCGGGCAACGGACGCCTGCTGCTGCACATGGAGGACGGGGATCTGATCCAGACCAGCCGCGCGGGTTCCAAGCGGGTGCGCGACCGCGTTCTCTAGCCTCGCCCAGTCGTCGGTTCACCGACGCCGCATGTCGAACGGCCGCATTCCGGCCCGACCGTCCACGGTGACGCTATCTCCGGCGGTGAGCTGGAGGTGTTCCCCATGATCCGTCTTGTATCGCTGTGTCTGGCGCTGGTGTGGTGTGTTTGGTCCGTGGAGGTGCGGGCCCAGGCTCCGACATCCGACGCGCGCTTCAGCGCAGCGGCCGCGCAACTGCTCGACCGGTCGGCGGACGCCGCGCCGACGGGCCGGCGATTGCGGCTGCTGCTGGCCGCCGGACGATACGCCGAGGCCGAGGCGGCGGCGGTGACGCTGGCCGACCAGCTTCGTGCGCAGCAGCCCGGGCGCGCCGCGGCCCTGACGCCGCTGCGCATCTACGCCCGGGCCCGCGCGCACGAAGCGGCGGGAATCGGAAAGGACGCGGCCCTGGCCCGAGCATTCGCGGAGCTGTACGCCGCGCTGCCGGACCGGGAGATGGCGGCGGTGCTGCCGTACTACGGCGCGAACCTTGAGCAGATGCGCGAGCGGGCGACGCAGGCCGCGGCGGCCTGCGCGGGCGTCGCCCTGACGGAGTGCGACACCGGCGCCGACGCAGTGTCGGCCTGGGCGACGCTGGAGGTCTGGAGTTATCTGATCCCGGCGTCCGAACCGCTGATCCGCGCCGACGCCGAACGCCGCTTCGTCGTCGACGACACTTTGCTGGTTCCGACCGCCCACGGGGTTGAGATCGCGGTCCTGCTGGTGCGGCCCCGGACGGCGGCCGCCGAGCGGCTGACGACCCTGATGAGCTTCACGATCTACAACCGCGACGACTGGAGCTTCGCGGACGCCGTCCAGATGGCGTCCAGGGGCTATGCGGGCGCGGTGGCCTATTCGCGGGGAAAGGGGCGCAGCACCGGCGATCCGGTTCCCTACCTGCATGACGGCGCCGACGCGGCCGCCGTGATCGACTGGCTGGCCGCGAGGGACTGGAGCGACGGCCGCGTCGGCATGTTCAGCGGCAGCTACAACGCCTTCACCCAGTGGGCGGCCCTGAAGCACCGGCCCAGGGCGTTGCGCGCCATCGCCACCAACGCCTCCAACGCCCCGGGGATCGACTTCCCCATGCAGGGCGGCGTCTTCCAGAACTTCACCTATCCGTGGCCCCTGTATGCGGCGAGCGGATCGGCGCTGGACGAGACCACCTATGGCGACCGCGACCGCTGGGCGCGGCTGAACCGGAACTGGTTCCTGAGCGGGCGGCCCTATCGCGACCTGCCGAGGATCGACGGCCGGTCCAATCCGATCTTCGCCTCGTGGCTGGACCATCCGGACTACGACGCCTTCTGGCAGGCGATGATCCCGCAGGGGCGCGAGTTCGCCGACATCGACATCCCGGTCTACGTCCAGACCGGCTATTTCGACGGCGGCATGGTCGGGGCGCTGCACTATTTCCGGGAGCATCTGCGCCACCGACCCGACGCCGACCACCGCCTGATTGTCGGCCCCTATCACCACACCGCCCAGCAGTCGGGGGTCCTGGCGTCGATCAACGGTTACGATCTGGACCGCAGCGCCCTCATCGACCTGACGGAGATCCGGATGCAGTGGTTCGACCATGTGTTCCGCGGCGCGCCCTTGCCAGAGGCGTTGAGCGACCGGGTGAATTTCCAGGTCATGGGCGCCGATGTCTGGCGACACGTTCCGACGCTGGAGGCGATGGCCCCGGATCGCCTGCGGCTGTTCCTGGGGGAAGCGGCCGAGGCGGGCGGCGGGCACGCCCTGTCCCCGACGGCGCCGACCGCTGGTGCGGCCAACGACCTGACGGTGGACCTGGCCGACCGCAGCGGCCTGGACGTCGAGGTTCCGCCCGGCCGGCTGGATACCTCGGCGGCGCTGCGGTTCGAGACCGAGCCGTTTCCGAACGGGCTGGAGATCGCCGGGTCGTTCCTCGGACGGCTGGAGGTGGTCACCAACAAGCGGGACGTAGACCTGGAGGTGGTCCTGTTCGAACACCGCGCGGACGGCGGCTATTTCAGGCTGAGCTCGTGGATGAGCCGCGCCAGCTACGCGTACGACCGGCGGTCGCGACGGCTGCTGACCCCGGGCGAGCCCCGCACGCTGGCGTTTGA
The DNA here is from genome assembly GCF_058790835.1 of Brevundimonas sp. EU05-FHT14B11. NCBI lineage: Bacteria > Pseudomonadati > Pseudomonadota > Alphaproteobacteria > Caulobacterales > Caulobacteraceae > Brevundimonas > Brevundimonas sp. EU05-FHT14B11. The sequence continues at coordinate 1,494,608 of NZ_JBYTCY010000001.1, forward strand.
AAGCGAGACGGTGACCGGACGCCGACTGGCGCCCGGCAGTCGGATCGTCGCCCTGGTCGGGGTTCCGTTCCGGCCGGACGTCCAGATCAATTATGGGACGGGCCGCGACGTCAGCGACGAATCGATCGCTGACGCGGGGGACCCGCTGACGGTCCGGTTCCTGCCGGGCGGCTATCTGGAGCTGGGAACCCGGCCTGGACCGTGAGGGGACGATCCTAGTCCCGGGGGGCGGAGGAGCCGGGGGTCAGCGACCCGCCGCCCGGACGGGGGCCGTCGCGGCGGGTGCGGATGTTCTGGGTCGAATCCGGCTGGAACGAGGGATCCAGATGCGCGCCCGCCACGCCCATGCCGAAGTTGGAACCGGGGCCATCCTGCACGCCCACCACGCCGGTCCCACCGGCCAGGGGGCGGCGCCGCGCTTCATACTGGGCCAGGGCCTGCGCGCCCTCGCGGGCGAACTGGGCGTCCCGCTCGGGATTGCCGGCGCCCTCGATCGGAGGCGCGGCGGCGGCCCGTTCGGCGAAGCGGTCCTCGCACACGGCGCGCTCCTCGCGGCTCAGCAACTGGGGACTGGCGCAGCCCGGCCCCCGCGTGCGCAGGCCGCGCCCGACCCGGTCGCCCAGGGTGTCGGGCCGCACCTGCCAGGCCCCGGCCCCCGCCGGCGGCGCGGGCGCGCCGGGAACGGGAGAGGCGAGCCGGGGCGCGGGCGTCGAGGGCCGGTTCTCGTCCTCGTCCCTATTGCGCTGGAACGGCAGGCGGAAACCGAGGACCGAGCGCTGGGCGCCCGCCGGAGTGACTGGGTCGACCGGTTGGGCCGACGGCGGTTCGGGCGTCGGACGCGGCCGCGGCCGCTCGTTCTCCAGCAGGGGGCGGGGCTCGATCTCGACGTAGAGGATGGTCGGCTGGACCGGAAGCTCACGGGTGTGCTCGTCCAGCACCGTCACGGCCAGCCCGCCCAGGACCAGGACGTGAGCGGCCACGGAGGCGCCGACCAGCACCGGCTTGCGCCAGCGGTTCCTGTCATCAGACTTCACCCGCGTCGGCGCCGCCATTCGTCCTCCCGATCCAGCGTTCAGGGGAGGGGGCGAGCGTGGCCTTATTGGGGCGCTGGGCGGCCGCTTCACTCTTCTCGTCGCTGGTTGGGCAGGAAGCCGTGGATGCTGGAGAACAGGCCGACGCTCACCTCGACCCCGCAGTCCGCGACCGGGCCGCTCTTTTCGCATTCGGCGCGCTGCGAGGCCCGGGTTTCACGCCGTTCCGCATAGCCGGCGAGTTCACGCGCGCCCTGGCGGGCGAAGCGGGCGTCGCGCTCGGGGGAGCCCGTGCCCGAAACGGGAGCGGCCTCGGCGCTCTGGTCGCCGAAGCGGTCCTCGCACAGGGCGCGGTCCTCGCGGCTCAGCAACTGAGGGCTGGCGCAGCCCACGCCGCGGGTGCGCAGGCCGCGCCCGACCCGGTCGGCCATGGTCTCGGGCCGGACCTGCCAGGCCCCGGCGCCGGATGGAGGCGCAGGCGCGCCGGGAACGGGCGAGGGAAGGCTGGGGTCGGGCGTCGAGGAAGGAGTCTCATCCTCCTTCCGGTCGCGCCGGAAGGGCAGGCGGAAGCCGAGGACCGAGCGCCGGGCGTCCGTCGGGGCTGCAGCTTCGACCGGTTGAGCTCTCGTCGGTCGGGGCGCCGGCCGCGGCCGCTCATTCTCCAGCAGGGGACGCGGCTCGATCTCGATGTAGAGAACGGTCGGCTGGGGCGGCATCACGCGGGCGGGCTCGTCCAGCACCGTCACGGCCAGCCCCCCGAGGACGAGAATGTGAGCCGCCACGGAGGCCGCGACCAGTCCCGCCCGCGTCCTCGCCGCCTGTCGCGCTGGTCCCGCCAACCGCCACCCCCGATGTCCACGCACAGGGGAGGGGGCCAGCGTGGCCGTATTGCGGCTTGATCCGGGCCATTCCGCGAGCGGACAAGGCGTGAGAGAACGGGGGATGTTCGCTCTCGCGCTTCTCACCGTTCTCGCCGCGCCGCAGGATCCGGGGACCTTGCCCGAAACCACCCTACCTGATGTGGTCGCCGAGGCGCCGCTTCGTGGGGGACGGGTCGTGCTCAGCTGCGTCGTTCAATCGAACGGCGCCCTGAACGACTGCCAGGTCGTTTCCGAGACGCCGCGGGGCGCCGGCCTCGGCGCGAGGGTGCTGGAGGGCGCCCGGCGGGCCCGAACGAATCCGGGCGGACGCGGTGGCGACAGTGGGGGGCGCGTGACCTTCACTGTTCACATCACGCCTCCGTCGGCCGCGCCCACGGACCGTTAGCGCAGCCAGCCCTTCTTCTTGATGTAGATCAGCGGCAGCAGGGCCGCGAGCAGGGTCAGGACGATGGTGAAGCTGAAGCCGTGCTTCCACGCCAGCTCCGGCATGACGGCGAAATTCATGCCGTAGAAGGTCGCCACCAGGGTGGGCGGCAGGAAGACCGCCGTGATGATGGTGAACACCTTGACGATCTCGTTCTGCTTGACGCTGAGCGAGGTCATCACCGAGTTCTGCAGGTAGCGGACCTTGTCGTGCTCGAAACCGGCGTGCTCCTTCACGCTGGCGATGTCCGAGATCAGGGTCTCGACATACTGGCGCAGGTCCCGGGCCTCGCCGCCGATCTCGAGGCGGAGATAGCGGGCCGCGCGCTCCAGCAGGAGCTGGCTCTCCTGGATGCGCGAGATCAGCTCTTCCTTGTCGTTCAGGTCGGCCATCGCATCGTGGATGTCGCTGGAGTCGATGCTCTGGCCGGTCTCGTCGACCCCTTCCGCGATCATGCGGATCCGGTCGTTGACGCCCTCGAGCGCCCCGCTGGCGAGGCCGAGCACATGGTCCGTGTTGGCGTTCAAGGCCAGCAGCAGGACGTACATCACCGCCGCCCGGCCCGCGCCCAGGTCGGGCCGCCGCGCCAGCATGGCGGGCGCGCGGTCGAAGGCCGGGAAGCCGTCGGCGGGCTCCAGGGTGATCAGGACGTCGTCGCCCAGGGCGAAGATCACGGTCTGCTGGCGCACCTCGGAACCGTCCCGCACCAGGCTGGCGACGGGCAGGTACAGGAACCGGGCGTCCTCCTCGAAGACATCGTCGGCGGCGGGGAAGCGGCAGCCGTGCACGGCGGCGGCGTGGGCCAGGGCTGCGCCGTCGCCGCGACGCAGGCGCAGCCAGGCCGTCGGCGAGACCTTCGAGGCATGGGTGGTGAGCAGGTCGGTCATTGCGCGCCCTCCTGCCGGACGGGGGCGTCCGCGTGGCTGGGGGAGGTGGACGACGTGACCGTCGGATAGGTCTCGTCGTCTCCGCCCAGGGCGAAGTGGACGATCAGCATGGCGCCCGAGAGCACCAGGTACAGAACCACCACGGCGGTGATGACTTCGCGCTCCAGGCCGGAGGCGGCGTGGGGTTTGCGGGGCGTGGCGGGGGTGGTTTGGCGGCGGATGTTCATCGCTCGTCTCCTTGCGGCCGGCGCGGACGCCGGCGGGACGAGCGGAGGCCGAAGCCCCTAGCCGAGACTCCGGATCACGCCCGTCCGACCGAGGTCGGCGGCGACCTTCGATGTCTTGCGCGAGGAGGCGGCGGTGATGACCGCGCCCCCGATGCGACTAGGATAGGGGTCCATGGTTCGGGTTCGTTCTGCGCCTCGGAAATGAGGCGTGGCGGACCTAGGCTTGGGGGCAGGGGGTGTCAACCCCGGCCCGCGGGGCGCTGCGCCCTTGACCTGACGGGCCTCCGCGCGTAGAAGCCGCCCACTTTCGCGAGGGATGTCCCCGGACCTCCATCCTGATCGTGACAATCGAATGCGACGGGCTGTGCCCGCCGGAACGCCCAAAGCGCGCGTTCCGGTTTTTGCGTTTGACCCCGGTGTTGCGCGTGTTGCGCACCATCGACAACACCCGGGCGGCCCCTCGTCGAGAGACGGTCGTCCAAAAGAAGGTTCACCGAGGCGCTCCGGCCGAAAGGCACACGCTTCCATCGATCGAAGAGAACGAGTTTCGAATGCCGACTATCAACCAGCTGATCCGCAAGCCGCGCGCCCCCAAGCCGGTCCGTAACAAGGTCCCGGCCCTGAAGGGTTGCCCGCAACGCCGCGGCGTCTGCACCCGCGTCTACACCACGACCCCGAAGAAGCCGAACTCGGCGCTTCGTAAGGTCGCCAAGGTCCGTCTGACCACCGGCATCGAAGCCGTGTGCTACATCCCGGGCGAAGGCCACAACCTGCAGGAGCACTCGGTTGTGCTGATCCGCGGCGGCCGCGTGAAGGACCTTCCCGGCGTTCGCTACCACATCCTGCGCGGCGTGCTCGACACGCAAGGCGTCAAGGACCGCAAGCAGCGCCGTTCGCACTACGGCGCCAAGCGTCCGAAGTAAGCGATCGCTTCATTCCATTCGCCGGCCGGGACCTTCGGGGTTCGGGCCGGCCGTCCGATACCGATTTAGAAGGCCAAGCCCATGTCCCGTCGTCACCGCGCACAGAAGCGCGAAGTTCTGCCGGATCCCAAGTTCAAGGATCTGACCGTCACCAAGTTCATGAACTACGTCATGTACGAAGGTAAGAAGGCCGTCGCCGAGAACATCGTGTACGGCGCCTTCGACATCCTGGCCGACAAGAAGAAGGACCAGGAGCCCGTCGCGACCTTCCACACCGCGCTGGAAAACGTCGCTCCGGCCGTCGAAGTCCGCTCGCGTCGCGTCGGCGGCGCCACCTACCAGGTGCCGGTCGAAGTCCGTCCGGACCGCCGCAAGGCCCTGGCCATCCGCTGGCTGGTCAACGCCGCGCGCAAGCGTGGTGAGAACACCATGACGGAAAAGCTGGCCGCCGAGCTGCTGGACGCTTCGAACAACCGCGGCACCGCCGTGAAGAAGCGCGAAGACACCCACAAGATGGCCGAAGCCAACCGCGCCTTCAGCCACTACCGCTGGTAAGCCTTTCGGGACGCCGCCGGTCTTCAAGATAAGGCCGGTGGTTCCTATCTACCGACTATCCGGCGCGGGCGGTTTGAGCTAAATCGCCCGCGCTCGCTTATCCGAACATTCCCGAGGCGCCCGAAGCGGCGCCGCATTGACCGCAAGGCACGCTCCCATGCCCCGCACGCATAAAATCGAAGACTACCGCAACTTCGGCATCATGGCGCACATCGACGCCGGCAAGACGACGACGACCGAGCGGATCCTGTATTACACCGGCAAGTCCCACAAGATCGGCGAAGTCCACGACGGCGCCGCCACCATGGACTGGATGGACCAGGAGCAGGAACGCGGCATCACGATCACGTCGGCCGCGACGACCGCTTACTGGAAAGAAAAGCGCCTCAACATCATTGACACCCCCGGGCACGTGGACTTCACCATTGAAGTCGAGCGCTCGCTGCGCGTCCTCGACGGCGCCGTGACGGTGCTGGACGGCAACGCCGGCGTCGAGCCGCAGACCGAAACCGTCTGGCGTCAGGCCGACAAGTACTCGGTGCCGCGCATCGTCTTCGTCAACAAGATGGACAAGATCGGCGCCGACTTCGACGCCTCGGTCCAGTCGATCCGCGACCGTCTGGGCGCCAAGGCCGTGCCGATCCAATTCCCGATCGGCGCCGAAAGCTCGCTGTCGGGCCTGGTCGACGTCGTCGAAATGCGTTCGGTGGTCTGGGACAACGACGCCCTGGGCGCCAACTTCACCGTCGGCGAGATCCCGGCTGACCTGATGGACAAGGCCGTGGCCGCCCGTCAGTACCTGATCGACAACGCCGTCGAACTCGACGACGAGGCGATGGAAGCCTACCTCGACGGACAGGAGCCCTCGGTCGAGACGCTGAAGAAGTGCATCCGCAAGGCTGTGCTGACCGGCGCCTTCTACCCGATCCTGTGCGGCTCGGCGTTCAAGAACAAGGGCGTGCAGACGCTGCTGGACGCCGTCGTCGACTACCTGCCGTCGCCGCTGGACATCCCGCCGACCCCGGGCATCGACTTCCGCACCGAAGAGCCGGTCGTGCGTCACGCCTCGGACGATGAACCCCTGTCGGTTCTGGCGTTCAAGATCATGGACGACCCCTTCGTCGGCTCGCTGACCTTCTGCCGCCTGTACTCGGGCAAGATGGAAACCGGCATGTCGCTGCTGAACTCCAGCCGTGACCGCAAGGAACGCGTCGGCCGCATGCTGCAGATGCACTCGAACAACCGCGAGGACATCAAGGAAGCCTACGCCGGCGACATCGTCGCCCTGGCTGGCCTGAAGGACACCCGCACCGGGGACACCCTGTGCGACCCGATCAAGTCGCCCGTCATCCTCGAGAAGATGGAATTCCCGGCGCCGGTCATCGAGATCTCGGTCGAGCCCAAGACCAAGGCCGACCAGGAGAAGCTGGGCATCGCCCTGGCCAAGCTGGCCTCGGAAGATCCCTCGTTCACCGTCTCGACGGACCACGAGTCGGGCCAGACCATCCTGAAGGGGATGGGCGAGCTTCACCTGGACATCAAGATCGACATCCTGCGCCGCACTTACAAGGTCGACGCGACGATCGGCGCCCCGCAGGTCGCCTACCGTGAATCGCTGGGCCGCAAGGTCGACATCGACTACACGCACAAGAAGCAGACCGGCGGTACGGGCCAGTTCGCCCGCGTCATGATCACCTTCGAGCCGGGCGAGCCGGGTTCGGGCTTCGTGTTCGAATCCGCCATCGTCGGCGGCGCGGTGCCCAAGGAATACATCCCGGGCGTCGAGAAGGGGCTGGAGTCCATCAAGGACGGCGGCCTGCTGGCCGGCTTCCCGCTGATCGACTTCAAGGCGACCCTGACGGACGGCAAGTTCCACGACGTCGACTCCTCGGTCCTGGCGTTCGAAATCGCGGCCCGCGCCGCGTTCCGCGAACTGAAGGAAAAGGGCGCGCCGAAGCTGCTCGAGCCGATCATGGCTGTGGAAGTCGTGACCCCCGAGGACTACCTCGGTTCGGTCATCGGCGACCTGAACGGCCGTCGCGGCATGATCCAGGGTCAGGACATGCGCGGCAACGCCACCGTCGTGAACGCCTTCGTGCCGCTGGCCAACATGTTCGGCTATGTGAACACGCTTCGCGGCATGTCGCAGGGCCGCGCGGCCTTCACCATGCAGTACGACCACTATGAGCCGGTGCCGCAACACGTCGCCGACGAAGTCATCAAGAAGTACAGCGCCTAAACCCCAACCCATCCCGGCGGATCCGCAAGGGTCCGCCGGACCCCTGAAAACTAGGACAAAGCCCCCTGTTCAGGGGACGGAGAGAAGAGAATGGCCAAGGAAAAGTTCGAACGCACCAAGCCGCACTGCAACATCGGCACGATCGGTCACGTTGACCACGGCAAGAC
>NZ_JBYTCY010000002.1:0-1149373 GCF_058790835.1 Brevundimonas sp. EU05-FHT14B11
CCGTGAAGGCGGCCGCACCGTCGGCGCCGGCGTCGTCGCCAAGATCATCGAGTAATCGACGGTCTGACGATCTGAACTGAAGAGCCCCGCCGGAGCGATCCGGCGGGGCTTTTCTTTTGCGCTTCCGAAGGATGATCCGATGCCGGTGCTATATTCGCTTCCTGATTTCCTGAGTGGCGTCGTGACGCGAGAGCAGTACGTCCGCTGGCTCCACCGCAAGGCCCAGGCCCACGTGATCCGGGACCGCAAGCGCGTGACCTGGCCCGTCACCGTCAGCGCCTACAAGACGGCCATCCACGCCGCGGTCGTGGCGTCGGGCGGACTGGATCACTATACGGGCGAGCCCCTGAACTGGGCTCAGATAAGCACCTATGACAATGCGGCTTCAAAGGCGGGGCGGTCCGCCTACAAGGCCGGATTTGCGCTGCTTCCCTCAGTCGATCACGTCAGCGGCGACGGCGACGGCTATGACTTCGTCATCTGCGGCTGGCGCACCAATGACAGCAAGCACGACATGAGCCTTGCGGACTTTGTCGCCCTCTGCCGCCGCGTCGTGGCGAGGCACGGACATCTTTCTCCGGCCTAGACGAACCGCACCTCGACCCCCGGCTTCACCGCCGCCGCCAGCTGCCAGGCGTCCCAGTTGGTCAGGCGGACGCAGCCGTGCGAGGCCGTCTTGCCGATCTTCTCCGGATCCGGCGTGCCATGGATGCCGTAGCTGGGCTTGTTCAGGTCGATCCAGACCACGCCGACCGGATTGTTGGGTCCGGCGGGGACGACGATCTTGCGGTCGCCGGGGCCGTAGCTGAGCTTGGCCGGGTCGTAGGTGTAGTCCGGGTTACGGGCGACGCCGTTGACCCGGACCGTGCCGCTGGGGGTCGGATTGTCGCCGCTGCCGATGGTGGCGGGATAGAAGGCCAGCAGGCGGCCGTCGGCGGCGAAGGCCCTCACCGAACCCTCGGCCTTGTCGACCACGATGTGATCCACTTCGGCGGGCAGGGGCGCGGCGCCGATGGCGGGCACCATGATGCGCTGGCCCGCCCGGCGGAAGTCGACGCCCGGGTTCAGGCCCTGCAGCAGGGTCTCGGAAATATGGAAATGCTCGGCGAGGCGCTCCCGCGGGCTGGAATAGTGAACACCCCTGGCCGCCTGTTCGGCCAGTTCGCCGGGCGGCGGGCTGAAGGGACCCGCCGCGTCGGCGGCGCTGAGGGTGTAGGTGGTCATGGCCGGGGCGCCGTCCGCCTGGGTCAGTTTCGCCATCAGTTCGGCGTCGATGGCGTCGCCCTGCATTCCGGCGGCCTTGCGGTAGGCCGCCACCGCCTGGCGCAGGTTGGAGCCCGCCAGACCGTCGATGACGCCCGGAGAGAAGGTCGAGCGGTCCAGCAGGACCTGCAGCCGCACCAGGGCCGGATCGGGCGGAACCACGGCGCCGGGCGCGGGCGCCTGGGCCGGCGGAGCGGCGACCACGGGCGTCGTGATCCGGGCCTCGTCGATCTGGTTCGCGGTGAGAACGGGCGCGCCCGCCTGGGCCGCCGCGGGGGCGTCGGCGGGGCGGTCGGGCTGGCCGCAGGCGGCGAGGGCGAGCAGGCTGGTCGAGGCGAGGATCAGGCGAAAGGTCATGCGGTTCCGGTGCGTTGCAGGTCCGAAGCCAACCCGCCCCGGCGGGGCTTGTTCCCGAACGCCGGTCGCCGGGTCAGAGCAACCGGGGCGCCAGGCCTTCCGCGGTCACCTCGGCCCAGCAGGCGTAGCCGGCGTCATTGAGGTGCAGATCGTCCGGACCGACGCCGCCGCGCTCCAGTCCGGACCAGCCGGCCATGGCGTCGAAGCGGCGGAGCACGGCGTAGCCGCCCTTGCGGCCCTCCTCGGCGATCCGGCGGGCCATCTCGCCGAGCGCCGGATTGCGGCCCCGGAACGACATGTTGCGGGTGTCCTCCGGCAGGCGCTGCGGGTCGATCAGCAGCACATCGACATCGGCGGCCCGCAGCACCGCCTCGCCCCGGTGGAAGTCGGCGAAGACATCGTCGACCATCCGGTCGCGCAGCACGTCATTGGTGCCCAACTGCCAGATGACCAGGTCGACGCGGCCGGCGGCCAGTTCGCGCTCCAGCCGGTTGGCCGTCTCCCGGGCCGTCTCGCCGCCGATGCCCCGGTTGATCACCGTCACGTCCACGCCGGGCATGCGCCGCTCCAGCCCGCGTTCCAGCAGGGGGGCGAAGCCGAGTTCGCGGCGGCTGGCGCCGACGCCCTCGATGGAGGACGAGCCGACCGCGAGAATGGTCAGGCGGCCGGCACGGACCGCGGCCCGGCTGCGCGTCAGGCCGCCGTTGTCGGCGACGAAGCCGGTCTCCAGCGGGCAGACCGCGATGGCCGGGGCGGGAACAGGCGCGGGCGCTCGCTGGGCGAGGGCGGTCGTGGGGACGGCGAGAGCGAAGGCTGACAGAAGGACGGCTGTCTTCAAGGATTGGGCTTTCCGGTGGCGGGGTCGGTGGCGGTTTCGCCCGAGTTTGACGAGTCTCCCGAGCCCGCCGGTTCGGTGGCGGGACGCGGGGGCTGGCCGTCGCGGTCGGGGCGCTGGTTTTCGTTCTCGGTTTCGCGGCTGGGCGGGCGCTTGGGATCGGCCATGAGGCTCTCCTGAGGATGGGACAAGGTCAACGTCAATGACGCGCGGGGGGCTCCCGCGGGCAGGATTCATTAACGATGAACGCTCACCGGGCCGAAACGGGCGCCGTGGCATGACGTCTGCTGCAACGGCCCGGAAACGACGGTCCGGGGGGCGGAAGGACGGCTATGACCGGGTTCAAGGTCGACATCCTCAAGGCGAGCGAACTGGGCGAGGCCGAGTGGGCGGCGTGGCGCGCCTTCCTGGAGGCCAACCGGGCGCTGAACAGTCCCTACTTCCGGCCCAGCTTCACCCGCGTGGCCGGACAGGTCAGCCCGTACGCGGCGGTGGCTGTCTTCTCGCGGGACGGCGAGATCGCTGGCTTCTTCCCGCACCAGCGCCGCGGATCGGCGATCCAGCCGCTGGCCGCGCCGATGAACGACTATCACGGGGTCATCGCCCGCCCGGGCGAAGGCCCGACGCTGGAAGGGGTCTCGGTCCTGCTGGGCGGGGCCCGCCTGAACGTCACCGCCTGGGTCGGCGACACCCCGCTGGGCGAGGACCGGCGGACGGTGCAGGTCGAACTGGGCGACGACGGCTATGACGGCTGGTACGCCGAGCGGCGTGCGACCTTCGGCAAATTCTTCAAGGACAAGGAACGCGCCCGCCGCAGCATGGAGGCCGAACTGGGCCCGCTGCGGGTCGAGCGCGGCCTGCACGATCCCAAGCTGCTGGACTGGCTGATCGACCTGAAGCGGGATCAGTACAGGCGCACCAACCGGCACGACATCTTCGCCTGCGGTTGGACCGCCGATCTGCTGCACGCCCTGCTGCAGACCCAGGGTGAGAACGGCTTCGGCGCCTCGATGGCGGGGCTGTGGGCCGGCGACCGGCTGACGGCGATCGAATTCTCGCTGCACGCGGGCGACCAGTATCATTTCTGGTTCCCCGGCTATGAGCCCTCGCTGGCGCGCTGCTCGCCCGGCATCCTGCTGAGCATGGACACCATGCGGCTGGCCGCCGCGCTGGGCTACCGCACCTTCGACTTCGGGTTCGAGGGCGAGCACTACAAGAAATACTTCTGCAACGGGGCGCACGTCGTCCGCGAGGCGATGGTCCTGAAGCCCGGTCTCGGCGCGACGGTCAGCCAGGCGGCGGTCAGGGCGCTGGATCTGGCGGGCGAGGGGCGCGGCGAGAAGCTGCGCGCCAGCGTGCGCCGCCGCTGGGCCGCGATCGAAGCCTGCGAAACCACCTCGGCCAACCGCTTCAAGGGCGCGATGCAGGCGGCGGGCGCCGCCCTTGCAAAGGCCCGTGCGTCTTCCACCAACCGCGTTCCGGCCTGAGACACTCCATGACCGAAACCCGCACCCGCTATTCCGGCCCGATCCATCATGCCCAGGTCCATCCGCACACGCTGGTGGAGCAGGGCTTCGCCACCGACGAGTCGCTGGCGGCCATCCTGGACCGCTATCCGGCCGAGCTGTTCGACATCAACCTGTACGACTACGACGACGATGGGCAGGTCAGCCTGCGCACCGGCGCGCGCGGTCGTCTGGACGGCGCCGAGCTGCTGGCCGCGATCCAGCAGGGCCGGCTGTGGGTCAATATGCGCGAGGTCGAGACCGGCTGGCCGGAGCTGTGGGCCGCCGCCCTGACCGAGTTCGGCAAGGTTCAGGGCGCCTATCCGGGGATGCGGGCGGTGAAGAACGCCGGACAGCTGATCCTGTCCTCGCCCAAGGCGCGGGTGCCCTATCATTTCGATCCGGCGGGCGTGGTCCTGTTCCACATGCGCGGGCGCAAGCGGGTCTACGTCTATCCGGGCGACGAGCAGCACCTGCCCGAGAAGAACATGGAGCAGGTGGTCGCGCGCCAGACGACCGAGGAACTGCCCTACACCCTGGCGTTCGAACAGGACGCGCAGGTGATGGACCTGGAGCCGGGGCAGGCCCTGACCTGGCCGATCTACGCGCCGCACCGGGTGGAGAACCTGGACCGGTTCTGCGTCTCCCTGTCGATGGACTTCCAGACCTGGCCGTCGCGGTTCCGCAACGGGGCGCTGTACACCAACGCCGTGCTGCGCAGCCGGGGCGCGCGGCCGCGCATGACCGACCGGATGGCGACGCCGGAGCTGGCGGCGCGCTGGGCCGCCTCGCTGGCGCTGAAACGGACCGGCGCGCTGAAGAGCCGACTGGAGCATTTCGAGCGGGATTTCGAGCCGGAGGTCGGCGTCGCCGACGGCGCGGGCGCCCTGCGCGTCTGAATTTCCAGACAGGGAAGGCTGTCCGCCTCAGGCGGGGCGGGCCTTCCGGCGGGCATTCTTACAACGGGGTCATGACCTCGTTTTAAAGTGACTTCGGCCCCGGGCGGACGCACCCTTTCCTCACATTCAGGACAGGGAGGTCCACCATGAAACTCGCAATCGCCACCGCCGTATCGGCCGTCGCCCTCGCCGCCGTGGCCGGGCCCGCCTTCGCCAAGGAGCCGAACGTCGAGATCCGCTACGCCGTGGCCCGGGTGGCCGTGGTCGTCGAGGACCGCGCCGACGTGGCCGTCGAGGTCGAACAGGGCTCGTCCCGCCTGCCGCGCGTCGAAGTGACCCGCGTCGGCGACGAAATCCGCGTCAACGGCGGCCTGCGCCGCCGCGGCGGCCTGTTCAACGGCGACAACGACGGCATCAACAACTGCAATAACGGCCCCAACGGCGGCCGCGCCGGCGAAGGCGCCTGGGCCGAGGTCCGCGGCGTCGGCCGCGTGAACGTCGCCGACGCCCCGCTGATCGTCATCCGCACGCCTCGCGACGTCAACGTGAACGCCAGCGGCGCCATCTACGGCTCGGTCGGCCGGGGCGCCCGCTCGCTGGAGCTGGGTCACGGCGGCTGCGGCCGCTGGGATGTGGCCAACGTCGACGGCTCGATGTCGCTGAGCATCGGCGGTTCGGGCGATATCCGCGCCGGGACCTCGTCCTCGCTGGAAGTGGCGATCGGCGGCTCGGGCTCGGTCACGGCCGGCGCCACCCGGGACCTGGACGTCTCGATCGGCGGTTCGGGCGACGTGACGGTCTCGCGCCTCGACGGTCCCCTGGAGGTCGCCATCGGCGGCTCCGGCGACGTGGACGTCCGCAACGGGACCTCTCCGAATGTCGAGATCAGCATCGCCGGCTCGGGCGACGTGAACTTCGGCGGTGTCGCCGGGGACGTCGAAGTCTCCATCGTCGGCGGCGGCGACGTCACCATCGCCCGCGCCACCGGCTCGATCAGCCGCTCGATCATGGGCGGAGGGGACGTGAGAATCGGCAACTGATCCTGCAGTCGCCGTAACGGGAAAGGCCCGGGGATGTGGAACCCCCCGGGCCTTTTTCCTGCCCGCCGTTCAGTCGGGCAGGGGATCCCGGACAGCAAAAGGCCCCGGCGGATCGCTCCGCCGGGGCCTTCGCTTACGCGATATCGACTAGGGAGCCTTAGAGGGCGCCCAGCAGGCCGGCGACGCCGGCGCCCGGCAGGGCGGCGCCAGCGCGGTCGCGAGCCTGGAGACCGCCGCCGAAGCTGTAGCGCAGGCCGATGGTCCAGGTGTCGATGGTGACGTCTTCGATGTCACCGCGGTTGAAGCCGGCCGCGACCGAGAACGGGGTGTTCGAGATCTCGTACTCGGCGCCCACGCCGTAGGTCCACAGGTCGGCGTCGGTGCCGACGATGTCCACCTTCGAATAGCCCAGGCCCGCGTTCAGGCGCAGGTTCGGGGTGACGTAGAAGGCGGCGTCGCCGGCCACGGTCCAGGCGTCGACGTCGATGTCGTCGGCGGTGGTGTAGGCGACCGAGCCGGTCAGGGTGGCGTTGGCCAGGTACTTCTGGACTTCGCCGCCGAACGTCCAGGCGGTTTCGTCACCGGCGTCGGCCGCGCCGACGAAGCCGCCGAAGCGCAGGTCCGAACCGGACAGGCGGGTCAGGTGAGCCGTGCCGGCGACGCCGGTGTCGTTGGCGTCGTCGTTATGGGCGACCGAACCGGCGAAGGTGGCGGTCCAGCCGGCGAAGGCGTCAACGGCGACCACGCCGTCAATGGCGTAGCTGTCGGTGTCGGCGTCGGTCGAACCGAAATCGACCGAGCTGTTCGAGTAGGAGACGCCGACCGAACCCACCGGGCCCGACTGGGCGAAGGCCGGAGCGGCGACCAGGGTGGCGGCGACGGCCGAAGCCAGCACGAGAGACTTTTTCATTTTTTGATTTCCTTATTGGGCGGCGCCGGGGGAGGGCGCCACGGCGGCGTTGCTAACAGCCGTCTGCATGGCGGAGCTATTACAAAAGGGTCACAAAAACAGCACTTTGGGCCATGTGGCCGATGGGCAACGCATTGTGGCGCCGCTGTGTCTGGACTGGGGCCGAAGGCCGCGGAAGCGCCGCGAACCCGCCGACTTAGGGCGACCACGGAATTGAAAAGGGCCCCGGCGGATCGCTCCGCCGGGGCCCCGGTCCTTCAGGTCTTCAGCAGGGCTTAGAGGCCCAGGGCGAAGATGCCCGCGGCGCCGCCGACCGAACGGGTCAGGTTGGCGCCGGCGCGTTCGCGCTGCTGCAGGTCGCCGCCGAAGTTGAAGCGCACGCCCAGCGACAGGGTGTCGACGTCCAGGTCGACGTCATCCAGGGTGGTGCGGTCCCACGAAGCGAAGACGCTCATCGGGCTGCCGTTGATCTGGTACTCGGCCGCGGCGCCGTAGCTGTAGGCGTCCAGGTCGGTGCCCGAGACGTCGATCTTGCTGTAGGCGGCGTTGGCGTTCAGGCGCAGGTTCGGCAGGACGTAGTAGCCGCCGTCGACGCCCACCGACCACAGGTCGGCGTCCAGGTCGTTGATCGTGCCGTAGCTGACGGCGCCGGTCAGGGTGGCCTTGTCGAAGTACTTCTGCACTTCGGCGCCGGCGCTCAGCAGGCTGGCGCCCGGAGCGGCGTCGGAGGCGGCGATGAAGCCGCCGGCGCGCAGGCCGTTGAACTCACGCGTCAGGTGCAGCTGACCCGAGAAGGTCTTGTTGTCGTCGATCGTGCCGTCGTCCCACGCCATCTTGGCGCCGAAGGTGACGGTCCAGTCGCCCTTGACCGGGCCGGCGACGACGCCGTCGATGGCGTAGCCGTCGGCTTCAAAGTCGTCGGCTTCGACCTGGTTCCAGGTGGCGCCGATCGAGCCGGTCGGAGCGGTTTGAGCCAGGGCGGGGGCGGCGGCGAAGGCCGCGACGGCGGCCGTAGCGAGGAAGAGGGTCTTCATGATGCCTACAGGTTGCTGGCAGCTGCGGGGAGTCGCGCTGCGGAGCGGCACGGCTACCAGCGCGGGAAAGAGCTTTGCCATTACAAACGCGTCACAAACCAATGGCGTACGAACCCTGTGGCGGCACGGCCACGCATTGTGGCACGAATGCGGCGGTTTCGTCCCGGCGTCGGAAACCGGCGGTTTTCGGTGGGGGCGCCTGAATGGAGACGAGCGGGCGGACCGCCGATTCTGTCGGCGCGAGGCGATCAGGTTCCGCCGCGGCGGGGCGCGCATCGGATCACTCTATATATAGGGGAGGGCGAGGACCCTCCGACGGCGGGATCGGCCGCAAGGCGGAAAGGATCGCGGCGCGGGTCGGGACAGGTTCGGCAGGCCGTGATCGTCCCGCTGTTCCGCCGCGCTGGAACGCCGCCGGAGGCCGTCTGGTCGAATAGGGGGAAAACCCCGCGCCGACACAGTTTCGCCGCTTGACGGATCGGGACTCAATCGGCATAAGCGCCCACTCTTGTTGGACCGGCTGTGCAACGAAGCCCTCGGGTGGGTTGCAGACGCGGTTCGCAGGAACGACCTGAGTACCTGTTCTTTGCAGCTCCTTGGGACATCAACGGCCTCCGCGGGCGACTGCGTGGGCCGATCGTTTTTGCGGACGTGCGTACTCTGAAGGCCTTTTGGCCTGAAGACCTCCGGTCTTTGAAATGGTTCACAGGGACGCAGGTTCGCCTGCTTGGGAATAGCTACCGATATGGATCAAAGCATCCGCATCAGGCTCAAGGCCTTCGATCACCGCGTCCTCGACTTTTCGACGCGCGAGATCGTCAACACCGCCAAGCGCACGGGCGCGACCGTTCGTGGTCCGATCCCGCTGCCGACCCTGATCGAAAAGTTCACCGTGAACCGCTCTCCGCACGTCGATAAGAAGTCGCGCGAGCAGTTTGAAATCCGCACGCACAAGCGCGTGCTCGACATCGTCGACCCCACCCCGCAGACCGTGGACGCGCTCATGAAGCTCGACCTGTCCGCCGGCGTGGACGTCGAGATCAAGATTTAATCGAAGAAAGAGGCGGGATCCGATGCGCACGGGCGTGATCGCCAAGAAGCTGGGCATGACCCGCGTGTTCGCCGATGACGGCGCGCACGTACCGGTCACTGTGCTTCAGCTCGACGGCTGCCAAGTCGTCGGCCAACGTACCCAGGAGCGTGACGGCTACGTCGCTCTCCAGCTGGGCGCTGGCACCAAGAAGGCCAAGAACACCAACAAGGCTCAACGCGAAGCTTTCGCGAAGCTGGAAGTGGAACCGAAGGCCTATGTCACCGAGTTCCGCATCGATGCGGACGCCATGATGGATGTGGGCGCCGAGTTCTCGGCCGATCACTTCGTCGCCGGCCAGAAGGTCGATGTCCAAGCCGAGACCATCGGTAAGGGCTTCGCCGGCGCCATGAAGCGCTGGAACTTCGGCGGTCTGCGCGCCACGCACGGTGTTTCGGTCTCGCACCGTTCGCACGGCTCCACGGGTAACCGTCAGGATCCGGGCCGTACGTTCCCGGGCAAGAAGATGGCCGGCCACCTCGGCCAGGAAGTCGTCACCACCCAGAACCTGACCGTCTTCCGCGTTGACGCGGAACGCGGCCTGATCCTGATCAAGGGCGCTGTCCCCGGTCACGAAGGCACGTGGGTCAAGATCCGTGACGCCGTCAAGAAGGCCCGCCCGGCCGACGCCCCGTTCCCCGGCGGCGTGAAGTCGAACAAGGCCGCCGCTGCGGCTCAACCGGCTGAAACGCCGGCTGAGGAAGCCCCGGCCGCCGAGTCCACCGAAGGCGGTGAAGCGTAATGAAACTCTCGGTCATCAAACTCGACGGTAAGGCTGCCGGCGACGTGGAACTGTCGGATGTCGTCTTCGGCATCTCGGACATCCGCGGCGACCTGCTGGCCCGCTACGTCAACTGGCAGCTGGCCAAGCGCCGCGCCGGCACCCACAAGGTTCAAACCCGCAACGAGAACTCTCGTACGGGCAAGAAGATGTACAAGCAGAAGGGCACCGGCGGCGCTCGTCACGGTTCGCGCCGTGCCCCGCAGTTCGTCGGCGGCTCGCGCGCCTTCGGTCCGGTCGTTCGCGACCACGGCTTCTCGCTGCCGAAGAAGGTCCGCGCCCTGGCCCTGCGTCACGCGCTCTCGTCGAAGGCCAAGGCCGGCGACCTGGTCGTCGTCGACAGCATCGCCCTGAAGGACGCCAAGACCGCCGGTCTGCGCGAAACCATCGGCAAGCTGGGCTGGGCCAAGGCCCTGATCATCGCCGGTCCGGAAGTTGACGCCAACTTCGGTCTGGCCGCTCGCAACATCCCGATGGTGAACGTGCTGCCGAACGCCGGCCTGAACGTCTACGACATCCTGCGGGCTGACAAACTGGTGCTGACCAAGGCGGCTGTCGAAGCCATCGAGGCCACCTATGCCGACTACAAGCCCTCGCGCAGCGAGCAGGCTCAAGCTGTGAAGGGAGCCGCGTAATGGCCGGCGCTCAACCCACCGCGCGTCACTACGACACCATCCTGGCTCCGGTGATCACCGAGAAGGCCACGATCCTGTCGGAACAGAACAAGGTCGTCTTCCGCGTCGCGGACAACGCCTCGAAGGACGAGATCGCCGCTGCGGTCGAAGCCCTGTTCAAGGTCAACGTGCTGAAGGTCAACACCCTGGTTCAAAAGGGCAAGACCAAGCGTTTCCGCGGCATCATGGGCCGTCGGGTCGACATCAAAAAAGCGATCGTGACGCTGGCTGAAGGCCAGTCGATCGACGTCACCACGGGGCTCTGATCCAGATGGCCTTGAAAACCTACAATCCGACTTCGCCGGGCCGTCGCGCCCTGGTGCTGATCGACCGCTCGGAGCTCCACAAGGGCCGTCCCGAGAAGTCGCTGACCGAAGGCCTGACTAAGTCGGGCGGACGCGGTCAGGGCGGTCGTATCGCCGTCCGCTTCCGCGGCGGCGGCGCCAAGACGCTGTACCGTAAGATCGACTTCAAGCGTCGCAAGTTCGCCACGGCGACCGTCGAACGCCTGGAATACGATCCGAACCGGACCGCCTTCATCGCCCTCATCGTCTATGAGGACGGCGAAAAGGCCTACATCATCGCGCCGCAACGCCTGAAAGCGGGTGACTCGGTGGTCGCCGGTGAAAAGGTCGACGTGAAGCCGGGCAACGCGATGCCGCTGCGCTCGATCCCGGTCGGCACGATCATCCACAACGTCGAAATGAAGCCGGGCAAGGGCGCCCAGCTGGCCCGCTCGGCCGGCGCCTACGCCCAGCTGGTCGGTCGCGATCAGGGCTACGCCCAGATCCGTCTCGGCTCGGGCGAGCTTCGCATGGTCCTGGACGGCTGCATGGCCACGGTGGGCGCGGTTTCTAACCCCGACCACATGAACCAGAACCTCGGCAAGGCCGGCCGCAAGCGTCACATGGGCTGGCGTCCGCACGTTCGCGGCGTGGCCATGAACCCGATCGACCACCCGCACGGTGGTGGTGAAGGCCGGACCTCTGGTGGTCGCACCCCGGTTACGCCGTGGGGCAAGGACACCAAGGGCACCCGGACCCGCAAGAACAAGGCGACGGACAAGTACATCATCCGCACTCGCCACGTTAAGAAGGCTCGCTAAGAATGGCTCGCTCCTCCTGGAAAGGCCCGTTTGTCGACGGGTATCTGCTCAAGAAGGCCGACGCCGTTCAAACGTCGGGCCGCAAGGACGTGATCAAGACCTGGTCGCGCCGCTCCACCATCCTGCCGCAGTTCGTCGGTCTGACGTTCGGCGTCCACAACGGCCAGAAGCACGTGCCGGTGATCGTCTCTGAAGAGATGGTCGGCATGAAGTTCGGCGAGTTCGCCCCGACCCGGAACTTCCCGGGTCACGCGGCGGACAAGAAGGCCAAAAGGAAGTAACTGATGGCCCAGACCAAAAACCCCCGCCGGGTCGCCCTCACGGAAGCCCGCGCCAAGCTGGTGAACGTCCGGATCAGCCCGCAAAAGCTGAACCTGGTCGCCCAGTCGATCCGCGGCCTGCCGGTACAGAAGGCGCTCAACGAGCTGGAATTCAGCCGTAAGCGCATCGCCACCGACGTCCGCAAGGTCCTGTATTCGGCGATCTCGAACGCCGAGAACAACCACAACCTCGATATCGACAACCTGGTCGTCGCCGAGGCCTTCGTGGGCAAGAACCTGGTGATGAAGCGTTTCGCGAGCCGCGCTCGTGGTCGCTCGTCGCGCATCCTGAAACCGTTCAGCGAGATCACGATCGTGGTCCGTGAAGCCGGCGAGGCCGCCTGATGGGTCAGAAAATCAATCCGATCGGTTTCCGCCTCGGCGTGAACCGCACGTGGGACAGCCGCTGGTTCGCCGATGGCGCGAACTACGCCCGCCTGCTGCACCAGGACCTGGCGCTGCGCACGTGGCTCAAGGAACGCCTGCAAGCCGCCGGCGTGTCGCGCATCATCATCGAGCGCCCGCACAAGAAGTGCCGCGTGACGATCTACGCCGCCCGTCCGGGTGTCGTGATCGGCAAGAAGGGCGCCGACATCGAGAAGCTCCGCAAGGACATCTCGGCCCGCACTGAAGGCGAAGTTCACCTGAACATCGTCGAAGTCCGCAAGCCGGAAACCGACGCGCAGCTGATCGCCGAGAACATCGCGCAGCAGCTGGAACGCCGTATCGCGTTCCGCCGCGCCATGAAGCGGGCGATGCAGTCGGCCATGCGCCTCGGCGCCAAGGGCGTCCGCATCAACGTTTCGGGCCGCCTCGGCGGCGCTGAAATCGCTCGTATGGAATGGTACCGCGAAGGTCGCGTGCCGCTTCACACCCTGCGCGCCGACATCGACTACGGCTTCATCCAAGCCAAGACGACGTACGGCATCATCGGCGTGAAGGTCTGGGTCTTTAAGGGTGAAGTGCTCGAGCACGACCCGATGGCCCAGGACAAGCGTTGGGCCCAGGAAGCCTCGGGTCCGTCGTCGAATGAAGGCCGCGAACGCGGCGGTCCCCGTGGGGATCGCGGTCCGCGCCGTGACCGGGGACGTGAGAACTAAGTCATGCTGCAACCGAAGAAAACCAAGTACCGGAAGGCCTTCAAGGGCCGGATCCACGGTTCGGCCAAAGGCGGCTTCTCGCTGAACTTCGGCTCGTACGGCCTGAAGACGGTCGAGCCGGAACGCATCACCGCGCGTCAGATCGAGGCGGCTCGCCGCGCGATCACCCGCCAGATGAAGCGTCAGGGCCGCGTCTGGATCCGCGTCTTCCCCGACCTGCCCGTCACGGGCAAGCCGGCCGAAGTCCGGATGGGCAAGGGCAAGGGCGCCGTGGACCACTGGGCCGCGCGTTGCCACCCGGGCCGTATCCTGTTCGAAATCGACGGCGTGCCGGACGACATCGCTCGCGAAGCGCTGCGCCTCGGCGCCGCCAAGCTGCCGGTCCGCACCAAGGTGGTCACCCGCCTCGACGCCGGCGTCGCCCATGTGGAGGCTGCTGCCTGATGGCCAAGATCGCCGATCTCCGGTCGCAAACCGCCGACCAGCTGTCCGACGAGCTGCTGAAGCTCAAGAAGGAACAGTTCAACCTGCGTTTCCAGGCCGCCACCGGCCAAATGGAAAAGACTCACCGCGTTGGTGAAGTGCGCAAAGACATCGCCCGCATCTCGACGCTTCTGCGCGAGAAGCGCGTGAACGCGTAAGGAACGAATATGCCGAAGCGAATTCTCGAAGGCGTGGTCGTCTCTGACAAGGGCGACAAGACTGTCATCGTCAAGGTCGAGCGCACCCTGCTGCACCCGGTCCTGAAGAAGACTGTCCGTCTCTCCAAAAAGTACCACGCCCACGACGAAGCGAACGCCCTCAAGGTCGGTGACCTGGCCCGCATCGTCGAGTGCGCCCCGAAGTCCAAGCTGAAGCGCTGGGAAGTCCTGTCGGACGCCTCGGCCGCCTCGGCTTCGTAAAGAGAAGGATCGGATCCTATGATCCAGATGCAAACTAACCTGGAGGTGGCCGACAATTCGGGCGCTCGCCGGGTCATGTGCATCAAGGTGTTGGGCGGCTCCAAGCGCCGCTACGCCTCGGTGGGCGACACCATTGTCGCCTCGGTGAAGGAAGCGATTCCGCGCGGCCGCGTGAAGAAGGGCGACGTCGTTCGCGCCATCGTCGTGCGCACCGCCAAGGACATCATGCGCAAGGACGGCTCTGTCATCCGTTTCGACAAGTCGGCCGCCGTCATCGTCAACAAGCAGAACGAGCCTGTCGGCACGCGGATCTTCGGCCCGGTTCCCCGCGAACTGCGCGCCAAGAACCACATGAAGATCATCTCGCTGGCTCCGGAGGTCCTGTAACATGGCCGCCAAGATCAAAAAGGGCGACAACGTCGTCGTCCTGACCGGCAAGGACAAGGGCCGCACCGGCCAGGTCCTCAAGGTCCTTCCGACCGAAAACCGCGTCCTGGTTCAGGGCATCAACATGGTTCAGCGCCACACGCGTCCGACCCAGGGTGACCCGCAGGGCGGCATCAAGAACAAGGAAGCGTCGCTTCACCTGTCGAACGTCGCGATCGCCGACGCCAACGGCAAGGCGACCCGCGTCGGCTTCAAGGTTGAAGGCGACAAGAAGGTTCGCTTCGCCAAGACGACGGGAGACGTCATCTGATGGCCGACACCAAATACACTCCGCGCCTCAAGGGCGAGTACGTTTCGCGCATCCGCGGCGAGCTGAAGACCAAGTTCGGCTACACCAACGAGATGCAGATCCCCAAGCTGGACAAGATCGTCCTGAACATGGGCATCGGTGAAGCCGTGGCCGACTCCAAGAAGGCGACCGCCGCCCTCAAGGATCTGACGCAGATCGCCGGTCAGAAGGCCGTGCCGACCAAGGCCCGCAACTCCATCGCCGGCTTCAAGCTGCGCGAAGGCATGGTTGTCGGCGGCAAGGTCACCCTGCGCGGCGACCAGATGTATGAGTTCCTGGACCGGTTCATCACGATCGCGCTGCCGCGCGTGAAGGATTTCCGGGGCCTGAAGGGCACCTCGTTCGACGGTCGCGGCAACTACGCCACGGGTCTGAAGGAGCACATCGTGTTCCCGGAGATCAACTACGACCAGATTGATCAGATGTGGGGCATGGACATCATCGTCTGCACCACGGCCAAGACCGATGAGGAAGCCAAGGCTCTCCTCACCGAGTTCAAGTTCCCGTTCGTGAACTGAGCGGGAAGGGAAACAGACAATGGCTAAGAAGTCCGCTGTAAACCGTAACGAGAAGGTCAAGGCCCTCGTCGCGAAGTACGCCGACAAGCGCGCCGCCCTGAAGGCGACCGCGAACAACGAGTCCCTCCCGCTTGAGGAGCGCTTCGAAGCGCGCCTGAAGCTGGCGGAACTGCCGCGCAATTCCGCGCCGAACCGCATCCGCAACCGCTGTGAGGTGACGGGTCGTCCGCGCGCCTACTATCGCAAGCTGAAGATGAGCCGGATCGCCCTGCGTGAGCTGGGCAACCTGGGTCAGATCCCCGGCCTGACGAAGTCGAGCTGGTAAGGGGAGCATAAAGTCATGATGATCAACGATCCCCTGAGCGACATGATCGCCCGCATCAAGAACGCCGCGACCCGCAAGCGTTCGAAGGTGCTGACCCCGGCTTCCCGCCTGCGCCAGCGCGTCCTCGACGTGCTGCAGGACGAAGGCTACATCCGCGGCTACAACCTGGTGCAAAACCCGGGTGAGTTCCCGCAGTTCGAGATCGAGCTGAAGTACTTCGACGGCCAGCCGGTGATCGCCGAGATTGCCCGCGTGTCGAAGCCCGGCCGTCGCGTCTATTCGGCCATCAGCGATCTGAAGCCGATCAAGAACGGCCTCGGCATTTCGATCCTCTCGACGTCCAAGGGCGTCATGTCGGACGCTGCCGCCCGCGACGCGAACGTCGGCGGCGAAGTCCTCTGCAGGGTCTACTAAGATGTCCCGTATCGGCAAGAAAACCATCGCGATCCCGAAGGGCGTCACTGTCGCCCTCGACGGTCAGACCGTCTCGGTGAAGGGTCCCAAGGGCGAACGCACCTGGACCGTCGCTGAAGAGATCGAAGTCAAGCAGGAAGGCGACGAGCTGTCGCTGACCCCGCGGGCTGACACCCAACGCGCCCGCGCGATGTGGGGTCTGTCGCGCACGCTGGTCGACAACATGGTTGTCGGCGTCACCACCGGCTTCGACAAGACGCTGGAACTGGTCGGCGTCGGCTATCGCGCGGCGATGAAGGGCAACCAGCTGTCGCTGCAGCTCGGCTTCTCGCACGACGTCGACATCGATCCGCCGGCCGGCGTCAGCTTCGCTGTTCCGAAGCAGACCGAGATCAAGATCTCGGGCGCGGACAAGCAAGCCGTCGGTCAGATCGCCGCCGTCATCCGCAAGCTTCGTCCGCCGGAGCCCTACAAGGGCAAGGGCGTGCGCTACCAGGGCGAAACCGTCCGGCGCAAGGAAGGCAAGAAGAAGTAAGTCATGGCTCTCTCTCTTCAACAAAAAGCCAAGCGCCGCTCGGAGCGCAACCGTCGCCGCCTGAAGGCTGTCGCCAACGGTCGCCTGCGCCTGTCGGTCTCCCGTTCGGACAAGAACATCTCGGCCCAGATCATCGACGACGTCCAGGGCGTCACGGTGGCCGCCGCCTCGTCGCTGGAAGGCGGCAAGGGCAGCAAGGGCTCGGACGTCGCCGCGGCCGCCGCCATCGGCAAGCTGATCGCCGAGCGCGCCAAGGAGAAGGGCGTCACCGACGTCGTCTTCGATCGCGGCGGTTACATCTATCACGGACGGGTGAAGGCGCTGGCGGAAGCCGCGCGTGAAGCCGGCCTGAACTTCTAAGGGACGCGACAGATGGCGCAACAACCCCAACGCGGCGGCGGCGGCAACGACCGCAACCGTCGTGACAACCGCAACGCTCCCGCCGTCGACGGTCCGGACTCGGACATCGTCGAGAAGCTGGTGCACATCAACCGCGTCGCCGCCACCGTGAAAGGCGGCCGTCGCTTCAGCTTCGCAGCCCTCATGGTCGTCGGTGACGGCAAGGGCCGCGTCGGCTTCGGTCACGGCAAGGCGCGCGAAGTGCCGGAAGCCATCCGCAAGGCGACCGAAGAAGCCAAGAAGACCATGATCAAGGTTCCGCTGCGCGAGAACCGCACCCTGCACCACGACGGCAACGGCCGTTGGGGCGCCGGCAAGATCATGATGCGCGCCGCTCCTCCGGGAACGGGCGTCATCGCGGGCGGTCCGATGCGCGCCGTGCTCGAAACCCTCGGCGTCCAGGACGTCGTGGGCAAGTCGACCGGTTCGTCGAACCCCTACAACATGATCCGTGCGACGTTCGAGGCCCTCAAGGTCCAGTCGTCGCCGCGTCAGGTCGCTTCGAAGCGTGGCAAGAAGGTCGCCGACCTGATGGGCCGCCGCAACGACGGCGCCTCGTCGCCTGAAGCCATCGAGGGCTGATAGACATGGCCAAGACCGAATCCAAAGCCACCGTCACCATCCGCCAGACCGGTTCGCCGATCCGCCGCAAGTCGGACCAGCGCGCCACCCTGTCGGGCCTGGGCCTTAACCGCGTGGGCCGCGAGTCCACGCTGGAAGACACCCCGTCCGTCCGTGGCATGATCGCCAAGGTCGCGCACATGGTCGTCGTGGTCGAGAAGTAAGCTGCTCCCGCCCTTTCGGGGGCGGGACAAGTCGCCGCTTGCGGCGGCAGGGCAAGGGCGGCTATAGGCCGCCCTTCCTTGCGTTCCGGACCTGTCCGGGGCGCGACACAGACATCAACGCCGAGTCCGCTCCCCGAGCGGGCGCTAGAACCCGAAAGGATCAGGCACATGAAACTGAACGAAATCCGCGACAACGAAGGCGCCCACAAGAAGCGCATGCGCGTCGGCCGTGGCCCGGGCTCGGGCAAGGGCAAGACCGCCGGTCGCGGCGTCAAGGGTCAGAAGTCGCGTTCGGGCGTCGCCATCGGCGGCTTCGAAGGCGGCCAGATGCCGCTCTACATGCGCATGCCCAAGCGCGGCTTCAACAATCCGAACGCGCTGAAGCTGGCCGAAGTGAACCTGTGGCGCCTGCAAGACGCCATCGACGCCGGCAAGCTGGACGCCAAGGGTGAGATCAAGGGCGACGCCCTGGTCGCCGCCGGCGTCATCCGCCGCGTCAAAGACGGCGTCCGCGTTCTGGGCACCGGCGAAATCAAGGCCAAGCTGAACCTGGTCGTGTGGTCGGCCTCGGCCGGCGCCGTCAAGGCGATCGAAGCCGCCGGCGGTTCGGTCGTGCAGGAGCGCATCGCCGCTGAAGCCAAGGCCGCCGCCCGCGTCGAGAAGCGCAACGCCGCCAAGGGCAAGGCTCCGGCCCCCAAGGCGCCGAAGGGCGACGCCAACAAGGTCTCGGCCCGCGCCAAGCGCACGGCTGCGAAGTAAAAAGACTAGGGGGCGCCCTCGCCACGAGGGCGCCCTTCTCCTATCTGGACGCAGGCGCGGACTCGTCGTCCGATGCGCCGCGTTCTGATCAGTCGGGGTGACACTATGGCTTCGGCCGCCGAACAACTTGCAGCAAACATGAACATGGGCTCGTTCGCGCGTGCGACCGAGCTTCACAAGCGCCTGCTCTTCACGGTGCTGGCCATGGTCGTGTTCCGTATCGGCTGCTACGTGCCGATCCCCGGGATCAACAACGAGGCCTTCCTGGCCTTCTTCCAGAATCCGGACGGCAACCGCGGCATCCTGGACATGTTCAACATGTTCTCCGGCGGCGCCGTGCAGAACATGGCCGTCTTCGCGCTGAACGTGATGCCGTACATCTCGGCCTCGATCATCGTGCAGCTGATGGGCGCGGTGTACCCGCCCTGGGAAAAGCTGCGTAAGGAAGGCGGCGAGAGCGGCCGCAAGCAGCTGAACCAGTACACCCGCTATCTGACGGTCGTGCTGGCGCTGGCGCAGGCCTTCGGCATCGCCACCCAGCTGAACGGCCAGGCCGGCCTGATCGACGAGCCGGGCCTGTTCTTCATCATCACCACCACGACCTGCCTGACCGCCGGCACCATGTTCCTGATGTGGCTGGGCGAGCAGGTGACCGCGCGCGGCGTCGGCAACGGCATCTCGCTGATCATCTTCGCCGGCATCGTGGCCGTCCTGCCGGGCACCATCGCCCGCCTGTTCGGCCTGGCCCAGCAAGGCCAGATGTCGCCGTTCGCCCTGATCTTCATCGCCGCCATGGCCGTGGCCGTGGTGATGTTCATCGTCTTCATGGAGCGCGCCCAGCGGCGCCTGCTGATCCAGTATCCGAAGCGCCAGGAAGGCAACCGGATGGCTGGGGGCGAGCGCTCGTTCCTGCCGCTGAAGGTCAACACCGCGGGCGTGATCCCGCCGATCTTCGCCTCGTCGCTGCTGATGCTGCCGACGACGGTCGCCTCGCTGACCGCGACGGCCAACCTGCCGCCGTGGATGGACTGGCTGCCGCTGGTCACCGCGCAGATGCAGCACGGCCAGCCGCTGTTCTCGGCCCTGTACGCGATCCTGATCGTCTTCTTCTGCTTCTTCTACACCTCGATCACCTTCAATCCCGAGGACACCGCCGAGAACCTGCGCAAGTACGGCGGCTTCCTCCCGGGCATCCGTCCGGGCAAGCGCACGGCCGAATATCTGGACTACGTCCTGACCCGTCTGACGGTGATCGGCGCGGCCTACATCACCGCCGTCTGCCTGCTGCCCGAGATCGTCGTCGCCAACTTCGGCAACGGCCTGTATTTCGGCGGCACCTCGGTTCTGATCGTGGTCTCGGTGACCATGGACACCGTGGCGCAGATCCAGTCGCAACTGCTGGCGCACCAATACGAAGGCCTGATCAAGAAGGCCAAGCTGCGCGGCCGGGGCAAGGGCGTGACCGCGCCCGCGCGCCGGTAAGTCTGATCGCACGGGGAGGGCGGCGATGAATCTGATCCTGTTCGGACCGCCGGCGGCGGGCAAGGGCACGCAGGCCAAGCGCCTGGTCGAGTCCCGCGGCATGATCCAGCTGTCGACCGGCGACATGCTGCGCGAGGCGATCGCCTCGGGCTCCGAGCTGGGCCAGACTTGCCAGGCGATCATGTCGCGTGGCGACCTGGTCCCCGACGCCGTGGTCATCGCCCTGATCGAGGCCCAGCTGAAGGCCGCCGAGGACGCCGGCGGAGCCATCTTCGACGGCTTCCCCCGCACCCTGGCCCAGGCCGAGGCCCTGGATGAGATGCTGGCCAAGCTGGGCAAGCAGATCGACCACGTCATCCGCCTGAAGGTCGACGACGCCGCCCTGCTGGACCGGGTCTCGGCCCGGTTCGCCGACCAGGGCCGTCCGGACGACAACCCCGAAAGCTTCAAGGTCCGTCTGGACGCCTACAACCGCAACACGGCGCCCCTGCTGCCCTACTATGCGGACAAGGGTCTGCTGACCGAGGTCGACGGCATGGGCTCCATCGCCGCCGTATCCGCCGCCATCGACGCCGCCCTGGCCTGATCAGGCCCTGATCCGGGGCCTGCTCGACCGGGCAGGCGTACGATCCGTGACAGCGCGCGTTCATGTGCCATGTGGCATAGAACGCCGGTGAAGATGGGACATCCGATCCTGAAGGACCGCCGGGTCCGCAACGCCGGCATCGCCGCGAGCATTCTTGCGGCTCATCTGGTCGTGGCCGTTCTCATTGGCCGGGGCGGGCCGACGGGGCCGCTGGTCCTGCCCACGCCGCCGCTGAACGTCATCCTGTTCCGCCCGACGGTTCCGCCGCCCCCTCCGCCGCCGCCTCCGGAACAGCCGGTGCGCAGCCAGGGAGGAGGGGCGCCCGCCGCACCCTCGCGCGTCCACGTCACGCCGCGCCCGCCCGACGTCCCGCCAGAGCTGCCCGCGCCGGTCACGCCGGCGCCCGAGCCCGCCCTGACGGTCGGCGTGGCCCCGATCGCCTCGGCCGAGCCGGGCATGGGGCAGGGCGGGCAGGGGACGGGCGCAGGGACGGGCGTCGGCGCCGGGGACGGGCCCGGCTCGGGCGTCGGCCCCATCATCCTGAAGGGGGCCAGCGCCCGCGAGATCTTCGAGGACACCCCGCGCGAACTGCGCCGCCGGGCGCGCGGGGTCGACGTCACCGTCACCTGCGTGATCCGCCTTGACGAGCGGGTGGAGGGCTGCCGCGTGGTTGACGAGCGGCCGGCGGGGCAGGGGTTCGGCGCCGTGGCGGTCCGCATCGCCGAGAGCCGCTTCCGCATTCGCCCGGCCCGCGCCGCCTCGGGCCAGCCCGTCGCCGGGGGACGCATCACCATCGGGGTGATCTGGCCCTGACGCCGGGCTGTCGGAAGACTGCGGTTCGACGAAGGGGGTTGCCCGCACGCAAAACTGGCGGATAGTGCCGGTGGGAGCCGGAACGGGAGAGGGGCGCCGCCATGCTCGTGATCGATCACCAGCCGCCCAGGACGTCGCGCGGCTCGCGCTACACCGCCTTTCTGATCGTCCTCATCCTGCACCTGTTGGCCTTCCTCTGGCTGGCGCTGGAGCGGGCCGGGGTGTTCCCACCCGAGATCCCGGCCATCGAGGTGATGCTGTTCCCCGGCGGAGGCGGCGGCCAGCCGGACGCCGCCACGCAGACGACCGAGGCCTCGGCCCGCCAGGCCACGCCGTCCTCCGTCCATGTCCCGCTGGACTCCACGCCCGAGCCGGACAGCCTGACCGCGCCGATCGAGCCGGCGCCCCAGACCCTGATCCCGCCCCTGAACCCGGGCCTCGAGGCCGCGATTCAGCCTGAGGCCGCCCCGTCGGGCGCGCTGCAGGGCGCGGCGGGGGCCCAGGCGGGCGAGGGCGGCGGCGTGGGAGCCGGCTCCGGAACCGGTTCGGGGGACGCCGCGGGCGCGGGCGACAGCCCCTCGCGCTGGGTGCGCACCCTGACCGCGGCCGAGCGCGACGCCCACTATCCGCGCGACGCCGCCTACCGCAGGCTGTCGGGCCGGGTCGTGCTGAACTGCGTGACCTACGCCAGCACCCGCATCGAACGCTGCCGGGTGCGCTCGGAGAGCCCCGGCGGGCAGGGATTCGGCATGGCGGCCCTGCAGGCGGTCCGGCTGATGCGGCGGCAGCCTCCGACCGTGAACGGGCGGGTGAAGTCGTCCCACCGCGAGGATATCGTCATCTTTTTCACGCCCCCGCCGCAGGCCGAGGCGCAACCAACCCGTTGACGGAAGCTGAATCCCCTGTATAAGGCCCGCTTCCGCGAAGGGCGCGTCACGCTCCTGGTCTGTTGACCGGAGCGTTTATTGCGTCCGCACACGCGTATCTGGAGAGCTTCGTGGCCCGTATCGCTGGCGTCAACATCCCGACCAACAAGCGCGTCGAAATCGCGCTGCAGTACATCCATGGCATCGGCCCGGCGGCCGCCAAGGACATCACCGGTAAGGTCGGCATCGAAGCCGCCCGTCGCGTCAATCAACTGACCGACGCCGAAGTGCTGCAGATCCGCGAAACCATCGACCGTGATCACACCGTCGAGGGCGACCTGCGCCGCGAGACGTCGATGAACATCAAGCGTCTGATGGATCTGGCCTGCTACCGCGGCCTGCGTCACCGCAAGGGCCTGCCGGTCCGCGGCCAGCGCACCCACACGAACGCCCGCACCCGCAAGGGTCCCGCCAAGCCGATCGCCGGCAAGAAGAAGTAAGAGATAACGATGGCCAAGGAACCGGGTCGCGTAAAGAAGCGCGAGCGCAAGAACATCACGTCGGGCGTCGCCCACGTGAACGCCAGCTTCAACAACACGATGGTGACCATCACCGACGCGCAGGGAAACGCGATTTCCTGGTCGTCGGCCGGTCACATGGGCTTCAAGGGTTCGCGTAAGTCGACCCCGTACGCGGCCCAGATGGCTGCTGAAGACGCGGCCAAGAAGGCCAGCGAACACGGCGTGAAGACGCTGGAAGTCAACGTCTCGGGTCCCGGTTCCGGCCGTGAATCCGCGCTGCGCGCCCTGCAGGCCGCCGGCATGACCATCACGACCATCCGCGACGTCACGCCGATGCCGCACAACGGTTGCCGTCCGCCCAAGCGCCGCCGCGTCTAAGCGTACCGTAGCCGACTATATCTCCGCCGGTCCTGGCGCCCCTGACGAGGAGCGAGGGGCCGGCGAACTCCGTACCGAGGGACACCCATGATCGAACGAAACTGGCAAGAGCTGATCCGTCCCGAGAAGCCGCAGATCGAGGCGAGCTCCGACCCCCAGCGCAAGGCGCGCCTGGTCGCTGAGCCCCTGGAACGCGGTTTCGGCGTGACGCTCGGCAACGCCCTGCGCCGCGTTCTCCTGTCGTCGCTGCAAGGCGCCGCCGTGACCGCGATTCAAATCGACGGCGTCGTCCACGAATTCTCGTCGCTGGAAGGCGTGCGGGAAGACGTCGTCGACATCGTGCTGAACATCAAGCAACTGGCGCTGCGCATGCACGCCGAAGGCCCCAAGCGCATGACCCTGCGCGCCACGGGCCCCGGCGTCGTCACGGCCGGCCAGATCGACGTCCCCGCGGACATCGAGGTGCTGAACCCGGATCACGTCATCTGCACCCTGGATGACGGCGCTTCGGTGCGCATGGAACTGACCGTCCAGAACGGCAAGGGCTATGTCGCTTCGGAGTTCAACCGTCCGGAAGACGCCCCGATCGGCCTGATCGCCGTCGACGCCCTGTACTCGCCGGTCAAGCGCGTCGCCTATCGCGTCGAGCCGACCCGTCAGGGCCAGTCGCTGGACTACGACAAGCTGGTGCTGGAAGTCGAAACCAACGGCGCCGTCTCGCCGGTTGACGCGGTGGCCTACGCCTCGCGCATCCTGCAAGACCAGCTGCAGATCTTCATCACCTTCGACGAGCCGAAGAAGGCTGTGGAAGCGACGGACGGCAAGCCCGATCTGCCGTTCAACCCGGCCCTGCTGAAGAAGGTCGACGAGCTGGAGCTGTCGGTCCGCTCGGCCAACTGCCTGAAGAACGACAACATCGTCTACATCGGCGACCTGATCCAGAAGACCGAGGGCGAAATGCTTCGCACCCCGAACTTCGGCCGCAAGTCGCTGAACGAGATCAAGGAAGTTCTCGCGACGATGGGCCTGTCGCTCGGCATGGATGTGCCGAACTGGCCGCCCGAAAACATCGAAGATCTGGCCAAGAAGTTCGACGACCAGATCTAGTTTCAACCCTCCGCCCATGACCCTTTCGGGATCGCGGAGCGGTTAGAATGATAGAGCCCCAGGTCCACGCGGTATCGTGGAAACCAGGGTTGAGTAGGAGAGACCCCGATGCGCCACGGCGCCGCCTATCGCAAGCTCGGCCGCACGGCCAGCCACCGCACCGCGATGTTCGCCAACATGGCTGCGTCGCTGATCAAGCACGAGCAGATCACGACGACCCTGCCCAAGGCGAAGGAACTGCGTCCCTTCGTCGAGAAGCTGGTCACGCTCGCCAAGAAGGGCGACCTGCACGCTCGCCGTCAGGCGATCAGCCAGGTTCGTGATGTGCCGCAGGTCGGCAAGCTGTTCGAGACGATCGGCCCGCGCTACGCCGAACGCAACGGCGGCTACATCCGCATCATGAAGGCCGGCTATCGCCACGGCGACAACGCCGCCATGGCCGTGATCGAGTTCGTCGATCGCGACGTGGACGCCAAGGGCCTGGACTCGGGTCCGGTCTATGAAATCGAGGGCGACGACGAAGCGTAAGCTTCCTCGTTGGGGCACTGAAGAAGGCGGCCGGTGCGAACCGGCCGCCTTTTTTCTTGGACGGAGTTCGGCATGGCCGACGAAATGACAACGCTGGGCGGCCGCACGGTCTTCCTGTGCGACGCCGCCGGACCGCGCGTCACCCGCGAGGCCGACGCGCTGGACCTGATCGGCGGGCTGTGGGGTCTTGAAGTGGACTGGCTGGTCTTGCCGACGGCGCGGCTGGGCGAGGACTTCCTGCGTCTGCGTACGGGTCTGGCCGGGGCGGTGATCCAGAAATTCGTCACCTATCAGGTCCGGCTGGCGATCGTCGGCGACATCTCGGCCGAGGTCGAGGCCAGCGACGCCCTGCGCGACTTCGTGCGCGAGTCCAACGCCGGCCGCCGGGTGTGGTTCGTTCCGGACCTGGCGGCGCTGGAGGCCCGGCTGACCGCCCAACCTGACGGAACCTGACCTCGCGCCGCCGACAGCTTGGACCGGAGCGGGGCTCTGGCAGGCTGGGCGGACACGTAAGGAGAGCTCGGATGCGGAACCGTCTTGTCGCCCTGGCGGCCGTGCTGGGCCTGGCCGGCTGCTATCCGGTGCAGAGCCTTCAGTACGACCGCCCCGACGCGCGCCGGGTGCTCGATCACGTCCGCAAGGGGCAGGCTTATCGCGCCGATCTGTCGGATGGGCGCGCGGTCGAGCTTCAGGACGCGGTGACGGCGGGCGATCTGATCTGTTCGGCGCGTCTGGAGCCGGCCTGCTTCCCCGCCGCGACCGTGATCCGGCTGGAAACCCGCGAGGTCCCGGACGCGCCGTGGTGGGCCTATGCGGCGGCGGCGCCGATCGCGCCCTTCGCCCTGGCCGGCGCGGCGGCCGACGGGCTGGACCGGGTCCTGACCGGCGGGCCGCAGACCTTCTCGGCCTCATGGGCTGCGGACGCCCTGCCCGAATACAATCCCTGCATCCGCCATGTCCGCCCCGCGGCGGATGGAAGCTGGCCGTCGGACCAGCATATCCGCGCCGACCTGTACCGGCGCCGGGCTGCGCTGGGCGGCGGCTGTCTGGTGCGGATGGGGGCCGAGTACGCCTATCCGGTCGCCGAGCGGCGGCGGCTGCATCTGACCGGTCTGGCGCGGCGGCGGTTCGAGGCCTTCGCCTGCGTCCGGGCGAGGCCGGAGGCGGAGACCGCGGCGCCGAAGGCCTTCGTGCCGACTGGAGGGCTGCATACGGAAGGCCGCGCCGTGGACTGGCCGCGCGAACTGGCCGCCATCCTGCGGGATTCGGCGACCTTCGCGGTGACGGCCGACCTGACCGAAGCCTGTGCGGCGGCGGGCGGGGTCGCCCTCGACCTGTCCGCGGCCACGGCCCGGGCGCGGGAAGGCTGGCCCCTCCCGGCCGAGGCCGGCTGACACGCCGCCAAACTGTCGCGCCCCCAAACTGTCGCGCTTGTAGGGAAGGGGGCTTTTCCCGTCCGCTCCCGCTTCCCAGATGGAAGGCAGGGAGACCGCCATGCCGACAGCCGACGCCGTGATCACCATCGAGACCTTCCGCCCCGACCATGCGGAGGCGTGGCGGTCCCTGAACGAGGATTGGCTGATCGCGGGCGGCTATGTGCTGGAGGCCAAGGACCAACTGGTGCTCGGGGACCCTCAAGGGGCGATCCTGAGCAAGGGCGGCCACATCTTCATCGCCGAGCAGGACGGGACGCCGGTGGGCTGCTGCTCCTTGATGGCGATGGACGACGGCGGCTTCGAGGTCGGCAAGATGGCGGTGCTGGAGCACGCACGCGGACTGAACCTTGGCTACCGCCTGCTGGAGGCCTGCGAGACGGCGGCGCGGGCCGCCGGGGCGCCCCGCCTCTATCTGGAAACCAACACGGCCCAGACCCACGCCATCGCCCTGTATCGCCGCTTCGGCTTCACCGACCTGCCGCCTCGGCCCAGTCCCTATGCCCGGGCCGATGTGTGGATGGAGAAGCGGTTCTGACCGCTACTCCTTGGACAGATCCTGCCGGTTGAACCAGGCCAGGGCGCCGGCCAGCGGCGCCAAGGTCCACAGGGTCATGCTCAGCACCGACTTCAGCAGCATGCCGTCGGGCAGAGGCGGGGCGCCCTCGGGCTGGATCACAGCCAGCTTCAGGGCGTCCATGGCGGCGCCCGGGTTCAGCAGGACCGACAGCCAGGCGTCGGGCATGACGCCCATCGGGGCCAGGATCTGGGGCGTGAAGAACTGGGCGACCCCCACCACCAGCGGCACGAACAGGGCGACCAGCAGCGAGCGGGTGACCACGGCGGCCAGCATGCCCATCATCGTGAACTGAACGATGCGCAGCCAGCTCAGGCCGAGGCCGGCCAGGAACTGGCCGAACAGCTCGCCGGTCAGGCCGAAGGTGAGCGGACGGGTGAAGACGCTGGCGCGGATCAGGGTCTCGAAGAGCCCGCCGACCAGCATCAGCCCCATGGCCGCCAGGGCCAGCATGGCCGTCACGGCCAGCTTGCCCAGCAGCAGGTTGGCGCGGCTGTTGCGGGCGCTGATCAGCCGCCAGGTCTCCCAGCGGTAGTCGCCGGCGTAGATCGTCGCCGCGCCGATCAGGACGAACAGCAGCAGGGCCGGGTTATCCAGCTTGCCGGCGTTCTCCGCGATGGACTCGACCACATTGATCGGGGTGGAGGACATCAGCTCCAGCACCTGCGGCGGCATCTTGGTGTCGGACGTGATCTTGGCCTCGCTGGCCTTCATCACGAAGATGCCGACGGCGCCGAAGATGAGGCCCATGACCGGCACGAAGACGGTGCTCCACAGCAGGGTGGTGCGGTTCTTCAGGAGGCGGAAATTCTCCGCGCGAATGGCGTCAGCCAGCATGATCGGCCTCCGGGGTCTGCACGGAGCCCGTCTCGGTGAAGAAGATGGCTTCCAGATCGGTGCCGACCCAGCGCGCCTCGTGGATGTCGACGCCCTGTTCGACCAGGGCGCGGATCAGGGCCGGACCCTCGCTGCGCTTGATATCGGCCAGGACGGCGTCGCCGTCGCGGGTCGCCGTGACGCTGAGCCCGCTCAGAACCTTCTCGATCGGCGTGCCGACCAGCCGCAGGCGTTCGCCGACGGCGGTCAGTTCGCCGACCGCGCCCTCGCGGACCAGCTTGCCCTTGTTCAGGATCGCCACGCGGTCGCAGACGCGCTGGACCTCGAGCAGCTGGTGGCTGGCCAGGACGACGGTGACGCCGTCCTCGGTCGCCAGCGAGCGGATCAGGGCGCGCATTTCCTGGATGCCGGGCGGGTCCATGCCGCTGGTCGGTTCATCCAGGATGACCAACTCGGGGCGGCTCATGAGCGCCGCGGCGACGCCGAGACGTTGCATCATGCCGACCGAGAAGCCGCGCACCTTGCGGTCCGCCGCCTGGGTCAGGCCGACGCGCTCGAGCCAGTAGGGAATATCGGTCTCGCCGCCGACGCCGTGCTCCAGCGCCAGCCAGCGCAGGACCTGGCGGGCGGTCATGAAGGGCGGGAAGCGCGGGGTCTCGATCATCGAGCCCATGCGGCGCATGGCGCCCACGTCGCCGACGCCGCCGCCCATCACGCTGGCCGTGCCGTCCGTCGCGCGGATCAGGCCCAGCAGGATGCGGAACAGGGTCGACTTGCCGGCGCCGTTGGGCCCCAGCACGCCATAGACCCCGCCCTTCGGGATGGTCAGGTCCAGCCCGTCGAGGGCGCGCACGGATCCGTAGGTCTTGGTCAGCCCACGGGTTTCAATCACAGCGTTCATGGAAGGGAGCTTGGCCGTGTGGACCGCCCGAGGCAAGGCGTTGTGGTGCTGTCGCAGATTAAGCTTAGGCAATCTCCGTCCCTTCCGCGGAGCTCCAGTATGGTCTTGCGTCCCCTGTTCCTGCTCGCCCTCGCGGCCGCGCTGGCGGCCGGTCTGCCGGTGCACGCCCAGGCCCCGGCTCCGGCGCAGGCGCCCTATCGGCCCGTCATCCTGGTCGGCATCGACGGGTTCCGCGCCGACTATCTGGAGCGGGGGCTGACCCCGACCCTGTCCCGACTGGCGGTTGAGGGCGTCCAGGCCGAGGGCGGCATGCGCCCGTCATGGCCCAGCGTGACCTTCCCGAACTTCTATACGCTGGCGACCGGCCTGCACCCGGACCACCACGGCGTCGTCTACAACACGATGACCGATCCAAACCTGCCGGGGCGGCGCTTCTCGCTGGGCGCCCGGGCGGAGGTCATGGACCGGGTCTGGTACGACGCCGCCGAGCCGATCTGGGTGACGGCCGAGAACGCCGGCCTTCGCACCGCCACCCTGTTCTGGCCGGGTTCCGAGGCGCCGATCCGGGGCGTGCGGCCGACCTACTGGCTGCCGTTCGAGCAGACGGTGCCGTCGCTGGCGCGGGTCAACATCCTGCTGGCCTGGCTCAGCCTGCCCGAAGCGGAGCGGCCGCAGCTGGCCACCCTCTATTTCAACGTGCTGGACACCGCCGGGCACGAGTACGGCCCCGACGCCCCGGAGACCAATGCGGTGCTGGCCGATATCGACGCCGCCATGAAGGCGCTGGTGGACGGGCTGGAGAAGCAGGGGATCGAGGCGGATCTGGTCATCGTGGCCGATCACGGCATGGCGCCGATCTCGGGCGAACGGGTCGTCTTCCTCGACGACAAGGTCGACGCCGCCGCCTTCAACGTCATGGGCCACGGGCCTGTGGCGACCCTGGATCCCGTCGCGGGCCGCGAGGCTGAGGTCGAAGCCGCCCTTCTGGGCGCCTCGCCGCACGTGGAATGCTGGCGCAAGGGCGAGATCCCGGCCCGGCTGGTCTACGGAACCAACCCCCGCATCCCGGCCATCGTCTGCCTGGCCGAGACGGGCTGGATCATCGGCACGCGTGCGCGGGTCGATCCGGCCCGGGTTCGCGGCGGGGCGCACGGCTTCGACAACCAGGCGCCCGAGATGCGCGCCCTGTTCATCGCCCATGGACCTGACCTGGCGCAGGGCGTCCGCCTGCCCGAGATGGACAGTGTCGACGTCCAGCCCCTGTTGGCCCGGCTGTTGAACCTCCCGGTCCCGGCGGGCGACGGCCGTGCGGCGGACACCGAGGCCGCGATGGCGCGCTAGGAGGCCGTCCGGCGAAACACGAGAGCCTCGACCCGTCGTCCGAAGCTGACCGTCAGCCTGTCCCCGTCCGCTTTCAGGCGCAGCGGCCCGGTGACCACCTCGCCGTCGGCGCCCGCTCTCAATCCGCCCCAGTCCTCGGTGATCGGCTCGGGCGACAGGGGAGAGCGGATCGTGACCCGGACCCCGTCCTCGGCCGGGCGGATGTCATAGTCGATGCCGGTCTCCGCCGAGGTCCAGCGCCCGACCAGGCCGGCGCGCGCGGTCTCGGACGTCGGCTCCGGCGCCGGACGCGGTGCTGATGGAGCGGGCGGCGAGGGCGCCGTCGCGGGGACACCCAGAAGCGCTTCGGCGATCGCGCCCGGATTCACGTCGGTGCGGTTGCACAGCACGATCGCCCCGACCGCCGTTTCGGCCTGCCGGACGTATTCCGCGCGGAAGCCCTCCGAGCCGCCGTCATGGCTGAGCCACACGACGCCGTCGCGGTCTTCCAGCCCGACCCCGGCGCCGTACGGCGTTCCGAATTCGGGCAGGACGGCGACCGAGCCGTCGGTCAGACGACCGGGCTCGACGAACAGGGCCTTCACCGTCGCGGTCCACGGCCCGCGGCCGGCCCGGAAGGCCGCGTCGAAGCGGGCCAGATCCTCCGCCGTCGTGACAAGGCCGCCCGGGCCGGGAAGGGACGGCTGGTCGTCCGCGATCCGGAAGCTTCCATCCCGGAGCCGCCGGTAGCCGTGGGCGGTCAGCCCCTCGGTCGTGAAGCCGGTCCCGGTCATGCCCAGCGGGGCGAAGAGGGTCTCGCGGGCGTAGTCCGCCAGGGGTTGGCCCGACACCCGCTCCACCAGCTGCGCCAGCATCAGATAGTTGCCGTTGGAATAGGCGGCGCGGCTTCCCGGGGCGAAGTTGCCGCTGTCCAGTCCGCGCATCATCGCCAGCGTCGCGTCCGGCGGCGCCTCGCCCAGGCGTTCGATGCCCGACAGCGCCATCAGGATGGTGTGGTCGCGCACGCCCGCCGTCTGGTTCAGCAACTGCCGCACCGTGGCCCCCTGCAGGGCCCCGGCCATGTCCGGCAGCCACCGGGCGGCCGGCGCGTCCAGCTCGATCCGGCCCGCATCGACCAGGGTCAGGACGGCCAGGGCGGTGAACTGCTTGGACGCCGAGGCGATGAGGAAACCCGTGCGCGAGGTGATCGGCGTTGCGGCCTCCAGATCGGTCAGGCCCGCCGCGTCGAACCTCGGCCCGGCCGGATCGAGCACGGCGACCGCGCACCCCGGCTGAACGCCTTCCCGCATCGCGGCCAGGGGATCGCGGGAGGCCGCGAAGGCGTCGCCCGGCGAGACGCCGGTCACCACCGTCATGGCGGAGACGCACAGCAGTCGGTCGAGGGATCGGATCATGGGCGGCGTCTCCGGCTGGATTGACGCTAGCGCCATCCCCGGATCATCTCCTGTACAAATCGGAACCGGACAAACCCGTGCTGGCCCTGCCGACGTCGCCCAGGATGGAGCTCACCTCGCGGGCCGCGTCGCCCGACCTTCAGCCGTTCGTCTCGGCCTTCGTCGAGCGGAAGGACCTGACCGCGCTTCAGGGCATGCGGGAACTGCCCGTGCCGGCCCCGCTGATCCAGATCATGCTGGGCGCCGATGTCCATCTGACGGGCGGGATGGCGGCGGCGACCGCGCCGCGCGTGGGCCTGTGGGGGCCGTCGTCCACCACGCCGTGGTCCCGGACCGAGCAGCCCATGCACGCCTTCGTCGCCGTGCTGACGCTCAGGGGCGCGGCGGTGCTGGCCCGGGCGGCGGAGGGGCCGATCGCCGACCGGCGCATGGATCTGGACGCCCTTCTCGATCCCGAAGCGCGGCGCGGGCTGTCCCGGATCGTGGAGGCGCCGACGGCGACCGACCGCATCGCCGCCGCGGAGGCCTGGCTTCGCGTCCTGATGGGGCGGGCGGGGGAGCCGAACCCCGCGGAGGCGCTGATGGACGCCATGCTTCAGCACCGCATCCGCGGCCCCGTCGCCGGAATCGCGGGCGGATGCGGCATTTCCGAGCGCGCGCTGCACAAGCGCTGCCATCGCCTGATCGGCTGGTCGCCGAAGCGCGTGCTGCGGATCGCCCGCCTTCAGCGCCTGCTGCGCACCCTGCATCCCTCGCCCTGGCTCTCGGCGGGCGACGAGGACGACGCCCGTCTGGAATACGCCGACGACTCCCATCTGGCCCGCGACCTGATGGATCTCACCGGCCTGACGATCTCGGCCTACCGGGCGTCGAAGATCGCCAGCCGCGACCGGCTGGTGCACACCCTCATCTGATCGCGAGGCGCCGCACCGGTGCGGATGGCGTCCGGACGCCCGGAGCGCTATCCACCGGGGCATGAACGCCCTCAACGACCTGAAAGTCCGCCGCGCCGCCATCGCCTTCATCCTGGTGACGGCGGTGCTCGACGTCATCGCGATGGGGATCATCATCCCCGTGCTGCCGCAGCTGGTGGTCGAGTTCGTCGGCTCGAACGCCGATGCGGGCTGGATCAACGGCGTGTTCGTGGCCCTGTGGGCGGGGATGCAGTTCATCTGCTCGCCCATCATC
This sequence comes from Brevundimonas sp. EU05-FHT14B11, assembly GCF_058790835.1. Lineage (NCBI taxonomy): Bacteria > Pseudomonadati > Pseudomonadota > Alphaproteobacteria > Caulobacterales > Caulobacteraceae > Brevundimonas > Brevundimonas sp. EU05-FHT14B11. Next base: position 32,239 of record NZ_JBYTCY010000002.1, read on the forward strand.
GGCTCGCTGTCCGACAAGTACGGCCGCCGGCCCGTCATCCTGATCAGCTGCGCCGGGCTGGCGCTGGATTATGTGCTGATGGCGGTGGCGCCGAACCTGTGGTGGCTGGCGGCTGGGCGGATCATCGCCGGGATCACCTCGTCCAGCTTCACCACCGTCTTCGCCTACATGGCCGACATCACCGCGCCGGAGAACCGGGCCAAGGCCTACGGCCTGATCGGTGCGGCCTTCTCGGGCGGCTTCGTGCTGGGTCCCGTCCTGGGCGGCTTCCTGGGCGAGCTGGGTCCGCGCGCGCCCTTCTGGTTCGCCGCCGTCCTGTCCGGCGTGGCCTTCCTGTACGGCCTGTTCGTCCTGCCCGAGAGCCTGCCCCTGGACCGGCGGATGCCGTTCAGCTGGAAGCGGGCCAATCCGGTCGGCGCGCTGATCCTGCTGAAGCGCCACGCCGAGCTGACCGGGCTCGCGGTCGTGAACTTCCTGCTCTACTTCGCCCACCACGTCTTCTCGGCGGTGTTCGTGCTGTACGCGGCCCTGCGCTACGGCTGGGGCCCGGTGCAGGTGGGTCTCCTGCTGGCGCTGGTCGGTCTGCTGGACATGGTCGTGCAAGGGGTCCTGGTCGGGCCGGTGTCCAAGCGGCTGGGCGAGCGTCCGACCCTGGTGCTGGGCCTGTTCGGCGGCACCATCGGCATCTGCCTGATGGGATGGGCCCCCACGGGCTGGGCCTTTGTCGCCGCCATGCTGCCCAACGCCCTGTGGGGCCTCGCCATGCCGACCCTGCAGGCCCTGATGACCCGCCGCGTCGGCGAGGACGAGCAGGGCCAGTTGCAAGGCGCCAACAACAGCGTCGGCGCGATCGCGGGCGTCCTGTCGCCGCTGTTCTTCGGCTGGGTCTACACCCATTCCACGGGCGGGCATTTCGACAGCGTGGCGCGCTGGATCGAGAGCTGGGCCGGCCATGGACCGGCGTCGCGTCTGCTGGTCGGCGGCCTCTATGATCCCGGCCTGTCCTTCTACATCGCGGGGGCGGTCCTGTTGCTGGCCGCCGTGATCAGCTGGATCGTGGCGCGGCAGGCGTCGCGGACGGAGGCGGCCGAGGCGCAAGCCTAACCGCCTTGATCCGGCCCGAAATCCGGAGCGGAATAGGGCGTGTCTTTCCCTGACCAGCTACGGATGACGATGAAGACCGGCTCTCTCGCGCTCGCCCTCGCCCTCACGCTCGCCGCCTGCGGACAACCCAACACCTCCAAGGCCCAGGACGGAGTCTTCTCCGACAACCGGGTCGTGCCCGGCGACGCCACGGCGGTGAAGTCCAGCTTCGCCCCAGTGGTCCGCGCCGCCGCCCCCGCCGTGGTCAACATCGCCGCCCGGGGCGTGCAGCAGGTCCGCGATCCCTTCTTCGGCATGCCGGGCCAGCGCGAGACCGGCTCGGTCGGCTCGGGCGTCATCGTGCGGCCGAACGGGGTGGTGGTGACCAACTATCATGTCGTCAACGGCATGAGCTCCATCCGCGTGATCCTGAACGACCGGCGCGAGTTCAACGCCCGCGTGGTGCTGGGCGATGAACGCTCCGACCTGGCCGTACTGCAGCTGGAGGGCGTCAACGAACGCCTGCCGGTGCTCAACATCGACGACCGCGAGGAGCAGCAGGTCGGCGACCTGGTGCTGGCCATCGGCAATCCGTTCGGGGTCGGCCAGACGGTCACCAACGGCATCATCTCGGCCCTGAACCGGACCGAGACCAATATCTCCGACAGCGGCTCCTTCATTCAGACCGACGCGGCCATCAACCCGGGCAACTCGGGCGGGGCGCTGGTCGATATGGACGGCGACCTGATCGGCATCAACTCGGCGATCTTCTCGCGCTCGGGCACCTCGTCCGGCGTCGGCTTCGCCATCCCGGCCTCGATGGTGAAGCGGGTGGTCGACAACGCCGTCGGCGGCGCGACCACCGTCGTGCGTCCGTGGCTGGGCGTGAAGGGCGAGACGGTCAGCGCCGACATCGCCCGCAGCCTGGGCCTGGAGCGCCCGCAGGGCGTCGTCGTCACCCAGGTCTGGCCGGGCGGTCCCGGCGCGCGGGCCGGCATCCGCGAGGGTGACCTGATCGCCGCCGTGGACGGGGCCGAGATCAACGACCAGGGCGGCCTGAACTTCCGCGTCGGCCTGCATGATCCGAACGAGACGGTCGAGGTCACCGTCGTCCGCGACGGCCGCCGCCAGACCCTGAACGCCCGCATCGCGCCGCTGCCCGGCGACCCGGACACCGGCAAGGCGACCCTGATCCAGCAGGGCGGCCTGTCGGGCGCTCGGGTGTTGGTGCTCAATCCCGCCTTGACCGACAGTCTCGGTGGGGATCCATTCTCCACCGGCGTCATCGTCGGTCAGGTGGACGGCGGCAGCTATGCCCGGCGCGGTGTCGGCCTGAGAGCAGGGGACGTAATCCTCGCGGTAAACGATCGGCCGGTCACCGCGATCGGCCAAGTTGCGAACCTCCCTCGAGGCGTTCGGTTGACGGTCGAGCGTCAGGGACAGCGTGGCGTACTGCTCGTTCGCTAGGCGTCGTACAGCTTACCTTGGCGGCCAGTAATTCGCAGACGCGTAAGGCGGGCGGACATGCTCGTTGAGGGCTGCACTATCGGTTGACGTGTGCATTGAAACAAATTTAGGTTGCTTGATTGGCGTTGGTGCCTCTCTAGGAACTTGAACATGGGCGTCCCAAAACTACGAACCCGTCTGGTGTTGTGCGGCATCTTTATGGTGTCGCTCACAGCAGGGATGACACAAGAATTTCCCGATTTCCCAACGCCAGATTGCGGCGTGTCAGTCTGTGTGGGCGATGATTGGCAACACCCTGGGTACTCTTACCGGGATCATCCGCCTATTTGGTACCCTAATACCGAAAGCGGATGCCGATCTTTCTGTTATGATAATGCCATGGCACGTATAGATGCATGCTCTTCTGATCCTAAGCAGATCGGTCCAAACACATGTACTCAAACGACCATTCAGTATAGCTCTGGATGCAATGCATGGTGCTCCGAGTCGTTTTGAGATTTTCTGGCGCTAAGGCCGCACCATGACCGGGACCATTCGCTAGCCGTCGCGCTTCGGCCCTGTGATCGACCAGACGTGGCCGAAGGGATCGCGCAGCTTGCCGTGCCGGCCGTAGAACTCGTCGGCGGCGGGGCGGATCACCGTCGCGCCCTCGCGCTCGGCCCGGGCGATCCAGGCGTCCACGTCATCGACGGCCAGGGCCACGGTGACGGCGGTCCCGCCCAGCTGTGCGGGAGACCGCATGCCGATGGTCCCGTCCGGATCGGGGAATTCGTCGGCCAGGTAGATCGCCCCGCCGTTGGCCAGCACCAGCATGGCGTGGCCCAGCCGGCCGTCGTCCATGTCGTAACGCGCCGTCTCGCGGCCGCCGAAGGCCTTCACATACCAGTCCAGCGCCTCATGTCCGCGGTCGACCATCAGATAGGGGACGACGGGCGGATCGGGTGGGACATAGGTCATTTCACCGGCCCTTGATCGGCGCCCCGATCGACCAGGTGTGGCCGAAGGGGTCCTTCAGCTGGCCGTAGCGGTCGCCCCAGAACTGGTCCGCCAGCGGGAACAGCGGCACGCCGCCGGCCAGGATGGCGCGGTTCCACCATTCGTCGGCGTCGTCGACCTGCAGGTGCAGGGTCACGCCGCGCGGAACGATGTCCTGCTCGCCGTTGTACTCGGGGAATTCGTCGGCCAGCAGGACGCTGGCGCCGTTGATGACCAGGGCGGCGTGCATCAGCCGCTCGCCGTCCTCGGCCAGCATGCGCCGCTCTTCCTTCGCGCCGAAGGCGCGCTGGTAGAATTCGATCGCCGCCTGGCCGCCGCGCGAGGGGATGGTTAGATGGGGGCTGACGCCGGTGGCCGGTCCCTGGGGCTTCGGAGCGTCCGCCATGTCATTCTCCTTGGTGCGCGGCCATAGTAACGCGTGAAAACCGCGACGGTAACGCCTATCTCTGGGCGTCCATGACCGACCTGTTCGAAGCTTCCGGCATCCATCCCCCCGACGCCCCGCTGGCCGACCGCCTGCGGCCGCAGACGCTCGACGAGGTCGTCGGGCAGGACCATCTGCTGGGCGAGGGCGGGCCGATCCGGCGCATGGTCGAGGCGGGCCGCCTGGGCTCCATGATCCTGTGGGGGCCGCCCGGCACCGGCAAGACCACCATCGCCCGCCTTCTGGCCAAGGCCGCGGGCTATCAGTTCCAGCAGATCAGCGCCGTCTTCTCCGGCGTCGCCGATCTGAAGAAGGCGTTCGAGGCGGCCCGCATGCGCCGCGCCGCGGGGCAGTCGACCCTGCTGTTCGTCGACGAAATCCACCGCTTCAACCGCGCCCAGCAGGACGGCTTCCTGCCCTTCGTGGAGGAGGGGATCGTCACCCTGGTCGGGGCCACGACCGAGAACCCGTCGTTCGAGCTGAACGGGGCGCTGCTGTCCCGCTCGCAGGTCTATGTGCTGAAGCGGCTGGACGATGCGGCGCTGGATCAACTGTTGATCCGGGCCGAGGCGATGGAGGGCAAGAGCCTGCCCCTGACGCCCGAAGCCCGCCACGCCCTGCTGGCTTTGGCCGATGGAGACGGCCGCTACCTGCTGACCATGTCCGAGGTGCTGTTCGACCTGCAGGGGGTGGAGCCGCTGGACGTGCAGGCCCTGGCCGGCATCCTGCAGAAGCGCGCGCCCGCTTACGACAAGAGTCGAGAAGAACACTATAACCTCATATCCGCGCTGCATAAATCGGTTCGCGGATCAGACCCCGACGCGGCCCTCTACTGGCTGGCGCGGATGCTGAACGGGGGCGAGGACCCGCTGTATCTGGCCCGCCGGATCGTGCGCATGGCGGTCGAGGACATCGGCGAGGCGGACCCGCTGTCCCTGCTCGTCGCCAATGCGGCCAAGGATACGTATGACTTCCTCGGCAGCCCCGAGGGCGAACTGGCCCTGGCCCAGGCGGTGGTCCACCTGGCCACTGCGCCCAAGTCGGTGGGGGTCTATGAGGCCTTCAAGGCGGCCAAGCGCGCGGCGGCCGAAACCGGCTCCTTCATGCCGCCCGCCCACATCCGCAACGCGCCCACCAAGCTCATGAAACAGCTCGGCTACGGCAAGGGCTACCAGTACGACCCCTCGACGCCGGAAGGCTTCTCGGGCGCGAACTTCTTCCCCGATGAGATGGAACGCCGCGTCTTCTACCAGCCCAAGGGCGAGGGCCACGAGGCCAAGGTCAAGGAACGGCTGGACCGCTGGGCCGAGATGCGGGCGCGGATGCAGGAATAGTCTCACCGTTGCCGTAACGCCGGTTTCGGAGCATTCTCCCGCCGTCACATGACCTTGGGAGGGGACCATGACTGATAGCAATTCAATGACCGTGAAAACGCCCTGGCACCTTTGGCTGGTGGGGGTGCTGTCGCTGCTGTGGAGCGGCTACGGCGGCTACGACTTCATCATGACCACGACGCAGGGCGAGGCCTATCTGCGGGCCTCGGGCTTCGATCAGCCGATGATCGACTATTTCATCGGCATGCCGACCTGGATGTATGTGCCGTGGGCCTTGGGGGTCTGGGGCGCCGTCGCCGGCTCGATCCTGCTGCTGCTGCGTAGTCGCTGGGCGGTCTGGGCGTTCGGCCTGTCCCTTCTCGGCGCGGTGGTCAGCCTGGTCCACGGCCTGATGAATCCGATGCCGCCGCTGCCCGAGGCGATGGCGATCATGCAGTACATGCCGTGGGTGATCGTCGTCATCGCGCTCTTCCTGGCCTGGTACGCCTGGACGATGCGCAAGCGCGGCGTGCTGCGCTGAGGAACCCGGGGGCGGGCTCGCGCCTTGCCCCAGCATGACCTTCGACCTCAGGATCGGCACGGCGGGCTGGAGCGTTCCGGCCGCCGTCGCCGACCGTTTTCCGCCGCCGGGCACGCACCTGCAACGCTACGCCCGCGGCATGAACGCGGTCGAGGTCAACACCAGCTTCTACCGCCCGCACCGCCGTCAGACCTGGGAGCGCTGGGCCGCCTCGACGCCGCCGGACTTCCGCTTCGCGGTCAAGGTTCCGCGCCTGCTGACCCATGATCAGAGGCTGGCCGATCCGGACGTCGGGCTGGATCGCTTCACGGCCGAGGTCTCCGGGCTCGGCGAGCGATTGGGCGTCCTGCTGGTCCAACTGCCGCCGTCGCTCGGCTTCGACGCAGCCATGGTCGAGGATTTCTTCAAGTCCGTGCGGGAGCGGCTCGACGCCCCCGTCGCCTTGGAGCCCCGCCATCGCGACTGGTTCTCCAACGAGATGGACGGCTGGCTGGCCGAGCGCCGGATCGCCCGCGTCGCCGCCGACCCGGCGCCGCATGTGGGCGCGGACCGGCCAGGCGGCTGGCGTGGCCTGACCTACTACCGCCTGCATGGGGCGCCGCGGATCTACTATTCCGCCTATCCGCCGGAGGTCCTCGCCGGCATGGCGCGAACGCTGGAGGCCGAGCGCGCCGCGGCGCCGACCTGGTGCATCTTCGACAACACCGCCGCCTTCGCCGCGCTTTCCGATGCCCTGACGGTCGCGGAGGCGGTCGGGCGTTGAGGGCTTGGGCCCAGGTCTTGGGTCTGGGGCGGACTGTGCTAAGCGGTCGGGCATGATCCTGACCGCACCGCGCCCCACCTTGACCCTCGCCGCCGTCTGCCTCGTCGGGCTGGGCGTCCTCGCCCAGTGGCTGCTGGGCTATCGCGTCAGCGCGGGCTCGGCCCAGGTGATGGAGGCGCTGGCCCTGTTCCTCTACGGAACCGCCATCGTGCTGCTGCTGGCCCCGCTGGGCCGGGACAAGGCGCTGATCGCCGGCGCCCTGGCCTTCATCCTGATGGCCTGGGCGGTGCACCTGAACGCCCGCCTGTCGGCCTTCCTCCAGATCGAGGCCGGGGGACAGGTGATCGCCGCCCACCGCATCCTGCTGGCCACCCTGTTCGTCGGCCCCTTCGCCGGGATCATCACCGGCGTCGTGACCGGGCTGATCGCCCGCTTCGAGCGCATCCGCTGGACGCCGCGCCAGCCCGCCTCGTGACCACCCGCGCCCCCGTTTCCCTGACCGAGGACGAGATCGCCGCCGTCCGTTCGTGGGTGATCCTCGAGGACGAGCACGTCATCGCCTTCAACAAGCCGTCCGGCCTGTCCAGCCAGGGCGGGCGGATCCAGGCGCATACGCTGGACGACCTGCTGTGGGCCTTCATGCGCTCGAACGGCAAGCGGCCCGAGCTGGTGCACCGGCTCGACCGCGACACCTCCGGCGTCATCCTGGCGGCCCGCACCAAGCCCGCCGCCGGCTTCCTCGGCAAGGCGCTGCAGGCGCGGCGGTTCAAAAAGACCTATCAGGCCCTGCTGTCGGCGGCGCCCGAGCCCCGGGCCGGGACCATCGACACGCCTCTGCTGCGACAGGAGGTCGGGCGTGAAAGCTATATGCGCGCCGTCAGCGCCGACACGCCGGGCGCCCAGGCCGCCCTGAGCCGCTACCGCACCCTGTCCGCCTCGGAGGACGGAGCCCTGGTCGAGCTGGACCCGGCCACCGGGCGGATGCACCAGCTGCGGGTCCACATGGCCTCGATCGGGCGACCCCTGGCCGGGGACGTGCGCTACGGCGGCGCCCTGACCTTCGCCGGCCGCGCGGCTCCCCGGCTGATGCTGCATGCGTCCAGGCTGGTCTTCCCACACCCGTCGGGGGGCTATGCGACGGTGGAAGCGCCGCTGCCGGACGATTTCGAGACGCTGAAGGCGGCGGCGGGGCTCTCGTAGCGTCAGCCGCCGTGACAGGAACCACTGCGTCCCGCTACGGTTAAACTCCGGAAGCCTCGGAGCCTGTCATGAAGCGCCTTGTCCTGCCCCTCGTCCTCGCCGCCGGTCTCGGCCTGTCGGCCTGCGCCAGCCTCGCCCCCTACGGCGCCCAGATGGGGCCGAACGGGCAGGGCTATTCCGAACAGCGGATCGAATCCAACCGCTTCCGCGTCACCTACAACGGCGTGGGCGCGCCCGGGCCGGTGGCCGACTACGCCCTGCTGCGCGCGGCCGAGCTGACCACGGCCGAGGGCTATGACTGGTTCGAGGTCACCCAGCGCTGGACCGACGGCCGTCCCGACAGCGCGGGCGGCATGCGCCCCAGCGTCGGCGTCAGCTACGGCGGCGGCCGCTACTCCAGCCCCTATGGCCGCTATTCCTCGTCCGGCGTGGGCGTCGGCGTCGGCCTGAACTTCAGCGGCCCGTCCCCGACCTCGACCTCGCTGGAGGTGGTCATGGGCCGCGGCCAGCGCCCGGATCGGCCTGAAGCCTATGACGCCCGCGGCGTCCGGGACGCGCTGCGGCGGTAGGGGCTAGCCCCAGCGTCAACGCCCCCGCGTTAGCGCCCGGTACTCCACCAGCCGCTCCTTGTCGCGCCGCACCTGGTCGGCCACGGCGTTGTCGACGTCCAGCGAGGCGTACCGGACCCAGCCCTCCACGCCCAGCTTGTCCTGGATGGCCGCCACCGGCGTGCGCCAGCGGAAGTAGGACAGCCAGCTGACGCCCAGACCCAGCGCGACGGCCACGGCCTGCAGGGCGCGGAACGCGCCTGCGTCGGCCGGAGCGGGCTCCAGCAGGAACAGGACCAGCCAGACCACGAACACCAGCGGCGTCATGATCCGCTGCGCCCAGCGCATCCAGTAGCGCTCGCGGCGGACGCGCCACAGCTCCATCTGGACGTACTTCTCCAGGTACTCCATCCGCGCGCCGATCCACATGGTCAGGCGGGTCAGGTACAGGGCGCGCTGGCCCCAGCCCTTGCCGTCCATCTGGTATTGGGTCTCGGCCTGGTCGGCCATGGCGCGGGCGCTGGTGAACAGGTTCTGCAGCTCGCGCGTCCGCGTCACGATCTCGCGCGACAGTTCGTAGGAGTCGTTCTCCAGCTGGAAGCGGTACTGGATGAACAGGATCGCCTGCGCGGCCCAGAAGACGCCGACCACGGCCAGCATGGAGGCGAAGGCCAGGCCCAGCCCCATCGGCGGCGAGCCGGTCCAGGTCGAGAACCAGGTCGGCCCCAGCGTCGCCAGCAGGGTGAAGGCCGCCAGGGCGGCCAGCTGACTGCCCCGCTTGACCGAGACGTGCACCACCAGCGCGCGGAAGACGCGGCGGCCGTAGTCGTGGATCAGCTTGCGGATGTCGCTGTCGACCGGGAAGCGTTCCTCGATCTGGCGGCTGAACAGGACGTGGAAGCGGTCCGGCTTGCCCTCGCTCTCCCAGAAGGGGAACAGGTCCAGCGGCTGGTTGAAATATTCGTCGATGTGGGTCGAGACCGCGGCCACCGAGGCCGGGTCGTACGAGAAATACTCGCTGTCCTGGATCGGCCGCAGGATGCCGTCGGCGCTGCGCAGGGGCGGGGCCGAGGCGTGCGACGTCGGCTGCGGAATCTCGCGGTTCGGGCTGTCCTGCGCGCCCGGCGGCGGCGGGTTCGGCGCGGCCTGCAGGCGCTGGTCATGCCCATGGCCGCCGTGCCCCCCGTCGAAGGGCGAGGCGTGCGGGTCGGGCGCGTGGTTGTGATCGTCGTGCGACATGGCGCTTCGGCGGTCCTGTGAGTCTGGCTGCCCGGCACTATGGCAGATCGCGCCGCCGGGCGGACGGCGTTCTCTCACGACGCGAAGCGCCGCCGTTCGGGTATCGCCGTTAACCCTGTCGTCCGGCAAGTGAAGTTTCGGTCAGAACGGGTACCGCGCCATGGCGGCGGCGCACGCCAGCAGGACGACCAGCAGCAGCGCCTGCAGGTTCAGCGCGCCGACGACCCGCTTGCGCTCCGCGATCAGGGGCTGGAAGCCGGCGTCGGCCCGCGCGGCCTTCGCCCAGCGCAGGAAGGCCATCGTCGGGCCGATGGAGATCAGGCCGATCAGGACAAAGGTCGCGATCTTGGCCCAGAAGAAGGGATTGTCCTGGTAGAAGGCCCAGCCCTTGCCGCCCCAGACTGCACGGCCGATCCCGACCAGCACGATCAGCGTGGCCGTCCCGCCGTAGCCGCCGTCCAGCCGGGACAGCCGCTTGATGTCGACGACCGGCGCGCCCGCCAGCACCCGCTCGATCGCCAGCATGGCGACAAGGCCGAAGACCAGGATGTGGTGGACGATGGCGAGGATCAGGTCGGTCATCAGGCGTCTCCCTTCGCAATGCCGCAAACGGGGTTATAAGCCCCGGATCATGACACGTTTTCTGATCGTTGCAGCCGGGGGCGCGCTCGGCGCCATGGCCCGCTACGGGCTGGGGCGTTGGCTGCCCACGACGGCCGGGTGGCCGTGGCCGACGCTGACGGCCAATGTCGTCGGCGGCCTGCTGATGGGATTGCTGACCGGCTGGCTGGCCTTCCGGGGCGGGGCCCACGGCGAGACTCTCCGCCTGTTCGCCGCCGTCGGCGTGCTGGGCGGCTTCACCACCTTCTCGGCCTTTTCGCTGGAGACGGTCCTGATGATCGAGCGCCGTCAGTTCGCCATGGCGTCCGGCTATGTCGCCGTTTCGGTGGCCGCTTCGGTCATCGCCCTGTTCCTCGGCCTGATGCTGGCCCGCCGCGCTTTCGGAGCCGCACTTTGACCGACGAGACCCCCGATGCTCCCGCCGAGGCCCCCAAGCGGGAGGTCCTGACCATCTATGTGGCCGAGGCCGAGGACGGCATCCGTCTGGACCGGTGGTTCCGCCGGCGCTGGCCGCACCTGTCCAACATCCAGGTGCAGAAGATGGCCCGCAGCGGCCAGATCCGCGTCGACGGCGCCCGCATCAAGCCCGAAGGCCGCCTGACCGCCGGCGCCGCCGTGCGCGTGCCGCCGATCCCCGACGACACCTCGCGTCAGGCGGGCGATGCCCACACCCTGTCGGAACAGGACATCCGCTTCGCCAAGTCGCTGGTGATCTACGAGGACGACATGGTCATCGCCCTGAACAAGCCGCACGGCCTAGCCGTGCAGGGCGGCACCAAGACCAGCCGCCACGTCGACCGCCTGCTGGGCGCCTGGGGCGAGGGGATGGAGCGGCCGCGTCTGGTGCACCGCCTGGACCGCGACACCTCGGGCGTCCTGTTGCTGGGCAAGGGGCCGGAGGCGGCCAAGCGGCTGGCCGGCGCCTTCGCCCGCCGTCAGGCCAAGAAGACCTACTGGGCCATCGTCATCGGCAACCCCAAGCCGTCGGCGGGCCAGATCGACATGCCGCTGAAGAAGACCGGCATCAACGACTTCGAGATGATGCGCCCGGCCGAGCGCAAGGATCCGCGCGCCGAACCGGCCGAGACCGCCTTCGCCACCATCAGCCGCGCCGCCCACCGCGCCGCCTGGATGGCGCTGCGCCCCTTCACCGGCCGGACCCACCAGCTGCGCGCCCACATGGCCGCCATCGGCCATCCGATCCTCGGCGATCCGAAGTACGGCGACGAGAAGTCCAGGGAGCTGTCGGGCGGACTGAAGCTGCAGCTGCACGCCCACCGGATCGAGCTGGACCACCCGTCGGGCGGCAAGCTGATCGTCGAGGCGCCGCTGAGCCCCGAGATGAAGGCCGGCTTCGCCCACTTCGGCTTCGACCCGCATGAGGGGGCGGGGGAGGACCCGTTCGAGGGCGTGAGGCGGCAGCGATGAGCCGCGACAGCATCGTCAGGCTGAAATGACGCCGTCGCCGCGAGATCCCCAGGCCCTGGTCGAGCGCCTTGCGGCGGTGGCCGCGCGCCCGACCAGTGCGGTCGCGGAACACAATCTCGCGGCCCTGCTGGGCGACCTGGGCCGCTCCGCGGACGCCGAGGCCGCCGCCCGCCGCGCCTTTCTTAAAGGCGGCGACGCGCCCGAAACCTGGCTGGTCCTGGCGCGCGCCCTGGTGGCGCAGAACAAGCACGACGATGCGGACGCCGCCTTCCGCGAGGCGCTGACGCGGCGGCCCGGCTATATCGACGCCGTCCGGGATCTGGCCCAGCTCATCTGGATGCGCACCGCGGACGGCGAGCCGGCCATGGCGCCGGTGCGCGAGGCGCTGGCGCGGACCCCCGCCGACCGGGCGCTGCACCTGCTGCGCGCCACCCTGATGGAATATACGGGCAGCGACGCCCGAACCGTCTGGCGAACCCTGACCGGGGCGCCGGGACCGGACCATCCGGAGGTCGAGCTGGCCGCCGCCCACGCCGCCCTGTCCTTCGATCCGGACCAGGCCCTGACCCACGCCCTGAAGGCGGTCGCCCTCGCGCCGGGCGACCTGCGGGCCTGGCTGCGGCTGACCGAGGTGCGGCTGGCCCGGCGTGAGGCGGACGAGGCCCTGGCCGTGATCGAGCCGCTGGCGGAACGCGTCCCGGCCGATCAGAGCGTCCTGTCCCTGCTCGGCCTCGCCCGCCGGCTGGCGGATCGCCCCTGGTACGACGCCGACCTCGTGCGCGGCCACGTCATCGATACGCCCGCGGGCTGGCCGGACCTGTCGTCCTTCCTCGCCAACCTGGCCGTATCCCTGCGGCGGCTGCACGGCCTGCGGACCCATCCGGTCGGTCAGAGCCTGCGCCACGGCACCCAGACCGCCGTCGATCTGAAGGCCAGCGACGATCCCGTGATCCAGGCCTTCCTCGGCGCGGTCCAGGGCCCGATCACCCGCCATGTCGCGGGTCTGGGCGCCGGCTCCGATCCCCTGCGCAGGCGCAACACCGGCGCCTGGCGCATGGCGGGCTGCTGGTCGGTCCAGCTGGCGCCTGGCGGCTTCCACGCCCCCCATGTCCATCCCAACGGCTGGCTCTCCTCGGCCTGCTATGTCGAGCTGCCGGCCGCCGTCGATGCGGGCGGCCACGAGGGCTGGCTCGGCTTCGGCGGCGCGCCTTTCGCGCCCGACGTCTTCCCGCCCGTGCGCTTCGAGAAGCCCGAGCCCGGCAAGCTGGTGCTTTTCCCCTCCTATCTGTGGCATGGCACCGTCCCGTTCACGGGCGATCGGCCTCGCCTGACCATCGCCTTCGACGTCGTACCCGCATGACCTTCTCCTCCCGCCCGCTCGCCGTCTTCGATATCGACGGCACCCTGGTCGACAGCCGTGCCTCCATCCACCGCGCCGCCTGCGAGGCCGCGCGCGACATGGGCCTGCCCGAGCCGGACTATGACCGCGTCCGCATGATCGTCGGCCTGTCCCTCGACCACGCCATGGCGGTGCTGGAGCCGGGCCTGGACGCCGAGGGCCTGGCGCGCTTCGTCGCCGGCTTCCGCGCCAGCTTCAACCGCATGTACGCCGAGGGGCATGAGGAGCCGCTGTACGACGGAGCCATGGACCACCTGCGCCGCCTGCACCGCGACGGCTGGCGCCTGGCGCTGGCCACCGGCCAGAACCGCCGCGGCGTGGCCCGCAACCTGGCGCGTCAGGGCTGGGCCGAGATCTTCCTGTCGTCCCACTGCGCCGAGGACGGGCCGGGCAAGCCGGATCCCGCCATGCTCCACGCCGCCATGGCCGCCTGCAACGCCGACCCGGCCTCGACCGTCATGATCGGCGACACCGCCCACGACGCGACCATGGCCGTCAAGGCCGGCGTCCTGCCGCTGGGCGTCGCCTGGGGCTTCCACACGGCCGAGGAACAGATCGCCGGCGGCGCGCGTCATGTGGCCAAAAGCTTCGGCGAACTGAACGTCGTGCTGGACGGCTTCGCCCGCAGCTACGCCTGATTTCGAGATACACGATGAGCCACATTCCCCCCCTCGATCCCATGGTCGCCGCCCGCAAGGGCTTCCGCGAATCCGAGGAGCGGCTGAAGCGCTTCTGGAAGACGGTCGATGTGGCCGAAGGGGAGGGCGGCTGGAGCGTCCTGCTGGACGGCCGCGCGCCCAAGACCCCGGCGCATGCGAAGCTGACCCTGCCGACCGAAGCCGCCGCCCGCATGGTCGCGGACGAATGGGCCGCCCAGGGCGAGTTCATCGAGCCCGGGACCATGCCCGCCACCCGCCTGGCCTCCACCGCCATCGACCGTGTCAGCCAGGTGCGCGAGGCCGTCGCCGACGAGGTCGCCGCCTACGCCGGCTCGGACCTGCTCTGCTATCCGGCCGAGGCGCCCGGCTCGCTGGTCGAACAGCAGGCGCGCGAGTGGACCCCGTGGCGCGACTGGGCCCGCGAGCTGGGCGTCCCGCTCCAAGTCGCCGAAGGCCTCCTCCACACGGCCCAGGACCCCGCCGCCGTCGCCCGCGTGCGCGAACTGGCGCTGGAGCTCGACGATTTCGCCCTGACCGGCCTGGCGGCGCTGGTCCCCCTGCTGGGCTCGGCCGTGCTCGGGCTGGCGGTGCTGCGCGGGGCGCTGTCGGGCGAGCTGGCCTTCGACCTGTCCCGCATCGATGAAGCCTTCCAGGAAAGCCGCTGGGGCGTGGACGAGGACAACGCCGCCCGCACCGCCTTCCGCCGCGCCGAGGCCGTCCTGTTCGACCGGTGGTTCCGGGCGCTGGAAGGCTGACTTTCCAACTCGGAAAGTTTTCACTTGCCAATCCGGAAAGTCTGCGTCAGTTTCCACATCGGAAAGTGAGAAACACGCCATGACCGACGACCACCAGACCCCGACCGAGGCGCTCGCCGCCATTGAGAAGTCCCGCCGCGCCGTGCACGACCGCGTCGCCACCGGCGGCTGGCGCTACGACCTGACCTATTCCGCTCTCATGGCCGGCATGGTCGGGGGGCAGGCCTTCGACGCGCCGTTCAACGTCGTCGCGAGCACTGTCGGCTTGATGGGACTGGTGGTGATCTTCCAGAAGGAGACCCGCCGCACCGGCCTGAAGCTGACCGGCGTCTCGCCCAAATGGGCGCGCTGGGTGGCCATCGGCATCGGCCTGCTGTTCGCCGCCTGCATCGTCGGCCTGGCCATCGTGCGGCGCATGTCGCCGGAGACGCCGGTTCCGTTGATCGCCGCCATCGCCGCCGCCGCCGGCTTCATTGTCGCCCTGATCGGCTCGCGCCTGTGGCGCCGGGTCTATCGCGCCGAGATGAGGCTGGACCGTTGAGGCCCGCGCCCCGTTTCGACGCGGCCATCCACGCCCCCGGCCGGCTGCAGATCTGCGGCATCCTGTCGGCGGCCGACGAGGCCGAATTCGCCATGATCCGCGACACGCTAGAGGTCTCGGACTCGGTCCTGTCCAAACACCTCAAGGCGCTGGAGGAGGCGGGCCATATCAAGCTGCGCAAGGCCGCCGCCGACGGCCGCCAACGCACTTGGGCCAGTCTGACGGCGGCGGGGCGGACGGCCTTCGCCGGCCATGTGGCGGAGCTGCAAAGGCTGGCGGGGATCGCGGGCGAGTAAATAGTGAGCAAGGGGTGAGCAAGTGGTGAGCACTGCCAGTGCGGGGCCCGCTCACCCCTTTGCTCACGAGCACTCTTCACTGACCTCGCCCCCCGCCGCTTGCCTCCGCCCCCGCGTCTCCTTAAGCCAGCGCTCAAGGAGACGCCCCATGCAAGACATCCTCGACAAGCTTGAAGCCCGCCGCGCGGCCGCCCGTCTCGGCGGCGGCGAGAAGCGGATCGAAGCCCAGCACGCCAAGGGCAAGCTGACCGCGCGCGAGCGGATCGAGGTCCTGCTGGACGAGGGCTCCTTCGAGGAGACCGACATGTTCGTCGAGCACCGCTCGCACGACTTCGGCATGGAGAAGCAGCGCGTCCCCGGCGACGGCGTCGTCACCGGACGCGGCACCATCGGCGGCCGTCTGGTCTATGTCTTCTCCAAGGACTTCACCGTCTTCGGCGGCTCCCTGTCGGGCGCCCACGCGGCCAAGATCGTCAAGCTGCAGAAGATGGCCCTGACCACCGGCGCGCCGATCATCGGCCTGTTCGACGCCGGCGGCGCCCGCATCCAGGAGGGGGTGGAATCGCTGGCCGGCTACGCCGACATCTTCCTGCAGAACACCCTGGCCTCGGGCGTCATCCCCCAGATCAGCGTCATCATGGGCCCGTGCGCGGGCGGCGACGTCTATTCGCCGGCCATCACCGACTTCATCTTCATGGTGAAGGACACCTCCTACATGTACGTGACCGGCCCCGACGTGGTGAAGACGGTCACCAACGAGGTCGTCACCCACGAGGACCTGGGCGGCGCCCGCGTCCACGCCGGCAAGTCGGGCGTCGCCGACGGCGCCTTCGAGAACGACCTGGAGGCCCTCAGCGAGGTCCGCCGCCTGATCGGCTTCCTGCCCCTGTCCAACCGCGAGAAGCCGCCGGTCCGCGAAAGCTACGACGATCCCGACCGCGACGAGGCCTCGCTCGACACCCTGGTCCCGGCCAATCCGAACCAGCCCTATGACATCAAGGAGCTGATCCTGAAGACGGTCGACGAGGCCGAGTTCTTCGAGATCGGCGCCGACTTCGCCCGCAACATCGTCTGCGGCTTCGGCCGCCTGGACGGCCAGTCGGTCGGCATCGTCGCCAACCAGCCGCAGGTGCTGGCCGGGGTCCTCGACATCGACTCCAGCCGCAAGGCCGCCCGCTTCGTGCGCTTCTGCGACGCCTTCGACATCCCGCTGGTCACCTTCGTCGACGTGCCCGGCTTCATGCCCGGCACCCGTCAGGAGTACGGCGCCCTGATCAAGCACGGCGCCAAGCTGCTGTTCGCCTACGCCGAGGCCACCGTGCCCAAGCTGACCGTCATCACCCGCAAGGCCTACGGCGGCGCCTATGACGTGATGAGCAGCAAACACCTGCGCGGCGACGTCAACTACGCCTGGCCCTCGGCCGAGATCGCCGTCATGGGCGCCAAGGGCGCGGTCGAGATCATCTTCCGCAAGGAGGCCGGCGACCCCGAGGCCCTGGCCGCCCGCGAGGCCGAGTACAAGGAACGCTTCGCCAACCCGTTCGTGGCCGCGGGCCTCGGCTACATCGACGACGTGATCATGCCGCACGGGACGCGGCGGCGCCTGATCAAGGCGCTACGGACGCTGAAGAACAAGGTTCAGGAGAACCCGTGGAAGAAGCACGATAATATTCCGCTATGAGTGATTTCGGCTCAAAAAGTTTCAAATCCAAGGCTGGCTGGATCAAGCTTCTTCGAGAGGTGGGTCAGCTTGACAATATTCGATGGCTGCCGCCAAGGCCTCATGCCGACCTCAAGTCAGACCGACATGAACGGTTACTTTATGCTCGGGAGCGTGCGTACGCACGCTTTGACGAGGCTCGTCAAAGAACTGCTACCTATACCGTTATTGGCAACGGTGCTGGACTGGTGGGGGCCTTTGCTTTTGTCGCGGAGAGGCAGAGCCTAACGGAAGGAGCAGCATTTGTTGTATTGCCAGCGTCGCTGTTTTTTGCTGGTCTAGTTTTTGGGTTTACTTCTCTGTATCTGAGCGAGCTATATCGTCGATTTCAAGTTAAGACGATTAATTTTACCATTGCTGGAAATGAGGATGCGAGAGCTTCGTTCAGGGAGTGGCGAGTCACGATGTCCGGCTTTCTGCGTTTGTTTCGGGGCCTTGCGATGTTGTCGTTTGGCGTCGCGGTAGCAACAACGTTGGGCAATCTAGTCGTTCTCGCTTAAGCCCCTGACCAACCTCCTCTTCCTCTGCTCCCGCAACCGCCTCCGCTCCCCCACGGCCGAGCAGGTGTTCGCGTCGCGGCCCGGCGTCGAGACCGCCTCCGCCGGCCTGGCGCCGGACGCGGAGGAGCACTGCTCGGCAGAGCTGGTCGAATGGGCCGACATCATCTTCGTCATGGAGCGCGCCCATCGCGCCCGGCTGCAGCGCCGCTTCAGGGCCCATCTGAAGCGCGCCCGCGTCATCTGCCTCGACATCCCCGACGACTACGCCTTCATGCAGCCGGAGCTGGTGACCCTGCTGGAGAAGAAGGTGGGGCCGTATCTGCTGGGTTAGGTAAGGATGAAGCGCTTGCTTGCCGAGCTTGGAGAGGCCCATGAGTTTGAAACAGCTGTTTTCTTTCGTGCGGTCGATCAACTCGATCTCCAAGTCGCTACAAGTCCCCATCAATCGTCCGATGCACGAGGAGCGGGACCTCCACCCTCGCCTTTGCCAGAACATCACTGCGCGACTCATTGAACGGGTGATCATCCCGAGCTTGGCCATTCTGCCCACACACGACCTAGAAATTATCGGCCGCGCACGAACGCAGGACGAATTTCTTGATCGAGCTCAGAAGGGATTCGACAACGCAGCAGCAGCGGACGCACGCGGCGCGTTTGTTCTTACACTCGCGGCGATGTTCGAACGCCATCTTCGGCGTTGGTTATTTCGAAGCAGGACGTTGAAGGCCGGCACGTTGCCATTTGAAGTGGTTCTAGACGTTGGTTTAGCCAGATTGCCGGACCAGTCCGATGTTCCAGTTTTGCGTCAAATTTTGCTCGAGCTAGTCTTGGTTGGCAATGTGCTACGCCATGGTAACGGCCGCTCTGTCGCGGCGCTCCGGGAGGGCTCTCCAGATCTTTGGCATGATCTCACGTTGGAAGATCATGACTGGGTCGAAGAAAGTTATCTCCATGCAGAGACGATGCGGATAGGCGAGGATCGAATCCGCAAATATGCGAGCGCTATCATTAGGTTCTGGGGGATCGCCGACACCTTGCCGGATGCTGTACGTGATCGAGGATACTAAGTGCTGATCGGGAGCTCTGCGAAAAAGGTGGGGCCCTACCTTTGACCCCGCCCGATCCCGCGTTAGCCGCCCGTCAGTGACGCCAGCCCCTCCTCGGCGATGGCGCGCCGGACGCCCTGGGCGTCGCGCAGGACGGCTTCCAGCGCCAGCCGGTGGGCGACGGTCAGGGCCTCATCGGCCGCAACCTCGACATCGGGCCTGACCCCCACGCCTTCCCAGTTGGCGCCGGTCACGGTGTTGGTGACGATCTGCATCGGGATGAAGGCGGCGAAGCCCGCGGCCAAGGGGCGGTAACCGCCGGGCGTGGCGCCGCCCCAGGTGGTCTGGCCCACCAGGGTGGCGCGCCCCATGGCCTGTAGGTCATAGGCGAACTCCTCGGCGCCGGAGCCGGTCTTGCGGTCGATCAGCACATAGACGGGGCGGCCGGTGAAGGCGGGCGTGCGGGGCGCCGCCTGATAGATGCGGCCCTCGGCCGGCCCGTCGGGATCGAAGACGTGGACCGTGGGCGTGGGCCGGTCGACCAGGTGCCCGATGGCGTTGGCCACCCCGGCCGGCTCGCCGCCCGGCGCGCCGCGCACGTCGATGATCAGGGCGCCCGTGTCGGCCAGCATGCCCATCGCCGCCGCCAGCTTCTCGGCGATGGGCGGGGCGTCCATGAACCGGTTGATCCGCAGGTAGCCGACATTGCCCGCCAGCCAGCGCACTTCGGGGATCTCCGACCCGCGCAGGCGGACTTCCTCGTGGTAGGCGGCGACCTCTTCCGGAGGCGGCGGGCCGTCGCTGAACCCGGCGATGATCTCGGGCCCCATGTAGCGGATGCGGAAATGCCGGTCGTTCACCACCGGCGCGACGCGGCTGTTGATCAGCGCCAGCAGGTCGGCGGCGGTGCGGGCGCCGCGGAACTCTCCGCGGCCTTCCATGGCTTCGATCTCGCGCGCGGCGGCGGCGCCCCGTTCGCGGAAGGCGAAGCGTTCGCGCAGCACCTGGGCCAGTGACAGCACGACGGCGCGGGTCTCGTCGGCGCTCAGGGTCACGCCGGCCGGATCCGGCGGCGGTCCCGGCTGCGCCCGGGCCGCGACGGGCGTGAAGGCCAGGGCGATGACGGCCACGCAAACGGCCGCAAGGTGTCGGATCATGGAAGGCTCCCCTCATTAGTTTCCCAAGGCGGAGAGGCCGCGAGCCCGGCGTCTGGATGCACGCGGGCCATCTTCTCCTGTACGGGGAGAAGGAGCAGTATCGCCCCATGATCACCCTGCACGGCTTCGGCAACATGTTCCCCGGCGGGGTCGGCGAGACCAAGGACATGCGCATCCAGTGGGCGCTGGAGGAGATGGGGCTGCCCTACCAGGTCCGCGCCTGGAACTATCTGGGCGGCGAGACCAACGGGCCGGAGTTCTCGGCCCTCAGCCCGTTCAATCAGATTCCCGTGCTCGAGCACGACGGCCTGGTCCTGTCGGAATCCGCCGCCATCCTGATCCATCTGGCCGAGACCTCGGGCCGGCTGACGCCGCCGGATCCGGAGGGCCGCGCCCACGTGGTTCAGTGGTGCTTCGCCGCCGTGGCCACCGTCTCGCCCGCCCTGTCGATGATCTCGATGTTCGACGCGGGCTTCATGGGCGCGGACCCGGCGGCCCGCGACTTCCTGGTCATGATCGGCCGCCGCTGGCTGGAGGGGGTGGAACGCCGGCTGGAGGGCAGGGCGTGGATCATGGGCGGCGACTTCACCGTCGCCGACATCCTGATGGCCACCGTCCTGCGCGAAATCCGCGAGGCCGAGCTGATGGACGACTACCCCAACGTCCGCGCCTTCTACGCCCGCGCCCTGGCCCGCCCGGCCTGGTTGCGGACCCGCGAACTCTACGCCGCGCGACTGGGCGTGGTGGAGGCCGCGTTCGGCTGACGCTGTGGGCCAACCCAAGGGCGATTTCGTTAACGACACGGAACTTTGAGTTGCGATCCGGCCGTTCGCGGTCTCCCTTCCAGTTCGCGCGTGAGGCGCATTCCAGGGAGGTCTGCATGTTGAGGAAGATCAGAAGCGTAGCCGTCGTCTCGGCCGTGGTGTTCGCCGCGTTCGGCGCCATGGGCATGAAGGCCCAGGAGTGGCCGCCCGAATGGACCGGCTATCACTACGTCTGGTACGAAGACGCGGCCAAGACCATCGTCGGCGGCGAGGTCTCGGACATCGGCTGCCGCGGCTTCGGCTCCAACATCTGGGTCCAGCGGGCCTATGTGCCGTCCGGCTATTACGACACCACGCCCATCTTCTACTGCGGCGGTTGGGGCCCCGGCCCGATCGAATAGGCGGTCATCGCCCAGACGACGTCGAGGCCGCCCGGGATCCGGGCGGCCTCTTCGTTTCCGGGGGCAGGCTTAGTGGGCGACGGCGTGGGCGGCCTGTTCGATCACATTCGCCACCGCGCGGGGCTGCGAGACATAGACCGAGTGGCTGCCGGTGCTTTCCGACACCGTGGCGCCGGCGCGGGCGGCCATCATGCGCTGGGCCGGGGGCGGGATCATGCGGTCCTCGGCGGCGACCAGGTACCAGCTGGGCTTGACGCGCCAGGCGGGGGTGGTGACCGCGCCGGCCAGGGCCTCGACGCCCCACGGCTGCTGGGAGTCGGCCATGAAGGCCGCGTCGGCCGCCGGCAGGTCGGCGGCGAAGGAGGCCGCGAACTTGGACCGGTCCAGCGACAGGAAACCGTCCTGCGGCGGCAGGATCGGCGGCACGGGCGCGCCGGCCGGCGGATTGGCGATCAGGGTCGAGACCGATTCACCGGCGTCCGGCGCGAAGGCGGCGATATAGACCACGCCCGCGACCTTGGGGTCGGTCCCGGCTTCCGAGATCACCACGCCGCCGTACGAGTGGCCGACCAGGATGACCGGGCCGTCCATGCCCGCGATCACGCGGCGGGTGAGGGCCACGTCGGCGGCCAGGGTCGCCGTCGGGTTCTGCACGATGGCGACGTTGTAGCCGTCGGCGGTCAGCAGGTCGTAGACGCCTCTCCAGCCCGAGCCGTCGACGAAGGCGCCGTGCACCAGCACGACGTTCTTCACGGAACCGGCCTGTTGAGCCAGGGCGCCGTCAGCGGCGAAGACAGCCCCGGCGAGGGCGGCGGAGGCCATCAGTTTGCGAGCGGTGGTCATGATCGTTTCCTCTTCATGTTTATGCGATAAATGTTATCGCGATAATTGTCGGGTACGCTCGCCTCGGATCATTGTCCAGATATTTTTTATCGCGATATGTATTTTCTCGCGAAAGCCCCATATTCAGGCGTGAAGGAGACTATCATGCCCAAACCCGCCGTGCCCCTGCAGGGGCAGCTCTGCTTCTCGATCTACGCCGCCGGCATCGCCATCAACCGCGCCTACAAGCCGCTGCTGGACGAGCTGGGCCTGACCTATCCGCAGTATCTGGTGCTCAGCACCCTGTGGGAGGGCGGCCCCCACACCGTCGGCGGCATCGCCGAGCGCCTGGATCTGGAGCCCAGCACCATCACCCCCCTGGTCAAGCGCATGGAGCAGGCCGGGCTGGTCGACCGTCGCCGCAATCCCGACGACGAGCGCCAGGTGGTGGTCGGGCTGACGCAGAAGGGCCAGGATCTGGAATCCCGCGCCGGCTGCCTGCTGGACGAACTGCTGAACCGCTCGGGCCTGACGGTGCCCGAGCTCATGGACCTGAACATCAAGGTCCGGGGGCTGGCCGACGCCGTGGCGCGGTCGAAGGACGGGGACGTCTGAAGGGGGGCGCTACGACGCGACCAGATTGACCGCCACCATAAGTCCCATCGCCGCGCCGAAGGTCCCGATCGACCAGAACCAGGCGCGCGGGCGCGTCACGCCCGCCACCTGCATCAGCCACCGGTGCTGGATGACCAGGTACCAGACGGTCACGATCAGCACGACGGCCACCCCCGCCAGCGTCGTCCACTCCCGCGGATCGCGCACCCCCAGGGTGGCCAGGCTGATCAGCATCGCGGTGGCGCCGGCCAGGTAGCATTGCGAGAAGAAGGGCGTGCGCAGGGTGTCGCGGTCGATCTTGCGCCCCGACAGCTTCAGGAAGGTCCAGGCGAACAGCAGGGGGCTGAGGCTGAAGATCAGGGCGCGATAGGCCAGCAGATTCTGGTCGTTGCCCGTGATCATCTGGCCCAGGGCGGTGTGGCCGACGCCCTCGACCCGGAAGCCGAACGCCATCTCGATCCCGTGCGCCAGCAGGATGCTCAGCACCAGGAACAGCGGCGGGCTCAGGGTCTCCAGATACTGCTGGTCCGGCTTGTCGCGCTGCTCGCTGTCCGAATAGCGCATGGTCTTGAGCGGGTGACGCAGGGTCATGAACAGGGTGCGCGGATAGAACAGCAGCCACGACATGACCTCGTAGAGCAGCTCCTCGACGGACCTCAGGATGGTCAGGACGTTCATGGGGCCGCTCCCGGTCATGGCCGCCAGCTTACCCCCGAACGGCGGCGCGTCCATTTCTGACGTCCGGACCCGCTAGGCTGCGGCTTCGGGTCTTTGACAACCAAGCCTTCCGCGTCTCGGTCCGGACGCATCGGACGCTTCGGACGGCGTTTTCCTTCCGCACTCTTCGCACCCGTTTTTTTTCAGCGCGCGGCGCCGTCTCCCTCGAACGCCGTGATGATCGGGCAGGGACCCGTCCGGCCGTCGCCGCAGGCATCGGCCAGCCGGGTCAGCGCCGCCCGCGCCGTCTCCAGCTCGGCGATCAGCGCGTCCAGCTCGGTCAGCCGCGACTGCGCCAGCTCCCGCGCCCGGGCCCGGTCGTCGCTCGCGTCCAGCGTCAGCAGTTCGCCGATCTGTTCCAGGGTGAACCCCGCCGCCTGGGCCGAGCGGATGAAGCGCAGCCGCCGCACCGCCGCGGGGCCATAGCGCCGCGTCCCGCCGCCCGACCCGCCGGTCCGCGGCCGTTCCGGCGTCTCCAGCAGGCCGCGCCGCTGATAATAGCGCACCGTCTCCACCCCCACGCCGCCGGCCTGCGCCAGCCGGGCGATGGTCATCTCGCGGGACGTTCCCGACATCGCTTGACTCCGTACCATGGTCCGGAACCTACATGGGGCGGGTCCGCTTTGAGGCAAGGAGATTTCCGCCGATGTCAGCCCCCCGATCCGCCGGCCCGAAGACCGCCGTCGTCTACCGCATGGTCATGCCCGACCACGTCTGTCCCTACGGCCGAAAGGCGCTGTGGCTGCTGAAGAGCAAGGGGTTCACGGTCGAGGACCGCCACCTGACCACCCGCGCCCAGACCGACGCCTTCAAGGCCGAGCACGGGGTCAAGACCACGCCCCAGACCTTCATCGGGGGCGTCCGCATCGGCGGCTACGACGACCTGCGCCGCCACTTCGGCCAGCGCGTGCCCGATCCCGGCGCCACCAGCTATGTGCCCGTCCTGGCCGTCTTCGCCGTGGCCCTGCTGATCGCCCTGCCCATCGCCTGGCTGAAGGACGGCCCGGTGCTGGCCGGCGTGATCCCGGCCTTCATCGCCGTGGCCATGTGTCTGCTGGCCATGCTGAAGCTGCAGGACATCGAGAAATTCTCGACCATGTTCCTGAACTACGACCTGCTGGCCCAGCGCTGGGTTCCCTACGGCTATGTCTATCCGTTCGCGGAGCTGGGCGCGGGCGTCCTGATGCTGGCGGGCGTCCTGACCTGGTTCTCCGCGCCGCTGGCGCTGGTCATCGGCGGGATCGGCGCGGTCTCGGTATTCAAGGCCGTCTATATCGACAAGCGTGAGTTGAAGTGCGCCTGCGTCGGCGGATCGTCCAACGTCCCGCTGGGTTTCGTCTCCCTGACCGAGAACCTGATGATGATCGCCATGGCCGTCTGGATGCTGGCCTTTATGCACTAGACCATTTTTGCTTCAGGTCGGAACGACCTGAATCCGAAAAATGGTCCAGATTCAAACTGGAGCGAAATCTGAGCCGAGGTGGACTGTGTCCAACTCAACCGACTTCGCTCTAGGGCGTGAAAAGGAGACGGGTGGCGAGAATCAGCGCATCTCTAATGCACGTATAGCGAGTAATCGCGGTTTCTGGATCCTGACGAAAGGAGCAGGGCCCATGTGGATGCGAGGACTGGAAGGGGCGGTGCGCGTGCGTTGCCCGCATTGTTTCGAGGCCGACTGGCGCACCCGGATCGAGCTGGACGGTTGTCGCCCCTTCATCTGCTACATGTGCTTCTGGCGCGGCGACAAGCCGCTACCCGCCCGGGGGCTGGTCGAGGGCTGCACGACCCGGCTGGCGCACATGTCCGGCGCCGTCCGCGGCCTGTTCCGGCGACGGGACAATGAGGGCGGCGCTCGGGTCTGAGGCCTCAGATCAAGCGGCGCAGCCCGGCCCGCAGGGCGTCGCCGCCGTCGCCCAGCTCGGCCTCGACCGCCGCGTGCTCGGCGATCCACACCGGCGTCGTCCGGGCCAGCAGGTCGCGCCCGGCGTCGGTCAGGGCGATGCGGCGTCCGCGCCGGTCCTCGGGATCGATGGTGGTGGCCACCAGGCCGGATCGCTCCAGCGGCTTCAGGTTGGCCGTCACCGTCGAACGGTCCATGGCCAGGGTCTCGGCCACCTGTCCGACAGTCGGCGGGGAGGGCCGGTTCAGGCTGTTCAGCAGCGAGAACTGGCCGCTGGTGATCCCGTGCGGGCGGAAGGCCTCGTCGAACCGCCGCGACAGCGCCCGCGCCGCCCGCTGCGCATGCAGGCACAGGCAGTGGTCGCGGATATGCAGGGTCGTCGCGAAGGGATGCACGGCGTTTGACATGGCTTCTGATATGTTGATATCAACCTATTCGTCAATGACGACGGTGCGGACAGCGCCGCGAACGCGTGGAAGGAACGCCCCATGATCCAGGTCACCGCCTTCAAATGGGTGCCGCCCTTCGCCCAGGGCTCGGTCCGCGACATCCGGGTGCGCTGGGCGCTGGAAGAGGCCGGGCTGGGCTATGATGACCGGCTGATCGGCTTCGAGGACCAGGCCACGCCCGAGTATCGGGCCATGCAGCCCTTCGGCCAGGTGCCCGCCTATCGCGACGACACCGTCGAGATGTTCGAGAGCGGCGCCATCGTGCTGTGGATCGCCCAGAACTCGGACCAGCTGATGCCCACTGACGACGCGGGCCGGGCCATGGTGATGACCTGGCTGTTCGCGGCCATGAACAGTGTCGAGCCCTTCGTGGCCGAGCTGGCGGGCATCGATCTGTTCAACGCCGACAAGGACTGGGCCAAGGCCCGCCGGCCGGAGGTCGAGGCCTTCCTGCGCAAGCGGCTGGGCGACCTGCAGACCGCCCTGGGCCGGCGCCGCTGGTTCGCCAACGACCGGTTCAGCGCCGCCGACATCCTGATGACCCATGTCCTGCGCGACCTGCGCCACACCGACGTCCTCGCCGACTTCCCGGCCCTGGCTGACTATGTCGCCCGCGCCGAGGCCCGTCCGGCGTTCAAGCGGGCGCTGGCGGACCAGCTGAAGCCCTTCAGGGCGGCGGAGGCGAACAATCCGGCGCTGGCCGGGGGCGTCTGACGTGGCGCGTCTCGTCTTCGGAATGAACCAGTCGCTGGACGGCTATGTCGACCACGACGCCTTCGGGCCCGACGACACGCTGTTCCGCCACTTCATCGACCAGGTGCGCGAGCAGGCCGGCAGCCTCTACGGCCGCCGCCTGTACGAGATCATGCGCTACTGGGACCACGACGATCCCGCCTGGTCGCCCGAGAACCGCGAGTTCGCCGAGGCCTGGCGCGCCCACCCCAAATGGGTCGTCTCGCGCTCGCTCACCTCGGTCGGTCCCAACGCCACCCTGATCTCGGACGACGTCGAGGCGGCGGTCCGCAAGCTCAAGACCGAGCTCGACGGCGAGATCGAGGTCGGCGGGCCGGAGCTGGCGCGCAGTCTCGGCGACCTGGGTTTGATCGACGCCTACCGGATCTACCTGCACCCGGTCGTCACCGGCGGCGGCAGGCCCTATTTCGCCGGCCCCCGCCCGCCGCTCCGCCTCGTGTCGCATGAGCGCATCGGCGGGGAGGCCATCCAGCTGACCTACGTCCCGGCCTAGCTTCCGACCAGCGCCTCGCGCTCTTCGGCGGTCAGCATGCGCCACTTGCCCTCGGGCAGGTTGTCCAGCTTCAGCGGGCCGATGCGCACGCGGATCAGGTCGACAACCTCCAGCTCGACCATTTCGCACATGCGCCGGATCTGGCGGTTGCGGCCCTCGCGCAGGATGAATTTCAGCCGGTGCGACTCCATCCGGCTGACGTAGGCGGGGCGCAGCTGGCGGCCGTCCAGCATCAGGCCGTGGCGCAGGATCTTCAGCTTCTTCTCGGTGATGTCGCCCGCCACCCGGACCAGGTATTCCTTGTCCAGATCGGACTCCGGCCCGATCACCGCCTTGGCCACCACCCCGTCGGACGAGAGCAGCAGCAGGCCGCGGGAGTCCTCGTCCAGCCGCCCGATCGGGGGCAGGGAGATGTCGCCGGGGACCTCGCCCGGGCCGATCAGATTGCCCGCGCTCAGCAGGCGGATGGCCGGCAGCTTGTCCGGCTCCGGCTGGCCCGAGACGTAGCCGACGGGCTTGTGAATGACGACGGTGATCCCCTCGGCCAGCTGCGCCGTGGCCGTGTCGCTGAGGGTCAGGGTCTGGCCCGTCTCCAGCTTGCGACCGGCGTCCCGCACGATCTCGCCGTCGATGGACACCAGGCCGTCGGCGATCAGGGCGTCGGCCTCGCGCCGCGAGCAGACGCCCGACTGACCCAGCCACTTGTTGATCCGGACCGGCTCGGCGCCGTCGTAGGTCCTGGTCCAGCCCATGTCAGAGCGCCCGGAACAGAAGCATGATGTTGTTGGCCGGCATGGCGATCCTTTGGGTGGGGGCGAGGCCCGCGGCCTTGGCCTCGGCGATGACCAAGTCGCTATCGCGCAGACCCCAGTCGGGATTGCGGCGCTTCAGGTCGGCGTCGAAGGCGGCGTTGGACGAGGCTATGTCCACCCCGGCCTCGCGATAGGGGCCGTACAGCGCCAGCAGGCCGCCCGGGCGGCGCAGGGCGCGGCCCGCCAGCCGCATCAGGCCCTCGGTCGCGGCCCAGGGGCTGATGTGGATCATGTTGATGCAGACGACGACATCGGTCTGCTCCGTCGGCCAGCCCGCCTCGTCCAGCATGTCCAGCGCCTGCGGGGGCTCCAGGTTGGGCAGCTTCGCCTGGGCGGCCCAGGCGGCCATGCTGGCGCGGGCCTCGGGCGACGGATCGCTGGGCGTCCAGGTCAGGCCGGGCAGGGCGCCGGCGAAGGCGACGGAATGCTGGCCGCTGCCGCCGGCGATCTCCAGCACCCGGCCGCGCGCGGGCAGGTGCGCCTTCAGCACCTCCAGAATCGGCCCGGCGTTGCGGACCGAGGCCGGGGAGGCGAGGGCCCCTTCGGGAGTCGGGTTCAGGGCGTCCATCGTCTGCATGGCGCCGGATACCCCGGCGAGGCGCGGATCGCGACCGGAAATATGCAGGCCGCCGGTCGCCGCCGCCTCGCGAGAGGTTGAAACGTGCATCGGTTGACGGGCCTCCGGCTTCGGTGTCATTGCCGCTGAAACACTGCGTGAACGCACGCAAGGGAAGCCACGGCGGCATCAGATCGCCGGGCCAGGACGGTTCAGGAGACCCGCGTGACCCAATCGATCCCCGGCCTTTACCCGGCCCCGACCAACCATGCCGGCCTCGTGGCCTGGGTGGAGCAGATCGCGGCGCTGACCAAGCCCGCCCGCGTCCACTGGTGCGACGGCTCCGAGGCCGAGAAGGCCGAGATCGTCGCCGACCTGATCGGCAAGGGCACGCTGAAGGCGCTGGACCCGGTCAAGCGCCCGGGCAGCTACTACGCCGCTTCGGACCCCAAGGACGTGGCCCGCGTCGAGAGCCGCACCTTCATCTGCTCGGCCGATGAGATTGACGCAGGCCCGACCAACAACTGGGCCGATCCGGTCGAGATGCGCGCCCGTATGGACGGCCTGTTCGACGGCTGCATGGCCGGCCGGACCATGTATGTCGTGCCGTTCTCGATGGGCCCGCTCGGCTCGCCGATCAGCGCCCTGGGCGTCGAGATCACCGACAGCGGCTATGTCGCCGTCTCGATGGGCATCATGACCCGCATGGGCCAGCCCGCTCTGGACGTGCTGGGCGAGGACGGCGTCTTCGTGCCCGCCGTGCACACCCTGGGCGCCCCGCTGGCGGACGGCCAGGCCGACGTGCCGTGGCCCTGCAACGAGGACAAGTGGATCGTCCACTATCCCGAGACCCGCGAGATCTGGTCCTACGGTTCGGGCTACGGCGGCAACGCCCTGCTGGGCAAGAAATGCTACGCCCTGCGCATCGCCTCGGTCATGGCTCGCGATGAGGGCTGGCTGGCCGAGCACATGCTCATCCTCAAGCTGACCGATCCGAAGGGCCGCGCCAAATATGTCGCCGCCGCCTTCCCCTCGGCCTGCGGCAAGACCAACCTGGCCATGCTCCAGCCGACGCTGGACGGCTGGAAGGCCGAGACCATCGGGGACGACATCGCCTGGATGCGCTTCGGCGACGACGGCCGTCTGTACGCCGTGAACCCGGAAGCCGGCTTCTTCGGCGTCGCCCCGGGCACCAGCCGCAACACCAACCAGAACGCCCTGGCGACCCTGGCCTCGAACACCGTCTTCACCAACACCGGCCTGACCGACGACGGCGACGTGTGGTGGGAGGGCCTGTCCAAGGAAGCCCCCGCCGGGATGACCAACTGGAAGGGCGCGCGCCACGACCCGGCCTCGGGCGAGCCCGCCGCGCACCCGAACGCCCGCTTCGCCGCCCCGGCCCACCAGTGCCCGACCATCGCGCCCGAGTGGGAAGATCCCAAGGGCGTGCCGATCGACGCCATCCTGTTCGGCGGCCGCCGCGCCAGCGCCGTGCCGCTGGTGACGGAAGCCTTCGACTGGGAGCACGGCGTGTTCATGGGCTCGTCGGTCGCTTCGGAAGGCACCGCCGCGGCTGAGAACGCCATCGGCGAGCTGCGCCGCGACCCGTTCGCGATGCTGCCCTTCTGCGGCTACAACATGGGCGACTATTTCGCCCACTGGCTGTCGATGGGCGGCCGGACCGACGCCGCCAAGCTGCCGCGCCTCTACTTCGTCAACTGGTTCCGCAAGAACGAGGACGGCAAGTTCGTCTGGCCGGGCTTCGGCGACAACGCCCGCGTCCTGAAGTGGATCGCCGAGCGGCTGGACGGTGAAGCCGCCGCCGTGGACACCCCGGTCGGCCGCGTGCCGTCGGCCGAGGCGCTGGACCTGTCGGGCCTGAGCCTGACCGACGCCGACCTAGCCACCCTGCTGGACGTCGACGCCGAGGTCTGGGCCGAAGAAGCCGCCCTGATCCCCGCCTTCTACGAGAAGTTCGGCGATCGCCTGCCCAAGGCCCTGTGGGACCAGCACGCGGCCCTGACCGCCCGCATCGACGCCCACCGCGCCGCCGCCATCGCGGCGGAGTAGCAAACCCAAACGGCGTCCCGCGCTCAAGCAGCGAGCGACCGCGCGGCGAGCGATAGCGCCTCTTGCAAAAGAACCACGAGGGGTCGATCTGACCCCTCGTGTCTTCCTCCCCTGATGTCATCGTCATCGGCGCCGGCGTGCTCGGCCTGTGCAGCGCAGCCGAACTGGCCGCGCGCGGTCATGCCGTGACCGTGCTCGACCCCGGCGGTCCCAATGCGTCGTCCGCGGCGGCGGGGATGATCGCCCCGGCGATGGAAAGCCTGATCGACGGCCTGTCGCCGGCCCATGCGGCCCTGCTGAAGCGCGGGCGCGACCTGTGGCCCGCCTTCGCCGGGCGAAGCGGCCTGACCCTGGTCCTGGACGGCGCGGCGTGGCGCGGGCCGGATCCGGACGCGGCCGTCGCCCGGCTGCACGCCCTCGGCTTCGCGGCGCACAGGGAAGGCGAAGGCCTGTTCACCCCCGACGACTGGCGGATCGAGGCCCAGACGGCGCTGGCGCAACTGTCCGACGTCCCCGGCGTCACGCGCGTTGCGGCGACTGTCGCGGGTCTGTCCCGCGAGGGAGAGGCGTGGACGGCGGTGGCCGCCGACGGACGCCGCTGGTCGGCGCCGCGGGTGGTCCTGGCCACCGGCGCGGCGCGCGCGCTGGAGGGCCTGCCGGACGCGGTGGCGCGGCGGGTCAACGCCATCGAACCGATCCGGGGACAGCTGACGCCGGTGCGCTGCGCCACGCCCGGACGGGTCCTGCGCGGGCCCGGAGGCTATGCGGCTCCGACGGCGGACGGCGCCCTGTGCGGCGCCACGATGGAGGCGGGCGAGCGCAGCGTGGCGCCCGACCGCACCGTCGCCGCCCGTCAGGCGGAGATGGGCCTGTCCCTGATCGGCGCGGAAGGCGAGGCCGGAGAACCTCGCGTCGGCATCCGGGGCGCGTCGCCGGACGGCCTGCCGATGGCGGGCCCGTCCGGCGCGGACGGCCTCTATCTGGCCCTGGCGCCGCGCCGCAACGGCTGGCTGCTGGGGCCGCTGGTGGCCCATGTGGTCGCGGACGCACTTGAGGGCCGGGCGTCTCTTGCGGAAGCCTCGGCCCTCTCGCCCCACCGGTTCGCCTGATCAGTCAGCCGGCGGCACGAAGCGCAGGTTGATGGCGACCCGGGATCCTTCCGGCGCTCCGTCCACGGTGCGCGGGCTGACGCGGAAATGGCGCGACAGGTTCTGCGCGGCGCGGCCGAAGCCCTGACCGGCCGGCGTTTCACCGGCGACCGCGCAGTCCGAGACCGAGCCGTTGGCCTCGACCAGGCAGTTCAGCGACACCGAACCGGCGGTTCCCGCCGCGATGGCGCGGGCCGGATAGGCGCGCATCATCTGCTCGGCCGTGGGCTGGCGGACCCAGCTGGGATCGCGGATCACGCGCACGGCGGGCGGCTCGGCGACCGGCTCGCGCGCCGGCGGCGCCTCGGGCGTGGGGTGTTCGACCGGCGGGAAGCTGATCGTCGGGCCGGTGGTCGGCTTGGCGTCCGGATTGATCGGAACCTTCAGGACGTCGATGGTCGTCGGCGGCGCGTCCGGGTGGTGGATAGGCGGATTCTCCGCCGCCGGCTTGCTCTCCACCGGCTTCGGCTTGGGCGGGGGCTCCAGCGTGATGATCGGACCCGTCATCGGCGGGGTCTCTTCTATCGGCGGCAGCTTCATCTCGAAGCGTTGGTAGTAGAGCGCGACGCCGACCCCGATGTGGGCCGTCGCCACCAGGCCGATCGCGATCCAGGCGGAGCGCGACAGTCCGGGGCCTTTCCGTTCGTGGAAGTCGATGGGGCTAACCAGTCCTGGCCCGCCCGCTGTTCTGATCATCATGGCCGTACTTCTTCCCTGTCTTTTCGCCGTCCCCACAGCGTCCCTGACGGAAATGGAGCGCTGCCGTTGGGGCGGGTTTGCGGCGAGGGTCTGGCGGGATTGGACACACCAAAGAACGTGACTTTGCGGTCACGTTAAGGTCTGATTAACCAGAGTTCCCCAGCATTAACGATTATGACCATCAGGGCGATTCCATCGTCGGGCGGGGTAGAGGCGGCCATTCGGCGTGCGTCCAGCGCGACGGGTGTGGACGCCGACTTCCTCGTGCGCACCGCCCGGCGCGAAAGCGCGATGAACCCCAATGCGCGGGCGCCGACCTCGTCCGCCTCGGGCCTGTTCCAGTTTATCGAGCAGACCTGGCTGGGCACGGTGAAGGCCCACGGCGCCAAGCACGGCTACGGCCAGTACGCCGACCTGATCTATCGCGGTTCGGACGGGCGCTGGCGGGTCGAGGGCTCGGCCCGCAACGTGGTGCTGGACCTGCGCTTCGATCCCCAGGCCGCCTCGACCATGGCCGGCGAGCTGACGGCCCAGAACGCCGCCTATCTGCGCGGCCGCACGGGGCGCGAGCCGGGGGCGGGCGACCTGTACGCGGCCCACTTCCTGGGGCCGGCGGGCGCGGCTCAGCTGATGGAGGCCATGGACCGGCGTCCGGGCTCCAGCGCCGCGTCGATCTTCCCCGAGGCGGCTGCGGCCAACCGTTCGATCTTCTACCGCGACGGCCGCCCGGCGACGGTGGCCGAGGTCCACGCCAACCTGCAGCGCTCGGCGGGTGGCGGGGCCCCCGCCTCGGGCGCCGGCGACGGCCTGCCCGCCGCGCCGCCGCTGTCCGAGCGGGACCAGATGCTGGCCGCGCGGCTGGATCGGCTGAAACAGGACCAGAGCCTGCTGGCCCTGCTGCTCGGCCAGGACGGCGACGGCAAGGCGGGCGGCTTCGGCGGCGCCTTCGGACCGGACGAGAAGACCAACGCCTGAGCGCGAATCCGGCCATGGTGAACCGCCCGTTAACGATACCGGGCCGATGCTGCCCGCCTGATCAGACCTCGAGCGTCCCATGACCGCCTACCGCGCCAGCCTGACCGAGATCGACATCCGTCGGCTGATCCAGTCGAACGACGAGGACGAGCGCGCCGCCGCCGCCCACAAGCTGTGCCGGAACATGGACAAGGCCGAGCTGGACGAGCACGACCGCGCCGCCGCCCACAAGATCCTGCGCCTGCTGGCCAATGACGCCGCCGAACTGGTGCGCCGGGCCATGGCGGTGACGCTGAAGGCCTCGGACCTGATCCCGCGCGACGTGGCCCGCCGGCTGGCCGCCGACGTCGACAGCGTGGCCCTGCCGCTGATCAACTTCTCCCCCGTCTTCTCGGACGAGGACCTGATCGAGATCGTGCAGGCCGGCTCGGTCGTGCGCCAGACCGCCGTGGCCGCACGCCCGCGGGTCAGCCGCGACGTCGCCGCCGCCGTGGCCGAAGTGGGCGCCGAACCCGCCGTGCGGGCGCTGGCCGCCAACGACAACGCCGACATCGCCGAGAGCGCCCTGGGCCGCTGCGTCGACCGCTTCGGCGCCTCGCCCGAGATCATCGCGGCCCTGGCCTACCGCCAGGTCCTGCCGCTGTCGGTGACCGAGCGTCTGGTCGAACTGGCCTCCGAGGCCGTGCGCGAGCATCTGGTCACCCGCCACTCCGTCGCGCCCGAGACCGCCATCCGCCTGGCCTCCTTCGCCCGCGAACGCGCCACGGTCGATCTGGTCGATCAGGCCTCCGGCCACGCGGACCTGTCCCAGTTCGTCGCCACCCTGCATGCGCGGCGCGCCCTGACCGGCTCCCTGCTGCTGCGGGCGCTGGCGCGGGGACAGATGGCCCTGTTCGAGCACGGGCTGGCCGAGCTGGCCGGGGCGCCGCACCAGCGGGCCTGGCTGATGATCCACGACGCCGGCCCGCTGGGCCTGAAGGCCATCTACGACCGGGCCGGCCTGCCGCCGCGCCTGTTCCAGGCCTTCCGCGCCGGGGTCGACACCTGGCGGTCGCTGCAGGCCGAGGGCGTGGACACCACCGACGACGCCTTCCGCCAGCAGATGCTGGAACGCTTCCTGACCCAGCGCCCCAACGCCCCGCGCGAGGACCTGGCCTATCTGATGGAACGGCTGGACCAGGATCCGGTCGCCGCCCCGTCGCGCGCGGGCGTGGCGGCCTAGTTCTCGGACCGCCAGCATGGCTCCAGAGCGTCCATCGACGCTTCAAGCCAATCCCGGACGGGGCCCGCGCCGCCGTGCGCAAGGGTCAGTTCGACAGGCGCGCCGTCAGCCGCGACCGCTCTGATCGAGAGGCGATAGCCTTGATGGAGATAGCCCAGGTTCGGCGGCGTCGGCCGGGAGCCTACTGCAGTTTCGATCGGCTGGATCTCGATGCGCGGCAGTGCGATGCGCTCCAGACGGCTCACGGCCTCGATCAGCGCGGGGCACGAGGACCCGGCGGCGGATCGCGCCGCGCCGTTCGCTTCAACCAGCACAGCACGCCACGAAACGGGCGACCCGCTGCCCGCACGATCCTTGTAGAAGGTCAGGGTGCTGCGTTCGCCGGCTTCGCCACGGATCATCTCGACGACAGCCGCCGCCGGCGGCCCTCCCTGGTCACCAACAAGGGCCTGGGCCTGCGCCCAAGCAGGCGCTGAGACCACGTAAAGGGCGGCTAGGCCGGCGGCGTAGTGGCGGTTCCAGGACATGGTTGTCCGTCCGGGGCTTACTGGAACCTTCATCGTCAGCGATGCGGCAACTTCAGGTCAATGGTTCACTACCGTCGGTAGGTTGCTTGAAGCGCACACAGCAAAACGCCCGCCGGTGAGGGCGGGCGTTCGCGAAACTCTTGATCGTATTCGATCACGCGAAGTGCTGGGCTACCTTGGCTTCCAGCGTCTCGGCCAGCACCTTGCCGGTCGGGTGGTCGTCGGTCTGGATCTGGTCGCGGACGACGGCCCGGATGGCGTCGATGTGGGCGTCGATCAGCACCAGCGGCGCGGCCATGCGCTTGGCCGGATCATCCAGCATCTTGCACAGCGAACCGGCCAGGCGGGTGACCAGCGGATACTGGTAGGTCGAGCCCAGGCCCTTCAGGTCGTGGGCGCGGAAATACAGGCCCTCGGCCGTCTGGGCGTTATAGCCCTGGGCGCGGATGTCGGCCTGGGCCTGGTCCAGCTTGGTGATCTCGTCCTGCAGCCACTGGCCGAATTGGGCCGACATGGCCTTGAGGGCTTCCTCGGCCTTGGCGATCGCATTGGCGTCGATGCCGCCGAAGGCGCCACCGACCTTCATGCGAAGGGTGTTGGGCGGACGAATGACCTGGGCAGAGTTGCTCACCGGGCGCTCCCGAAATTGACTGGCGCTTTTGGTCGCACAAACGACCTTAAGAAGCCGTGCACGCGGGGGAATTTGCCCTCAGGACGCGAACTGTTCCGCCAGCACCCGCTCCTCGAACGAGCGGCCCTCGTCGAACAGCATGGTCAGGGCGATGTCGCGGCGTTCGCGCACATCGACGCGGGTGACCCGCCGGACCTCGAAATTGTCGGCGGTGGCGCTGACCGGGCGCTTGTCGGCTTCCAGGATTTCGAAACAGACCGTGGCCTGATGGGGCAGCAGGGCGCCGCGCCAGCGGCGGGGGCGGAAGGCGCTGATCGGGGTCAGGGCCAGGACCCGCGAATCCAGCGGGATGATCGGGCCGTGGGCCGACAGGTTGTAGGCGGTCGAGCCCGCCGCCGTGGCCACCAGGCAGCCGTCGCAGGCCAGTTCCTCCAGCCGCACGCGGCCGTCGACGCTGATGCGCAGCTTGGCGCTCTGCCGCGTCTGGCGCAGCAGGGAGACCTCGTTGATGGCCAGGCCGCTGTGGACCTGTCCGGACTCCGTCCAGGCGTCCATCTGCAGCGGGTGGATGACCGCGCGGCCGGCGCCGGACAGCCTTTCCAGCAGGCCGTCCTCCTCATAGTCGTTCATCAGGAAGCCGACCGAGCCGCGGTTCATGCCGAACACCGGGGTGCGGCGCTCCATCACCGTGTGCAGGGTCTCCAGCATGAAGCCGTCGCCGCCCAGGGCCACGATCACGTCGGCCTGCTCCTCGGGCACCGAGCCGTAGCGCTCGGCCAGCCGCGCGCGGGCCTCCAGGGCCTCCGGTCGATCGGAGGCGGCGAAGGCGATGCGAAGAGGACGGTCGGAGGAGGAGGTCACCGTCGCACGCAAGCCGAGCGGGCCTGTGAAGTCAAACGGCGATGCGCTGTTCGGTCGGATCCGGATCGACCAGGGCGCGGAAGGCGCGGGCCGCGGAGGTCGCCGACAGGGCGCCGCGCTGCCACACCGGATCGCCCAGGTCGCCGGGCAGGCCGTGGTTCAGCTTGCGCAGTTCGGTCAGCAGGGTCGGGAAGACCGCGCGGTCGATGCCGACGACGGAACAGGCGTAATACAGGGCCTCGGGCCTGGACGCGCGCAGGGCCTGACGGATCTGGTTGACGGTGAAGCCGCTCAGCGCGGCCAGGCCGTGGACCAGCAGGCTGAGGCGCTTCTCGCGCACGGCGCGGATCAGCATGGCGGGCTTCAGCTGGCCGGCGGCCTGCAGCTTGGCGACCAGCCGGCGCTCCATCTCCTCGCGCTCGGGCGTGTCCTCGGGGATGTCGTCGGGCCGGTCCTTGCGCATGACGCCCTCGACGGCGTCGTACACGGCGTTTCCGAACTTGCGCTCGTCGACCTGGAAGCGGGCGCCGATCGACTCGCGCAGGGCGGCGCCGACCCAGTGGTACATCTGTTCGGCCAGGGCCTCGGTCAGGCGCGGGTGGCGCGACAGCGGTCCGCGCAGGGCGGCGATGCGGCGCGAATGCTCGACCAGCCGGCGGAAGCCCTCGCCGCTGATCTGGGCGGTGCGGTTGGTGGCCAGGGCGGTCAGGACGGCGGGGACGCCGCGCTCGATGACGGCGTCAGCGACGCGGCCGCTGATCTCTGGACGGCGGGCCACGGCGATCTGGTGGTCCAGCGAGGCCTCGACCAGGATCCTCAGCAGATCCTCGTCCTGCAGCACGGGGCTGGCGGCCAGGATGGGGGCGGCGATCTCGATCTCGTCCAGCGCCAGCACATTGACCAGGGCCGGCGGGGCCCAGTCGGCGTGGGCCAGGCGGCTGGCCAGGGCCTTGCGGATGTCGCGTTCGGCCTGGCGGGCCAGGAACAGGAAGATCTCGCCCAGGATGGGGGACAGCTGGCCGTCCGGCGGGCTGGCGTCGCACAGGGCCATGACGCCCAGAAGCAATCTCTGGCGGGCGTCGGGACTGTTGTTTCGGGCCAGCGCCAGCAGGTCTTCGGCGCGCGGCGCGCGCTCGGGGGACCGGGACGGATTGAGCTGGACGAGAACGGTCACACACGCCTCCGGCGCACCGTTAGGGTTACGGCAGGATTTACCGTACCGCTTGCAACCTAAGAGGCGGTTAACGGAACCTGAATCTTGACGCGGCCCCGCCCCGGGGCGAGCGTGCGCGCCATAAGAACGAGGCGAGGACGACGGCCATGGCTGACGGTGCAATGACTTCCCTGAAGTCTCGGGTGTCCGAGGCGGAGTGGAACACCCGCGTCGAACTGGCGGCCCTGTACCGCCTGGTGGCGCTGCACGGGTGGGACGACATGATCTTCACCCATATCTCGGCCCGCGTGCCGGGGCCCGAGCATCATTTCCTGATCAATCCGTACGGCTGGTATTTCGAGGAGATGACGGCCTCGTCCCTCGTGAAGGTCGATCTGGACGGCAACATCGTCCAGGAGACCGAGAACTTCATCAATCCGGCGGGCTTCACCATCCACTCGGCCATTCACGGGGCCCGGGATGACGCGCATTTCGTCATCCACCTGCACACCGTGGCCGGCGTCGGAGTGGCGGCGCAGCAGGAGGGCCTGCTGCCGATCGGCCAGAATGCCTGCCTGCTGCAGCATCAGGTCGCCTATCACGGCTACGAAGGCCTGGCGCTGAACCACGAGGAGCGCGAGCGGCTGGTGGCGGACCTCGGCGACAAGCCGCTGATGCTGCTGCGCAACCACGGCACCCTGGCGGTCGGTCCGACGGCGGCGGCGGCCTGGATCGGCATGTTCTTCCTCGAGCGCGCCTGCGCCCAGCAGATCGCGGCCCTGTCCGGCGGGCGGGAACACGTCCTGTTCGCCCCCGACGCGGCCCAGGCCGAGACGCGGGAGCAGGGCAAGGGGATTGGGTTCATTTCGGCCCTCGCCTGGCCGGGCGCGTTGCGTATGCTCGACAGGAAGTCGCCCGGCTACGACGTGTGAGGCGGGCCGGGGGGCTGCTGCTGACGCTGGCAGCCCTTGGGGCCGCCGCCCCGGCCGCGGCCGGTCCCTGGACCTTGCCGAAGGGCGACGGGCAGGTGATCGTCAAGTTCGAAGACATGCGGGCCGGCGAAGGGTTCGACCCGGACGGCAGCCTCGCCGACCTGCCCGCCGACCGCCGCGACACCGTGGTCTCGGTCTTCGCCGAATACGGCCTGACGGATCGCCTGACCGTCCGTTTCAAGGGCGACTGGCAGTCGGGGAAGGACGCCTTCGTCGACTACGAGGGCCGCGGGCCGCTGGAGATCGGCGTGAACTGGCAGGTCTGGCGCGACGACCGCACGGCGGTGGCCCTGTACGGCGGCGTGGCGGACGGCGGGGAAGGGCGCAACGCCGGCTATGCCCCGCCCGGCGTCGGCGGCCAGGACTGGGAGGTCCGCGCCTCGGCCGGCCGCTCGTTCGGACGGGCCCGGTGGATGTCCCGCGCGGCGACCGGCGGCTTCGTCACGCTGGAGGCGGCGCGGCGGATTCGGGGCGGACTGCCGGACGAGACCCGCGTCGACGCCACGCTCGGCCTGCATTTCGGCGACAAGTGGATGCTGCTGAACCAGGCCTACGGCGGGCAGGCCGACGACGGCGGGCCGCGCTGGCTGTCGGTCGAGACCTCCCTGGTCCGGCGCTTCGGATCCTGGAGCGTCCAGGCCGGATGGCGCGAGGCCGTGGCCGGGCGGGAGACGCCGCGTTCGGGCGGTCCGGTCATCGGGCTATGGCGTCGCTTCTGACCGCGACGGAATTCGGAACAGCACCCGTTACATGAACTTAAGTTGCGTCGACGGCGAGAGCCGCTAAGTCGGCACGTCCCCAAAGTCCCGGAGCGCCCGCCGCGTGGTCAAGCGTCACTTCTTCCTCGTCGCCGCGGCGATCCTCCTGGCCCTGATGGTCGGCGCCCTCGTGCTGCGCATGGCGTTCGCCGACGATGAGAAGGCCGGCGGACCGGGCGGGGGCCGGGGCGGACCCGGCGGCGGACGCGGCCAGGCCGTGTCGGAAGCCGTCGCCGCGCCGCGCGAGTTCAGCGACCGCATCCGCGTCCTGGGCGTCGCCCGTGGCCGGCGCTCGGTCAACATCACCTCCTCGACCAGCGAACTGATCACCCGCGTGATGTTCTCGGACGGCCAGCGCGTCGCCGCCGGCACGCCCCTGGTCCAGCTGCAGGCCCGCGAGGAAGACGCCAACATCGCCGACAACCGCGCCCAGGTCGCCCGCGCCCAGACCATGTACGAGCGCTACAAGACCCTGAACGACCGCGGTTTCGCCTCGGCGGCCATGGTCGAACAGTATGAGACCGAGCTGGAATCGGCCCGCGCCTCGCTGGCCGCGTCCGAGGCCCGCGCCGGGGACCGCACCATCCGCGCGCCGTTCGCGGGCGTGCTGGGCCTCAGCACCGTCACCCCGGGCACCCTGGTCAATCCGGGCGCCG
Organism: Brevundimonas sp. EU05-FHT14B11; assembly: GCF_058790835.1. Lineage (NCBI taxonomy): Bacteria > Pseudomonadati > Pseudomonadota > Alphaproteobacteria > Caulobacterales > Caulobacteraceae > Brevundimonas > Brevundimonas sp. EU05-FHT14B11. The sequence continues at coordinate 71,909 of NZ_JBYTCY010000002.1, forward strand.
TCATCACCACCCTGGACGACATCGACGTGGTCCGCGTCGACTTCCCCATCCCCGAGCGCTACCTGGCCGTCCTGCGGGCGGGGACGCCGATCACCGCCACCATCGACGCCTATGGCGACGAGGTCTTCACCGGCCGCATCGCCCTGATCGACACGCGGGTGAACGAGTCGACCCGCTCGGTCACCGCCCGCGCCGAAATCCCCAATCCCGGCGCCCGCATCCGGCCCGGCATGGCCGTCCGCGTCGCCGTCCAGCAGGGCCTGCGCCAGGGCATCGCCGTGCCCGAGGCCGCGGTCCAGTACGAAGGCGACGGCGCCTTCGTCTATCGCATCGCCAACGGCGAGCGCGGCTCCACGGCCCAGCGGGTCGTGGTCGAGACCGGCGCGGTCGAGGGCGGCTTCGTCGAGATCCTGTCCGGCCTGGCCAATGGCGACCGCGTGGTCGGCTCGGGCCTGAACCGCATCCAGCCCAACGCCCCCGTGCGCGTCGGCGGAGCGGGCGGGCGAGGCGGTCAAGGCGGGGGGCAGGGCGGCCGCGCCGCTCCGGCCCAGGGCGCCGCCCGATGATGCTCTCCGACGTTTCCGTCCGCCGCCCCGTCATGGCGGCGGTGGCGGCGATCGTGCTGTGCGTGATCGGCGCCGCGGCCTTCTTCTTCCTGCCGGTGCGCGAACTGCCGGACGTCGATCCGCCGATCGTGTCGGTGAACACCAGCTACGCCGGGGCCTCCGCCGAGGTTATCGAAAGCCGGATCACCGAGCCCATCGAGCAGCAGATCGCCGGCATCCAGGGCGTCGAGCGCATCACCTCGTCCAGCCGCGACGGCCGGTCGAGCGTGAACATCGAATTCTCGCTGGACCGCAACATCGACGACGCCGCCAACGACGTGCGCGACCGCGTCTCGCGCGTGGTCGGCCGCCTGCCGGACCAGGCCGATCCGCCCGAAGTGGCCAAGGCCGACTCGGACAGCCAGCCGATCATCATCCTGTTCCTGCGCTCGACCAGCCTGAACCGGCTGGAGCTGACGGACTACGCCGACCGCTATCTGATCGACCGCCTGGCCACCGTGCCGGGCGCCGCCCAGGTGCAGATCTACGGCGAGCAGCGCTACGCCATGCGCATCTGGCTGGACGCCGCCGCCATGGCCGCGCGCGGACTGACCGTCACCGACGTCGAGACGGCCCTGACGGCCCAGAACGTCGAACTGCCCGCCGGTTCGCTGGAGTCGGGCCAGAAGGACTACACCGTCCGCGTCGCGCGCACCTACGCCCGCGCCGAGGACTTCCGCCAACTGCCCATCGGCACGCGCGGCTCGGCCTCCAACGCCGCCGCCTCGAACAACACCAGCGGCCTGGCCACCAACAGCAACGCCCTGCCCAGCGGCGCCACCGGCGCCATCCAGGGCCAGGCGGCCTATGTCACCCGTCTGGGCGACATCGCCCGCGTCGTGGAGGCTCCCGCCGAGGACCGCCGCCTGTTCCGCGGCAACGGCGTCGACCAGATCGGCCTGGCCGTCACCCGTCAGGCCCAGTCCAACGACCTGGCCATCTCCGACGGCGTGCACAAGATGATCGAGCAGATCCGTCCCAGCCTGCCGCCGGGCACGGAGCTGGTCGTCGGGTCCGACAACTCGGTCTTCACCAGCCACGCCATCGACGAGGTGTGGATCACCATCGGCATCTCGATGGCGCTGGTCGCCCTGGTCAACTTCATCTTCCTGGGCACCCTGCGCGCCGCCCTGATCCCGTCGATCGTGGCGCCCATCTGCTTGTTGGCCACCTTCATCGTCCTGGCCCCGCTGGGCTTCTCGCTGAACCTGCTGACCCTGCTGGCCCTGGTGCTGGCCATCGGTCTGGTGGTCGACGACGCCATCGTGGTGACCGAGAACATCCAGCGCCGCATCGACCACGGCGAACCGCCCCTGGTCGCCGCCGAGCGCGGCGCGCGCCAGGTGTTCTTCGCCGTCGTGGCCACCACCGTGGTGCTGCTGGCGGTGTTCGCGCCGCTGCTGTTCCTGCCCGGCTACGTCGGCCGCCTGTTCGTCGAGCTGGCGGCGGCCATCGCCGCGGCCGTGGCCTTCTCGGCCTTCCTGGCGCTCAGCCTGTCGCCCATGCTGGCGTCCAAGATCCTGCGTCCGGCGCACAGCGGCGGCTTCGTCGCCAAGCGCGTCGACTGGGCCATGGACAAGCTGCGCGAGTCCTACGGCAATTCCCTGCGCGCCCTGCTGGGCACCCGGATCGCGGTCGTGGGCGTGATCGGCCTGATCGTGCTGGTCGGGGCCGGCGCGACGGTCATGTTCCTGACCCTGCCGGACGAACTGGTGCCGCCGGAAGACCGGGGCCGGGTGCAGATCCGCGTCCAGGGACCCGAGGGCGCCGGCTTCGACTACACCCGCCGGATCGTCCTGGGTCTGGAGCCCATCCTGGCCGAGTACAAGGCCAGCGGCGAGGCGGACAGCTATCTGGTTTCGGCGCCCGGCTTCGGCGGCGGCAGCTACAACTCCGGCAACGGCAGCCTGATTCTGGCCGACTGGTCGCTTCGCCACCGCTCGGCCGACGAGATCGCCCAGGAACTGAACGGCAAGCTGCGCGGCCAGACGGACGCCCAGGTCAACGCCTCGGTCCCCGGCGCCTTCCAGCGCGGCGGCGGCAACTCCAACTCGGTCGAGATGATCGTCACGGGGGCGGAGTACGGCGACATCTACAACTGGCTGCAGCCCATGCTGGCGGCCTCGCTGGAGAACCCCGGCTTCTCGCGTCCGCGCCTGAACTATGAGCCGAACGCCCCGCGCCTGCTGGTCGACGTGGACCCCGAGAAGGCCGCGGCCCTGGGCGTCTCGGCCCAGTCCATCGGCCGCACGCTGGAGACCATGTTCGGCTCCCGCCGCGCCACCACCTATCTGAAGGGCGGGCAGGAGTACGACGTCATCCTGCAGACCCAGCGCGACAACCGGCGCAACGTCAGCGATCTGGAGGCCCTGTACGTCAACACGGGCTCCGGCCAGCTGGTGCCGCTGTCGGCGGTGGTCACGACCCAGACCTCGGGCGACACGCCCGACCGTCGTCGTCTGGACCGTCAGCGCGCCATCACCCTCAGCGCGGACCTGAACCCCGGCTACACCATCGCCGACGCCACCGCCTTCCTGACCCAGACCGCCGCCCAGCAGCCGCAGGGCGTGGTCACCACCCAGTGGGGCGGGGCGGCGCGCGACCAGCAGGAGGCCGGCGGCGCCGTCGCCGCGGCCTTCGGCCTCGCCCTGCTGCTGGTCTTCCTGGTGCTGGCGGCCCAGTTCGAAAGCTGGATCACCCCGGCGGTGATCATGCTGACGGTGCCGTTGGCGGCCGCCGGCGGGCTGTTCGGCCTGGTCATGGCGGGCTCCAGCCTGAACATCTACAGCCAGATCGGCCTGATCATCCTGATCGGTGTGGCGGCCAAGAACGGCATCCTGATCGTCGAGTTCGCCAACCAGCTGCGCGACCAGGGCCGGTCGATCCGCGACGCCATCATCGAGTCGTCGACCCTGCGCCTGCGTCCGATCATCATGACCTCGATCGCCACCGCCTTCGGCGCCCTGCCGCTGGTGCTGTGGCACGGGGCGGGGGCGGGCAGCCGCCAGACCATCGGCGTGGTGATCTTCGCCGGTGCCATGTTCGCGACCCTGCTGACCCTGTTCGTGGTGCCCGTGATCTACGGCGTGCTGGCGCGCTTCACCAAGTCGCCGGAATACACCGCCCGCAAGATCGAGGAGTGGGAAGCCCAGGAGACCACCGCCAACGACAAGGGCCTGGCGGCGGCGGAATAGGGACCAGCCAATCTGCCATCTCATCCCAGCGAAGGCCGGGATGACGATAGCTTTTTATTGAGCCGGCGGCGGAGCCCCCGCCGGAACGTATCCGGTCTCGACCTTCAGCCAGGCGATGACGTCGCGGCGGTCGGTCGCGTCCGGCAGGCCGGGGAAGGTCATCTTGTTGCCGGGCAGGAAGGTGCGCGGGTTCTCCAGCCAGTGATCCAGCTTTTCGGCGTCCCAGACGAAGCCGGCGGTCTTCACCGCGTTCGAATAGTTGTACTTGGCCGCGGTCCCCGCCTGACGCCCGAAGACGCCGTACAGGTTCGGTCCGGTCATGTTCGGTCCGCCCTCGGTCACCGTGTGGCACGAGCGGCAGCGGGCGAAGACGCGGCGGCCGTTGTCCAGGTCGCCCTGATTGTACGGGGCGGGCAGGGCGGCCAGCAGGACGGCCTTCTGCGCCGGGGTCAGCTCCGGCTTCGGCGGCGCGGCGGGGGCGGCCGATCCGGCCCCGCCATCGCTACAGGCGGACAGGCCCAGCAGGGCGGCCAGGGACAGCGCGGGGACGAGGGCGAGGCGGGTCATGGGAAGGCTCCGGAATCCGGGAGCAGTGATAGCTCAAACACCGGCCCGGACAACCGCCCTGCGACGCTTGGCCGGGGTGGACGCTGAGGTGTCGCTCCTGATAATCACTGTCAGGAAAGGCGCGCCTTTTTCGCGCCGGCGTTTCCACGAGTTCCATGTCTGACACCCTCAAACTGAGCGAGGCCCGCAAGGGCGCCCGCGGCGTCATCGTTCAGGTCGGCGAGCACTGCCACCACAAGGGCGACGCCGTCGAACTGGAGCGCCGCCTGATCGAACTGGGCTTCGTCGAGGGCGCGCGCGTGGAGCTGCTGCACGAGGGCCTGTTCGGCCGTGATCCCATCGCCATGAAGGTCGACGACATGCGCGTCGCCCTGCGCCGTCACGAGGCCGCCAGCCTGACGATCCGCCTGGACGGGACCGCCGCCTGATGGACATGCAGGTTCGCACGCCCCGCGTCGCCCTGGTCGGCAACCCGAACAGCGGCAAGACCGCCCTGTTCAACGCCCTGACCGGCGCCCACCAGAAGGTCGCCAACTACGCCGGGGTCACCGTCGAGCGGAAGGAAGGCCATATCCGCACCGGCGAAGGCCGCGCCCTGACCGTCCTCGACCTGCCGGGCACCTATTCCCTGCGCGCCCGCAGCCCGGACGAGGAGGTCACCCGCGACGCCGTCCTGGGCAAGCTGGCCGGAGAGGTTCCGCCGGACGTGATCGTGGCCGTCGCCGACGCCACCAACCTGCGCCTGGTCCTGCGCCTGGTGCTGGAGCTGAAGGCCGTCGGGCGTCCGATGGTGCTGGCGCTCAACATGTACGACATCGCCCAGCGTCAGGGGCTGCGCATCGATCTGGAGAGGCTTCAGGCTGAACTGGGCGTGCCGGTGATCCCGACCACGGCCACGCGCCGCCGGGGCGTCGCCGAACTGATCGCCGCCGTCGACGCCGCCGCCGGGACCCTGTCGGCCACCGCCGAGAGCGAGTGGATCTCCCCGGACGCCGACGCCCTGCGCGGCAAGGCCCGCGAGGCCGAGCGCATCATGAAGGCCTGCGTCAAGCCGCCCGAGCGTCCGGACACCCTGACCGGCAAGATCGACGGCGTGCTGCTGCACCCGGTCGCGGGCCTGCTGATCCTGGTCGCCCTGCTGTTCGTCATGTTCCAGGCGGTCTTCACCTGGGCGACGCCGCTGATGGACGGCATCGAGGGCGTCCTGGGCGGCTTCGGCGCCTGGATCGCCACCGTCATGCCGGACGGCATCTGGCAGAGCCTGATCGTCGACGGCCTGATCGCGGGCGTCGGCGGGGTGCTGGTCTTCCTGCCGCAGATCCTGATCCTGTTCCTGTTCATCCTCCTGCTGGAGGACTTCGGCTACATGGCCCGGGCCGCCTTCCTGATGGACCGGGTCATGGGCGGGGCGGGGCTGCACGGCCGGGCCTTCATTCCGCTGCTCTCCAGCTTCGCCTGCGCCATTCCCGGCGTGATGGCGGCGCGGGTGATCGATTCCAAGCGCGACCGGCTGACCACCATCATGGTCGCGCCGCTGATGACCTGTTCGGCGCGCATTCCCGTCTATGTCCTGATCATCGGCGCCTTCATTCCGAACGAGAAGGTGTGGGGCGTGCTCAGCCTGCAGGGGCTGGTGATGTTCGGCCTGTACGCCGCCGGCATCGTCAGCGCCCTGATCGTCTCCTTCGTCATCCGCAAGATCTTCTGGAGGGGCGCGGTCGAGCCCTTCATGATGGAGCTGCCCGCCTACAAGCTGCCCGATCCCAAGAGCGTGGCCTTCAACCTGTGGCTCCGCGCCCGCATCTTCCTGGAGCGGGCCGGGCGGATCATCCTGCCGCTGATGGTCATCGTCTGGGCGCTGGCGACCTTCCCCTATCCGCCCGAGGGCGCGACCCAGCCGGCCATCGACTACTCCTTCGCCGGCATGATCGGCCGGGCGCTGGAGCCCATCTTCGCACCCATCGGCTTCAACTGGCAGATGGTCATCGCCCTGATCCCGGGCATGGCGGCGCGCGAGGTCGCGGTGGCGGCCCTGGGCACCGTCTACGCCGTCGCCGATCCCGAGAGCGCCACCAGCCTGCTGGGCGCGACCCTGGCGTCGCACTGGTCGCTGGCCACCGGCCTGGCCTTCCTGGCTTGGTACATCTTCGCCCCGCAGTGCGTGGCGACGCTGGGCGTGGTCAAGCGCGAGCTGAACTCGTGGAAATGGATGTGGGTTATGGTCGTCTACATGTTCGGCCTAGCCTATCTGTCCGCCTTCGTGACCTACCACCTGTCCGTGGCGCTGGGCGGAGGCTGAGCCCCGGCGCGTCCGTCGCCGAACTCCGGTTGACAAGGCGGCCGCGCGCGGTCGATCTCCCTGTCAATCGGGGGTCGGATCATGCAGTCGCCAAACAACCCGTCGCCGTGCCGCCACGACTACCTGTGGTCCGACGTCCATCAGGCCGAGCTCTGCCGCCATTGCGGCCAGGGAAAGGCCGCCGCCGTCGCGCCCGCCATGGCCCTGCCCGCGGAGGACGGCTTCCTTGAGATTCCGGTCTTCAACGACCCGTTGCCGCCGCGCCGGGCCGCCGCCGGCGACAAGGTGCTCAAGGCCCAGGCCCTGCTTCGCCGCGACGCTCTGCTGACCCTGCTGGAGCGGCTGGCCGAGGACCGCCCGCCGTCGCGCGAGGACGCCATCGACGCGGTGCTGGCGGTGATCGAGGACGCGCACTCGGCCGATCCGGTGCTGTTCGGCGAGGCCGCCCGCCACTTCGCCCGCCTGCACGAGGCGCGGACCGGGCTGGTCTTCTGAAGGGGCAGGGGGATGGTGCCGGCTGCAGGAATCGAACCCGCGACATCCAGTTTACAAAACTGGCGCTCTACCAACTGAGCTAAGCCGGCCAACCGTTTGACGGCGGCCCTTATGCTGGCGCATGGGGCGGGACGCAAGCGGAGGCGACACGTGCCGATATCCTTTCCTCACATCGCGCCGGTGCTCATGCTGGTCGCCTCCAACGTCTTCATGACGCTGGCCTGGTACGGCCACCTGAAGTTCGGGTCCAAGCCGCTGTGGATCGTGGTGATCGTCAGCTGGGGCATCGCCTTCTTCGAATACTGCCTCGCCGTGCCCGCCAACCGCATCGGGCATCAGGTCTATTCGGCCGCCGAGCTGAAGACGATGCAGGAGGTCATCACCCTGATCGTCTTCGCCGTCTTCTCGGTGACCTTCCTGGGCGAGAAGCTGACGATGAACCACGCCGTCGGCTTCGCCCTGATCATCGCCGGGGCGTGGTTCATCTTCCGCGGGCCGCTCTAGGCCACCCTCAGGTCAGGCCTTCTTGCCGATCTTCAGCCCGCCGATGATCGCCCCGCCCAGCAGGTAGATGACCAGCAGGTGGCTCCAGTCGATGTGGATCAGGCGGATGTCCGAGGTCTGGTAGATGAAGTTGTAGGCCGAGGTCATCAGGGCGAAGCAGACGCAGGCGACCAGTCCGATCTTCAGCCCGCCCTTCCAGCCCGCCGACCCCTCGCGGGCGATGAACCAGCCCAGGCCGATCATGGTGATGAAGGTCTGGACCAGGCCGGCCAGCATCCACATCGGATCGCCGCCCTCGCCGGTGACGCCGGTCAGGGTCTTCCACTGCGCCTCGAAGATCACGCCGTACCAGAGGAAGCCGACGAAGAAGGCGACGACGGTCGCCACCAGGATGCCCGGCCAGTTTAGCTTGCCCATTGGATGCCCCTCCCAAGGCCGCGGATGAGTCCGCTGAGGAAGAAAGGCTACGCTCGCGCCGCCCGGCGTCAATGAACGGCGTTCACTCAAGTTCGGCGGCGATGCGGTCCGCCAGCGCGCGCAGCGCCTCGGTGTCGGCCATGGGGGCGTGGCCGTGGCCCTTCATCGGGCGGTCGGCCCAGCGCGGCACGATGTGGAAATGCAGGTGGAAGACGGTCTGGCCCCCGGCCTCGCCGTTGAACTGCAGGATCTGGAAGCCCTCGGGCTTCAGCGCCTTCTCGACCGCGCGGGCGGTGCGCCGGGTGGCCTCCATGACCTTTGCGAGGGCTTCGGGCTCGATCTCCAGCAGGTTGCGGGCGGTCGAGGTCTTGGACACCACCAGCACATGGCCTTCCGACTGCGGGAAGACGTCCATGAACACCAGGACGTCGTCGTCCTCCCACACCTTCACCGACGGAATCTGGCCCTTAAGAATCCTGGCGAAGATGTTGTCGGGGTCGTAAGGCGCGTAAAGGGTCATGTGGGGCTCCGGCTCTCGGCGCCCACGCTAGCAATCTGTGCGCGGGCAGGGGAGCCCCATCGGCGTTCACGTGTTATGGTCAAGGTTCCTATCGGAGATCGGCCATGCTGCGTTTCATCGTCCAGTTCCTCGTCACCTGCCTGGCCCTGTGGCTGGCCGCGCGGATCGTTCCGGGGGTGTCGTTCAGCGACAGCGGCTCGCTGATCCTGGCCGCCATCCTGCTGGGGATCGCCAACGCCATCGTGCGGCCGATCCTGACGGTGCTGACCTTCCCGCTGACCATCGTCACCTTCGGCCTGTTCCTGCTGGTGGTGAACGCGGCGGTGATCGGCCTGGTCGCCTATCTGCTGGGCGGTTTCGCGGTCGACGGCCTGATGGCCGGCATCGGCGCGGCCATCGTCACCGGCATCGTCAGCTGGATCGCCGGCTGGTTCATCGGCGGTCCGGACGCCCGTCGCGCCGACTGAGTCAGGTGACGTCCCGGCGGAAGGGCGACAGGTCTTCCGCCATGGCGTGCATCTCGGCCTCCACGGCCGGGCGCTCGCGCTCCAGATAGTCGGCCACCGGACCGCGCAGCGCCGGGTCGGCGATGAAGTGGGCCGAATAGACGGGCGAGGGCAGGTAGCCGCGGGCGATCTTGTGGTCCCCCTGGGCCCCCGCCTCGACCCGCGACAGGCCGCGGGAGATGGCGAAGTCGATGGCCTGGTAATAGCAGAGCTCGAAATGGAGGAAGGGGACCTCTTCCAGCGCGCCCCACTGGCGTCCGTACAGGGCGTCGCGGCCGATCAGGTTCAGCGCCCCCGCGATGGGCGTTTCGTCCCGGAAGGCGATCACCAGCGCGATCCGCTCCGCCATGCTCGCGCCCAGGCGGCTGAAGAAGTCGCGCGTCAGATAGGGGCGTCCCCACTTCCGTTCGCCCGTGTCCTGGTAGAAGGCGAAGAAGGCGTCCCAGTGCGCCTCCATGATCTCCGCCCCGGTCAGGACGCGGATATCCAGCCCGGCCTGGGCCTCGCGCCGCTCGCGCCGCACCGTCTTGCGGCGGCTGGACGACAGGGCCGACAGGAAGTCTTCGAAGGTCTGATAGCCGCCGTTGCGCCAGACGTACTGGATGTCCTGCCGCTTCAGCAGCCCGGCCTGCCCCATCGCGTCCCAGTCCTCGCGGGTCGGGAAGTTCACGTGCAGGGACGAGGCGCCCAGCCGCTGCGTCAGGGTCAGCGCCCCCTGGATCAGGGCCTCGCGCACCGTGGCGGCGTCGGCTGCCGGATGGGCCAGGAAACGCGGGCCGGTGACGGGCGTGAAGGGCACGGCGCCCAGCAGCTTGGGATAGTAGCGGCCGCCGGCCCGCTCATAGGCGTCGGCCCAGCTGTGGTCGAAGACGTATTCGCCCTGGCTGTGGCCCTTGAGCCAGAGGGGCATGACGCCGATCACGCGGCCGTCCTCGTCCTCCAGCGACAGGTGACGCCCGGCCCAGCCCTCGCGCGGAACCGCGCTGCCGGAGGCCTCGCAGGCGTCCAGGAAGTCAAAGCTGACGAACGGATCGCCGGACGGACCCGCGCAGGCGTCCCACGCCTCCCGGCCGATCTCGGCGACGGCATTGTGGACCCTGATCTGGTACCCCATTCCGCTCATCCCGGCGAAAGCCGGGACCCAGTGCTTTGGGTGACCAGCTTTTGCCGGGTGCGCATCATCGCCCGTCCTGAAACGCCTGCGTCAGGCTGGACAGGACTGGGTCCCGGCTTTCGCCGGGATGAGCGGAGCATGAGGGCCGTTTCTGAGATCAGCGGACTTCCACGATCGCGTCGACTTCAACCGCGAAGCCGAGGGGCAGCTTGTAGACGCCGACGGCCGAACGGGCGTGGCGGCCCTTGTCGCCGAACACCTCGACCATCAGGTCCGAGCAGCCGTTGATGACGGCCGGGATGGCTTCGAAATCGCCGGCGACCTGGACGAAACCGCCCAGCTTCACCACGCGCACGACGCGCTCCAGATCGCCGTCCAGCGCGGCCGAGATCTGGGCCAGCAGGTTGACGCCGCACATGCGCGCGCCCTTGACCGCGTCGTCCTGGGACACGTCGGCGCCGACGGTGCCCTTCAGCCCGCCCGCGGCGTCGTTCGACAGCTGGCCCGAGATGTGGAGCAGGTTGCCGGTCTGGACGTAGGGCACATAGTTGGCGACCGCCTTGGCGGGTTCCGGCAGGTTGATGCCGAGTTCGGCGAGACGGGCGGCGACGGTCATGGGAAGCTCCAGAAGGGATTTGGGGGCGGTTTAGCCTGTGCGGAAGGAGGCGTCATCACCTTCTCCTTCCCCCTTGTGGGGAGGGATGTCGGGGCGTCAGCGACGACAGGGCGGGGTTCGTGTCCGAGAACTCGGCGTCCCACCCGTCCCGCTTCTCGGTCCACCCTCCCCAGGGGGCGAGGGAGAACCCAGCTCAGCCCTTCAACGCCCGTCCGGCCACAACGGCGCTCTTCCCGAACTTGTCCCGCAACGCGTCGATGGCCTTTTCGGTCTTCAGCGTCCGGGCCTCGGTGCTCTCGAACAGGGCGGCGGGGGCGTCAACGGCGTCGACCACCTCGCCCATGCCGATGCCGATCAGGCGGTAGGGCAGGCCCAGCTCAGGCGTCAGCAGGTCGCGCCCGGCGGCGAACAGGGCGCGGGCCGTCTGCACCGGCTCGGGCAGGCTGATCCGCCGCGTCACGATCTTGAAGTCGGTCCGGCGCAGCTTCAGCACGATGACCCGGCTGGCCACGCCGTCGCGGCGCGCCTTGGAGGCCAGCTTCTCACACAGGGGCCAGAGTTCGCTCTCCAGGTCCTGGGCCGAGGTCAGGTCGTCGTTGAAGGTGGTCTCGGCGCTCATCCCCTTGCGGTCATGCTCGGGCCGGACGGCGCGGGCGTCGCGGCCATGGGCCAGGTCGTGAAGGCGCAGGCCGGTCTCGCCGTAGCGCTTGACCAGGTCCCGCACCTCGGCGGCGGCCAGGTCGCCGACGGTGGCGTAGCCGTCGCTCTGCAGGGTCTTGCCGAACACCGGGCCGACGCCGGGCAGGATGCGCACCGACTTGGGGGCCAGCAGGGCCTTGGATTCCGCCCCGATGACCGAGAAGCCGCGTGGCTTGTCCAGCTCCGACGCGATCTTGGCCAGGAAGCGGTTGGGGGCCAGGCCGATGGAGACGCTGAGGCCGATCTCGTCCTCGATCCGCTTCTGCAGGCGGACCAGCTGGAAGGCCGGCGGCCCGCCGTTCAGCCGTTCCGTTCCCGCCAGATCAATCCACGCTTCGTCCAGCGACAGGGTCTGGACCAGGGGCGTCAGCTCGCGGACCAGGCCGAAGATGCGTTCGCTCTCGGGCACGTATTTGCGGAAGTCGGGCTTCAGCACCACGGCCTCGGGACAGGCCTTCAGCGCCTTGAACATCGGCATGGCCGAATGCACCCCGTACATCCGCGCGATGTAGCAGCAGGTCGAGACCACGCCCCGCTTGCCGCCCCCGACGATGACCGGCACGTCGCGCAGTTCGGGCCGGTCGCGCTTCTCCACCGAGGCGTAGAAGGCGTCGCAATCCAGATGGGCGATGGTCAGGCCGTCCAGCTCGTCATGGCTCACGACCCGCCGCGATCCGCACGCGCCGCAGCGCTCGGCCTTGCGGTCGCTGGTCCAGAGGCAGTCGCGGCAGATGGACTTCATGAAGGGGAGATTGTGCCTGAGCGGCCGATCACAAGCTATCCTGCCCGCCTCTCCATTCGCCTTCACGACCGGACGGGCGACGGGAAAACCGGCGCTTCACGTCAACTTAAGAGAACCGTGGTGAGACTGTCTCGGAAGAGCACAAGCCCCCGCGCAATCGCGTCTGAGAGGGGTGAACAGGCCGGGTGGTGATGTCGAAGAAGGTCCTCATCGTCGAGGATAACGAGCTGAACATGAAGCTGTTTCATGATCTGCTCGACTCGCAGGGCTACGAAACCCTTCAGACCCGCGAGGGTCTGCAGGCGCTCGCCCTGGCGCGCCAGTATCGGCCCGACCTGATCCTGATGGACATCCAGCTGCCCGAGATCTCGGGGCTGGAGGTCACCAAATGGCTCAAGGACGACGAGGAACTGAACCATATCCCGGTGGTGGCGGTGACCGCCTTCGCCATGAAGGGCGACGAGGAGCGGATCCGGCAGGGCGGCTGCGAGGCCTATATCTCCAAGCCCATCTCGGTGATGCATTTCCTCGAGGTCGTCCGGAAGCATCTGGGGTAGGGCGGCATGACGGCGCGCATCCTTGTCGTCGACGACGTCGAACCGAACGTCCGCCTGCTCGAGGCCAAGCTGACCCTCGAATATTATGAGGTGCTGACGGCGATGGACGGCCACACGGCCATCGAGGTGGCTTCGGCCGAGCGGCCCGACATCATCCTGCTGGACGTCATGATGCCCGGCATGGACGGGTTCGAGACCTGCCGCCGGCTGAAGGCCGATCCGGTGACGCGTCACATCCCGGTCGTGCTGGTGACCGCGCTGGACGGGCGCGAGGACAAGATCAAGGGACTGGAAGCCGGAGCCGACGACTTCGTCACCAAGCCCATCGACGACGTCATCCTGTTCGCCCGCGTGAAGTCGCTGGTGCGGCTCAAGGCGGTCATGGACGAGCTGCGCGAGCGCGAGGAAAGCGGCCGCCGCTTCGGCGTCGACACCGACGGCGCGGGCCGTCTGCGCGGCTCGGGCGGGCGCGTCCTGGTCGTGGACGACAGCGCCCTGCAGGCCGGCAAGATCGTGGCCCAGCTGTCCGACGAACACCGCCCGGTGCACGAGCCCGATCCGGCGGCGGCCCTGATCGCCGCGCGCGGTCCGGTCGACCTGATGATCGTCAACGTCTCGGCGTCCGAGTTCGACGGCCTGCGCTTCGTGGCCCAGGCGCGCTCGAACGAGGCCTCCCGGCGCGTGCCCATCCTGGCGGTGGTCGATCCGGCCGACCGGCCCCGGCTGATCAAGGCGCTGGAGCTGGGCGTCAACGACATCCTGCCCCGCCCGGTGGACGCCGAGGAGCTGGACGCCCGCGCGCGCAGCCAGATCAAGCGCAAGCGCTACGCCGACTTCCTGAAGCAGAAGCTGGACTACAGCCTGGAGATGGCCGTCACCGACGCCCTCACCGGGCTGCACAACCGCCGCTACATGGCCGGCCAGCTGCAGGCCCTGCTCAGCCGGGCCGGGCAGGGGGGCGACACCGTGGCCGTGCTGGTCCTAGACATCGACCACTTCAAGGCGGTCAACGACGGCTTCGGCCACGACGCCGGCGACGAGGTGCTGCGCGAGTTCGCGGTGCGCCTGGCCACCAATGTCCGCGCCATCGACCTGCCGTGCCGTCTGGGCGGCGAGGAGTTCGTGGTGGTCATGCCCGGCGCCTCGCTGGAGGACGCCACCCGCGTGGCCGACCGGATCCGCCGCGACGTGGGCTCCCTGCCGTTCCCGATCATGGGCGGGGCCGAGAGCCTGACCATCACCGTCTCGGTCGGGGTGGCCGCCTTCAACGGCGTGACCGACACCCCCGACGCCCTGCTCAAGCGCGCCGACGAGGGCGTCTATGAGGCCAAGGCGCGCGGGCGCAACCAGGTGATCGCCCGGGCGGCCTGACGATCGTCGTTCTGTAACTTCTGAAACACGTTGATACTGGACAGAAATCGCGAATAGCGACAGCTTCACCTTAGACGAACAGCCGTCAGGACCGCGGTCCCTCGACCCGGCCTGCACCGCCTCAGCTTCGTCGGAAAGGGGCAGCAATGGGCCGGGCATCCTTCTCCCAAGCCATAGTGCAGTTTTCCAACCTCAGCGTCTCAGCGGACGACGCCGCCTACAGGGCGGTCGAGAACCTAGAGCGCGTCATTCTCGATCATGTCCCCAAGACGCCCGCCGAAGCCGTGGCGATGCTGGATGTGATCATCCCCGAGGTCTCTCTCGGCGGTCGCGCGGACGGGCGGGATGTGAAGGCCCTGCAGAGCATCCGCTCCCTGCTGGACGGCCACTCCGCCTAGCGACTCATCCAGGGCTTGGACTTGCCGGTGGCGATCCGGGCGGCCTGTTCACGCTGAAACTTGCCTCCACGCGGAGGCTTGGGCTGGGCCGCGATCCTGGCCTGCTTCAGGCGCAGAGCCCTCTGGACGGGGGTCTCGCCCTCGGGCGGGGCGTCGGTCTGGCCGTCTTCAGGATCGCTCATCCCGCACCCTAGCACGCCTTGCCGCGGATGAGGGCGGACAACGAAAAACGCCCGGTCATCGCTGACCGGGCGCTTCGAAAATCGTTAGCAAATCAACTTCTTACTTGATTTTGCCTTCCTTGAATTCGACGTGCTTCTTGACGACCGGGTCGTACTTCTTGACGACCATCTTTTCGGTCATCGTACGGGCGTTCTTCTTGGTGACGTAGAAGAAGCCGGTGTCGGCGGTCGAGTTCAGGCGGATCTTGATGGAAGCCGGCTTGGCCATCGGACAATTACCTTTGCGGACGGCGAAAGCCGCTAAATGAGAGGCGCGGAACATACTCAGGCGCGCCCGGAAGTCAACGGGCGCGACGCCGCATTGAGCATCGGCCGTTCAAAGGTCACGGTGGCGGGCATGAAAGCGCTTCTTCTCGCCGCCGCCGCGGCCGCCCTGTCCCTGTCCGCTCCCGCCTTCGCGCAGGAGGCGACGGATCCGCAGGACGCCTTCCTGGCCCGGCTGAACGCCCTGTGCGGCCAGCGGTTCGAGGGGCGGGTGGTCTCGAACGACGCCGCCGACGCCGACTTCCGGGGCAAGCGGCTGGTCATGCATGTGCGCGACTGCGCGCTGAACGAGGTCGGGATTCCCTTCGCCGTGGGCGAGGACCGGTCGCGGCGCTGGATCGTGACGCGGACGGACGAAGGCCTGTGGCTCAGGCACGACCACCGGGACCCAGAGGGGGTCATCCACGGCTATCACATGTACGGCGGCGACACGGTCGAGGCGGGAACGGCCTCGCGACAGGAGTTTCCAGTCAATCAGGCCTCGATCGACCAGTTTGTGGCCGGCGGGGCCCAGGTCTCGACCACCAATGTCTGGGCGGTCGAGGTGCATCCCGGCCAGACCTTCGCCTATGAGCTGCGCCGTCCGGGCGGGCGCTTCTTCCGCGTCGAGTTCGACCTGACCCGCCCGCTGGCGGATTGATAGGGTTGATCGTTTCCGGCCGAATTCCGTTTTCAAAGTCGGCCAGACCGTAAAATACGATATCGCGCGCAGGGCGATTGGACGCGATGAACGGTGGGAAAGACCGCCGTCAGTCTGGCATGCGCGTGCGTCAGAATCGGACGGACGCGGTCAGGCGGCGGTCCAGCCCTTCACCGGCCGGACGGTGGCGCAGGCGGGCGAGCCGTCCTTGCCCTTCCCGGGCAGGAGCACCTCCAGAACGGCGCCCGCGCGGGCCTTGTCCAGCAGGGCGGGCGGGATGTCGTGGATGTCGATCTTGGCCCGGCGGTTCCATTCCGTCGCATGGTCGCCCGCCGACTGGCCGATGCGGATGTAGACGAAGCGGCGCGCCGGACCCTCGCGGCGTACGAAGGGGCCCAGGACGCGGTTGTCGGCGGACAGGCGGATCGGAACCTCGAACGACAGGGGCGCGTCGGTCGCCGTGACCGGCGCGTGCGGCGCGTCGTCCTTCTGCAGGCTGTAGCGAACGCCGGCGACCGGGTCGGCGATGGTCAGGCGCAGGGTGATCGGGGTGTCGGCCACGTCAGCGCGCACTCTTGAACGTGTCCAGCATCGTCTCGGCCTGCTCAAGCCGCTGGAAGACGTCGGCGGCGTCGCCGCTGACGCAGCCGGCGTCGAAATTCAGCGACTGGTCCGCGTGGCCGGGCTGGGACCAGATCACGCTGCCGTATGCCCCGTCGGTGATGACGCGCCGGCACTCGAAACGGACGCCCTCATAGGGAGCGAACAGGGCGCGGAAGCGGTCGAACTGTTCCTCCGACACCGGGAAGGTCACCGGCTCGGCGTCGCGGTTCACGTATCGCCCCTCACCGCCGCGCGGCAGGGTCCACTCGACCAGCCGGTTGCCCCACGAGCGCCAGACCAGGGTCATGGTGGTCGGTGCGGGCAGGCCGGGCGGCGGGACGAAGCGGGCGCGGGCCCAGTCATTCATCTGCCGATAGGCCCGATTGCTGTTGATGGACATGCGGCTGAACGTGTCGGTGTAGCAGAAGCTGTCGTTCGGGCGCCGGACCTCGCCCCGACTGTCCCGCCAGAGCAGGTAGCCGTCCCGATAGACGTCCGCTTTGGGGTTGTCGCAGGCGAGGCCCTCGGCGCGGTAGGGCTCCAGCAGGTCGCGGATGACGACATAGTCCTCGTGGCTGACGGGGAAGGTCCAGTCCTCTCTGTCGCCGGACCGGAAGCGGCCCTGGCCGCCGTCCTCGATGCTGTAGAACAGGACGTCCGGACGCATGACGACCTCGATCCGGTCGGGCGCCTCCTGCGCCAAGGCGGGCGCGGCGGTCAGACACAGGGCGACGATGAGGGCGATGTGACGGCGCATGGAAATCCTCCCGCGCCGAGGAAACCGCAGTCAACGGAAACAGGCAACCGTCGGTCGCCGCCGGTCAGGGATCGTCAGTCCTGATGATCCACGACATGCTGTCCGCGCACCATGCGGACGAAGGGCAGGGGACGATTGGGGGCGTTGAGCCGCTCGGCCACCTCGCCCAGGACGAAGCGGGTGATGGCGGGCAGGTCCAGCGCCCGGGCCTCGACCAGGGGCAGCCAGGCGATCTCGTCCAGCTCGCCGGAGCCGGCCGTCGGCTCCGGATGCAGCAGGGCCGAGACGTCGGCCATGAAGAAGCGGGCGTCGAAGCGGCGGGTGCGGCCCGGCGGGGTGATGGCCCGCGCGACATAGGACAGGGCGGCCAGGTCGGGCAGGGCGCCGACGGCGCGGAACTCGCGCCAGCCGCCGGCGACGGAGGCGGGCGGGGCGGGCTCGGCCAGCAGCAGGCCGGTCTCCTCATAGGTCTCGCGCACGGCGGCCAGGGCCAGGGCGCGGGCGCGGCGGACCGGGACCTCGCGGGCCAGGCGCGCGGCGTCGGCGGGCCTCAGGTCGGTGGCGAAGGCGGCGGCGGCGTCCGACCGCTCGACCTTGCCGCCCGGGAAGACCCATTTGGAGGCCATGAAGACGTGCCCGGGCGCGCGGCGGCCCATCAGCACCTCGGCGCCGGAAACGCCCGGACGGGTCAGGATCAGGGTCGCGGCGTCCCTGGGCCGGCCGGTCGCCGCGGTGCGCGGGGCGTCGGCCAGATCCTGGCGGGCGTCGAAGGGTTCACTCGGGTCGGACACCCGAGACGATTACCACCGACAGGTCGCGCGTGGGGGTGAAATTGGTCCGCCGCATCTCGAAGCGGGTCGAGCTGATCCGGCGCACATCCTCGCCGCAGAAGCTGACCAGATTGCGCGACGAGCCCTTGTCGACGACCAGCCGGAACTCGCCGATCGGTTCGGCCCAGTTGGCGCCGGTGGTCAGGATGTAGTCGACCCAGGTCTCGGTCAGATACTGGCCCCGGCGGCGCAGCCGCGCGGTGCCGGCCTGGAAGGCGGCGTCGGCGCAGTATCGCGCCGCGTGTTCGGCGGCGTAGTCGCTGCTCGCCGCGTCCGGATCGCCGAAGACGCTGCCCGCCGATCCGCCGACGGCGGGCGCATAGCGGTGATCCACGGCCAACTCCTTCCCGGCGGGGAAGACCTGGGTCCAGTAGTGGGTGGTCTTCAGCGTCCACAGCGGCGCGAAGTCGGCCACCCGGCGGGCGCCGTCGGCGTAGCCGCGATCCTCGATCAGGCCCATCTCGATCAGCATGTCGATCTGCGGACGGGGCAGGGCGGCGACGGCGGCGCGGACGGCCGGATCGTAGGGCGACAGCGGCAGCTCCAGCCCGCGCAGCAGGCCGGTGCGATCGACGCCGTCCAGCATGGCCTTCTGCTCGACATTGGTGGCCACGCGCCGTCCCTGGACGGCGGTGACGAAGGTCAGGGCGCCCGGGTCGGACAGGGCGACGTCGCCCTCATTGCCGCCGACGATGTCGGGCAGGGGGAAGGCGACGATGGTGGAGATGTCGCGGTCGGTCCGGTTGAAGAACCGGTACTTCACCCGGATCTCGCGCGCCGAGACGAACAGGTCCTCGGAGCGCATGACGATGCCGTCGGTGCGCTGCAGGATCAGGCCGCCCGCGCCCATGGACGCGACGCTGTCATTGGCCGTCGCCGGCGCGGCGAGACACAGGGCGGCTAGCGCCGCCAAGACCGTTTTGCGCATCATCATCGTCACTCCCCCAGGAGACCTTAGCCGCTGAGGAATGGCGGAACCATGACAGGGCGTGGTCGAGAGGCGGGCCTACCGCCGCTTGCCCTTGCGGACGCCCTTCAGGCCGCCCGAGGGCTTCTTGCCGTCGCGGGGCTTGGGTCCGCCGCGCTTGGGATAGCCGCCGCCGGGGGCGCCGCGGGCGCGCATGCCCAGACGCGCCGAGGGGGTGTTGGGATCGCGCGGGCCGGGCTCGCTGAGCATTTCGAACAGCAGGCCGCCGGTGACCGGGGTCGCCTCCTTCAGCTTGACCTCGACCTTGCGGCCCAGGACCCAGCGCAGGCCGGAGCGTTCGCCGACGAGGGCGTGGCTGCGGTCGTCGTGGGTGAAATACTCGTTGCCGAGCGTCGAGACGGGGACCAGGCCGTCGGCGCCGGTCTCGTCCAGCCGGATGAACAGGCCGAAGCGGGTGACGCCGGTGATGCGGCCGGTGAAGCTGGCGCCGACGCGGTCCTCCAGATAGGCGGCGATGTAACGGTCCATGGCGTCGCGCTCGGCGGCCATGGAGCGGCGCTCGGTCATCACGACGTGTTCGGCGATGGACGGCAGTTCGGCGATCTCGCGGTCGGTCAGCCCGTCCTTGCCGAGGCCCAGGGCGCGGATCAGGCCGCGGTGGACGATCAGGTCGGAGTAGCGCCGGATCGGCGAGGTGAAGTGGGCGTAGCGGTCCAGGTTCAGGCCGAAGTGGCCGACGTTCTCGGCCGAATAGATGGCCTGCATCTGGGTGCGCAGGACCACCTCGTTGACGACCTCGGCGTGCTCGGTCTCGCGGGTCTCGTCCAGCAGCTTGTTGAAGCGCTTGGTCGTGGCAGGCTCGCCCTTGGTCCACGGCTTGCCGATGGTGCCCAGGAAGTCGCCGAGGTTGAACAGCTTCTCCTGACTGGGGGCGTCGTGGACGCGGTAGAGCAGGGGCGTCTTCTTCTGTTCAAGCGTTTCGGCGGCGCAGACGTTGGCCTGGATCATCATCTCCTCGATCAGCCGGTGGGCTTCGAGGGAGACGCGGGCCTCGATGGATCTAATCTTTCCCTCAGGGTCCATGCGGATGCGGCGCTCGGCGCTCTCGATCTGCAGGGGCGCGCGCTTCAGCCGTCCCTTCAGCATGGCGCGATAGGCGTTCCACAGGGGATAGAGGATGGCCTCCATGATCGGGCCGGTGGTGTCGTCGGGTGCGCCGTCGATGGCGGCCTGGGCCTGCTCGTAGGAGAGCTTGGCGTGGCTGCGCATCAGGCCGCGCACGAACTTGTGGCCGGTCTTGCGGCCATCCTTGTCGAAGACCATGCGCACGGCCATGCAGGCGCGGTTGTCGCCCTGGGTCAGGCTGCACAGGCCGTTGGACAGGCGTTCGGGCAGCATCGGCTCGACGCGGTCGGGGAAGTAGGTCGAGTTGCCCTTGTCACGGGCCTCGCGATCCAGGTTGGTCCCGGGTCGGACGTAGGCGGCGACGTCGGCGATGGCGACCCAGACGATCCAGCCGTCCGCGTTCTTGGGATCGTCGTCGCGCATGGCGTAGACGGCGTCGTCATGGTCGCGGGCGTCGACGGGGTCGATGGTGATCAGGGGCAGGTCGCGCAGGTCCTCGCGGCCCTTCAGGGACGGCAGCTCCTGATGCTCGGCCTCCTGCTCGACGGCCTCGGAGAAGCCGGTCGGGACGCCGTGGCTGTGGATGGCGATCAGGGAGGCGGCGCGGGCGTCGTCCTCGCGGCCGATGGTCTCCAGGATCTTGCCGCGCTTGGGTCCGTAGCGCTGGTCGCCCTTCTCGATGGCGGCCAGGACCAGGTCGCCGTCCTTCAGGCCCTCGGCCTGGGCGTGAGGGACCAGCAGCACGTCCTTGGAGCGGCGGTCGACGGGCTCGACCCGGACCTCGCGGTTGGACTTGCGGATGACGCCGAGGACGCGGGTGCGCTCGCTGTCCAGCTTCTTGACCAGCCGGGCTTCCCAGCCTTCGGCGCCGCGGCTGAACTTGACCAGCAGGCGGTCGCCCATGCCGGGGGCGGGGCCGGTGCGGCCCGAGTTGTCGGGCATCAGCAGGGCGCGGGGCGCGTCGTCGGAGGCCTCGACCAGACGGACGTAGAGTTCGCCGTCCAGGTCGCGCTCGACCACGTCGGCGACGCCGACGGGGGGCAGGGCGCCGGAGGGGCTGAAGCCCTTCCTGCCGCGCTTGCCCACAGCGCCTTCGGCTTCGAGTTCGCGGATCATTTCGCGCAGGGCGCGGCGGTCGCCGCCCTTCAGCCCGAAGTGGCGGGCGATGTCGGTCTTCTCGGCCGATCCGGCGTCACGCAGGAAGGCGAGCAGGGTCTGTTTGTCGGGGAGGCCGGCGGGCGGCCTCTTGGGGGTGTTTGTCATTGAATCCTTTGATACCGCGCTTCGGCGCTCTTCGAGAGGCGAAATCTTGCGCGGCTTGTGATGAGTGAGGGGCGCGCCTAGTTCTTGGCGCGAACGTCCCCTGGAGTTTCTGATGTCTCTCGCCCCCACCCCGGTCCTGTCCGGTCCTACCGGCTCGTTGCTGGACCTGATCGGCAAGACGCCGATGGTGGAGGTGACGAAGATCGATACCGGCAAATGCCGTCTGTTCCTGAAGCTGGAGGCGCAGAACCCTGGGGGATCGATCAAGGACCGCATCGCCCTGTCGATGATCGACGCGGCGGAGCGGGAGGGGGTCCTGAAACCCGGCGGCGTCATCGTCGAAGCGACGGCCGGCAACACGGGTCTGGCGCTGACCCTGGTGGGGCAGGCCAAGGGATATAAGGTGCTTCTGGTCATCCCGGACAAGATGTCCAAGGAAAAAATCCAGCATTTGAGGGCGATGGGCGCGGATGTTCGCCTGACGCGATCGGACGTGCCGCACGGGCATCCCGAATATTACACCGACATGGCCGAGCGGCTGGCGCAGCAGATTCCGGGCGGATTCTACGTCAACCAGTTCGCCAACGACGCCAACTCCGAGGCCCACTTCAAGACCACGGGTCCGGAGATCTGGGCGCAGCTGGACGGCCAGATCGACGCCTTCGTGGCCGGCATCGGCTCGGGCGGCACGATCACCGGCACGGCCCGCTTCCTGAAGAGCGTCGGCTCGAACGCCGAGATCATCCTGGCCGATCCGGTCGGCTCGACCCTGGCGGGGATCGTCAACGAGGGCGTGCCGGGGCCGGAGGGCAGCTACACCGTCGAGGGCATCGGCCAGAATTTCGTGCCGGACACCGCCGACATCGACCTGATCGACAAGGCCTATTCCATCCCCGACGCCGAGGCGATCGCCACCGTGCGCGAGCTGCTGCTGAAGGAAGGCGTGCTGGCCGGGTCGTCGTCGGGCACCCTGATCGCCGCCGCCCTGCGCTGGTGCCGCGAGCAGACCGAGCCGAAGCGGGTGGTGACCTTCGTCTGCGACACGGGCGCCAAATATCTGTCCAAGGTCTACAACGACGCCTGGCTGGCCGATCAGGGCCTGGGCGAGCGCGAGCTGCACGGCGACCTGTCGGACCTGATCTCGCGCAAATACGCCAACGGCGACGTGGTCGTGGCCGGGCCGGACGACACCCTGGACACCGCCTTCAAGCGGATGAAGGGCGCCGACGTCTCGCAGCTGCCGATCATCCAGGACGGCCGCCTGGTCGGCATCCTGGACGAGAGCGACCTGGTGCATGTGATGAACACCGACGAGATCACCCGCAAGGAGCGCTTCGCCAAGCCGGTGTCGTCGGCCATGACCCGCGACCTGGACACGGTGCAGGTCTCCGAGCCGCTGGACGCCCTGATCCCCCTGTTCGACCGGGACCGGGTGGCCATCGTGCTGGACGGCGAAGCCTTCGTCGGCCTGATCACCCGCACCGACCTGATCAATCACCTGAGCCTGAACCGGTAGGGCGCCGGCCGCGCGGGGGAGGGAAATTCGTTCAGGACCCGACGCCCCGGATTTACAGATCGGGCGATCCGGTAGTTGATCTCGTCAAACGCCATTACGGGAACGACGATGAACAGTGCGGACATGAAGCGGCGCGGTTTCCTGGCCGGGATCGCCGGCCTGGGCGTCGCGGGCTCCGTCCGGGCCCAGGAGGCGGCGCCCGCGCCCACACCCGAGCCCGCCGCGCCGACGCCCGCCTATGAGGGCATGACCTTCGACAGCCACGGCAAGCCGATCCGGGCCATCCACTACAGCCCGGTGGGCGAGGGGCGTCGGGCGGCGATCGTGATGATGCACGGGTCGGGCGCGCGGATCACCAACCGGGGACCGTGGCACCATCTGGCCATGCGGTTCGCCGGCGACGGCTACCAGGTCCTGACCCCGCTGTTCACCGACGCCTTCGCCGACGACGGCATCCGGCCCGAGCGGATGATGAACGCCTGGCGCCATGTGGGCGAGGACGCCATCGACTGGTTCATCGCCCGCGGGATCG
Source organism: Brevundimonas sp. EU05-FHT14B11 (assembly GCF_058790835.1). Lineage (NCBI taxonomy): Bacteria > Pseudomonadati > Pseudomonadota > Alphaproteobacteria > Caulobacterales > Caulobacteraceae > Brevundimonas > Brevundimonas sp. EU05-FHT14B11. Next base: position 95,213 of record NZ_JBYTCY010000002.1, read on the forward strand.
ACCGCCGGCGCACGGCGATGTTCGGCTATTCGCTGGGCTCCTACGTCGCGGTGGACGGGGCGCTGGGGAACAGCCGGGCCGCGGCGGCGATCGGGCTGGCGGGCGGCGTGGACGTCTACACGCCGCGCACGCCCCGGCGGCGGATCCCGGTGATGATGCTCCGCGCCGAGAACGACACCCATGTCTTGCCCCAGAACACCGCGTCGTGGATCACCTTCCTGCGTGACAAGGGCATCAGCGTCCGCGAGGAAGTACTGCCGGGCGCGGACCATCTGTTCACGCCCCCGCAGTGGCTCGAGATCTTCGAGCGTTCTGCGGCGTTTTACGGCGGCAACATCGGCCGCACCGACCAGGACGCTTCATGAGTTCGCTTAAGAACAGCCAGGGTTTCTCGACCCGCGCCATCCACGCCGGGCAGCGCCCCGACCCGACGACCGGGGCGGTGATGACGCCGATCTACGCCACCTCGACCTACGCCCAGGAAAGCCCGGGCGTGAACAAGGGCTATGAGTACGCCCGGGGCAAGAACCCGACGCGCGAGGCCTTCGAGGCCTGCCTGGCGGACCTGGAGGGCGGGATCCAGGGCTTCGGCTTCGCCTCGGGCATGGCCGCGACCTCGACCGCGCTGGAGCTGCTGGACGCCGGGTCGCATATCGTCACCGGCGACGACCTGTACGGCGGCTCGTGGCGGCTGTTCGAGCGGGTGCGGCGCCGGTCGATGGGGCTGGATTTCAGCTACGTCGACTTCAGCGACCTGAACGCGGTCGAGGCGGCGATCACGCCCAAGACCAAGATGATCTGGGCCGAGACGCCCACCAATCCGCTGATGAAGCTGACGGACATCGCGGGCCTGTCGAGTATCGCCAAGGCGCATGGCCTGCTGCTGGTGGTCGACAACACCTTCGCCACGCCGTGGAGCCAGCAGCCGCTGAAGCTGGGCGCCGACGTTGTGATGCACTCGGCGACCAAATACCTGAACGGCCACTCCGACATCATCGGCGGGGCGCTGGTGACGGCCGATCCCGATCTCGCGAAGGAGATCAAGTTCCTGCAAAACTCCGTGGGCGGGGTGATGGGGCCGTTCGACGCCTTCCTGGCCAACCGCGGGCTCAAGACCCTGGGCCTGCGCATGAAGGCGCACAACGAGAACGCCCTGGCCGTCGCCCGCTGGCTGGAGGCCCGAAAAGGCATCGCCAAGGTGATCTACCCGGGCCTGATCAGCCATCCGCAGCACGACCTGGCGTCACGGCAGATGAACGGCCGCTACGGCGGCATGGTCACGGCGATCATCGACGGCGACCTGTCGCGCACCAAACAGGTGCTGGAGCGGGTGCAGGTGTTCACGCTGGCGGAGTCGCTGGGCGGGGTCGAAAGCCTGGTGAACCACCCGGCCATCATGACCCACGCCAGCGTGCCGAAAGAGGTGCGCGAGGCGGGCGGGGTGACCGACAACCTGATCCGGCTGTCGGTCGGGGTCGAGGACCTGGACGACCTGATCGGCGACCTGGATCAGGCGCTGGGGTGAGCCCTCAGTTCGCCGGCAGGGCCAGGGTCCAGCCGTCGTTCGGCTCGATCCAAAGGACGGTGCTTTCGAACTCGGGGCGGGCGACGCCGTTGACGGTGACCGCCGCCTTCAGCGTGCCGTCGGCGTTCGGGACATAGGTGCTGCAGAACTCGCCGTCGCCCAGCACGGCCGAGATGTTGGCGGCGATCTGCTGGCGCGCGCCCTCGAACTGGGCGCCTTCCAGACGGGTCCCGTCGATCTCGATGCCGGTGATTTCCTCGGCGCGGTTCTCAGGACGGGCGCACTCCGCGCCGTCCTTCACATAGACCTTGCCGGTGGCGAACAGGACCACGGCGGGCGAGGCGTTGATCTGGTTGCGGGCGTCGTTCCAGATCGTGCCGTCGGGGTCGAAGCGGTAGGCGCCGATGGCGGTGCAGGTCTTGGCCGCGACATTGGGGCCGTAGCATTGCAGCTTGCCGGAACGGCCGGGCTCCAGCGGTCCTGCGTCCTGGGGGGCGCCGGCCAGCGCCAGCAGGGCCATAAGCAGCATGATCTCATCCTTGGGACGTCACCCGCCGGACCGGTTCCGGCGGGACATCATCGCACAACGCTGGAGACCGGAAAAAGGCTCAGGCGGCTTTGGACGGAAGGGCGGTCTGGTGGCCGGTGGCGGGCGGGGCCTTCTTCTTGGCCGGCGCGCGGGGCTTCTTCACCGCGGTGGAGGGCAGGGCGGCGCGGCGTGCCGTCTCGGCGTCGATCAGCGGCAGGATGTCGGCGGCGGTCGCGGCCTGGACCGGCGAACCGCTGGCGGACAGGCGTTCGGCGTTGGCGCGCAGGGCCTTGAGGTCGGGATCGCTCATGGCGGGGATCATGTCGGCGAGCGGGGTCATGGGACTCTCCTGATGCTCTGAAAGGCAAAAGGGCCGGCGCCTTTCAGCAGCCGGCCCCCCGATAGGTCTGAAAGCCTATTCGGCAGCCTTCAGGCGACCGGCGGATTCCTTGCCCGAGCGCTGGTCGCGCTCGATCTCGTAGGAGATCTTCTGGTTTTCGCTGAGGATGCCCAGGTCCGAGACCTCGACCGCCGAGGCGTGAACGAACACGTCCTTGCCGCCGTCATCGGGAGCGATGAAACCATAACCCTTGGTGGAGTTGTACCATTTTACAGTGCCGGTAGCCATTTTCAGGACCTCCGCTAGCAGTTCGCCGCCGGAAGAGTTTCCGGATCGGCCTGTCGGGTCTGATTGGATCGGCTTGGGACCTCGGTGCGCGATGCAAAGGGCAGCAGCGTTTCGCAGAGAGATCGACCCGCCTTAGATGGGCGCTTTGAGGAGAAAGAGCAAGGATTTATTCCTCAGCGGTACCGTCGGAGAAAGATTTTTGCCCGTGAGCGGAGTCGGAAACGAAAAAGGCGGCGGGGTCCAAGACCGCCGCCGCCTTCGAAATCACGCGTCGGAAACCGACGCGGGAACTCAGCCTTCGGTCTTCAGCTGACCAGCCGATTCCTTGCCCGAGCGACGGTCGCGCTCGAGTTCGTAGGAAACCTTCTGGTTTTCATCCAGGCCGCGCAGGCCGGCCGCTTCCACGGCCGAGATGTGGACGAAGACGTCCTTGCCGCCGTCGTCCGGCTGGATGAAGCCGTAGCCCTTGGTCGGGTTGAACCACTTAACGGTGCCGGTAGCCATTTGAGACCTCCTTTTGGCGTTGGCCTCAGGCAAGAGCACCTGGAGGCCTGTCGGGTCTGAAAGGAGCGGCTAGACCTCGGGCGAAAGCAGAGGGTGGCGTTTCGCAGAGAGATCGACGTCCACCCTTTTGAACCGGACGGAGGGCGAAAGCAAGGCGGGGACGTCAGCCTTCGGCGGTCTCGTCGGGCGGCGCGACGTAGTTCGCCTGGCACAGCTTGCGCAGGTCTGCGCTGAGGGTGGGGCCGTACAGGGAGTCCTGGATGCGGTCGAAACCTTCGGCGGAAAGGGCTTGCTTGATGTCGCTGACGGTGCGGCACCGCCCCTCCCGCGCCAGTTCATAGGCGCGTTCCAAGGTCGTCGGTCGGTGGGAGCTCATGACCCGATATGGGGCCTGCGGGCCGGAATTCCTAGAAGGAGAAGCTCAGACCGGCCACGACGGCGTCGGCGTACTGCGGATTGGCCGGGTCGGCGTCGGTGTCATAGTACCGGACCTCGGCCTCGATGTTGCGCGTCAGGGCGTAGGTGAAGCCCGCGTTCCAGCCGGTGTAGTCGATGCTGGCGTCCTGCTCGCGGCGGCCGATCTCGGCGGTGCCGGTCAGCTTGTCGGAGAAGTCCCAGCCGCCGCGCAGCGCGACCCAGGTCCAGGCCTCGGTCGAGCCCATGCCGTCCGGCGAGTGCTGCAGGCGCACGCGGGCGCTGGCCGGGCCGATGGAGCGCTTGATGTCGGCGGTCAGCTCCCAGGCGGTATTGTCCGCACCCGGATCGGCGTCGATCTGGTATTTGTAGGTCGCGTTGAGATCCAGGTCGAAGCCCGCGATCTCGGGCCGCATGCCGGCGCCGGCTTCAAGCTCCAGCTCCGAACCGGTCGAGCTCTTGACGGTCTCGAAGCCGGGACCCGCGTAGAACAGGCCGGACGCGCTTTCCCACTCGGCCGCGCCCCAGGCGTAGGCGTCGCCGCGCGACTTGGAGGCGTCCTTGGACCGGTTGTCGGTCGCCGCCCCGAAGGAGAAGGACCAGCTTCCGGCGCCCTGAGACGCGCTCTCGGGGGCGCTCTGGGGCGTTGCCTGGGCTTGGGCCGTCCCGGCGAGAACGAGGAAGGCGAGGGCGGCGAACGTCGCTGTACGGATCATGGAACTCCCTGACGCGCGAAGGCGCGGGAGGTTCCTAGACGAATGCGGTCTTCTTGGCGAACCGTTCAGTGGCCTGAGTGAATTCTTGTCGCAGGCGTCCAACCAGTTCCCCGGCGGGCAGGATGTCGTGGATGGCGCCGGCGCCCTGACCGGCCGACCAGACGGTCTTCCAGGCCTTGGCCTCGTCGGCCATGTCCAGCTTGTGCTCGGGCAGGGTCTTGGGGTCGATGCCGTTCTCGACCAGCGACTTGATCATGAAATTGGCCGGGATGCCCGACACCGCCGGGGTGTGGACGATGTCCGCCGAGCCGCTGTCGATGATCATGTCCTTGTAGTGTTGCTGGGCCGAGCTTTCGGTCGTGTTGATGAAGCGGGTGCCCATGTAGGCGAAGTCGGCGCCCATCATCAGGGCGGCGGCGACGTCCGACCCGGTGGAGAGGCAGCCCGACAGGATGATGGTTCCGTCGAAGAAGCCGCGGACCTCCTCGACCAGGGCGAAGGGGTTGACGATGCCTGCGTGGCCGCCGGCGCCGTTGGCGACCAGGATCAGGCCGTCGACGCCCGCCTCCGCCGCCTTGCGGGCGTGGCGGACGTTGGCGATGTCGTGGAACACCAGGCCGCCGTAGCCGTGCACCGCGTCGACGACGTCGCGGACGGCGCCCAGCGAGGTGATGATCAGCGGCACCTTCTCCTCCACCGAGACCATCATGTCGGCCATCAGGCGGGGGTTGGTCGGGTGGACGATGTGATTGACGCCGAAGGCCGCCGCGTCGGGGTTCAGCCGGCCCTTGATCTCATGCAGCCACTCCCGATAGCCCTCGGTGGTGCGCTGGTTCAGCGACGGGAAGGTGCCGATCGCCCCGGCGTTGCAGGTCTCGACCACCAGATCCGGTCCGGAGACCAGGAACATGGGCGCCGCGATCACCGGCAGCTTGAGACCCTTTTGCAGCGAAGCCGGAATGGCCATGGCGTTTCCCCGAGTTGTCTTTCGCTACGGATAGCGGGCTGTCCCCGGGTAAGGCAAACCGGAAAAACAGGGTGCGAACAGTGCGAAGCGTCCGGAGGGACGAACGCGTATCCTAGCGCGCACGTGCGTCAGAACCGGACGTGGGGGCGAGGATTATGGCCGACCCCTGCGCGGCTGAGGAGACGGCGCGGGCTCAACCACCACCGGCGCGGCGAAGCGGGTGGTGAATTGCACCCTGGCGCCCGTGGCGGCGCCGTCCACGGTGCGGGGCGACAGACGCGCCCGCGCGGCCGCCGCGATGACGGATGCCGCGAACCCCTGGCCCGCCGGCGTCTCCTCGATGATCTCGCAGCCGGAGAGCGTCCCGTCGGGAAGCGCCAGGCACCGCAGGGTGACGCGGCCCGCGATGATCCCGTTGGCGAGGGCCGTCGCCGGGTAGTCGGGCACGGGCTGCCGCGCCCAGGACGGATTGGTGATGAGCGAGGGGTTCACTCGCGCAGGCGGTGGTCCGGGCCGCGGCGGATCCGGAACGATGACGGGCGGGGCCGTCTGCGTCGCCCCGGGCTTGGGCTTCGGTCCGGTTTGTTGCGCCGGTGCGGGACCGGCGATGATCAGCGACAGGGCCGCGACGGAAAGGACGTATCGGCCCCACCGCCTTTGAAAACGTCCGCCCATGTCTCTATCTCCCCGACAGATCCTCCCTGCTTCATGCCCCGGCGCGCCGGGGACAGGCAAGCCGTTCCGTTCCTCGCGAGACCGCCCATGAATCCGCCGCCGATCACCCTGCAGGAGCGCCGTCAGCGGCTGGCCCGGCTGGAGGCCGCGATGGAGGCGCAAGGGGTCGCCGCGGTGCTGATCGATGCGACGACCAGCCTGCGCTATTTCACCGGCCTGGTGTGGCGGCGGTCCGAGCGGATGATCGCGGCGCTGGTGCGGCCCGGAAAGCCGCTGACCTACATCTGCCCGGCCTTTGAACTGGACAAGGTCGGCGGCTCGATCGGCGTGCCGGGCGAGTTCCTGACCTGGGAAGAGCATGAGAGCCCCTATGCGCTGGTGGCCGACGCGGTCCCGACCGGGATCCTGGCGGTCGACGAGCAGGCGCCGGTGTTCGCCTGGCTGGGGCTGGCCGAGGTGTTCGGCGTGGACCGGCTGCGCGGCGCCGACCGGCTGATCACGCCGCTGCGGGCGCGCAAGTCGGAGGCCGAGATCGCCCTGATGACGCGCGCCAAGGCGCTGACGCTGGAGGCGCAGCGGCGGGCGCACGGGAGCCTGCGGGCCGGGATGCGGGGCTCGGAGGTCGCGGCCTTCATCGACCGCCAGCACCGGGCGCTGGGCGCCGACGGCGGCAACACCTTCTGCATCGTCTCGTTCGGGGCCGACACCTCGCTGCCGCACGGCGGGGAGGGCGATCCGGAACTGCGCGAGGGCGACGTCGTCCTGATCGACACCGGCTGCGCCCTGGACGGCTACAACGCCGACATCACCCGGACCTATGTGTTCGGCGAGCCGACGCCGGAGGTGCGGCGCATCTGGGATCTGGAGCATGCGGCGCAGGCGGCGGCCTTCGCGGCGGCGCGGCTGGGCGAGCCGTGCGAGGCGGTGGACGCGGCCGTGCGCGCCTTCCTGAAGGCCGAGGGCCTGGGACCGGACTATCAGGTTCCGGGCACGCCGCACCGCACCGGGCACGGCATCGGCCTGGACATCCACGAGGCGCCCAATCTGGTGCGCGGCGACCAGACCCTGCTGGACGTCGGCATGTGCTTCTCCAACGAGCCGATGATCGTGATTCCCGGTCAGTTCGGCATCCGGCTGGAGGATCATTTCCACATGACCGAGGCGGGGGCGAACTGGTTCACCCTGCCGCAGCCGAGCCTGGACGAGCCGTTCCGGGGCGTCGCGCCGCTGGCGGCGTGACGAGAGGGACCGAAATCGGTAGAGCGACGCCATGACCACTGACACCTCGGGCCTGCACCAGCTGGGCCAAATGACCGCCGCGCCGACCAGCCCGGAGACCGCCGTGCTGGAGCGGGTGCCCAACCCGCACGCGGACACCCTGTATCTGGCCCGCTTCACGGCGCCGGAGTTCACCAGCCTGTGCCCGGTCACCGGCCAGCCGGACTTCGCCCACATCGTGATCGACTACGCCCCCGGCCCGTGGCTGGTGGAGAGCAAGTCGCTGAAGCTCTACCTGACCAGCTTCCGCAACCACGGCGCCTTCCACGAGGACTGCACCGTCGCCATCGGCAAGAAGCTGGCCGAGCTGCTGGACCCGAAATGGCTGCGCATCGGCGGCTACTGGTATCCGCGCGGCGGCATTCCGATCGACGTGTTCTGGCAGACCGGTCCGGCCCCGGACGGCCTATGGCTGCCCGACCAGGGCGTGCCGACCTATCGCGGGCGGGGCTGAGGCCCCGGCCCCTCAGTCCGCCGCGGCGGCGATGGGCAACCGGATCTCGAAGGTCGAGCCGGCTCCGTCGGGCCGGTAGTCGACGCGTCCGCCATGCGCCTCGGGAAAGGCCGGTTCCGCCCTATTTCCACACAATCTGCACAGTCCGTCACAATCGCGCGGCTGCATCAAAACTCCACGCGCCAGCGGGGCCGGAGGCGGCTAGCGTCCGGCGCATGACCTCGACCCGTCTTCCGCTCGAAACCCGTGGCCGCCTGTGGCTGACGCGGGCCGAGGCGTGGGCCGACCGGTCGCCGCTGCGGCGGGGCGCCTATGAGTTCCTGTGGTTCGGGCTGAAGCAGGGATGGGCCTGCCTGTTCGGCGGGCTGATGCTGGCGCTGATCCTCGGCACCTTCCTGTTGTGGCCCGAGGCCGCGCCGGTGTCGCGCTACGACTTCCTGGTGGTCGGGGCGGTGGCCATCCAGGCGGGCATGCTGGCGCTGAAGCTGGAGACCTGGGAGGAGGCGAGGGTCATCCTGCTGTTCCATATCGCCGGGACGGTGATGGAGCTGTTCAAGACGGCGCACGGGTCGTGGATCTATCCCGAGGACTCGCTGCTGCGGATCGGGGCGGTGCCGCTGTTCTCGGGCTTCATGTATGCGGCGGTGGGCAGCTACATCGCGCGGGTGCAGCGCATCTTCCACATCACGGTGCGGGGCTATCCGCCGTTGTGGACGACCTGGGGGCTGGCGGCGGCGATCTACGTCAACTTCTTCGCCCATCACTGGCTGCCGGATGTGCGGCTGGTCCTGTTCGCGGCGACGGTGCTGATCTTCGGGCGCGGCTGGTTCTGGTTCACCACGGACCGGCGGCGGCGGCGGATGCCGCTGCTGCTGGGCTTCTTCCTCGTCTCGCTGTTCATCTGGTTCGCCGAGAACCTGGGCACGTTCGGCCGCGCCTGGGCCTATCCGGGTCAGGAGGACGGCTGGGAGATGGTCGGGCTGGAGAAGCTGGGCAGCTGGTTCCTGCTGATGATCATCTCGGTGGTGCTGGTGTCGATCGTGCATCGGCCGGAGGAAGAAGGGCAGGCAGTAGGCAGTAGGCAGTAGGGGACTGCTGTCGGCGGCGGGAGAGATGTCCCTATTGCCTACTCCCTATCTGCCTACTGCCTCCCTTCACATCAGCCCCAGGCGCTCACGCCCGCTTCTTCCCGGAAGTCGAAATCGCCGTCGGTGCTCAGCGACAGGGCGCGCCAGGCGTCGAGTTCGGCCTGCAGGCCGGCGATCTTGGCCTCGATCATGCCGACGGCGTCCGTGCCCGCGGCCCAGCGGACGGGCGGCTGGTCGGCGTCGGCCAGGGCGATCAGGGCCAGGCCCAGCTTGACCGGATCGCCGGCCTGATTGCGGCTGCGGCTGTCGTAGAAGGTCTTCAGCGCCTCCGAGACGGCGGCGTAGTCGGCGATCGGCTGCGAGCCGTGGCGAACCGAGGTCGGCTCCAGGAAGTCGGTGCGGAAGAAGCCCGGCTCGACCACGGTGGCGTGGATGCCGAAGTCGCGCACCTCGCCGGCGAGGGATTCGGTGAAGCCCTCCACGGCGAATTTCGAGGCGCAGTACAGGCTTCCGCTGGCGCCGCCGACGATGCCGCCGACCGAGGAGATGTTGAAGATGCGGCCCGAGCGCTGGGCCCGCATGGTCGGCAGGACGGCGCGGGTGACGTGCATCAGGCCGAAGACATTGGTGTCGTACTGGGCCTGGGCGTCGTCGGCCGTCGACTCCTCGAACAGCGAAAGGTGACCGTAGCCGGCGTTGTTGACCAGCACGTCGATGCGGCCGAAGGCGGCCAGCGCCGCGTCGACGGCGGCCCGGGCGGCGGCGGGGTCGGTCACGTCCAGCGAGACCGACAGCAGGCGGTCGCTGTCGGGGCCGAGGGTCTCGACCAGGGCCGCGCGGTTGCGGGCCGTGGCGACGACGCGGTCGCCGGCGTCCAGAACCGTGCGGACGATGGCGGCGCCGAGGCCGCGCGAGGCGCCGGTGACGAACCAGGTGCGGGGCCCGATCTGGGGAATGGGGGAGGTCATGGGAAGTCTCCTTGTTGGGAGCCCCGGTATGGGCCCCGGGACCGGTCGGGTCGTAGACGGATCACGCCACTCTCTTGCACAATCCCGCCAACCCGCGCCTCGCGCGCTTGTCTTGCGTGTCTGTCAGGGCTTGAATGGCGCCATGAGCCGATTGCACGAACTCGCCGACCTGGTGCGCCGCCATCTGGGGGAGACTTCGCCCGAGGGCGTGGGCCCCGTGACCCTGCCGGGGTTGCAGATCATCGCCAGCAGCGGCGTCACCGAGGCGCAGCAGCTGGTCTATGAGCCGATGCTGTGCCTGATCCTCGACGGGGCCAAGAACACCACCCTGGGGGCCGAGACCCACCCCTACCGCGCGGGACAGTATCTGGTGGTGTCGGCGGACCTGCCGGTCAGCGGGCAGGTGATCGCGGCGCCCTATCTGGCGGTGGGCATACCGCTGGACCCGGCGGTGATCGCGGACCTGATGATGGAGGCGGGCGACGCCCTGCCGGAGGCGCCGCCGGTGCGGGCGCTGGCGGTCAGCGACATGGACGACGACCTGATCGATGCGGTGATCCGGCTGGTCCGCCTGCTGGATCGCCCGCAGGAGGCCCCGGTGCTGGCGCCGCTGATCCGGCGCGAGCTGATGTGGCGGCTGCTGGCCGGCGAGCGCGCCGACATGATGCGCCAGATCGGGGCCGAGGGCGGGCGGCTGTCGCAGGTGCGCCGCGCCATCCGCTGGCTGCGCGTCCACTACGCCGAGCCGATGCGGATCGAGCGGCTGGCCGAGGTGGCGGGCATGAGCGAGACCTCGCTGCACCGCCACTTCAAGGCCGTCACCGCGATGAGCCCGCTGCAGTACCAAAAGCAGATCCGGCTGCAGGAGGCGCGCAACCTGCTGCTCAGCCGGGGGCGGGACGTGGCCGGCATCGGCTTCACCGTCGGCTACGACAGCCCCTCGCAGTTCAGCCGCGAATACGCCCGCCTGTTCGGCCGCCCGCCGGGCCGCGACCTGGAACGGCTGAGGGCCGATCCGTCGCTGGCGGTGGCGGTGTGAGCCCGCTCTGAACATCGCCTACGGGCGGGGGGGGCGGGGAAGATGTTTACATTCGTCATACGATGTAATACATCTGCGGCATGGCTTCCCTGACGACCCCTTTGAGCGTTCGCCTTTCGGAAGAAGACACCGGCTTTCTGTCGGGTCTGGAGATCGACGGCGCGGTCACGGCCAGCGACAAGGTTCGCGGCCTGATCCGCCAGGCGCGGCAACGCGCGGAGCCGGTCCAGTCCTTCCCGGCGGCGCTCTCGATAAGCCACGACTACCTAGCTTCGGCGCTTCGCGCCTTGCGGGTGATTGAACAAGACCTGGGCCTGCATTCCGATGTAGCGGTGGGGTTGATGACCACCGCCGAAGAATTCCTGGCCCTGGCCCTGGCGACGCCCCGTCCCGGCGCGGAGGCGACGCGAGAGCATCTGGCGCGGCATGAGGCGCGCCTGGTGGATTGCGCGGCGCGGCTGGCTGAACAACTGATGCGATGGGCCGTGACGCCGAACGCGCCGGCCTACGACCCCGCGGTGGTCTCCAGGCGGCTGGAGCCGCTGGCGGACCTGATGCGACTTGTTTCTGCGGCCCCGGCCGCACGCTAGCAGAGAGGATAACTCATGTCGGATACCCTGAGCGCACGTGTCGGCCGCATCGTGTCCGGCAGCGCCCACGCGCTGATCGACGCGATCGAGGGCGCGATGCCCGAGGCCGTCATTCAGCAGACCCTGCGCGAGATCGACAAGGCGGTGGACGACGTCCGCGCCGAACTGGGCCTGGCCATCGCCAGCAAGCACCTGGCCAACAAGCGGCTGACCGAACAGAGCAGCCGGCACGAAGAGCTGGCCGGCCAGATCGAACTGGCCATTCGCGAAGGGCGCGAGGACCTGGCCCGCGCCGCCGTCGAGCATCAGCTGGACGTCGAGGCCCAGGTGCCGGTGCTGGAAGCCACGGTGGCCGATGCGTCCAAGCGCGAGGCCGAACTGGAAGGCTATGTCGCCGCCCTGCTGGCCAAGCGCCGCGAGATGGAAGAGGCCTTCCAGGCCATGCTGCTGGTGCGCGCGCGGGCGGCCGAGGAGGCCGGCGCGGCCTCCGGCGGCTCGGGCGCAGACGGCGGCAAGAGCGTGACCCGTCGGGTCGAGAACGCGACCGGCGCCTTTGACCGCCTGATGGCCAAGGAAGGCGCGCCGGGCCTGGGCGGCGTGAACCGCGACAAGGACGCCAAGCTGGCGGAACTGGACGGGCTGGCGCGTCGCAACCGGGTCGAGGAGCGGCTAGCCGCGATCAAGGCCCGCACCGGCGCAAAGGACTGACCGCTTCCATGTTCGAATTCCTGCTGGCCGGCGACAATGTGCCGTTCGTGGCGGCCCTGGTCCTGATGCTGCTGATCGGCGCCGCCGAGGCCATGGGCCTGGGCGCGGACCTGGCGCTGGGCGAGGGGCTGGATGGTCTGGACGGCGACATCAACGTCGAGTCGCCGTCGCTGCTGTCCTGGATCAACGTCGGGCGGTTGCCGCTGCTGATGCTGATCGTGGTCTTCCTGTTCGCCTTCGGGATGACCGGGCTGATCGGGCAGCAGTTGGTCGCCGCGATCCTGGGCCAGCCGGGGCCGTGGTTCCTGGCCGCGCCGCTGGCCTTCGCCGCGGCCCTGCCGGTGACGCGGGTGTTCGGACGGGGCGTGTCGAGGATCATGCCGCGGGACGAGACCACGGCGGTGTCGCGCGATAGCCTGGTGGGGCGGGTGGCCGTGATCGTGACCGGGGAGGCCCGCCAGGCCAGCGCCGCCCAGGCGCGGGTCCGCGACCAGCACGGCCAGGTCCACTACGTCATGGTCGAGCCTGACAACGCCGCGGACGTCTTCGTCCAGGGGGGCAGCGTGCTGCTGGTGCGGCACGCGGGCGCCAAATACTTCGCCATCCACAACACCAGCGCGTCGCTTCAGGACGCGGCTGTCTGACGACTGTTCTTACCAAGGGGCTGCAATCCATGACTTCGATCATCGAGATCGCCATCATTTCGGGCGTGGGGCTTGTCGCCCTGCTGATCCTCGGGCTGGTTTTCGCGCGGCTGTACAAGCGCGCGTCCAAGGAAACGGCCTTCGTCCGCACCGGCTTCGGCGGCGAGAAGGTGGTGATGAACGGCGGCGCCCTGGTCCTGCCGGTCCTGCACGAGACCATTTCGGTCAATATGAACACCCTGCGCCTGGCCGTTCAGCGCAGCAATGAGCAGGCGCTGATCACCAAGGACCGGATGCGCGTCGACGTGCTGGCCGAGTTCTATGTGCGGGTTCAGCCCAGCGCCGACGCCATCGCCTCGGCCGCCCAGACCCTGGGTCTGCGGACCATGCATCCCGAGCAGCTGAAGGAACTGGTCGAGGGCAAGTTCGTCGACGCCCTGCGCTCGGTCGCCGCCGAACTGACCATGACCGAACTGCACGAGCAGCGGACGCACTTCGTTCAGAAGGTGCAGCAGGTGTCGTCGGAAGACCTGCTGAAGAACGGTCTCGAACTGGAAACCGTCTCGCTGACCGGCCTCGACCAGACGGCGATGGAGCATTTCAACCCGCTGAACGCCTTTGACGCCGAGGGTCTGACGCGGCTGACGCAGGAGATCGAGCTGCGCAAGAAGCTGCGCAACGACATCGAGCAGGACACCCAGGTCCAGATCCGCACCAAGAACCTGGAGGCCCAGCGCCGCACGCTCGAAATCTCGCGCGACGAGGAATACGCCAAGCTCGAGCAGGAACGCGAGATCGCCAACCGTCGCGCCGAACAGTCGGCCGACATGGCCCGTCAGGAGGCCGAGAAGCAGCGCGAGGCCGAAGGCGCCCAGATCACCTCGCAGCAGCAGATCGAACAGGCCCGGATCGAGGGCGATCGACTGGTCGCCCAGCAGCGCATCGCCATGGAGCAGGAGGTCGCCGAGCGGGAGATCGCCAAGGCGCGCGCGATCGAGACGCAGGACATCGAGAAGGCCAAGGCCATCGAACTGTCCGAGCAGGACCGCAACATCGCCGTGGCCGAGAAGTCCCGCGCCGAATCCGAGGCCAAGGCGGAGGCCGACCGCGCCCTGGCGCTGGCCGTGCAGGCCGAGGAGCAGGTGAAGACGGTGCGCGACCGCGAGGCCGCGGATCGCCAGAAGATCATCGAGCTGATCGAGGCGGCCAAGGAGGCTGAACGCGAGGCGATCGGCGTCCGCGTCGCCGCCGAGGCCGAGAAGATCGCCGCCGCCGACCAGGCCGAGGCCATGCGCGAACAGGCCCGCGGTCAGGCGGACAAGACCACCATCGAAGCCGAGGCCGAAGCCCAGGCGGCCCGTGTCGCCGCCGAAGCGGCGCGCATCCGCTACGAGGTCGATGCGGCGGGCCAGCACGCGCTGAACGCGGCGGCCAACCTGCTGTCGCCCGAACAGGTCGCCATGCAGATCCGCATCAAGCTGATCGAGAACCTGGACCGGATCATCGCCGAGTCCGTCAAGCCGATGGAGAACATCGACTCGATCAAGATCGTTCAGGTCGAAGGCCTGAACGGCGGTGGGGCGTCGGCGGGGGCCGGTGGCGGAGAGTCGTCGTCGGGCGGCAACCTGTCGGACCAGGTCGTGAACAGCGCCCTGCGCTACCGCGCCCAGGCGCCGCTGGTGGATCAGCTGCTGGCCGAGGTCGGCCTGTCGGGCGGTGACCTGAACGGTCTGACCAACGTCCTGCGGGGAACGGCTCCCGCGCCCGCGCCGGCGCCCGCCCCGGAACCCGTCGCCAAGCCGGCGCCTACCCGCAAGAGCAGGGCTGAGCCCGAGACCAAGGCCGAGCCCGAGACCGAAGCCTAGGTTTTCGGACGTCACGACAGGCGGGCGGACCCCGCCCGCCTGTTGGCCGACGGGGCTTGACCCGGCGGCCCGGGATTGAGAGGCCCTTCGGTTCGGGGACGACGACAGGAAGAGGGGCGCCATGACCACCACCACGACCGACGTCGTCATCCTGGGCGGAGGGCACAACGGCCTGGTCTGCGCCTTCTATCTGGCGCGCGCCGGGCTGAAGGTGACGGTGCTGGAGCGGCGCCATGTGGTCGGCGGGGCGGCGGTGACCGAGGAATTCCATCCCGGTTTCCGCAACTCGACCGCCAGCTACACCGTCAGCCTGCTGAACCCGAAGGTCATCGCCGACATGGACCTGGCCCGGCACGGGCTGACCGTGGTTGAGCGCAAGGTGTCCAACTTCCTGCCCTTCGACGACGGCCGCTATCTGCTGGCGGGGGAGGGGCGCACCCAGGGCGAGGTGGCCAAATTCTCGGCCAGGGACGCGGCGCGCCTGCCCGAGTACGAGCGGCGGCTGGAGGTCGTGGCCGCCATCCTGCGCGACTGGATCCTGAAGAGCCCGCCCAATGTGGTGGAAGGCGGCTGGACCGCCATGCTGCCGGAACTGCTGAAGGGGGCGTCGCTGGGCAAGCAGGCGGCGGGGCTGGACGTGCAGGGGCGGCGCGACCTGCTGGACCTGTTCGCCAAGTCGGCGGGCGACTGGCTGGACGGTTGGTTCGAGAGCGATCCGATCAAGGCCCTGTTCGGCTTCGACAGCGTGGTCGGCAACTACGCCAGCCCCTACACGCCGGGATCGGCCTATGTGCTGCTGCACCACGTGTTCGGCGAGGTGAACGGTCGCAAGGGCGTCTGGGGCCACGCCCTGGGCGGCATGGGGGCGATCACCCAGGCGATGGCGAAGGCCTGCGCGGAGCTGGGCGTCGAGGTGCGGCTGGACACCGCCGTGGCCGAGGTGCTGACCGAGAAGGGGCGGGCCGTCGGCGCGGTGACCGAGGGCGGCGATAAGGTGCGGGCGCGGGCCGTCGTGTCCAACCTGCACCCCCGGCTGCTGTTCGAACGGCTGGTGGACGATGCGGTCGTGCCGGCGGACTTCCGCGAGCGGATCGGGAACTACCAGTCGGGCTCGGGCACCTTCCGCATGAACGTGGCCCTGTCGGAACTGCCGAACTTCACGGTCCTGCCGGGGCAGGGCGATCATCTGACGGCGGGCATCATCATCGCGCCGACGCTGGACTACATGGACCGGGCGCATGCGAGCGCGCGGCTGAACGGCTGGTCGAGCGAGCCGATCGTGGAAATGCTGATCCCCTCGACGCTGGACGACAGCCTGGCCCCGCCGGGACAGCATGTGGCCAGCCTGTTCTGCCAGCACGTCGCGCCCGATCTGGCGGACGCGCACCGCGACACGGTGGCGGACCTGATGATCGAGACCGTCGACCGGCACGCGCCGGGCTTCAAGGCCTCGGTGGTCGGCCGGCTGGCGCTGGGGCCGCGCGATCTGGAGCGCCGTTTCGGCCTGGTGGGTGGCGACATCTTCCACGGGCGGCTGACGCTGGACCAGCTGTTCAGCGCCCGTCCGGTGCTGGGCCACGCCGATCACCGGATGCCCGTGCCGGGGCTCTACCTCTGCGGCTCCGGCGCCCATCCCGGCGGCGGCGTCACGGGCGCGCCGGGGCACAATGCGGCGCGGGCGGTGCTGAAGGATCTGAAGTGAGGGACTAGGGGCTAGGGGCTAGGGGCTAGGGGCTAGGGGTTAAGTGGACGAAGGCAGGTCGGCGGACGACCTGAACCCTAGCCCCTAGCCCCTCGAAACCCCCATCGCCGTCATCAGAGCATCGCGCACGGCCGCCTCGGTGAACGGCTTCTGGATGGTGGGCTGGCCCCGCCAGACGTCGGGCAGGCCGCTTTCGCCGTAGCCGGTCGAGAAGATGAAGGGCACGCCGCGCGCCTTCAGCGCCTCGGCGACCGGGAAGACCTGGCGGCCCGCCACATTGACGTCCAGCAGGGCGGCGTCGAGCGGCGTCTCCTCCACGGCCAGCCTCAGGCCGTCGTCGATGTTGGCGGCCGGCCCCACGGGCGTGCAGCCCATGTCCTCCAGAATGGTCTCCAGCAGCATGGCGACGAGGGATTCGTCCTCGACGATCAAGACGCGTCGGCCCGAAAGCGGTGCGGTCATTCACTCTTCTCCCGGTCCAGCGGGACCATAAACTCCGCGGTGAAGCCGGAGGTTGCGTATTCAAGCTTCACCTCGCCCGCCAGGTCGTGGCGGACGTTGCGTTCGATCAGTCGGCTGCCGAAGCCCCGGCGCGTCGGTTCGACGACGGGCGGGCCGTCGATCTCGCGCCAGGTCAGGTGCATGACGGGATTCGTCTGGTCCGCGACCGCCCAATCGATCAGCACCCGGCCTTCGGGCCCCGACAGGGCGCCGTATTTGGCGGCGTTGGTGGCCAGTTCGTGCAGGATCATGCCCAGCGACAGGGCCGCCGCGGCGCCCAGGGCGACGGGCTGGCCGTTCAGGCTGATCCGCTGCGGCCCGTGGGCCTCGGTCTCGTGCTGCAGGATGGCGCGCAGGTCGGCGCCCTCCCAGTGGCTGCGGGTCAGCAGGTCGTGGGTGTGCGACAGGGCCAGCAGCCGGGCCTGGAACCCCTCGGCGAAGGTCTTCGGGTCGGCGTGGGACCGCGCCGTCTGCATGGCGATCGACTGGACCGTGGCCAGGGTGTTCTTCACCCGGTGGTTCAGCTCGTCGATCATCAGCTTCTGCCGCTCGGCGGCGAAGATGGTGTCCGTGACGTCGTGGCCCTGCACGAAGATGCCGGCGACCTTGCCCGAGGCGTCCCGGATCGGCTGGTAGATGAAGTTCAGATAGACGGTCTCCAGCGGCCCCTCGGGCGAGCGCTGCAGCTGCACCCGGCTGGCCCGGCCCTCGTGGGGTTCGCCGGTCTCGTAGACGGTGTCCAGAAGCTCGTAGAAGCCCTGGCCGGTCAGCTCGGGCAGGGCCTCGCGGATCGGCTTGCCGGCGATGACGCGGTGGCCGATCAGCTGGGCGTAGGCCGGGTTGTGCATCTGGAACACGTGCTGCGGCCCGCTCAGGATCGTGACGAATCCCGGGGCCTGCATGAACATCTCGACCAGCTGGTTGCGCTCGGTCTGGAGGCGCTGGTTATCCTCCTGCACCGCCTGCGCCCGGCCCAGCACCGCGCCGCCCAGGAGGTCCACCGCATTGGCGCCTTCCATGCCGGCGGTCATCGCGCGCAGGCGCTGAAGCTCGGTGATGTCGGTGGTGTGCTGCAGCAGGAAGACCACCTCGCCCGCCTCGTCGAGGATGGGGGTGTGGGTGGCGCTCCAGAACCGATCCTCGAACAGGGCGTCGCCGTTGGGACCGGGGCGGGAGATGGCGAATTTGACCACGGCCAGATGGTCGGGCTGGCGCGTGTCGCGGGCCTTCTCCAGCGAGGCCCGGACCTGGCGGACGTTCTCGGGCGCCTCCGCGCCGGGACCGGAGTCGAAGGCGGCGAACAGCGGGCGGCCGATGGTCGTTTCCCGCGTGCTGCTGGTGACGTCGAGATAAGCCTGGTTGAGACCCGCGATGCGCAGGTCCGGGGTGACCAGCACATAGGGATTGGGCGAGGCGTCGAACGCACTCGCCAGATCGACCGGCAGGCCGCCTGTTTTCGACAATTCCCTCAAGCCGATCCCCACACTCCGGTTACTGTAACACCTTGACCTCGCACCGGTTCCTCAAACCTTAGCAAGAAATACAAACGTCATTTGAGCCTTCGGGCAGGCGGACGCTAGTGTGGGCGGATGTTAGCTTCACTTTTCGCGGCGGCGGCCCTGATGGCGACTCCCACCGATGCTTCGCAGGCCCGTCCGACGGTGGCGATCGCCCAGGGGAATCTGATCGGCCGGGAGACCGACGGCGTCGACAGCTTCAGGGCCATTCCCTACGCCGCGCCGCCGGTGGAGGCCTTGCGCTGGCGTCCGCCCCAGCCGGCCCCGACGTGGACCGATGCGCTGGATGCGGGGCAGGTGGGGGCGATCTGCATCCAGCCGCCGCCCAACGGCGACCCGGGCGTCGGCCCCCTGCCGATGAGCGAGGACTGCCTGACCCTGAACGTCTGGACGCCCCGGGCGCGGACCGGCCCCCTGCCGGTGATGGTCTGGATCCACGGCGGCGGGTACAACAACGGCTCGGGCACCGCCGACCTGTATGACGGGACCCGCCTGGCCGAGCGCGGCGCGGTGGTGGTCACGATCAACTACCGCCTCGGGCGGCTGGGCTTCTTCGACCACCCCGCGCTGGCCGCCGACCGCCTGCCGGGCGAGCGCGCCGGCAACTACGGCGTCATGGATCAGATCGCCGCCCTGGAGTGGGTGCGCGACAACATCGGCGCCTTCGGGGGGGATGCGGGCAATGTGACCGTCTTCGGCGAGTCGGCGGGCGCCGTGGCGGTGACCCAGCTGATGATCGCGCCCGCCGCGCGCGGCCTGTTCCACAAGGCGGTCGTGCAGTCCGGCCTGGGCCGCCAGCGGTCCGCCGAGCTGGCGCTGGACCGGCCCGGCCGCCCTTCGGCGCAGTCGCTGGGGGTGCGCTGGGCGCGCGGCGCGGGAATGCCGATCGACGTCTCCGCGGCGGACCTGCGGGCGGCGCCGCCCGAACTGCTGCTCAGTCCCATGCCGGCCTTCTACAGCGACAACCTGATCGTCGACGGCCAGGTCCTGACCGAGGACGTGATCGAGGCCTTCGAAGCCGGGCGGCAGGCGCCCGTGCCGATGGTGCTGGGAACCAACAGCGCCGAGTTCTGGTGGATCCGGCCGACCGACGCCGGCGCCTATGGACGGATCGACGACGCCCTGACGGACGCCCAGCACGACGCGCTGCTGAACGCCTATGGCGGCGCCGCGGGCTATGACGCCCACGTCGTCAGCGATCTGATCTTCAACGAGCCCGCCCGGCAGCTGGCGCGGCTGCACGCGCGGGCGGGGTATCCGATGTACCTGTACCGCTTCGACGTGGTGCCGGACTCCAACCCCGAACCCAGCGGCGGGGCGACCCATGCGTCCGAGCGCCCCTATGTCTTCGACAACCTGCACACCGTCGGGCGGCCGTTGGGCGAGCGGGACGCCCGCGCCGCCACCGCCATGGCCGACTACTGGACCCGGTTCGCCACGGTCGGTGATCCGAACGGCGGCGAGCGCCCGCACTGGCCCGAGTTCGGGGCACAGCCCGAGCAACTGCTGGAGTTCACCAACGACGGACCGGCAGCCAAGCCGATCCCGTTCGCCGAGCGGCTGAACCTGATCGAGGCCTATTATGCGCGGCTGCGCTGACTGATGTGATTTCCTCCTCCGAAGCGGGGAGGGACGCCGCGTGGCGCAGCTGCGAATCATTGGCGGCCTGCGCCTGGCGGGTTCAACCGCGTCATGAGGTCGAGGTCCTCGCGCCACTGAAGGTGGTGGTCGCGGGCCCTGTCGCCGGGGTCGCATGCCGTCTTCATGCCCGGAGTGTGGCTGAATCTGTCCCGGTGGATTCCCTCCGCGTCGCCGGCCATCGAAGAGGCCACGACCTGATAGGTCGCCGTCGCCAAGCCTTATAAAAAGATGACTAAAATCAATGGTTCGGATTCAAAATCTGAGGTCTTTGATGCGCGACTTCAAACGGACGGGTTCGGAGGAATAGGCGACGGACGGGCCCGTCAGGTTCGTCTGTGACCCCCTGGCCACAGCCCGGATGTGGCCAAATCGGGGCCTTGCGGGCCGCATGACTCCTGTGTCATGTAATCGGTTACACGGTAAACGGACGGACCCGCGGGAAGCGGGCTGGAACCTGCGACCGGCTTGGGAGATCCACCTTGTTCCATTCGATGACGCAGCCTGACGGCGCGGGCGGTCGGGCTTGAAGCCGGCCACCATTCGCGACGTCGCCGAACGCGCGGACGTGTCCGTCGCGTCGGTTTCGCGCGTCCTGAACGGCGCCGGCCCGGTGACCGAGGCGACCCGCCAGCGGGTGCTGGCGGCGGTCGAGGCCCTGGAGTACGTGCCGCACTCGGGCGCCCGCAGCCTGTCGACCAGCCGGACCAACACCGTCGGCGTGATCCTTCCCGACCTGTACGGCGAGTTCTTCTCGGAGCTGATCCGCGGCATGGACGTCGCGGCCCGGGCCCTGGGCTACCACCTCATCGTTTCGTCCTCGCACGATGACGCCGACGAGGCGTCCTCGGCCATCCGCTCGATGCGCGGGCGGGTCGACGGCCTGATCGTCCTGTCGCCCCATCTGGGCGCCGCCAACCTGGCCTCGGGCCTGGCCGGGCGCATGCCGGTGCTGCTGATGAACGGCGGAGGCGTGGACACAGGCCGTCCTTCGATCATCATCGACAATCACGGCGGCGCCGTCGCCGCGGTCGAGCATCTGGTCGCCCTGGGGCGTCGCCGGATCGCCCATATCGCCGGTCCCGCGGGCAACCTCGAGGCCGAGGCCCGGATGGCGGGCTATCTCGAAGCCATGGCCGCCGCGGGCCTGCCGACGATGGTCGTGGACGGGGCCTTCACCAAGGCCTCGGGCCAGGAAGCGGGCGAGAAGCTGGCCGCGCGGGCGGATCGCCCCGACGCCGTCTTCGCCGCCAACGACAACATGGCGGTCGGGGCGCTGCTGGCCTTCCAGGACGCCGGGCTGCGCGTGCCCGAGGACGTGGCCATGGTCGGGTTCGACGACATTCCGCTGGCCGGGCTGGTCCGCCCCGCCCTGACCACGCTGAAGATCAACATCGCCGAGACGGGCCGCAATGCGCTCGAACGGCTCGTGAGACTCATCGGCTCCGCCGCCGACACCGCCTGCGAGGTTGTGCGCCCGGAGCTGGTGGTGAGGGCTTCCAGTAATCCGTTGACGCCGCCGCCCGGGCTGTCCGGTGCGGCGCATACCGACGTTCAGAAAATGTCACTTGAAGGGGAGAAACTTTGATGACGAGCAAGACCGGAAAGTATCTGGGGGCGGCCTCCGTCCTCGCTCTGGCGATCTCGATGGCCGCGGCCGGGGGCGCCGCGGCGCAGGTGTCGACCGCGACGCTGCGCGGCACCGTCTATGAGGGCCCCAGCGCCGAGACGGGCGGCACGGTCGTCGCGACCGAAGTCGCCACCGGCTACGTCAGCCGCGGCCGGATCGCCGCGGACGGCGGCTACGTCCTGCCGGGCCTGCGTCCGGGCACCTACCGCGTCCTCGTGACCAGCGCCGACGGCCAGACGGCCGAGGACACGGTCACGATCGTTCTGGGTCAGGTCGCCACCCTGGACCTCGATGTGGCCCCTGTTGTAACCGGTTCCACGGACGCTGGCGCGACCGAGCTGGGCGACGTCGTCGTGACCGGCCGCCGCATCTTCGAGGTCCGCACCTCGGAAGTGGCCACGAACGTAAGCCAGCAGCAGATCAACGACCTGCCGCAGATCAGCCGCAACTTCCTGAACTTCGCCGCCCTGGCTCCGGGCGTGCGCGTGCAGGAAGGCGACACCGAGCGCACCATCTCGGCCGGCGGCCAGCCGTCGATGGCGGTCAACGTCTTCATCGACGGCCAGAACCAGAAGTCGCTGATCAACGACGGCGGCATCGCCGGCCAGGACGACAGCCGCGGCAACCCGTTCCCGCAGGCCGCCGTGCAGGAGTTCCGGGTCCTGACCCAGAACTTCAAGGCCGAGTATGAGCAGGCCTCGTCGGCGATCATCACCTCGGTGACCCGTTCGGGCACCAACGAGTTCGCCGGTGACTTCTTCGTCACCTACCAGCCGTCGAACTGGGTCGGGCGGAACGTGTTCCTGCCGAGCAGCAGCGCTCGCCCGCGCCTGGATCGCATGCAGTACGGTGGTTCGATCGGCGGCCCGATCATCGAAGACAAGCTGCACTTCTTCTTCACCTACGAGCGCAAGGACGAGACGCGCGAGCGTTCGGTCTTCCTGAACCGCACGGAATACAACCCGCTGTTCGCGAGCGAGCTGGGCACCTTCGAGGCGCCGTTCGAACAGGATCTGTTCTTCGGCAAGCTGTCGTGGTCGATCGACGACCGCCAGCGCCTGGACCTGAGCGCGACCTACCGGACCGAGCAGGACATCCGCGACTTCGGCAACGGCGCCACCGCCTACGCCCGCGCCCAGGCGATCAATGTCGAGTACCGCTCGCTGAACCTGCGCCACCAGTTCCAGGGCGACGGCTTCCTGAACGAAGTCTCGGTCGACTATCTGGAGTCGCAGTACAATCCGCAGGCCCTGAACTTCAACCAGAGCGGCGCCCGCTTCGTGGAGTACGGCGACGCCAGCACCGGCGTCGGCGGCCTTCCGGGCTTCCAGTTCGGCTACGGCACCATCGCCTCGACGATCTTCACCAACGGCGGCGGAACGAACAACCAGGACCTGACGCAGGAGGTCCTGACCTTCCGTGACGACCTGACGTTCAGCGACATCGACTGGATGGGCACTCACACCCTGAAGATGGGCGTGAAGTACTCGATGCAGACCCTGTATGTTTACAAGCAGTTCAACCGGAACCCGTTCTTCACCTACGACGTCGATGCGCGTCCTGAGGTCAACGGCACGCGGACCATCCCGACCCAGGTGTCGCTGAACCTGCCGGTGGATCCGGTCGACGCCGAGAACAACGTCTTCGGCGCCTACATCCAGGACGACTGGCAGATCACCGACAAGCTCGAGGTCAATCTCGGCCTGCGCTGGGACTATGAGGACAACGCGGTCAACAACGACTGGCGTACGCCGGACGTGGTCCGCCGCCTGCTGACGGCCATCGACGGCGTCGCCGGCTTCGATTTCCCGTCCTACCTCGACATCAACGACTACATTTCGGACGGCAAGCGCGACGCCTTCAAGGACGCCTGGCAGCCGCGCATCGGCTTCAGCTACGACGTGTTCGGCGACGAGCGTACGGTGATCTTCGGCGGCGCCGGCCGGTACTATGACCGGATCGCGTTCAACTTCGCCTTCGACGAGCGCTTCAAGCCCTACCAGTTGAACAAGACCATCTACTTCTCGCCGGCCGGCGGGTCGTACGGCGGCCGCACGGACACCGTGGCGTGGAACCCGATCTACGCCACCCCGGCGGGTCTCGACACCCTGCTGCAGGGCACGGTCGGCCGCGGCGAAATCTTCCTGATCAAGGACGACGCCCCGCCGCCGCTGACGGACCAGTTCAACATCGGCGTCCGCCAGAAGTTCGGCGACTGGCAGACGGCCGTGACCTTCTCCTGGGCCAAGACGAAGAACGAGTTCGGCTGGTACCGCGCCAACATCGACCCGACGAACAATCAGGTTCCGGCGGCCGTCCGTCCGTCGGCGCTGATCGATCCGGTGACCGGCCTGCCGTTCAACTTCAATGACGGCGTCTTCGTCTCGAACCACGACCGTGAGCGCGACTATCAGGCGATCTTCATCACCGCCGACAAGCCGTTCACCCGGGACAGCGGCTGGGGCTTCAACCTGGCCTACACCTTCACGGAAGCCACCCAGAACGGCAGCCGCGACCAGGGCACCGGCAACTTCGACTTCGACTATCCGTGGACCTCGTACACCCCCGAGTTCAACTCGCCGGGCGCCGAGCGTCACCGCCTGGTCATGTCGGGCACGGTGCAGCTGCCGTACGACTTCCGCCTGTCGACCCTGATCACCCTGGGCTCGGGCCTGCCGTTCACGAAGTTCAACCCGGGCAGCGGGGCCAAGCCCGGCTGGTTCGAGGCCTATCCGGACAAGAAGGACTTCATCATCCCGAACGCCTGGGCCTACCGTCAGGTCGATCTGCGGATCGCCAAGGAGATCGAACTCCCGAACGGCGACTTCGTCGAACTGACCTTCGACGCGATCAACGTTCTGGATTTCAAGAACTTCAGCAGCTTCAACCAGACCTACCGGATCAACAACAACACGCCGGATTCCGCTCTGAACCCGACGTTCGGCAATCCGACCGCCCAGTTCCTGCCGACGCGCAGCTTCCAGGTCGGCCTGCGCTACCGCTGGTAATCGTCTCCTGAGCCTGACGGCCGCCCCTGGGGCCAACCCCGGGGGCGGCCGATTTTTTGACTGAGTGTGTTTTCGAGTAAGGATGGACCCCATGGATCGCAGACGGTTTCTGATGGGCTCCGCCGTCGCCGGCGCGGCCCTCGCGGCGGCGGGGTGCACGACCATGGCTCAGCCTGCCGTCTCGCCGATCCGGACCCGCGTCGATCCCGCCGTCCACGACCTGCAACGCCGGACCTTCGACTGGTTCGTCCACGTCACCGACCGCTTGACCGGCCTGACGCCCGACCGCTGGCCGACGCCGTCCTTCAGCTCGGTCGCCGCCGTGGGCTTCGCCCTGACCTGCTGGCCCGTCGGCGTCGAGCGCGGCTGGATGAGCCGCGAGGAGGCGCGCGAGCGCACCCTGACCACCATCCGCTTCTTCCACGACCTGCCGCAGGGGCCGGAGGCCGCCGGCGTGGGCGGGTACAAGGGCTTCTTCTACCACTTCCTCGACATGAAGACCGGCCACCGCTTCGGCCGCACCGAGCTGTCGACGGTCGACACCACCTTCCTGGTCGCGGGCATGCTGTTCGCCGCCCGCTGGTTCGACGGGGAGCACCCCGCCGAGGCCGAGATCCGGCGTCTGGCCCAGGCCGTCTACGACCGGGTCGAGTGGGACTGGGCCGTGGTCCGTCCGAACCGCATCACCATGGGCTGGCACCCGGAGAGCGGCTACATCCCGGCCGACTGGAACGTCTACAACGAGGGCATGCTGGTCCTGCTGCTGGCCATCGGCAGTTCGACCCATCCCGTGCCGACCACCGTCTGGGACGAGTGGTGCAGCGTCTACGACCACAGCTGGACCGACCGCTGGGGTCCCAAGCACCTGCATTTCGCGCCCCTGTTCGGGCACGAGTTCAGCCACATGTACGTCGACTTCCGCGGCATCCAGGATCCGTGGCTGCGTCAGCAGCAGGCCGAGATGCCGGGCTTCGACTATTTCCAGAACAGCGTCCGCGCGGTCGAGGCCCAGCGCAAATACGCCATCGACAATCCGCAGGGCTGGGCCGGCTATTCGGAGAACGTCTGGGGCCTGACCGCCTGCGACGGGCCGGGCGACTTCCGCCAGGTGATCGACGGGCGCGAGCGCGAGTTCTTCAGCTATTCGGCGCGCGGCCCGGGCGAGCGTGACGACGGCACGATCGCGCCGACGGCGGCCATGGCCTCCATCCCCTTCGCGCCCGACCACGTCACCGCCTGCCTGAAGGCGATGAAGGCCCGCTACGGCGCGGGAATCTACACCCGCTACGGCTTCCTGGACTCGTTCAACCCGACCCTGACCCAGAGCGACTCGGAGCTGCGGCACGGCAAGATCCTGCCGGGCATCGGCTGGGTCGCCGACGACTACCTGGGCATCGACCAGGGCCCCATCGTCATCCAGATCGAGAACCATCGCTCGGACCTGGTGTGGAAGCATATGCGCGGCGAGCCGAACCTGACGCGCGGCCTGCAGAAGGCCGGCTTCACCGGCGGCTGGCTGGACGCATGAACCTGACCCGGCCGGATCGGCGGACGGCGCTCGGCCTTCTGGCCGGGGCGGCCGCGTCCGGCCTGACGGCCTGCGGCCCTCGCAATGACGGCCGGATCCACCTGCGCTTCTGGGCCATGGGCAATGAGGCGACCAACGTCGGTCAGATCCTGCCGGAGTTCGAGCGGCTGAACCCCGGCATCCGGGTCGAGGTCCAGGCCCTGCCGTGGACGGCGGCCCACTCCAAGCTGCTGACCGCCTATGCCGGCGCCTCGCTGCCGGACGTCAGCCAGGTGGGCAACACCTGGGTGTCCGAGATGACGGCCATCGGCGCGATCAGCCCGACGCCGGACTTCGCCGCCGACCTGCTGAACGACCAGTTCCCGGCGGTGCTGGACACCAACAGCATCAACGGCCGCCCGATGGCGACGCCCTGGTATGTGGACACGCGGCTGATCTTCTACCGCTCCGACATTCTCGAGCGCGCCGGCTATGACGCCGTGCCCCAGACCTGGGCCGAGTGGAAACAGTCGATGCACGCGGTCAAACGCGTGGTCGGGCCGGACAAGTACGCCGTGCTGCTGCCGGTCAACGAGTTCGAGCAGCTGCTCACCTTCGGCCTGCAGGGCGACGAGGCCCTGCTGCGCGACCGGGACACGCGCGGCAACTTCGCCAACCCGTCCTTCATCGCGGCCCTGGCCTTCTACAAGAGCCTGTTCGACGAGAAGCTGGCCCCGCTGGCCTCGGCGGCGCAGATCTCCAACGTCTGGACCGAGTTCGAGCGCGGCTGGTTCAGCTTCTACTTCTCCGGCCCGTGGACCATCGGCGACTTCAAGACGCGGCTGGCGCCGGGCACGCGCTGGATGACCTCGGGCGTGCCGGGGCCGACCGGGCCAGGGGCCTCGGCGCCCGGCGGGTCGTCGCTGGTCGTCTACCGCTCGTCGCCGCATCAGGAGGCGGCGTGGAAGCTGGTCCGCTACCTGTCCGAGCCGCGCGTGCAGGCGATCTTCAACGGCATCACCGGCAACCTGCCGGCGCGCGAAAGCGCCTGGGCCGCGCCGACGGTGGCGAATGATCCCTACATCGCCGCCTTCAAGGGCCAGCTGGCGCGGGCGAAGGCGGTGCCCAAGGTGCCGGAGTGGGAGCGGATCGTGACCGAGATGCAGATCGTGGCCGAACGCATGGTGCGCGGCGAATACACGCCCGCGACCGCCGCGGCCGAGATCGACCGCCGCGCCGACCGGCTGCTGGAGAAACGCCGCTGGATGATCGAACAGGGGAGGGCCGAATGACCGCCCAGCCCGTACCGCACGCGGGCGGCGCGCCCATGACCCGCAAGCGCGAGCGCGCGGCCTGGGGCTTCGTCGCCCCGGCGCTGATCGCCATCGGCGTCTTCTTCGCCATTCCGGTGTTCGCGGCCCTGCTGCTCAGCCTGACCGATTTCGACATCTATGCGCTGGCCGACATCGGCAACATGCGCTTCGTCGGCCTGCAGAACTACGAGCGGCTGTTCACCAATCCGCTGTTCTGGGGCGCGATGAAGAACACCGGCCTGTTCGCCGTGCTGGGCGTGCCGCTGTCCATCGCCACTTCGCTGGGCGCCGCCGTGATCCTGAACGCGCGGGTGGTGAAGTGGCGGCCGCTGTGGCGGGTGATGTTCTTCGCCCCCTATGTGACCACCCTGGTCGCCACGGCGGTGCTGTGGAACTACCTGCTGCACACCCGCTACGGCGTGATCAACTGGGCCATCTCCAGCGTGGGCCTTCAGCCGGTGGACTGGCTGGGCGATCCCTCGACCTCCATCCCGGCCATCCTGATGTTCGTGGTGTGGAAGATTTTCGGCTACAACATGCTGATCTTCCTGGCGGTCCTGCAGACCGTGCCGGACGACCTGTATGAGGCCGCGCGCATCGACGGGGCCGGGCCGTGGAAGCAGTTCCGGCACGTGACCCTGCCGGCCATCGCCCCAACCCTGCTGCTGGTCTCGATCATCTCGGTGGCGGGCTTCTTCCAGCTGTTCGCCGAACCCTATGTGATGACCCAGGGCGGGCCCGCCCAGTCGACCGTGACGGTGCTCTACTTCATGTACGAAGAGGGCTTCAAATGGTGGAACCTGGGCTCCGCCAGCGCCGTGGCCTTCGTCCTGTTCCTCTGCATCCTGGCGGTGACCCTGGTGCAGCTGGCGGTGGCCAGGCGGGTGGGGGCGTACGAATGAAGCTGCGCCCGATCCTGCTCAATGTCGCCGTCGCCGTCATCGCCCTGCTGGTGCTGTTCCCGCTGGCCTGGATGCTGTCGGTCAGCTTCATGTCGACCGGCGAGGCCTCGGCCTTCCCGCCGCCGCTGCTGCCCAAGGTCTGGACGCTGGAGCACTATCGCGACCTGTTCGTGAGCCAGGGCATGGGCCGCTATCTGTGGAACAGCTTCGCCCTGGCGACGCTGGGCACCATCCTGGCCCTCCTGTTCACGGTGCCGGCCGGCTACGCCTTCGCCAAGCTGCGGTTCCGGGGACGGGAGCGGATCTTCCAGATCCTGGTCGGGGCGCTGGTGGTGCCGGCCCAGATCGGCACCCTGCCGCTGTTCCTGATGCTGAAGTCGATGGGGCTGGTGAACACCTACGCCGGGGCGCTGGTGCCGTGGCTGGCCTCGATCTTCGGCCTGTTCCTGGTGCGCCAGTACGCGCTGAGCATTCCCGACGAGATGCTGGAGGCCGCTCGCATCGACGGGGCCAGCGAGGGGCAGATCTTCCGCCGGGTGGTGCTGCCGACGCTGCAGCCTATCGTGGTGACCCTGGCGCTGTTCGTCTTCCTGGGCAGCTGGAACGATTTCCTGTGGCCGCTGATCATCCTGACGGACCAGTCCAACTACACCCTGCCGGTGGCGCTGGCGGCGCTGTCGCGCGAGCATGTGCAGGACGTCGAGCTGATGATGGCCAGCGCCGTCATCACCGTCGCCCCGGTGCTGATCCTCTTCCTGGCCCTGCAACGCTACTACATCCGCGGCATGCTCGCGGGCAGCGTGAAGGGCTGAACCAAATCGTCCGCTCATCCCGGTGAAAGCCGGAACCCAGTGTTTTGGGCGAAGGAGCGGAACCGGGATCACGCCGTCGCTGATCCCCTGAACGCCGGCGTCACGCTGGACAGGACTGGGTCCCGGCTTTCGCCGGGATGAGCGGAGAGTTTGTATGCGCCCGTTTGTCATCGCCGCCGCCTTCGCCCTGGCCCTCGCGCTCCCGGCTCACGCCCAGGCCCCCCGTGCGCTCGACACGTTCGAGACCCTGACCCCGTGGAAGGCCGACGCCTCCACCGACGTGTCCTCGGCGATCTCGGCCGTCGACGGCCACGACGGCCGGGCGATGCGGCTGGACTACGACTTCAACGGCCGGTCCGGCTACGCTTTCGCGGCGCGGACGCTCGATCTGGCGGTCCCCGACAACTACGAGATCAGCTTCTGGGCGCGCGGCGAGATGCTGCCCAATACGCTGGAGATCAAATTCACCGACGCCTCGGGCGAGAACGTCCACTGGCGCCAGGTGCGGGCCTTCCAGGCCGCGAACGGCTGGACCCGCTACACGATCAAGAAGCGCCAGATCATCTGGGCCTGGGGGCCGAACCCCGACCGCACCTTCCGCGGCGCGGCGCGGATCGAGTTCGTGGTCACGGCGGGGCAGGGCGGCAAAGGCTGGCTGGAGATCGACCAACTGGAGCTGCGCGACCTGCCGCCCGAGCCGTCGGTCGCCCCGCGTCCGGTGGTGAGCGCGTCCAGCGAGGACGGCGTCAACCTGGCCGCCCGCGCGGTCGATGACGATCCGCTGACCTTCTGGCGCACCACGGGGGCCGGGGCGCAGAGCCTGACGCTGGACCTCGGCTATGAGCGGGAGTTCGGCGGCCTGACCCTGCGCTGGGCCGAGCGGATGGGGGCGTCGCGCTATCGGCTGATGGCGTCGTCGGACGGGCGCGACTGGCGCGAGCTGGCGGCGGTGAACGGCGGTGACGGCGGCGTCGACTGGCTGCGCACGCCCGAGGCCTCGGCCCGCTGGCTGCGCCTCGACCTGGAGGCGCCCCGCGACGAGAGCGGCGTCGTCGGTCAGGCGGGCGCGGGGCAGCGCCTGGGCCAGGCGGCGGCCGACGCCTATGCGCTGAACAGCCTCGAGATCGAGCCCCTGTCGTTCGGCGAGACCCCGACGACCTTCATGCTGGCCGTGGCTGGGGAGAGCCGCCGCGGCCTCTATCCGCGCGGCTTCGCGGGCGAGCAGCCCTACTGGACCCTAGTCGGCGTCGACGGCGGCGGCGAGAGCGGCCTGATGGGCGAGGACGGCGCGATTGAGCTGCGCAGGGGTGGGCAGACCGTCGAGCCGTTCGTGCTCGACAACGGTCGGCTGGTGACCTGGGCCGATGTGAACATCACCCAGAGCCTCGCGGGCGGCGACCTGCCGATCCCCTCCGTGACGTGGGAAGGCGACGGCTGGACGCTGAAGACCACGGCCTTCGCGGAGGGCGGGCGGCGTCCGCCGTCGATCTATGGCCGCTATGACCTGACCAACACCTCGGATCGCCCGCGCACCCTGACGCTGGCGCTGGCCGCGCGTCCGTTCCAGGTCAACGGGCCGAGCCAGTTCCTGACCACGCCCGGCGGCGTGGCCCCTATCGAAGGCATGACCTGGCAGACGCACGGCGTCTTGCCGCTGGTCGGCGGCGCCGCCGTCCGGCCCATCGTCGCGCCGGATCGCTATGTCGCCTCGACCTTCGACGCGGGATCGGACCCGCAGAGTCTTCTGGCTTCGGGCCGCACCAGTGGCCGGACCGTGGTGGACCCTACCGGCCTGGCCTCCGGCGCCTTCGTCTATGAGGTGACGCTGGCGCCGGGCGAGACGCGAACCTTCGGCTTCATGTCGCCGCTGACCCGGAGCCATCTGTATTTCGCCGACACCCAGGGCTCGGACGACCCCGCCGCCTTCTTCTCGGCGCGGCAGGCCGAGACCGCCGCCCAATGGCGCGAGAAGCTGGACCGGTTCGACATCACCCTGCCGCCGGCCGCCGGGCCGGTGGAGGCGGTGATGAAGGCCTCGCTGGCCCATATGCTGATGTCGCGGCAGGGGCCGATCCTGCAGCCGGGGACGCGCAGCTATAACCGCAGCTGGATCCGCGACGGGGCCATGATGGCCGAGGGGCTGAACCGGCTGGGCCACGCGGACCTGTCGGCCGACTATCTGCGCTGGTTCGCGCCGCTGGTGTTCGAGAACGGCAAGGTGCCGTGCTGCGCCGACAGCCGGGGCGCCGATCCGGTGCCCGAGAACGACAGCCACGGCGAGTTCGTCTTCCTGGCCGCCGAGGCCTATCGCTACACCGGCGACGCGACGCTGCTGCGCTCGGTCTGGCCGCAGGTGCAGGGCGCTATCCGCTACATGGACGAACTGCGCGCCTCGACCCGCACCGCCGAGTTCGAGGCGGCGGACAAGCGCCACCTCTACGGCCTGCTGCCCCCGACCATCAGCCACGAGGGCTATTCCGACCGTCCGGCCTACAGCTATTGGGACGACTTCTGGGGCCTGCGCGGCTACGGCGACGCGGTCTTCATCGCCGAGACCCTGGGGGATGCCGAAGCCGCGGCCCGCTTCCGGGCCTCGGAAGCCCAGTTCAAGGCCGACATCATGGCCTCGATCACCGCGACGGCGCGGGCGCACGGCATCGACTGGATCGCCGGGGCCGCCGACCGGGGCGATTTCGACGCCACCTCCACCACCATCGCCCTGTCGCCGGGCGGGCTGGTCGACGACCTGCCGCAGGACCTGCTGACCGGCACCTTCGACAAGTGGTGGGAGAACTTCACCGCCCGGCAGGAGAACCGCCAGGGATGGAAGGACTACACGCCCTACGAACTGCGCAATGTCGGGGCCATGGTGCGGCTGGGACGACGGGACGAGGCGCTGCGGGCGCTGGACTTCTACTTCGCCGACATGCGTCCCCGGGCGTGGAACGGCTGGGCCGAGGTGGTGGGCCGCGATGAACGCGAGCCGCGCTTCATCGGCGACATGCCGCACGCCTGGATCAGCTCGGACTACATCCGCTCGGCTCTGGACCTGCTGGTCTATGAGCGCGACAGCGACCACGCCCTGATGCTGGCCGCCGGCGTGCCGACCGCCTGGCTGGAGGGCGAAGGCGTCGGGGTCCGCGCGGTGCGCACCCCCTACGGGTCGCTGACCTATCGCCTGCGCCGGGACGGACGCGGCTTCGTGCTGACGCTGGAGCCGGGCGTGACGCCGCCGGGCGGGTTCGTCATCCCGTGGCCGAAGGGCCAGACGCCGCCGGCCGCCGTGCGGATCGACGGCCGCGCGGCGGCCTTCGCCGACGGGGAGCTGAAGATCCCCGCCGGCGCGCGCCGGGTGGAGCTGCGCTGATCAGGAGGCGGCGGGCGGGACCTCGACGACGGGCTCGGCAGCCGGAGCGGCCTCGCCCTCGCAGTAGACCATCCCCTCGACGTTGAAGTCGCCGGGCCGCCCGCCGTAGTGCTCGTACAGCACCGTCGGGCGCACCGCGGTGTGGATGATCTTGCGCTTCACCTTGCCGCCGCACAGCTCCTGCGCCCGCCGTTCCCAGTAGGCCATGGCGGTGTCAGGATCGGGCCGGATGACGCGGACGGTGTGGCCGCCGTCCGCCGTCGGCGTGTCCAGATAGCCGTAGTAGGCCTTCTCGGGGCCGCCGATCATGACGTAGCCATGATCGGTCATGCACCCGCCGGCGCCCAGGCCCGCCAGGGCGATGAGGGCCACCGTCCGGGCGACGCCGCTCATCGCGAGCGGCGCGACGGGCGGGCGGCCTCGCGGATCGCGGTCATGCGGTCCTGGTGCACGCGCGCGATGCTCATGGTGTTGCCATAGGTGGTGAAGCCCACGACCTCGGCCGGCGACGAGACGTAGGAGCCGGTGATGGTCCCGGCGCCGATGCGGCGCACGGTGCGGCCGTCGGGCAGGGTCTCGACCAGTTCATCCTGGCCGGTCAGGCTGGGCACCGCCGTCCGGTTCAGGTCCAGCAGCGTATAGCGGGCGATGAAGACGTGCGCGTTCTCGATCTCGGCGCGCAGCAGGGCGCCGTTGTCCTTGATCCATTCGCGGGCCAGGAAGATGCCGATCTCCCCCTTGGTCAGCTCGTCGTCGCGGGCCTGCTCCAGCTCCTTGTTCATGGCCTTGAAGGCGTCGGTGCCTTCCACCGGCATGGCGCCGTTCTCGTCGCGGGCGCTCTCGTGGATGGAGGCGATCAGACGCTCGCGCAGGTCCGGCGTCAGGACCGGGATCGGCAGCTGGCGCGAGTTGTAGGTGAAGGTGTTCCGATAGGTCGGGCCCGACAGTTCGGACTTCGGCGGCGACCCTTCGAAGGTATAGGGGGTCACATATGGGATCGCCGGATTCAGATAGCTGATCGTCACGATCACCTGCAGCGTGCTGGCGTCCTCGGACAGGCGGTAGTCGGCGTCGATCTCGACCGTATCGTTGAGCGGCTCGGGCGCGGTGAGCTTCTGGACGGTGGACACTTCCGAGAAGACGACGCCGGTCCCGCCCGACGCCGCGGCCATCTGCCGGCGGAATTGCTCGGCCAGCGAGGCGTTGATCTCATCAACCGGCATGACCTCGGCGATCTCGTCGGAGACCTTGCCGGCGCGCCGGGCCGGGAAGGAGTTCATGATCGCATCCATGGTCGCGGTGACCAGGGCGCCGATCAGGCCGTAGCCTGCGCCGGCGGCGGAGCTGTCCTGGGCGAACCAGGTCTTGGCGACGCCGTTGTTGTCCTCGACCACCACGATGGGGGTCGGCCCCATCGCCGCGGCCTGTTCCGCGTTCAGCGGACGCATGTTCGGCACCGGCGCTGTCGCGCAGGCGGCGAGAGACGACGCGACAAGCGCGCTGACGACAAGATTTCGCATGATACCCCCCAAGTCGTCTCCCCAGACGACACGCGGGTTAGCCTATCTTCGGGCGGGAGTGAGTCAACCGCGGCGCGTGCGGCGTGCGGACGCGCTCCCCACGATCCCTACGGCCACCGCGCCCGCCCGATCACTCGTAGTTGCTGCTGTAGCCCTGGCCGTGGGCCAGGTTGCCGAACTTGGTGGTGTCGGCGTCGAAGCTCAGCTTGACGATGCCGATGGGGCCGTGGCGCTGCTTGCCGATGACGACCTCGGCCTGGTGCTCCAGCCGGTCCATGTCCTGCTGCCACTGCAGGTGTTCCTCGGTGCCCTCCTTGGGCTCGGCCCGGCCCAGGTAATAGCTTTCGCGGTACACGAACATCACGCAGTCGGCGTCCTGCTCGATCGAGCCCGATTCCCGCAGGTCGGACAGCTGGGGTCGCTTGTCCTCGCGCTGTTCGACCTGACGCGAGAGCTGCGACAGGGCGATGATCGGCACCGACAGTTCCTTGGCCAGGGCCTTCAGACCGCCGGTGATCTCGGACACTTCCTGCACCCGGTTCTTCTGGCTGTTCTCGCCGGTGGTGATGAGCTGCAGGTAGTCGACGATGATCAGGTCCAGCCCGTGCTCCATCCGCTTCAGCCGCCGCGCGCGGGCGGCCAGCTTGGAGATGGACAGGCCGCCGGTGGCGTCGATGTAGAGCGGGCTCTCGCCGATCTCGACCGCCGCGTCGCGGATCTTGCCGAAGTCCGAGGCGTCGATTTCGCCCTTGCGCAGCTTGTCGGACGACACGCCCGAGGCGTCGGCCAGGATACGCATGGCCAGCTGCTCGGCGCTCATTTCCAGCGAGTAGAAGGCCACCACCCCGCCGTTGACCGTCTTGCGGCCCTCGGGCGTCGGCTCCCAGCGATAGGAGCGCGCCACGTTGAAGGCGATGTTGGTGGCCAGCGCCGTCTTGCCCATCGACGGACGGCCCGCGAGGATCAGCAGATCGGACGGATGCAGCCCGCCCAGCTTGGAGTCCAGGTCGTCCAGGTGGGTGGCCAGACCGGCCAGCTTGCCGTCGCGCTGATAGGCCTCGGCGGCCATCTGCACGGCGCCGGACAGGGCGTGCGAGAAGCTGACGAAGCCGGAGGACGGCTTGCCCGTCTCGGCCAGCGAATAGAGGGTCTGTTCGGCCTGTTCGATCTGCTCGTCGGCGGGCGTCTCGGGGTTCGGCGCCTCCTTGATGATCTCGCCGCCGATGCGGATCAGGTCGCGGCGCAGGGCCAGGTCGTAGACCACGCGGGCGTAGTCGGGGGCGTTGGCGCCGGGCGGGGCGCGGTCGACCAGATCGGCCAGGTAGCGCAGGCCGCCGAACTCCTGGAAGGCCGGGTCCTGCTTGAACCGCTCCATCAGGATGGTGGGCTCGGCCAGCATGCCCTGACGGATGTGGTCCTCGATCGCCTCGTAGAGCCGCTGGTGGAAGGGCTCGTAGAAATGGCTGCCCCGCAGCCGGTCGCTCAGCCGCTCGAACACCCCGTTGTCGAACATCAGGGAGCCGAGCAGCGCCTGCTCCGCCTCAAGGTTGTGCGGCAGCGAGCTGATGGACCCGGAATCCATCGACGGAAAGGCGGCGGGAGCGAAGGCGTTCATCGTCATGCTCATGCCCTTACCAGGGCGATGCGTCATGCTTGGACGCACCCGTGGTCGGGGACAGATGACGAGGCGCTGTGGGCAGTCCGGAATTCCGTAACCGGATCAGTTAACGGCTTGGAGCCTGATCGGTTGAGGTGGAATCGCTTCGCGATTTCACCGACGCCGTGAATCAGGCTCCAGAATTATGCTGGAGCGAAATCTGAGCCGAGTTGGACGGCGTCCAACTCAACCGATTTCGCTCTAGCCCGGGCAGGGATAGCGCGACCCCATCCACGACCGGATGCCGTCCGTGACGCTCATGCGCTGGCGGCGGGCCTGGGGGATCGCGTTCAGGTGGGCCAGCAGTTGGCGGACGTTCAGGTTGATCTGCTCGGGCGGGCAGGCGGGCGGCGTCCGGCCGGCGGCGCGGGCCGTCTCGATCTCGGTCCCGACGGTGCGGAACGCCCGTTCGGCCTCGCCCTTCAGGCGGTGGGCGTCGGGCCGCAGCATGGCCGTGGGATTGAGCGGGATGCGGTTGGCGCGCGTGACGAAGTCGTCCAGCGTCATGCCGGACTGGGCCGACGCCGACCCCACGAAGAGACAGGCGGCCAGAACCGCCGTCAGAACCGCACGCATGACCCGCTCCCTCAGAACGGCTCAGCTTGTCGGCGGATTTTATGGCGAAACAACGGTCGATGGCGCGGACGGCGAACCGTCCGCGCCGCCGCCGTCACCAGTTCAGGGCGACGCGGGCGTAGACGAAGCGCCCGTTGAAGCCGAACGGCGAGAAGTTGGAGAAGGGGAAGGCCCCCGAGGTGTTGTTCGCCGGCAGGATCTGTTCGGCGTACTCATCGAAGGCGTTGTCGGCGCCGACGGCCAGGGTGACCCGGTCGGTCAGGCTGTAACGGGCCTCCAGATCGACGACGAGGGATTCGCCCAGCTGCAGGTCGGTCGCCGCCGTCGCGCCGGGGGCCAGCACGTCGCCGAAGCCGGTGACGCGGATCGTCCCGCCGAACTTGTCCTTGCTCCAGTCGGTCTGGGCCACGACCTTCCACGGCGGCGTGCCTTCCTCGAACCGCAGGGTGGCCTGGCGCGCGAACAGGGAGACGGGCGTGGGCAGGATGCCCGAGGCCGTGGTCGGGGTCTTGGTCACCTTGAAGTCGTTGACGTTGGCCGCCAGCGTGAAGTCCAGCCGGCCGAAGCCCTCGTCGATCCGGTAGCGCGCCACCACGTCCAGGCCGGTCGTCTCGGTGTTCACCCCGTTGATGAAGAAGCGGGCGGCGGAGGCGCCGTAGGGCTGCAGCAGGTCGAAGATGGCCCGGGCGTTGGTGCCGACCGCCGCCGTGGCGCTGCCGGTCAGGGTCTCCGACAGGACGATGCGGTCATCCACGTCGATGCGGTAGGCGTCGGCCGTCAGTTCGAACGCGCCCTTCCGGTAGACGACGCCCAGCGAATAGTTGGTCGAGGTCTCGGCCTCCAGCGGCGTGCCGCCCAGCGCCAATCCCACCGGGCTCACCGACGGGAAGGTGCCGGTCTCGTACGGGACGTTGGAGATGTAGAGGATGGCCGTCTGGGTGAAGTACTGCTGCTGCAGGCTGGGCGCCCGGAAGCCGGTCGAGACCGCGCCGCGGACGGCGAAGCTTGGTGTGAAGTCGTAGCGCGCCGCCAGCTTGCCCGAGACGTTGTCGCCGAAGTCGGAATAGTCCTCGTACCGGGCGGCTGCCGAGACGGTGAAATTCTCGAACACCTCGCCTTCCAGGTCGATGTAGACGCCGACGTTGTGCCGGTCCTCGTCCACCTCGTTGGCGGGGGTGAAGCCGGTGAAGCCGCGCGAGCCCCAGCTCAGATCCGTGCCGCCGATGTTGAGGAAGGTCCCGCGCTGGTAGGAGCCCGGCTCGCCCGCGCCGATCTGATAGCTTTCCTGGCGCGCCTCCAGGCCGAAGGCGACGTTCAGCGGGCCGTACAGCCCCACCTCGTACTGGCGCGCGGCGTCGATGCCGAGCACCAGCTGGTCATAGGTCAGGGAGCCCGCGTCGAAGCTCGTGGGCGAGGTCGGCCCCAGCGACGGGTTCAGGGTGTTCTCGACCCCGAACTCGATCTCGTTGCGGCCGTAGCCCACGTTGATGTCCACGTCGAAGCCGCCGGCCTGGCCGCGCACGCCGGCGGCGGCGGTCCAGTCGGTGCTGTCGGTCAGGATGTAGGGCAGGTAGCCGTCCGGATAGATCCGGCCCGGCCCCGGATAGGCGGGGTTCTGGGCGTTGTCGTCGGGCGTGCGGTAGAAGGCGGCGGCCGAGGCGTCGCGCGTCTGGTAGCCCGCCCAGCCGTAGGCCTCCCAGCCCGCCGCCAGCGGCTTGCCGGCGTTCAGATAGATGGCCAGGTCCTCGGACTCCGGATCGCCCTGGCCGCCGCGAACGCGGGCCGGGGCGTAGCGCGGGTCGATGTCGCTGCGGTTGGTGCGTTCGCGGTCGCGATACTCGATCGAGGCGGTGATGAAGCCGTCCGAGCCCAGGCCGAAGCCCTGCCAGCCCGAAACGGTCAGGCTCTCGCCGTCCGAGATGTCGTCGTTCCGGCCGTAGTAGCCGCTGTAGTCGGTCAGATAGCTTCCGTAGGTGACGGTCGCGCCGCCGCCGCTGGAGGCTTCCCGCAGACGCAGGTTCAGGACCCCGGCGATGGCGTCGGATCCATACTGGGCCGCGGCGCCGTCGCGCAGCACCTCGATCCGCTCGATGGCGGAACTGGGGATGGCGTTCAGGTCGACGGCGGCCGAACCCCGGCCCACCGAGCCGTTGGTGTTGACCAGGGCGGTGGCGTGCCGGCGGACGCCGTTGACCAGCACCAGGGTCTGGTCCGGCCCCTGGCCCCGCAGGGTGGCGGGCCGGATGGAGTCGGTGCCGTCCGTGGCGGACGGGCGGGGGAAGTTCAGCGCCGGGACGCTGGCCGACAGCTGGGTCGCCAGTTCGGTCGAGCCGCGCTGCTGCAGGGTCTCGGCGGTGACGACGTCCACCGGCGCGACGGTGTCCAGGCGCGAGCGGCCGACCACCCGGGTGCCGGTGACGACGACGTCGTCGATCTGGGTGGCTTCGGTCTGCGGCGGCGAACTCTGGGGAGCGGTCTGGGAAGCAGTCTGGGCTTGGGCGGCCCCCGCCAGCAGGGCGGTGGCCGAGGCGGCGGCGAACAGGGTCAGGCGGAAACGGGGGGAGGGGGTCATGGGAGGCTCTCTTCTCGATGAGGCGCAGGTCTCCGGTCAGCGTCGCGCGCAGCGATCGCCGGGGGTCCGGGCTTGCGTTCTGGGTGTTCAGGTCCGGTGTGAAACCGGGTGGTCAGCCGATTACAGCGAACGGCGACATCGCATCGGACCCGCGCAGCGCATGAGGTCGCGCGGCGCAACGAGGCCGGGGGCGTGGACGGTCGGGAGGTGAGCCTGGAAGGCGCGCATGATCGTCTCCTGCTCTGTCGGGAACGCCTGCGGTGACAGATGGAGGGAGTCCGGCTGTGGCCGGGCTCTCATCTGCCGTGACCCGGGGAGGGGTCCCGAAGGAGTTGGCACCTTACGGAGGTCCGCAGGTTGCCCCGACGTCAAAGGGCCTATCCCTCAGCCGGTCTCGATGAGCAGATGCGATATTGCGATGCGTCATAAATGCGTCAAGCGGCGGCCGGAAAAAAGTTCGGCGACACAGAGTTTCCCCTACGCCGCCGTGTCTTTTTGGCACTCGAGGCCGCGCTTCCTCTGTTTCCGGGTTTTTCTGACGCCGGCCGCGACCACCGAGAGTTGCGTTTGTCCGGAGACTTGGCGACCCTCGGCGCTCTCACCCGCCCGGGGCTCATCGCCATGCATCGCCTCATCGCCTACCGGAACTTCCTTCGCGAGGATCGTCCCGAGGCGATGATCGCGGCGCTCGAGGCCTTGCCGAAAGAGCAGCGTCGCGAGCTGGGTTATGAACTGCTGGAGGTCGATCGCGCCTGGGCGCCCCGTGGCGGCGAACCGGGCGCCGGCTTTCTCGAAGCGTCGCGCACCTTCTCCGGCGAATATCAGTCCTACGCGGACTACGACAAGCTGGATCCGACCTTCATCAGAAGGCTGCTGCTGTACCACAAGACAGTGGACGTCACGATCCGGACCTACGATCCGAACCAACATCGGGAAGATGAGCACAACTATTCCGGCCTGGACTGGGAGCTGCGCCAGCTTTTGGGCATGCAACCCTTGTTCGACGCTGATCTGATCAATGTAATTCCCTATTCGAAGGCTCTGGAATTATCCGCCGGTTACGCGTTTGACGGCGATGCCTTCGCCTTCGCCTACTATCCGCATCAGGATGGATTCGAAGACACTCAGACAGGGAAAGATTGGTACGATCAGGACCTCATAGACACCGTCCAAAGGTATGATCCATTCGCCAAGAGACCCCTCGGTATCGGGCTTCTCGATATGAACGAGAACGCCGTCGAGGACTTCCGGTACTATTTCCCGATCAACAACGTGAACATCGACCTCTGCATCGCCGGGGAAGCCGGGACGGAGCTGGTCTGCACCCACCCCGCCATGGTCGACTATCTGGCTCTGAAGTTCCGGCAAAGCGCGAAGACGCTCGACGTGACCCATCAGTGGGTTGGA
Organism: Brevundimonas sp. EU05-FHT14B11; assembly: GCF_058790835.1. Lineage (NCBI taxonomy): Bacteria > Pseudomonadati > Pseudomonadota > Alphaproteobacteria > Caulobacterales > Caulobacteraceae > Brevundimonas > Brevundimonas sp. EU05-FHT14B11. Next base: position 135,434 of record NZ_JBYTCY010000002.1, read on the forward strand.
ACCTTGTTCAACGACTACCTGATGGATGTCTCGCGCATCGACGATCAGGACCTGGCGCGCATACACGCTGAAGAAGAGGCCTTCGCGATCTGGCGCGATGATCTTTCGCGCGCGCTTCGTGCGGTCCGGCTGGCGGGTCGCGACCAGGTTCTCTCGGACGCGGCGGCCCAGACGATCGTGCGGGAGGAGTTGCGCGCGAGCGCCGCGGGGCTTCGGGAAAGGGTCCGGAAGTCTTCCTTCCTGTCCAACCTCACAGACCCCTCGCTGGCGTTCGTTCTGAGCGGCGCCTCGTCAGCCCTGGTGGATCCGGCGCCCTTGACCGCCATCGCGACGGGCGGCCTGACCGCGGCCATGACGGCGGCCTACAAAATCCTCTTCCAGGGGGCGAAGCGCGGCGACAGGGCCGCATTGAAGCTCTACACGGCGATGATGCGGGAAGAGCCCCGGTCGCGGTGACCCCGCAGAGGGATCGTCCGGAACGGGGGAAGCGCGCCCTGGCCTGCAACTGCGCCCGCGTCGTCTCCCGCCCGAAAAAAGTTCGGCGGCGCAGGATCGCTCCTGCGCCGCCGTGTCTTTTCAGTATCAGGACTGAACTCAGGCTTCGGAGCCGAGACCGTCCTGTTGGCCGGCGCCGCCGGCGACCATGTCCGCGGCCTGTTCGGCGGCGGCTTCACGGTCTTCGTCGTAGGCCGACTTGATCACGTCCTCGCCCTTGGCTTGACGCTCGGCTTCGTCGGCCGAACGGGCGATGTTGATCTTGACGGTGGCCTGGACCTCGGCGTGCAGGCGAACCAGCACTTCGTGGACGCCCAGCGTCTTGATCGGAACGTTCAGCACGACTTGCGAGCGCTCGATCTTGCCGCCTTCAGCCTGAACGGCTTCGACGACGTCGCGACCGGCGACCGATCCGTACAGCTGACCGGTTTCGCCGGCCTGACGGATCATGACGTAGGTCTGGCCGTCGATCTTGTCGGCGACCTTCTGTGCGTCGGTCTTGTTCTTCTCGTTGCGGGCCTCGATGGCGGCGCGGTCGAGTTCGAACGCCTTCAGGTTCGCGGCGGTGGCCCGGCGGGCCTTGTCGCGCGGCAGAAGGAAGTTGCGGGCGAAGCCGTCCTTGACAGTGACGACGTCGCCGATGGCGCCGAGGTTATCGACGCGTTCCAGCAGAACGACCTTCATCTTACTTCACCACGTAGGGCAGGAGGGCCAGGTAGCGCGCGCGCTTGATGGCCTTGGCCAGCTCGCGTTGCTTCTTCTGGGAAACGGCCGTGATGCGCGACGGGACGATCTTGCCGCGTTCGCTGATGTAGCGTTGCAGCAGCTTGACGTCCTTGTAGTCGATCTTCGGCGCGTTCGGGCCGGAGAACGGGCACACCTTGCGGCGGCGGAAGAACGGGCGACGGGCCGGGCCGGAGCCGGCCGGCGCGCCCGGGGAGGGGGCGGTGGTGTCGGTCATGTTCCGAACTCCTTAGAAGGTCGCTTCGGCGGCGGGGGCGTCGTCGCGGGGACCACGCTCACGTTCGCGTTCACGCTCACGTTCACGACGGGCCAGCAGCGGCGACAGTTCCAGGTCGAGTTCCTCGACGCGGACGGTCAGCCAGCGCAGCACGTCTTCGTTGATCGACAGCTGACGCTCGACTTCGGCCATGGCGGCCGGAGGGGCGTCGACGGCGAGCAGCGAGTAGTGAGCCTTGCGGTTCTTCTTCACGCGGTAGGTCAGGTTGCGCAGACCCCAGTACTCGATCTTGGCGACGGAACCGCCGTTTTCCTCGATCAGAGCCTTGATGGTGTCGTTCAGCGCTTCGGCCTGCTGCGCCGAGATATCCTGGCGCGTCATGACCGTGTGCTCGTAAAGAGCCATGCGGTTAGTCTCCCTTGTGGACATCGGCGCGAGCGGACCGGGTAAGTCCGTTCCACGATGGTTCCCGAGGCGGCGGCCGGGATGACTTCCCGAACCCTTTGGAATTCCGCACCGGGACCGAGGTCCTGGAAAGGCGGGGCGTATAGGGGAAAAGCGGCGGTGCGGCAAGGCGGTGCGGCTCACGCGGCCCGGCGATCGCCCTTGGGGGCCAGCAGGACCACCGTCTCGACCCGGTTCCGCCCGTTGGCCTTGGCCCTGTACAGCGCGCCGTCGGCGCCGATCAGCAGGCCCTCGGGCATGGAGATGGTCCGCCCCACCGCCGCCTCGGCCGTGGCCGCCCCGACGCTGGCGGTCAGGACGCCGAACGCGCTGTCCGCATGCGGCACGCCCAGCGCCTCGATGGCCTCGCGCAGGGTGCGGGCGACGCGGGCCGCGCCCGCGGCCGGGGTGCGGGGCAGGATGACCGCCATCTCCTCGCCGCCGTAGCGCACGGCTAGGTCGCCCGGGCGGCGGACCACGCCCTGCATGGCGGCGGCGACCCGGCGCAGGGCGTCGTCGCCCGCGGCATGGCCGTAGCGGTCGTTGAAGGCCTTGAAGCAGTCGACGTCCAGCAGGATCAGCGACATCTCGGACTCGTCGCGGACCGCCCGCGCCCATTCGCGCTCGACCGCGCTGTCGAAGGCCCGGCGGTTGGCCAGTCCGGTGAGCGGATCGGTCACCGCCTCCTGCTCCAGCCGCAGGCGAAGGGCCTGGCGCTCGGTGACGTCGCGCATGACCAGGATGAATTCGGTGGGCCGGCCGTCGGCGCCGCGCAGGGTGCGGGTGGTGGTCTCGACCCAGACCATGTCGCCGTCGGGGCGCAGCACGCGGACCGTGGTCGGCTCCGGCTCCTCGCCGCGCTCCACCCTGACGACGGCGTCGGCGATGACGGCGCGGTCCTCCGTCATCACGAAGGTCGAGGGCAGCTGGCCGATCAGCGCCTTGGGGGTCCAGCCCAGCACGGTTTCGCAGGACGGAGAGCAGTAGCGGATGCGCAGGTCGGGGCCGAGCCGGCACAGGACGTCGCGGCTGTTCTCGACGAGGCTGCGCAGGTCGTTGTGGGCCGCGTCGGACCGGCGGAACAACCGGAACAGTCCATGGGGAACCCAGGACGGAAACATCACGCCTCCAACTCCCCCTCGGGAGAAGGATCGCGCCGGCGGCTTAATCCGCGCCTTACACGGATGGTAAACGCCGGGGCCCTTTAGTCCGGGCGGACGACCATGCAGGTGACCCGGCGTTCGGCCAGGGCGGCGCAGGCGGCCTGGGCGCCCGTTTCGGTCATGCCGGTGAAGCGCGACCGGTACCAGCCCGAGGCGTTCTGCACCGTGCGTTCGGCGCTGGTGAACTGGGCGCGGAAGCGGCGGTTGACCTCGGTCAGCCAGTCGCGGGCCACGGCCTCGTCACGGAAGGCGCCGACCTGCACGGCCCAGCGGCCGGCGGGCTCGCGGGCCGGTTCGCGCGCCGGGCGGGCCGGGGCGCGGGGCGGGGTGCGCGCGGGCGGGGAGGCGACGGGCACGCCGCCGTTCAGGATGGTGGTCACATCGGCCGGACGGGCCTCGGCGCGCTGAATGGGCGCGGGCGCGCGTTCCGGCGTGCGCTCGGACGGGGCGGGGGTGACGCGGGTCGGCTGCGGCGGCGCGGCGGCCAGGGCGGTGTAGGCGACCCCGCTGTCCTCGCCGTCCTCCGACGCGCCGGCCGAGGCGTACTGGACCGGGCCCGTGGCCTCGGGCCCGACGCCGAAGCCGCGCTGTTCGAAGAAGGTCTGGGCCACCTGGATGACCTGGCCGTTCGAGCGGGCGCGCTCGACCTCGAAGCCGGTGTCCATCAGGGCGGCGACGTGGGCGTTGCGGCTGGCCGTCGAGCGGCCGCCCAGGACGACGGTGATCAGCCGGCGGCCGTCGCGCACCGACGAGGCCGCCAGGTTGTAGCCCGAGGCGTTGGTGTAGCCGGTCTTCATGCCGTCATAGCCGTTGCCCGAGTGCAGCAGGCCGTTGGTGTTGCGGTAGTCGCGGCCGTTGTAGGCCCAGTCGTGCAGGCCGAAATACCGATAGTACTGCGGATAGTCGCGCATGATGGCCCGGGCCAGGATGGCCAGGTCGCGGGCCGAGGTCAGCTGGCGCGCGTCGGGCAGGCCGTTGGCGTTGACATAGCGCGTCTGGGTCATGCCCAGCTCCTGCGCCTTCAGGGTCATCTGGGCGGTGAAGCGGGCTTCCGAGCCGCCGATATGCTCGGCGATGGCCACGGCCATGTCGTTGGCGCTGCGCACCGCCGTGGCCTTCATGGCGTCGTCCAGGGTGATGGTCTGGCCGGCGGCGAGGCCCAGCTTGGACGGCGGCTGGCTGGCGGCGTGGGGCGAAACGGTCAGGACGTCGTCCGGCTTGACCCGGCCTTCGGCCAGCGCCTCGAACGTCAGATACAGGGTCATCACCTTGGTGATGGAGGCCGGGTAGCGGCGGCTGTCGGCATGGCGCGCGAACAGCACCTCGCCCGACTGGGCGTCCACCACGATGGCGGCGTAGCGCGCATTGTCGGCGGATTGGGCGACGAGGGGCGTGGCGGCGGGCGTCATCGCGATAGCGACGACCAGCATCAGCGAGAGCCATCCCCGGCGGAGCAATGCAGTCAACGGCAAGCGGCAAGCCTCACTAGTGTAGCGCGACGACGGCCCCCCGGCGTGACGCTGACATGAGGCTAACATGGGCGCGGGGGGTTTCATGAGGGTAAACAGGCCGTCAACAACTTTGTGAACCGTAGCGGGAACGCCGGTTCATGAAAGTTTTGTGCAGTGCACAATCTCCCTTGACCCTTCTTCGCACTTGCACCATATGAGCCTCGTCGCGACGGCTCCCCCGACGCGAGAAAAATAATCAGCGGCCCCCGCCGCCCAAGGTTCAGGAGAGATTTCCATGGCCGACAGCGCCGAAACCGTGAAGAAGACCGTCGAAACCGCCACCGCCAACGTCAAGGCTTCGGCCCAGACCGCGACGGCTCAAGCCGAGAAGATCCAGGCCGCCGGCGCCAAGGCCTTCCGCGAAGCCGCCGATAAGTCGGCCGCGGGCCTCGCCGAGCTGAACGCCGAAGGCAAGAAGAACCTCGAAGCCATCGTCGCCTCGGCCACCGCCGCCCAGAAGGGCGCCGAGACCCTGTCGGCCGCCTCGCTGGCCTACGGCAAGAAGTCCTGGGAAGACGGCGTCGCCGCCGCCCAGTCGCTGACCGCCGCCCGTTCGATCCAGGAACTGCTCGAGCTGCAGACCGCCTGGGCCAAGACGGCGACCGAAGCCTACCTGGCTGAAGTCACCAAGGCGACGGACGTGCTGACCGCCTCGGTCAAGGACAGCTTCAAGCCGATCAACGAGCGCGTCACCGCCTCGGTCGAAAAGTTCCAGGCCGCCCGCTAAGGCGCTCTGCTTTTTAAGTAAGCGTACCGAAGGCCCCGGTGGAAACGCCGGGGCCTTTTTCGCGTCCGTTCGAGCCGACCCTCAAGCCTTTCGCACCGGCTGACGCAGCAGCGTCCTGAGCTTCGCCGCCGGAGTCTTTCGCGGGTCGCTGAGATAGACCTCGTGATGCCGTCCAGCGAACTCGTAGCCGCCTTGGGGCATGATCTCGTCGTGCAGCCTGGCCAGCAGCGGGCCTTCATCATCGTAGCTCCCGATATGCAGGGCCTGGAGGCAGAGGCCCTCGCACAGCGTCTCGAGCCGCAGCGTGGCGGCGAGCTCGATCCCCTTGTCCCTGCTGCGGGCGACGGCCTGCTGAAACATCGACTGATCCAGGTCGTCGGGGACCATGATCATCATCGTCCAGTCCCACTCATGCTTGCGCCGCGCCGTGAAGCTTTCGGGGTTCGGCGCGGACCAGAGACCCTCGAGCGGCGGCACGACGAAGTCGCGCCCCTCGGCCTTGCACATGAACTTGGCCGCATAGGCCGTCGCGTACAGGCTCTCGACCGCGCGCCCGTACTCCGGCGCCGCATTCGGATCGCCGTGGCCGTCCACCATGAGATAGGCGACCGGAGGCGCCTCGATGAGCGTGAAACGATTGAGCGGGGCGCTGAACAGGTCCTTCCGGGCCTTCTTCAGGTCGAGTTTGTCCATTCGCCGCTCCTGCGTTCGGGTTCGCCGAAACTATCCCACGGGCGCGGCCCCGTTCACGTCAGCAGGGCAGGCGGCGCGCGCCTATTCCGACGCTGGGCCGTGGTCGTAGCTGAACACCCGGGCCAGTTTCCAGCGGCCGTCCTCCAGCTTCCAGATCTGGCTGAATTTGGCGCGTCCGGCGAGCACCTCGGCGTTGTCGCCCTGGGCCTCGTAGAACAGGTGCTCGCCCGTCTCGACGGCGCCGTAGGCGTTCATCCGGTAGATATGCAGCGTGCCCGGTACGATCTCGCGGCGGGTCCTCCAGCCGCCGGGCGCGCGCCGGGCCTCGCATCGGGTGCGGTACTGGTCCACGAAGGCCGCGCCGGTCGTGACCATCAGCCCGCCGCGGTCGTCGAAGAACTCGAAATCGTCGGTCACCATGGCTGCCAGCCGGTCCGGATCGCAGCCCTCGAAGAACAGTTCGAAGAAGGCCGCGTCGCTGGCCGTCACGGCCTCGGTCAGGGCCGGGCCCTGCGGGATCTCCGCCGACTGGGTCTGCAGCAGGGCCGCGATGGCCAGGGCGATGAGTGGGGACATGGAAATCTCCGCGGCGGCGCATCCGGCCGAGGTCGAGCATCGCGCGGACGAGCCGCAAGGTCCCGTGAATCTTCGGTCATTCGCCCCTACGTCCAATCCCGACGCATGGCCGTGTCATCCTGTCGGGCATGATCAGCGCGTTTTTCCTCGATGACGGCTCTGCGGACATGCCGGCGATCCATCGCTTCGCCGTGGTCCGGGCGGCCGAAGCCCGCCGTCAGGGCCGCGGCGTCCGGGATTGGGTTCGCGTCGTCAAGAAGGCGCGGCGCGCGCTACGCTTCGCCGCCCGCCTCCGGGCCGGACGGGTGCGCGACGATCCGCACTCTTCGCACTCGATTTTTTCTGGACCGCCGGAAAAAGTTTCGGAGCCGGTCGTTCCGACCGCCGCGCCCGATCCCGACCGCCGCCGGACCTTCCGCGAGGGGCGAAGGCGACGATGAGGCGGCTCCAAAAACTGAAATTCGCACACAGCTCACCTCTCCATCGCCCGTTCAAGGCGATGGGGAGGACAGATCGCGCCAGCGATCAGGAGGGGGCGGCGCAGGCGTTGGATGCCGGCCCGCCAATCCCCTCTGTCCGCGCCGCCCCCTCCTGGTCGCCGCTGACGCGCCGACCTGTCCTCCCCATCCGCCTTCGCGAATGGAGAGGTGAGCGGTTCGGCGCCTCTCTCACGTAAGCTGTGACTGGACGCATCTACAAAAGCGGCGGACACTTCCTATCTGTCCTTCCGACTCCCCCAAAACCGGACAACGAATGCCGCCGTCACGCAAGATCGGCGATCAGGGCGAGGGCTCCGGCTCCGCGACGATCACCGAAACAAGGCCGAAACTTCAGAAGCCCTCGCTCTATCGGGTGCTGATCCTGAACGACGACTACACGCCGATGGAGTTCGTTATCTACGTGCTGGAGCGGTTCTTCCAGAAGAGCCGCGAGGACGCGACCCGCATCATGCTGCATGTGCACCAGCATGGCGTCGGGGTCTGCGGTGTCTTCACCTACGAGGTGGCCGAAACCAAGGTCGCCCAGGTGATCGAGACCGCCCGCCGCCACCAGCACCCGCTTCAATGCACGATGGAAAAGGACTGAGAGGAACCTCCATGCCTTCGTTTTCCCGTCCTCTCGAAGAGACCCTGCACCGCGCGGTGCACTACGCCAACGAGCGCCGTCACGAGTACGCGACGCTCGAGCATCTCCTGCTGGCCCTCGTGGATGATCCCGACGCGGCCAATGTGATGACGGCCTGCAACGTCGATCTGACGGCGCTGAAGACCGCCCTGACCCTGTACGTCGACACCGACCTGGCCGCGCTGGCGACCTCGGACGGCGACGACGCCAAGCCGACCGCCGGCTTCCAGCGCGTGATCCAGCGCGCGGTGATCCATGTCCAGTCCTCGGGCCGCGAGGAAGTCACCGGCGCGAACGTGCTGGTGGCCATCTTCAGCGAGCGCGAAAGCCACGCCGCCTATTTCCTGCAGGAGCAGGACATGACGCGGTACGACGCGGTCAACTTCATCGCCCACGGCATCGCCAAGAAGGCGGGCGCGGGTGAAACCCGTCCGGCCAAGACCGGCGGCGCCAGCCCCGAGGACGCCGAGGACGCCGCCGCCGCCAAGACCGGCGGAGAGGCGCTGGAGGCCTATTGCGTCGATCTCAACGAGAAGGCCCGCAAGGGCAAGATCGACCCGTTGATCGGCCGTCACGCCGAGGTCGATCGGGCGATCCAGATCCTGTGCCGCCGGACCAAGAACAACCCGCTGCTGGTCGGCGACCCCGGCGTCGGCAAGACCGCCATCGCCGAAGGCCTGGCCCGCAAGATCGTCAACCATGAGGTCCCCGACGTCCTGGAGGGCGCCACCATCTACTCGCTCGACATGGGCGCGCTGCTGGCCGGCACCCGCTACCGCGGCGACTTCGAGGAACGCCTGAAGCAGGTGGTCAAGGAGCTGGAGACGCACGACAACGCCGTGCTCTTCATCGACGAGATCCACACCGTCATCGGCGCCGGCGCGACCAGCGGCGGGGCGATGGATGCGTCCAACCTGCTGAAGCCGGCGCTCGCCTCGGGCAGCCTGCGCTGCATGGGCTCGACCACCTACAAGGAGTACCGCCAGCACTTCGAGAAGGACCGGGCGCTGGCCCGCCGCTTCCAGAAGATCGACGTCAACGAACCCACCATCGACGACACGATCAAGATCCTGAAGGGGCTGAAGACCTCCTACGAAGGCCACCACAAGCTGCGTTACACCGACGCCGCCATCCGGACGGCGGTGGAGCTGTCGGCCCGCTACATGACCGACCGCAAGCTGCCGGACAAAGCCATCGACGTGATCGACGAGGCGGGGGCGTCGCAGATGCTGCTGCCCGAGTCGAAGCGGAAGAAGGTCATCGGCCAGAAGGAGGTCGAGGCCGTCATCGCCAAGATGGCGCGCATCCCGGCCAAGTCGGTGTCCAAGTCCGACACCGAGAGCCTGCGTGAGCTTCAGACCGATCTGAACCGCGTGGTCTTCGGCCAGGAGGCGGCGATCGAACAGGTCTCGGCGGCCATGAAGCTGGCCCGCGCGGGTCTGCGCGATCCGCAAAAGCCCATCGGCGCCTTCCTGTTCTCCGGCCCGACCGGCGTCGGCAAGACGGAAGTGGCCAAACAGCTCGCGTCCACCCTGGGCATCGAGATGCAGCGCTTCGACATGTCCGAGTACATGGAGCGGCACACCGTCTCGCGGCTGATCGGCGCCCCTCCGGGCTATGTCGGCCATGACCAGGGCGGCCTGCTGACCGACGCCGTCGACCAGCATCCGCACTCGGTGGTCCTGCTGGACGAGATCGAGAAGGCCCACCCGGACGTCTACAACATCCTGCTGCAGGTGATGGACAACGGCATGCTGACCGATGCGGTCGGCAAGAAGGTCGACTTCAGGAACACCATCCTGATCATGACCACCAACGCCGGGGCCGCCGACAACGCCCGCGCCTCCATCGGCTTCGGCCGGGGCAAGGTCGAGGGCGAGGACGAAAAGGCCATCCAGCGCCTGTTCGCGCCGGAGTTCCGCAACCGTCTGGACGCCATCGTGGCGTTCAAGGCGCTGGATTCCAACACGATCAAGTCGGTGGTGTCCAAATTCATCATGCAGCTGGAACACCAGCTGGGTGATCGGAACATCACCATCGAACTGACCGACGAAGCCGCCGACTGGCTGGCCAAGAACGGCTTCGACGAGCTCTACGGCGCCCGGCCCCTGGCCCGGACGATCCAGGAGCACATCAAGAAGCCGCTGGCCGACGACATCCTGTTCGGCCGCCTGACCCGCGGCGGGCATGTGAAGGTCGAGCTGAAGGACGGCAAGATCGTCTTCGACGTGACGCCCGCCACCGGCGCCGCGGCCAAGGTGAAGGAAGACGAAGCGGCGGACTGAGGTCCGTCGCGGACTGAACAGGGAGGGCCGTCGGTCGCAGGACCGGCGGCCCTTCGTCCGTCAGGCGATTGCGTAGACCGCCGTCCGGCGGTTCACTGGAAGAAGGGGAGACAACGCCATGCCCAGAATCCTGCTCCAGACCACGATCCAGAATGTCGAGGACGACTGGCACGTCGGCCGGTTCTCACGGTTGGCGGATCATCTCGCCTCGCTGGAGGGCGTGGAGGTGACGGCCCGGGATCGCGCCGCGCCGGGCGGCCAGACCGACCCCGTCATCGGCGGGCTGGCCGACAGCGACTATGACCAGCTGTGGCTGTTCGCGGTGGATGTCGGCGATGGGCTGAACGCCGAGGAGTGCGCCGCCATCGCCGCCTTCCGGGCGCGGGGCGGCGGGCTGATGATCACCCGCGACCACATGGACCTCGGCTCCAGCGTCTGCACCCTGGGCGGGGTCGGCGACGCCCACTATTTCCACTCCAGCAGTCTGGATCCCGATCCGGCGCGGAACGCCCGCGACGATGTCGAGACCGGCTATATCGACTTCCCCAACTACCACTCGGGCGCCAACGGCGACTGGCAGGCGATCCGCCCGGTCGGCGAGGTCCATCCGCTGCTGCGCGACGTCGGCGGCGGGGTGCTGGACCGGCTGCCGGCTCACCCGCACGAGGGCGGGGTCGGCGCGCCCGAGGGTGTGGCCGAGGCGCGGGTGATCGCCACGGGCGCCAGCAAGGTCACGGGCCGCCCGTTCAACATCGCGGTCGCCTTCGAGGGTGGGGACGGCCAAGGCGCCAGGAAGGGCAGGGGGCTGGCCCAGAGCACCTTCCACCACTTCGCCGACTACAACTGGGACCCGCGCCTGGGCTGTCCCAGCTTCGTCAGCGAGGCGCCCGGCGACGCCATGATCCGCGATCCCGACGCCTCGCGTCAGACCCGCCAATACATGACAAACCTCGCCGGCTGGCTGTCAGGAGGCTGAGATGGGCGATGCGGTGCTGACCGAGCGTCAGAAGAAGTGGTTCGCCACGGTCGAGGCCAATTTCGAGACGCAGACCGGCCGCCCGGTGGCGGTCTGGGTCGACATCCTGAAGGGCTGTCCCGAGACCCGGCCCAAGGCGCAGGCGGCCTGGCTGAAGGCGACCCACGGGATCGGCGCCAACCACGCGGCCCACATCCTCAGTGCGGCCCGTCCGTCGGATCAGATGGGCTGGGACGACGCTGAAGCCCTGCGCGCCGCCCTGTGGGCCGAGCCGCGCTCGCTGGCCATCCTCGAGGCGCTGGAGCGGAAGGTCGCCGGGGTCGAGGGCGTCATCTCCGGCCAACGCAAGGGCTACACCTCGTTCTCGCGGGCGGTGCAGTTCGCCGCGATCCGTCCGATCAAGGGCGGCAAGGCCCTGCTGGGCCTCAAGCTCGATCCCGCCCTGTCGCCGCGCCTGGGCGAGGCCGTGCGCCGGGAGAGCTGGTCCGAACGCCTGAGCGCCGTCGTCGAGCTGGACGGGCCCGGCGCGGTCAATGACGAAATCGGCCGCCTGTTCGCACAGGCGGCCGACAACGGTTAGGGGGAGGAAAGACCTTTAGCGGCGGCGGCCGCCCAGGCTGCCCAGCAGGACCAGCACGCCGGCGACGATGCCGGTGGTCAGCAGGGGTTTCCGGCGGGCGAAGTCGAGGCCCTGGCGCGCCTTGTCCTGGTACTGGGTCGGGGCCTTCTCGACGAGGCCGTCCAGGCCGTCGATGACGCGGCCGTAGGCGTCCAGGGCCTTGCCCTTGGCCTCGTTCAGGGCGCCGTCGATCTGCAGCTTGCTGTCGCCGGTCAGGCGGCCGAGGCCGGACTGGGCCTTGCCCTTGATCTCGGTGGCGGCGCCTTCGATGCGTTGGTCGGTCATGGGGATCTTCTCTGTGATGCGGGAGCCGGGGAGGCGTTCCGGAACAGCGCGGAAACGAGGGCGGGGTTCCGCCGCGCGCCGTCCTTATTACGCGGGTGCGGCGCCGTGTCCTTCATGATTATATCCGGGTGATATTGATCTTCCAGTTTGATCTGGGTAAATCCACCGGGCCATCTTGAGAAGAGACGCCATGACGCTGCCTGCCGACACCCCGGTCCTCGCCTTCGCCGGCGACGCCCTGATCGCCCGCGGGCCGCTGGGCGAGGCCCTGGCCGCGATCCATGCGGCGAGCGGGGCGGGGGAGGCGGTGCTGGTCTTCGACGCCGCCACGGGCCGGGTGATCGACCTGGACCTGCGCGGCTCGGCCGCCGACGCCCTGGCCCGCCTGAGCCCTGCGCCGGAGCCTGAGAAGCGCGGCCCGGGCCGCCCCAGGCTGGGCGTCACCCCGCGCGAGGTGACCCTGCTGCCGCGCCACTGGGACTGGCTGGCGGCCCAGCCCGGCGGCGCCTCGGTGGCGCTGAGGAAGCTGGTCGAGGCTGCGCTGAAGGAGGCCGAGGGGCCGGACCGGGCGCGCAGGGCCAAGGACGCGACCTACCGCTTCATGACCGCCGTGGCGGGCGACAAGCCCGGCTACGAGGAGGCCACGCGCATGCTGTTCGCGGGCGACTGGACGGCGTTCGACGCGGCGGTCGAGGGCTGGCCCGAGGATGTGCGGGAGGCCGTGCGCGCGATGGCCGAGGCCGGCTGGCGCAACGGCGAGGGTCGCTAGCCCTTACTCGTCCAGCCGGTAGGGCGGGCGCTCGGTCCGGAAGACCACCAGGCCATCGAAGACCAGGCCCCATTCTGCGACCACCGGCCGGTTGTGGTCAAAGGCCGCGCCCACCGTGGGCGGCAGGGCCGACAGGGCCTCCGACCCGACCCAGACCACATCGGCCGAAGAGCCGGCGAGCGCCACGGCCTCCAGCGAACCCGGCGCGGCGGCCGGGATCGGGCGCGCCTCCCGGACGGTGTAGCGGTACGCGCCGCCCGCCGCCGTGACGCCGACGGCGAACAGGTCGGTCCCGAACCGGATGTCCAGCAGGTGCCCCATGTTGGACTGGTCGCCGAACAGCTCATGGGCGCCGGCGTCGCGGGCGGCGTGGCTGTTGGCGGTCCAGACCACGACCTTCGCGTCGGCGGGCAGGGCGTCCACCAGGGCCTCGACATTGCGGGCCATGTCGCGGTCGCGGGCGTGGATGCGCTGGGTCTGGCCGAGCGTGTCGTGGTTCAGCGTGCGGCCGAACGCGGCGATCAGGCTCCGGTACTCCGCCCGGTCCTTCGGATCGTCGAGACGGGCGGTGGCGACCACGGCGTCGATCTCGGACAGGCAGGCGCGCAGGGCCGCGCGGCTCGCGTCGTCATAGGGATCCCGCGCCGTGTAGCGGGACCAGATGCGCTGCTTCAGGCGGACGGCGCAGTCCTCGCGGCGGCCCAGCGGCAGGAAGCCGGCCAGCTCCAGCGGCATGGTCTCCAGCGAGTAGAAGGCCCCACGCGAGCCCAGCTGGTCGTCCATGCCCGCCAGCAGGACACGGCCGTCGCGGGCCTGGGCGAACAGGAAGCCGATCAGGTCCTGCACCTCGCGGTTCTGGTTCCACAGCCCGCCCATGGCCGAGGCCAGCATCTGGGGCGTGGCGTCGCCCCGGCGGATGGCGCGGTTCAGGGCGGTGAAGTCATACAGGCTGCCCTCGAACACCACGGCGTCGAAGCCGCACTCGGTGACCAGGTTGCGCACCAGATCGGCCTTGAAGGCGCCGGTCTTCCCGTCGCCGTGGGAGCCGTTCTCGCCCAGCAGCACGATCCGCTGGCCGCAGAGGTCCCGGGTGGCGGCGGCCAGGGCCGTCGCCGCCTGCGCGGCCTCGGCGGCGCGTATCGGGGTGTAGTCGGGCGTCTGGGCTGAGGCGGCCGCGGGGGCGGCGCAGAGCAGGAGGGCGGCGGCGACGGCGGCGCGGAGGGACAAGGGGGCGCTCTCTACGGCTGGGACGCACGGAGGTTCACCCGGTGCGGTCGCAACGGCAAGGCTTCCATTCACGCGTCGCTGGCGCCCGGTCGGGCTCGGAAGATTGGACGACCGATTTTGACGTATGCCCGGTGCATAATGGTTCAAGCGCGACGGACCTGCGCATCAACCACGAAGGAGGATCAGATCGAAAAGCCGCTCCCTTTACGGGAGCCCTAACCCACCTTCACCCGCGTCGCCGCCTCCGGCAGGTCTTCGCCGAACGCCCGCTGGTAGAACTCGGCGATGGTCGGGCGTTCCAGCTCGTCGCACTTGTTCAGGAAGGTCAGGCGGAAGGCCAGGCCGATGTCGCCGCCGAAGATGGCGGTGTTCTGGGCCCAGGTGATGACGGTGCGGGGGCTCATGACGGTGGAGATGTCGCCGTTCATGAAGGCGTTGCGGGTCATGTCGGCAACGCGGACCATGGCGGCGATGGTGCGGCGGCCCTCGGCGGTGGCGTATTCCGGCGCCTTGGCGACCACGATCTCGGTCTCGACGTCGTGGTCGAGGTAGTTGAGCGTGGTGACGATGTTCCAGCGGTCCATCTGACCCTGATTGATCTGCTGGGTGCCGTGGTACAGGCCCGAGGTGTCGCCCAGGCCGATGGTGTTGGTGGTCGAGAACAGGCGGAACCAGCGGTTCGGGCGGATGACGCGGTTCTGGTCCAGCAGGGTCAGGCGGCCCTGCGCCTCCAGCACGCGCTGGATGACGAACATCACGTCCGGGCGGCCGGCGTCGTACTCGTCGAACACCAGGGCGATGGGGCGCTGCAGGGCCCAGGGCAGCATGCCCTCGCGGAACTCGGTGATCTGCTTGCCGTCCTTCAGGACGATGGCGTCCTTGCCGACCAGGTCGATGCGGCTGACGTGGCTGTCCAGGTTCACGCGCACCAGCGGCCAGTTCAGGCGGGCGGCGACCTGCTCGATGTGCGTCGACTTGCCGGTTCCGTGGTAGCCCTGGACCATGACGCGGCGGTCGAAGCTGAAGCCGGCGCAGATGGCCAGGGTCGTCTGCGGATCGAAGCGGTAGGCGTCATCGATCTCGGGCACGTGGCTGTCGCGCTCGGAGAAGACCGGCACGGACATGTCGCTGTCGATGCCGAAGATCTCGCGGACCGTCGCGTTGCGGTGCGGTTCCAGCGTCAGCAGGGGATCGGGCGTCGAGTCGAGGGGGGAGGTCATGCGCCACCCTTAGAAGCCCCGCGCAGCATGGTCCAGTCCGTCGGGGCAGGCGTTGGAATAACGATGCTTTACAGTCCGTGTCGGCGGAGTTAATAACTGACCGGTCAGTTATCAAGGTGTCGCCATGCTGCCTCTGGGCGAGCCCAAATTCCGTCGCCGCCCTGCCGACCGCCCGGCCGAGATCCTGGCCGCGGCGCTGGAGGTGTTCGCCGAGCGCGGCTTCCATTCCGCCCGGCTGGAGGAGGTGGCGAAGCGCGCCGGCGTGTCGAAGGGCGCGCTGTACCTGTATTTCGAGACCAAGGCGGACCTGTTCCGGGCCGTGGTCAGCGACGCCATCTCGCCCAATATCGAGCGGGTGAAGGCGATGGCGACCGGGGCGGTCGGCTTCGAACAGGCGGCCCGGACGGGCATCGGCATGCTGGCCCGGACCGTGGTCACCGACCGGCGCATCACCGGCGTGGTCAAGCTGGTCATCGCCGAGAGCCGCAACCATCCCGAACTGGCGACCATCTGGCACGAGACGGTGGTCGAACCGGGCATCCAGATGATGAGCGCCCAGATCGTCGAGGCGCAGAAGCGGGGCGAGGTCCGGCCCGGCGATCCGCGCCTTTACGCCTTCAGCCTGATGGGGCCGATGGTCCTGTCGATGGTCTGGCGCGAGACCTTCGAGCCGATCGGCGCGGCGCCGGTCGATGTGGTGAAGCTGGCGGACCAGCACCTGGACACGATGCTGAGAGGAATGCGGCCATGAAGCGTCTGCGCCCGGTCCTGATCATCCTGGCCCTCGTCGCCCTGGCGGCGCTGGGCTGGCAGCTGTTCCTGCGCCCGGCGCCGGCGCGGACCCTGACCGGCTATGTCGAAGGCGAGCGGCTGTATCTGTCGGCCCCGGTCTCGGGGGCGGTGGCGCAGCTGTATGTCCGCGAGGGCGGGCGGGTGGAGGCCGGCGGCCGAACCTTCCTGATCGACCCGCGGGTGCAGCGGGCCCAGGCCGACAGCGCGGCGGCGGGGGTCGGCGCGGCGCAGGCGCGGGTCGAGGACCTCAGCAAGGGCCAGCGCGCCGAGGAGCTGTCGGTCTATGACGCCGAGCTGCAGGCGGCCCTGGCCAGCGAGCGGCAGGCGGACGCCGACTACAACCGGATCGCGCCGCTGGTGCGCCAGGGTATCTATGCGCCCGCGCGGCTGGATCAGGTGCGGGCGGCCCGCGACGCCGCCCGGGCCCAGACCGCCGCCGTCCGTCGCCGGCGCGAGGTGGCGACCCTGGGCGCCCGCCAGGACGCGGTGGCGCAGGCGCGCCAGCAGGCGGTGCAGGCCGAGGGCGGCCTGGCCGAGGCCAATGCGCGGCTGGGCCAGCTGTCGCCGGTCGCGCCCGCCGCGGCGCGGGTCGAGCAGGTCTTCTACCGTCCCGGCGAATGGGCGCCGGCAAACCAGCCGATCCTGGCGCTGCTGCCGGACCGGGAGGTCAAGCTGGTCTTCTTCGTGCCGGAGGCCGAGATGGCCCGCTATCGCACGGGGCGGACGGTGCGCTTCGGCTGCGACGGCTGCGCCGGGGAAGGGCAGGCGCGGATCACCTGGGTCAGCGCCCGGCCCGAGTTCACCCCGCCGATCCTGTACAATCGCGGCAGCCGCGACCGGCTGGTCTATCGGGTCGAGGCCCTGCCGGCGAACGCCGCGACGCTGAACCCCGGCCTGCCGGTGGATGTGACGCCGCTGGAGGCGGACTGATGAGCTCCATTTCTTCGCCGCGCTCAGAAGGCTCCGCCTTCTCGACCCGACGCGGCGAGGACCCGGTCATCGATGTGCGGGGGCTGAACAAGTCCTTCGGGTCGCTGCATGCGGTGAAGGACTTCGGCATCACGGTCGAGCGCGGGCGCATCTGCGGCTTCCTGGGGCCGAACGGCGCGGGCAAGACGACGACCCTGCGGATGCTGTGCGGCCTGCTGACCCCGGACAGCGGCGAGGGGACGGTGCTGGGCTTCGACGTCATGCGGCAGTCGCGCGAGATCAAGACGCGGGTCGGCTACATGACCCAGAAATTCTCGCTCTACGAAGACCTGTCGATCGAGCAGAACCTGACCTTCACCGCCCGGATTCACGAACTGAAGACCCGCCGGGCGACGGTGCAGGCGGCGCTGGAGCGGCTGGGGCTGGTCGAGCGGCGGGCGCAGCTGGCCGGGACGCTGTCGGGCGGGTGGAAGCAGCGGCTGGCGCTGGCGGCGGCGACCCTGCACCAGCCGGACCTGCTGCTGCTGGACGAGCCGACGGCCGGGGTCGATCCGGAGGCGCGGCGCACCTTCTGGGACGAGATCCACGCCCTGGCGGCGGACGGCATGACGGTGCTGGTCTCGACCCACTACATGGACGAGGCCGAGCGCTGTCACGAGATCGCCTATATCGCGGGCGGCCGGACCCTGGCGCGCGGGACGGCGGACGAGGTGATCGACGGCTCGGGCCTGATCACCTTCCATGCCGAGGGGCCGGGCGCGGATCGCCTGGCGCCTGGGCTGCGGGGCAAGCCGGGGGTGGAGATGGTCGCGCCGTTCGGCACGGTGCTGCACGTCTCGGGCCGCGACCGGGCGGCGCTGGAGGCGGCGATCGCGCCACTGCGCAAGGCCCCGCTGACATGGACCGAGACGCGGCCGACGCTGGAGGATGTCTTCATCCAGATGATCCACGACATCGACGCCGGGAAGGCGCGGGAGGCGGCTTGATGTTCTCCCTGACCCGCACCTGGGCCGTGATGGCCAAGGAGTTCATCCAGCTGACGCGGGACCGGCTGACCTACGCCATGATCCTGGCCCTGCCGATCATGCAGCTGCTGCTGTTCGGCTATGCGATCAACGACGATCCCCGAAACCTGCCGACGGCGGTGCTGGTGCAGGACAACGGCGGCTTCTCGCGCTCGATCCTGACCGCGCTGGACAACAGCGGCTATTTCGAGATCACCCTGCAGGCGCGCAGCCAGGGCGAGCTGGACCGGGCGCTGGCGCGGGGCGAGGTGCAGTTCGCGGTGGTCATCCCGGCCGACTTCACCCGGCGGGTGGTGCGGAGCGACAGGGCCCAGATCCTGATCGAGGCCGACGCCGCTGATCCCTCGGCGACCAGCGGGGCGGTGGCGGCGATCGCCAGCCTGCCGCAGCAGGCGCTGGCGCGCGAGCTGACAGGGCCGCTGGCCAACCGGGCGCCGGGCGCCCAGCCGTTCGAGGTGGTGGTGCACCGCCGGTACAATCCCGAGGCCGTCACCGCCTTCAACATCGTGCCCGGCCTGCTGGGCGTGATCCTGTCGATGACCCTGGTGATGATGACCTCGCTGGGCATGGCGCGGGAGCGCGAGCGGGGCACGATGGAGAGCCTGCTGGCCACACCGGTCCGGCCGCTCGAGGTCATGGTGGGCAAGCTGAGCCCCTATGTCCTGGTCGGGCTGATCCAGGCGGCGGTGATCCTGGTCATGGCGCGGGTGCTGTTCGCCGTGCCGATGAGCGGCGGCTGGATCGCCCTGATCCTGGGGCTGAACCTGTTCATCGTCGGCTCGCTGGCGCTGGGCTTCCTGATCTCGACCCTGGCCAAGACCCAGCTGCAGGCCATGCAGATGAGCTTCTTCTACATGCTGCCGTCGATCCTGCTGTCGGGCTTCATGTTCCCGTTCCGGGGCATGCCGGGCTGGGCGCAGGCGATCGGCGAGGCGATCCCCGTCACCCACTTCCTGCGGGTGGTGCGGGGATCGCTGCTGAAGGGCGTCGGGATCGAGAACGCAGGCCCCAGCCTGCTGGCCCTGACGCTGTTCGTGATGGTGGTCGGGACGCTGGCGATGCTGCGCTACCGGACCACCCTCGATTAGGCCGCCGACAGGTCCACGTCGACGTTGCCGCGGGTGGCGTTCGAGTACGGGCAGACCTGGTGGGCCTTCTGGATCAGGTCGTCGATGACGGCCTGGTCGAGGCCGTGGTCGGTGACCTTGATGGCGATGTCCAGGTTGAAGCCTTCGCCGCGGGTGTTCGGACCGATGCCGACCGAGGTGCTGATCTTGGTGTCCGGTCCGACTGGCGTGCCCGCCTTGCCGCTGACCAGACGCAGGGCGCCCATGTAGCAGGCGGCGTAGCCGGCCGCGAACAGCTGTTCCGGATTGGTCCCGGCGCCGCCCTTGCCGCCCATCTCGGCGGGCAGGGACAGCAGGACGTCGATCTTGCCGTCGTCGGTGGTCGAGCGGCCTTCGTCGCGGCCGCCTCCGGTCGAGGTGGCGTGGGCGGTGTAGAGGACTTGCATGTCAGGTCTCCATCGTGAGGGCCGTCGCGAACGGCTTCGTTATCGCGATAACGACCAGGTAGGCACGCCGGCGTGGAGAGTCCAGCCAGAAAGATGTCGCGAAATCATTTTTCTCGATAACTAAACGCTGAAACCCGCGCGCAGGGGGAGGGGGCGCGCCGTGCAAGCCTAGGCCAGCCCGGCCTTTTTCAGCGTCTTGTAGGCCTTGATCACGCGCTGGAGTTTGGCCTCGGCGCCGCGGTCGCCCTGGTTCAGGTCGGGGTGGAAGCGCTTCAGCAGCTCGTGATAGCGCGCCTTGACCGCCTTCTTGTCGGTGCGGGCGTCAAGGTCGAGGTCGGACAGGGCCGCCCGTTCCAGCTTGCCGAGGCGCAGATCGTCCTGGCCCTCGGGCCCCGCCTGTTCCTTGGTGCGGCGGCCGAACAGGCCGAAGCTGTCGCGCCATGAGCCGGCGCCGGTGTTGTTGGACGTGCCCATCTTGGCGGCGAAGGCGGCGGCCTCGCGCGTGAACTTGCCGGCCTGCATCTCCCAGGTCGGGCGGCCGCCCGTCATGGCCTCATTTTCCTGAGCGGCGCGGACCTCGCCCTCGCTCATGCCGGCATAGAAGTTCCAGCCCTTGTTGTACTCGCCCGCGTGGCGCTGACAGAAGTCGTAGAAATCGTTCAACCGCTCGCGCGACTTCGGCGCCCGGGCCGTGGCGGCCTGGCGGCAGTCCGGCCAGTTGCAGGGCTTCTCGCCGGGCTTGAGATGCAGGACATCGGCCTCCGCAGCCTCCTCTTCGGGCTTGGGCGGCTTGATGCGCATGTCCTTGAAGCGCGGCGTGTATTGAAAGGCAGACGACATCGCCCGAAGTGTAGGGCTGAATTAGACCGCAACAAGGACTTGACGATGCCCGAAGGGCCGATCGCGACGATTATCCGCCAGAAACTGACCGCCGGGCTGTCTCCGGAGCGTCTGGAGATCGAGGACGACAGCTGGCGGCACGCCGGTCACCATCACGAAGGCGGCATGGACGCGCAGCCCGGCGGCGAGAGCCATTTCAATCTGACGGTGGTTTCGGCGGCCTTCGAGGGGCAGGGACGGGTGCAGCGCCAGCGGGCGGTGAACGGCCTGTTGCGCGACGAACTGGCCGGTCCGGTCCACGCGCTCTCGATCAAGGCCCTGACGCCGGCCGAGGCCGCGTAGGGTTAAGATCAGCGAACAGAGTTTGTCATAGAAGCGTCAGCGTTCACTTCGTCTTAGGGGGTTCCCCGTAGCGTCCGCGCCGGGTTGTGCAATCGCATCGCGGGGCTGGAATGGTTGAATCGGACGGCATCGGGAAGCCCGTCGGCAGCGATCCGGACTCCGGGGAAGCCGCGCAGGCCCTGCGCGCCATCCTTCAAACCCAGTATCTGCGCTACCTGATCATCGCCAGCTGGGCGATCGGCCTGCTGGCCACGGTCGGCTGGACCGCCGCCACCCTGTGGTTCGTCGGCACCCTGGCCGCGGGCGCCCTGCGCGGCGCGGTCGAGAAGCGCATCAGCCAGCGCGTCGGCGCCGGCTGGGGGCTGGTCTTCCCGGCGGTCGCCACCGCCACGACCGCTGCCTGGGCCGCCGCGCCGCTGCTGGCCTGGTTCTCGGGCGCCACCTTCGGCCCCTCGCTGGGCATGACCCTTCTGGTCGCCGGCTATGTGCTGGTGTTCGCGCAGCTTCGCAGCTCGCCGCGTCAGGCCATCGTGATTTCCTCGCCCTACGGCGCCGCCGCGCTGATCATCGCCGGCAGCCTGTGGGGCACGCCCGAGTTCTGGCAGTTCCTGGCCGTGATCCCGTTCACCGCGGCCGGCCTGTTCGTGCTGGTCACCATGACCATGCTGCGGGAAGAGCGCATCCGCGCCTTCCAGGAGCATCAGGCTCACCTGATCGAGGAGCTGGAATCGGCGCGCGACAAGGCCAACGCCGCCAATGACGCCAAGTCCAACTTCCTAGGCGTGATCTCGCACGAGCTGCGCACGCCGATGAACGGCGTGCTGGGCGCGGCCCAGCTGCTGGCGGCGACCCGCCTGGAGCCGACGCAGCGCGAATATCTGTCGATCATCCGCAACTCGGGCGACAACCTGCTGAGCCTGCTGAACGACATCCTCGACATGACCAAGATCGAGGCAGGCAAGATGACCTTCGAGGTCGTCGACGTGAACGTCGAGGATCTGGACAAGCGCGTCACCGGCCCGTTCCAGGCCCAGGCGGAAGCCAAGGGCCTGGACTTCGTGGCCGTGCGCGAGGGCGAGGTCCCGGCCGTGGTGCGCGGCGATCCGCTGCGCGTCTGCCAGGTGATCCACAACCTGCTGTCCAATGCGGTCAAGTTCACCGACGCCGGGACGATCACCTATACGGTGCGCGGCGAACGGCTGAGCGACCAGGCCGTGCGCTTCGACTTCATGATCCGCGACTCGGGCTCGGGCATCGCGCCGGAAGACCTGGAGCGCCTGTTCCAGCCCTTCACCCAGGTCGACGCCTCGTCCACGCGTCGCTTCGGCGGCACCGGGCTGGGCCTGACCATCTCGCGCCGCATGGCCAACATCATGGGCGGCGACATCACCGTGGAATCGACCGTGGGCGAGGGCTCGACCTTCACCTTCAGCGTCGAGGCCGAAGTGGTTCGCTGGATCGAGGAAGACGCGGCCGAGGCCATCGTCGCCGAGATCGAGGGCGGCCAGGCCCTGAACGTGCTGATCGTCGAGGATCACCCGGTGAACCGCATGATCCTGGAGGCCTGGATGTCGTCGGCGGGCCATACCTCGGCCACCGCCGAGAACGGCCAGATCGCCATCGAGGCCGCGGGCGAGCAGCGCTTCGACCTGGTCATCATGGACGTGAACATGCCGGTGATGGACGGTCTGACCGCCACCCGCGCCATCCGCGCCGGGAGCGGCCCGAACCGCGACACGCCGGTGGTGGTGCTGTCGGCCTCGGCCCGCACCGAGGATCACCAGGCGGGCCTGGACGCGGGCGCCGACGCCTATCTGAACAAGCCGATCGACTTCGCCGCCCTGGCTATGGTCATGAATCGCGTCAGCGCGGGGCGTGCGGGCGTGCGGGCGCTGTCGACTGTGCAAGAGGCCCAGGCCGCGTAAGGCGGCCGCGTAACAGCGCTGAAACACTGGCGTTCAAAAGCCGCCCACCCGCTGAACCTCGGGTGAGCACGGCTGTTCAGACCCGGCTCAAGGGCCGGGGTCCAGATTGCGGGCAAGTCGAAATCCTTCGGCCGCAACTGGAGACACGACCATGAAAAAGGTTCTCACCGCCGCAATCGCCGCCACCCTGGCTCTGGGCTCGGTCGGCATGGCCTCCGCCGCCGAAGCGCAGTCGCGCGGCCAGGATCGCTACGAACAGCGCCAGGACCGCCGCGACGACCGGGCTGATCGCCGGGACGACCGTCGCGAGGCGCGTCAGGACCAACGCGCCTATGCCCGCTGGCAGCAGTCGCAACGCCGCTACAGCGCGGGCCGCTACACCCCGCCGCGCGGCTATCAGACCCGCGCCTGGGCCTATGGCCAGCGGATGCCCGCCAACTATCGCGGCAGCGCCTATGTGGTCCGCGACTACAACCGCTACGGCCTGCGCCAGCCGCCTTCGGGCTACCAGTATGTCCGCAGCGGCAATGACGTGGTCCTGACCGCCGTCGCCACCGGCCTGATCACCGCCGTCATCGCGGGCCTGTTCAACTAAAGCCTGACGATCTGAGCTGACTGAAACGCCCCGGGAGGAGACTTCCGGGGCGTTTTCGATTCTGACCTAGAGCAGCTGCACGTCCGGGACGTTGGCCGAGAGTCGGAGCAGCAGGCCGCGAAGAACGCTCAGCTCCTCCGGCGTGAACCCCTCCCGGACGCGGGCGTCGTGGGTCATGGCCGCCTGACGCAGCCGGTTGAACAGGTCCCGGCCGGAGGAGGTGAGCGACACCTGATGCACCCGGCGGTTCTCGGGCAGGCGGGTGCGTTCGATCAGGCCGTCCCGCTCCATGTTGTTCAGGTGATGGGTGAGGGTAGGGCCCTGGATCCCCACGGCCGCAGCCACTTCGGTCTGGGTCCTGTGCGGCCCCTGCACCAGCGCCAGGAGGATCAGCCAGACCGGGGTGGAGCCGCCGGCGGCGGCCAGGGCGTCCTCGAACGCGCGTCCGCAGCCCTTGGCGGCCTTGGCCAGAACGAGACCGATCGGAGAGTCTTCAGGCGACATGAAATTACTTGTAGACATCGAATGATTAGATATCTATCGATTAGATATCGAAGACAGAGAGCCACATCCGGCGGAGCCGGGCAAGCCTCAGACACGGAGACGGTCCCATGTTCGACTTCCAACCCCATCCCCACCTCGGCCTGATCCTGATGGGCGGCGTGTTCGCCTGGGCTGGGATCCAGCACTTCTTCCACTTCCGCCATCTGACCGGATGGCTGGCCAGCCGGCGCTGGCCGTTCCCGGCGACTCTACTGACGCTGGGGTCGCTGCTTCAGATCGCGGGGGGCGGCCTGCTGATCGTCGGGGTGCTGATCCCGTTCGCGGCGGCGGCGCTGATCGTCTTCACCGTGGTGGCCAACCTGACCCTGCTGGATTTCTGGCGTCAGCCCCCGGAGATGCGCCAGACCTCGCAGAACGCCTTCACCGGCAACATCGCGCTGATCGGCGGGCTGCTTCTGGCCGCCTGCGGCGGTTGAAAATCGCGGGGGAGGGTTCCAATCGCCGGGTCAGGCGTTAGACCCGGCCCATGACCAACCTCGTCGCTCCCCTGAACGAGGCGGTGGCCGCGGGCCAGAAGGCCGCCGCGGTCGACGCCGCCATGATCGCCAAGCTGACCGACATGGCCGGCGACTTCGCGATCAACCTGTCCATCGCCATCCTGATCTTCATCGTCACCATCTTCGCCTCGCGTTGGGCGTCGAGCATGACGCGCAGGGGGCTGGGGCGGGTGCGCGGCTTCCGCCAGGATCCGACGGTGCTCAGCTTCGCCGTCCAGGTGGTGCGGGTCATCGTCTTCCTGATCGGCTTTATCGCCGTACTGCAGCGGCTGGGCGTGCAGACGACCTCGATCATCGCCGTGCTGGGCGCCGCCTCGCTGGCGGTCGGCCTGGCGCTGCAGGGGACGCTGTCCAATGTGGCGGCGGGCGTCATGCTGCTGATCCTGCGGCCCTATCGCGTCGGAGACCTGATCGACGTGGGCGGGCGGGTCGGCACGGTGCAGCGGCTGGACCTGTTCCTGACCCAGATGTCGGACGCCAACAACGTCAAGATCGTGGTGCCCAACTCCAAGGTCTTCGGCGACACCATCCTGAACCTGTCCGGCCAGCGGACGCGGCGGATGGAGCTGAAGATCGGCGTCGGCTACGGCGACAACCTGAACACCGCCCGCGAGGCGCTGGTCGGGGCGGCGGCGGCGCACGAGCATGTGCTGGCCGATCCCGCGCCGTGGGCGGGGGTGACGGCCCTGCGGGACAGTTCGGTCGAGATGACGCTGCAGGCCTGGACCAAGTCGGGCGACTACTGGCAGGCCAAGGCCGACGTGCTGCAGGCCGCGAAAGAGGCGCTGGACGCCGCAAACATCGAGATTCCCTTCCCCCATCAGGTGGCTGTGCCGTATGGCGACGAGGACGAGCCCGAAGCGCCGCCCGCGCCGAGGGTCCGCAGGGGCAAGAGCAGCGATCCGGCGCCGGGCCAGCCGGCCACGGACCACGGCAGCGAGGGGTAGGGCGTGCGTTACGACTTCGGTTCGGACAACACCGCCGGCATGGCGCCCGCGGCCCTGCAGGGGCTGATCGCGGCCAATGAGGGCTATGCTCGCGCCTATGGGGCGGACGACGTCACCGCCCGCGCCGCGGACCAGATCCGGCAAAGGCTGGATGCGGACGCCGAGGTGCGCTTCGTCTTCTCGGGCACGGCCGCCAATTCCATCGCCCTGTCGATGCTGGCCTGGCCGCACGAGGCGGTGCTGGCCCACCATGCGGCCCATATCTGCACGGATGAGACCGGGGCGCCGGGCTTCTTCGGTCAGGGCGTGGGCCTGGTCGGCCTGCCGGGCTTTTCCGGCAAGATCGAGCTGGCGGCGCTGCAGGCGGCGCTGGACGAGCCCGAGGTCAGCCACCGCCAGCCCGCAGCGGCGTTGAGCCTGACCCAATCGACCGAATACGGCACGGTCTACACTGAGGAAGAGTTGCGCCACCTGATCGAGCCGGTGAAGGCCAAGGGCTATGGCGTACACATGGACGGGGCGCGGCTGGCCAATGCGGCGGCGGCGGGTTTCGACCTGACCCAGATCGCCCGGCTGGGCGTGGACATCCTGGTGTTCGGCGGGGCGAAGGCGGGCGCCAACTGCACTGAAGCCATCGTCATGTTCGACAAGTCGCTGGCGCGGCGGATCGACAACCGGCTGAAACAGGCGGGACAGACGGCCTCCAAGGGCCGCTTCCTGGCCGGGCCCTTCCTCGGCCTGCTGGAGAGCAAGGCCTGGGAGGACGGCGGCGCTCACGCCAATCTGATGGCCCAGCGCCTGGCCGCCGGGGTTTCGTCAAACACCAGCTTCGCCCTGGCCCATCCGGTCGAGGCCAATGCGGTCTTCGTGCGCATGTCGCCCAAGGCGCACCAGCGGCTGAATGACCTGGGCTGGGCCTGCTACCGCTTCGACGACGGCTCGGTGCGCTTCGTCTGCTCCTGGGCGACGCGGGAAGAGGTGGTCGACGAGCTGCTCGAGGCCATGCGCGGGTTTTAACGCCGGCCTGCTGACAGGAACGGTTCCGGCGGGCTGGCAGTTAGGCTGACTCAGCCCCATGTTCGGGGTCTACGGCGGGGGAGCCCAGTCCGCATGAACGTGCATTCGCCGATCCGGCCGAACCTTGACGACGACGTCGACCTGTTCCTGACGGTTCGGGCGGCGATGCCCGAATTGGCCCGGGGCCTGTCGGCGGAGGACCTGTCCGCCCAGTCGATGGCCGACTGCAGCCCCGGCAAATGGCATCTGGCGCACACCAGCTGGTTCTTCGAGGCGATGATCCTGTCGCAGACGCCCGGCTACCGGCCCGTCGACGACCGCTGGCAGATCCTGTTCAACAGCTACTACGAGGCGCTGGGCGAGCGCGTGGCGCGGCCCGAGCGCGGGCTGATGACCCGCCCGTCGCTGGACGAGGTGATGGCCTACCGGCGCGAGATCGACCGTCGGATGGTCGACTGGCTGGGGCGGAAGGAGGCCGACGCGCGGTCCCGCTATCTGTTCACCCTGGGCCTGCATCACGACCAGCAGCATCAGGAGCTGTTCCTGATGGATATGCTGAACCTGCTGTCCCATTCGCCCATGGCGCCCGCCGCCTATGGCAAGGAGCCGCGCTCAGGCCCGGTCGAGCCGTCGCGGGGCGGGGAGACGGTCTTCGCCGGCGGCCTGGTCGAGATCGGCCACGACGACGATGACTTCGCCTTCGACAACGAGGGGCCGCGGCACCGCGTCTGGCTGGAGCCCTATGCGCTGGCCAACGACCTGGTGACCAACGGCGACTGGATCCGCTTCATCGAGGACAGCGGCTATGCGCGGCCGGAGCTGTGGCTGGCGGACGGCTGGGCCACGGTGAAGGCCGAGGGCTGGACGGCTCCGCTGTACTGGTCGCCGGGCGAGGACGGCTGGTCGGTGATGGGGCTGACGGGGCGCAAGGCGGTCGATCCGGCCGCGCCTGTCCGTCATGTCAGCCTGTACGAGGCCGACGCCTTCGCGCGCTGGTCCGGCCGCCGCCTGCCGACCGAGGCGGAGTGGGAACATGCGGTGGAAACCCGTCCGGACCTGCTGTCCAATGCCTTCGGCGAGGTCTGGCAGTGGACGGCGTCCGCCTATTCTCCCTATCCGGGCTTCACGCCGACCGAGGGAACGGCGTCCGAGTACAACGGCAAGTTCATGATCAACCAGGCGGTGCTGCGGGGATCCAGCTTCGCGACGCCGGACGGGCATGCCCGGGTCACCTACCGAAACTTCTTCTATCCGCACCAGCGCTGGGCCTTCGCGGGCCTGCGGCTGGCGTCGGATGCGCGCAACGATGGACCGCGGATGTCGGATGACGAGAACGCGGCCTTCCGCGACGACCTGATCGCGGGCCTGTCGTCCTCGCCGAAACGGACCTCGCCGAAATGGTTCTATGACGGGGCGGGTTCGGACCTGTTCGAAGAGATCACCCGGCTGCCGGAATACTATCCGACGCGGCAGGAGGCGGGCCTGTTGCGCACTGTCGCCCCGGACTGGGCCCCTCGGTTCGGCGCGGGCGCGGTGCTGGTCGAGTTCGGCTCGGGCGCCAGCGAGAAGACCCGCATCGTGCTGGACGCCGCTCCGGAGCTGTCCGCCTATGTGCCCGTCGACATCAGCCCCGACGCGCTGGACGCCGCCGCCGACCGCATCCGCGAGGCCTATCCCAAGCTGGAGGTCATTCCGGTGGTCGGCGACTTCCTGGCCCTGGGCGAACTGCCGGCGGGGCTGGGGCAGGGGCGCAAGGTCGGGTTCTTCCCGGGATCGACCATCGGCAATCTGACGCCGGATGAGGCCGTGGCCTTCCTGAAGGGCGCGCGGCGCCTGCTGGGGGACGACGCCCTGTTCGTGCTGGGGGTGGATCTGGTCAAGGACCCGGCGACGCTGGTGGCCGCCTATGACGATGCGCAGGGGGTGACCGCCGCCTTCAACCGCAACCTGCTGGTCCGCGCCAATCGCGAACTGGGCGCGGATTTCGACGTCGACGCCTTCGCTCACCGCGCCGTCTGGAACGCCGAGGCCTCGCGCATGGAAATGCACCTGCAGGCGACGCGGCACATGGCGATCCACATCGGCGGGCGGCGCGTCGTCTTCGCCCGCGGCGAGACCGTCCACACCGAGAACTCGCGCAAATTCACTGAAGCCTCGGTGCGCGACATCGCCGCCGCCTCGGGCTGGCGTGTGGCCGAGTTCCGCGAAGGCCCGGCGCCGTCGGTGGCTCTGGCCCTGCTGGAGGCCTGAACCGGCCGCCGGAACGACAAAGGGCGGCGCGTTCGGCGCCGCCCCTGTGAAGATCTGTCGGGAGAGACGCTTATTCGGCGTCGGGCGTGCGCGTCGTCCGAGACCCGTGGGACGCTTCGCCCCCCTTGCGGCCGGCCTGCGCGGCGAGGCTGCGGTCTTGGGAGAAGCTGCGTTTTTCGCTGGGCACGCTGGCGCCGCCCTTGCGGGCGATCTCGCGCTGGCGTTCCGGGTCCATCGAGGCGAAGCCCCGCTTGGACACGCCGGAGGCTCGGGTGGGCTGACCTTGAGCCATCTGGAGTTCCTTTCGTGGCGACGGTGGCGGTTGCAAAAAGAACCCCCTGACTCCCGTCCGGTTCCGGCCTTTCGGTCACGGAAATGCGAACGAATCAAAGGGGCTTGCCGATCGGGCCTTCTCCCCGGTCAGGCGAATCGACGCGCGGGGGCGGCGACATCCCGCTGGGGCGCTTCTTCGGGGAGGGCGCCGGGGTCGATATCCGGCTCCGGCGTGTCGGGCGGAAGAATCTCCGGTTCCAGGTCCGGCGAGTGGGCGGGCGTCTCGGGCGGCGTGGCCCCGGGATCGATGTCCGGGCTCTCGGGCTCTACATGGGTCATGGCGGTTCCTTTCGCCTGAACCAACGCCGCCGCGCGGGGGCTGTTTCATCACGATGCGTGCGCGGAACCGTCCTCGGGGGCGGCGGATTGAAAAGGCCTGACGCCCTCCTGGAACCCGGAGCCCGCCCATGACCGAGACCTATGCCGACGACATCGACGATCCGGAGACGCCATCGTCACGCCTGGACCGCGAGGCGGCGGAGATCCTTCAGCGGGACGAGATGCGCCGGCTGGGCGTCCGGCCGCTGCGGCAGGCCCTGAAGGAGGACGCGCGTCTGGTAAGCGACTGGGGCAGGGCCCGCGCCGGCCGCCTGCGTCACACGGTCGAGGACGAGCCGATCCGCTATTCGCTCTATGCGCTGGGCATCGGCCTGCTGATCGGCCTGCTGGCCGCCCGCTAAGAGGGACCGCTGGCGGGGCGGGCGATCGGCGCGCGCTTCAGGGCTTCGTCCGAGACGAAGGGATTGCTCCGCCGCTCGGCCCCGAAGGTCGAGGAAGAGCCGTGTCCGGGGACGAAGGTCACGTCGTCGCCGAGAGGCCAGAGCTTGGTCACGATGGCGTCCAGCAGGGCGCCGTGATCGCTGCGCGGGAAGTCGGTGCGGCCGATGGAGCCCTGGAACAGCACATCGCCGACCTGGGCGAACCGGGCCTCACGGTTGAAGAAGACGACATGGCCGGGGGTGTGCCCGGGGCAGTGGTAGACCTCCCACGTCGTCTCGCCGAGCGTCAGCGTGTCGCCGTCGCCCAGCCAGCGGGTCGGGGTGAAGCTGCGCGCATCGGGAATGCCGTACATCAGGCCGTTGGCCGGGATCTGGTCGATCCAGAACTGGTCAGCCTCGTGCGGGCCGATGATGTCCAGCCCGGTCTTCTCCTGCATCTCGGCGGCGCCGCCGGCGTGGTCGAGGTGGCCGTGGGTGATCCAGATGGCCTCCAGGGTCAGGCCGTTCTGCTTCACGGCAGCCAGCAGGCCATCGACGGAGGCCCCCGGATCGATGATCGCGGCCTTCTTCGTCCTGCGGCACCAGACGATGGTGCAGTTCTGCTGCAGCGGGGTGACGGGAACGACGCCGACGCCGATCGGGGAGGGGGACTGGCTCATCCGGCACAGATAGCCGCGCCGGGCCTCCACCGAAACCGCCCCGGCTCACGTTGACCTTTGGGGCGGTCATCGACATAAGGGCGGGCTTCAAAGGCGCCGCCTCCAAAGGGCGGCCCTTCTGCTTTATCCCACACCGCGCGCGCCGGCCTCATTGGCGCCGCCACAGAGCGTCAGAACCCCGACCATGCAAGTCGTCGAAAAGTCCTCCGAAGGCCTGAGCCGCGTCATCGCGGTGACCATCCCCGTCGCCGAGCTGAACGAAAAGCTGGACGCGCGCCTGAAGGAAGTCGCGCCTCAGATGAAGCTGAAGGGCTTCCGTCCGGGCAAGGTGCCGCTGGCCCACGTCAAGAAGACGTTCGGCCGCGACCTGATGGGCGAGATCATCAACGACCAGCTGAACAGCTCCAGCCAGAAGGCCCTGGACGACGCCAAGGTGCGTCCGGCCGCCCCGGCCGAGATGAAGCTGACCTCGGACATGGACAAGGTCATCGCCGGTCAGGAAGACCTGGCCTACGAAATGGCCCTGGAAGTCATGCCGGACTTCACCCCGGTCGATCCCAAGACCCTGAAGCTGGCCCGCCCGACCTATGAAGCGTCGGACGCCGATCTGGACGAGGCTCTGACGGAGCTGGCCGGCCAGGCCAAGTCCTACGAGGACAAGAAGGGCAAGACGGTCAAGGCCGCCGACGGTGACCAGCTGACCATCGACTTCCTGGGCAAACTGGACGGCGAGCCCTTCGAAGGCGGCGCCGCCACCGACGCCGACCTGGTGATCGGTTCGAACCGCTTCATCCCGGGCTTCGAAGAGCAGCTGAAGGGCGCCAAGGTCGGCGAAGAGAAGACCATCGAGGTCACCTTCCCCGAGGATTATCAGGCCGCTCACCTGGCCGGTAAGAAGGCCACCTTCGACATCACCGTGAAGGCCATCAAGGCCGAGGCCGAAGCCAAGGTCGACGAAGAGTTCGCTAAGCGCATCGGCCTGGAATCGCTGGACAAGCTCAAGGAACTGCTGCGCAACAACCTGAACCAGCAGTACACGGCCGCCGCCCGCTTTAAGCTGAAGCGCGCCCTGCTGGACGAGCTGGACAAGGCCCACAGCTTCCCGCTGCCGCCGAAGATGGTGGAAGCCGAGTTCGAGGGCATCTGGCAGCAGGTCGAGGCCGACAAGGCCGCCGGCCGCCTGCCGGAAGAGGACGCCAAGAAGTCCGACAAGAAGCTGAAGGAAGAGTACCAGAAGATCGCCGAGCGCCGCGTGCGCCTGGGTCTGGTGCTCGCCGAGATCGGCCGCGCCAACAACGTGCAGGTCTCGGACCAGGAACTGAACAACGCCATCATGAACGAGGCCCGCAACTATCCGGGCCAGGAGCGTCAGGTGCTGGACTTCTATCGCCAGAACCCGAACGCCGCCGCCCAGATGCGCGCCCCGATCTATGAGGAGAAGGTCTGCGACCTGATCTTCGGAACCGCCGACGTGACCGACACCCCGATCACCAAGGAAGAGCTGCTCAAGGAAGAAGACGAGATCTGATCTCGCCTTTGAGCCGCACCTGATCTCGAAGAGCCGCCGCTGCCGACGCAGCGGCGGCTTTTTTCTTGGGACGCGCGTCGTCCCGGTCCATCATTCCGCGGGATCGCAGGGGTCGCTGGAGGACGGCGAAGCTTTGCAATACAATCGTATGACCCGGGTCGCGGCCCGGTGTTTGCGCCTGGGGAGTGGGTGATGAGCGTTCTGTTTGCGTCTTTCGCTGTCGCGGGATCCTTGATCCTGCAGGACCCGGCGCCGCCCGCGGCTCCCGTTCCGGCGGCGCAGGTTCCGCCGGCGGCGACTCAGCTGGAAGACGTCGTCGTCCAGCGTCAGCGCCTGGAGCGCGCCATCCGTAATTTCGTCGACGAGGTCGCGGCGCCTTCGCCCGGGCGTGGACCCGCGCGCTGGGATCGCCGGGTGTGCGTCGGCGTCGTCAATGTCCGCAACCCCGCCGCCCAGCACCTGGTCGATCGGGTGTCCCAGGTGGCCATGGATGTCGGGCTCGAGCCCGGCGAGCCGGGCTGCAAGGCGAACGTGGTGATCATCGGCACCTCCGACGGTCCGGCCCTGGCCCAGGCGCTGGTCGACGCCACCCCGCGCGCCTTCCGTCCGAACTGGAGCGGATCGGACCGCGGCGCCGTCGCCCTGGAGAAGTTCGTGGCGTCGGAAGCGCCGGTCCGCTGGTGGCACGTCGCCCTGCCGGTCGATTCCCAGACCGGCGCCCCCGTGGTGCGCATTCCCGGTCAGGACGACGAGCCGCGCATGACGGCGATCTTCGCCTCGTCGCGCCTGCGGACCCAGGTCCAGAACAATCTCGACCGAGTGTTCGTGATCGTCGATTTCGGCCGCGCCGAAGGGCTGAACTTCAACCAGCTCAGCGACTACATCGCCATGGTCGCGCTGGCCCAGATCGATCCGGACGCGGCGACCGGCAGCTTCAACTCGGTGCTGAACCTGTTCGAGCAGCCCGGCGGCGCCGGCATCGACGGCATGACCGACTGGGACCGCAGCTATCTGAGCGCCCTGTATGACGCGGAACTGAACCAGCTGCGGCCCAGCCACCAGGCCAGCTCCGTGTCCAACGCCATGGCCCATGATCGCCGGGCCCAGGCGGCGGCTCCCGCCGAGGACGAGGACAAGGCGGAGTGACGAAGCGTCGTCCCCGCCTTGCATGAACGCTTCCTCAAGACGATATCCTGTCCAAGAGGGACGGCGGCCGCTGAGTCGCGCCCAAAAGCATCCGAGAAGGCCTGAATGCGCGATCCGATCGAACTGATGAACATGAACCTCGTCCCGATGGTGGTCGAGCAATCCAGCCGGGGCGAGCGCGCCTTCGACATCTTCTCGCGCCTGCTGCGCGAACGGATCATCTTCCTGACTGGTCCCTTCGAGGACGGCATGGCCTCGCTGATCTGCGCCCAGCTGCTGTTCCTGGAATCGGAGAACCCGAAGAAGGAAATCAGCATGTACATCAACAGCCCCGGCGGACAGGTGTCCTCGGCGCTCGCGATCTACGACACCATGCAATACATCCGCTCGCCGGTTTCGACGGTGTGCATGGGCATGGCCGCCTCGGCCGGCTCGCTGATCCTGACCGCCGGCGCCGCCGGCCAGCGCGTGGCCCTGCCGAACGCGCGGGTCATGGTGCACCAGCCTTCGGGCGGTTTCCGCGGCCAGGCCTCGGACATCGAGCTGCACGCGGCCGACATCCGCTACACCAAGAAGCGCCTCAACGAGATCTACGTCGAACACACCGGCCGGACCTATGAGGAAGTCGAGAAGACCCTGGACCGCGACCACTTCATGTCGGCCGAGGAAGCCAAGGCCTGGGGCATCGTGGATCACGTCTACGACCGCCGCGAACAGGCCGACGCCGACGGCGTGAAGACGCCCGGCGCCTGATCCGCACGGCGATGCCCGTCTGAGAGACCTGACAACCGCCGGCGCGTCCGGCGGTTGTTTTGTGTCTGTTCGTCTACTAGCGTTCTCTGTCGTCAGCTGGAGGGGGTGGTGATGAGAACGGCTCTTGGCGTGATGTTCGCCCTGTCCATGGGGCTGGCGGCGACGGCGGCCGCCGCGCAAGAGGCGCCGCAACCCGCGCCCGCGCAGGCCGAGGCGACGGCCCTTGAGGATGTGGTGGTCACAGGGCGGCTGGAGGAACAGGTCCGGCGCTTCACGGAGGGGGCGTCCAATCCGGTTCCGTCGCGTGGTCTGGCCCGCTGGCGCGGACCGGTCTGCATCGGCGTCTATAATTTCCAGCGCGAGGCCGGCCAGCAGATCGCCGACGGCCTGGTCCAGGCGGGCGAAGCCCTGAACGTGCCGATCAAGGACGGCCCCTGCGATCCCAACATCATGATCATCGGCGCTGTCGATTCCCGCGCGGTCGCCGCGCAGTGGGTCCGACAGGAGTATCGGGAGTTCCGGCCCAATATCGCCCGCGCCGCGCTGTCCCGGGAAAAGCTGGAGTATTTCACCACGGCCGACGTGCCTGTTCGCTGGTGGGCGATCAGCCGCCCGGCGTATTTCGACATCTTCACCGGCGGACGCGTCCTCACGAATGGACCAGGAAGGGCGCCGATCCAGATCCGCACCGCCATGAACCGCGACCTGCACACTCGCGATGACCTTCAGCGGCTGATCATCATCCTGGACGCCGACAGGGTGGCCAATGTCAGCGCCGAGAACCTCATCGCCTATCTGACGATGATCAGCTTCACCCAGATCGACATGCAGGCTGAGCTGGGCGACTTCTCGACCATCCTCAACCTGTTCCGGACGGGTCATGTCGCCAGTGGCCTGACGGACTGGGACGAAGCCTATGTCCGGGGCCTCTATGACGTGTCGCGGGACCTTCGGATCGAGCCCGAGCTTCAATCCGCGCGGATGGTCGAACGGCTCCGCACCGTCGCGAGCGCGGAGTAGCCGGAGAGGGTCTATCCTGTGCTATCACGCCGCCATGCAGACTCGAGACAATAGCGGGACCGTTCAGGTCGACGGCGACACCTATCACTGGGAGCTTCGGCGCCAGCCCCGGCCGTTGAACGGCGGCGTCTGGGAAGGCATCGCCGTGACCCTGCGGCTGCAGGACTTCAAGCGCGAGGCCATCGTGCAGTTTCCGCCGCCGCTGCGCCCGAACGGACGCCCGGACACCGAGAAGCAATTCGTGAACACCGACTACGTCCGCAACGCCGTGACGGCGGTGATCGAGGCGGGCTGGGAGCCCACTTCGCGCGGCAAGGCCATGGTCTTCGACGTGGACGGCGAAGGGCGCTGACCCTCAGGGGCGGCCGGTGAAGACCCGGAAGCCCTTCTCTTCGGCGATGGCGATCATCTCGGTGTCGCCCGAGGTGTCGCCGTAGGCGGCGGTCAGGCGGAGGTCGTCGCCGTAAGCTTCGCGCAGGCGGCGGACTTTCTCCTCGCCCCGGCAATTGGGGGTGTCGAAGGCGCCGGTGACGAGATCCTGTGCATCGAAGGTCAGCAGGGTGCCCAGGAGGGCGTCCGCGCCCAGCCGGCGGGCGAAGGGGGCGACCGTGGTCTCGGGGCTGGCGGTCACGATGACGCGATGCGCGCCCCGCGCGCCCCAGTCGTTCCAGACCTTGAGCGCGTCGGGCCGCATGAAGTCCGCCCAGACCCGCTCGGCGAAACGCTCGGCGTCCGCTTCCAGCGCGGCGCGGGGGACGCCCTTCAGGAACTCCCGGACCGAGGCGGCCTTGATCCGTCCCCGGTCGCGATCGCGGGCATAGGTAGCCACGGCGGGCGCCATCTTCACCAGGCCCAGCGCCCAGGCCCCGGGACCGGCGCGCCAGCGCAGGAAGGCGGTGAAGCTGTCGCGGATCGTCAGAGTGCCGTCGAAATCGAACGCGACGACGGGCACGCCTTTTGCAACGGTGTGGCGAAATCCCTTAAGGGTTCCCATGTCAGACATTCGCCGTGATCCCCATCAACAGTGAACGTCCCAAAACCGGCAATGGCCACGCTTTCGCGGGGTTGTGGCGGGCGCGGGGATGGGTGATTGTCAATTTTTGAAGACCTTTGCGCCCAATGTTCGGGAATCAAACGCGGAGGAAGCGCGTTCCGCCTCATATCGGGGTGAACCGCGGGAGTGAGAAGGGTCTATGACCAAGGCAGCCGGCACCGACGCCAAAAGTACGCTCTACTGCTCGTTCTGCGGCAAGAGCCAGCACGAGGTGCGCAAGCTCATCGCCGGCCCGACCGTGTTCATCTGTGATGAATGCGTCGAGCTGTGCATGGACATCATCCGTGAAGAGCACAAAATCTCGTTCTCCAAGGCCAAGGATGGTGTGCCTTCGCCCAAGGAGATCCGTGAGGTCCTGGACGACTATGTGATCGGCCAGAGCCACGCCAAGAAGGTGCTCTCGGTCGCGGTTCACAACCACTACAAGCGCCTGAACCACGCGACGAAGAACAACGACGTCGAACTGGCCAAGTCGAACATCATGCTGATCGGGCCGACCGGCTCCGGCAAGACGCTGCTGGCCCAGACGCTGGCGCGCATCATCGACGTGCCGTTCACGATGGCGGACGCCACCACCCTGACCGAAGCCGGTTACGTGGGCGAAGACGTCGAGAACATCATCCTGAAGCTGCTCCAGGCCTCCGACTACAACGTCGAACGGGCCCAGCGCGGGATCGTCTACATCGATGAAATCGACAAGATTTCGCGCAAGTCGGACAACCCGTCGATCACCCGCGACGTGTCGGGCGAAGGCGTGCAGCAGGCCCTGCTGAAGATCATGGAAGGCACCGTCGCCTCAGTGCCCCCGCAGGGCGGCCGCAAGCATCCGCAGCAGGAGTTCCTGCAGGTCGACACCGCCAACATCCTGTTCATCGTGGGCGGCGCCTTCGCCGGCCTGGAAAAGGTCATCGCGGCGCGGGGCGAGGGGGCCTCGATCGGCTTCGGCGCCAAGGTCAAGGAAATCGACGAGCGCCGCACGGGCGACATCCTCAAGGGCGTCGAGCCGGACGATCTGATGCGTTTCGGCCTGATCCCCGAGTTCATCGGCCGTCTGCCGGTTCTGGCGACGCTTGAAGACCTGGACGAACCGGCGCTGGTCACCATCCTGACCGAGCCGAAGAACGCCCTGGTCAAGCAGTACAAGCGCCTGTTCGAGATGGAGAATGTCGATCTGACCTTCACCGACGACGCCCTGAACGCCGTCGCCAAGAAGGCCATCACCCGCAAGACCGGCGCGCGCGGCCTGCGCTCGATCCTGGAAGGCATCCTGCTGGAGACCATGTTCGAGCTGCCGACCTTCGAGGGCGTCGAGGAAGTCGTCGTCAACGCCGAGGTCATCGAGGGCAAGGCTCAGCCGCTGCTGATCTACGCCGAGACCAAGGGCAAGAAGAGCGCCCAGCCCGACAGCGCCGCCTAACCGGCGACTTTCGGAGCCCAAGACCAGAGGGGCCGCTCGCCGGATTCGGCGGGCGGCCCTTTTCGTCGGGGCGCCGCGGACGAAAACATGTGATCCCTGCGAAACGGTTGCGGGCCGGCCACAGTCCCTCGCGGTCGATCTTGCGGCCCACAGGCCCGCCGGCGCGGGGAGATCGCGCGTCGGGCCTCGGCGCCGCATGAACCTTGCAGCTTGGCCGCGAATGAACGGTCCCCAGTCGCCTGCAGTGGTCACGCTTGAATGGCGCGTCCGCAAAACCACATACTGTCCCGAAGGCCGCCGAATGGCGGGCCGAGTCGAAACGGCGGGGCACAGCGTCCCGACCGCCGGCGCGGCGGGCTCGAGATCAACAAGGGCCCCGGAGTAGCATCATGACCGAGACCAAGACCCTTCCCGTCCTGCCGCTGAGAGACATCGTCGTCTTCCCGCACATGGTCGTGCCCCTGTTCGTGGGACGCGAGAAATCCGTGCGTGCGCTGGATGAGATCATGAAGGGTGAAAAGCAGATCCTGCTGGCCACCCAGAAGAACAGCGTCGACGACGATCCGTCGGCCGACGCCATCTACCCCATCGGCGTGCTCGCAAATGTCCTGCAACTGCTGAAGCTGCCCGACGGCACCGTGAAGGTGCTGGTCGAGGGCAAGGGCCGGGCGCGCCTGACCCGCTTCACGGACCGCACCGAATATTTCGAGGCCGAGGCGGTGGAGATCGCCGACGAAGCGGGCGAGCCCTCGCAGTCCGAAGCCCTGCTGCGCGCGGTGATCGAGCAGTTCGAAAACTATGTGAAGCTGAACAAGAAGGTGCCGCCCGAGGCCCTCAGCTCCATCCCCCAGATCACCGACCCGTCCAAGCTGGCGGACTCGGTGGCGGCTCACCTGTCGGTCAAGATCGGCGACAAGCAGGGTCTGCTGGAGACCGTCGCCGTGCCGCAACGGCTGGAAAAGGTCTACGGCCTGATGGAGGGCGAAATCTCCGTCCTGCAGGTCGAAAAGAAGATCCGCTCGCGCGTGAAGCGCCAGATGGAGAAGACCCAGCGCGAGTACTATCTGAACGAGCAGATGAAGGCGATCCAGCGCGAGCTGGGCGAGACCGACGACCAGCGCGACGAAATCCTCGAGCTGGAGAAGCGGATCCGCAAGACCCGCCTGTCCAAGGAAGCGCGGACCAAGGCCGAGGCCGAGGTCAAGAAGCTGCGCAACATGAGCCCGATGTCGGCCGAGTCCACGGTGGTGCGGAACTACCTCGACTGGCTGCTGTCGATCCCGTGGGGCAAGGCCAAGCAGAAGCCGATCGACCTGCAGAAGGCCGAGGACATCCTCGAGGAGGATCACTACGGCCTGGAGAAGGTCAAGGAACGGATCATCGAGTATCTGGCCGTCCAGGCGCGCACCGGTTCGCTGCGCGGCCCGATCCTGTGCCTGGTCGGACCTCCCGGCGTCGGCAAGACCTCGCTGGCCAAGTCGATCGCGAAAGCCACCGGTCGTGAGTACGTCCGCATGTCGCTGGGCGGCGTGCGCGACGAGGCTGAAATCCGCGGCCACCGCCGGACCTACATCGGCTCCATGCCCGGTAAGATCA
Source organism: Brevundimonas sp. EU05-FHT14B11 (assembly GCF_058790835.1). NCBI lineage: Bacteria > Pseudomonadati > Pseudomonadota > Alphaproteobacteria > Caulobacterales > Caulobacteraceae > Brevundimonas > Brevundimonas sp. EU05-FHT14B11. The sequence goes on from NZ_JBYTCY010000002.1 coordinate 173,972, forward strand.
TCCAGTCGATGAAAAAGGCAAAGACCACCAACGCCTTCATCCTGCTGGACGAGATCGACAAGCTGGGCGCGGACTGGCGCGGCGACCCCTCGTCGGCCCTGCTGGAGGTGCTGGATCCGGCCCAGAACTCGACCTTCGGGGACCACTACCTCGAGGTCGACTACGACCTGTCCAACATCATGTTCGTGACCACGGCCAACAGCCTGAACATGCCGCAGCCGCTGATGGACCGGATGGAGATCATCCGGGTGTCCGGCTACACCGAGGACGAGAAGGTCGAGATCGCCAAGCGGCACGTCCTGCCCAAGGTGACCGAGGAGAACGGCCTGAAGCCGGCCGAGTTCATCGTGCCGGAAACGACCATCCGCGACCTGATCCGCTACTACACCCGGGAAGCCGGGGTGCGTTCGCTGGAACGGGCCCTGGGCGGGCTGGCCCGCAAGGCCGTGCGCGAAATGGCCCGGGACAAGGCGCTGACCATCACCGTGGATGACGCCAAGCTGGCTGAATACGCGGGCGTTCGGAAGTTCCGCTACGGCGAGACGGACGAGGAGGATCAGGTCGGCATCGTCACCGGCCTGGCCTGGACCGAGTTCGGCGGCGACATCCTGACCATCGAGGCGATCAAGATGCCGGGCCGCGGCCGCATGACCGTGACCGGCAACCTGAAGGAGGTGATGAAGGAGTCGATCTCCGCCGCCGCCTCCTACGTCCGGGCGCGCTCGCTGGCCTTCGGCGTCAAGCCGCCGGTGTTCGAGAAGACCGACATCCACGTGCACGTGCCGGACGGCGCGACGCCCAAGGACGGTCCCTCGGCGGGTGTGGCCATGACCGTGGCCATGGTCTCGGTCCTGACCGGCATCCCGATCCGCAAGGACATCGCCATGACCGGCGAGATCACCCTGCGCGGCCGGGTCACCGCGATCGGCGGCCTGAAGGAGAAGCTGCTGGCGGCCCTCCGCTCGGGCATCAAGACGGTGCTGATCCCGGAAGAGAACGAGAAGGACCTCGCCGACGTGCCCGACAATGTGAAGGGCGCGCTGGAGATCGTCCCGATCAAGACCGCCGACGAGGCGTTGAAGTGGGCCCTGACCGGCACGCTGACGCCTGTGGAGTGGGACGAGAACGCTGAACCCCTGCCGCCGGCCCAGCCGCCGGCCGACGGGGCCGCGGTGGTGGCGCACTGACGCCGCCGACATGACGACAGGGACGCCGCCCGGATTTTCCGGGCGGCGTTTCTTTTTTCAGACTGAGCCCAGGGGGATGCGATGAGCGACTACGGACAGATCAAGATCGACCTCACGGGGGTGACCGCCACGAGCGACGTGACCCTGAGTTTCCAGATCCACGGTAGCCAGTTCACCTTTGGGGGCCAGCAGGACCTTTCGTTCGCGGGCATCCTCGGCGTCACCGGCATCGTCGTCAGCCCGATGAACGTTCAACTGAATCTGTCCTCGGGAACCACCCTGGGCGGGGTGATCACCCTCTACGCCGTGACGGCCGGAACAGCCGTCGCGCTCACAACCAACGCGGCCGATTTCACAACCAGTTCGTCCAGATCGTTCGATGTCCAGTGGAGCACGAACAGCAGTGAAATTCAGGAAGGCAACCTGATCAGCGGCATGCTGACGCTCGGCGATTTCGGACCGGAATAGGTCCGCGTCGGGCGGCCTTCAGAAGATGAAGCTGTCCTGCTGGATGGCGTTGCCGAGCACGATCAGCAGCAACTCGGCCGCCTCCGGGCCGGCCCCGTCCGGATCGTACATCACGGCCGTCGCGGCGGCCGCTTCCCAGTTCGTCGCCTGCAGGCTCAGCACCCCGCTGCCGAAGGGATCGTCGCCCAACGGCCCCAGGTTGCCCAGGACCGCGCTCACGTCGATCCGGTCGCCTGTTGAATGGTTGAAGTCACGGATGAGGGACGCATCCATGCCGCCGTCGTAGACGAAGAGGTCGGCCCCGGCCCCGCCGGTCATCTCGTCATTGCCCGATCCGCCGATCAGGGTGTCCGATCCATCTCCGCCGAAGAGAAGGTCGTCGCCCGCGCCGCCCAGCAGGACGTCGTCGCCGTCCAATCCGTACAACGCGTCGTTTCCGTCGGCGCCCTGCAGTCTGTTCGCTGCGGCGTTTCCGGTTCCGGTCCCCGACCCGCTCACGAACGTCAGGTTCTCCACATTGTCCCGGAGTGTGTAGCTGGTGAGGAAGGTCTCGACCGTGTCATTCCCCTCGCCGTCGAACTCGACGATCGTGTCGCCGGCTTCCGCGACGACATAGACGTCGTCTCCGAGCCCGCCCTGCAGGGTGTTGGCCAGGCCGAAGCCGCCGCTCAGCCGGTCGTCGCCATCCAGGCCGATGAGGTAGTCGGCGCCGCCGCCGCCGGAAATGCGGTTGTCCGCGGCGTTGCCGATGCCGACGAAGCCCTGGCTGTCGCCGGCGAGGCCGACCGTCAGATTCTCCAGCTGATCAGCCAGACGCCAGTCGCGCAGGCCCACGATCAGGCTGTCGACACCTTCTCCTGGCGCCTCGACGAAGCTGTCGCGGAAGTCGGTCAGCACATAGGTGTCGTCGCCCAACCCGCCGACGAGCGTGTCAGCGCCATCGCGGCCCCCATCCAGGATATCGTCGCCATCACCGCCTGACAGCTGGTCGTCGCCGGCTCCGCCCGTGAGCCTGTCGTCATTTTCCGTGCCGTAGATCGCCAGGTTGTTGACCGCCTGTGTCGTGACCACGGTCAGCGCTTCCAGCCCGCGCCCGTCGATCGTGATCAGGCCGGTCGTCCCCGTGCCGGTCAGGGCGTTGAGGAACACCGTCACATGCGCGACGCCCTGCGGCCCGAATATCAGGTCCAGGTTCTCGACGTTGACGGAATAGTTGAGCGCGAACCGCGGGTCGCCAACGCCGCCGCTGCCCTGTTCCACGACCGTGGTCCCGTTGACGCCGCCGACATGCACGAAATTGCCCGTGAAGGGGGTCAGCCATTGCAGCCGCATGGTGTCGACGCCGCCGCCGCCGTTGACGGTGTCCAGGCCGTGCCCGACGCCGGAGGTATTGTACCAGTAGATCCAGTCGTTCCCGTCGAGGGCGTTGATAACGTCGTTGCCGCCCAGGCCGAAGATGACGTCGTCGGCCGCCGATCCCTCGATCAGTTCGGCCGCGCTGGTTCCGTAATAGGTCGGCATTCTGCTGCTCCAAGCCAGGCGGTGGAGGGTAGGCGCAGCCGGGGCGGTTCCGCCGCTCACGCTTCCGTGAAGCGGGCGGAGGGCCTCCCTGTCGCCGGATCATCCCACCCGCGGCGGGCGCTTCGGATCCGGGCGGTTCGAAGGCGTTCCACGGGCGCATGACGCGAGGCCGTACATCGTGCCGATCTGCGTCTGGGTCCGGCGCAGAACGACCCGGTCGCCGACCCGGCAGTCCCGCCGGACCAGCGCGCGCAAGGTCACCGTGCCGTCGGCGGTTTCGACCAGCATGACGCGGTATGAGCCTTCATCGCGCTCACGCATGCCGAAGGCCTTGGCCACGCCAGGTATCGGCTCAGCCGGTCCGCGGGACTGAAGCGCCCAGAGCATCGTGCAGATCAGCAAGGTCGCGATGGTCCCGATGAACAGAAGGATGAGGGCGAGCGTCAGGGGGGCCTGGTTCAACGCGAGCCAAAGCCGCAACCGCCTCACGCCGTTCACCCCACCTGTGCCCGGTGCCGCAGCATCGCATCGGCCAGCACGCAGGCGGCCATGGCTTCGACGACCGGGACGCCGCGCAGGGCGACGCAGGGGTCGTGGCGGCCCTTGGTGCGCAGGTCGGTCTCGGTCCCGTCGCGAGTGACGGTCTGGCGCAGGGTCAGGATGGAGGAGGTGGGCTTGAAGGCGACGCGCGCCGTCAGCGGTTGTCCGGTCGAGATGCCGCCCAAGACGCCGCCCGCGCGATTGCTCAGGAAGACCGGTCGGCCGTCCTCGCCCAGACGCATCTGGTCGGCGTTCTCCTCACCTGACAGTTCGGCGGCTTCAAAGCCCGCGCCGATCTCGACGCCCTTCACGGCGTTGATCGACATCAGGGCGGCGGCCAGTTCGGCGTCCAGCTTGCCGTAGATCGGCGCGCCCCAGCCGGCGGGGACGCCGGTGACCTCCAGCGCGACCACGGCACCGATGGACGAGCCCGCCTTGCGCACGCCGTCCAGATACGCTTCCCAGGCGGGGACGACCGCGGCGGAGGCGGCGAACAGGGCGTTGTCGTAGACGGCGTCGAAATCGACGGCCTCGGGCGCGATGCGATGCGGACCCAGCTGGACCACGCCGGCGCGGATCTGGACGCCGTCGCCCAGCACCTTGCGGGCGACGGCCCCGGCGGCGACGCGCATGGCGGTCTCGCGGGCCGAGGACCGGCCGCCGCCGCGATGGTCGCGGACGCCGTACTTGGCCTGATAGGCGTAGTCGGCATGGCCGGGGCGGTAGGCGCGGGCGATCTCGCCGTAGTCCTTGGACCGCTGGTCCTCATTGTCGATCAGGATCGAGAGGGGCGTGCCGGTCGTGACCTGGCCCTCGCCGTCATCGAAGACGCCGGACAGGATGCGGGCCGTATCGCTCTCCTGCCGCTGGGTGACGAAGCGGCTGCCCCCGGGCTTGCGCCGGTCTAGCCACGGCTGGAGATCAGCCTCGGTCAGCGGGATGTTGGGCGGGCAACCGTCGACGACGCAGCCGATCGCCGGCCCGTGGCTCTCGCCCCAGGTGGTCACGCGAAACAGATGGCCGAAGGTGTTGTGCGACATCCGTCTGGCTTAAGCCGCCAGGCGGTCCGGCGTCCAGACACGGGTGAAGCGGATCAGCAGGTCTTCCGCCGCAGAGGGGGCGTCTTCGGACGGGGTCAGGGTCACGAACAGATGCCCCTGCGGCCGCGATCCGCGCGCCGGGAGGCCCAATCCCCTCAGGCGCAGGCGCAGCGGTTCCTGGCCCGGCACGATCCAGGCTGAGCGCGGCCCGGCGTGGGTGTCGATCTCCAGCCGCCCGCCATCCTCGACCAGGCGCAGCGGAATGGGCCAGCTCATATAGACGTCGTCGCCGATGACGCTCAGGCCGTCCGCCCCGCGGATCAGCACCGGCAGATACAGGTCCGCGCCGTCCGCCGCGCCGCCCTTGAGCCGCAGATGCTCGCCCGAACGCATCCCGGCGGGCGCCTGGACGCGCAGGGTTCGGTCGCCCGCGTGGACGGTGATGGGTCCGCCGTTGAGAGCGTCCTGGGGCGTGATGGCGATGATGGTCCGGGCGTGCGCAGGGGCTTCCGGCGCGGCGAGAGCGGCCTGTGGAGGGGCGCTCTGCACCAGCCGCCAGGCGGCGATCACCTTTCGGAAGCGCGCCTCGTCACCGCCGGTCTGGTCCGGACGGGCGGCCTTCACCGCCGCGCGGAAGGCGGTGGTCAGCGCCGGACCCTCGGCCGGGCCGGTCAGGCCGAGCAGGGCCCAGGCTTCGCTGAGCGAGGAGACCTCGGAGGAGGGACGAGCGCGCATATACGCACCAAGCCACCAACGTGGTGAAGACCGGCTTAACCGTGACGGCTCTCCCGTTCGGACGCGCGAGGGGCTATCTGGAGGTCATGACCGCACCCGTGATCCCGCCCAGCCCGACCCGCGAAGAATATGCGGACCAGTACGCCGCCGCGCTCGCCGCCAACGGGGACGAGACCATCTTCCAGCGGAGCGAGCCCGTCGGCCTGTTCGTCGAATGGCTGGAGGACGCCAAGCGGTATGAGCCGAACGACGCCAACGCCATGGCGCTGGCCACCGTCGACGCCTCGGGTGATCCCGACGCGCGGATGGTGCTGCTGAAGGATGTCGATGGGCGGGGCTTCACCTTCTATTCCAACCGCGAGAGCGCCAAGGGCGAGGCGCTGGCGGCGCATCCGGCGGCGGGCCTGCTGTTCCACTGGAAATCGCTGCGGCGGCAGGTGCGGGTGCGGGGGCGTATCGAGCCGGTCAGCGCCGCGGAAGCCGACGCCTATTTCGCCAGCCGGGCGCGCGAGAGCCGCATCGGAGCCTGGGCCTCGGACCAGTCACGGCCGCTGGAGAGCCGCGAGGCGCTGGAGCTGGCCGTGGCCCGCGAGACGGCGCGCTTCGAAGGGCAGGACGTGCCCCGGCCCGAACGCTGGACGGGCTGGCGGGTGATCCCGCGGACGGTGGAGTTCTGGCGCGATCGGCCGTTCCGCCTGCATGACCGCCTGCTGTTCACGCGGGACGGGGAGGGCTGGCGGACGTCCCGCCTGCAGCCCTGACGGTCAGGCGCCGTAGCGCGCCATGAAGGTGTCGATGACGTGGGCGACGATCTGGCCGTTGGTTCGGCTTGCCCGGACTTCGTCGCCCGTGACCAGCGGCACGAAGAAGACCGGGTGTTCGATCATCCCCATCAGCTCGCCCGCCGCCCATGAGGCCTTCTCGATGTCCTTCAGGCCGCCGCGAGCCTGATGGTCCTTCAGGATGCCGATCAGGGTGGCGCCGAATTCGGTGCGGCCCTTTTCAAAGAAGCGCATCGCCGTCGCCCGGAAGCGGGGACGCTCGGCCAGGACCAGGCGGAAGATGGAGCGCACGAAGCCGTCGCCCATGAAACAGGCGTAGGCTTCCGCGAAACTGGTCAGCTGCGTGCGGGCGTCGCCGTCGCAGGCGCGGACGCCGGCCATCTGGTAGGCGAACTGGGCCGCAGCGTCGTCGATGACCGCCGAGAACAGCTCCGACTTGCCGGCGAACAGGGCGTAGAGGGTGGCGGTGGAGACCCCGGCCTCGCGGGCGATGGGCTCGATCCGGGTCCCGGCGTAGCCCACGGATATGAAGGCCGCACGCGCATACCTGATGATGGCCTGCCGCTTGGGGTCGTGGAACTGGGTGTCGCCGGAAGGAGGTGGCATGTTGGAATTCATCGCTTGGTGAGCGACAAAGTGACGCTTCCGCGGGCGGACGGCAAGGCCCCTGTCAGGGACCGTCAGGTCCGGACGAACGGCGCCAGCAGGGGGTGGGCCAGGACCGGCGCGGCGAGGCGGACCACAACTTGTGGATCTTCAAGGCGAACCGCAGCGGTTGCATCGGCCACGATGAAGTCGGCGTTGAGCCGCGACGGCTCGGTCAGCCGTTCATGGCCTGGACGGACGGTGCCGAGATACTGGGCGATGACCGACTCGGCTGTCCGTCCGCGTTCGGCCTGATCGCGCAGCAGGCGGCGGATGAAGCGGATGTCTGCGGGGGTGTCGACGAACACCCGGATGTCGAACAGGTCGACCAGTCCCGGCGTGCACAGCACATGGGTGCCTTCCACGATCACGACCTCGGCGGCGGACACCGGCTCGCCGCCCGGCTCGCGGCCATGGTGGATGAAGGAATAGATCGGGGCGGTGATCGCGCGTCCGGCCTTCAGCTCGGACAGGTCGCGGATCATCAGCGCGTGGTCGCGGGCGGCGACGTCGTCGAAGTCGAAGGTGTTCGGGTCGAAGTCCGGAAGGCCGGCGGCGTCCCGGTAGTAGGAATCCTCGCGCAGCAGCACCGCCGCGCCGTCGGGCAGGGCGGCGAGCAGGGCTTCCGCCAGCGTGCTCTTGCCCGAGCCGGAGCCGCCGGTGATCGCGATAAGGATGGCCATGGCGGCCTTCTAGGGCGGGGAAACGGCGGCGGCTAGCCCGGGGGTTCGACGCCGTCGTTGACCCTGCGTCACGTTGCTTATCCCCGGACGCGCCGATAGCGTGGCTTCAAGCGTCCCGGATAGCGGATGCAGAGTGTGAGGGATCGTATGCTTGGTTTGATGCAGGACTGGCCGCTGACGGTCGACAAGATCATTGATCACGCCAACAACTGGCACGGTCATCGGGAGGTCGTGACCCGCTCGGTCGAGGGTCCGATCGTTCGCACCACCTATGCCGAGATCCACGCCCGCGCCCGCCGCGTGACCCGCGTGCTGCAGGACTGGGACGTGAAGGTCGGCGACCGCATCGCCACCCTGGCCTGGAACACCGGCCGCCACATGGAGGTCTGGTACGGCATCATGGGCATGGGGGCGGTGTGCCACACCCTGAACCCGCGCCTGTTCCCCGAACAGCTCGCCTACATCATCAACCACGCCGAGGATAAGATCATCTTCGTCGATCTGACCTTCATCCCCCTGCTAGAGGCCGTGCTGCCGCACTGCCCGAGCGTGGAGCGGGTGGTGGTGCTGACCGACGAGATGACCATGCCGGCGACGAAGCTGCCGGGCGCGGAATGCTACGAAGCCCTGCTGTCGGGCGCATCCGAGAACGTCGTCTGGGGCGACTTCGAGGAAAACACCGCCTGCGGCCTTTGCTACACCTCGGGCACCACCGGCAATCCGAAGGGCGTGCTGTACTCGCATCGCTCGAACTTCATCCACACGCTGCTGGGCATGCAGTCGACCGTGCTGGGGGCGTCGCCGAGCGAGGTCATCCTGCCGGTGGTGCCGATGTTCCACGCCAACGCCTGGGGCATCGCCTTCGCCGGTCCGGCGGGCGGCACCAAGCTGGTCATGCCGGGCGCGCGCATGGACGGCGCGGCCATCTATGAGCTGATCGAAAGCGAGGGCGTGACCTTCTCGGCCGCCGTGCCGACGGTGTGGCAGGGGCTGCTGACCCACCTGCGCGAGAACAATCTGAAGATCCCGACGGTCAAGAAGGTGCTGATCGGGGGCTCGGCCGTGCCGGAAAGCCTGATCCGAGCCTTCCACGACGAGTTCAACATCGAGGTGCTGCAGGGCTGGGGCATGACCGAAACCTCGCCGATCGGCACCCTGTCCAACATGACGCCCGAACTGGCCGCCCTGCCGTACGACGAGCAGATGAAGTGGCGGGTCAAACAGGGCCAGCCGCCGCTGGGCGTCGAACTGAAGCTGAAGAACTACGCCGGTCAGGAAATGCCCCACGACGGGCACACCTACGGCCGGCTGATGATCAAGGGGCCGACCATCGCCGGCGCCTACTTCAAGGGCGAGGGCGGCGAGATCCTCGACAACGAAGGCTATTTCGACACCGGCGACGTCTCGACCATCGACGAGCAGGGCTTCATGCAGATCACCGACCGCGCCAAGGACGTGATCAAGTCCGGCGGCGAATGGATCAGCTCGATCGAGATCGAGAACATCGCCATGGGGCATCCCAAGGTCGAGCTGGCCGCCGTCATCGGCGCGGCTCACCCCAAGTGGGACGAGCGTCCGGTGCTGGTGATCAAGCTGCGGCCCGGCGAGTCCGAGGACAAGCAGGAACACCTCGACTTCCTGCAGGGCAAGATCGCCAAATGGTGGATGCCGGACGACGTGGTCTTTGTGGACGACATCCCGCTGGGCGCCACCGGCAAGATCGACAAGAAGGTCGTGCGCGAGCGGCTGAAGGACTATCGTCTCCCGACCACTGGAGGCTGAGGTCATGGCGCGGGCCGCGATCAAGGGCAGGGGGGCGGTCAACGCCCTGACGGGCCTCGCGGCCGCGACGCCGCTGCTGGTTTTGCTGGCCGCCATTGGCGTACGCGTCGGCTTGCTGCCGATGGGGATCGGCTATGACCTGCTGACCCTGAAGCTGGCGTGGATCCTCTCGTTCGTCGGCGCCGCCGCGGGCGTGCTGGCTGTGATCCTGGCGCTGCGGAACCTCCGCGCCCTGGGCCTTGTCGCGCTGGCGGGGCTGATCATGGGCGTGGGCGCGCTGGGCGTCTTCGTCTGGCAGAAGGGGCGGCTGGCCGCCGGGCCGGTCGAGAACGTCAGCACCAACCTGACCGACATCCCCGGGTTCGGCGACCGGCGCGCGGACCGGCCCGCGGGTCTTGGTCCCGCGGTGGGCGTCGAGGCCTGTCCCGGCGCGGTTCCGGTCATGAGTCAGGTCGCCCCGCAGAACGCCGCCTGGGCCCTGCAGGAGGTCGGTTTCAACCTCGGTCGGGTCGGTGTCGCCCGGGCCGACGGCAGCCGCCGCACGACCTGGTTCGGGGCCGGCTTCGACGCCGTGATCCGCATCCGCCCCGGCCGCACAGACATCCGCGTCGCCGCCCGCGACGGCCGTCCGCGCGGCGGCGAAGCCTGCCGGCTGGTGACCGAGATCAGCGCGGCCCTGCGCGGCATCGACTGATCGGTTCCGCCGTGGCGAGGGCGCCACGTTCGCGGCCGAGCTCGCCCGGACCCGGTTGCCACCGCGACTGTCGCTCGGTACGCCGGATGCGGGAAGAGTTTGGGGGACAACGACTTGACCGACATCATCGCCGAAGGCGCGCCCGAAGAAGGGACGCCCGAGACCCTGACCTTCACCACGACGCTTGAGCCCGGCCGGTTCCTGGGCCTGAGCCTGAAGAACGGTCTGCTGAACCTGATCACCCTGACCCTCTACCGCTTCTGGGGGAAGACCGAGGTCCGTCAGCGGGTCTGGAAGGGCGTCCGGCTGAACGATGAGGCGTTCGAGTACACCGGTCGCGGCGTCGAGCTGTTCATCGGCTTCATCCTGGCGCTGGTCGTGCTGGGCCTGCCGTTCCTCGCGATCGTCTTCGCGGTGCAGTTCCTCGGCCAATGGGTGGTCTTCGCCGCCTACATTCCGATGTACGTCTTCTTCGGATGGCTCTGGGGCTTCGGGACCTATACGGCGTTCCGCTACATGGCGAGCCGGACGACCTGGCGCGGGGTGCGCTTCCAGCTGAAGGGCTCGGCCGCCAACTACGGTCTCTATTTCATCTTCGCCGGCTTCCTGAGCGGCATCACCATGGGCTGGTTCTGGCCCACGGCCGAACGCGCGCTCGCCGAAAAGATCTGGGACGAGGTCCGCTTCGGCGACCGCCGCCTGCGCTTCCGGATGGGACGCGCCCAGAACGAGGGCGTCTACGGTCCCTTCGCCATCGGCTGGGTCGGAAGCCTGGTCGGCTATTTCGTGCTGATCTTCGTCTTCATGGCGGTCGCGATGACGTCCGGCATGTTCGAACAGACCGGCAGCGGCGCTCCGCCGGAAACCGGCGTCGCCTTTGTTCTAATGACCTATGCCGCGATGCTGCTCCTGGCGCCGTTCGCCCTGTTGCTCTGGTCGCCCTATCACGCCGCCATGATGCGCTCGGTCGCGGCGGGGGTGTCGGTGGACGGTGCGACGTTCCGGCTGAACGTCAAGGCGCTGCCCCTGTGGTGGCTGACGGTCACCAACCTGTTCATGCTGCTGATCACCCTCGGGTTCCTGATGCCGTGGGTGCAGGCTCGGACGGCGCGCTTCCTGGTCTCGCGACTGACCTCGGAAGGCACGGCGCGGCTTGATCTGGTGCAGCAGACCGGTCGCGGTCCGGGCAGTGGCGAAGGTCTGGCCGACGCCTTCGGCTTCTCGGCCATCTGACCTTGAGCGCGCGCTTCTACGACGGGAAGACGGCGAGATCCCATCCGGCGGACGTCAGGATGGACGGCGACGTCCTGCACATCCAGGTCGGCGACGAAGCCTTCATCTGGCGCCTGCCGGACCTGTCGGTCGAGGTCGAGGCCGATCAGGCCCGGGTCTCGAACCGACGGGATCCGGACGCGCGCCTGGTTCTGCCGGTCGGCGAATGGGCGCCGCTGGCCGGGGACCGCCTGACCGAGAAGGTCCGGTCGCGCCGTCAAAGGGAGTGGTGGCTGGTCGGTGGACTGACCGCGGCGGCGGCGGGCGTGGTCCTGTTTGTCACCGTGGGCGTGCCCGCCCTGTCCGGCCCCGTCGCTCGCGCCACGCCGATCTCCATGGAAGAGCGCATGGGCGACAGCATCAACGGCCAGCTGTCCCAGCTCTTTCCGACCTGCAAGGAGGCGGCCGGCCAGCGGGTGCTGGCGCAACTGGGCGATCGCATCGCCGCCGAGGCGGACACGCCGTTCAATATCCGGGTGCGTGCGGTGGACGCCCCGATGGTCAACGCCCTGGCCATGCCGGGCGGGCGCATCCTGATCACCGATGATCTGATCCGTCAGGCAGAGACGCCGGACGAGCTCTCGGCCGTCATCGCGCACGAAGTCTCGCACGTGGAGAAGCGCCACGTGATGCAGGCCGTCTGGCGCAATTTCGGCATCGGCATGCTGCTGGACCTGGTGGTCGGCGGCGGCTCGGGCGCGGGTCAGCAGGCCGTCATCCTGGCCGGGCAGGCCTCGGAGTTGAGCTACAGCCGTTCCGCCGAGGCCGAGGCCGACGCCCGCGGGCAGGCCCTGCTTCACGCCGACGGCCTGTCGTCGGAGGGCATGGCGCCTTTCTTCGAGCGGCTGGCGGGCAAGGGCGGGTCCAGCGAACTGGATCAGGCCGCCGAGTTCATGGCCACCCATCCCGATTCCATACGGCGCGCCCGCGCCGCGCGCGCCGCAGCCCGGCCGGGTCGGAGCGCCCTCAGCCCCGAGGAGTGGCGGCTGGTGAAGGCGACCTGCGCGGTCGAGGAGTCAGAGAATCCGGTAGACCGCCTGAAGCGACGGCTGAGGCTGGGCGACGACGCGCCCGTCGCGGACCAGCGCATTGAGGTGCGCCCACACTGACAGGGAGGCCGCCGGCCAGAGCCGGCTGTCCACGGCGGCGTAGAGGATCGGCACCATCTCCGCGATAGTCCGGTCGCCCGCCCGCAGCCGCGCCAGGACCTGCGCCTCGCGCTCCAGCCGGTGGGCGCGATAGGCGGCCAGGAAGGGAGCGGGCTCCATCACCGGCGCGCCGTGCGTCGGCCACAGGATGTCGAAATTCCGGGCGATCACGGCGTCCAGGCTGGCCATATAGTCGGTCATATCCCCGTCGGGCGGGGCGACCACGGTGGTTGACCAGCCCATGACGTGATCGCCGCTGAACAGGGCGTTCTCCTCTGTCAGGACGAAGGCCATGTGGTTGGAGGCGTGCCCCGGCGTGGCCAGGGCCTCCAGCGTCCAGCCGTCGCCCGTGATCCGCTCGCCGCCTGTCAGGATTACATCAGGGACGAAGGTCTCGTGGTCGTCCTCGTCCAGGGCCGACGAGGCGTGAATCGTGCGCAGCGGCGGGCGGGCGGCCAGCACCGGAGCGCCGCCGACGGCCTCGGCGAACGGGCGGGCGAGGGGGGCGTGGTCCCGGTGGGTGTGGGTGACGAGCACATGGCTGACCGTCTGGCCCTCGACCGCAGCCAGTAGGGCCTTGAGGTGGGCGTCGTCCAGCGGACCCGGGTCGATCACCGCCACGCCTGCGCCGGGTTGGTCCCGCCCGACAATGTAGGTCCCTGTGCCGGTGAAGGTGAACGGCCCGGGGTTGTTCGCCACGACCCTTCGGATCAACGGCGAGACCCGGTCGCTGCGGCCGTACTCGAAGGAAAACTCCCGAACGAAGGGGATCAAGCGGCTCTCCCGGCGTGGCCCAGGGCTTGCGTTAGGATTTTGTAAACCTTCCGCGGAGTCCCCGATATGGCCCTTTCCATAGCTTTGGCTGTCTCAAATCGGCTTCTGCCCATCGCCGGGGCCTTCCTGTGTCTCATGGCGGCGCAGTTGGCGGTCGCCTCGTGCACGCCTGAACCGGCGCCCTATGCGTCGCGCATCGCCGTTGTGCGCTAAAGCGGCAGGCGGCTGAGATCGTATCCGGCGGCCGCGGCGGCGTCGCGCAGATCGTCGGGATCAGCGCCCTCCTGGCGTTGGGCGATAGCCCAGGCGACAGTGGAGCGCATGCCGGAGCGGCAGAACATCAGGGTGCGCGCGCCGCGGTCCGAATCAGATTTCAGACGGTCGGCCACGGCCGCAGCGGTTTGCTCATCCGGCATGCCGCGCATCGGCGCGTGGAGATAGCTGAGCCCCGCCGCGAGGGCGGCCGCTTCGATCTCGGCCGATGAGGGCTGGCCGGCTTCCTCGTCATCGGGACGGTTGTTGATGATCGAGGCGAAGCCCTGCGCCGCCAGCGCGGCGACGTCTTCCGTGTGCAGCTGTGACGCTGCGCTGACGCGAGGCGACAGGGGCTTGGGGTCGGCCATGATCACTGTCTCCGGACGCGGACGACGCCGCTGTGACCGACGACCAGCAGATAGCTGCCCATGGCCCCGCGCCGGACCCGGACCGGCTCGCCGGCGCGGTTGTCGAAGCGGACGCGGTCCGTGTCGACCTGACGCCAGGTCGCGCCGTCGGCCAGTACGAAGGTCCAGCGTCCGTCGCCGGACTGGGTGGCGCGGGTCAGGGTGGTCTCGATCGAATCGATACGGTCCTCCTGCCTTGGAGGCTGCAGGATGTCGGCGGGGGCTTCGGTCGTACCGAAGGCCTGACGTCGCGCCGCCGTCGCCTGGGTGCGGTCCACCACCAGAATCTCCCCACTGCGCAGGGCGGTTTCCAGCTCCAGCGCGGTCCGGTCAAAACAGCTGAGTCGTTCGCTGGCCACGGTAATCGCCCGGCAGCCGGCCAGGTTGGCGATCGCCGGCGACCCGGCGGGCGCCGCCTCTTGAGCATTCGCATGGCTCGCTATGGCGAAGCTTAGGACGACCAGCGCGGCGCTCGAGACTCTGACGACCATAGATCCCTCCATAGTGGACGATGTGGCGTCGTTCTTGTCGCAGGCCGCGTGCATTTGGACCAGCCATAGTTGCTTTAACAGACCAGCCATTGTCGCTGTGTCAGATCGTGTCGAGAATGCGACACCCCACTGACGTCGGCATTACAGTGGTGTAATTTTCTAGCGCGTCAGGCGAGTCGGTGCCTAACTCGGCAGGATTGGGGCGGCATTCGCGTGCCGCAGGGTCAATATTTACGCAGCCACGACACCTTCACCAAGCAGGTGGTGGCGTCTCAAGGGGAGACTAACTTGAAATTCCAACACAACCGCCGCCGCCTTCTGGCGACGACGATCATCGCTGGGGCGTCGGCCTTCGCCTTTGCTGCGCCGGCCATGGCGCAGGATCCGGGCCCGAGCACCATCGATGACGTCGTGGTCACCGGCTCGCGCATCGTTCGTCAGGACTATGTAGCCAACAGCCCCATCTCGACCGTCAGCGCCGAGCAGATCCAGGCTCGCGGCGACGTCAACGTCGAGCAGATCCTGAACCAGCTGCCGCAGGTCGTGCCCGGCCTGTCCGCCAACTCCAACAACCCGTCCAACGGTTCGGCCACGGTCGACCTGCGCGGCCTCGGCTCGAGCCGGACGCTGGTGCTGGTCAACGGCCACCGCTTCGTCCCCTATGACAAGAGCAACGCGGTCGACCTGAACAGCATTCCCGCTGCTCTGATCGAACGCGTGGAAGTGGTCACCGGCGGCGCCTCGGCCACCTACGGCTCCGACGCCCTGGCCGGCGTCGTGAACTTCATCTTCAAGCGGAACTTCGAAGGCTTCGCCTTCAACACCCAGTACGGCATCTCGGGCTACGGCGACGGCGAGCAGTTCGACGCCTCGATGACCTTCGGCGCCAACGTCGCTGACGGCCGCGGCAACGTGACCGGCTTCGTCGGCTATGCCGACCGTGACGGCTTCCTGCCGAACGAAGATCGTCCCTGGGCGCAACGCAGCAACGCTACGGGTTCCGGCACCGGCATCTACGGCGGCCTGAACAACCTGGGCACCAACCCCTACACGGCCGCCGGCTGTCCGACGGCCAATCCCTGCCGTCGTTCGTTCCGCACGCCGGGCG
Organism: Brevundimonas sp. EU05-FHT14B11; assembly: GCF_058790835.1. Taxonomy (NCBI): domain Bacteria; kingdom Pseudomonadati; phylum Pseudomonadota; class Alphaproteobacteria; order Caulobacterales; family Caulobacteraceae; genus Brevundimonas; species Brevundimonas sp. EU05-FHT14B11. The sequence continues at coordinate 189,504 of NZ_JBYTCY010000002.1, forward strand.
TGCCTGGGCCGTTCAACAACAGCGACCCCGCCGTCAACCCGACGACCAGCGACCGTTACGACTTCGCTCCGGTCAACCTGCTGCAGTCGCCGTCGGAGCGCTTCAACATCGCGCTGATGGGCCACTACGACGTCGTCGATAACGTCGAGGCGTTCGCGGAAGTCTTCTACACCGACACCCGCAACAACTCGCAGCTGGCCCCGACGCCGGCGACCGGCATCAACATCCCGGTCAGCAACTTCTTCGTGCAGAACAACCCGGCGCTGCTGGCCTACGCCAACTCGCGTCCGAACCCGGCCCTGCCGCTGAACTTCGACCGCCGGATGGCCGAAGTCGGCGCCCGCGTCCAGCTGAACAACACCGACGTCTATCAGATCAACACCGGTATCCGGGCCGATCTGAGCGACAACTGGCAGCTGGAAGCCATGTACAGCTACGGCCGCACCGAGCTGACCACCTCCATCCAGAACGACGTCTCGCGCTCGCGCCTGAACGCCGCCCTGGCCGGCGGCGGCACGGCGACCACCTGCGCCCCCGCTGTCCAACTGCTGTTCCCGACCTGCGTGCCGATCAACCTGTTCGGCGCCGGTACGATCACGCCGCAAGCCGCGAACTTCGTGCGCCTGAACTTCACGGACCGCAGCGTGTTCGAGCGGAACAACGTGCAGGTCAACCTGACCGGAACGCTGCTTGAACTGCCGGCCGGCCCCCTGGGCTTCGCCGCCGGTGTCGAGTACCGCGAAGACAGCCTGGGCTTCACCCCGGATGACGCCAAGAACGCCGGCGACATCTACGGCTTCAACGCCGAACGGGCCGTCCAAGGCAGCTCGTCCTCGAAGGAAGTCTATTTCGAAGCCGCCATTCCGCTGCTTCGTGACGCTCCCTTCGCCCAGTCGCTGGAACTGGAACTGGGCGCCCGCTACTCGGACTACAGCACCGTCGGCGGCGTTTGGTCCTACAAGTTCGGCGGTTCGTGGGAGCCGGTCGACAGCCTGCGCCTGCGCGCCCTCTATCAGCGCGCCAGCCGGGCTCCGAACGTGTTCGAACTGTTCCAGGCCAACGACCAGGGCTTCCCGGCCGTTCTGGACCCCTGCACCACCGTCAACCCGAGCACGGGCGCCGCGCGTACGCTCAGCACGGGCGTTCGGAACTTCTGCACGGCTCAACTGGGCTTCGATCCGGTCGCCGGCAACTTCGTCGCTCTGAACACCCAGACGGAGTCGTTCTTCTACGGCAACCCCGGTCTGTCGGAAGAGAAGTCGGACACCGTGACGATCGGCGCCGTTTGGCAACCGACCTTCGCTGAAGGTCTGTCGATGTCGCTGGACTACTACCAGATCAAGGTCGAGGACTACATCGGCACGATCAGCGGTGGCGTGTCCGGCATCGTCGGCGCCTGCTTCGCGGCGGGTGCGGCGGCTTCGGCTTCCGCTCCGGCGCCGGTCTCCGGTATCGCCGAGTGCAACAACGCGGGCATCGGCCTGCCGCTCATCTATCGTGACGCGGCCGGCAACCTGAAGGCGCGCGCGCCCCTGGGCAACGTGTCGTCGCTGGAAACCAGCGGCATCGACTTCTCGACGCGTTACGGCTGGAATGTGCCGTGGGCTGGCGGCGTGTGGGGCGACAAGCTCGACATCGCCTTCAACCTGACCTGGCTGAACAGCTACGAGCTGGACGGCATCGAGTACAAGGGAACGGCCGGCGCCTACAACATCAGCGCCACCCTGCCCGAGTACAAGGCCAACATCGCTCTGGGCTACGACATCGGCCCGGTCCGCCTAGCCTATTCGGGGACGTACATCGACGCTCTGGACAACCAGGGCAACATCCCTGACTTCGCCGATGGTGGTTACTCGGGCATCGACGCCTACTGGTACCACGACATCAGCGGCACCTGGCAGGCCACGGACAACATCGAAATGTTCGCCGGCGTCCGGAACCTGCTGGATGAAGATCCGCCCGTCTTCGACAACGCGAACGACGGCAACACCGATCCGAACACGTATGACGTGAACGGCCGGTACTTCTTCTTCGGCGCTCGTCTGAAGTACTAGACCCTACGGAACGTGCGTAAGATTGGGCGGCGGGGCTTCGGCTCCGCCGCCTTTTTCTTTGCGCGGCGCTTGCCGTAGAAAAACCATCGGGGCGCTTCAGGCGTTGCCGTAACATCCCGGCCCACGCGGTCGCCATCCAGATGCCTGACTCCATGATCGCCAGCGTTTTCGCCGCCCTGTTCCTGATCCAGACCCCGCCCGCGCCTCAGGATGGCCCTGTGGTTACGGCCCCGCGTCCCGTCGAGGCCAATGACGGGCCCATCGTCACCGCCGCGCCGGCGACGGGCGAGACGATCGATTCCCTGCGGTTCCGGGAGGCCGTGGCTTACGGCAACGACCTGCCGCGCGGGGCGCCGCAGTCGGACTATCCACTGGTGGCCTGGTGCGAGGCCCTGGTGAACGGGCACGTGGCCCTGGGCGAAACCCTGAGCGACCGCGATCCGCTGGATCAGGACATCATCCGTCTGGGCAAGCTGGAAGCGTCCGACTTCCGTTCGGCGCTGCAGGCCGCCGAGCCGCGCCAGACGGCCGCCACGCGCGCCGCGGCCCGTGCCGCCGCCGCCGAGGCCGCGGCCAAATGGACGCCGCTGATGGACCAGAACGAGGCGGCGCGCAGCCAGGCCTTCGGCCTGTTCTTCGGCCTGCCGGGCCGCTGTGAACACGCCGCCCGCCGCATCCGGGAGAATATCACGACCCCGCCGGCCACGCCGCGCGACGTCGGGCTGGAGTAGGGGATCAACGCGGGGATCGGTTCCCGCGATCCCGGGGCAGGTGAAGGCGGACTTGGGCGACGCCGGGCACGCCTTCCCGTTCCGCCGCCTTCAGCAGGCCGTCGATCCCCTCGGCGCCCAGGTCGCACAGGGCCACGCGCCGATCGCCGACGCGCAGGCCCAGACGCATGCCGCGCGGCTCAAGCCCGGTGATCTCGGTCCATGCGAAGGCGCGGGGCGGGAGGAGCAGCCGGGTCTGTTCGATCCCCTTTTGGTTCCAGCGGATCCGCTCGCGCGCGCCGGCCGCGAAGAGGTAGAGGCCCGTCGCGACCAAGGCGGCCACAAGACCGAGCCAGGGCCAGAGCTGGCCGGGCCGCTCATGGGCGCGGGCCAGGAACCCCAGTCCGCCGAAGATCAGGCCTGCCGCGAGGGCGAACAGGCCGGAACTCACCTGCAAGCCGGTGCTGCGAACCGTCTGCCGGGCGCGGGGTGGAACCAGCCGGTCGGCCAGCAACGCCGCGCCGAAGAAGAGTCCGACCACCAGGCCGACGACGGCGGCGATCACCAGCGGCGCCGCCAGCCAGCGCATCACGCCGCCGCGGTCCGCGCCATGGCGTTGGGATCATAGTTGAGGATCGGCGAGAGCCAGCGTTCGGCGGTCGCCACGTCCCAGCCCTTCCGGCGGGCGTAGTCCTCGATCTGGTCGCGGTCGATCTTGCCGACGCCGAAATAGTGGCTCTCGGCATGGCCGAAATAGAGACCGGACACCGAAGCGGGCGGTGTCATGGCGAAGCTCTCGGTCAGCTGCATTCCCGCATTGGTTTCCGCCTGCAACAGGCTGAACAGCGTCGCCTTTTCGGTGTGATCAGGCTGGGCCGGATAGCCGGGGGCGGGGCGGATGCCCTGGTAGGTTTCGGCGATCAGGTCATCGACGCTGGTCTGCTCGTCCGGAACGTAACCCCACAGCTGGGTGCGCACTTCCTTGTGCAGCCGCTCGGCGAAGGCCTCGGCCAGGCGGTCGGCCAGGGCCGTGGCCATGATGGCCGAATAGTCGTCGCCCCTGGCCTTGAACTCCGCGGCCTTCTCCAGCTCGCCATGGCCCGCCGTGACCGCGAAGGCGCCGAGGAAGTCCTCGCCGTCCTCGGCCACGAAGTCGGACAGGCACAGATTCGGCTTGCCGTTGGTCTTGGCGATCTGCTGGCGCAGGCCGTGGAAGCGGGCGGCCTCGACGGTGCGGCTGTCGTCGGCCCAGACCACGATGTCGTCGCCGCGCGCATTGGCGGGCCAGAAGCCGACCACGCCCCTGGCGGTGAACCACTTCTCCTGGACGATGCGCTTCAGCATCGCCTTCGCGTCCTGGAACAGGTCGCGCGCCGCCTCGCCGACGATCTCGTCCTCCAGGATCAGCGGGTAGCGGCCGATCAGCTCCCAGCTGGCGAAGAAGGGCGTCCAGTCGATGTGGTCGGCCAGATCCTGCAGGTCCCAGCCGTCGAAGGCGCGCACGCCGAGGAAGGACGGGCGCGAGGGCAGGGGCGTCGTCGGCTGGGGGCGAAAACGGTTGGCGCGGGCAGTGGGCAGGGCGGCGCGGGCCTTGACCTCTTGCCCCCGGGCGAACTGTTCCCGGATACGGATGTATTCGTCGCGGGTGGCGGCCTCGTTCTTCGCCTTCTCGGTCGGCGAGAGCAGGCCCGCGACCACGCCGACGGCGCGCGAAGCGTCGATGACATAGGTGGTCGAGCCGCGATGATAGGCCGGCTCGATCTTCACCGCCGTATGAGTCCGGCTGGTCGTCGCGCCGCCGATCAGCAGCGGGATCGACAGGCCGCGCCGCTCCATTTCCGAGGCGACGAAGACCATCTCGTCGAGGCTCGGCGTGATCAGGCCCGACAGGCCGACGATGTCACAGTTGTTGGCCACCGCCTCGTCGAGGATGCGGTCGGCCGGGACCATGACGCCCAGGTCGATGACCTCGTAGTTGTTGCACTGCAGGACCACGCCGACGATGTTCTTGCCGATGTCGTGGACGTCGCCCTTGACCGTCGCCATCAGGATGCGGCCCGCCTGCTGGCGGGGCTTGCCGGTCTTTTCGGCCTCCATAAAAGGTTCCAGCCAGGCCACGGCCTGCTTCATCACCCGGGCCGACTTCACCACCTGCGGCAGGAACATCTTGCCCGCGCCGAACAGGTCGCCGACCACGTTCATACCGTCCATCAGCGGACCTTCGATGACGTGCAGGGGGCGTTCGACGCCCAACCGCGCCTCTTCGGTGTCGGCCTCGATGAACTCGGTGATGCCGTGGACCAGGGCGTGGGCGATGCGTTGGCCGACGGGCTGCTCGCGCCATTTCAGGTCGACGACGCGCGCCGCGCCCTTCTCGCCCTTGTAGTTGGGCGCCATGTCCACCAGCCGCTCGGTGTTGGACACATTGGTCCGCTGCGGCCGGTTCAGGATCACGTCCTCGACCGCCTCGCGCAGGGCGGCGTCGATGTCGTCGTAGACCGGCAGGTCGCCGGCGTTGACGATGCCCATGTCCATGCCCGCCGCGATGGCGTGGTAGAGGAAGACCGAGTGGATCGCCCGGCGCACCGGCTCATTGCCGCGGAAGCTGAACGAGACGTTCGACACACCGCCGGACACCCGCGCATAGGGCAGGGTGGCCTTGATGACCTTCGTCGCCTCGATGAAGTCGACGGCGTAGTTGTCGTGCTCCTCGATCCCGGTCGCCACGGCGAAGATGTTGGGGTCGAAGATGATGTCCTCGGGCGGGAAGCCGACCTCGTCCACCAGAATACGGTAGGCGCGGGTGCAGATCTCGATCTTGCGCGCGGCGGTGTCGGCCTGGCCAACCTCATCGAAGGCCATGACCACCACGGCGGCGCCGTAGCGCAGGCATTTCACCGCCTGTTCCCGGAACTCGGCCTCGCCCGCCTTCATCGAGATCGAATTCACGATCGGCTTGCCCTGGACGCACTTCAGCCCCGCCTCGATGACCTCCCATTTGGAGCTGTCGATCATCACCGGCACGCGGGCGATGTCGGGCTCGGCGGCGATCAGGTTGAGGAAGGTCCGCATGGCCACGGCGCCGTCCAGAAGGCCCTCGTCCATGTTGATATCGATGATGGCGGCGCCGGCCTCGACCTGCTGACGCGCGACGTCCAACGCCGCGCCATAGTCGCCCTCGACCACCAGCTTGCGGAATTTGGCCGAGCCGGTGACGTTGGTCCGTTCGCCGACGTTGATGAAGACGGGACGCATCAGGAGGCCAGTTCGAACGGTTCCAGCCCCGACAGCCGCATCGCCACCGGTCGCTCGGGGATCACCCGCGTCGGCAGGCCAGCCACCTCCTGCGCGACGTGCTGGATATGCTCCGGCGTGGTGCCGCAGCAGCCGCCGACGATGTTGACCAGCCCGGACCGCGCCCATTCCTCGATGAAGTGGGCGGTCTCGTGCGGCTGCTCGTCGTACTGGCCCATGGCGTTGGGCAGGCCGGCGTTGGGGTAGGCGGCGACTAGGGTGTCGGCGACGCGGCTCAGTTCGGCGATGAAGGGCCGCATCAGTTCGCCGCCCAGGGCGCAGTTGAAGCCGATGGCGAAGGGCTTGGCGTGGCGCACGCTGTTCCAGAAGCCCTCGGCCGTCTGGCCCGACAGGGTGCGGCCCGAACGGTCGGTGATGGTGCCCGAGATCCAGATGGGCAGGGGCTCCAGGCCCTCGTCTTCCAGGTCCTTGATCGCCTTGATGCAGGCCTTGCAGTTCAGCGTGTCGGTGATGGTCTCGATCAGATAGAGGTCGACTCCGCCCTGGTGCAGCGCCTTCACCTGATGGCGATAGGCCTCGTAGACTTGGTCGAAGGTCACCAGCCGCGCGCCCGGATCGTTCACGTCCGACGACATCGACAGCATCTTGTTCAGCGGGCCGATGGCGCCGGCGACGAAGCGCGGCTTGTGCGGCTCCTTCTCGGTCCAGCGGTCGGCCGAGGCGCGGGCCAGCCTGGCCCCTTCCAGGTTGATGTCCCACACCGCCTCGGCGTCGAGGTGATAGTCCTCCTGGGCGATCACCGTGGCGGAGAAGGTGTTAGTCTCGCTGATGTCGGCGCCGGCGGCGTAATATTGGTCGTGCAGGTCGGTGATGACGTCCGGGCGGGTGATGCACAGGATGTCGTTATTGCCCTTCATCTGGCCCGGATGGCCGACGAAGCGCTCGCCTAGGAAGTCGGCCTCGTCCAGCCCGCGGCGCTGGATCATCACGCCCCAGCTGCCGTCCAGCACCAGGATGCGGTCCTTCGCGGCGGCGTGCAGGGCGGCGATGCGTTCGGTGCGGGTCAGGGGAGCGGTCATGCCCGGCGACTCCCGTAGGCGGCCAGCGGGCGGATCGCGCTCAGCGGCAGCAGACGGCCCAGGGTCTCGGTGATCCACCGACAGCCGGTGCAGGACAGGGAAAACAGGTCGGTCACGCGTCGGCTCTCTGTTCGCGCACGCCCAGCACCCGGCAGATGGCGTAGACCAGATCGGCGCGGTTCAGGGTGTAGAAGTGGAAGTCTTGGAAGCCCTCTTCCTGCAGTCGGGCGCAGGTTTCGGCGGCGATGGAGGCCGCGATCAGCTTGCGGGTCTCGGGATCGTCGTCCAGCCCGTCGAAATGGGCCGCCAGCCAGTCGGGGATCGAGGTCCCGCAGGAGCCGCACATGCGCTGCAGGCCGGCGAAATTGGACACCGGCATGATGCCGGGGATCAGGGGAATGGTCACGCCCGCCGCGCGGACGCGGTCGCGGAAGCGCAGGAAGGCGTCCATGTCGAAGAAGAACTGGCTGACCGCGCGGGTGGCGCCGGCGTCGACCTTGGCCTTCAGCACCTCGATGTCGTGCTCGATGGACGGGCTTTCCGGATGGCGTTCCGGATAGGCGCCGACGGTGATGTCGAAGCCGCCGATGCGGCTGATGGCGCGGGTCAGCTCGGTGGCGTTGGCGTAGCCGTCGGCGCGCGGCTGATAGACGCCGCCGATGCCGGATCCGCCGGGCGGATCGCCGCGCAGGGCCACGATGTGGCGTACGCCCGCGGCCTTGTAGCCTTCGATCACCGCATCGACCTCGTCGCGGCCGGCGTCGACGCAGGTCAGGTGGGCGGCGGGCCGCAGATCGGTCTCGGTCAGGATCCGCTCGACCGTGCGATGCGTCCGCTCGCGGGTCGAGCCGCCGGCGCCGTAGGTGACCGAGACGAAGGCCGGGTTCAGCGGAGCCAGCCGCTGGATCGCCTTCCACAGGCTTTCCTCCGCCTGATCGCTCTTGGGCGGGAAGAATTCGAACGAGACGCGGGGGCGCGAGGCGTCCTGGCCGGCGCGGGCGACGGGTCCCAGCGGCGACAGCAGCAGGGCGCGGGCCTCGGCCAGGCTGACGGGGCTGGTCATGCCGCGTTCGCCTGGGCCAGGGCCGGGCGTTCGCCGGTCCAGATGGAGACGGTCAGGCCGTCGGTGTCGGGGGGCAGGGCGACCGGGGCGCTGGCGCGCAGGCCCGCGCCGGCCAGCCAGCGGTGCATCTCCTCATCCGCGAAGCCCAGCCGTCGGTGCTGGTGCTCTTCGCGCAGATGCTCCAGCCGGTGGGGGGCGAAGTCGACGATGAGCAGGCGGCCGCCCGGCGCGACCAGCCGCGCCGCCTCGGCCACGGCGGCGGCGGGATCGGCGAGGTAGTGCAGGACCTGATGCACCAGCACCAGATCGGCGCTGTGCTCGGGCAGCCGGGTGGCGAAGATGTCGCCGTGGCGCAGCTCGACCTTGTCCAGCCCGGCCTTGGCGACGTTGGCGCGGGCGATGTTGAGCATGTTGTGGCTGAGGTCCAGGCCGACCGACATGCGGGCGTTCTTGCCCAGCAGGGTCAGCATGCGCCCCGAGCCGGTGCCCAGGTCCACGACCCGGTCGAACGGGCCCTCGCCGGCGGCCTGCAGGATGGCCGCCTCGACGGCGCTTTCGCAGACGTAGAGTGAGCGGATCCGATCCCATTGGGGGGCGACGCGTTCGAAATAGGCGCTGGCGGCGGCTTCGCGGTCGCGGCGAACCTCTTCCAGCCGGCTGTCGTCGTCGGCCCCGGCGGTCTCGTCCAGCAGGTCCAGCACGGTGTCGATCAGGCGGCGCGCCAGCGGATCGGAGGACAGGCGGTAGAAGACCCGCGCGCCGTCGGGGAAGCGCTCGATCAGGCCGGCGTCGGCCATCAGCTTCAGGTGCCGGGACACGCGCGGCTGGCTCTGCTCCAGGATGCGCGACAGTTCCATCACCGACAGCTCTTCCCCGGCCAGCAGGGACAGGACGCGCAGCCGGGTCGGTTCGCCCGCGGCGCGCAGGGTTTCAACGGTCTGATCGGCGCTCAACGACATGTCCTTATATAAGGACATCCTTATATGATTTGGCAAGCGGAAAGCTGGGCGCCGAGCATCGGCCAGTTCCGGGCGCCGGTGTTTCAAGCCTGCAACAAAAATGCGCTGGCCAGACGCACGGGACAGGCACACTCTGGCCCGGTCGATCACCCGTGTACGGAAGCTTTCGATGCGTCTTCGTCAGATTCTGCCGGCGGTTTCCGCCGTTCTTCTCCTGTCGGCCTCTGCAGCCTTCGCCCAGAACCCGCCGCCGCCTGCCGAAGAGCCGCAGGCTGCGCCGCCGCGGGCAGGGCCCCAGGGCAGTCCCGGCGGCGGCATGGGACGCGGCGGCGGCATGGGCACCCTGCCGCATTCCCGCGCCGAGATGGAGCCGTGGGCCGACCGGGTGTTCGGGCGCCTGGACGCCAACGCCGACGGCGCCGTCACCGGAAATGAGCTGACGATCCTGAGCCAGGAGCCGGTCGCCTCGATGGGCGGCGGCCGCCTGCGCGCCCTGGTGTCGCAATCCGACGCCAACCGCGACGCCCGCGTCACCCGCGAGGAGTTCGGGGCCGGGGCGCTGCGCGCTTTCGACCGGATGGATGCGAACGGCGACGGTCAGTTGTCCGAGGAGGAACGCCCGCAGGCGCCCGCGCCGCAGCGCCCGCTCAACATCCCGATGCCGGCGCCGGCCAATCCGATGCCCATGCCGATGCCCGACGCGTCGGGCGGCTGATCAGCCCGGCTCGCCGGTCCCGGAGTCGGGCAGGGCGCCCAGACGGCGCTTGTTGACGTGCCCGTCGGGGCGGGCCTCGGCCGCATCCGGGAACTCGCCCCGGAAATAGTAGCGCTGCCACGCCTGCTTCATGGCCGCCGGGTCGCCGTCTGCCATGCGGTTGTTGAAGTCGGCGCGGACTTCCTTCCACATCTCGTACTGGCGCGACAGGTCGCCGTCGGTCGACAGGGGCGCGCCCACCGGCTCAAAGGCCTCCACGAGGTGATGCTGGATCGGCTGGATGAAGCAGAAGGGCTCGTCCTTCTCGAACCGCACCCGGCCGGGCGCGGTGAAGCGCCAGTTCATCGTGAAGGGGTAGGGGAGCCAGTCAGTCTCGACCAGGCCCTCCAGCGGCGCCAGGCCGTGCTTGAACCGGTTCGGACTGCCGGACGCCCGCAGCGCCCAGCCTGGCGGCGTGCGGAACAGCCAGCCCGTATGGAAGGTGATGACCCCGTGGGTGAAGTGGGACACCACCAGGTGATCCAGCGGCGATCCCTCGACCAGCGGGCGAAACCGGATCGAGTCCGCGTCCAGCCCGCCGTTCCACTCCGCCTCGAAACCGAACGGGCACAGCAGCTCCCAGCCTGTCGTGTTGGCCATGGTCAGCGGCAGGCAGCGATAGGGATGGCGGGCGGCGAAGCTGTCCATCCAGTCGCGCTCCGGCCGTCCCGGTACGAGCTGGGGCGGGTTCGGCTTGGTCGGGAAACACTCCAGACGCAGGGGCGCGGCGGGCGCCGCGGGTTCAATCAGAGGCTGGCTCAAGCCGGGTCTCACATCAGATGGCGAAGGGGCCATCTGATCGCAGAATCCGGCGGCCCGCCAGCCCCGTGAACGCCCCGCGCGTCGTCAGAAGAGCCAATCGCGGGGGAAGGGCGTGTCCGTCGGGTTGTCGATGGCGATCCAGTGCCCGTTCGGCTCGTGCAGCGCCGGCGCATGATCCTCCATCAGGACGTCCAGAAGCCAGGCCCCCGAGCGCCCGTCGTCCGGCTGGACCAGGGGGAAGGCGCCGTCCGCCTTGTCGAAGGAGGCGGGTGGCAGGACCTCGGGGCCGTCCACGAGGATGAAGTCGTCGTCGCGGGGCAGGACCTGCGGTCCGGCGTCCATCGCCTTGGCGGTATCCGCCACCGGCGCGACGGGCTGGGTCAGAGCGGCGCCCTGGTCCTTGTCGCCGAAGTCGGCGGGGGCGGCGGGCGGGGTCAGGTCGCGGGTGGAGCGGTCTCCGAACTCGAGGACCTCGATGCTGGTGGCCAGGATCGATCCGTCGCGGCCGGCGGTGTTGTCGATGATCCGCCAGCCGGCGCCCTCGGCGGTGATGGTGTAGTCGGCCTGGACCCCGCGCAGCAGCAGCCGGTCGTGACCGCCGCCGCCCTGGATCTGATCCGAGCCGCCGCCGCCGGCCAGCACGTCGTCGCCGCCGCCGCCGATGATCAGGTTGTTCAGGCTGTTGCCCGTCCCCACGAAATCGCCCACCCCGCCGAACACCAGGTTCTCGATGTTGGCGCCCAGGTAGAAGACGTTCAGGCGCGCCTCGACGCTGTCGGCGCCGCCGTTCTCGGCCTCCACGATCGTGTCGCCCGCCTCGACCACATAGTAGTCGTCGCCCGCGCCGCCGTAGAGCTCGTTGGCCGCGCCGGAGCCGCCGTACAGGATGTCGTTGCCGTCGAAGCCGATCAGCACGTCGCGCGCGGTGGTCCCGCGGATGACGTTGTCGCCGGCGTTGCCCTGGCCCTCGAAGCCGGTCGTGCCGGTGTAGGTCAGGTTCTCGACATTGGCCGACAGGCGGAAGCGGGCCAGGCCGGTCTCGACCAGGTCCACGCCCTCGCCGGCCTGTTCGACGATGGTGTCCTCGGCCTCGACGACATAGCGGTCGTTGCCCGCGCCGCCGTACAGCTCGTTGGCCGCGCCGGTCCCGCCGTGGATGACGTCGTCGCCGTCGAAGCCGGCCAGCACGTCATAGCCGTCCCCGCCCCACAGGGTGTTGGCGCCCGCGTCGCCGAAGATCACGTCGTTGAAGGCCGAGCCGCGCACGTCCTCGATGCCGTTCAGCACGTCGGACGCCCCGTCGCCGTCGTTGGACGCCTGGTTGCGGTCCAGGCGGACCGTCACCCCGGCCGCGGCGCTGGAATAGTCCGCCATGTCGCGGCCGTCGCCGCCGTTCAGGGTGTCGACGCCCGCCCCGCCGACCAGGCGGTCATTGCCCGCCCCGCCGATGATCAGGTTGTTGGACGCGTTGCCGACGCCGGTGAAGTTCCCGGTTCCGTTATAGACCAGGTTCTCGATGTTGACGCGCAGGACGAACGTATCCAGCCGCGACTCGACCGTGTCGATCCCGTCGTTCTCGGCCTCCACGACCGTGTCGTTGGCCTCGACCACATAGTAGTCGTCGCCCGCGCCACCGTAGAGCTCGTTGGCCGTGCCGGCGCCGCCGTACAGGATGTCGTTGCCGCCGAAGCCGATCAGCACGTCGCGGCCCGTGGTCCCGCGGATGACGTTGTCGCCGGCGTTGCCCTGGCCCTCGAAACCGGCCGTGCCGGTGTAGGTCAGGTTCTCGACATTGGCCGACAGGCGGAAGCGCGACAGGCCGGTCTCGACCAGATCGACGCCCTCGCCGGCCTGTTCGACGATGGTGTCCTCGGCCTCGACGACATAGCGGTCGTCGCCCTCGCCGCCGTACATCTCGTTGGCCGCGCCCGCGCCGCCGTGGATGACGTCGTTCCCGGCCAGGCCGATCAGCACGTCGTAGCCGGCTCCGCCGCGCAGGACGTTGGCCGCTCCATCGCCCAGCAGCACGTCGTTGAAGGCCGAACCGGTCAGGTTCTCGATGGCGGTGAAGGTGTCCACGCCGCCGTCGCCGTCATTGGACGCCTGGCCGGTGTTCAGCTGCGCCGTAACACCCGCCGCCGCGCCCGAGTAGTCCGCCGTGTCGATGCCGGAGCCGCCGTTCAGCGCGTCCGCGCCTGCGAAACCGAAGAACCTGTCGTCGCCCGCGCCGCCGGTCAGGGTTTCGTCCGCCGCCGATCCGATGAGGGTGGTTCCGGTCAGGTCGGCGACGGCCAGTTCGAGATCGCCGAAGCGCAGGCGCTCGACGTTGGTCAGGGTGTCGGTCCCTTCGCTGGAGGTCACCGTCGCCACGCCGCCATCGACGGTGACGGTGGAGGAGACCGAGGCCGCGAAAACCGCCGTGTCCGTGCCCGCGCCGCCGTCGATGACGTCCGACCCCGCGCCACCGGTGATCACGTCATCACCGCCGCCCGCCGAGATGAGGTCGGCGCCCGCGGCGCCGCTGAGGGTGTCCGCGCCGGGGGTGCCGTTGATCTCGTTGGGCAGGGGATTGCCCGCCAGGTCGAACAGGCCGTCGTCGAAGCGGAGACGCTCTATGCCGGTCAGAGTGTCCGTGCCGTCCGGGCCGACGACCCGGGTCGTGGTGCTGTTCAGGGTGGTGAAGGTGTAGGCTGTGCGGTTGCCCGAGAAGACCGCAACATCGATGCTGGCGCCGCCATTAATGGTGTCGTTGCCGGCGCCGCCGTTCAGCACGTCATTGCCGGATCCATGGGCGATAAGGGAGCCGTTGCTCGAATCCCCTTCCAGCACATCATTCCCATCGCCGCCCAGCAGGATGTCGTCACCGGCGCCGCCCCAAAGCCGGTCATTGCCGCCGAAGGCTTCGATGCGGTCATTTCCGTCGTCGCCGTTGATCAGCTGGCCATTGTCGTTGCCGAAGATCTGATCATCACCGCCGTAGCCGTAGATGTTGCCTGTGGCTACGGCGGTTCCCGATCGGAACACGTCGTTGAAATTGGTGAGCCCGACCCCAGCCAAGGTCTCGAAATTGATCAGGCTGCCGCCCTGAAGGGCCGCCACGGCGCCCAAGGCGTCCGATCCCAGGTCGAGGTTCACCGCCGAGGTCAGGCGCGCGAGCGAGACATAGAGGCTGTCGATGTCGGCGCCGCCGTCGGCGATGTCACCGTAGCCGACGTGGACGACGTCGTTGCCCGCGCCCGCGAAAATCGTGTCAACGTCACCGTCGTCCAACGTCCCGCCCAAGACGTAGACGCCATTCTCGTTGAGTGTCGCGACGGGTATCGAGATAGAGCCAAACAGGCTGTCGTTACCGTCTCCACCGTCGAGCCGGTCCACGCCAGCGCCGCCGTACAGGGTGTCGGCCCCTTCGCCGCCGTTGGCAACGTCCGCGCCGAGGCCTCCACTCAGTGTATTGGCGCCTGCGCCGCCGGTGAGGATGTCATCGCCGTCACCGCCGTAGAGGGCATCCACTCCATCGTAGCTGGCGGTCATCGTGTCGCTGAAAGCGGTGCCGATGATCGTGTAGTTCTCGAAACCTGTCAGCGCGCCACCGGTGACACTTCCCAAGGAGCCGTTGACGCGGAGGTCGAAACTCACCCCTGCGGTCAGAGCGGTGAGGTAGGTGGTGAGCCGGTCGTTTCCGTCACCGCCGTCGGCGATATCGCCCATGCCGATATAGATGCTGTCGTTGCCCTCTCCGCCCATCAAAGTATCAACGAGGCCATCGTCAATCCGGTAATCGAGGATCGTGTAGGACAGATAGGTTATCTGCTGGCCGCTGACGAAGACGTTCTCGTTCAGGCGAGAGGTCAGACCTCCGCCATGCCCGATCAGAACATCATTGCCCTGGCCGCCGTACACCATATCGGCGCCGGCGCCGCCTAGCAGATAGTCGCCACCCGCATTGCCATGGATGACGTCATTGCCTTCACCGCCGTCGATGCCGTCGCCGTAGTTGTCGTTGGGCAGGTATTCGTCACCGCCGTAGATCAGGTCATCGCCGCCGCCGCCGTGGATAAGGTCGGTATCTCCGCCGCCGGAGAATTCCTCGTCGACGTTTCCACCAATCAGGGTGTCGATCCCGTCGGTGCCTTGGATATAGGGCTGATCGCCGAGGTTGTAGCCGCCCAGATTCCAACTGGTAAAGCTCGACGTCTGAGTATTCTGGAACCGCACGGCGGTGACCAGATTGTCGCCGCCGCCATTCACATCAACCTGGAACAAGGTGTCCGATCCTGACTGCACCAGTTTGAAATAGCCTGATCGGAAGGGATTGCCGGTCTGGCTCACACTCGAGCTGAGCCAATCGGACAGGTCGATCCTGTCGCCGCCTGCGCCCGTTGTGAAGTCAGTGACGACATGCCCCAGCCCGCTGCGAAACTCGCCCGAGAAGATCAGGGTGTCTGAGCCGCTGCCCAAGCTGATGGTGCTGCGTCCGAAACCGGCGTCGAAGGAGATGATGTCGTCGCCGGCGTCGCCGGAAATCTGGCTCGTGGTTGTGCCGGCCACCAAAATGATGTCATCGCCGTCGCCCCCGCTGACCTGGACATGGCTGACGATGTTCGCCGACCAGGGGCTGGGATCATGCAGGACGCCGAGCAGGTCGTTTCCGCCGCGCCCCTCGATGATGTCATCGCCGCCGAGAGAGTCGCCCAGGATGTCATCGCCCATTCCACCGCGCATCACGTCGCTGAAACGGCTGCCATTCACCGCCTCGATGGACACCAAGCGGTCGCCGTCGGCCTGGACAGTCAGAGACAGATCGACGGTCGCACCGACCATATCCAAGCTGTAGTCGACGATGTCGAAGCCAGTTCCGCCATCCATCAGGTCCGCGCCGGTTCCGCCGCGCAGGATGTCATCGCCGCCGCCGCCGCGCAGGATGTCGTTGCCGGCTCCGCCGTTCAGCTTATCGCCATTGGAGTAATAGAGGATGTTCTGAGGATTCGGGATGCGGACTTCTGTGCTTACGCCCTGATCGCCGCCGGTGATCACATCGTTGCCGGAGCCGCCGAAGAATTCCAAAACCTCGATGCCCTGCACCGAGCCGCGCTGAACGCCGTCCACCAGAAGCGCGTTCACGCCGGAGCCGCTGTTGTCCAGCGTGATCGAGCCAGTGGCGCTGGTATGCATCAGCACCGCCCGGTCACGCCCGGCTCCGCCGTTCACGGTGTCGAAGCCACCGTCGGCGTCGTGCCTGAGGACCGCCCCAGGGAGCCACGCCAATCCTTCAAAGGCGCGTGGTTTGTACTGCGCGTCGTTAAGAAGAACCACGCCGGTGTAGATCAGGTCGTCGCCGTCTCCCCCATTCAGGATGTCGTCGCCCCCGCCGCCGACCAGCACATCGATGCCGTCGCCGCCATTCAGGGTGTCCGCGCCGGACAGGAGGTGATCGGGACGCCAGTCATCTCCCATCAGGAGGTCATCGCCGCTCTCGCCATTGAGGATGTCGTTCCCACCGAAACCGATGAGGGTGTTCACGGCGCCCGAGCCGTTCAGCGTCTCGCTGTTGCCGGTTCCAAAGGCGCGGTTTCCACTGATGATGGGTGGGATGTAGAAGCCTGACAGGTTCTCCGAGTACAGGTCTCCACGCTGGATGTTCTGGATCAGGGCGACGAGCGATCCGCCGGCCGTGTAGATGCCGACCGCAGGCGCCCAGGCGTGGGTGTCGTCAAATTCAGCGAGCCCCAGTTGGCCAGTTATGAAGGGATCCGTCCCGGCCACGTAACCGGGCAGGTTGCCGGCCGCCAGCCAGGCTTGCAGGTCCAGCACGTCGCCGCCCGGACCGGGCCGGAAATTCGTGATCGTGCCGGTGACGGGGATAATGGCCGCTTGCGGACCGTGGCCTTCGCCAGACGCCGCCAACGGCTCGATCAGGACCGTGTTGATTCCACCCTTGCCCGCGACGGTCGACATGACAGCGTATCCCCGTGGCCGCACTTGGCCATATGTTGATCAGGGAACACCAATTTTGAACGCGCACTCCCCCTGACCGCCAAGCTAGCAGGCATCGAAGGGGGGGCAAAGATTTGCTTTGTTACGATTTTAACTCAAACGCTTCGGGGCTGCGGCGCGATGCCACGCGCCGCAGCCTGCCGGATCAGCGCCCGAACTTCTGGAACTTGATCCGGTGCGGGATCAGGCTCTCGACGCCGAGGCGACGCTTCTTGTCTTCCTCGTAGGCTTCGAAGTTTCCTTCGAACCATTCGACGTGGCTGTCGCCCTCGAAGGCCAGGATGTGGGTGGCCAGGCGGTCCAGGAACCAGCGGTCGTGGGAGATGACCACGGCGCAACCGGCGAAGCCTTCCAGGGCTTCCTCGAGGTTCTGCAGGGTCTCGATGTCCAGGTCGTTGGTCGGTTCGTCGAGCAGGATCAGGTTGCCGCCCGAAGCCAGGGTCTTGGCCAGGTGGACACGGTTGCGCTCACCGCCCGACAACTGGCCGACCTTCTTCTGCTGGTCGCCGCCCTTGAAGTTGAAGCTGCCGACGTAGGCGCGGCTGTTAATCTCGCGCTTGCCGACCATCATGATGTCGGTGCCGCCCGAGATGGCCTGCCAGATAGTCTCGTCCGGCTTCAGGTCGTCGCGCGACTGGTCGACATAGGCCAGCTTGACGGTTTCGCCGACCTTGATCGTGCCCCCGTCGGGCTGTTCCTGGCCGGTGATCAGCTTGAACATGGTCGACTTGCCGGCGCCGTTCGGGCCGATCACCCCGACGATGCCGTTGGGCGGCAGCTTGAAGGTCAGGTTGTCGAACAGGACCTTGTCGCCATACGACTTCTGCAGGCCCTCGACCTCCAGCACGACGTTGCCCAGGCGCGGACCCGGCGGGATCTGGATGACAGCGTGCGTCTGGGCGCCGCGCATGCTCTCCTGCTCGTCGACCATCCGCTCATAGGCGGCCAGACGGGCCTTGGACTTGGCTTGACGGGCCTTGGCGCCCGAGCGGACCCATTCCAGTTCGCGGGTCAGGGCGCGCTGGCGGGCTTCGGATTCCGACTGCTCCTGCACGACGCGCTTGGTCTTGGCTTCCAGCCAGCTGGAGTAGTTGCCCTCGTGCGGGTGGCCCTTGCCGCGGTCCAGCTCCAGCGTCCACTTGGTGACGAGGTCCAGGAAGTAACGGTCGTGGGTCACCAGGATGACGCAGCCGGGGAAGTTTTCCAGGTGGTGCTGCAGCCAGGCGACGGATTCGGCGTCCAGGTGGTTGGTCGGTTCGTCGAGCAGCAGCATGTCCGGCTTGCTGAGCAGCAGGCGGGCCAGGGCCACGCGGCGCTTCTCACCGCCCGACAGGTTGGTGACTTCCCAGTCGTCCGGGGGGCAGCGCAGAGCGTCCATGGCCATTTCGATGCGGCTGTCGATGTCCCAGACATCGCCGGCGTCGATCTTCTCCTGGAGGGCGGTCATCTCCTCCATCAGCTCGTCGGAGTAGTTCTCGGCCATCTCCATGGCGATGGCGTTGAAGCGGTTGACCCACTGCTTCTCTTCGCACCAGGACTCGACGTTCTCGCGGACGTTCAGGGCGGGATCCAACTGGGGCTCCTGCTCCAGGTAACCGCGCTTGATGCCGTCGGCGGCCTTGGCCTCGCCGGAGAATTCCTTGTCCAGCCCGGCCATGATCTTCAGCAGGGTGGACTTACCCGAGCCGTTGACCCCGACCACGCCGATCTTGGCGTCGTTGTAGAAGCTCAGCCAGATGTTCTCGAAGATCTTCTTGCCGCCGGGAAAGGCCTTGGTCAGGCCCTGCATCTGGAAAATATATTGCTGCGCCATGAGGTGCGGTGCGCCCTGTCGTCTGATCGGATGGGGAGGTTGGCGCGGGATGTAGCCGCCACGCCGCTTCAGGGCAAATGACTAGCGGACGGGCGGGGCGGTTTGATGGCCGCGGCCTGCATCCATCTGATCACCTGGCGGCCTCTCTGCCGTACGCCTCGCTGTCGGGGCCGAGGGAGCATCCATGCGTTCGAATCTCGCCGCGAAGGCCCTTGCGGCCGCGATCCTGCTCGTCGTGCCGGCCGCAGCAGGCGCCCAGGACCGCGCCGCCTTCCCCGCCGCCATGGACGCCTTCGCGCGCCGGGCGCTGGCGCGGACCGAGGCCGTACCGGGCATGGCCGTGGCCGTCGTGGACCAGAGCGGCGCGATCTACACCGGAGGCGTCGGCGTGGCGGATGTCGCGAGCGGCGCGCCGGTGGACGCGGACACCCGCTTCTACATCGCCTCGGCGACCAAATCCTTCACTGCCCTTGCCATCGCGGCGATGGCGGGACGGGGCGAGGTCGATCTGGAGGCGCCGCTGGCCGCGTGGTCGCCGGACTCGGGCGTGCCCGCCGACATCGCCGGGCGGATCACCCTGACCGACCTGCTCAGCCATCGGTCGGGCGTCGAGAACGGGCCGATCGCCTTCCGCGCCGCCTTCTCCGGCGACTGGACGCCGGAGTTGCTGTGGCGGCTGACCGGCGAGACCCGGCCGCGCGAGGACG
The DNA here is from genome assembly GCF_058790835.1 of Brevundimonas sp. EU05-FHT14B11. Classification (NCBI taxonomy): domain Bacteria; kingdom Pseudomonadati; phylum Pseudomonadota; class Alphaproteobacteria; order Caulobacterales; family Caulobacteraceae; genus Brevundimonas; species Brevundimonas sp. EU05-FHT14B11. The sequence goes on from NZ_JBYTCY010000002.1 coordinate 208,654, forward strand.
GGGGCTATGGGACCTTCGCCTACACCAACTCGGGCTACAACCTGGCCACGGTCTTGCTGGAGCATGAACGGGGCCGCGACTGGCGCGCGCTGGTGCAGGGCGAGGTCCTGACGCCGCTGGGCATGACCGACACCACGGCCTTCATCGACGAGGCGCGGGCCAAGGGTCACACCGTCGCCGCCGGCCATTTCGGGCGTCTCTCCGGACAGCCGGAGCGGTCATATCTGCAAAAGACCGACGCCACGATGCAGTCGGCGGGCGGGCTGGTCTCCACGGCGCACGACATGGCCATCTGGCTGGAGGCGCAGGTGACGGACGGAACGGTCGGCGGCGGCCGCGTCCTGCCCGCCGGCCTCATCGCGTCCACCCATGCGTCCCGCGTGGCGCAGGAGACGACCTTCGGTCCCTATGTCCGCACCGGCTACGGCCTGGGCTGGCAGGTCGGGCGATACGGCGACGACGTCCTGATCCACCATTTCGGCAATTTCTCGGGCTCGCGGGCCCACGTCTCCTTCATGCCGGAGCGTCATCTGGGCGTGGCCGTGATGGTCAACGAGGACGCCTTCGCGGGCGAACTGGCCGACCTGGTCGCCAACTACGCCTATGACTGGTTCGCGAACCTGCCGGACGCGGACGCCGTCTATGACGCGAAGCTGGCCGAGCTGGTTGTCCGCAGGGACCGGCGGCGCGAGGGGATCGCCGGCAACCTGGCCGCCCGCGCACAGCGGCCCCGCACGCTGAGCCTTCCGAACGCCGCCTATGTCGGCGATTACGTCAGCCCGGCCTACGGGACCCTGAGCGTGCGCGAGGACGGCGACCGCCTGCGGCTGACCATCGGCGTGCAGTCGGCGGTGGCCGAGAACTTCACCGATCCGGAAAGCCTGCGGGTCGAACTGACACCCTACACCGGCCAGGGCGTCACCTTCCGACTCGGCGCCGACGGACGCCCCGTGTCGCTGGATTACGACGGCGACATCTACACGCGGCGCTGACGCGGTGCTTGGGGCTTTGCAGGCGCCGCCGTCAGGTCGCGACGTGACGGGCGCCGCGACGGATGACGACCCCGCCCACAACCAGGGCCAGGCCGGCGCCCATCAGGAACATCGAGACGGCGCCGCCCCCGATCTCGCTGTTGTTCGCCGCGCTGATGGATCTGGCTGCGGATGTTGCGTCCGTCGCAGTGGTCGCGGTGGCGAAAGCGACCTGTTTGCATTGAGCGATCAGATCCGCATCGGCCCCACGTTCGGCCATTGAAGCCTCGCAAGCCTGTCTCAGGCCTGGATCGGCCGTCGGCGGACCACCCGTGAAATGCATCCACCCGCCGACAATGATCAGGATGACCCCAAGCGCGATCAGAACGAGCGGATTTTTCTTCAAGAGAACCCCCTATTGCGGCGACTTTGAACGAAGGCCGCCGCGGTCGGATCGGTTCCCCGAAAGCGCTACGTCTGCGCCGGCAGGAGGGCCATCAGGGCGCGGGTGAAGCCGACCGGGGCGACGGTCAGATGATCCTCGTCCCCCAGCACCGCCGACTGGACCCGAAGGCCCGGATAGGCACGGGATTTCAGGGTCCGTTCCATGGTCCGCACGTCCCCGACCATGTCGGCGTCCGTCGTATGGCGGGGGCCGGGGCCGGGAGTCTCATAGGCGCCGATATACATGAAGACCTCGGCCGGCAGGTCGCGGTGGGTGCGGGCGTATTCGGCCTCCATCGTCATGATGTGCCGCCGGTCGAACCAGAAGGACGGACTGCCCAGCACATAGCCGTGGAACAGCGCCGGATCGGTGAACAGGACCTGGGCGCCGAGCAGGGCGCCGTAGGAGTGGCCCAGCAGGACCCGGCGCGCGGGATCGGCGCGGAACCGGTTCTCGATGAAGGGCAGAGCCTGCGTCTTCAAATAGGTCTGGTAGGCGGAGCCGCCGCCATGGATGGTCGACTTGGCGCGTCGAGGCCCGTTCGGGGTCGGCGTATAGTCGCGGTTACGGCTGGCCACCGGGTTGTCCCCCCGCGCATAGGACAGGCCGACCAGGATGAACTCCTCGATCACCGGGCCGTCGAGGTTCACCCGCCGCGCGATCTGGCGAATGATGGGGAAGGCGTAGTCGGCGTCAGTGACGTACAGCACCGAATAGCGGCGTCCGGGGCTGGTCTCGTAGCTGGCGGGCAGGCTGACGAAGACCTCGTAATCGCGGCCCGAGACCGGATCGGGCACGGTCCAGACCTGGGTGCCCGCCAATACATAGGGCGCGCCTTCAGCGCGGACGGGCGTTTGCGACGACTGGGCGTCAGCCTTTTCCGTGCAGGCGGCGACGGACGCCGCCAGCAGGATCATCGCCAGACCGAACGCCTTCATCGCTAACTCCCTCGAAGCTTCACTGCGAGGGAGCCTAGGGCGGAATGTGGCGATGAGGGGGCCGCCGGCCCCCTCATCCTCCGGTCAGGCGCCGATGCCGCCGTCGACCAGGATGCTGGTTCCGGTGATGTAGGCGGCGCCCGGACCGGCGAGGAAGGCGACCGCCGAGGCGATGTCCTGCGGTTGGCCGAAGCGCCCGAGGGCGGTGCCCGCCAGCAGTCCGGCGGCGTTGGGGCCGTCGGCAGGGTTCATGTCGGTGTCGGTGGCCCCCGGCTTGACCAGATTGACGGTGATCCCGCGCGGCCCCAGCTCGCGAGAAAGGCCCAGGGTGAAGGCCTGCAGCGCCGACTTGGTGGCCGAATAGACGGTCACGCCGGGGAAGGGCACGCGGTCGGCCAGCACGCTGCTGATCGAGATCACGCGGCCGCCTTCGCCGAGGTGGGGCAGGGCGGCCTGGGTCGTCAGCATGACGCCGCGGATGTTGACGTTCAGCAGGGCGTCGATCTCCTCGGCCGACTGGTCAGCGAACATCGTGCCGCCCGCGATGCCGGCGTTGTTCACGACGATGTCGAGGCCGCCCAGTCCGGCGACCGCGCCTTCGACGGCCTTCTTCGGTCCATCGGTTGAGCCGGAGTCGGCCTGCAGAACGACGGCCTTGCGGCCAAGGGCGCGGATCTCGGCGGCGACGGCTTCGGCCTTGTCGGCGGACTTCTCATAGGTGATGGCGACGTCGGCGCCGTCGGCGGCCAGCTGACGGGCGATGGCGGCGCCGATGCCGCGGCTGGCGCCGGTGACGAGGGCGCGTTTTCCGGCGAGGGGGAGAGAGGCGGTCATGTTCTGGTTCCATTCTGTAACGACTGCTACAGAACGCCAGATGGAAAGCTTGCCTGCCGTCGTCAAGGGATTATGTATCGCTCGTTAGAAAAAGAGGTCCGAAAGACGCCATGGCCGGCCGTCCCCGCAGTTTCGATCGTGATGAAGCCCTGTCCCGCGCCCTCGAGGTGTTCTGGACCAAGGGCTATGCGGACGCGTCCATGACCGACCTGACCGGGGCCATGGGGATCAACGCCCCCAGCCTCTACGCCGCCTTCGGCAGCAAGGAGGCGCTCTTCCGCGAAGCCGTGCGGCTCTACACCGACACCCAGGGCGCGGCCCTGTGGGCTTCGATGACCGAGGCCGCGACGGCGCGCGACGCCATCGGGGGGCTGCTGCTGGCCACGGCGATGGCCAGCGGAGAGTGCGACCACCCGAAGGGCTGTCTGCTGGCGATCTCGAGCGCCAACCTCGACGCCCTGCCGAAGGGCGCCTGCGACGATGTGGCGGCGATCCGAAAGGATGCGTTCGCGACGATGCGAGACCGGCTGAGCGCCGGTCAGGCGGCGGGCGAGATCGCTCCGGACGCCGATCTGACCGCCATGGCCGCCTTCTTCGCCACGGTCCAGCAGGGCATGACCTTCCGGTCCCGCGAGGGGGCGACGGCGGACGAACTGGCCGGAACCGCCCGCGCCGCCATGCTGGCCTGGGACGGACTGGCGGGACTTACGCGTAGTTGAAGCTGATCGAAATGCGCTCGGACTTGGCGGCGTTGGTCGGCACCTCGTGGCGCAGCCAGCTTTCCCACATCAGCACCGTCCCGGCCTTGGGGGCCAGGTAGACGAAGGGCTGTTCGGCCTCGGACGCGTCAGGGCGGACGCTGGGGCGGGCCATCATCATCGGCAGACGCGGATCTTCCAGCTTCAGGGCCGAGGCGCCGTCCGGGACCTCGACATAGACGGTGCCCGACAGGAAGGCGTGAGGGTGGATGTGCCCCGTGTGACCGCCGCCGGGCTTGAGGATGTTGACCCACAGATTGTCCAGTCGCGGCTTGCGCGCCAGATCGAAATTCAGAGCCTTGGCATAGGCTTGCGCGTGCTTGTCGAGATGCCGCTTCAGCTCGCCGAACTCCGGTAGCCGCACCGGCAGGTCGGTCAGGGAGCCGTAGGAGGTGTAGCCGCGATAGCCGTGCTCCTTGCACCATTGGCGTCCGGCCATGTCCTCGGCCGCCAGCATCCGGCAGGCGTCGGCCAGCTCGGCGTTGAAGGCCGCGAAGCCCGCGGATGCGGCGAGCGAGGCCTCATAGACCTGGGTGACGAAGAGGGGGCGCAGGGACATGACGGTGGCATAGCCGCTAGGGCCGATTGGCGAAAGCGGAGAGGGCGGCGGATACCGGCGAGGCCCTGAGCGTTCGATGGAGCCGAGGAGACCCACATGGATCGGTTCGAAGGCGGGTGCCTGTGCGGCGGGGTCAGGCTGGCGGCCATCGGACGGCCGTATCGGGTCGGGCTGTGCCACTGTCTCGACTGCCGCAAGCATTCGGGCTCGCTGTTCCAGGCGACGGCGATCTTTCCCGAAAGGGCTGTGAGCGTCGAAGGCGAGACTGGGGACTACGCCGGACGGCATTTCTGTCCGCGTTGCGGTTCGTCCGTCTTCGCGCGCAGCGGCGACGAGATCGAGGTGAATCTGGGCGTGCTCCATGCGCCGGACCAGCTGACCCCGACCTATGAAAACTGGACGATCCGCCGCGAAGGCTGGTTGCCGCCCTTCCACTTCGCTCGGCGCTATGCGCGCGACAGGGAAGGAGAGGGACGGTCCGAAGGTTAAGCTCTCAAATTCGCCCCAAGCGAGCATGGCTTCAACCTGACATTATTGTGATTGGGCCAGCTCCGCTTGCTGTCTGAACCTGCGCCCGCCCATTCGGGGCAATGAGGAAAACCATGCTGAAAATCGCCTTGGCCGTCACCTCGATCGTGTTCCTGGCGGGCGCAGCTCCTGCGCCCCTGACCGGGGGCGCGCCCCAAACCGCGTATACGCAGACGCGAGTGACCGGCCCCGGAGACGGCAACTGGGACTACAGCAGCCCCTACGAGATGTGTCTGCGCAATTTCGGCTGTGAGAAATACGGCGACGGCTCGATCGGCTGCTCGCAGGACTGGCATTTCCGCGTCTGCGCTGACGTCGGCTGACCCCATCCCGTTCGGTCGCCGGGGGAGGTCCGCCCGGGGCGGGCGTCCACCCGGCGGCCCTTCAGGCGGCCTGGTTTCGGCGGGTCACCATTCCAGCCCCGCTTCGCCCCGCAGCACAGCCTCAGCCTCCGCCGTATGCTTGGCTCCGTCGCGCGCATGCAACACCAGCGGGGGCAGCAACCGCAGCGGCGCCTTGCCGGTCTTGATGGCCTGCACCAGGACGCGTTTGGCCGGTTCGTCTGCGAAGGCGTGGATCGGGCGGATCGCGAACGACCCCGCCGTCTCACCCAGGCCCGCCAGCAGATCGGCCAGACGGTCGGCGCGGTGGATGACCACGATCCGGCCGCCCTCGCGCACGGACTTCAGCAGGAAGCGGGTCCAGGCGCCCAGGCCGTCGTCGGCCATCCAGGCGCCTGACTTGCCGGGAGAGGGCGCGCGCAGGGCGCCCGGATCGTCGAAAAAGGGCGGGTTGGACACCGCGCGATCGAACACCTGCAAGTCCAGGGCGCGGAACCCCTGGGCGATGTCGCCTTCGACGATCGTGGTCTCGGCCCCGTTCAGAATCGCGTTTCGCCGGGCCAGCGCCGCCATGGCCGGATCCCGCTCCAGCCCGGTCAGGGCCACGCCGGGGCGCCGCGCCGCGATCTGCATCAGCACGGCGCCCGCGCCGCAGCCGGCCTCGATCACCCGCTCGCCGGGTGCGGCGTCGCAGGCGGCGGCCAGCAGGGCGGCGTCCATTCCGGCGCGATAGCCCTTCGCGGGCTGGAGGAATCGCACGCGACCGCCGAGAAGGGCGTTCTCGACGATTTCCGATGACGATTCAGTGGCGGATGCGACGGTCACGCGGCTTGACCCCTGTTGACCCGATCACCATTGTGCGCCGCATCGCCGCCGGGCAAGGCGGCGGCTGGATTTTCAGGCGCGATCCTCCTCCCGCGCCGTTCCCGAAGAGTATTCCGTTGGACGCTGTCACCGTCGCCGAGTCCCGTCGCAAGGGAGAGGTCGAGCCCTTGATCCGGCTCGCGCGCGACGACATGGCGGTGGTCGACGCCTTGATCGTCGAGCGGATGCAGTCCGACGTTCCGGTCATCCCGATGCTGGCCGACCACATCGTGGCGGCGGGCGGCAAGCGCCTGCGCCCGTTGCTGACCGTGGCCGCCGCGCGCGCCGTCGGCGCGCCGAACGGCATGGAGGCCGCCGTCCGCCTGGCGGCCTCGGTCGAGTTCATCCACACCGCCACCCTGTTGCACGACGACATCGTCGACGCCTCGGATCTGCGCCGGGGCAAGGTGGCCGCTCACCTGATCTGGGGCGCCCCCTCCAGCGTGCTGGTCGGCGACTTCCTGTTCGCCCGCGCCTTCGAACTGATGGTCGAGACCGGCCAGATGCGGGCCCTGGGCATCCTGGCCCGGGCGTCCAGCGTCATCTCCGAGGGCGAGGTGCTGCAGCTGACCCGCGCCCACGACCTGGGGCTGGATCAGGACACCTATCTGCAGATCATCTCGGCCAAGACCGCCGAACTGTTCGCCGCCGCCGCGGAATCGGGCGCGGTGGGCGCCGGCGCCGACGAGACCGCGGTCCAGGCCCTGCGCGCCTACGGTCTGAACCTCGGCCTGGCCTTCCAGCTGGCCGACGATGCGCTGGACTACGGCGGCCAGGCCGCGGATCTGGGCAAGAACACCGGGGACGACTTCCGCGAAGGCAAGGTCACCCTGCCGCTGCTGCTGGCCGCCGCCCGCACCAAGGGCCACGACGACGGCTTCTGGGAGCGCACCATCAACAAGGGCGAGCGCCACGAGGACGACTTCAAGCGCGCCCGCGAGCTGGTGGTCGGCGCGGGGGCGGTCGGGGCGACCCTGGACGTGGCCTGGGACTACGCCGAACTGGCCAAGGCCGCGCTGGCGCCGTTGGCGGACAGCGAGTGGAAGACCGCGCTGGAGCTGTTGGCTGATTTCGCCGTCAGCCGGGTCGCGTAAGGCTTGTTCCGCACCGCTACGGACTATTTCACCCCGCCACGGCTGTGCTAGAGCGCTGCAACCGGTCGGGGTGAGTCTTCGTTAGAAGGCTTGCGCCGCCGTCGCCGTCGTCATACGGCAAGGATTGAGACAACAGCCGCCATGGCGGCATCAGAAGGCAGAGACACCATGTCCGACACCCTGGAACGCGTCCGTAAGATCGTTATCGACCACCTGGACGCCGATCCGGACAAGGTCACTGAAAAGGCCAGCTTCATCGACGACCTGGGCGCCGACTCGCTCGACAACGTCGAACTGGTCATGGCCTTCGAGGAAGAGTTCGACATCGAGATCCCGGATGACGCCGCCGAGCACATCCAGACCGTTGGCGACGCCGTGAAGTTCATCGACGAGAAGCTGGCGGGCTAAGGCTCACCAGCCGTTTCGTACGGCATCGAAAAGCCGCCGCGACGCTGAAGGGCGTCACGGCGGCTTTTCTGCGTCTGGGCGGACCTGGACGGCCGACCTGACGGCGTTCGCGTATCGCGGCGAACGCCGTCAGGCCGCCATTCGTCTCAGACGACCGGGAAGGTCGGCGGCGCCAGGGTCAGGTGGGTGTCGCTCACCGGCTGCTCACTGAAGAACTTGACCAGCAGGGGCGTCACGTCCGGGTGAGCTTCGAAGACGTTGTGGCCGGCGTTCTCGACCACCACCCGCGTCTTGTTCTGGAACTGGGCGATCACCTCGGCCTGTTCCTCCAGCGGGGTGCGGCCGTCGAGGGTGCCCGCGACCAGAAGGGCCGGAGTCTCGATCCGGATCGAGGCCCGGAAGTCGTCACCCAGGTCGACACCGGGGATGGCGCCCAGCAGGTGCGGCATGGGAATGTTGAAGGCGTCACCCAGAACCGCCGTCTTCGCCTCTTCGGTGATCATCGCCAGGCGGGCGGGCGTGATGCCCGACGCAAGGTCCATCGCCTCCGGCATGCCGGAGATGCTGAAGTAGCGATGGGGCGGCGGGAACAACGGCGCCAGGACGTCGGTCTTCCCGGCGTCGAGCGCCAGGTAGATTTTCGGCAGCATGGTCAGCTGCGGCGGATTGGCGACCAGGGCGGAGGCCATCAGCTGCACCCCGAAGCCGCCCATCTGGACGTCGACCGTGCCGCTTTCGGCGGGCATGGTCACCGTCGCCGGGTCGGCCTCAAGCCGCTCATGCACGCGGCGCATCAGGGCCGGCATGTTCGGGATCGCCGCGCGAACGGCAGGGTCCGTCCCCATCAGGCGATCGACGCGGTCCAGGAACATGTCGATGTGCGCGGGCCGTTTGACGGTCTGGTCCTGACCTTCAAGGCTGGCCAGGGCGACGCGGCCGATCGAGTTCGGATGCCGTTTGAGCACCGACAGGGCCAGGTGGGTGCCGTAGCTGATGCCCCACAGATTGACCTTCTCCGCACCCAGGTGAATGCGCAGGTCCTCGATGTCGTCGGCGTTCTGCTCGGTGTTGTAGCCGGTCATGGCGATGCCGGCGCGGGTCCAGTCGATCCAGGCCTTCTGCATCTCCTCCCGGTACCAGGCGGTCATGCCGGCATGGGTCAGGGTGGGGTAGGGCGTGGTGTTGGCCCGGTCGGGAATGCTGGACGACAGGCCGGTGCCGCGCTGGTCGAAGGCGATGACGTCGGCCACCGCTCTCAGGGCCATGAAGATCGGGAACCGCGGGCCCATCGCGGTGCGCACGCCCGATCCGCCGGGGCCGCCGGCCAGATAGACGATGGGCGCGCCCGGGTTCGGCGAGGTCGAGGGGAAGCGCACATAGCCCAGGCGGATGCGGCGCGAACCTGGGATGCGCCGATCCTCGGGCACTTCGAAATAGCCGCGGACGGCGTCGGTCTCTTCGCCGTTCCCAGCCTTGTAGCGGAAGGGCCCGGCGGGCTCCTGCGCATGAGCTTTCCAGGGAAGCGCCAGGGCGGGCACGGCGAGGCCTGCGGCGGCGAGGATGGAACGGCGGTTCAGGGATGTGTAGGTCATGACGACGGTTGAAGCAGGGTTTTCGAACGGCTGGGGCGTGCTTCGGCGAATGGCGCGTCTGCATCGGCGAACGGCAGCGCTCTCCCGCGAATGGCGATAGGGTCCGCGCCATGTGGCGGATTCTCTTCATCGCGATTCTTCTGGCTTCGGTCTCCACGGTGCTGCGGGCCCAGGAACGGCCCGCCGAATTGGCGTGGCAGGCGTGCCGGGGCGCGCCCGGCGTCGCCGCTCCGGTCCTTCAGGACTGTCGCCCCGTCGAGGACGTGATCGACCCGCAGGGGCGGGAGCTCTGGCTTCGCGCGGTCGTGCGGCGGCCGGCGGGCGATGATCCCGTCGCCCTCTATATCGTCGGCGTCGCCTCCTCGCAGGTCTGGCTCAATGGCCAGGCGCTGGGCGCGAATGGACGACCGGGTGATTCCTCCGCGTCGGAGACGGCGGGGCGGTACGAGGCGGCCTTCGCGATCCCCGAACGGATGTGGGTCCCCGGAGACAATGTCGTGACGATCCGCATGTCGTCCTTCCATGGTCTGGTGCGTCTGGACGGCCCCATCGCGGCGATCCTGGTGGCGCCCTATCCCTGGCCGTCTCGCGCGATCCCGCTGGCGATCGCCTTCCTGGCGGCGGGGGCCCTGTTCGCCGCCGCCTTCGGCTTCGGCGTCATCCACATCCTGCGCCGGACAGGGTCCAGCCTGGCGCTGGCGGCCATGGCCGGCGTCGCCGGCCTGCAGGCGATCCTGGAGAGCCTGCGTGTGCTGGTCCCCTACGCCTATCCCGTCCACGGTCTGCGGCTGGTCGGCATCTGGGTTCTGACCGCCGTCTTCGCGGTGCTGCTGGCGACCTATGTGGTGTCGCGCTTCCAGCCCCAGGCGCGGCGCCCGGTGGTCGCTCTGGCGATGGCGGCGGTGGCGGCGACCTGCTTTGCTCCCGGATTCGACAGCAAGACCATGCTGGCCCTGATGGCCGGGGTGGTGCTGTCCACCGCGGTGGCCGCTTTCGCGGTCTACCGCCGCATGCCGGGGGCGCGCCTGACCCTGGCCTATCTCGCCGTCTTCCTGGCGATCTGCGCGCTGTTCCCCGGCTGGGTCGTCGACCTGTCCTACTTCCTGTTCGCCGTCGGTCTGGTGCTGACGCTGCTGATGACCGAGGTCGTGCGGCTCGGCCGCGACGATCAGGAGCGGGAGGTCGCGCTGACCCGCGCCGCCGCCCGCCCGAACTGCCTGACGGTGGCGTCGTCACGCGGTGTCGAGCGGGTGCCGCTGGAGGACATCGTGGCCATCGTCGGGGCGGACGACTATGTCGAACTGCGGCTGACGGGCGGCCGGCGGTTGCTGCACGCCGCCCGCCTCGACCGGCTGGAAGAGGACCTGCCGGCCAGCTTCCTGCGGGTCCACCGCTCGGTGATCGCCAACCTGGCCCATGTCCGCGGCTTCGAGCGGGACGGCGGCCGGAGCCGGCTACTGATGGACGAAAGCACGCCCCTGCCCATCAGCCGAAACCGCCTCCCGACCGTCCGCGAGGCGCTGGACGAACCTGAATTGCTCTAGGTCGACCAGGCCAGCGGCGCCTCAATCCTGGCCGGCCAGCTGTGCGATCCAGCGCTCGAGGCCGGCGGTGTCGGTCAGGGCGCCTGTCCAGGCGTGTCGGGGAACGGCGGTCTGATTATTGGCGCGCGCGCGGTTCCGATAGACCTTCATCGGCACATAGGCGGTGGCGCGTCCGCTGGGCAGCGGCACGTAGCGGATCTCCATGTACAGGGTGTCGGCGGAAGTCTCCTGTCCGACCTGAACCGCGCCCAGAGCGGTCAGGGTGTCGACCGCGTCCAGGCAGGCGGAGGCGCAGCCGTAGTCCGTCAGCACATAGACCTTCCCCGCGACCGGGTTCGCGGGCGCCGCTCCGCGCTTGGGTTCGGCATCGTCCGCTTCATGGAACAGGGGGCTGCCGGCGGCCATCGCCGCCGACATGCCGTCGATGAGCCGGTTCACATAGGCCAGGGTGTCGGGCTGGCTGCTGAACTGGGTCCGATACTCTTCCAGCTTGGCCAGGTTATCCGGCGAGGCGCGCCAGTCGATGCTGGAGGAGTCCGCGGTGTGCGCGTCGGCGTAGTCCGCCCCCCAGATCGTCCGCGCCAGGGTGCTGAGCCAGGTCGAGGATCCGCCGTTGTTGCCGCGCAGGTCGAAGACCAGGACGGGCGCGGCGCGCAGATCGGCGACCCGCGTCTCGGCCTCCGCGAGCAACGCCGTCAGCTTCTGGCCTTCGGGCGTGCGCGGGTCGGCGCCGAAATCGCCCAGTTCGATCCAGAGCCCGGCGTCCCATGGCCGGAGCGCCGTGGAGGCCGTGAACCTCTGGCCGCTCGCGGCTGCGATTCCGGCGTCGCGGTCGGCGGGGTCGAGCGGACGCCAGGACAGGGCATGGCGCGTGGTCCGGCCGTTGACGGTGAAGTCGCACCGCTCAGGGCGCCGGACATAGGGGTTGCCCGTATCGACCAGACTCCAGACCGCATGGCTGACCCGCGTAGAGCGCAGGGACCAGCGGCCTGCCTCGCGTCCGATCATTTCCTGGGCGAGGGCCTCGGCCGGGCGGCCGTCGCAGGAGACCAGCACCGCACCGACCGGGGGCGCGGCTGGATCGCGATTGAACGCCACCTCATAGTGATCGCCGCCGGGCGCCGACCGCAGTCCGACCAGGAAACCGGGCCAGTTGATGGGCGCCGGCGCCGGGTTGTCCTTGATGTCCTTCAGGCCCAGATGGCCGTCATTGAAGGCAGCCGCGTACTCGGCCAGCGCGGCGCGCCAGGCGGAATAGCTGTCGGCGGTGCGGGCGCGGTCGAGGGCGAGGGCCAGCCCTTCTTCCAGCGAGGCGTTGAAGGTCGGGTTCTGGTCGTCGACCGGTCCCGGGTGGTTTTCGGCGACCAGATCGTGGAACGCCTTGGCGTCCTCGCGCAAGGCCTGGCCCCATGAGGCGGGCTCCGTTCCATCCTGCGCCAAGGTCGACTGGGGCGCCGCGAGGTCGAGCCCGAACAGGATGGTTATGATCGCAAGTCGCATGAACGCCCCTCAACTGAGGTCAAAGGGTGAAACGGCGATGGTGGCTGGGCTACTTAACTTTCGGTCATGCCGCGGCGAAGGTGCCAGCCTTCATCGACTTCGGTCGTCACAAATCGAAGCCAAGCCTGATTTGAGACTCGCGGCGAACCCGGCTTCACCAGAGCGGCGTTCTGGAGGTGAAACATGGCGTTGTTTTCGGGGCTTTCGGCCTTTCCCATCACACCGATGACGCCGGAGGGCGGCGTCATCGTCCCCGATCTTCAGCGGCTCGTGCGCCGGATCGAGGCGGGCGGGGCCGATTCCATCGGCCTGTTGGGCAGCACGGGGACCTATATGTTCCTCAGCCGCAATGAGCGGCGTCGGGCCGTGGCGGCGGCCGTCGAAGCGGCGGCGTCGATCCCCGTCATGGTGGGGGTGGGCGCGCTGCGGACGGATGAGGCGGAAGCCGTTGCACGCGACGCGGCCGCGGAAGGGGCCGCGGGCCTCCTGCTGGCGCCGGTCAGCTACAACCCGCTCACGGAGGAGGAGGTCTTCCAGCATTTCGTCGCCGTGGCCATGGCCAGCGATCTGCCGCTCTGCATCTACAGCAACCCGGGAACCACGAACTTCACCTTCAGTCCCGAATTCGTCGCGAGACTGACGGCGATTCCCGCTGTGGCCGCCATCAAGCTTCCCCTCCCGTCGTCCCGCGACATGGCGGCGGACCTGGCGGTTTTCCGCCAGGCGGCGCCGGGCCTGTCCGTGGGCTACAGCGGTGACTGGGGGTGCAAGGAGGCGCTGCTGGCGGGAGCGGACTGCTGGTACAGCGTGGCCGCCGGCCTGTTTTCGGAGCCTGTCGCGGCCTTGGCGGCGGCGGCGATGAGGGGCGATCGCGCGGTCGCGGAGCGTTGCGACGCCGACTTCGCCGGCCTGTGGGACCTGTTCCGCGCGCATGGCGGCCTCAGGGTGATGTACGCCGCAGCGAACATGCTGGGGCTCACCGAGGCGCAGCCGCCGCGACCGCTGCTCCCGCTGATGGAGGACGTGAAGAGACGGCTGGCCTCGACGCTGCCTGCCGGAGCCGCCGACGTCTGACGGCGCGCGGCCGCTCCGGTCAACCAATTCCTTCCCCGCCTAGCGGTGCAGCCTTCGCCTCACTATTGTCCTGCGCGAGATTCACTGTGAAGGAACGCAGGAATGCGTCGTGTCGTCGTTACCGGCCTTGGCCTCCTGACCCCGCTCGGCTGGGGTGTAGAGCACACCTGGAAAGGGATCGTGGAAGGCCGGTCCGGCATCGGGCCCATCACGGCGTTCGACACCGAGGGGTACGGCTGCACCATCGCCGGCGAGATTCCGTCGGTGGACGGGCGCGGCGGCGGCGTGGCGGGCGAGCCCGGCGTCTTCGACCATGAGAAGATCATGTCGCCCAAGGATCGCAAGCGGGTCGACGATTTCATCGTCTACGCCATCGCCGCGGCCGACGAGGCGCTGGCCGACGCGAACTGGAAGCCGGAAACCGACGAGCAGAAAGAGCGGACCGGGGTGATGGTCGGCTCGGGCATCGGCGGCCTGGGTCCCATCGCGGACACCGCCATCATCCTGAAGGAACAGGGCCCGCGCCGGGTCAGCCCCTTCTTCATCCCGATGTCGCTGATCAACCTGACCTCAGGCCAGATCTCGATCCGCCACGGACTGAAGGGGCCGAACCACTCGGTGGTGACGGCCTGCGCCACCGGCGCCCACGCCATCGGCGACGCGGCCCGCATGATCGCCCTGGACGACGCCGACGTGATGGTCGCGGGCGGGGCGGAAAGCTCCATCGTGCCCATCGGCATCGCCGGCTTCCTGGCGTGTAAAGCGCTGTGCACCGCCTTCAACGACACGCCCGAGAAGGCCAGCCGTCCCTACGACAAGGACCACGCCGGCTTCATCATGGGCGAAGGCGCCGGCATCATGGTGCTGGAGGAGTACGAGCACGCCAAGGCGCGCGGCGCGAAGATCTACGCCGAGGTCGTGGGCTACGGCATGAGCGGCGACGCCTATCACATTACAGCCCCGTCCGAGGACGGGGAGGGCGGCCTGCGGGCCATGAAGGCGGCGCTGAAGCGCGCGGGCTTGCAGCCCTCGGACCTCGACTACGTCAACGCCCACGGCACCTCGACCATGGCGGACTGGATCGAGCTGAAGGCCATCGAGGGTCTGGTCGGCGATCACGCCAAGGATCTGGCGGTGTCCTCGACCAAGTCGATGACCGGCCACCTGCTGGGCGCCGCGGGCGCCATCGAGAGCATCTTCTCGGTGCTGGCCATCCGCGACCAGATCGCGCCGCCGACCATCAATCTGGACAATCCGGAGATGGAGACGCCCATCGACCTGGTGCCGCACAAGGGCAAGCCGATGAAGATCGATGTCGCCATGTCCAACAGCTTCGGCTTCGGCGGCACCAACGCCTCGGTCATCTTCAAGAAGGTGTCCTGAGTGTTCCGTCGGGGGGTGGAGAAGGGATCACCGGGCCGCAAGACGGCCTTCCTGGCCGCCTCGGCGACCTTCAGCCTGTTCCTGATCGCGGCCTTGGTGGCGGCGTGGAGCGTCTTCTACGCCCCCGGGCCGACGGCGCGGGAAGGGGATACGACCGTCGTGACCCTGCCCAGCGGGGCCGGGGTCAGCGCCATCGCCGCCAATCTGAAGGCGGCGGGGGTGATCCGCTCGACCGACATGTTCAAGGCCGCCGCCAGCCTGACCGGCGCCGACCGCCGCCTGCGCGCGGGAGAGTATGAGGTGCCGTCCAGGGCCTCGCTGCGCTCGGTCCTGACCCTGCTGGTCTCGGGCAAGGTGGTGCGCCACTACGTGACCCTGCCCGAAGGCTGGAGTTCGGCCCAGGCGGTCGACATCCTGATGCGTCAGCTGATCCTCGACGGCGCCGTGGACGCCGTGCCCGAGGAGGGCAGTCTGTGGCCCGACACCTATGAGGTCTCGCGCGGCGAGACCCGGGCCTCGGTGATCGCGCGCATGCAGCGGGCGCACGACGACAACATGACCCGGCTGTGGGCCACGCGCGGTCCCAACAGCGTGGTCCGCACCCCGGAAGAGGCGTTGATCCTGGCCTCCATCGTCGAGAAGGAGACCGGCGTCGCGGCCGAACGGCCCCGTGTCGCGGCGGTGTTCTCGAACCGTCTGCGAGCCGGCATGCGGCTGGAGAGCGACCCGACCATCGTCTACGGCATCACCAAGGGCCGTCCGCTGGGCCGCGGCCTGCGCCGGTCCGAGATCGACCAGCACACCGACTGGAACACCTACCAGATCGACGGTCTGCCCCCGACGCCCATCGCCAATCCGGGCCGTGACGCCATCGCAGCGGTGCTGAACCCGCCACAGAGCGGCGACCTGTTCTTCGTCGCCGACGGCAGCGGCGGACACGCCTTCGCCCGGACCTATGACGAGCATCTGGCCAATGTCGCCCGCTGGCGCGCCATCGAACGCCGCCGTCAGGGCCTGCCGCCCGAGCCGGCGGCGCCGGTGCTGCCGCACGCCACGCCCAACGGCCTGCCCCCGGGCGTCAAGGTCCCGCCCGGCGCCCAGGTGATCCGCGTGCCCCAGCAACCGGCGGCCGCTCAGTGAGCCGCCTTTCCGGCATGACCGGCTTCGGCCGCGCCGATGGGGCGGAGGGGGATTGGAGCTGGTCGGTCGAGGCCCGCTCGGTCAACGGCCGCAATCTGGAGGTCCGCTTCCGCGGCCCCCCGGGCTTCGACAATCTGGAACGTCTGGCCAAGGCTTCGGGTCAGGCGCGCCTCAACCGGGGTCAGGTCACCCTGGGCGTGCAGGTCAAACGGGCCGAGCCCGGCGCCGCCGCGCTGAAGGTCAACGAGGACATCCTGGCCCGCTATCTGCAGCTGGCCAATCAGCTGGCCGAGGACGGCGCCACGCCCCCTTCGGCCGACGGCCTGCTCAGCCTGCGCGGCGTGCTGGAGGCCCCTGAGGAGGCCGACGACGCCGAGGCCCGCACGGCGGTGGAGGCGAAGATCGCCGCTAGCATCGACGCCGCCATCGACGCCCTGAAGCTGTCACGCGAGCGGGAGGGCGAACAGCTCGCCCCGGTCATCACCGGCTTCATCGACCGCATCGAGACCCTCGTCACCGAGGCCGAGACCGAGGCCGGCGCCCAGGTGGCGGCCATCCGCGAGCGGTTCACCCGCCGCATCACCGAACTGGCTCCCGACGCTCCGGGGCTTGAGGACCGCATCTTCCTGGAAGCCGCCGCCCTGGCGACCAAGGCGGACGTGCGCGAGGAGCTGGACCGGCTGGCCGCCCACGTCGCCTCGGCCCGCACCCTGTTGCAGCAACCCCCCGCCGGGCGGAAACTCGACTTCCTGATGCAGGAATTCATGAGGGAGGCGAACACCCTCTGCTCGAAATCGGCTACCACGCCGCTCACCGGAATCGGCCTTGAGCTGAAGGCGGTGATCGAACAGCTCCGCGAACAGGTCCAGAATGTCGAATGAACGTACGCCCCGTCGGGGTGTCCTCCTGATCGTCGCCAGCCCCTCGGGCGCCGGCAAGACGTCGCTCTGCCGCCGGCTGATGGCGGATCACAAGGGGCTGGAGCTGTCGGTCTCGATGACCACACGCGGCATCCGTCCGGGCGAGGTCGCGGACCGCGACTACCACTTCGTCGACGACGCCGAGTTCCAGCGCCTGATCGACGCCGACGCCTTCCTGGAATGGGCCGACGTCCACGGCGCCCGCTACGGCAGCCCGCGCGGCCCCATCGACCGCGCCCTGGCGGAGGGTCGCGACGTGCTGTTCGACATCGACTGGCAGGGCGCCCGCGACATCGCCGAGAAATGCCCCGGCGACGCCGTCCGCGTCTTCATCCTGCCGCCCAGCCTGGAAGAACTGCGCCGCCGCCTGGTGACCCGCTCGCAGGACGCCGAGGAAGTCATCGAGCGCCGCATCCAGAACGCCAAGGGCGAGATCGAGCACTGCGGCCAGTTCGACTACGTCTTCGTCAACGACGACTTCGACCGGTCCTATGCGGAACTGGCGCATATCTACCACGCCGAACGCAGCAAGCGCGGCCGCAACACCTGGGTCGAGGCCTACAAGGACGCCCTGCTGAACGAGGCGGTTTGAGCCTCAGGCGCTGACGGCCTGGCTGGGCGTCACCAGCATGTTCGACAGTTTCTCGGCCAATTCCGCCTGTTCGAACGGCTTGAGGATCAGTCTGTCTTCCGGCGCCGAGGCGAGGGCGTCGGCGTCGGCGTAGCCGGTGGCGAACAGGATCGGCACGCCGGGGCGGCGGCTCTGCATCTCCCGGGCGAGGTCCGCGCCGTTGAGGCCGGGCATGGCGAAGTCCAGAACCACGGCGTCGATGTCCTCGCGATGCTCGAAAATCTCCAGCGCCGCGCCGCCGCTGCCCGCTTCGATGGCGGTGTAGCCGAGGTCTTCCAGATAGCCCGAGGTCACCTCGCGCACGGCCTCGTCGTCATCGACGACCAGAATGACGACGTGGTCGGCGTGGGCCGCGGTCAGGTCCAGGTATCGGGACACGTGGGGGACGGGCGCGGAATCGGCGCGTGGCAGGAAGATCTTGATGGTCGTGCCTTGGCCCACCGCCGTCTCGATGGCGACGCCGCCGCCGGACTGTTTGGCGAGACCGAAGACCTGACTGAGCCCCAGGCCCGAACCCTTTCCGACGTCCTTGGTCGTGAAAAAGGGCTCGAACGCCCGGGCCAGCACCTCGTCGGTCATGCCGGAGCCGTTGTCGGTCACCGAGACCATGACGAACTGTCCCGCCGGGGGCGCTTCCGGAGATGTCGAGGCGGTGGTCTCCACATTCTCCGTCCGGATCAGCAGGGTGCCGCCGACATTCATGGCGTCGCGGGCGTTGATGGCCAGGTTCAGGATCACCAGCTCGAGCTGGGTCGGGTCGATCATGGCCGGCCACAGGCTGTCGGCCAGTTCGGGCTCGAGGATCTGGACGCTGCCGCCGATGGTGCTCTGGAGCAAATCCCTCATGCTCCGGACCGTGTCGTTCAGATCGACGGCGCGCGGCTCGAGTTTCTGACGCCGCGAGAAGGCCAGCATCTGCGCGGTCAGTCGGGCGCCGCGGCGCGAGGCCTCGCCCATCATGTCCAGGCGGCGGATCAGGGCCGGATCGCTGACCCGTTTCTGCATCTGCTCCACATTGCCAATGACGACGGTCAGCAGGTTGTTGAAGTCGTGGGCGACGCCCGAGGTCAGCTGGCCGACGGCTTCCAGGCGTTGCGCCTGACGCAGGGCGGTCTCGACCTTTTCGCGCTCCGTGATCTGCGAGGCCAGTTGCCGGTTCGCCGCCTCGAGTTCGGCCGTACGTTCAGCGACCCGGCGCTCCAGCAAGGATTCGCCCTGCCGAATGGCGGCGATGAGTTCTCGCGCCTCATACTGTCTCAGTCGCCCTCGCAACGCGGTACGCACGGCGCTGACGAGGGTGGTGGGGTGGAAGGGGCGCTCCAGAAAGCTGACGTTGCCGAGCGCCTCCGACAATCGCCGGGCCGCCGGATTGCGCTCGACGCTGCCGCCCCGCTGGGTCAGCAGCAGGAAGGGAAAGTCCGACCACGAGGGTTGCCGGTCGACCCAGTTGGACAGCGGGGCGATGTCGCTGTTGCGCAGGGCCTCATCGGCGATGACCGCCAGGCCCGCGCCTTCCTCCATGCGCTGCTGAAGCGTCGCGAGGTCGGGACAGGCGACGGCCGGCACTCCGGCCTCTTCCAGGATCGCGGCGGCGATGGCCCCGTCGCGCCCGTTGGGCGCGAGCACCAGGGCTCTTTGGGAAAGGTCGCCGCCACCACTCATGCAGCGGATTCGCCCAGCAGGCCGCTGCCCTGACCGACGAAGTTCGGAACGCCGCGCAGGACGCCCTGGAACCCGGTCAGGGGCTCGCCCAAGGTCAGCCCGTCTTCACCGATATTGTACTCGCGAATGGTCTTCTCGTGGCGGCCGGACCGTTTCTTGATCACCGAGACCGCGCGGCGGACATTGCCCAGGGCCTCGAAATAACGAAGCAGGATTACCGTGTCGGCGAGGTAGGTGACGTCGACCGGCGCCTTCATTTCCCCCACCAGCCCGTGTTGGGCGACGGTCAGGAAGGTCGAGGCGCCCTGGCGGTTGAGATACTGCAGCAGCTCGTGGATGTGCAGGACCAGGAACTGCTCCTGCGGCATGGCCGCCTGATAGCCGTTCAGGCTGTCGATCACGACGGTCTGGATCTTCTGGTCCGACACGCAACGCCGGACCCGGGCGGCGAATTCGCCCGGCGAGAGCTCGGCCGCGTCGATCTGCTCGATGATCAGCCGGCCCTCATCGCGCATGACTTCAAGTTCGATGCCTAGCTGCTTCATCCGGTCGAACAGAAGGCCCAGTTCCTCGTCGAAGATGAACAGGGCGGCGCGCTCGCCACGATGGACGGCGGCCATGGCGAAGTTGATCGCGAAGAGGGATTTTCCGGTGCCGGCGGGGCCGAGAATCAAGGCGCTGGACCCCCGTTCCACCCCGCCGCCCAGAAGCGCATCGAGTTCGGTGACGCCGCTGGACACCGGCGTGCGGTCGAAGGTGGTGCGATGCTCGGACGCGATGATGCGCGGATAGACCTCGAGCCCGCCGGTCTTGATGGTGAAGTCGTGGTAGCCGCCCCGGAAGCGTCGGCCGCGATATTTGATGACCCGGACCCGGCGGCGCTCGGCGCCGTATTCGGGGGCCAGTTCCTGCAGCTGGATCACGCCGTGCGCCACGCTGTGCACTGTCTTGTCATTGATCTCGGTGGTCAGGTCATCGAGCAGCAGAACGGTGGCGCTGTTCTTGGCGAAGTAGTGCTTCAACGCCAGGACCTGGCGGCGGTAGCGAAGCGAGCTTTGCGCCAGCAGCCGGATTTCCGAGAGACTGTCGATCACTACGCGCCGGGGCTTCCTGGCCTCCACGGCTTCGAAGATCATCCGGGTGGTCTCGCCCAGTTCCAGGTCGGACGAATAGAGCAGGCTCTGCTGCTGCTGCTCGTCGAGAAGGCTCTCGGGCGGCACGAGTTCGAAAATGTCCATGCCGTCCAGCGACCAGCCGTGCGAACGCGCGGTCGCGCGGAGCTCATCCTCCGTTTCGGACAGGGTGATGTAGAGTACGCCCTCTCCGAGGCGCGCGCCTTCCAGCAGGAAGCTCATGGCTGCGGTGGTCTTGCCGGTGCCCGGCGCGCCTTCGAGCAGGTAGACGCGATCGCGCTCCAGCCCTCCGGCCAGGATGTCGTCGAGGCCCTGAAGGCCGAATGCGGCTTGCGTAGACCCGTCGGCGCTATGGTCGACCATCACTCTCCTCATGCGTTAGCTGGGCCGTAACGCGCCGACGAGGACTTGGTTACATGCGGACGATTTTTGCGAACGTCTTGAAAGTATGGGGGCGATCCCCAAATCGAGTCTGCTGTTTCAACAATCGAAAGGAGGTGTCGAATGTCTCATTGTCTCACGCCGTATACGGCCCGGATGAACGCGACTTACGCCCTCTCGGGGGTTCGCGCCTGATCCAGCCGACAGGCTGAACAATGGAAGGGCCGCTCCGGAAGGGGCGGCCCTTTTTGCTGGCTGGCGGGCGGCCTCCGTCGGCCTGGTGGAAAGTTTCATTGTCCGAATGTAAAAGGTGCTTGACGTCTCCGGAACCTGAGAAGTAAAGGTTGCTTGTCACAAAGACATAGGAGCTTGTCATGACCGGACGCGCCGACCCCTCGGTCGAGACTGTTTTCGCCCTCTGATCCCGACCGGTCGCCGACCGGTTCTCGCCGGCGCCGCATTCCGCGGCCCCGGATGCAGCCTTCCTCAAAAGGATATCGACCATGACTCTCCAGGCCGTTCTGGGGCGCGCCGCCTCGCGCCTTGAATCCACCGCCGCCGGCATCGCCCTGAGCCTGGCCGCCTGCGCCGTGCTGTTCGCCGGCGACGCCCATGCGACCGAGGCGCAGGCCGCCGCTCCGCCGCCCATCGCCCGCGCCGCCGGCGACGGTCCGCCCCTCTGGGTCGTTCGCGACGCGGATTCGACCATCTATCTGTACGGCACGGTGCACATGCTGAAGCCGGGCACGGCCTGGGGCTCGGACAAAGTTGACGCCGCCTTCGACAGCGCCTCGGACCTCTGGCTCGAGATCGCCGATCCGAACGACCAGAGCGAACTGGGGCCGTTGATCCGACAGTACGGCGTCCAGCCCGGCCAGCCGCTGTCCAGCTGGCTGACCCCCGAGGAGAAGACGGCGCTCGACGCCGCCGTGCGCGCCACCAGCATGGAGCCCGCGCAGATCGATCCATTCCGTCCGTGGTTCGCCGCCCTGATGATCGCCACCGGTCCGTTGACCGCGGCGGGCTTTGATCCGGCGCTGGGCGTCGAACTGAACCTGCGCGCCCGGGCCATGGCGGCGGGCAAGCCGATCCACGGCCTCGAGACGGTGGGCCAGCAGATGCGCGGCCTCGCGCTGATGAGCGACGACAATCAGAAGGTCTATCTGCGTCACTATCTGAAGACCTGGAACGCCGTCGCGGGCGATCTCGATCGCCTCGTCGCCGGTTGGATCGCGGGAGACGAGACCGCCCTGGCGGAGTTCGCGCTGGAGAACGGTCGTGCGATCTCGGAAGAGACGCACCAGACCTTCCTAGCCCGCCGCAATGCCGACTGGGCCGGTCAGATCGAGACCCTGCTCAAGGGTTCGGGCGTCAGCTTCATCGCCGTGGGAGCGGGACACCTGGCCGGCGACGACAGCGTGCAGGAGATGCTGGCCGCGCGCGGTGTGACCGTGACGCGCGAATAGGAGCGGACGTCAGGGCGGGGCCGTTCCGGTACGAGCGGCCCTTTCGCCTAGGCGCGTTTGCGCCGCGCCAGCGTGGCGCCGCCGTCCGTCGGCGGTGTCAGTTGCGTCTGTCCGGAGGCGGCGCGGGCCAGGCGCAGGAAGCCGTCCAGGTCGATGACCTCGGCGCGGTCCTCGGGGCTGATGCCGGCGGCTTCGCACAGGTCGGCGCCGCCCAGCGGCTTCAGGCTGGAGCGCAGCATCTTGCGGCGCTGACCGAAGGCGGCGGCGGTGACCCGTTCCAGCGCCTTCAGCAGAGCGGCGTCGGGGCGATCGGCCCTGGGGACCAGATGCACCACGGCGCTGGCGACCTTGGGCGGCGGGGTAAAGGCGGCGGCGGGCAGGTGCATGACCAGCTTGGCCTCGGCCACCGCCTGCGAGATCACCGCCAGCCGGCCGTAGGCGTCCTCGCCGGGCTTCGCCACCACGCGCTCGGCGACCTCCTTCTGGAACATCAGGGTCAGGGACAGCGGCGTCCACGGCCCGGTCAGCCATTTGATCAGCAGCGGCGTGCCGACGTTGTAGGGCAGGTTGGAGACCAGGTGGGCGGGGCCGTCGACCAGTTCGGCCTCCTTCACCTTCAGCGCATCGGCCTCGACGATCGTCAGGCGGCCGTCGCCGTCTTCCAGTTCGTTCAGCAGGGGGATGAAGCGGGGATCCTTCTCGACCAGCACCACCTTGCCGGCGTCGCTCTCCAGCAGGGCGCGGGTCAGGCCGCCGGGCCCTGGCCCGACCTCGATCACCGCGCGGCCCTCGAACGGTCCGGCCAGCCGCACGATCTTGCGCGTCACATTGAGGTCGAGCAGGAAATGCTGGCCGAAGCTCTTCTTCGCCGCGAGGCCGTGCGCGTCGAGGTGTTCGCGGAGGGAAGGAAGGTCGTCGGGCGTCATCGGCCCTTCTTACGTGACCTTGGCCGCGCCGTCATGCGGAGCGAGGACCATCCGCCGCTGGCGGCGGGCTCGCGCGGAGGTTATGCATCGGGAGCGGGGGAGTTATGACGAGCCGAATCCTGGTCGTTGACGATATCGAGGCTAACGTTCGTCTGCTCGAGGCGAAGCTGACGCTCGAGTACTACGAGGTCGTGGGCGCTCAGGACGGCCTCTCCGGCATTGAGGTCGCGCAATCCGGCAAGACCGATCTCATATTCCTCGATGTGATGATGCCCGGCATCGATGGTTTCGAGACCTGCCGTCGATTGAAGGCGGATCCCCGAACCCGGGATATTCCCGTGATCCTGATTTCCGCCCTGGATGGGCGGGAGGATCGCATTCAGGGCCTGCAGGCGGGCGCCGACGACTTCATCACCAAGCCGATAGACGACGTGATCATGTTCGCGAAGATCAAGAGCCGTCTGCGGGGGAAGTCCTTGATGGACACTCTTCGCATCGGCCGGCCCGCGACGGTCCAGGCCGCAGGCGGTCCGCGACCCGGGCAGGTGGTCATTATCGATGATGACGAGCGGCAGGTGGAGAGTTGGCGAAGCCTTCTCGGCGACCGGAATGTCGTGGTGGTTCCCGAGGCGGGGCGGGTGGGCGGCGACGCCCGCGCGGACCTGTTCATCGTCAATGGGTCGTCCGGGGCGTTCGACGGCCTCAGGGCGCTGTCCCAACTGAAGTCGGGGGAAAGGACCGCGCGGACGCCGGTCCTCATGGCGGTGGATCCGGCGGACCGGTCGCGCCTGATCAAGGCTTTGGATTTGGGGGCGGACGATCTGATCGCCCGCCCGATCGATCCGGAGGAAGCTGGGATCCGGGCAGCCCGCCTGATTGAACGCAAACGGACCATGGACGGGTTGCTCGCGCCGTTCGGCGCCGCGCCGGCGCTGACCCCCTCCGGCGATCCGGAAGAGCTCGCGCAACGACCGGCGCCGCATCGCTTCTCTTGGGACGGGAGTCAGATCCGGAGTGCGCCGACGCTGGCGGACCCGTCTCGACCCGAAGTCACCGAAGAAGTGCTCGATGAACTGCGGGGCAAGGTTCAGACCGCCCTGGAGGGGCTGGTGGGCAACCACGCGGACCCTCGTCTCGAACGCTCTATGGAGGCGTTCAAGGAGGTCATATCGGCGCCGGCGGGGAAGGTCCGCAGCGGACGCCTGTTGATGCGCTACCGAAGCCTCCAGGCGGATGTCGAGGCCTATGGAGACCCGATCTCGGAGCGGGACTGGACGGTCAAGGCCCTGGTCGAAGACGTGTCGGCCAGCGCCTCGGACCTGATCGTTCTATACCCGGACCTGCGGGCGATCGAGGACGCGAGGTTGTCGCTTGAGCTGTCCAGCGTCGCCGGGGTGAGAGAAGAGTTGGCGGCGATCGCTGATGCGGCCGGTCAGTCGCCGGTCGTGAGCGCCGAGGTGATCGAGGCGCTCACGGAGATGACGGCGGAGAGCGATGCTGCGGCCTTCGACGCGCCGCTGACCCTCGAGCCGTCGTGGCGACGGGCGCAAGAGAAGAGGTCCACGGTTTCGATCGGCCTGCAGCTGCTGACGGTTCGAAACTTCTGCGCGGCCGCGCTCAAATCGATCAGCCGGGAGGTCGGCAGCCTGGCGGCGGATTCCGCGCGGGAAGCGCGTGCGGCCATTCCTCGGGGAGTCGGCGCCGGGGTGGAGCGTGTGGTGTCCGGCTCGATCGTTCTCGCCCTTGTGACGATGGTTGCGGCGCTGGCGGGGCCGCTGGCCGGGTTGGCCGCCATGGCCGTGACCTTCCGGCCGCTGGCCGAACGCGCGAAAAAAATCCGCGACGCGATCGAGCCGGAGGCGAACTAGCCCTTCAGCCCGCCGCGCGCGCCGCCGCCATCATTCCGGCGAGGCGGATGGCGGCGATCAGGCTGTCGGCGCGGGCGACGCCCTTGCCGGCGATCTCGAAACCGGTGCCGTGATCGGGAGAGGTGCGGACCACGGGCAGGCCCAGCGTCGCATTCACCCCGCCCCAGAAGTCCAGCGTCTTCACCGGGATCAGGGCCTGGTCGTGATACATGCAGATGGCTGCGTCATAGGCGGCGCGGGCCTCGTCATGGAACATGGTGTCGGCGGGCAGGGGGCCGGCCACGTCCATCCCCTCGGCCCGCAGGATCTGGATCGCCGGGGCGATGACCTCGATCTCCTGCAGCCCCAGGGCGCCGCCTTCGCCCGCGTGCGGGTTCAGGGCGGCGACGGCCAGGCGCGGGCGGGCGATGCCGAAGTCGCGCTTCATCGACTCGTGGACCACCCGCGCGGTGCGCAGGATGCGTTCGGCGGTGACCAGCTCGGGCGCCTCGGCCAGGGGCACGTGGATCGTCACCAGGCAGACGCGAAGGTCGGCCGCCGTCAGCATCATGACCGGGCCGCGCGTGCCGGCGTAGGGCGCGTCGGCGGTCAACTCGGCGATGAACTCGGTGTGGCCGGGGAAGCGGAAGCCGGCGGCGTACAGCGGCGCCTTGGCGATGGGGGCGGTGACCACGCCCGAGGCTTCGCCGGACAGGGCCAGGTTGACCGCCTGCTCGATCCAGTCGGCGACGGGACCGGCGTTGGCGGGCTCGGGCCGGCCGGGGCTGACCGGAGCGGGCAGGGGCTGGTCCAGCACCGGGACGGCGCGAGCGAAGACGGCGGCGGCCTCGCTGAGGTGTGGAATCGACTGGACCGGCTGCCCCTGCGCCCGCAGCAGGGCGGCGTCGCCGATGACGGCGAAGACCGGCCCCGTCTCGCGCAGGGCGGCCCAGGCGCGCGCGATGATCTCGGGCCCCACGCCCGCCGGTTCTCCCATCGAGAGAGCCAGCGGCGCGGGCGCCGCGGTCACTGCTTGTACTCGATCAGGGCGTCGTTGCGCAGGTCGCGCATGTAGCGTCGGCCCAGGGTGGCGATGTTCTGGCGGAAGATCTGGTTCTCGACCGTCCGGGCGTCGGGCGCCTCGCTGCCGCCCACGCGACGGCCGCAGACGGCCAGCAGGTGAACGCCCAGCGGGGTGCGCACCGGCGAGCTGATCGTGCCGATTTCGGCCGAGCGGGCGACCTGCTGGAACTGCGGCGCCAGGTTCTGGACATCGGATTCGCCCAGATCGGAGCCCAGCAGACCCTGTTCCGAGCTCGCCCGGGCCTGGATGTTGTCGCAGGTCAGCTGGCCGCGGATGGCCTCCAGCCGTTGCGTCGCGGCGGCCACGTCGGCCTCCGACGCCGTTTCCGGCAGTTCGATCATGATCTGCTTCATGGCGACCAGGCTGGTCGAGGCGCCGTCGCGCTTGTCACGCATGTAGATGATGTAGACGCCGCCCTCGACCGGGATGGGACGCGACAGCTGTCCGGCGTCCAGCTGGTCGAGCGCCTGCTGCAGGGCGGGCTGGACAGTGCCCTCGACGACCCAGCCGGCGTCGCCGCCGCGGGTGGCCGACGGGGCGGCCGAGAACTGCTGGGCGACGTTCTGGAAGGGCGCGCCCTGGACCATCTGGGCCACCAGCTGGTTGGCGCCGTTGAGCGCGGCCTGCTGACCGCCGACGCGGCTGGCCTCGATGTAGATCTCACCGATCAGATACTGCTTCTTGGCCGCGGCCTCGTTGACCTGACGCAGGGCCGCGTCGATGGCGGCGCGGCTGGCGCGGGCGCGGCTCTGGAAACGACCGCCGACCAGCCGGGACCACCCGATCTGGGTGCGGAGCTGGTCACGGAAGGTCGAGGTGCGGATGCCGCCCTGGGCCAGATACTGGAGGTAGTTTTCGGGCGTGGTGCCGACTTCCCGCGCCATGTCCGCGATCTCGGAGTCCACGTCCGCGTCGGGGACCTTCAGGTCCTCGTACTTGGCCAGTTCCTGATTCTGCAGGCGTTCGTCGATCAGGACGCTCATGGCCTGCTGCTGGATCGCCGGAAGGTTTTCGGCGGTCGGCTGCACCTGGGTCATGGCGATCAGCAGCAGCATGCGCTGGCGCAGATCGAAGCCGGTGATGACGCTGTCGTTGACCGTGACCAGAATGCCGTCGGCGAGCTGGAACTGCGGCGCGGCGGCCGGAGCGGCCGGCGGAGCCTGCTCGGCCGCTGGATTCAGCGTGCCCGCGGCGGCGGGGGCCTGTCCCGGAGCGGTCTGGGCCACGGCCGAACCGGCCAGCAGGGCGGCCAAAGCCACGCCC
The DNA here is from genome assembly GCF_058790835.1 of Brevundimonas sp. EU05-FHT14B11. Lineage (NCBI taxonomy): Bacteria > Pseudomonadati > Pseudomonadota > Alphaproteobacteria > Caulobacterales > Caulobacteraceae > Brevundimonas > Brevundimonas sp. EU05-FHT14B11. Next base: position 235,940 of record NZ_JBYTCY010000002.1, read on the forward strand.
GTCAAATAACGCTGCAAACGCATGTCAGTCCTGGTTCCTCAAGCGGCGCCGTCCGGTTCGACCGCGGGAATTGCACGCTTCGCGCAGCCCGAGTCGCGCGTCGGTCAGCGCCCGTCGCCCTGTCCATAACCTGTACCGCCGAAAGTGGCGAGGTTTAGGCGGATATAGATGCCCTCGGACGGTCCGCTCGGCCGTACGCTCGTGTTGTCGCGGCGCCACCCGATCTCGAAACGGAAGCAATCGTCGTCGAACAGCAGGCCGACTTCGGACCGTGTGATGATGTTGCGCTCCAGATCGGCGACGCCAGCGGCGGCCACCCCCCAGTTGCCGTAGACGAACTGCTGCCCCGCGACCTGAACGAATTCGTAGTTCCGGTTCTCGGGTCCCGCGAGCGGGTTGGAGCGATCGACGACGTAGCTCATCGTCCCCTGGTTGCGCAGGCCCCAGCGGCCGTCGACGGCCAGTTCGGCGCGGCGGATGTCGCCTGAGGAATCGACGGTGGCGTGGCCCCAGCCGCGAATGCGGTCCGACGGCGAGAAGCTGCCCTGCACGACCCAGTCCGAGGTATCGGCCGACAGACCGGTGGGGTCATAGAGGCGGGTCGGCGCGTCCGGCACCGGGACCAGGAATTCCGTCTGTTCGCCGTCCCGGAAGCTGCGGCCGACGAACAGGCTGGCCTGGCGGCTGTCGCCCCAGCGCACGGTGGCCTTGGCGCCGGTGGTCAGGCGCAGGCCGCCCTCCACCAGGTCGTAGCCGGGGAAGCGGTCGATCCGGAACAGCGAGCTTTCATCCAGCTCCACGGTCGCGCTGTCCTCGTTGGGAATGCGGACGTCGAGGTCGGGATCGGTCGACATCGACAGCTGGGCCATCGGCTCGATGATCAGGTCGGCGCCCGGCCCCAGGCGGCGGATCAGCGGATAGGAGACGTCCAGCCCCACGGTGGCGCGCGTCCGGCTGATGGTGTCGCCCTCGATGCCCAGCACCGGCGGCAGGTCGCTGACCGAATAGACATCGGCGCGCACGTCGACGAAGGGCTCCCAGCGCAGGCCGATCGGCGAGATCAGGACCCGGCGCCATTCGGCCTGGCCGGAGATCCGGCGGCTGTCGACGCCGGGATAGCCGAGGGTTGGGCCGGCCGGGATGACGCCGGGGCGCAGGACCGGGCTGCCGATATAGTCGTCGCGCGACAGGGACACGGCCGAACCGCGCAGGCGCAGGCGTCCGCCCAGCACCGGACCGTCAGGCTCCCACCGGGCTTCGATCAGCGGCGCCACATAAGGCAGGTCGCCGTCGCTCTCGAACACGTTCAGCGCCGGCGTGATGAGGCTGAATTCCTTCACCCGCAGGCTCTGGATCGAGAAGGCGGCGATGGACAGGTAGGACCGCTCGGTCTGATGCTCGGCGTAGATCTGCGAGATCAGGCGGCGTTCGTCGCCGTAGTAGAGACCGTTGTCCTGATAGGGCGAGCGGACGTCGTAGCGGTCGAACAAGGTCTTGTCCGAGGTGCGCTCGGCCGTGAAGCCCCACCGCCAAGGACCCGCCGGGTCGAAGGCGCCGTAGCCCAGGAAGTAGCTGCGGCTGGTCAGGTCGCCGAAGCGCACGTCGTTCTCGACGGTCCCGTCGCCGTCGAGGTCGAAATTGCCGAAATTGCGCTCGTAGGTGTAGCCGCCGCGCAGGACCAGCGTGCCGTCAGCGAAACGGCGGCGCCATTGCAGGTTCACGAACGGTGCGACGTCGGTGTTGAACTGCGGGCTGATCAACCAGTCTTCGGACGGCGATATGACCTGCAGATAGGGAACCTCGACGCTGACGCCCCGGCCTTCGTCATAGCTGGGGATCGGGACCAGGAAGCCCGAGGCGCGGTCGACCGTCGGGTCGGGGTGCGAGAAGACGGGCAGGTAGAAGACCGGCACCCCGCCGATCCGGAACACGGCGTTGCGGTACAGGATGGCGCGCAGGGCTTCGTCCTGGACGACCTTCTCGGCCTGGATCGAGATGCTGGGCTGTTTGGTGTTCCCCTCGGCGTCGCAGATCGGGCAGGGGGTGAAGATGGCGTAGTTGAGCTCGTTGACGTTCTGGCTGCGGCGCACCGCCGTGGCCGCCATCAGGCTGGCCCCGTTGCGGAAGCGGGTGGCGAAATCGACGGCGACGCCCGCACGCAGGTCCGAATCCATCTGAAGCTGGCTGGCGTAGACGATGTTGCCGTCGGGGTCGGTGAATTCGACCCGGTCGCGCGCGCTGCCGACGCCGAGTTTCAGGTCGTAGCTGATCTCGCCGGCCCGCACGGTGGTGTTGCGGAACCGGGCCAGCACCCGCTCCGGGCTGCCGGTGGCGGTGATGACGTCGCCGGTCCGCGTGGTCGAATCGGATTCGATATAGATGGCGTCAGGGATCAGGCCGTCGGGGCCGGGCTGCTGGGTCGGCTGCGGAGCAGGGGCCTGCTGGGCGAAGGCCGCGCCGCCCGAGGCGGCCAGCGCCACCGCGCCCGCCCCGGCGAGGAGCCGGCGGCGCAGGACTGCGGTACGGGGCCAGCGGCGGTCACGCTGCATGCAAGCTCACTTCAAGAAAAGGCCGGGCAGGGGGGCGACGGATCGCTTAGCCGTCCTCGGTATAGAACAGCAAGGTGAACGCGGCGAGCGCCGTCAACAACGGCGGCAGCCAGGCGGCGAGCCACGGCGGGATGACCTCGGCCGAACCGAAGGCGGAGGCGGCCTGGTTGACGAAGAAGAAGCCGAATCCCAGCACGACGGCGGCGGCGCTCATGCGGGCCAGATCGCCCAGCCGCATCAGCCTCAGCGAGAAGGCGGCGGCGAGAATCGACATGGCCGCGAACATCAGCGGCGTCGCCAGAAGCTGCTGCAGGCGCAGGTCGTAGGCGGTGGCCGAGAAACCTGCGTTCTTGACCCGGGCGATCTGGGCCGGAAGGGACCAGAAGGGCGTCGATTGCGGGCGGGCGAAGCGCTCGAACGCCTCTTCGTCGGCCAGGCTGGAGGGCAGGTCGAGGGTGGCGTAGCGCACGGCGCGCTGGCCGATCTGGGCCCCGACCGCGTCGATCAGGCGCCAGCGCCCGGCGCTGAGCGAGGCCGAAGCGGCGTCGATTCGCTCGGAGAAGCTGCGCAGGCCCTCCCCGTCGTTGGTGTAGATGAAGAAGGTCACGCCCAGCAGGCGGCCGCCCGCGCGGTCCTGCCGGTCGGCGCGGATGACCATCTGGCGGCTGTCGTCGCCTTCGCGGATCCAGACGGCTTCGGGCGCGCTCGATCCGGCGACGGACCCGGACAGGCGGCTGCGCTCGCGCTGGAACAGGCCGTCGGCGGCCGACGCCGCGGGTCCCAGCGCCGTCACCGTCAGGACGCCAAACAGGAAGGCCGCGCCGGCCGCGGGCAGGACGAAGCGCCAGGCGGAGACCCCGGCCGCCCGCATCGCGATCAGCTCGCTGCGCCGGTTCAGGCCGACGAAGGCCGCCAGGGTGCCGAACAGGAAGACGAACGGCAGCAGCTGGATGATCACCTGCGGCGACTTCAGCAGCATCAGCCCGAGGATGCGCAGGCCCGACAGGTCCACATCGGACCCGACGCCGCGCGAAATCTCGACGAAGTCGATCAGCATGATCAGGGCCGCGATGACCCCCAGCGCGATGGCCAGGGCGCGGGCCTGCTGGACCAGGATGTAGCGTTCGATGCGGCCGAGGCGCAGCCAGGGGGCGCGCAGGGAGGTGCGGCTGGTCATGCGAACCTCGCCTTCAGCCGGTCCAGCACCGGCCAGCGGCGCCGGCGGCGCGGCTTGAGCGCCCGGAACAGGACGCGAAGGGCGATGGCCGTGGCGAGGATGGGCAGAATATACTGCAGGATGTTGAGCCAGCCGTTCCAGGCGCTGGCGGCGACGACGCCATAGCCGATGATGCGGACGATCAGGAAGGCCGCGGCGGCCTTGGCGATGCGCAGGCCGTAGCCGGTGCGGCTGAACGAACCGCCCATCAGCGCGGCCAGGGCCATGGCCATGGCGGCCAGCGCATACAGGGGGGCGGACAGGCGCGAATGGCCCTCAGCGGCCAGTTGGCCCGCGGATCCGACGCGTTCGAGATCGCGCGGAGACGGATTGAACAGCTGGGGCAGATAGAGGTCGGACGGCTTGTACCGGACGGTCTCGTTCACATCGATATATTGCGCGAGCGGCAGGTCCTGACGGCCGAACGACAGATACTCCAGCACCCCGCGGGACGAGAACCGCTGCCAGGATCCGTTCAGAAGGGTCAGGTAGGGCTGGCCGTCGATACGGCTGAAACGGGCCTCGGCGGCGTCCCAGGTCGTCGTCTTGTCGCCGTCCTGAACATAGACGAACAGGTTCTTGAGCAGGCCGTTCTGCTCAATCTGCTGCACATAGACGGTCAGGCCCTTGGGTCCTTGGACGAAGCGGCCCTCCTCGACCAGCAGGGCGGCCAGGTCGGTGCGGACGGCGAAGGTCTCGTTGCGTGCCTGCCGCTGGGCCCAAGGCTGGGCCACCGTGGTGATGAACAGGGTCAGTACGGCGGCGATGACCGCCAGCCGCACGGCGGGCCGGATCGCCTGCCAGCGCGTCACGCCCGAGGCGAAGACCGCGGTCAGCTCCTGCTCGCGCTGCAGGCGGGTCAGGGCCGTCAGGGCGCCGACGAATAGGCCGATGGGAATGATGACGGCCAGCAGCTGCGGCAGCGCCAGCAGGGTCAGCTTGACCATCACCCAGACGCTCTGGCCGCGTTCGACGATGAACTCCAGCTGGTCGAGGCTCTGGCTAAGAATGCCGATTCCGGCCAGCGCGGCGCACGCAGCCAACACGGGGCGGCCGATCTGCCGGAAAAGGTAGCCTTGGATCAACGTCATAAGGGAACGGAAATCGCCCGTTGCAGCCGGAGGCGAGGGAGAGCATCTAATACACACCCGTTTGCACCGGTGAAACCGCGCGAACAATCCCACTCGCACAAGACCGGGGCGTACATCCCGGCGGGAGCAGTAAATGAAGATCGAATTCGTCGCCTCGGCCGACGCCGCCGAGGTTTTGGCCGTTCTCGTCCACGATGGGCGCGCCTTCGCCGGCAATGGCCAAGCTGTGGATAACGCCACCTCCGGCGCCCTGACGAAGGCCATGACGGCTAGCCGCTTCACCGGCGGATCGAACAGCACCCTGATCGTCGCCGCCCCCGCGGGCGTGAGCGCCGGGACCATCGTCCTGACGGGCGCGGGCGATCCCGCCAAGTTCGACGACCTGGCGCTGGAAGCCGCCGCCGGCGCCGCTTATCACGCGGTGAAGCTGTCGGGCGCGGCCTCGATCACCATCGACGTCAGCTACCTGTCGGCCGACCAGGCCGCCCGCGCGGCCTTCGCCGCCCGTCTGGCCGCCTACCGCTTCCTGAAATACCGCACCACGCTGAAGCCGGAGAAGACCCCGTCGATCGAGACGATCAAGGTCGTCGCCGCCGACGTGAAGGCCGCCCAGGCCGCCTATGAAACCTATTCGGCCGTGGCCGGGGCGGTCGAGTTCGCGCGCGACCTGGTCGCCGAACCGGCCAACGTCCTGTACCCGGAAGAGTACGCCAAGCGCGTCAAGGCGCTGGAGAAGCTGGGCCTGGAGGTCGAGGTTCTGGGCGAGAAGGAGCTTGAGAAGCTGGGCTTCCGCACCCTGCTGGCCGTCGGCCAGGGCAGCGTGCGCGACAGCCAGGTCGTCATCATGAAGTGGAACGGCGGCGCCAAGGGCGAACAGCCGATCGCCTTCGTGGGCAAGGGCGTCTGCTTCGACACCGGCGGCATCTCCCTCAAGCCGGCCGACGGCATGGAAGACATGAAGTGGGACATGGGCGGCTCGGCCGCCGTGGTCGGGCTCATGCACGCGCTGGCGGGCCGCAAGGCCAAGGTCAACGCCATCGGCGTCATCGGCCTGGTCGAGAACATGCCGGACGGCAACGCCCAGCGTCCGGGCGACGTGGTCGTGTCGCTGTCGGGCCAGACGGTCGAGGTGCTCAACACCGACGCCGAGGGCCGCCTCGTTCTGGCGGACTGCCTCTGGTACACCCAGGAGCGCTTCAAGCCGAAATTCATGCTGGATCTGGCCACCCTCACGGGCGCCATGATCGTGGCTCTGGGCCTGGAATACGCTGGCGTCTTCTCCAACTCGGACGAGCTGGCGAACAACTTCCTGGCCGCCGGTCCCAAGGTCGGCGAGAACGCCTGGCGGATGCCGATCCCGGCCTTCTACGAGCGTCACATCGACACCCCGATCGCCGATGTGAAGAACACCGGCAACGGCCGCGCCGGCGGCTCGATCACCGCAGCCCTGTTCCTGCAGCGCTTCACCAACGGTACGCCGTGGGCGCACATCGACATCGCGCCGACCGCCTGGGTCAAGGACAGCCGCAACCCGACCGTGCCGGACGGCGCCGTCGGCTGGGGCGTGCGCACCCTCGACCGGATGGTGAAGGACTCGTACGAGTCCTGAACCTCGCCGTGACCCTGCCCCGGCGACGGGGAGGGGGCGCTCGGCTCATATTCTCTTCAAACTCGACGACCCCGTCCGCTGTCACTGGATAAGCGGGCGGGGTTTCGTCATTCTGGCCGACATGACCACAGGTCCCGAAATCTGGTTCTACCACCTCGAGCGGTCGAGCCTGGGGCAGGTGCTGCCCGGGCTGCTGGAGAAGACGCGCGAGCGGGGCTGGAAGGCCGTCGTGCGCGCCTCCAGCCCGGGCCTGCTGGACGATATCGACGATCACCTGTGGACCTACCGGGACGACAGCTTCCTGGCCCACGGTCGGGCGTCGGAGCCGAACGCGGACCGTCAGCCGGTGCTCCTGACCGAATCGCTTGAGAACCCGAACGCCGCTCAGGCGCTGTTCATCCTGGACGACGCAGAGCTTGGCGATACGAAGGGCCTGGAACGATGCTTCATCATCTTCGACGGACGCGACGAGGCGTCGCTGACCGGCGCGCGGGGGCGATGGAAGGCGTTGAAGGACGCCGGGGCCAACCTGGCCTATTGGAAACAGTCGCCCGAGGGACGCTGGGAAAAGGCGGCCTGATCGCTGTCTCCCTGCTGGCGGCCTGTTCGTCGACGCCGGCCGGCGACGTTCCGGCGGCGCGTGCGGTCGAAGCCGCGCAACTGAACCAGCCGGTCGGCAGCCGCAATCCGCAGAACCCCACGGCCGACCTGTGCCGCGCCGGCGATCTGCAGTACCTCGTGGGCAAGCCGAAGACGGACATTCCCGTCCCGGTCGACGTGGTGAACCGGCGCGTGACCTGCACCACCTGTCCGGTGACCGAGGACTTTTCGCCTTACCGCCTGAACATCTTCTTCAACGAGCGGACCCAGATCGTCGAACAGGTCCGTTGCGGCTGAACCGAATTTCCAAGGGAGAGACGCCGATGAAAATCCTGATGCTGAGCCTGGCCGCCGCCGGACTGCTGTCCGCCTGCGCGCCGACCAGCGGGAGCGATCCCGCGACCCCGCCGATGGACGGTCTGCGCGCCTGCAAGGCCGACCAGTACCAGCGGCTGGTGGGGACCAACCGGTCGCAGCTGCCGGCGGCTCCGGCGGGCGAGACCTGGCGCGTGACCTGCACCACCTGTCCGATGACCATGGACTACAATCCCCGCCGCCTGAACATCACGTTCGATCAGGCCAGCGGCGTGATCCGCGAGGTCAAATGCGGCTGACGGCGGCGGCGGTCGCCGCCGTAACGGTGCTGGCCGGAGCGTGCGCTCCGGTCACGCCGCCCACCGGGCCCGGCGCCCCGCAGCGCTGCGACGCCGCCAACGCCCGCTCGCTGATCGGCAAGCATGTCGGCGCGGTGGACTATGCGGCCGGGGCCAATGTGCGCATCGTCTGCACCACCTGCGCCGTGACCTTCGACCACCGGCCCGACCGGCTGAACATCCGCTTCGACGAGGCGACGGGGATCATCAAGAGCGTCGACTGCGGATAGGCGCTCCCCCGCCCGGCTTGGCGAAGCCGGTTCGACCGGTCAGGATGCGTGGAACGGGGAGACGACCATGAAACGCATTCTGCTGGCGGGCGCGACGCTGGGCGCGATGATGTTCGGCCCGGCGGCCGTGGCCGATGCGACCGCGGACAGGGCGGTGCGCGACGCCATCGAGCGGCCGCAGGTCTGCGGACCGGCGACCTCGGCCCTGTCCGGCACGCCGGTGGCCGACATGGTCATGGTCGACGGCTTCGGGACCGGCGGCTTCGCCATCGAGACGGTCAATCCCGAGGCCCAGGCCTGGTTCAACCACGGCGTTCGTCTGCGCTGGGCGTTCGAGCACAAGGAATCGGCGCGAGCCTTCAGGAAGGCGCGGCTGCTGGATCCCAGCTGCGCCATGTGCGCCTGGGGCGAGGCCTGGGCCCTGGGGCCGAACCTGAACGGCGGCGGCAATGACGACGAGAGCCAGGCGGCGGCGCTGAAGGCGGCGCGCGACGCCCGCCGCATGGCCCGCCGCGCCACGCCGATGCAGCGCCAGATGATCGACGCCCTGGTGCAGCGCTATTCCGGCGCCAAGGCCACCCGCGAGCGCCGCTTCGCCCAGGCGATGGACCGCATCGCCCGCCGCAATCCGCAGGACGTCACCGTTGCGGCCATCACCGCCGACGCCTGGATGTTGAAGGCCGACCGCTGGTGGGACGAGGACGGCAAGGCCGCGGATCCGGCCATCACCCGCGCCCTCGGCATTCTGGAGCAGACGCTGGCCTTCGCGCCCGACGATCCCGGCGCCATCCACCTCTACATCCACCTGACCGAATGGTCAGACGATCCGCACAAGGCGATCCCGTATGGCGAACGGCTGGCCGCCCTGGCGCCGGGCGCCAGCCATCTGGTGCATATGCCGTCGCACACCTTCTACCGGGTGGGACGCTACCGCGACGCCATGATGTCCAACGTCAACGCCGTGGCGCTGGATCGGCGCTACGACGGGCTGGCGCGGCCGCCCGGCGGCGTGCCGGGCATGCCGCTGCACGGGCACAACATCCATTTCGGCATGGGCGGCGCCCTGATGGCGGGCGGGGGCGAGCAGGGGCTGCTGCTGGCCGACTGGTTCCTGGCTACCTGTCCGGACATCGAGGCGACCAACGTCTGGCGCCAGATCGTGGCCAACAACGCCTACGCCATCTACGGCCGCTTCGGGACGCCGGAGCAGGTGACGGCGCTGAAAGAGCCCGGCGCCGACCGTCCGATGCTGCGCGTCAGCTGGCGCTACGCCCGGGGCGAGGCGGCGGCGCGGGCCGGCGACGCCGCGGCCGTTCGCGCCGAGGCCGAGGCGATCAAGGCGATCCGCGAGGCCGACAGCTTCAAGGCCGGGCCGATGGCCAAGCGGCGCAACGACTTCACCGAACTGTCCCAGAGGGTGCTGGAAGGCCGGGCCGCCATGCTTGAGGGCAATGCGGACGCCGCCGTGGCGGCCTTCACCCGCGCGGCCGAGATCCAGGCGCAGGGCGACGAGGGCGGCGATCCGCCCGCCATCTGGTATCCGACCCGCCGCAGCCTGGCCGCCGCCCTGCTGGCCGGCGGCGACGCCGCCGGAGCCAAGGCCAAGGTGCTGGAGCTGCTCGAGGACTGGCCGAACGACCCCTACAGCTACTTCGTGCTGTCGCGGGCCGAGGCGGCGCTGGGCGACACGGCGGCGGCGGCCGAAGCCCTCCGCCGCGCGCAGGTCGAATGGATCGGCGGCGCCATGGACCTGAAGCTGGCCTGAGGTCTAGCGGCTCTTGGCTTCCCGGATCGCCGCTTCCAGCGCGGCGGGCTGGATGCTGGCCACGGCGCGCCCGTTGATGATGAAGGTCGGCGTGCCCTGAAGGCCCAGGGCCGAGGCGGCCGTGTGGGTGTCGGTCAGGTGCCGGGTCATCTCGGGGCTGCCGATGGCGGCGTGGGCGGCTTCAAGGGTGACGCCGTTGGCGACCATGATGGCGTCCACCGACTCGGGCGTCAGGTCGCCTTCGGACATCAGGGCGCGGAACACCGGCAGGTATTTGCCCTGGTCATGGGCGGCCTGGGCGGCGCGCGCGGCGTAGTGGGACGGACCGGCGGGATCGCCGCGATCCAGGATCGGCCAGTCCTTGAACACGAAGCGCACGTCCGGATGGGCCTGCATCATGCGCAGGACCTCGGGCGCGGTCTGTTTGCAGCCAGGGCAGCGGAAGTCGAAGAATTCGATCACCGTCACCTTGGCGTCGACCGGGCCGAACGCGGGGTCGCGGGCGTCGACGGTCAGCAGGGACGGGCTGGCGGCGGCGCGGCGCGTGATGCTGTCGGCCAGTTGGGAATCGGACTTGATCTGCAGGGCGGTGCTCATCTCCTGCATCACTTCGGGATTGTTGAGCAGGTAGGCGCGGATGCGGGCGTCCGAGGTCCCGCCGCCGAAATAGGGGAAGGCCGCCAGCGCCAGGGCCACCACCGAGACCGCGAGGGCCGCCTTTCCGGTGCTCAGGCCGCTCAGGAACGGGCGCGGCGCGGGGACTTCGGCCTGGGGCTCGGGCGTATCGGTCATGCGGTCTTCCGTGAGAAAAGAATCAGCCGGCGGCGGGAACGACGACCGGGCGGTTGCGGCTGTTGCGGCGGTCGACGTCATCGACGTCGTCCTGGGTGGCGCCCGAGGCGAAGACGATGTCCATCGCCCGGGTCCATTCGTTGCTGCCCGGCGTTAGCATGTCGCGCGCGCGCAGGGCGAACTGGGTCGCCTGCGTCTTGGCGCCGAGGGCGAAATACATCTCGGCCGATGCCAGGCGGGCCTCGCCCTCCTTGCCCTGGCTGGCGTAGGCCTGGGACAGCAGGCGCCAGCCCATGGAGTTGTCGCTCTCCAGCGCGGTGGCGCGCTTCAGCTGGTCGACGGCGAGCTCGATCTGGGCCGGGTCCCGGGTCTCGAGCATGGCGTGGGCCAGGTTGATGCGGAGCAGGGGGGCGTCGGGCTTCAGATCGACCGCGCGCTGGTGGGCGCCGATGGCCTCGGCCGGGCGGCCTTCCTCGAACAGGATCTGGCCCTTCAGCTCCCAGAAATAGGGGTTCTGGGGCTGTTCGGTCAGCAGGACGTCGACCGCGGTCAGCGCCTTCTCGGTCTGACCGTCGCGATACCAGGCGATGACGCGGGCGTAGCGACCCGGCAGGCTTTCGTCGGTTTCGGGATAGGCGCGCAGGGTCGTGTTGGGCGCATCCATGAAGGCGTGGATCTTGGCCAGGATCAGGGCGTGCTGGGCGACGCGCTCGGGGCTGTCCTGATGGTTGTAGTGGGGCTGTTCGGCGACCAGGCGGCGCAGGTTCTCGATCCGGTCCGACGACAACGGGTGGCTGCGGAAATAGGGATAGCGGCGGGCATCGGAGAAGACTTCCTGCGAGCGGAAATTCTCGAAGAAGGTCAGCAGCCCCCGGCCCGATTCGCCGGCCCGTTCCAGCGCGCGGGCCCCGCTGTTGTCGGCCTCGCCTTCCTGGTGGGTCATGTAGCGCAGGGCGCTGAGGGTGCCGAAATACTGGCTGTTGCCCAGCAGGACCGCGCCCGCGTCCGGCGCGCCCGCGGCGATGGCCAGGGCGCCCAGGGCCATGGTCATCAGCATCGGCTGCATGCCCGCGTTCTGGGCGCCGTCCCGCAGGGTGTGGCGGTTCTTCACGTGCCCGGCTTCGTGGGCGATCACGCCCAGCAGCTCATTGGCGTTGCGGGTGCGCAGGATCAGGCCGGTGTTGACGCCGATGATCCGCCCGCGCGTGGCGAAGGCGTTCAGGTCGTTCTCGTTGATCAGCAGGATCTCGACCTCGTCCGGCTCCAGCCCCATGGCCGTGAACACGGGGGCGGACCAGTCGTGGATGATCGCCTCGATCTCGGTGTCGCGAATGGCGCTCTGGGCGGCGGCGGGGGAGGCCGCCGTCAGCACGAGGCCGACGGCGGTCGCTGCGCCGATCAGGCGGGCGGCGTTTCGGGACAGCCAGGACATGGCGAACTCCTCAAGACCCGGACGCCCCCGTCCGTTGTGATGCTCACAATCTAATCGCGGCCTTTCAGCGGCGCCACCATCCACGCTTCGGCTTTTCGGGCGGAGCCGCGATCTGGGCGGGATCTTCCGCGATCAGGGCGGCCACATCGACTTCGGGCTTGGGCGGTTCGACGCGTTCGACGACCGGGGCCGGAACCGGCTCGGGCGCGGCGACCGGCTCGGGGGTGACGATCGGCGCGTCCGGCTCGATGTCGAGAACGGCGGGTTCGCCTTCCGGCTCGGCCTCGTTCGGCTCGACGGCCGAGACCGGCGCGACGTCCGAATGCTCGGTGGCCGAGGCGGAGACCTTGCGGCGCACGCGACGGCGCTTGGGCTCTTCCGGGATGGCGACCGGCGCGACCTCGGCCTCGATCTCGGCGTCCGGGATGATCACGGCCGACGGGGTGTCGGGCGAACCGTCGGCGGGCATGCCTTCGTTGGTGGCGCGGGTCTCGACCTTCACCTCGTGGGTCAGGCCGGCTTCCGAACCGCGATCCCGGCCGCGGCCGCGGCCGCGACGACGACGCGAACGTCCGCCGCGCTCGCCGCCGATTTCGCCCTCGGGACGTTCACCGACCACTTCGTCGACGTCGGAGGCCTCGGTTTCAGCGCCCGAATCCTCGGTGCGCGGCGCGCGCTCGGGGTTGATGGGGTCGAACCAGACATAGGGGTCGTCCAGCGACGGCGTGCGGCCGCGAACCCAGAAGAAGGAGTCGCGCTCGGCGGCGGCGCCGCCTTCCTCGCGCATCCGGCGACCGCCGCGGCGGCCGCGGCGGCGGCGGCGTCCGCCCTCGCCGTCGTCCTCGTCATCGGCCAGGGCGACCGGCGCGCCGTCTTCGGCGTCAGCGGCGGCGGGGGCGTCGGCCTCGTCACGGCGACCGCCGCGACGGCGGCGGCCACGGCCGCGGCCGCGCTCGCCGTCGTGGCGCTCGGCGCGCTCGCGCGGCTCGTCGTCGTCGCTGTCCTCGCGGTCCAGGTCTTCGGCGTCGTCATCGTCCTCGATGATCTCGTCGTCGTCCTCGTCCTCATCGGCGTAGGCGCTGTCGTCGAAATCGTCGTCCAGGTCGATGAAGGGCTCGGCGCCTTCCGGCGGCGAGAAGTCCTCGTTGGTCTCGGTCCGCTCGATCGTGCTTTCGCCCTGGCCCAGGGTGTCGTCGATCAGGATCACGACGTTCAGGCCGCGCTGGATCAGCAGGCTCTGCAGATAGTCGCGCTTGTGGTTCAGGATGTAGAGGGCGACCGCGGTGCAGACGCGCAGGTTCACCGAACCCGCGCCGTTCTTGCCGGCCTCGATGTCGACGGCGCGCAGGGTGACCAGCGCGGCGCTCTCAGCCGAGCGGATGCGGCCGGCGCCCTGGCAGTGCGGGCAGACTTCGGTCGCGCCCTCGATCACGCCGAGGCGGCGACGCTGGCGGCTGATCTCCATCAGGCCGAAGCCCGAGATGCGGCCCATCTGGATGCGGGCGCGGTCCTTGGCCAGCGCGTCCTTCAGCACCTTCTCGACGGCGCGGTTGTTCTTCGACTCCTCCATATCGATGAAGTCGATGACGATCAGGCCGGCGAGGTCGCGCAGGCGTAGCTGGCGGGCGGCCTCGGCGGCGGCCTCCATGTTCGTCTTGAAGGCGGTGGCCTCGACGTTGCGCTCCTTGGTGGCGCGGCCGGAGTTGACGTCGATGGCGACCAGCGCCTCGGTCTGGTTGATCACCAGATAGCCGCCCGACTTCAGCGGCACGGTCGGCTGGTGGATCTGGGTCAGCATCTCCTCGATGCCGTTCGAGGCGAACAGCGGACGCGAGCCCTGGTACAGGTGCACCTTCTTGGCCTGCGAGGGCATCAGCACCCGCATGAAGTCGCGCGCTTCCTTGAAGCCCTGCACGCCCTCGACCTGGATGCCGTCGAAGTCCTTGTCGAACATGTCGCGCACGGCGCGGCGGACGAGGTTCTCTTCCTCGTAGATCAGGGCCGGGGCGTTGGAGGCCAGGGTGGTCTCGCGGATCGTCTCCCACAGGCGCAGCAGGTACTCATAGTCGCGCTTGATCTCGGCCTTGGTGCGCTTGGCGCCGGCGGTGCGGATGATCAGGCCCATGCCCTGCGGCACGTGCAGGGCGGCCGCGGCGGCCTTCAGGCGCTTGCGGTCCGACGCCTGGGTGATCTTGCGGCTGATGCCGCCGCCCTTGCCGGTGTTGGGCATCAGCACGCAGTAGCGGCCGGCCAGCGACAGCCAGGTGGTCAGGGCCGCGCCCTTGCCGCCGCGCTCGTCTTTCACGACCTGCACCAGCAGGATCTGGCGGCGCTTGATGACGTCCTGGATCTTGTAGCGGCGCATCAGGCGGCGCTTCAGGCGCTCCTCGTCGGCCAGACCGCCTTCGTGGTCGCCGTCGTCGCTGTCGCGGCCCAGGTCGTCGTGGTCGTCATCGTCCGAGTGGGCCTCGGCCATGATGGCTTCACGGTCGGCGACCGGGATCTGGTAATAGTCGGGGTGGATCTCGTTGAAGGCCAGGAAGCCGTGGCGGTTGCCGCCGTATTCGACGAACGCCGCCTGCAGGCTTGGCTCTACGCGGGTGACCTTGGCGAGATAGATGTTGCCCCGAAGCTGACGCTTCGAGCGGGATTCAAAGTCGAATTCCTCGACCTGGCGGCCCTCGACGATCGCGACGCGCGTTTCTTCCGCGTGCGCCGCGTCGATCAACATGGTCTTTGACATCAGTAGTCTCTCTCTGGCGCGCTCGGGCCGGTCCGGTCAGCGCGTGGCTGAGGGACGCGGCGGCTCGCCGAATGGGTAGGGGGAGGGGGGCGCAGGCAGGCGCAGCCTCGTCGCCACGGCGGACGCCGCGGGCGAAGTCGGTCGATGCTGACCGGAGGTTGAGGCTGGCGTATGCGCCCATGGGTCGGTTCGGTCCTGGACCCTTCCGCGCCTGTCTATAAGGCGGCGATGCGGATCCGGTTCGTCGGGTCGTCGGCGCCTTGTGGCCGGGCGACCCTCGGATTCAGTGAAAGCAGCGCTGTGAGGAGGGCGCATCCCGGTTCCGTCAAACGGGGGGACGCGATCATTTCGCCAGCGCACAGAGCATAGTCACTGGAAATGTGAATTAAAAGCGGACTTCGCCTTAACCCGTTGGCGACGACGTTCGTGCATGGTCACGGCAACCATAATGGTGGGTCATTCGTCGCAATGGGCGCTTTCGCGCGTATCAGGCTGTCGCAGTGGGGCGTCCGCGAGTGGGCCATGACGGCGCTCGCCTTCGTCGTCTTCTGCGCCGCCGTGCTGATCGCCGGGCGCGGCCTGGCGTCGGGCGCCGTGGGTGAAGTGATGCGCGTCCGCTTCGGCGGCGACGCCGAACGCACCCGCGTGGTCGTGGATCTGGACCGCACCTCGCGCGGCGAAGTGATCCGGCCGGGCGGCGACGGGCGGGTGATCGTGGCCCTGTCGGGCGTGGCGCCGCAACGCGGCCTGTCCGGGACCGGCGTGGGCCTGGTGCGCGGCTATCGCGTGGCGGGCTCCGGCGCCTCCTCGCGCGTCGAGCTGGACCTGGCCGTCAGCGCCGAGATCGAACGCCGCTTCCTGCTGCCGCCCGGCGACGGGGTGCAGCACTATCGCTATGTCATCGACCTGAAGGCCACCGGCCGCGCCCCGACCGCGCCGCGCCGTGCAGCTCCCGCCGCGCCGCGTCCGGCAGAACGCCCCCTGATCTTCATCGACGCCGGCCACGGCGGCCGCGACCCCGGCGCGCGCGGCGCGCATGCCGAGGAAGCCGACGTGACCCTGGCCGCCGCCCTGGCCCTGAAGCAGGAGCTGGAGCGCTCGGGCCGCTATCGGGTGCGCATGACCCGGGACACCGATGTCTATGTGGGACTGAACCGCCGGGTGGCCATCGCCCGTCAGGCGGGGGCGGACCTGTTCATCTCCCTGCACGCCGACGCCCTGGCCGATCCGGCCACGCGCGGCGCCAGCGTCTACACCCTGTCGGAACAGGGCGCGGGCCGGGCCGTGCGCGAGATCACCCGCGACGAGAACTGGCACCGCAGCCTGAACCTGCCGGGCCGCGACGCCTCGGTGGACCGCATCCTGCTGGACATGACCCAGCGCGCCACCCAGAACCGCTCGGCCGTGCTGGCCCGCACCCTGCTGACCGAGATCGAGAGTTCGGACCGTCCGCTGCTGCGCCGCAGCCACCGCGACGCCGGCCTGGCCGTGCTGCTGGCCCCCGACGTGCCCGCCGTCCTGCTCGAGATGGGCTACATCACCAATCCCGAGGATGAGCGGCTGCTGACCGACGTCCGGGCGCGCCGCCGCCTGATGCGCGCCGTGGCGTCGGGCATCGACGCCTATTTCGCCGCTCCGACCGGCGCGCTGCAGGTCGCCTCGGCCAGCGAGGCCGGGCGACCCTGACGGCCAGGCTCGCGCCCGGGCGCTGAACCGACTATCTGGAATTCATGCGCCTGCGTGTCGTGGATCTGGAAACCTCCGGCGGAGACCGGACCGCCGAAATCATCGAGGTCGGCATCGTCGACGTCGTGCCGGACGGGGCGGAGTGGAAGGCCCTGCCGCCGGTGACGAAGCTGTTCCGGCCGCGGGGCGAGATCTCGGTGCACGCCATGGCGGTGCACCACATCACCCCCGACGACTTCCACGAGGCCGACCCGCACTGTGACGAGTACGCCCTGCGCGCGATGTTCGCCGAGCCGGCGGACGTCATGGTCGCCCATGCGGCCAATTTCGAACGCGGCTTCATCGCCGACACGGCCCACGGCGGCCTGCCGTGGATCTGCACAGTGCGCTCGGCCAAGGCGGTGTGGCCGCAGGCGCCGGGTCATTCCAACCAGGTGCTGCGCTACTGGCGGCAGCTGAAGCTGGACCCGGCGCTGGCCAATCCGGCCCACCGGGCGGGGCCGGACGCCTGGGTCACGGCGCATCTGCTGATCGATCTGCTGAAGGAGGCGACGGTCGAACAGATGATCCAGTGGACGCGCGAACCCCGCCGTCTGGACAAGATCCCGTTCGGCAAACATCGCGGGAGCCGCTGGACCGAGGCCCCCGCCGACTATCTGCGCTGGATGGCCGGGCAGTCGGACATGGACGCCGATGTCGTGGCCGCCGCGCGACAGGAACTGGAGCGTCGTGCAACGGCGGCGACGGGTGCTCTGGCGAACGCGACCGACGCGGGCTAAAGCGGTTTCATGCCGCAAGCGCGCTTTCCGAACATCACGGGCGTCAAGATCGCCGAACGCTGGTTCGTCCTGGCGGGCGTGGCCCTGCTGGGCGCGATCACGCTCGCGGGCCTGATCGTCACCGTCTACGCCGCCTGGCTGTTCCACGACCTGCCCGACGCGTCCGAACTGGCGGACTACCGCCCGGCCACGGCGACCCGGGTCTACGCCGGCGACGGCACCCTGATCGGCGAGTTCTCGGACGAGCGCCGCATCTATGTGCCCTATGAGCAGATCCCGCTGCCGGTGATCCAGGCCTTCCTGTCCGCCGAGGACAGCCGCTTCTTCGAACACGGCGGCATCGATGTGTCGGGTCTGGGCCGGGCGATGTTCAAGAACGTCTTCAACGCCGCCACCGGGCGGCGTCTGGAGGGCGGCTCGACCATCACCCAGCAGGTCGCCAAGAACGTCCTGTTGACCAACGAGAGCAGCATCAACCGCAAGGTCAAGGAAGCCATCCTGGCCAACCGGCTGGAAGCGACCCTGTCCAAGCAGCAGATCCTCGAGTTGTATCTGAACGAGATCTTCCTCGGCTATCGCTCCTATGGCGTGGCCGCGGCCGCCTACAACTACTTCGGCAAGTCGCTGGACCAGCTGACGCCGGACGAGGCGGCCTTCCTGGCTTCCCTGCCCAAGGGGCCGAACAACTACCATCCCAAGCGCCACCCCGGCGCGGCCAAGGGCCGCCGGGACTGGGTGCTGGGCGAGATGGGCGAAAACGGCTTCCTGACGCCGGAACAGGTGGCGACCGCCCGCGCCCGCCCGCTGGTCGCCCAGGACGCCCCGCGCCGGGCCCAGTACGCCGACGCCGACTTCTTCGTCGAGGAGGCGCGCCGCCAGGCTATCCGCCGCTTCGGCGCCGAGGAGGTCAACCGCGGCGGCTACTACCTGCGCACCACCCTGGATCCCAAGCTGCAGTCGGCGGCGCGCGACGCCCTGATGAAGGGGCTCGAGAACTACGACCGTCGCCACGGCTGGCGCGGCGCCTGGGGCACGACCGATTTCGCCGAGGGCTGGCAGCGCACGGCCCTGGCCGGCACCCGCCCGCCCGAGCGCCGCAGCTGGGAAGCCGCCGGGGTCGAGAATGTGGCCGGCAACAGCGTGCGCATCCGCAGCGCCAAGGACGACCGCGTCGGCTATCTGCTGACCGGCGACGCCGCCTGGGCCAACGCCAACCGCCCCCTGAAGCGCGGCGACCTGATCTTCGTCGAGCGCGAAGGCGGGCAGTACGCGCTCAAGCAGGTACCGCGGGTGAACGGCGCCCTGGTGGCCATCGAGCCGCAGTCGGGCCGGGTGCTGGCCATGGTCGGCGGCTATTCCTACGCCCTGTCCAGCTTCAACCGGGCGACCCAGGCCCGGCGTCAGCCGGGTTCGGCCTTCAAGCCCTTCGTCTATGCGACGGCGCTGGAGGGGGACTACACCCCGGTCTCGATCGTGCTGGACGCGCCGATCAGCTTCGCCGGCGGCCCCAACGGCACCCGCTGGAGCCCCGAGAACTACAGCCGCGAGTACTATGGCCCGCAGACCCTGCGCCGCGGCCTGGAGCTGTCGCGCAACGTCATGACCGTGCGCCTGGCGCAGGACATCGGCATGAAGAACGTCGTCTCGCTGGCCGAGAAGATGGGCGTGGCCGACGACCTGCAGCCGAACCTGTCGGTGTCGCTGGGGGCGGGGGAGACCACGCCCTACAACCTCACCGCCGCCTACGCCGCCTTCGTCAACGGCGGGCGCCGGGTCAATCCCTACCTGATCGAGCTGGTCCAGAACCGGGACGGCGAGACCATCTTCCGCGCCGACGACCGCCGCTGCCGCGAATGCGGACGGGCGTTCAGCGGGCAGGAATCGCCGCGGCTGGAAGCGCGGGGCGAGCAGGTCATCGACCCGATCACCGCCTATCAGGTGAGCTCCATGCTCGAAGGCGTGGTCCAGCGCGGCACCGGCGCCGCCGCGCGCGGCCTGGGGCGCTGGGTCGGCGGCAAGACCGGCACGACCAACGAGTACCGCTCGGCCTGGTTCGTCGGCTTCTCGTCGGACATCGTGGTCGGCGTCTTCATCGGCTTCGACGACAACCGGCCGCTGGGCTCGGGCGAGACCGGCGCGACCGGCCCTGTGCCGGTGTTCACCGACTTCATGCAGGTGGCCCTGCGCGAGCGTCCGGCGCGGCCTTTCGTGCGGCCCAAGAACGCCATCTTCCGCACCGTGAACGGCATCGAGGAAGCCTTCCGCCCCGGCACCGAGCGCCGCCGCGAGGAGGAACAGGCCCCCGCTCCGGAGATCCCGCTCGGCCCGCAGAACTACAACGAGGTGCTGCGCCGCGAGCAGGAGGAGGCCGCCGGCCTGCCGCCGCCCACCACGCCCCAGGCCACCATTCCGCCGCCGCCCAAGAAGGAACCGGCGCAGGATCTGGATGGGCTGTACTGAGCGGTGGCGCCGGAACGACGAGTGGTTAGTGGATAGTGATTAGTGGGTGGCTGGGGCCGCCGTCAGTTCTTCCCTGGTGAGCGCTGCTATCGCCGCGAGCGATCCACTAATCACTATCCACTAACCCCTTCCACAGGCCGCCGCCTGTCGTTAGCCCCTAGCCACAGTGCGCGACGCGCTCTATGTCCGCGCCTCACTTTTGGATCGCAGGAGATTGCGATGAGACCGGATGTCGAGGCCATGAAGGCCGACATCGAGCAGAGCATCGCTCTGCTCAGGAGGCGTCTTTGACTGGGATGTCGCGCTTCGAAAGCTCGATGAGCTGAACGCCCGCGTCGAGGATCCGACGCTGTGGGACAATCCCGAACAGGCCCAGGCCGTCAGCCGCGACCGCTCGCGCCTGGAAGCCCAGATCAATACCGTCAAGGAGATGGAGCAGGGCCTCGAGGACGGGGTCATGCTGGCTGACATGGCCGACGAGGAAGGCGACGAGGCCGCCCTGGACGGCGCGCGCGCCGACCTGAAGGCGATCAAGGACCGCGCCGCCCGCGCCGAGCTGGAAGCCCTGCTGTCCGGAGAGGCCGACGGCAACGACGCCTATCTGGAAGTGAACTCCGGCGCCGGCGGCACCGAGTCCAACGACTGGGCCGGCATGCTGCTGCGCATGTACAGCCGCTGGGCCAAGGCGCACGGCTACGAGGTCGAGATCGAGGCCGAGGAATCGGGCGAACAGGCGGGCATCAAGTCCGCCACCATCCTGATCACCGGACCGAACGCCTATGGCTGGCTGAAGTCGGAATCGGGCGTCCACCGGCTGGTGCGCATCAGCCCCTATGACGCCGCCGCCAAGCGCCACACCTCCTTCGCCTCGATCGGGGTGTCGCCGGTGGTGGACGACGCCATCGAGATCGACATCAATCCGTCGGACGTGCGTACCGACACCTACCGCGCCTCGGGCGCGGGCGGTCAGCACATCAACAAGACCGACTCCGCCGTCCGCCTGACCCACATCCCGACCAACACGGTCGTGGCCTGTCAGGCCGGGCGCTCGCAGCACCAGAATCGCGAACAGGCGTGGAAGATGCTGCGCGCCCGCCTGTACGAGCTGGAGCTGCAGAAGCGCGAAGCCGCCGCCCAGGCGCTGGCCGACGCCAAGACCGACATCGGCTGGGGCCACCAGATCCGCTCGTACGTGCTGCAGCCGTACCAGATGGTGAAGGACCTGCGGACCAACGTCGAAACCTCGGACACCCAAGGGGTGCTGGACGGGGACCTCGACGACTTCATGGGGGCCGCCCTGGCGGCTCGCGTGGGTGAGACGCGGGGCAGCACGGTCGAGTAGGGGCCGTGCGGCCGGCGGACTGCCGGGAAGTGGTTAGTGGCTGGGCGCCGCCGTTCGTGGCGGCCCGCCAAAGCAAAAGGCCCCGGAGCGATCCGGGGCCTTTCGTCTTTCAGAACCTTGAGGCGCCTCAGGCGGCCGGCGGCTTCATGTCGATGATGTGCGGCGCGGGCTCGACCGGGCGCGGGGCCGGAGCCGGTGCGGTGGCCTGCGGGGCTTCGCGGCGGCCTTGCAGGACGCGGCCCTGGAAGTAGGCGCCGATATCGATCGACAGCTGCTCGGCGGTGATGTCGCCGTCCACATAGGCGGTGGCGATCAGCTTGACCTGCTTGCCCGAGACGGCGCCGACGACGCGGCCGCGCACCTCGACATAGTCGGCGGCGACATTGCCTTCGACCGCGCCGGTCTCGCCGACGATCAGACGACCGACCTTCACGTCGCCCTTCACCTGACCGTCGATCTGCAGGTCGCCGGCGCCGCCGACGTTGCCTTCGAACTGCAGGTCCGACGACAGGGTCGACAGGCCGCGCGAGGCGACGGCCGGCGCTGCGGGCCGCGGCGCGGCGGCCGCGGCGGACGAACCGCCCGGCGCGGGCAGGTCGGGCAGCGGCGGAATGGAGGAACCGCTGTCCGAACGCGACAGGGGCTGCGGGGCGGGGGATTTAGTCTTGTTGAACAAGTTGGTCTCCGGCTCTCATGAAGCGGGCTGGGTTTTGCGGGCGGCCGTTCATCCACACCTCATAGTGCAGGTGAACGCCGGTGGAGCGTCCTGTCGTTCCCATGGCGCCGATGCGTTGGCCAAGCGCGACACGCTGGCCCGCTTGCACGGCCATGGAGTTCAGATGAGCGAAACGGGTCTTGAAACCGCGACCGTGGTCTATCTCAACGACGTTGCCATACCCTGAACGGATACCGACAAAAGACACGATTCCGGGAGCGGTGGCGTAGATGGGGCTGTTCAGGGGCGCGGCGAAATCCTGGCCCTGGTGCAGGGCGGGGCGGCCGTTGAAGGGGTCGAAGCGGACGCCGTAGCCCGAGGTGGTCCGCGCGCTGGTGGGACGGCGGAACGGCAGCCCCTGGGCCGCGTCGGCCAGCTGGCGCATGTCGGACAGGTTGTCGGCCGCGTTGCGGATGCGGACGGCGAAGGCCTCGTCCACGTCCAGCACGGCCCCCAGCGCGCGGGGATCGCCGGCGTCGACCAGCGGCCCGCCCAGGGCGGCGTTGTGCGGGGCGTAGGCGGCGGGGTTCAGGCCGGCGAGGCGGAAGGCCAGGCGCAGCCGTTCGGCGCGGGTGCTGGCCACGCTTTCGGCGCGGGCGATCAGCCGCTCCTGGTCCATGCGCACGGCGATCATGCGCTGGACGGGGGTGTTGCGGTCGGCGTTCAGGGCCGGGGCGGGGGCCAGGGCGGCGGGAGCGCCCTCGACGCCGCGGAACATGGTCATGACCCGGGTCAGGGCGGCGTGGCGGCGCTCGACCATCTCGGCCATTTCATCCAGCGAGCCGGTGGTGGCGGTCATGCGCACCACGGCGCTGTCCAGGCGGGCCTGCAGGTCGGCGTTCAGGCGTTGGGCCTCGGCGCGGCTACGGGCCACGGTGCGGTCGGCGTTGCTCTGGCGGACCATGTCCAGGGCGAAGCCGCCCGAGGCGACCAGGAACCAGCCGCCGATCAGGACGGCGCCGGCGGCGCCCAGGATTTGACGGCCGGGCGTCAGCGCCCAGGCTTTCACGTCGTCGCCGTCGCGAAGATAGAGGTAGCGCGTCGGGAACCAGCGCCCGATCAGCGACCGTCTGACTTCAGCCTCGTGCTCGGCCATACTCAAACGCCCCCACGCCCGGCTGGGTATGAGCCACGACTGGGGGACGACGGCAAGTCTCTTTACGTCTCGTTAACCACGCCGAAGCGTCTTCAGGCGAAGAACGACGGTAATCGCGTCTGATTTTCGCCTGTCAGGCGTATGCGCGAACCTTGGAAGGCCCGCCCGAATCTGGTTTCGGGCGTTTTGATCCGTGGTCAGAGCGACTTTGCGGCCGCGAGAACTTCGGCCGCGTGGCCCTTGACAGAAACCTTGCGCCAGACCCGGCGGACGACGCCCTGGCCGTCGATCAGGAAGGTGGCGCGCTCGATGCCCATGTATTCGCGGCCATAGAGCTTCTTCTGGACCCAGACGCCCCAGGCCAGGGTGACGTCCTCCGGCTCGTCCGAGGCCAGCACGACCTTGAGGTCGTACTTGGCCTGGAAGCGGGCCAGCTTCTTCACCGGATCGCGCGAGACGCCGATGACCACGGCGTTGGCCGCGTCGAACTCGCCGGTCAGGGCCGAGAAGTCCTGGCCCTCGCTGGTACAGCCGGGGGTGTCGGCCTTGGGATAGAAGTAGAGGACGACCGTCTTGCCCTTCAGCGCCGCCAGCGTGGTCCGGCCGCCGTCGGCGGTGGCCATGTCGAAGGCGGGGGCCTTCATGCCTTCGGTGATCTCGGTCATCAGACGGGCCTCACCAGCACGATCTTCTTCTTGCCCGCCGCCAGCTTCAGCACGCCGTCGGCGTTGACGTCCGAGGCCTCGATCAGGCGGGCGCCGTCGGCGATCGCCTCGTCGTTCAGGCGCAGGCCGCCGCCCTGGGCCAGGCGCCGGGCCTCGCCGTTGGACGCGGTCAGGCCGGCCTTGGTCGTGACCGCGGCGACCATCGCGCCGATGACCTCAGCGGTCGGCAGTTCGACGGTGGGCAGATCGGCGGACAGGGTGCCGCGCTCGAACGCGCCCTCGGCGGCCGCACGGGCGGTCGCGGCGGCTTCTGCGCCGTGCAGCATGGTGGTGGCGGCGTCGGCGAGGGCCTTCTTGGCGTCGTTGATCCGGGCGCCTTCCAGCGCTTCGAGCGCGGCGATCTCGTCCAGCGACAGGTCGGTGAACAGGCGCAGGAACCTGCCCACGTCGGCGTCGTCGGCGTTCCGCCAGAACTGCCAGTAGTCGTAGGGGCTGAGCTGGTCGGCGTTCAGCCAGATGGCGCCCTGCGCCGTCTTGCCCATCTTGCCGCCCGAGGCGGTGGTCAGCAGCGGCGTGGTCAGGCCGAAGGCGGCCTTCTGGTCCACGCGGCGGACCAGGTCGACGCCCGAGGTGATGTTCCCCCACTGGTCCGAACCGCCCATCTGGAGCGTGACGTTGCGGGCGCGGTTCAGCTCCAGGAAGTCCACCGACTGCATCAGCATGTAGTTGAACTCGAGGAAGGTCATCGGCTGCTCGCGCTCGAGGCGCAGCTTGACCGAGTCGAACGCCAGCATCCGGTTCACGGTGAAGTGGGTGCCGAAGTCGCGCAGGAATTGGATGTAGCCGAACTGGGACAGCCATTCGTCATTGTTGACCATGACGGCGTCGGTCGGGCCGTCGCCGAAGGTCAGGAATTTGGCGAAGACCTGCTGGATGCCGTCGATGTTGGCCTGGATGTCGGCGTCGGTCAGCTGGGGGCGCGAGGCGTCCTTGCCGGTCGGGTCGCCGACCTTGGTCGTGCCGCCGCCCATCAGGACGACCGGCTTGTGCCCGGCCTGCTGGAGGCGGCGCAGCATCATGATCTGGATCAGGCTGCCGACGTGGAGCGAGGGCGCCGTGGCGTCGAAGCCGATGTAGGCCGTCACCACGCCGGTGGACGCCGCCTCGTCCAGTTCGACGGGGTGGGTGATCTGATGGATGTAGCCGCGGTCCCGCAGGGTGCGCAGGAAGTCGGACTTGAAATCTTGGTCGCTCATAGGCGGCTCCGTTAGCAGGGAAGCCGGCGGGCGTCTTGGGGGTTTGCGCGCCGGGGAAGGGGCGGCGCAGGGGTTCGCTGGCCGCTCGTCAGATCGAGAGGCGGTAATACAGGCCGGTGCGGGGCGTGCGGGCGAACATGGCGTCTGGATAGGCTGTTCGCCGTGGAAGGGTCAAGGCGACCTGGAGCGCCAAGTGCAATCCGGCGACAAATCGGGCTATCGACAGACATGATCTTCCAGCGCGCGCTTGTCCCATATTCCGCCACCGGAGCCGCCCGGGGGCGGATCGACGTTGAGGTCGACTGGGAGGGGCGGAGCTGGATCCATGTCGTGTTCCGAGCCTCGGGTTTCGGCTCGACGATCATTCTCCCGACCGGAGAGGGCGGTCGCCGGGACGAGCTGTGGAAGCACACCTGCTGCGAGGTATTCGGGCTGCGGACCGAAGGCGGCTATGTCGAGTTCAACCTGTCGCCGTCCAGCGCCTGGGCGGCCTATGCCTTCACGGGCTACCGGACCGGCATGGCCGATCTGGAGGCGCCGGAGCCGCGGATTTCCTGCCTGGCCACCGAGGACGGCTTTGAGCTGACGGCGATCCTGTACGGGTCGGAATGGCCCCATCTGGAGGCATTGGGCGCGTCGGTGGTCATCGAGACCACGGACGGCGAGAAAACCTATTGGGCACTGGCCCATCCCTCGGATAAGCCGGACTTCCACCATCCGGAATCGTTCACGCTGCGGTCGCCCGCGCTGGAGCTGCCATGAAGTTCGGTCTCGACCGCCTGCTGTCCGATCCCTCCTTGAGCGCGCCGCTGAAGGGGCGGCGCGCAGCGCTGGTGGCCCATCCGGCGTCGACGACGCAGGACCTGACCCATGCGGTGGACGCCCTGGCGGCGCATCCGGACATCCAGCTGACGGCCGCCTTCGGCCCGCAGCACGGGATGAAGGGCGACCTGCAGGACAACATGATGGAGAGCCCGGACTATACGGATCCGGTGCACGGCATCCCCGTCTTCAGCCTGTACGGCGAGGTGCGCCGGCCGCACGGGCAGTGGATGAGCACCTTCGACGTGGTGCTGATCGACCTGCAGGACGTGGGCTGCCGCATCTACACCTTCGTGACGACGCTTCTGTACATGCTCGAGGCCGCCGCCGAGCACGGCAAGGAGGTCTGGGTGCTGGACCGGCCCAACCCCGCCGGGCGGCCCGTGGAAGGGACCATCCTTCGCGAGGGCTGGGAGAGCTTCGTGGGCGCCGGGCCGATGCCGATGCGCCATGGTCTGACCCTGGGCGAGATGGGCCTGTGGTTCATCGACCACTTCAAGCTGGATGTGGCCTACCGCGTCATCGAGATGGAGGGCTGGAAGCCCGCCGAGGGCCCGGGATACGGCTGGCCGCTGAGCCAGCGCAGCTGGATCAACCCCAGCCCCAATGCGCCCAATGTCTCGATGACGCGGGCCTACGCCGGGACGGTGATGCTGGAGGGGGCGACCCTGTCGGAAGGGCGGGGGACGACCCGGCCGCTGGAGCTGTTCGGGGCGCCCGACATCGACGCCCGCGCCGTGATCGCCGAGATGAAGGCCTTCGCGCCGCAGTGGCTGAAGGGTTGCGTGCTGCGCGACATGTGGTTCGAGCCGACCTTCCACAAACACGTGGGCAAGCTGTGCGCGGGCGTTCAGATCCACGTCGACGACCCGGCCTACGACCATGAGGCGTTCCAGCCGTGGCGGGTGCAGGCGCTGGGCTTCAAGGCGATCCGGCGGCTGTATCCCGACTACGACCTGTGGCGCGACTTCCCGTACGAATACGCCTTCGGCAAGCTGCCGATCGACGTGATCAACGGCGGGCCGGAGCTGCGCCAATGGGTCGATGATCCGGCTTCGACGCCGGACGCCCTGGACGCCCTGACCCGGCCCGACGAGCAGGCCTGGCTGGACACCCGCCGGCCCTTCCTGCTGTACCGGTGAGCGCGTCCCGGGACCGCCTGATCGGGGTCGCCTGCGGCCTGGGGGCCGGGGCCATGTGGGGGCTGGTCTTCCTGGCGCCCAAGGTCGCACCCGACGCCTCGCCCATGCTGATGAGCGCGGGCCGCTACCTGGCTTACGGGATCATCGCCGCCCTGTTGCTGGCGCCGCGCTGGAAGCGGGTCGCGGCCCTGCTGGACGCCAGGGCGTGGCGGGCGCTGGCCTGGCTGAGCCTGGCGGGGAACATCGTCTACTACCTGTTCCTGGTGGTCAGCGTGCATTTCGCCGGGGTCGCGGCCTCGGCCCTGATCGTGGGCATGGTGCCGGTGGTCGTGGCGGTCTGGGGCCTGCGCGATCCGGACGCGCCGCCGCTGAGGAAGGTCGGGCCGCCGATCCTGCTGGCGGCCTTCGCCGTGGCCCTGATCGGCTGGGAGAGCCTGTCGCGGGACGCCGCCGCCGGGCGGGACGCGGTCTCGGTGCTGATCGGACTGGGCTGTGGCCTGGCGGCCCTGCTGTGCTGGTCGGCCTATGCGGTCGGAAACAGCCGCTGGATGGCGCGGCTGCCGCAGGTGGGGGCGCATGACTGGTCGCTGCTGACCGGCGTGGTGACCGGCGCCTTCGCCCTGTTGCTGGCGGTGCCGGCTCTGCTGGGCGCGGGCGAAGCGACGGCGGAACAGTGGGCGCGGCTGGCGGCGGTCAGCGTCGGGGTGGCGGTTCTGGCCTCCATCGTCGGCAACGCCTTCTGGAACCAGGCCAGCCGCCTGCTGCCGCTGTCGATGCTGGGCCAGATGATCGTGTTCGAGACCCTGTTCGCCTTCCTGTACGGCTATCTGTGGGAAGGGCGCGGGCCGACGGTGGTGGAGATCGTGGCCATGATCCTGATGATCGTCAGCGTGGTCTGGTGCCTTCGGGCGCACCGGACATCCGCCGTAGCGGTAGTGGAAGGCGACCACTGACACGCGTCAGGCGGGAAAAAGTGCACTCCGAAAAAATGGAGTGCACATCGTGCACTTTTTCTCGTGTGGCGGGGTGGCGGCGAGCGGGTTCTACCGCAGGCGAGCGAGACGGACGGCGATGTCAAAGACCGGGATCAGTCTGGCACGGGCGTGCGTCAGAAACGGACGTGACGCCTGGGGTCCGGAACGGGAAACGCCGCCGGGCGGACCCGGCGGCGTTTGATTGTTCGATGATCCGTGATCCGTTCGAGATCAGGCCGGCTTCTCTTCCAGGCGCTTGTCCAGATAGGCGCCGACGCGGCGTTCGACGGCGCCGATGTGGTCCTGCCAAAAGTGGGTCGCGCCCTCTTCCAGTTCGTAGTCGATGATGATGCCCTTCTGGGTGCGCAGCTTGTTGACCACGCGCTCAACCTCGACCGGCGGGACGATGGTGTCGGCGGTGCCGTGCAGGAACAGGCCCGAGGCCGGGCAGGGGGCCAGGAAGCTGAAGTCGTACATGTTCGACGGCGGCGAGACCGAGATGAAGCCGTCCGTTTCCGGGCGGCGCATGAGCAACTGCATGCCGATGTAGGCGCCGAACTGGTAGCCGGCGACCCAGGTCTGGGTGGCGGCGGGATTGTTGGCCTGGAGCCAGTCCAGGGCGGTGGCCGCGTCGGCCAGCTCGCCGATGCCCGAGTCGAACTCGCCCTGCGACTTGCCCACACCGCGGCTGTTGTAGCGCAGGGTCGCGAAGCCGCGCTTCACGAAGAGCTGGTACAGGGTCACCGCCACCGGGTTGTTCATATGCCCGCCCGCCTTGGGGTGCGGGTGCAGGATCAGGGCGATGGGGGCGTTCGGACGCTTGCCCGGGGAATAACGGCCTTCGATGCGGCCAGATGCGCCGGGCAGGATGACTTCAGGCATGGGCGGAGCGAATTCCCGTGTTCAAACATCATTTCGCAGCTGCGTAATACTTGACCACGGGGGTAGGACTTTCTAAGTCCGCCTTGCGTGCCGCCGCTTTTGCGAAGGCGCGGGTTCTAGCACAGGACCCTCGTAAAGCGCGCAAATTTTGAAGGTGCGCGATGCGACTGTCGACCAAGGGACGTTACGCCGTGATGGCGATGGCCGATCTGGCCCGGAACGGACGCGCCGTGAGCGGCGAGACGCGGGCCGTTTCGCTGGCCGAAATCGCCACTCGGCAGGAGATTTCACTCAGCTATCTGGAGCAGCTGTTCGCGCGCCTGCGCAAGAGCGGGCTGGTGCAGAGCGTGCGCGGTCCGGGCGGCGGCTACCGCCTGGCGCGGGGCCCCGAGGCGACCATGGTGGCCGAGATCGTGCTGGCCGTGGACGAGCCGATCCGGGCCACGCGCTGTTCGGGCCTGGGCACGCCGCGCGGCTGCATGATGGGCGGCGAGCGCTGCATCACCCACAATCTGTGGGAAGACCTGGGCGCCGAGATCCACGCCTATCTGGCGGCGGTGTCGCTGGAGGACGTGGTCCTGAACCGCACCGGCGCGCGCCGCCGGTCGCAGGCCCCGGGCATGGAGGCGGCGGCGTGAGCGTCTATCTGGACTACAACGCCTCGGGCCTGGTGCGTCCGGAAGTGCAGGAGGCCATGGCCAAGGCCCTGGCCGACAACGGCAATCCGTCGGCGGTGCACGCCGCCGGACGCCGGGCGCGGGCGCGGATCGAGACGGCCCGGGCCCAGGTGGCCGATCTGGTCGGGGCCGATCCGACGGCGGTCATCTTCTCGTCGGGCGGCACGGAATCCAATGCGCAGGCCATCGTCAGCGCGCTGGCGGGCGGCTGCGAGCGGCTGATCGTCGGCGCGACCGAGCATCCCTGCGTGGCCGAGGCCGTCATGGCCTCTGGCGCGCCGGTCGAGGTGCTGCCGGTCGATGCGGACGGCGTGGTCGACCTGGCCTGGCT
The DNA here is from genome assembly GCF_058790835.1 of Brevundimonas sp. EU05-FHT14B11. Lineage (NCBI taxonomy): Bacteria > Pseudomonadati > Pseudomonadota > Alphaproteobacteria > Caulobacterales > Caulobacteraceae > Brevundimonas > Brevundimonas sp. EU05-FHT14B11. Next base: position 265,447 of record NZ_JBYTCY010000002.1, read on the forward strand.
GGCCGAGGCGCTGGCGCGGCCGGGCAGGGCCGTGGTGGCCATTCATCATGCGAACAACGAAAGCGGCGTGATCCAGCCGATCGCCGAGGCGGCGAAGCTGGTGCGGGCCGCCGGCGGCTGGCTGCATGTCGACGCCATCCAGTCGGCAGGCAAGATTCCGGTCGACATGCGCGCCCTGGACGCGGACACCCTGACCCTGTCGGCGCACAAGCTGGGCGGACCGCAGGGCGTCGGCGCCCTGGTGCTGAAGCCGGGCCGCGAGGGCGTGCGCATCCTGCACGGCGCCGGACAGGAGCGCGGCCTGCGCGCGGGCACCGAGAATGTGCCGGGCCTGACCGGCTTCGGCGTCGCGGCCGACTGCGCCGCGCGCGACCTGGACGACGCCATCGCCCACGTCAGCTGGCGCGACGCCGCCGAGGCGCGGGTGAAGGCCGCCGGCGCGACCATCATCGGCGGCGCCGTGGCGCGCCTGCCCAACACCCTGTTCATGGCCGTCGAGGGCTGGGACAGCCCGCAGCAACTGATCACCCTGGATCTGGCGGGCGTGATGATCTCGGCGGGCAGCGCCTGCTCGTCGGGCAAGACCAAGCCGTCCAAGACCATCAGCGCCATGGGGCTGGATCACCTCGCCACGGGCGGGGTGCGCGTCTCGGGCGGCTGGGGCACCACCGAACAGGACTGGATCCGTTTCGCCGACGCCTGGATCGCGGCGTACGAAAAGCATGTCGCCCGCGTCAGTGAGCGGGCGAGGGAAGTCGCGTAAATCATGGCCGCCGTTCAGGAAACCATCGACGCCGTCGCCGCTCTCGAGAAGTACGAGCACGGCTTCAGCTCGGACATCGAACAGGAGTTCGCGCCCAAGGGCCTGAACGCCGATATCGTGCGCTTCATCTCCGAGAAGAAGGGCGAGCCGGAGTGGATGCTGGAATGGCGGCTGGCCGCCTTCGAGCGCTGGCAGGCGATGGAAGAGCCGACCTGGGCGGCGGTGAAGTACACGCCGGTCGACTATCAGGACCTGTATTATTACGCCGCGCCGAAGACCAAGGAGGGGCCCAGGAGCCTGGACGAGGTCGATCCGGAGCTGCTGGCCGTCTACGCCAAGCTGGGCATCCCGCTGAAGGAGCAGGAGGTGCTGGCGGGGGTGCAGGGCGCGCCGCGGGTGGCGGTGGACGCGGTGTTCGACAGCGTCAGCGTGGTGACGACCTTCAAGGCCGAGCTGGCCAAGGTCGGCGTGATTTTCATGCCGATTTCCGAGGCCTTGCGCGAACATCCTGAGCTGGTTCGCAAATACCTGGGCTCGGTCGTGCCGGTCTCGGACAACTATTTCGCGGCGCTGAACAGTGCGGTCTTCAGCGACGGGTCGTTCGTCTACATCCCGCCGGGCGTGAAATGCCCGATGGAGCTGTCGACCTATTTCCGCATCAACGCGAGCCAGACGGGCCAGTTCGAGCGGACCCTGATCATCGCCGACAAGGGCAGCTACGTCTCGTACCTCGAGGGCTGCACCGCCCCGATGCGCGACGAGAACCAGCTGCATGCGGCGGTGGTGGAGATCGTGGCGCTGGACGACGCCGAGGTGAAATACTCGACCGTCCAGAACTGGTACCCCGGCGACGCCGAGGGCAAGGGCGGCATCTACAACTTCGTCACCAAGCGCGCCGACTGCCGGGGCGACCGGTCGAAGGTGTCGTGGACGCAGGTGGAGACCGGCTCGGCCGTCACCTGGAAATACCCTTCCTGCATCCTGAAGGGCGAGGAGAGCTCGGGCGAGTTCTATTCCATCGCCATCACCAACGGACATCAGCAGGCCGACACCGGCACCAAGATGATCCACCTGGGCAAGAACTCGAAGAGCCGGATCATCGCCAAGGCGGTGTCGGCGGGCAAGTCGGACTCGACCTATCGCGGCCTGGTGTCTGTGCACCCGAAGGCGACGGGCGTGCGCAACTTCACCCAGTGCGACAGCCTGCTGATCGGCAAGGAGTGCGGCTCGCACACCATCCCCTACATCGAGGCCCGCAACGGCTCGGCCCAGCTGGAGCACGAGGCGACGACGACGCGGCTGAGCGACGACCAGATGTTCTACGCCCAGCAGCGCGGGCTGTCGCAGGAAGAGGCGGTGGCCCTGCTGGTCAACGGCTTCGTGCGCGACGTGCTGCAGCAGCTGCCGATGGAGTTCGCCGTCGAGGCGCAGAAGCTGGTGGCGATCAGTCTGGAAGGGAGCGTGGGGTGAGCGCCGCTACACGCGATCAGCTTGTCGGACGGGCTCGTACGATCCCCCGAGACATCTCCGGAGCGGCGTCGGTCGTCGGATTCCTGTTGTCGATCCTGGGACTGGTGCTGCTGATCGCCAGCCTGCCCGGCCTGTCCGGAACCCTTCGGCCCGACTGGCGCCTGGCCCTGGTCCTTCTGGTCGCCGGCGCCGCCTTGATGTGGTGGGGCGGGAGCGTCATCCAGCGCCGCTTCTCAGCCGCGGCGACGGCCGCTGGTTTCTCGCCTGTTCAAATCCGCGAAATTGAAGATGAGGCCGAGCGCCTCAACGAAGAAGAAGACTGATGCTCTCCATCTCCAACCTCCACGTCTCCGTCGGCGACAAGCCGATCCTCAAGGGGCTGACGCTCGACGTTCCCGCCGGTGAGGTGCACGCCATCATGGGGCCGAACGGGGCCGGCAAGTCGACGCTGGGCTACGCCCTGTCGGGCCGGCCGGGCTATGAGGCGACCGAGGGCGCCGTGGCGTGGAAGGGCGACGACCTGCTGACGCTGGACCCCGCCGAGCGGGCGGCCAAGGGCGTCTTCCTGTCGTTCCAGTATCCGCTGGAGATCCCCGGCGTGCCGGCGATGACCTTCATCCGCACCGCCCTGAACGCCCAGAAGCGGGCACGCGGCGAGGAGGAGGTCTCGGCCCCCGCCTTCCTGAAGCTGGTCCGGGCGGCGTCGGCGGCGCTGAAGATGGATTTCGACATGCTCAAGCGGCCGCTGAACGTCGGCTTCTCGGGCGGCGAGAAGAAGCGGATGGAGATCCTGCAGATGGCCCTGCTGGAGCCGTCGCTGCTGATCCTGGACGAGACGGATTCGGGCCTGGACATCGACGCCCTGCGCATCGTCGCCGACGGGGTCAACGCCATGCGCTCGCCGGAACGGTCGATGCTGGTGATCACCCACTACCAGCGCCTGCTGGACTACATCAAACCCGACCGCGTCCACGTGCTGGTCGGCGGCCGCATCGTCGCCTCGGGCGGCCCGGAGCTGGCGCACCAGCTCGAGGCGGACGGCTACGACCAGTATATGGTGCAGGCGGCGTGAACGCCCCGGTGCGCATCGACCTGAAGGCTGTCGAGACGATCCCGTCGCGGCGGACCGAGGCGTGGAAATATTCCGACCTGCGCCGCTGGCTGCGGGACGAGCCGCCGCTGTCGCCCGCCTTGCCCGAAGGCGAGCCCAATGCCGGGCCGTTCAAGGCGTTGACGCGCAATGAGGTGCTGATCGCCAACGGCCGCCTGAACTGGTGGTCGGAAGGCGAGATGGAGCCGGGCATCGAGGTCAGCCACCACGCCGGCCCGGACGCGCCGCGGATGGCCGACGAGATGCCGATGGGCGCGCTGGCCGCGGCCAAGGCGCTGGAAGGCGTCTACATCATCTCGTTCAAGGCCGGCGCGCCTCGCACCCTGGCACTGCGTCTGCTCAGCGACGCGGTGAAGACCGGCCACCACGCCCGGATCGGGGTGGTGGTCGAGGCCGGCGCCCACGCCACCCTGCTGGAATCCCACGAAGGCTGGGGCGAGGCCTATCTGTCCAACACCCTGCTGGAGATCACGGTCGAGGAGAGTGCGACGCTGGAGCGGGTCGTCCTGGTCGACGAGCCGCACGACGCGATTTCGGTGGCGTCAGTCGAGGTGCGGCTGTCGAAGCAGGCGGCCTATCACCAGACCATCGCCGCCTCGGGCGCGAAGCTGCAGCGTCTGGAGACCCGCATCGCCCACGCGGGCGAGGGCGCGACGGTGCGTATGGACGGTCTCTACGCCCTGTCCGGCGACCGCCACACCGACCTGACCAGCGTGGTCGATCACCTGGGCCCCGACGGCCTGACCAGCCAGCTGACCAAGGGGGTGGTGCGCGACACCGCGCGCGGGGTCTTCCAGGGCAAGATCATCGTCGAGCGCGGGGCCGACGGCACCGACGCCCGCATGGGCCACCACGCCCTGATCCTGGGCGAGCGCGGCGAGATCGACGCCAAGCCGGAGCTGATCATCTACGCCGACGACGTGCAGTGCGCGCACGGCAATACGGTTGGCAATCTGGACGAGAGCGCCCTGTTCTACATGCAGCAGCGCGGCATTCCGGCCGAGGAGGCGCGGGCGCTGCTGACCCAGGCCTTCCTGATCGAGGTGGTGGACCGCATCGCGCACGAGGGCGCGAGAGAGGTGGCGAGGACGTGGCTGACGGAACGCTTGTGAAGACCTTCGACGCCTACGCCGCCCGCGCCCAGTTCCCGATCCTGTCGCGGACGGTGAACGGCAAGCCGCTGGTCTATCTGGACTCGGCCGCCTCGGCGCAGAAGCCGCGGGCGGTGATCGACGCCCTGACGGCGGCGATGGAGGGCAGCTACGCCAACGTCCACCGCGGCCTGCACACCCTAGCCAATGAGACGACCGAGGCGTTCGAGGCCGCGCGCGAGAGCGTGGCGCGGTTCCTGAACGCCGAAAGCCCCGACAACATCGTCTGGACCAAGGGCGGCACCGAGGCGATCAACCTGGTCGCCAACGGGATCGGCCAGTCGATCCAGCCGGGCGACGAGATCATCGTCAGCCAGATGGAGCACCACTCCAACATCGTGCCGTGGCACCTGCTGCGCGAGCGGCGCGGGGCGGTGCTGAAGTGGATTCCGCTGCTGGACGACGGGTCGCTGGACATGGCGGCCTACGCCGATCTGCTGGGACCCAGGACGAAGGTCGTGGCCGTCACCCACATGTCCAATGTGCTGGGCACCATCAATCCGGTGGCCGAGATCACCCGCATGGCCCACGCGGTCGGCGCCAAGGTGCTGATCGACGGTTGCCAGGGCGCGGTGCATGGCCTGCCGGACGTGCAGGCCATCGGCTGCGACTTCTACGCCTTCACCGGCCACAAGCTGTACGGCCCCACCGGCATCGGCGCCCTGTACGGCAGGACGGATGCGCTGGAGGCCATGCCGCCCTACCAGGGCGGGGGCGAGATGATCGAGACGGTCGAGATGGACCGGGTGACCTACGCCAAGCCGCCGCACCGGTTCGAGGCGGGCACGCCGCCGATCCTGGAGGCCATCGGCCTGGGCGCGGCGATCGAGTGGCTGAGCCAGTATGACAAGGCGGCCATCGACGCCCACGAGCGGGCGCTGTACGCCCACGCCCGGGCGCGGCTGGACGGCGTGAACTGGCTGAAGGTGATCGGCGAGGCGGAAGGGAAGGGGGCCATCCTGACCTTCACCGTCGAGGGCGCCCACGCCCATGACATCGCCCAGGTGATGGACCGCTACGGCGTCGCCGTGCGCGCGGGCCTGCACTGCGCCGAGCCGCTGGCGAAAAGGTTCGGCCTGACGTCGAGCGCCCGGGCCAGCTTCGCCCTATATAATACGACCGAGGACGCCGACGCGTTCGCCGACGCCCTCATCAAGGCGCGTGAGTTCTTTGCATGACCGACCCGATGACCTCTGAAGCCCCGACACCGGACGATGACGGCGGCCGCGCCGCCGCGGTGGAATCCGGCAAGATCAGCCAGCAGGAACTGGACAAGCTGACCGACGACATCATCGAGGCGCTGAAGACGGTGTTCGACCCGGAAATCCCGGTCGACATCTATGAGCTGGGCCTGATCTACAAGGTCGACCTGTCGGACGAGCGCGATGTGCAGGTCGAGATGACCCTGACCGCCCCCGGCTGTCCCGTGGCCGGAGAGATGCCGATCTGGGTCGAGCAGGCGGTGATGAAGGTCGACGGCATCCGCTCGGCCCGCGCCGACATCGTCTTCGACCCGCCGTGGGATCCCTCCAAGATGAGCGACGAGGCCAAACTCGCGCTCAACATGTTCTGAGGACCGGATGAGCGAACTTTCGACCACCACCCGTCCGCGCCGTCCCCGTCCCAAGGCGATCAGCCTGACGGACGCCGCCGCCGCGCGCGTGAAGGACCTGATGGCCTCGGCCGAGGGCTCGGTCGTGGGCCTGCGCGTCGGCATCAAGAACGGCGGCTGCGCGGGTCAGGAATACACCTTCGCCTTCGCCGACAGCATCCAGCCGCTGGACGAGGTGGTCGAGGACAAGGGCGCCACCGTGCTGATCGACGGCAAGGCGGTGCTGTATCTGATCGGTTCGGAGCTGGACTTCGAGACCTCGAAGCTGGCCTCCAAATTCGTGTTCCGGAACCCGAACCAGACGGACGCCTGCGGTTGCGGCGAGAGCGTCACCATCGTTCCGGTAAAGGCCGACTGAGATGATCCGCCTTGAGGGGGTGACCCGGCGCTATCGCAGCGCGGCGGGCGAGCGCGTGGCGCTGGACAGCGCCGACCTGCATGTCGCCAAGGGCGAAGTGTTCGGCGTGGTCGGCCGCTCGGGCGCCGGCAAGTCGACCCTGATCCGCACCATCAACCGGCTGGAGACGCCGGACGCCGGCAAGGTGTTCGTGGACGGGCAGGAGATCACCGCCCTGAACCCGGCCGAGCTGCGCGCGGCACGGCGTCGGATCGGCATGATCTTCCAGCATTTCAACCTGCTGAACGCCAAGACGATCGCCGAGAACGTGGCCTTTCCGCTGCGGCTGGAAGGGCGGCCCGAGGCGGAGGTGAAGGCGCGGACGGCGGAGCTGCTGGAGCAGCTGGGCCTGTCCGAGCACGCGAACAAGCATCCGGCCCAGCTTTCGGGCGGCCAGAAGCAGCGCGTCGGCATCGCCCGCGCCCTGGCCTGCGGCCCCGGCGTCCTGCTGTGCGACGAGGCGACCAGCGCCCTGGATCCCGAGACGACCGAGGAGATCCTGACCCTGCTGGACGGGCTGAACCGCGACCTGGGCCTGACCATCGTGCTGATCACCCACCAGATGGAGGTGGTGCGCCGCGTCTGCGACCGGGTGGCGGTGCTGAAGGACGGCCGGATCGTGGAGCAGGGCGCGACGGCCGACGTCTTCCTGCATCCGCAGCATCCGGTGACCCGCGCCATGCTGGCCGAGGGCGAGGAGGCGTTCGACGCCTCGGTCGTGCCCGCCGGGGCGCGGCTGGCCAAGCTGACCTTCCGCGGCGCCTCGACCTATGAGCCCGAGCTGAGCCGCGTCGCGCGCTCGGTGGGCGTGGACTATTCGATCCTGTCGGGCCGCATCAGCCGCATCCGGGGCGAGCCCTACGGCCAGCTGGTGGTCGCCTTCACCGGCGGCGACGCCGAGGCGGCGGTGGCGCAACTGACGGCGCGCGGCGTTTCGGTTGAAAGCGTCCTGGGGGAGGCCGCCTGATGTTCGACAACGTCGACTGGAGCGAGATCGGCCGCGCCACCGTGGACACCCTGCTGATGCTGGGTGGGTCGCTGGTGCTGACGGTGATCCTGGGCGTGCCGCTGGGCGTGCTGCTGTACCTGTCGGGCAAGGGGCGGCTGGCGGCCAATCCGGTGCTGAACGCCGTGCTGTCCTTCGTGGTCAATGTGCTGCGCTCGGTACCCTTCATCATCCTGCTGATCGTCATGCTGCCGGTGACGGTGCTGCTGGTCGGGACCTCGCTGGGCGTGGCCGGGGCCATCCCGCCGCTGGTCGTGGGCGCGGCCCCCTTCTATGCGCGCCTGGTCGAGACGGCCCTGCGCGAGGTGGACAAGGGCGTGGTCGAGGCGACCCAGGCCATGGGCGGCTCCACCTTCCAGATCGTCACCCGAGCCCTGCTGCCCGAAGCCCTGCCAGGCGTCATCGCCGGCGCGACCGTCACGGCCATCGCCCTGGTCAGCTACACCGCCATGGCGGGGGTGGTCGGGGCCGGCGGCCTGGGCGACCTGGCCGTGCGTTTCGGCTATCAGCGCTTCCAGACGGATGTCATGGTCGTGACCGTCGTCCTGCTGCTGGTGCTGGTGCAAATCCTCCAGATGATCGGCGACCGCGTGGTCGCCGCCGTCTCCCACCGCTGATCGCTCCCCCCGAAAGGCCCTGCCATGATCCGTCGTTCGCTCCTGCTTTCCGCCGCCGCCGTCCTGACGCTCGCAGCCTGCGGCGCGGGCGGGGAGAAGAAGGGCGCCGAGGGCGGCCCGCTGATGGTCGGCGCGACCGCCGTGCCGCACGCCGAGATCCTGGAGGTCGTCAAGCCGATCCTGGCCGCCGAGGGCGTGCCGATCGAGATCAAGGTGTTCAACGACTACGTCCAGCCGAACGTGCAGCTGGCCGAGCGCCGGCTGGACGTGAACTATTTCCAGACCAAGCCCTATCTGGACGAGTTCAACGCCGCGCGCGGGACCAGCCTGATCACCGTGGCGGGCGTGCACGTCGAGCCGCTGGGCCTGTACTCGCGCAAGCATACCGCGCTGGCCGCCCTGCCTACGGGAGCGCAGGTGATCCTGCCCAATGACGCGTCCAACACCGGCCGCTCGCTGCTGCTGCTGCAGTCGGCGGGTCTGATCACCCTGCGCGACGGCCAGAACCCGCTGCAGACGGTGCGCGACATCACCGGCAACCCGAAGGGCCTGGTCTTCCGTGAGGTCGAGGCGGCGACCATCCCGCGCATCCTGCCGCAGGTCGATGCGGCGGTGATCAACACCAACTACGCGCTCGACGCAGGCCTGAAGCCGCGCGCCGACGCCCTGGTGCTGGAGGGGGCGAACAGCCCCTACGTCAACTATCTGGTCGCGCGCCCCGACAACCAGAACGACCCGCGCGTGCAGGCCCTGGCCCGCGCCCTGCGCAGCCAGGCGGTGAAGGACTTCATCGCGCAGAAGTACGAAGGCGCGGTGATTCCGGCGGCGTGAGGGGCGAGGGAGTAGGGCTTAGGAACTAGGGGGGAGGCGACGCTTCCCCTCGCTGATCAGCCACTCCACCACCTCAAGCGGGATTTCAGGTTCGAAGGCCGAGAAGGTCATCGAGCCGTCCCGGTCGCTGCGGAAGACCTCGGCGATCGAGTTCTCGTGCTCGTGCCCGTCGTAGAAGAGTTCGAGATACATCCCGTCTCGCGGGACATCTGAGCCCATCGTAACAGCTATGGTTCGACCACGGAGCTTCATGCGGCGGCGGCCTTCGCCGCCGCCTCAGCCTTCTTCACCTCGTCCGGCGTCGGCACCTGAACCGCCGGCGTCACGGGATTGCCCGTGGCCTCGGCGATCAGTTCGGCGGTGCGGCCTTCGACGGCGGCCTCCAGCCGGGCCAGGAACTCGTCTTTCGGCAGGCCGGTGGGGATGGGGTCGAGGAACTCCAGCGTGGCCGTGCCCGGGTTCTTGCGGAACGCCTCCTGCGGCCAGAACAGGCCCAGGTTGGTCGCGACCGGCACCACCGGCATGTCGAAGTCGCGGTACATGTGCCAGACGCCCGAGCGGTAGCGATACTTCTCGCCGACCTTGGCCAGGTTGCCTTCCGGATAGATCAGGATCTTGCGGCCCTCGGCGTGGGCGTCGGCGGCGCGGTGCTTGAGAGCGTCGCGCGCGGCGCGGCCGCCGCAGTTGTTGACCACGATAGCACCCAGCTTGCGCAGCACTGTGCCGAGCAGCGGAAACTTCTCCAGGTGGTCGCCGGTGACGAAGGCCAGGTCCTGGAAGCGGTCGTAGGTGGCGAAGCCGTCGCCCCAGCTCTGGTGCTTGGAGGCGATGATGAAGGCGCCCTGCGGCAGCCGGTCCTCGCCGCGATACTGGATGCGGATGCCCGCCAGCACGCGCATGGCCTGCACCATCCGCTTCACATAGCGGCGGATGATCCAGCCGGTGGCCCCGCGGCCGGGCGCCAGGGCCGCGATACAGGCGGCCAGGGTGTAGACGATGGACAGCGACCAGTAGGCGATCGCGAAGGCGAAGCTGCGCATGGGGGGACTATGCCCTGTTCTGACGGCAGGCCAACCGATCAGGCGGCGATGTCGAGCGATTCGGCCGAGGTGACCCGGTTCCGCCCGGTCCGCTTGGAGGCGTAGAGGGCCGCGTCGGCGCGTTCCAGCAGGGTCGAGCCCGTCTCGCCCGGACGGCGCACCGCGAAGCCGGCGGAGATGGTCACCGCGCCCAGTTCGTCATTGGTGGAGCGGCGTCGCAGCGAGCGCGACGCGATCTCCTTGCGGATGGCCTCCAGCGCGACCTCGACCTGCTTGCTGCTCTCGCGCGGGAAGATGATGGCGAACTCCTCGCCGCCGTAGCGGGCGGCGATGCGGGGCAACTGGCCGTAGCGGCCGATGACGCTGGCGACATAGCGCAGGACCTGGTCGCCGGTCTGGTGGCCCCAGGTGTCGTTGAAGCGCTTGAAGTGATCGACGTCGAGGACGGCCAGGACCATCGGTTCGCCGTCGGCCTCGACCTGCTGGCAGGCGGCGGCCAGATGTTCGTCGAAGGCCTTGCGGTTGGCCAGGTTGGTCAGGGCGTCCGTCATCGCGTCGCGGCGCACCTGTTCCAGGTGTTCGCGCAGGCGGGCGACCTCCTTGGTGGAGGCGTCGAGCTTCTTCTCCAGCGTCTCGTTCTCGCGCTGGACCCGGCGGGTGGCGGTGCTCAGGCCGCCGACGATGGTCTTCAGGGTCTCGCCGTCGCCGGCGGCGTCGATGCTGCTGGCAGCCTTGTCCAGGGTCTGGCCGTAGGCGGCCTGGGACCTGTGGGCCCGGGATATGGCGTCGGCGACGCTGGACAACTCGCGGTCCAGCACCCGGCCGGCGTCGCGGATCTCTTCGGTCAGGCGTCCGCGCGGCAGGTATTCGGCCGCCAGCATGTCGGCGGTGGCCTCGGTGAACGGCTCTTCGGCGGCCAGGATGCGCTGGATCTCACGGCCCAGGGCCCCATCGGGGTCCCCGAGATAGTGGAGCCACAATTCGAAATTCAGCGGGGTGGGCCAGACGCCCGCCGCCTCCATCTCATCGATCACCCGACGCGACAGGCTATAGGCTTCCGGTCCCCGGAGCGTGGTCTCGACCGACGAGGTCATGCGGAATTCTTCCCCATGCATCCGCCCCTGACGAACGGATACAGCGGCAAGACGCTAGAACGCCGATCGGTAACGCCGGGTTAAGCGTAACCGTAAGAAGGCCGGAAAAACCGTTAGTTTTTGATCGTCACCGGGCGGCGCAGGAAGGCCGGGATATCGGCCTCGCCGAACGGACGGCCGTTGCCGGCGCGCGCGTCGTCCGCCGGAGCGGCCTCGCGGCGGTCGGCGTTGCGGTCCCGATCACGATCCCGGCCACGACCCCGCTCGCGGCGCGGTTCGCGGGGTTCGCGAGGTTCGGAAACGGGGGCGGCTTCGGCCACGGGCGCGACGGCGTCCGGCGCGGCCTCAGTGACCGGGGCGGCCTCGACCGGCGCATCCACGGCGGGCTTGGCGCCGCGACGGCTGCGGGTGCGGCGGGCGGGAGCGGCTTCTTCGGCGGCGGGCGCGGCGACTTCAGCGGCGGGCTGTTCGACCGCGGCCTCGACCGATGCGTCCTCGGAGCGGGCGCGGGCAGGGCGTTCGCTGCGGGTGCGGCCGCGCTTGTCGCCGCGGCCCCCATCACGACCACTGTCACGACCGCCGTCACGGCGCGGCTGGTCCTTGATGGCGGCGAAGTCGATGCCGTCCAGCGTCAGCTCCTGCGGGTCCATCTTGATCAGCTTGAGCACCTTATCCAGCGACTTGTCGTCGGAGGGGGTGACGATCATGAAGGCCTGGCCCAGCTTGCCGGCCCGGCCGGTGCGGCCGATGCGGTGCACATAGTCGTCGGCGTGGTGCGAGACGTCGTAGTTGAAGACGTGGCTGACGTCCGGGATGTCCAGGCCGCGCGCGGCGACGTCGGAGGCCACCAGGATCTTCAGCGCGCCCGAGCGGAAGTCCGCCAGGGTCTTGGTGCGCAGGGATTGGTCCAGGTCGCCGTGGATCGGCGCGGCGTCGAAGCCGTGCAGCTTGAGCGACTTGGCGACGATGTCGACTTCCGACTTGCGGTTACAGAAGACGATGCCGTTCTTCACGTCGTCGCGGCCGACCAGGGCGCGCAGGGCGGTGCGCTTGGCCTTGGGGTCCGAGGTCGGGATGCGGACGATGTACTGGGTGATGGTGTCGGCGGTCATGGCCGGACGCGAGGCCTCGATCCGGGTCGGATCCTTGAGGAACTGCGTGGTCAGGCGCGTGATCTCGGGCGGCATGGTGGCCGAGAAGAACAGGGTCTGGCGCTTGGGCGGCGTCAGTTTGAAGATCTTCTCGATGTCCGGGATGAAGCCCATGTCCAGCATGCGGTCGGCTTCGTCGACGACCATGATCTCGACGCCGTTCAGCATCATCTTGCCGCGCTCGAACAGGTCGATCAGGCGGCCCGGGGTGGCGATCAGCACGTCCACGCCCTTGTTCAGGGCGGCGACCTGGTCGCCCATCGACACGCCGCCGATCAGCAGCACCCAGTTCAGCTTGGTGCCCTTGGCGTATTTGGCGAAGCTTTCAGCGACCTGGTCGGCCAGCTCGCGGGTCGGGGCCAGCACCAGGGCGCGCGGCATGCGGGCGCGGGCGCGGCCGGACTGCAGCCGGTCGATCAGGGGCAGGGTGAAGGCGGCGGTCTTGCCGGTGCCGGTCTGGGCGATGCCCAGGACGTCGCGGCCGGCGAGGGCCACCGGGATGGCGGCGGCCTGAATGGGGGTGGCGGTCGTATAGCCGGTATCGGCGACCGCTTGCAGGGTCGTGGGCGAGAGGCCCAGTTGCGAGAATTCTGTCATGGGTCCTTGGGACTGTGGAAGGACGCCCCGCGCATCGGGCCGTCGTGCGATGTCTCGGAACCGCCCTGTGCCGTGGGCGAGCGGGCGGCGCGAATTCGCCAGTCCTGTCCCGTAACGTGGGCCGCATATAGAAGCCCCTGCGCGATAGTCAACTATTCGTGTGACGGCGTTCGGGGGTTGGCAGAACCTTACACGATGTTAATGTCCGTCTCGGGAAGGGTCTTTGTGAGGGTATCTGTATGCTGCGTGCGCTAGCCGTGGCGACCGTTGCGGTCGCCTGTCTCGCCGCCGGCCCGGGTCGGGCCGATATGAATTCCGCCTTCGGCAACACCGTCATGTCCCGGTATCCGGACGGCGGCTGGGTCAAGCACTGGTTCAATCCGGACGGCAGCTACGCCGCCCAGTTCTCGGACGGCCGCCGCCTGGCCGCGCGCTGGAGCGTGCAGGGCGAGCGAATCTGCCTGACGAACATGCGCCCCAACATGCTGATCCCGCGCTTCTGCACGGCGCTGATCGAGGCCGATGTCGGCGACACCTGGCAGTCGCGCGATCCGCTGGGCCGCCGCGTCCAGAACGTGCTGCTCGCCGGACGGCAGTAGGGCCGCTCAACCCGCCGCCTGAGGCGCAAAGACAAACGGCCGCTCCGAAGGGAGCGGCCGTTTTGTTGTCATCGGTATCGATGGAGGGGGGCGGTGCGCCATCCCTTCAGAAGAAGGAATGGCGCGAGTGACGGGGCTCGAACCCGCGACCTCCGGCGTGACAGGCCGGCACTCTAACCAACTGAGCTACACCCGCGTTTCCCGACCGAAGCGCTGGTGCGCCGCGGCGAGGGGCGTCGTTTAGGCGGGCTCGCCGGGCGCGTCAAGCACGTCGGATGAGGAAAATCCGGATCAGCGGTTGGCGACCCCCGGACCCGCCACCGCGGCGGCTTCCGGAGGCGCGACGGGGCCCGCCACGCCGCCGTCCGCGGGCAGCTGGGCGGCCACGGCGGGCGGGGGTGGTTCATAGTGGACGCCGACGCCGGGGCCGACCGGCAGGTCGAAGGCGACCCAGGCGGCGACCATGGCCAGCCCGGCGACCAGGAAGGCCCCCGCGTAGGGCAGCATGGTCGACATCAGCGATCCCAGGCCGAATTTCGGGTCCCAGCGCTGGGCGAAGGTCAGAATCAGCGGGAAGTAGCTCATCAGCGGCGTGGCGATGTTGGTGACGGAATCACCCATGCGGTAGGCGGCGGTGGTCATCTCCGGGCTGATGCCCAGCAGCATGAACATGGGCACCACGATGGGCGCCAGCGCGGACCATTTGGCCGAGGCCGAGCCGATGAACAGGTCGAAGAAGCAGGACACCAGGACCACGCTGATGAGCAGCAGCGGGGCGGGCAGGTTGATCTGCTGCAGGCCGGCCGCCGCGTTGATGGCCAGAATCGGTCCCAGCCCCGACCAGTTGAACATGGCTACGAAGTGGGCGGCGAAGAAGGCCAGCACGAGGTAGGGCGCCAGCTGGGAGATGCCCTCGCGCATCATGCGCACCAGGTCGCGATGGTTGGTCACGGTGCGCGAGCCGACGCCAAAGGCCGCGCCGGTGACGAAGAAGGTGACGGCGAAGAAGGCGGCCAGCGACTTGTAGAGCGGGTTGAAACGCTGGGCGGCCTCGGCGTCCGGATCGACGAAGGGCGAGCCGGGCAGGAGGGTGATCAGGGTCCACAGGGCGATCATGCCCAGCACCGTCAGGCCGGCGAAGCGCAGGCCGCGCTTTTCGTCGGCGGTCAGCGGCGTCTTCTCGTCCGCGGCGGGCGCGTTGACGCCGGCGGCGGGCTTCCACGGCCCCAGGCGCGGCTCGATGACCCGATCGGTCAGGAACCAGACGATGGGGGTGAAGACGGCGACGACGCCGATGATGAAGAACCAGTTGCCCGCGATGTTCACCGAATAGGACGGATCGATCAGGTGGGCGGCCGGCTCGGTGATGCCCAGGATTAGGGCGTCGCTGGCGCCGGGGAACAGATTGCCGGCGTAGCCGCCCGAGACGGCCGCGAAGCCGGCGGCGAGACCCGCCAGCGGGTGACGGCCCGCCGCGGCGAAGATGACCGCGGCCAGCGGGATGACCACGACGTAGGAGGCGTCCGAGGCGTGGTGCGAGACCATGCCGGTGATCACCACGATGGGCGTCAGGATGGATTTGGGGGCGTTCAGCAGGGCGCTGCGGATGGCGGTGGAGAACAGTCCGCTGCGCTCCGCGACCGAGGCGCCGTAGATGATGGTGATGACGATGCCCAGCGGCGGGAACTCCGCCAGGGTGCGCGGCATGCCGATGATCAGCCGCTCCAGATTCTCGGGCGCGAGCAGGCTGACCGCCTTCAGGGTGTCGCCGGTGACCGGATTGACCGCCGCCCAGCCCAGGCCCGAGCCGATCAGGCTGAGCACGATCAGCCCGCCGATGAGCCAGAGGAAGAGGAAGACCGGGTCGGGCAGGCGGTTGCCCACCCGTTCGACGGCGTTCAGGACCCGTGCGCCAATGGCCATCCGCGTATCTCCCCCGGATTGTTTCGCGAACTTCCATAGGCGTGAAGCGGCGGTTCGGGACAAGACGCGGGCCCTGCGACATGTCGCCCGCAAATCTGCGAACCGTTCGCAAGAAAAACCTTTCACCATATGGGTTTGAACCCCGGCAGTTCCGGGGCTAGAAAGCGCCGAATCCGCCCCTCCCTCTGTGGCGGACGAGGTCCCTCCGGATGAATGCATTCCTTCTCGAATATCTGCCGATCGTGATCTTTCTCGGGATCGCGGCGGTGCTCGGGCTCGGCTTCATGCTGGCCGCCTGGGTGCTGGCCCCCAAGAACCCCGACTCGGAGAAGCTGTCCGCCTATGAGTGCGGGTTCAACGCGTTCGACGACGCGCGCATGAAGTTCGACGTGCGCTTCTACCTGGTGTCGATCCTCTTCATCATCTTCGACCTGGAAGTGGCCTTCCTGTTCCCGTGGGCGGTGTCGATGTTCGACCTGTCGCACGCGGGCATGATCTTCGCCTTCTGGTCGATGATGGTGTTCCTCGGCGTGCTGACCGTCGGCTTCATCTACGAATGGAAGAAGGGCGCGCTCGAATGGGAGTGACGACCAACAACGTGCCGCTGATCGGCATGGGCAACTCCGGCGCGTCGCCGGTGGGGCCGGGCGCCTCGTCGCCCGTCGCTTTCGGGATGGGCGCGCGCTCGACCGTCGAGGGCTATGACCCGGCGATCCACGACAAATTCTTCGAGGCCGTGAACGCCGAACTGGGCGAGCGGGGCTTCATCACGACCTCGCTGGACGACGTCATCAACTGGGCGCGCACCGGCTCGCTGATGTGGATGACCTTCGGTCTGGCCTGCTGCGCCGTGGAGATGATGCAGGCCTCGATGCCGCGCTTCGACATGGAGCGCTTCGGCATGGCCCCGCGCGCCAGCCCGCGTCAGTCCGACCTGATGATCGTGGCCGGCACCCTGACCAACAAGATGGCTCCGGCCCTGCGCAAGGTCTACGACCAGATGCCGGACCCGCGCTATGTGCTGTCCATGGGCAGCTGCGCCAACGGCGGCGGCTATTATCACTACAGCTACAGCGTTGTTCGTGGTTGTGACCGGGTGGTCCCGGTCGACGCCTATGTGCCGGGCTGCCCGCCGACGGCGGAGGCGCTGCTGTACGGGCTGCTGCAGCTGCAGAAGAAGATCCGCCGCACGGGGACCATCGACCGATGACCTCTCTGGTGAAGCAACAGGAACTCGAGACCGCCCTGACGCCGCTGGGCGCCGAGATGGTGGCCGAGCTGGGCGTGCAGGCGCAGGTGGCCTTCGGCGAGCTGACGCTGGTCGCGGACCGCGAGAAGATCGTCGAGGTCCTGACGGTGCTGAAGGACCGCTTCGGCTTCCAGCAGCTGCTGGATCTGTGCGGCGTGGACTTCCCGGACCGGGAAGAGCGGTTCGAGTTGGTCTATCACCTGCTGTCGCTGACCCGGAACGCGCGCATCCGCGTGAAGGTGACGACGGACGAGGTCCAGCCGGTGCCGAGCGCCGTGTCGGTCTTCCCCTGCGCCGACTGGTTCGAGCGTGAGGCGTTCGACATGTACGGCATGCTGTTCGAGGGCCATCCGGACCTGCGCCGGCTGCTGACCGACTACGGCTTCCAGGGACATCCGCTGCGCAAGGACTTCCCGATGACCGGCTATGTCGAGGTCCGGTACGACGAGGAGCAGAAGCGGGTGGTCTACGAACCCGTCAAGCTGACCCAGGAGTTCCGCAACTTCGACTTCCTGTCGCCGTGGGAAGGCGCTGAGTATCCCGCCCCGGTCCTGCCGGGCGACGAGAAGGTGAAGGGCTGATGGCTGATTCCAACACCATCCCGGCCCCTGTCGGCACCGACGTGTTCGACGACCTGCCGCACGACGGGCGGACCGACCACGCCCGGGCGATGGACGACCGCAAATTCACCATCAACTTCGGCCCGCAGCACCCGGCCGCGCACGGCGTGCTGCGCCTGGTGCTGGAGCTGGACGGCGAGCTGGTCACCCGCGTCGATCCGCACATCGGCCTGCTGCACCGCGGCACCGAGAAGCTGATGGAGGCGCGCACCTATCTGCAGAACGTGCCGTACCTGGATCGCCTCGACTACGTCGCGCCGATGAACCAGGAGCACGCCTTCTGCCTGGCGATCGAGAAGCTGCTCGGCGTCGAGGTGCCCTACCGCGCCCAGCTGATCCGCGTCCTGTACTCGGAAATCGGCCGCATCCTCTCCCATCTTCTGAACGTGACGACCCAGGCCATGGACGTCGGCGCCCTGACGCCGCCGCTCTGGGGCTTCGAGGAACGCGAGAAGCTGATGGTGTTCTACGAGCGCGCCTGCGGGGCGCGTCTGCACGCCAACTACTTCCGCCCGGGCGGCGTCCACCAGGACCTGCCCAGCGACCTGATCGACGACATCGGCCGCTGGTGCCAGACTTTCCCGGCGGCGCTGAAGGACATCGAGAGCCTCGTCACCGAGAACCGCATCTTCAAGCAGCGCAACGTCGACATCGGCGTGGTGTCGAAGCAGCAGGCCCTCGACTGGGGCTTCACCGGCGTGATGATCCGCGGCTCGGACATCCCGTGGGACCTGCGCAAGTCGCAGCCGTACGAGTGCTATGCCGACCTGGAGTTCGACATCGCCGTCGGCAAGAACGGCGACTGCTGGGACCGCTACCTGTGCCGCATCGAGGAGATGAAGCAGTCGGTGCGGATCATGGAGCAGTGCATCCACAAGCTGCGCAACTGCCCCGGCGAGCCGGTGATGATCGAGGACAACAAGATCGTCCCGCCCAAGCGTGGTGAGATGAAGCGCTCGATGGAAGCGCTGATCCACCACTTCAAGCTCTACACCGAGGGCTTCAAGACGCCCGAGGGCGAGGTCTACGCCTCGGTCGAGGCGCCCAAGGGCGAGTTCGGCATCTATCTGGTGTCGGACGGCACCAACAAACCCTATCGCGTGAAGATCTCGGCGCCGGGCTTCCGCTCGCTGCAGGCGATGGACTGGATGAACCGCGGCCACATGCTGGCCGACGTGTCCGCCATCCTCGGTTCGCTCGACATCGTTTTCGGAGAAGTGGACCGATGAGCGTTCGTCGTCTCGCCAAGGAACAGCCGGCCTCGTTCGCCTTCTCGAAGGCGACCAAGACCAAGTGCGACTGGTGGATCGCCAAATATCCCGAGAACCGTCGCCAGTCGGCGGTGATCCCGATCCTGTGGCTGGTCCAGAAGCAGGAGGGCTGGGTCTCCGAGCCCGCCATCCGCGCCATCGCCGAACTGCTGGGCATGCCCTTCATCCGGGTGCTGGAGGTCGCGACCTTCTACACCATGTTCATGCTGGAGCCGGTCGGCTCGGCGGCCCTGATCCAGGTGTGCGGCACGACGCCCTGCATGCTGCGCGGCGCCGGCGACCTGATGGACGTCTGCAAGAAGAAGATCGGGCCCAAGCAGACCCTGAGCGCCGACGGCCGCTTCACCTGGGAAGAGGTCGAGTGCCTGGGCGCCTGCGCCAATGCGCCGATGGCGATGATCAACGACTACTATTTCGAAGACCTGACCGCCGAGAACATGGCGCAGATCATCGACGACTTCGCCGCCGGCAAGAAGCCCAAGCCCGGCTCGCGCGTCGGCCGCGCCAGCTCGGAGCCGGAAGGCGGGGCCCTGACCCTGACCGACGCCAAGCTGTATGACGGCTCGGCGGCCAAGCCGATCAAGAAGCTGCCCAACAGCGATCCGGTGACGGCATGACCCACAAGCCGACTCTCAGCCCCCAAGTCGCCTCGGGCCTGTTCATCGCCGCGGGTGCGATGTGGTGCCTGGCTGCCTGGATGGGTAAAGAGGCGGCGTTCTACGGCGTCGGCGCGATGTTCGTGCTTCTCGGGATCGCCAACCTGGCGCGGGCGCGCAGGGGCGGGGCGTCATGAGCCTGCCGGATCTCGACACCGAGGAAGGCCGCGCGGCCTACCGCAAGGAACTGATGGCCGTGGGCCGTCCGTACCGGCTGGGCGGGCTGGCGCTGGTCGTGGCCGGCGCCGGCTATGTCCTGGGCACCCGTTACGCCGGCCTGCCCGCCGATCAGACGCTGACGGTGGTCGCCTTCGGCGCCGTGGCCGCCGGCTGGGTGCTGTTCCTGGCCGGCCGGTTCATGCGCACCCAGCACCACAAGCGCCGCCTGAGGGAGGGCCTGTGATGGCCGGGCAGTATCCCAAGACGTCGGGAAACCAATTGAGCAACGCCGGTGGCCGGCGTGGAGATCTGAACTGACCATGGTCGGAATCCTCGAAGACAAGGATCGCATCTTCACCAACCTCTATGGTCTCCAGGATTGGGGCCTTGAGGGCGCGAAGAAACGCGGCGCGTGGAACGCGACGAAGGACATGCTCGACCTGGGTCGGGACTGGATCATCACCAACGTCAAGAACTCGGGCCTGCGCGGACGCGGCGGCGCCGGCTTCTCGACCGGCCTGAAGTGGTCCTTCATGCCCAAGGAGGTGAAGGATCGTCCTCACTACCTGGTGGTCAACGCCGACGAATCCGAGCCCGGGACCGCCAAGGACCGGGAGATCATGCGCCACGATCCGCAGCTGCTGATCGAGGGCTGCCTGATCGCCAGCTTCGCGATGCAGGCGCACGCCTGCTACATCTACCTGCGCGGCGAATATGTGCTGGAGCGCGAGCGCATGGAGGCGGCGGTCAAGCAGGCCTACGAGGCCAAGCTGATCGGCAAGAACAACGTCCACGGCTGGGACTTCGACGTCTACATCCACCATGGCGCGGGCGCTTACATCTGCGGCGAAGAGACCGCCCTGCTGGAGAGCCTGGAAGGCAAGAAGGGCCAGCCGCGCCTGAAGCCGCCGTTCCCGGCCGGCGCGGGCCTATACGGCTGCCCGACCACGGTGAACAACGTCGAGTCGATCGCGGTCGTCGGCACCATCCTGCGCCGCGGGGCCGAGTGGTTCGCCGGCTTCGGCCGGCCGAACAACACGGGCACCAAGCTGATGACCATCAGCGGCCACGTGAACCGGCCGTGCAATGTCGAAGAGGCGATGTCGATCCCGCTGAAGCAGCTGCTGGAAGAGCACTGCGGCGGCGTGCGCGGCGGCTGGGACAATCTGAAGGCCGTGATCCCGGGCGGCTCTTCCGTGCCGCTGATCACGCGCGAGATGTCCGAGACGGCGCTGATGGACTTCGACTCCCTGCGCGATATGCGCTCGGGTCTGGGGACCGCGGCGGTCATCGTCATGGACGAGTCGACCGACCTGGTGAAGGCGATCGCCCGCATCAGCTATTTCTACAAGCACGAGAGCTGCGGCCAGTGCACGCCGTGCCGTGAAGGCACCGGCTGGATGTGGCGCGTGCTGGAGCGGATGGCGATCGGCGATGCCGACCCGTCCGAGATCGACCTGCTGCTGGACGTGGCCGGCCAGGTGGAAGGTCACACCATCTGCGCCCTGGGCGACGCCGCGGCGTGGCCGGTGCAGGGGCTGATCCGCCACTTCCGCCATGAGATCGAGGACCGCATCGCCCAATACCGCAGCCGCCGCGCGAACTTCGCCGGCCATGCGATCGCGGCGGAGTAGGGGAAGATGTCCACGCGTCTTTCAATCCTGATGCTGTCGGCGGCGGCGCTGGTCGCCTGCTCGCTCAAGCCCGCCGAGGCTCCGGCCAAGGCCGAGACCCCCGCGCCTGCGGCCGCTCCCGCCGAGCCGGCCGCCCCGGCTGCTGCGCCCGCGACGTCGGACGTGACGCCCAAGGCCGGTGAAAGCTACTGGACCGTGCGCGCCCGGCTGGTCGCAGCAGGCTTCACGCCCGTGGACACCAATGACGAGGAGTTCACGGTCTGTCCGGACGCGATGCAGCAGCAGCGCGAGATTTCCGTCCGCGAATGCCCCAGCACCGTCGAGGTGCTGCCGGAAGTGAACAGCTGCGCCGGGACCGGTATGGGCAACTGCCTGACCAACTGGCGCAGCCCGGACGGCCGTTTCCTGAAGATCTTCACCGTCGACGGCCCCCAGCCGGGCGTCGTGCAGTCCATCGAATGGTCCAACACCCGCCCCGCGTTCGAAGAGTGAAACACGCTGTCGCGCCTTTGATGCTGATCCTCTCCCTCGCCGCCTGCGGCGAGCGGACGGACGCGCCTGCCGCGACGCCGGCGGAGAAGGTCTCGGCCGTGAACCCCGCGTCGGACGCCGAGGCCAGCGTGCCGGCCGTGCTGACCGCCGCCGACCTGCGCCGCGTCTGTCAGGCCGGTCTGGCCGCGATCCACGGACAGGACTTGTCGGCCATCCAGATCGACGGGCTGGAAGGCCCGGTGGTCAACGCGTCGTGGCGTGCGCCGGTCGACGGCGGACGTCGTCGGGCGCAATGCCGGGTCGACGGCGACATGGTCACCTGGAAGCCGGTCGATGCGAGCAATCCCGAACAGAACCGCTGGATGAACCAGTCCGGCGACCCGGCGGTGCGCTTCGTCCTTGACGGCGACGCCATCACCATCAACACGACGCTCCCGGATGGGAGCACAGCCACGGAACGGTATTCCGTCGCTGCTGAGCAAGAGGCCCGCTGATGCCCGTCGCCAAGGTCAACGGCGTAGAAACCGAGTTCGAGCCCGGGATGACCGTGCTCCAGGTCGCCGAAAAGGCCGGCCATGAGATCCCGCGTTTCTGCTACCACGAGCGCCTGTCCATCGCCGGCAACTGCCGGATGTGCCTGGTCGAGGTGAAGCCCGGACCGCCGAAGCCGCAGGCGTCGTGCGCCCTGCCGGCCGCCGAGGGCCAGGAGATCTTCACCGACACGCCGATGGTGAAGAAGGCCCGCGAAGGGGTGATGGAGTTCCTGCTCATCAACCACCCGCTGGACTGCCCGATCTGCGACCAGGGCGGCGAATGCGACCTGCAGGACCAGGCCGTCGGCTACGGCCGTGACGGCTCGCGCTACGCCGAGAACAAGCGCGCGGTCGAAGAAAAGAACATGGGTCCGACGGTGAAGACCTTCATGACGCGGTGCATTCAGTGCACGCGTTGCGTCCGCTTCATCACCGAAGTCGCCGGCGTGCCGGACATCGGCATGATCTCGCGCGGCGAAGACGCCGAGATCACCACCTATCTGGAAAAGAACATCGACAGCGAGCTGTCGGGCAACGTCAACGACCTGTGCCCGGTGGGCGCCCTGACGCACCGCCCGTGGCAGTACCACTACCGCCCGTGGGAGCTGAAGAAGACCGAGACCATCGACGTCATGGACGCGCTGGGCTCGAACATCCGCGCCGACTTCAAGGGCTCGGAAGTCATGCGCGTGCTGCCGCGCGTGAACGAGGGCATCAACGAGGAATGGCTGTCGGACGTGAGCCGCTACGCCGTCGACGGCCTGCAACGCCAGCGCCTGGACCGCCCCTATGTGCGTGAGAACGGCCGCCTGCGCGCCGCCTCGTGGGACGAGGCCCTGGGTGTCGTGGCCGCCAAGCTGAACGCCGCGCCGGCCGATCGCATCGGCCTGGTCGGCGGCGACCTGCAGGACGCGGAATCGATGAAGGCGGCGCTGGACCTGTTCCGCGCCCTGGGTTCGGCCCACACCGACTGCCGCCAGGACGGCGCCGCCCTGGGCGTCGGTCCGCGCGAAGGCTGGCTGTTCAACACCGGCCTGCAAGGCATTGAAAACGCGGACGCCGTCCTGATCGTGGGGGCCAACCCGCGCACCGAGGCGCCGCTGCTGAACGCCCGCCTGCGCAAGGGCTGGCTGGCCGGCAAGAGCGAGATCGGCCTGATCGGCGAACAGGCCGCCCTGACCTTCGACTACAGCTGGCTGGGCGCCGGCTCCAAGACCCTGGCCAAGCTGCCCAAGGCGGCGATGGACTTCCTGACCAAGGCCGAGCGTCCGGCGATCATCGTCGGCTCGGGCGCCCTGACCGGCGCGAACGGCCCGGCCGTGCTGAACGCCCTGGGCGCGCTGGCCAAGAAGGTCGGCGTGGTCACCGAAGGCTGGAACGGCTTCAACGTCCTGCACACCGCCGCCTCGCGCGTGGGCGGCCTGGACATGGGCTTCGTCCCGGGCGAGGGCGGCAAGACCGTCGCCGAGATGATCAAGCCGGGCGCGCTGGACGTGCTGTTCCTGCTGGGCGCCGACGAGATCGAACTGGGCGGCTCGGACGCCTTCCGCGTCTACCTGGGTTCACACGGCGACCGGGGAGCCCACGGCGCCGACGTGATCCTGCCGGGCGCCGCCTACACCGAGAAGTCGGGCCTGTATGTGAACACCGAAGGCCGGGTGCAGATGGCCGAACGCGTCGTCTTCCCCAAGGGACAGGCCAAGGAAGACTGGGCCGTCCTGCGCGCCCTGTCGGCCCTGGTCGGCCAGACCCTGCCGTACGACACGCTGGACGCGCTGCGCGCCAAGCTGATGGCGGACCATCCGACCTTCGGCCGCATCGACTACCTGCCGACGCCGGCGTCGTTCGACGTGGCGGCGCTGGGCAAGAAGGGCGACCTGGGCGACGTGGCCTTCGCCTCGACGGTGCGCGACCCCTACCTGAACAACCCGATCACGCGCGCCAGCGTGACGATGGCCGAGCTGTCCGCCCAGCGGATCGCCCCGGTCGCGATGGCGGCGGAGTAACCGATGACCGACGTCGTTTCCCCCAAGTCCAAGCCGAACGTCCTGGCGGTGCTGTTTCTGACCGTCGTCGGTCTGGCCGTCGCCGCGGGCCTCGTCGCCCTGGCCGTCTGGGCCTGGGGCCTGATCCCGCCGGCCTTCTGGGCCGGTCCGGTGGGCTGGACCCTGATCACCGCGGGCGGGATCCTGCTGGTCACCGTCGGGATCCTGATCTCGCTGGCCTTCCTGCTGCTGGCCGACCGCAAGATCTGGGCGGGCGTGCAGATGCGCAAAGGCCCGAACGTGGTGGGCCCGTTCGGCCTGCTGCAGTCGTTCGCCGACTTCTTCAAATTCGTGCTGAAGGAAATCGTCGTCCCGGCCGGCGCCGACAAGGTCGTCTTCCTGCTGGCGCCGCTGCTGACCTTCATCCTGGCCTTCATCGCGTGGGCGGCCATTCCGTTCGCGCCGGGCTGGGTCGTCTCCGACCTGAACGTCGGCATCCTGTACATCTTCGCGATCAGCTCGCTGGGCGTGTACGGCATCATCATGGGTGGCTGGGCTTCGAACTCGAAGTATCCGTTCCTCGGCTCGCTGCGGTCCGCCGCGCAGATGGTTTCGTACGAAGTCTCCATCGGCCTGGTGATCATCAACGTCATCCTGCTGGCCGGGACGATGAACCTGACCTCGATCGTCACCCAGCAGCAGGGCATGATCTGGAACTGGTTCGCCTTCGGCGGCGGGGCAGGGACCTGGCCGACGATCCTGGTGATGTTCCCGATGGCGATCATCTTCTTCGTCTCGGCCCTGGCCGAGACCAACCGCCCGCCGTTCGACCTGCCCGAGGCGGAGTCCGAACTGGTGGCCGGCTATCAGGTCGAATACTCCTCGACCCCGTACCTGCTGTTCATGATCGGCGAGTACGCCAACATCGTCTTCATGTGCGCCATGATCAGCCTGCTGTTCTTCGGCGGCTGGAACCCGGGCGTGCCGCAGGACTGGCTGGACGCCCTGCCGGGCTGGCTGGAGCAGGCGGTCTATCTGGTCACCTTCCTGGCCAAGATCGTCTTCTGGTTCTGCATGATCGCGCTGGTGAAGGCCTTCGTGCCCCGCTACCGCTACGATCAGCTGATGCGCCTGGGCTGGAAGATCTTCCTGCCGACCTCGCTGGTCTGCGTGGTCGCCGTCGCCGCCTGGCGCGTGTTCGCGGTGGGTTCATGATCCGCACCCTCGCCCTTTCCGGACTGATGCTGGCGGCGCTGGTCGCCGGCGGCTGCCAGACGGTCTTCAAGCCGATCCAGCCCGAGGTGATCTCGCCGATCGACCGCATGGATCGCGCCGAGGGCGCCCGCCAGCGCGGCGCCCAGACACATCCGGACTGCAGGATCGAGCCTCGGGGCGGAAGCCAGGAGGACCAGCGGCGCCGGCGCGAGGCCTGCGAGCGGATGGAGCGCGGCCAATGATGCGCGTCCTGACCCTTCTCGTGGCCGCGGCCACGCTGACCGCCTGCGCGGGCCAGCCCTACGAACCCCTGCCGGTGTCGCCCCATCAGTGGCAGCAGCGCCAGGAACGCATCCAGCGTCAGGAGGCCGAGCGCCTCCAGCGTTGCGAGGCGATGGATAAACAGAGCGAGCGTTACGCCCGCGAGTGCCCGCGTACCGGAGGCGCGCAATAATGCTGAACCGTCTCGTCCAGGCCGCGAAAGGCGCTCTGCTGCTCGACGCCGTCGGCGCCATCGGCCTGTCGCTGAAATACATGGCCCGACCCAAGGCCACGGTGAACTATCCGTTCGAGCGCAATCCGCAGTCGCCGCGCTTCCGCGGGGAGCATGCGCTGCGCCGCTATCCGAACGGCGAGGAACGCTGCATCGCCTGCAAGCTGTGCGAAGCCATCTGCCCGGCCCAGGCCATCACCATTGAGGCCGAACCGCGCGCCGACGGCAGCCGCCGCACGACCCGCTACGACATCGACATGGTCAAATGCATCTACTGCGGCCTGTGCCAGGAGGCCTGCCCGGTGGACGCCATCGTGGAAGGTCCGAACTCGGAGTTCACCACCGAGACCCGCGAAGAACTGCTCTATGACAAGGATCGCCTGCTGGCGAACGGCGACCGCTGGGAACGGCTGATCGCCAAGAATCTGGAACTCGACGCGCCTTACCGCTAAGGCGCAATCGCTGAACGGGGAGGACGATTCCACCAGGGATCGCCGCCCATAACCGAAAGGGGCTGAGGCCTCCGATGTTGCAAGGCATTGCCTTCTATCTGCTGTCGACGGTGGCCGTCGTGGCCGGCCTTCTGGTCGTCACGGCGAAGAACCCCGTG
This sequence comes from Brevundimonas sp. EU05-FHT14B11, assembly GCF_058790835.1. Lineage (NCBI taxonomy): Bacteria > Pseudomonadati > Pseudomonadota > Alphaproteobacteria > Caulobacterales > Caulobacteraceae > Brevundimonas > Brevundimonas sp. EU05-FHT14B11. Next base: position 291,726 of record NZ_JBYTCY010000002.1, read on the forward strand.
CACAGCGTGCTGTGGCTGATCCTGGCCTTCTTCTCGTCGGCGGGGCTGTTCGTCCTGCTGGGGGCGGAGTTCCTGGCCATGCTTCTGATCGTGGTCTACGTCGGCGCCGTGGCGGTGCTGTTCCTGTTCGTCGTCATGATGCTGGACGTCGACTTCCTGCGGCTGCGCGAAGGCTTCGCGCAGTACCTGCCGCTGGCGGTGATCGTCGCGGGTGTCCTGCTGGCCGAGATGGTCATGATCTCGCTGACCGTGGTGAACCGCGGCGCCGCCGCGGACGCGGCCTCGCCGATGGTCGCGACGGCGGACGCCTCGAACGTCGAGACGATCGGCCGGGTGCTCTATACGGACTTCGTCTACTTCTTCCAGGCCGCAGGCATCGTGCTGCTGATCGCCATGATCGGCGCCATCGTCCTGACCCTGCGCCACAAGCCCCACATCAAGCGCCAGAACGTCGCCGACCAGGTCGGTCGCGACGCCAAGACGGCCATGGAAGTGAAGTCGGTCACCACCGGCGCGGGCGTCACCCCCGAGGATCTGGTCTGATGGTCGTCACCCTGCAGCACTATCTGGCGGTCGCCGCCATTCTGTTCACCATCGGGGTGTTCGGCATCTTCGTGAACCGCAAGAACGTCATCATCATCCTGATGTCGATCGAGCTGATCCTGCTGGCCGTGAACATCAATTTCGTCGCCTTCTCGAGCTACCTCAACGACGTGTCGGGGCAGATCATGGCCATGTTCGTGCTGACCGTGGCCGCCGCCGAGGCGGCCGTGGGCCTGGCCATCCTGGTGACCTTCTTCCGTAACCGCGGCGACATCGCCGTGGACGACGCCTCGGTCATGAAGGGCTGATCGTGAATATCCAGCTCCTCGTCACTCTCGGGATCTTCGCCCCGCTTCTGGGCGCGACCATCGTCGGCCTGTCGGGCCGCCGACTGGGCAACGTCGTCTCCCAGGCCATCACCACGGGCCTGCTGTTCTTCTCGTGCGTCATCGCCTGGATCGTGTTCAGCCAGTGGACCTGGGGCCATCTGGAGCCGTTCACGCTCACCCTGGCGCCCTTCATCCACGTCGGCGACTTCGTCTCCAACTGGTCGATCCGCATCGACGCCCTGTCGGCCACGATGCTGGTGGTCGTGACCAGCGTGTCGTCGCTGGTTCACCTGTATTCCTGGGGCTACATGGCCGAGGACCCGGACAAGCCGCGGTTCTTCGCCTACCTGTCGCTGTTCACCTTCGCCATGCTGGCGCTGGTCACCGCCGCCGACTTCATGCAGCTGTTCTTCGGCTGGGAAGGGGTGGGCTTGGCGTCCTATCTGCTGATCGGCTTCTGGTACAAGAAACCCACCGCCAGCGCCGCCGCCATCAAGGCCTTCGTGGTCAACCGGGTCGGCGACTTCGGCTTCGCCCTGGGCATCTTCACCGTCTTCTGGATGTTCGGCACTATCCAGTTCGCCGAGTTCTTCCCGATGATCGCCGCCAAGGCCGGCACGGGCTGGGAGTTCCTGGGCCACACCTGGTCGGGGCTCGATCTGGCGGCCTTCCTGCTGTTCATCGGCGCCATGGGCAAGTCGGCCCAGTTCTTCCTGCACACCTGGCTTCCGGACGCGATGGAAGGCCCGACCCCGGTGTCGGCCCTGATCCACGCGGCGACCATGGTCACCGCCGGCGTCTACATGGTCTGCCTGCTGTCGCCGCTGTTCGAGTACGCGCCGACCGCTTCGGCCATCGTCGCCACCATCGGCGCGGTCACGGCCCTGTTCGCCGCGACCGTCGGCCTGGCCCAGAACGACATCAAGCGGGTCATCGCCTATTCGACCTGTTCGCAGCTGGGCTACATGTTCTTCGCCGCGGGCGTGGGCGCCTATGAGGCGGCCATGTTCCACCTGTTCACCCACGCCTTCTTCAAGGCGCTGCTGTTCCTGGGCGCCGGCTCGGTGATCCACGGCATGCACCACGAGCAGGACATGCGGAAGATGGGCGGCCTGTGGAAGCTGCTGCCCGTGACCTATGCGGTCATGACCATCGGCACCATCGCCATCACCGGCCTGGGCATCCCCGGGATCGGCGGCCTGGCCGGCTTCTATTCCAAGGACGCCATCATCGAGAGCGCCTTCGCCGCCGCGGCGTCGGGCCACTCGCCGATCGGCCTGTTCGCCTTCTTCGTCGGCATCTTCGCCGCCGGCCTGACCGCCTACTATTCGTGGCGCCTGGTGTTCATGACCTTCCACAACAAGCCGGTGTGGAAGGACGAGCACCACGACGATCATGCGCACGCGCATGACGACCACGCCTCGCACGCCCAGCTGGAGACCCACTCCGAGCCGGACGCGCATGACGATCACGCTCATGACGACCATGGCCACCACGGCCCGCTGAAGCCGCACGAGAGCCCGTGGATCATGCTGGTTCCGCTGCTGGCCCTGTCGGTCGGCGCCGTGGCCGCCGGTTTCGTCTTCGCGCCCTTCTTCATCGGGCACCACGAGGGCGAGTTCTGGAAGGCCGCGATCTTCTCGGGCCCGCACAACCACGTCCTGCACGACGCCCACTCGGTTCCGACCTGGGTGAAGTGGTCGCCGCTGGTCATGACCCTGGTCGGCACCTTCGCCGCCTTCTGGCTCTATGTCCTCAAGGAGGGCATGGCGCGCCGGATGGCCGATCGTGGCGGCGTGGTTCACGCCTTCCTGTACAACAAGTGGTACTTCGACGAGCTGTACCAGTTCGTGTTCGTCAAGGGCGCCAAGGCGCTGGGCGACTTCTTCTGGAAGATCGGCGACGTGAAGATCATCGACGGAGGAGGGCCGAACGGCTTCGCCTGGCTGTCGCGTAAGTTCGCCGGCGGGCTCGCCCGCTTCCAGTCCGGCTATGTCTACTTCTATGCGTTCGTGATGCTCATCGGTCTCTGCCTGTTCCTGGCCTTCGCCATCTCCGCGTGGGGAGCCTGATCATGCCTCAGATCCCCTACATCCTGAGCGTCGTCACCTTCCTGCCGCTGGTCGGCGCGGGCCTGCTGTTGCTGACCCGCCTGCTGGGCAAGGGTTCGGTGGACAGCGCCGCGCGCTGGATCGCCCTGGTCACCACCCTGGTGACGCTGGCCGTCTCGGTCGTGCTGGTCGCGAACTTCGACCAGTCCAGCGCCGCCTATCAGTTCGTCGAACGCTACGTCTGGTTCGCGGGCGCGCAGTATCACCTGGGGGTGGACGGGATCTCGATCCTGTTCGTCCTGCTGACCGCCTTCCTGATGCCGATCTGCATCCTGGCCAGCTGGAACTCGATCAAGGACCGCGTCAGCGACTATATGATCGCCTTCCTGGTGCTGGAGACGCTGGTCATCGGCGTGTTCACGTCGCTGGACCTGTTCCTGTTCTACATCTTCTTCGAAGGCACCCTGGTCCCGATGTTCATCATCATCGGGGTGTGGGGCGGGGCGAACCGCATCTACGCGGCGTACAAATTCTTCCTGTACACCCTGCTGGGATCGGTCCTGATGTTCCTGGCCATGCTGTGGATGGCGCATACCGCCGGCACCACCAGCATCCCGGCGCTCAAGGAATTCGCCTTCTCGCCGACCGCGCAGCCGATCCTGTGGCTGGCCTTCTTCGCCTCGTTCGCGGTGAAGATGCCGATGTGGCCGGTGCACACCTGGCTGCCCGACGCCCACGTTCAGGCGCCGACGGCGGGCTCGGTCATCCTGGCCGGCATCCTGCTGAAGCTGGGCGGTTACGGGTTCATCCTGTTCAACCTGCCGATGTTCCCGGACGCGTCCAAGATGTTCGCGCCGCTGGTCTTCACCCTGTCGGCCATCGCCATCGTCTACACCTCGCTGGTCGCCTTCCGTCAGACCGACATCAAGAAGCTGATCGCCTATTCGTCGGTCGCGCACATGGGCTTCGTGACCATGGGCATCTTCGCCGGCAACGATCAGGGCGTGCAGGGCGCGGTCTTCCAGATGCTGAGCCACGGCCTGATCTCGGGCGCGCTCTTCCTCTGCGTCGGCGTGGTCTATGACCGGATGCACACCCGCGAGATCGCCTTCTACGGCGGTCTGACCAGCCGGATGCCATGGTTCGCCGCCATCTTCCTGATGTTCACCATGGCCAACGTCGGCCTGCCGGGGACCTCGGGCTTCATCGGCGAGATCCTGACCATGACCGGCGTCTACCAGGTCTCCACCTGGACGGCCCTGTTCGCCGCCTCGGGCGTGATCTTCTCGGCGGTCTACGCCCTGACGCTGTACCGCAACGTCATGTTCGGCGAGATCACCAATCCGAAGCTCAAGGACATCCTGGATATCGACAAGCGCGAGCTTCTGATCTTCACGCCGCTGATCGTCGGCACCCTGCTGCTGGGCGTCCAGCCCGGGCTGGTGCTGGACTACACCAACGCCTCGGTCGGGGCCCTGACGTCCGCCTATCAACTCGCGATCGGTGGCTGAGACCATGATGCCTGATCTGATTTCCGCCCTCCAACTCTCGGCCCCCGAGATCACGCTCGCCGTCGGCGGCCTTGTGCTGCTGATGGTCGGCGCCTTCTCGGGCGAGCGCAGCGCCGGCCTGGTGTCCTGGCTGTCGGTGCTGCTGCTGATCGCCGCCACCGCCGTCACCGTGACGGGTCCGCTGGGCCAGGCGTTCAACGGCGCCTATGTGGCCGATCCGCTGGCCGTCTACGGCAAGGCCGTGATCTTCCTGTCCAGCGCCGCCGCCATCGTCTTGGGCAACGGCTGGATGCACCGGTCCAAGATCGCGCGCTTCGAATTCCCGGTCCTGATCGTGCTGGCCTCGGCCGGCATGGGCATGATGGCCTCGTCGGGCGACCTGATCTCGCTCTACGTCGGCATCGAGCTGCACTCGCTGGCCCTGTATGTGCTGGCCGCCTTCCACCGTGACGACCTGAAGGCGTCCGAGGCGGGCCTGAAGTATTTCGTCCTGGGCGCCCTGTCGTCGGGCCTGCTGCTGTACGGCGCCAGCCTGATCTACGGCTTCACCGGCTCGATGCGGTTCGAGGACATCGCCGCCTACGCCGCGGCCAATCCGTCGACCGGTCTGATCTTCGGCCTGGTGTTCCTGATCTCGGGCCTGGCCTTCAAGGTCTCGGCCGCGCCGTTCCACATGTGGACGCCGGACGTCTACGAAGGCGCCCCGACCCCGGTCGTGTCCCTGTTCGCCACGGCCCCCAAGGTCGCGGCCATGATCCTGATCGCCCGCACCCTGGAAGGCGGCTTCGCCGGCTCGCATGACCAGTGGTCGCAGGTGCTGATCCTGATCTCGCTGATCAGCTTCGCGGTGGGCGCCTTCGGCGGCCTGGCGCAGAAGGACCTGCAGCGCCTGCTGGCCTATTCGTCGATCGCCAACATCGGCTACGCCCTGCTGGGCATCGCCGTGGGCACGACCCTAGGCATCCAGGCCATGCTGATGTTCATGACCCTGTACGTCATCGACCAGTTCGGTTTCTTCGCCATCCTGCTGTCGCTGAGCCGCGGCGGCCGTCCGATCCGCAAGATCGCCGACCTGGCGGGCCTGCGGAAGGAGCGTCCGCTGACCACGATCGCGCTGACCGTCCTGTCGCTGTCGGTGCTGGGCATGCCGCCGCTGTCGGGCTTCTGGGCCAAGTACTACGTCTTCGGCGCCGCCGCCGAGGCGGGCTACTGGATGGTCGGCGCCGCCGGTCTGGTGGCTTCGGTCGTGGCCGGCTTCTACTATCTGCGCATCATCAAGCTGATGTGGTTCGATCCGGCTCCGGAAGGCACCGCGCCGACCGACGCCGCGCCGGTCGAGGCCCGCACCATCGCCATGGCCTGCGCGGCCTTCAGCTTCCCCGTGGTCATCGTGGCCTTGCCGTGGCTGGTTCCGCTGGCCGCTCGCGCCGCGGCGGGCTTCGGGGTCGGATAGGGGTGGCGACCGCCCCCGTCCTGCTGCTCGACCACACCGATTCCACCAATGCGGAGGCCCGTCGCCGGGCCGAGGCCGGCGAGGCCGGACCGCTGTGGATCGCCGCGCGCCGTCAGACCGCCGGCCGCGGTCGGCGGGGGCGGGCGTGGGAAGCCAACACGGGCAATCTGTTCACGACCCTGCTGACGACCACCCGCAAGCCGCCCGCCGAGGCGGCGCAGGTGACCTTCATCGCCGCCCTGGCCGTCGCCGACCTGCTGGACCGGTATGCGCCGCCGTCGCTGGTGACGATCAAATGGCCCAATGACGTGATGCTGGCGGGCCGGAAGGCCTGCGGCATCCTCGTGGAATCCGGCGCCCATGCGAGCGGCGGCCTGTGGCTGGCCGTGGGCATCGGGGTCAATCTGGCCGAGGCGCCGGCGGGGACTGAGCGTCCCGCAGCCGCCCTGTCGCACCATCTGTCCGCCGAACATATCGCCCCGCCGAAGGTGGAGGTCGCGGCCGAGCAACTGGCCGAGACCTTCGGGGTCTGGATCGACCGCTGGGAGACGCTGGGCTTCCAGCCGATCCTCGACGCCTGGGCGGCGCGGACGCCGGGCCTGGACGGACCCGCCGTCGCCCGGCTGGGCCACGAGACCGTCGAGGGCCGCGCCGAGGGCGTGGAGGCGGACGGGGCGCTGCGGCTGAGACTGGCGGACGGGAGCCTGCGCCTTATCTCGGCGGGTGACGTGTTCTTCGGGGAGGGCGGCTGAATGTTGCTGGCGATCGAACAGGGCAACACCAACACGCTCTTCGCGGTGCATGACGGCGCCGACTGGATCGCCCAGTGGCGCGCGGCGACCGATTCCCAGCGCACGGCGGACGAATACGCCGTGTGGCTGACCCAGCTTCTGACCATGCGCGGCCTGACCCTGGGCCAGCTGGACGGCTGCATCATCTCCAGCGTGGTGCCGCAGTCGATCTTCAACCTGCGCAACCTGTCGCGGCGCTATCTGAACGTCGAGCCGATGGTGATCGGCGACAATGTCGAACTGGGCATTCCGGTGCGCATCCTGAAGCCCAGCGAGGCGGGCGCCGACCGGCTGGTCAACGCCATGGGCGCGCACCTGATGTATCCGGGCGACCTGATCGTCATCGACAGCGGCACGGCCACGACCTTCGACGTCATCGCGGCGGACGGCGCGTTCGAGGGCGGCGTGATCGCGCCCGGCGTGAACCTCAGCCTGCAGGCGCTGCACGAGGCGGCGGCCATGCTGCCGCGCATCGCCATCCAGAAGCCCGGCAAGGTGATCGGCAAGGACACCGTCACCAACATGCAGTCCGGCGTGTTCTGGGGATATATCGCCCTGATCGAAGGCCTGGTGGCCCGGATCAAGGCCGAGTGGGGCAAGCCCATGACCGTCATCGGAACCGGGGGCGTGGTCTCCCTGTTCGAAGGCGCGACCGACAGCATCGACCGGTTCGATCCGGACCTGACCATCCGCGGCCTGCTCGAAATCTGGCGGCGGAACACCCATCTCAAGGACAAATGAAAAAACAAGCTGACGACGAATTCGTCTTCCTGCCGCTAGGCGGGTCGGGCGAAATCGGCATGAACCTGAACCTGTACGGCTACGGCCCCGAGCGTGATCGCCAATGGCTGATCGTGGACGTGGGCGTGACCTTCGGCGACCTGTCGACGCCCGGCGTCGATGTGATCGTGCCCGATCCGGCCTTCCTGGAAGGCGAGAAGATCCGCGGCATCGTCCTGACCCATGCGCACGAGGACCATATCGGCGCGCTGGGCTGGCTGTGGACGCGGATGAAGGCTCCGCTCTACGCCACGCCGTTCACCGCCTATCTGATCCGCGAGAAGCTGCGCGAGGCGGGCATCCTGGACCAGGTCGAACTGATCGAGGTGCCGCTGGGCGGCTCGATCAACCTGGGGCCGTTCGACGTCACCTTCGTCACCATGACCCACTCGATCGCCGAGCCGAACGGCCTGGCGATCAAGACGCCGCTGGGCACGGTGCTGCACACCGGCGACTGGAAGATCGACGACGATCCCATCATCGGCGGCGTCACCGACGCCAAGGCCATCAGCCAGCTGGGCGACGACGGCGTCCTGGCCATGGTCTGCGACTCGACCAACGTCTTCGTCGAGGGTTCGGCCGGGTCCGAGGGCGGGGTGCGCGACGCCCTGACCGAGTTGATCGGCGGGCTGAAGGGCCGCATCGCCGTGGGCTGTTTCGCGTCCAACGTGGCCCGGATGGACAGCGTGATCCGCGCCGCCGAGGCCGCGGGACGCCGCGTGTCGCTGGCCGGCCGGTCGATGCACCGCATCACCGCGGCGGCCAAGCACGTGGGCATGCTGCACGACATCAAGCCGTTCCTGAGCGAGCAGGAGGCCCGCATCTGGCCGGCCGATGAGATCCTGTACCTGTGCACCGGCAGCCAGGGCGAGGTTCGCGCCGCCCTGTCCCGGGTCGCCGAGGGCACCCACCCCTATGTGAAGCTGAGCAACGGCGACCACTGCATCTTCTCGTCGCGGGTCATCCCGGGCAACGAGCTGTCGGTCGGGCGTCTGCAGGACAAGCTCGCGGACCGCGGGGTGCGCCTCTACACCGAGAAGGATCACCGCGGCATCCACGTCTCGGGCCACCCGTGCCGGGACGAACTGAAGCAGATGTACGAATGGGCGCGGCCGAAGATCGCCGTGCCGACCCACGGCATGCGCCGCCACCTGGCCGAACACGCCAACCTGGCCAAGGACATGGGCGTTCCGGAAACGGTGACGCCGCGCAACGGCGACATGGTGCGCCTGGCCCCCGGACCCGCCGCCATCATCGACGAAGTGCCCTCGGGCCGCCTGTACGTCGACGGCGGGCGTCTGGTGACCGAACAGGGCGAGGCCCTGCACGAGCGGCGTCACGCCTCGACCAACGGCGTGCTGATCGTCAGCTTCGCCATGGACCGGCGCGGCAAGATCGTCAGCGACATCGACGTGCGGGCCATCGGCCTGCCGGGCGATGAAGAGGCGCCGCTGGGCGACGCCCTGGACGATTTGGCCGAACGGGTCGAGCAGACGGTCCTGAAGCTCAAGGGCCCGGCGCTGGAGGACGAAATGGTCATCGAGCAGGCCATCTCGCGCGTGCTGAAGAAGGCCAGCCAGCAGATCTGGGACCGCCGTCCGATCGTCGAGACGATCATCCTGCGGCTCTAGGAAGCGGGCCGGAACCGCGATCATCCGGGGTCTGTATGTCGCCGGGGCTTTGAAGCGGGCGGTGAGGTTCCTATAAGGAGCCGAATCCCCCGCCCAAGGTCTGCCCATGCCCGACGTTCCGTCCGAGTTCCGCTACAAACGCGTCCTGCTCAAGGTGTCGGGCGAGGTGCTGATGGGCGATCAGGGCTACGGCATCGACATGAAGACCGTGGCCTCGGTGGCCGGGGCCATCGCCGACGTGGCCCGCGAGGGCGTCGAAATCTGCCTGGTCATCGGCGGCGGCAACATCTTCCGCGGCCTGTCCAAGGCGGCGGGCGACATGGATCGCGCCTCGGCCGACTACATGGGCATGCTGGCGACGGTCATGAACGCCCTGGCCATGCAGGCCGCGCTGGAGAAGATCGGGGTCCAGACCCGGGTGCAGAGCGCCCTGACCATGAACGCGGTGGCCGAGCCCTATGTGCGCCGCCGCGCCCTGCGCCACCTTGAGAAGGGACGTGTGGTGATCTTCGCCGCCGGTGTCGGCGCGCCCTTCTTCACCACCGACTCGGGCGCCGCCCTGCGCGCCGCCGAAATGGGCTGCGACGCCCTACTGAAGGGCACCAGCGTGGACGGCGTCTACACCGCCGACCCGAAGAAGGACCCGACGGCGACCCGCTACGACACCCTGACCTACCACGACGTCCTGGCGCGCGACCTGAAGGTCATGGACGCCTCGGCCGTGGCCCTTATGCGTGACTCGGGCATTCCGATCGTGGTCTTCTCCATCCGGGAAGACGGGTCGTTCCGGAACGCCCTGACCGGGAAGGGCCACTTCACCGTCATAAGCGCCGACGGCAAGGCCGCCTGACAACCTTATAAGAAGACGAGAGAAACGATCATGGCCAAGCCCGATCTGAAGACCTACCGCGATCGCATGGACAAGGCGGTCGCCGCCCTGAAGGAAGAGTTCAACGGCCTGCGCACCGGCCGCGCCCACGCCGGCCTGCTGGATCCGGTGCAGGTGGAAGCCTACGGCTCGACCTCGCCGCTGAACGCCGTCGCCGCCATCAGCGTGCCCGAGCCGCGCCTGCTGTCGGTCAGCGTCTGGGACAAGGGAATGGTCGTCGCGGTCGAGAAGGCCATCCGCTCCGCCGGCCTGGGCCTGAACCCGATCCTGGACGGCCAGATGCTGCGCATCCCGATCCCGCCGCTGACCGAGGAACGCCGCAAGGAGTTCGCCAAGCTGGCCGGCAAATACGCCGAGCAGCAGAAGATCGCCGTCCGCAACGTGCGCCGCGACGCCAACGACGACCTGAAGAAGGCCGAGAAGGCGGGCGACATCAGCCAGGACGAGCAGAAGAAGATGGAAGCCGAGGTCCAGAAGGACACGGACGCGGCCATCAAGCGTGTCGACGAGGCCTTGAAGGCCAAGGAAGTTGAGATCATGCAGGTCTGATGGCGCGATCTGCCATAGGATAGCCGACGCATGAGCGCCGAACCTCTCAGTCCTGAGCCCCCAAGTCCTGCGTCTCCGGGGCCGCGCCATGTCGCGTTGATCATGGACGGCAACGGCCGCTGGGCCGAGGCGCGGGGCCTGCCGCGCGCCCTCGGGCATCGGGAGGGCGTGCAGGCGCTCAAGCGCACCATCCAGGCCGCGCCCGCGCTGGGCATCACCTGCCTGACGGTGTTCGGCTTCTCGACCGAGAACTGGCAGCGCCCGGCCGAGGAGGTCTCGGACCTCATGGGGCTGGTGCGCACCTATGTCGGCAGCGACCTGAAGCGGCTGGAGCGGGAAGGGGTGCGCCTGCGCATCCTGGGCCGCCGGCAGGGCCTGCCCGCCGACATCGCCGAGATCGTCGACCGCGCCGAGGCGACGACGGCCCACAACACCAAATTCACCCTGCAGGTCGCCTTCAACTATGGCGGCCGGGCCGACATCGTCGACGCCGCGCAGCGCTACGTTGACCGGGTCAGGGCGGGCGAGGCCGTCGAACCGCTGGACGAGGCCGCGCTGGGCGCAGGCCTGTCGACCGCGGGAGGACCGCCGGTGGATGTGATCGTGCGCACCTCGGGCGAATACCGGCTGTCGAACTTCCTGTTGTGGGAAGCCGCCTACGCCGAGCTGATCTACCAGGACATCCTGTGGCCCGACTACGGCGAGGCCGCCCTGGCTGACGTGGTCGCGCAGTTCCGCAGCCGTGATCGCCGTTTCGGCGGTCGTCCCGCCGCCCGCGTGGCCGGCTGATGGCGGTTCGGGCCGGCGACATCGGACTGAGAGCCGCTTCGGCCCTGGTGCTGGCGCCCGCCGCCGTCCTGGCCATCTGGGCGGGTGGCCTGTGGTTCCTGGGCCTGATGCTGCTTGCCTGCGTCCTGCTGTCGATCGAATGGGCGATGATGAGCGCCGCGGCCGCCTGGCGGCTGATGGCGGGCGCCGTCGGCTTCGGCCTGTTCGCGGCGGTGATCTCGGCCCACGTCGGCCAATTGTCCCTGGCCCTGGTGATGCTGGTGTTCTGCGCCGCCGCGGCCGGGATGTTCGCCCGCAGCCGCGGGCAGGAGGCGCTGGATGCCGCCTATGGGGTGCTCTACCTCGGCTGGCCCGCCGTTCTGCTGATCTGGCTGCGCGGTGCGGACACCGAGGCGGGACCGCATGTCGGCCTGTACTGGACCGTCTTCGCCTTCGCCGTGGCCTGGGCCTCGGACATCATGGCCTATCTGGCCGGCTCGACCATTGGCGGGCCCAAGCTGTGGCCGCGCTTCTCGCCCAACAAGACCTGGTCGGGCTTCATCGGAGGACTGGCCGCGGGGACCGTGGCCGGCGCCCTGATGGGCGTCTACCTGGACATGGGCATCGGCCTGTGGGGCGGCCTGCTGGGGCTGGCGGCCGCGATCGCCACCATGGCCGGGGACCTGTGGGAGTCCGCCCTCAAGCGCCGCTACGGGGTCAAGGACGCGGGCAATCTGATTCCCGGACACGGCGGCCTGCTGGATCGGGTGGACGGCCTGATGTTCGCCGCGGTGGTGGTGGCCTGCGGACGTCTGATCGCCGTCATGATGGGCGGAGGCGGAGCATGATCCGTCGCCGCATCACGGTGCTGGGCTCCACCGGCTCGGTCGGCTGCTCGACCCTGGACCTGATGGAACAGGCCGAAGCGGGCGGGGCGGGGGCCTTCGAGGTCGAGGCCCTGACCGGCGGCGCCAACATCGCCCGGCTGGCTGAACAGGCCCGCCGCTGGAAGCCGAAGGTTGCGGTGACCGCCGACCCGGCTCGCCTGGATGAATTGCGCGACGCCCTCTCCGGCAGCGGCGTCGAGGCCGCCGCGGGCGAGGCGGCGATCACCGAGGCGGCCTCGCGGCCCGCCGACTGGGTGATGGCCTCGATCGTCGGCGCGGCGGGGCTGAAGTCGGCCTGGGCCGCCGCCTCGACCGGGGCGACGCTGGCCCTGGCCAACAAGGAAAGCCTGGTCTGCTGCGGTCCGGCCCTGATCGAGCGGGTGCGCCGGTCCGGCGGACGTCTGATCCCGGTCGATTCGGAGCATTCGGCCATCTTCCAGGTCTTCCCGCACGACGCGCCGGAACAGGTCTTGAAACTGACCCTGACCGCGTCGGGCGGCCCGTTCCGCACCACCCGCGCCGCCGACATGGCCGCGATCACGCCGGAACAGGCGGTGGCTCACCCCAATTGGAGCATGGGCGCAAAGATTTCCGTCGACAGCGCCAGCATGGCAAACAAGGGCCTGGAGATGATCGAGGCGGCCTATCTGTTCGACATGCCGGCCGAGCGGATCGACGTCGTCGTGCACCCGGAATCGATCATTCACAGCTTGGTCGAATACATCGACGGCTCGACCCTGGCCCAGATGGGGCCGCCGGACATGAAGACGCCGATCGCCTGCGCCCTGGCCTGGCCTGACCGGATCGCCTGGCCGGCGCCGCGGCTGGACCTGGCCGCGCTGGGTCGGCTGACCTTCGAGGCGCCCGACGAGGCGCGCTTCCCGTTGCTGGGGCTGGCGCGCCGGTCGCTGCAGGCGGGCGGTGCGGCCCCGATCGTATTCAACGCCGCCAACGAGGTCGCGGCCCTGGCTTTCCTTGACCGCCGACTGGGCTTTCTCAATATTGCCGCAGTCGTCGCCGACACCTTGTCGCGCATAACGGCTTCGGGGGTGGATTCCGGTTCCCATAACGCTTGTGACGCGGCCCTGGCCGTGGACGCGGAGGCGCGACGGGTGGCGGAATCGATCGTTCGGGGTCTCGCGGCGGCGGCCTGAACGGCGGAGGACCCTTTTCGGCATGACGGGCTTTTTAGGCCAGGCGCTTATCTACATCGTGCCATTCCTGCTGGTGCTGACGTTCATCGTCACCATCCATGAGCTGGGCCATTTCCTTGTCGCGCGCGCCTTCGGCGTGAAGATCGACCGGTTTTCGATCGGCTTTGGCCGTTCACTGCTGAGCCGCGTCGATCGCCGGGGCGTCGAATGGCGCCTGGGCTGGATGCCGCTGGGCGGCTACGTGAAGTTCTCGGGCGATCTGGACGCGTCCAGCGTGCCGGACCAGGCCGGACTGGCCGAGCTTAAGTCGCGGGTGATCGCGGAGCATGGTCCGGGAGCCGAGCGCGACTATTTCCATTTCAAGCCGGTCTGGCAGCGCGCCCTGATCGTGGCGGCGGGCCCGGCGGCGAACTTCGCGCTGGCGTTGGTGCTTCTGACCCTGCTGTTCAGCGTGGTGGGCGAGCAGATCGCCGCGCCGCGCGTCGCCGAGGTGGAGCCCGGCGGCCCCGCCGCCGCCGCCGGTTTCCAGCGGCTCGACCTGATCACGGCCATCGACGGACGCCCGATCCGGGACAGCGGGGAAGTCACGCGCACCATCGTGCTGTCGGCCAATGACGCCCTGACCTTCACCGTGGAGCGGGGCGGGCGGACGCTGCAGCTGACCGCCACGCCCCTGCGCCGCCTGGAGAACGATCCCATCGCCGGCCGGATCTGGGTGGCGCGCACCGGGATGACGCTGTCCTCGCTGCCGCAGGACATCCACTACAACCGCCTGAATCCGATCGAGGCCGTGGGCAAGGGCGCCGACACCATGGTGTCTGTGGTCAGCAGCACCTTCCGCTACATCGGCCGGATATTCTCCGGCAAGGAATCCGGCGACCTGCTGAACGGTCCGCTGGGCATCGCCAAGGCCGCCGGGGGCGTGACCCAGCAGGCTGTCGCCTATGAGGCGCCGCCCGCCATCCTGATGCTGAATCTGATGCTGACCTATTTGCAGTTCGCCGCCATAGTTTCGATCGGAATGGGTATTGTTAATCTGTTGCCGATTCCCGTTCTGGATGGGGGCCACCTGGTGTTCTACGGCTATGAGGCTGTGGCGCGCCGGCCAGTCCCCGCCCGTGTTCAGGAGGTCGGCTACAGGGTCGGTCTTGCTTTGCTGGCGGGATTGATGTTGTTCGCAACCTGGAACGATCTCCAGAAACTGAGTTTGTTCAAATTCCTCGGCGGGCTCGCCTGATGAGCCAACGCCAGCCCCCGATGGTTCCCCGTATGATCCGACAAGACGCGTCCGCCCTTCGTTTCGCTCGCGCCGCGAGCCCCAGCCTGCTGGTGCTGGCGATCGCCGCCGGCCTGGCGGGACCGGCGCTGGCCCAGAGCGCGCCGCCCGCCGCGCCGGTCCTCCAGCCGGGCCCTCCGATCGAGGCCGCGCCCGCCGCCGCCCAGGCCGCCCCGGCGGCTCCGGCTCCCGCGGACCGGGTGCAGGTTTCCCGCATCCTGGTGCGCGGCAACCAGCGGATCGACCAGACGACGGTCCTGTCCTACCTGCCGATCCAGCCGGGCGACGTCGTCGACGCCGCCGTGCTGGACGTGGCGGTCCGGACCCTGACCCGCACCCAGTTGTTCGCCGACGTCCAGTTGGGCGTCCAGCCGAACGGCGACCTGATCGTCGAGATCGTCGAGAACCCGATCATCAACCAGGTGGTGTTCGAGGGAAACAGCGCGCTCGGCCAGGAGAAGCTGACCGAGGAAGTCACCCTGAAGCCGCGCGGCATCTACACCCGCGCCCGCATTCAGGAAGACGTCGGCAAGATCGTCGAGCTGTACCGCCTGTCGGGCCGTATCGGCGCGACCGTCACGCCCAAGATCGTCCAGCTTGAACAGAACCGCGTCGACGTGGTGTTCGAGATCAACGAAGGCCCCGAAACGGGCGTGCGCGCGATCACCTTCCTGGGCAACCAGGCCTTCTCGGACAACGACCTGCGCGAGGTCATGATCACCAAGCAGTCGCAGTGGTGGCGCCTGTTCTCCAGCACGGACAACTACGATCCGAACCGCCTGGACTACGATCGTGAGCAGCTGCGGAAATTCTACACCAACCGCGGCTACTACGACTTCCGCGTCCTTTCGGCGGTCAGCGAGCTGACGCCGGACGACTCCAACTTCGGCATCACCATGACGGTGGACGAGGGCGACCGGTACAATTTCGGGACGATCAACATCGTCACCGAGAACGACCGCCTGAACCCCGAATTCCTGCAGCTGCTGCTGCCGATCCACGAAGGCGACCTCTACGAGAGCGACAAGATCGAGACGGCCGTCGACGCCCTGACGTTCGCCGCCGGTTCGGCCGGCTACGCCTTCGTCGAGATCGAGCCCGAGTACCGCGCCAATCCGGAGACCGACAAGGTCGACGTGACCTTCAACATCAAGGAAGGCCAGCGCGTCTACGTCGACCGGATCAACGTGGTCGGCAACACCCGGACCCTCGACAACGTCATTCGCCGCGAAATGATGCTGAGCGAAGGCGACGCCTTCAACCGCACCCTGCTGGAGCGGTCGCGCAACAATCTGCGCGCCCTGGGCTTCTTCAAGGACGTGACCGTCGAGGAAGCCCGCGGCTCGGCTCCGGACCGGTCGATCGTCAACGTCACCGTGCAGGAACAGCCCACCGGCGAACTGTCGGTCGGCGCCGGCTTCAGCTCGGTCGACTCCTTCGTGCTGAACCTGGGCATCACCGAGCGCAACTTCCGCGGACGCGGCCAGAACGTGGTCGCCCGTCTGGAGTGGGGCTCGCTGCGCCAGCAGATCGACTTCCGCTTCACCGAGCCGAAATTCCTCGGTCGTGACCTGCGCGCCGGCTTCGACGCCTTCCACTCGCGCTACGACCTGAGCGAATATTCGTCGTACGACTACCGCTCGACCGGCGGCGGCGTGCGCCTGTCCTATCCGCTGAACGGCTTCACCCTGCTCAGCACCCGCTACTTCCTGAAGTCGGACGAGATCATCGTTCCGTCGGGCTATTGCAGCAGCAGCGGCTCGGGCTCGAACGCCCTGTGCGACCAGGTCGGCTCGTACATCAACTCCTCGGCCGGCTACACCATCCTGGTCGACCGCCGGAACGACCCGGTCCGCCCCACGCGCGGCTGGACGGGCACCCTGCGTCAGGACTTCGCCGGCATCGGCGGCGACGTGAACTATGTGAAGACCGAAGCTGAAGTGTCGGCCTACTGGGGCTTCTCCCCCGCCTGGATCGTCACGGCCCAGGCCTCGACCGGCTATGTCGCCGGCTGGGGCGGGGATCCGATCCGGATCAACGACCGCTTCTTCAAGGGCGGCAACAGCTTCCGCGGCTTCGAAACCGCGGGCATCGGTCCGCGCGACCTGAACACCACCGACGCGCTGGGCGGCAATTTCTACGTCATCGGCACGCTGGAGCTGACGGTTCCCAACTATCTTCCGGAAGAATACGGCATCCGGACCTCGCTGTTCACCGATGTGGGCACCCTGGGCGCGCTGGATGATCGTTACACGGTCACCTCGGCGGGGCTTCCCGACGCCAAGATCGTGGACGAGCTCGAACTGCGTGCGTCGGCCGGCATCAGCATCCACTGGCGTTCGCCGATGGGTCCGATCCGCTTCGACCTCAGCAAGATTATCGGCCAGGAAGACTACGACAAAACCGAAACCTTCCGCTTCTCGACTTCAACCCAGTTCTAACCGCGGGACGACGTCCCGCTCCAAAGGCCTGACCATGAAACTGTTCGCTATCGGCGCCTTCGCCGTCGCCACCCTCGCCGCCGGAACCGCCTCGGCCCAAGCCCAGGCCCAGCAGCCGGCTCCGCTCACGCACGGACCGGTCCTGGCGGGCGTCTGCATGTACAGCCCGCAAGCCCTGATCACGAACAGCACCGCCGGCCGTTCGCTGGCCACCGGCCTGCAACGCCTCGGTGAAGAAGTGCGTGGCGAGCTGGCCCCGTACGCCGCGACCCTGGAAACCGAAGCCACGGCGCTGCAACAGGGCGGCCAGGCCGCCGATCCGGACGGCTCGCGCGGCCGCGCCTGGCAGACCCGTCTGCAGGAAGCCCAGCAGCTGGAAGAGACCCGCACCAACGAGCTGCGCTACACCGAGCGTCTGCAAACCCAGACGATCGTCAACGCCGCCCGCCCGATCATCACCGCCCTTTATCAGGAGAAGGGCTGCAGCATCCTGCTGGACGGCGGTTCGGTTCTGGCCGTGAACCCGCAGATGGATCTGACCGAAGCCGCGATCCAGCGCCTGAACCAGGCCCTGCCGTCGCTGCCGCAGTTCACGCGCAGCGCCGTGCCGGTCCAGCCGCAGCAATAAGCCTGCGATCCGGAATGCCTGACCCGCGATTTTTCGAGAGCCTGCCGACGCTGGACGTCGCCGGGCTGGCCGAACGGATCGGGGCCGAAGTCTCGCGCGGCGGGGACCGAAAGGTCTCCGCCGTTGCGCCTTTGGGGACCGCCGGTTCGACCGAGGTCGCCTTTCTCGGCGACCGCAAATTCGCTGAACAGCTGAAGGCCACCGCGGCCGGCTGCGTGATCGTTCCGGCCGCCGCCGCCGACCTGGCGCCGGCCTCCGCCGCCGTGCTGGTGTCATCGACGCCCCAGGCCGCCTGGGCGGCGGCGTCACTGCTGTTCCACCGCCCGCATGCGCTCGACAAGGCCGCCGACCCTGTCTTCGCCGTCGAGGACGAGACGGTAGTGCTGGAGCCCGGCGTGGTGCTGGGTCACGGCGCCCGCATCGGCCGCGGCACCCGCGTCGGCGCCAATACGGTGATCGGCCCGGGCGTGCAGATCGGCCGCGACTGTCACATCGGTTCCAACGTCACCATCGGCTTCGCCCTGATCGGCGACCGGGTGAAACTGTATTCCGGCGTTCGCATCGGCGAGCCGGGCTTCGGCGCGGCCGGATCGCGCGTCGGACCGGTCGATGTGCCCCAGCTGGGCCGGGTCGTCATCCAGGACGGAGTCACGGTGGGCGCGAACACCTGCATCGACCGCGGCGCCTATGACGACACGGTCATCGGCGAGAACACCAAGATCGATAATCTGGTCATGATCGCGCACAATTGCACGATCGGCCGCAACTGCCTGATCGCCGCCCACACGGGGATTTCCGGGTCGGTGACGGTCGGCGACGGCGTCATGTTCGGCGGCAAGGCCGGCATCGGCGACCACCTGGCCATCGGCGAAGGCGCCCGGGTCGCGGGCGGCGCCGGGGTGCTGGCGAACATCCCGGCGGGGGAGACCTGGTCCGGTTATCCAGCGAAACCCATTCGACAATTCTTGCGCGAAACGATCTGGGTGTCCAAACAGGCGTCGAAGAAAAAGGACGACAGGGAGTAGAGCCATGGCCGACGAGAACGGCAGCATCGATTACGCCGAGGTGATGCGGCGGCTCCCCCACCGATATCCCTTCCTGCTCGTCGACAAGGCCGAGAATTTCGTGCCCGCGACCTCGATCACCGGGATCAAGAACGTCACGCATAACGAGCCGTTCTTCCCGGGGCATTTCCCGATCGATCCGGTCATGCCGGGCGTGCTGATCGTCGAGGCGATGGCCCAGACGGGCGCCTTGCTGATGTCCAAGACCATGGATGTCGCGGTGGCCGACAAGGTCATCATGTTCATGTCGATCGACGGCGTGCGCTTCCGCAAACCGGCCCGGCCGGGCGACCAGCTGCGCATGGAGGTCAGGGTGACCCGCGCCCGCGGCGACGCCTACAAGTTCCGGGGCGAGACCTTCATCGACGGCAAGCTGGCCGCTGAGGCCGAGTTCATGGCGATGGTCGTGACCGTCGATCAGCCGGCGACCTGATGGCCATCCACCCCACAGCCCAGGTCGATGCGTCGGCCAGACTGGCCGATGGCGTCGATATCGGCCCGTGGAGCATCATCGGGCCGAACGTCGTGCTGGCCGAGGGCGTGCGCGTCGCCAGTCACGTGGTGATCCAGCAGGACACCGCGATCGGCGCCGGCACGACGATCCACCCGTTCTGCGTCATGGGCGGGGACCCTCAGCACGGCGGCTACAAGGGTGAGCCGGTTGCGCTGGAGATCGGCGAGAACAACACGATCCGCGAGCACGCGACCTTCAACCGGGGCACGCCGGGCGACCGCAAGCTGACCACCATCGGCTCGAACAACCTGTTCATGACCGGTGCCCACGTCGGGCACGACTGCATCGTGGGCAGCAACGTGACCTTCGCCAACAACGCCACCCTGGGCGGTCACGCCCGGGTCGGCGACAAGGTCTTCCTCGGCGGACTGGCGGCGGTGCACCAGTTCGGGCGGATCGGGCAGGGCGCCATCGTCGGCGGCCTGTCGGCGGTGACGCGCGACGTGATCCCCTACGGCTCGGCCTGGGGCAATCACGTGCGCCTGCACGGGCTGAACCTGATCGGCCTGAAACGGAAGGGCTACGGCAAGGACGCCATTCGCCGCCTGCTGGCCGCCTATCGCGACATCTTCGAGGGCGAGGGCCTGTTCTCCGAGCGCCTGACCGAGGCGGCGGCGACCTATGCCGACCTGCCGGAGATCCAGGAGATCGTCGCCTTCATCCGCGAGGACACGCGGCGACCGGTCGCTCTTCCGGAACGCGGATGAGCGGCAAGCTGGCCCTGATCGCCGGAGGCGGGGCCTTGCCCGTCTCGGTGGCGGCGCGCTGCGAGGCCGAGGGCCGGCCGGTGTTCGTGATCCGGCTGGCGGGCTTCGCCGACCCGCATCTGGCCCACTATCCGGGCATCGACGCGGGCATGGCCGAGATCGGCAAGATCCTGTCGGCGATGAAGAAGGCCGGCTGCAAGGCGGTCTGCCTGGCCGGGACGGTCAGCCGGCCCGATTTCAAGACCCTGAAGCCTGACTTCAAGGGCGCGACCGTCCTGCCGGGCATCATCGCCGCCGCGACCAAGGGCGACGACGCCCTGCTGCGCAAGATCCTGTCGGTGTTCGAGGCCGACGGCTACCTGGTCGAGGGCGCCGACGACATCCTGGGCGGAGAGACCCTTCCGGCCGGAGCGCTGGGCCGGGTCCAGCCGAGCGAAGACCAGCTGACCGATCTGCGGAAGGCGCTGTACGTCGCCGAGAAGTCGGGCGAACTGGATATCGGCCAGGGCGCGGTCGTCTGCGACGGCCTGGTGCTGGCCGTGGAGGCCCAGGAGGGCACGGACGCCATGCTGATGCGCGTCGCCAGCCTGCCCGCCGACCTGCGCGGCTCGGCCTCCATCCGCAAGGGGGCGCTGGGCAAGGCGCCCAAGCCGATCCAGGACCTGCGCGTCGACATGCCGGTCATGGGCGCGCACACCATCGAGATGGCCGCCGCCGCCGGTCTGGCGGGCGTCGGCGGGGTGGCGGGCAAGCTGATCGTCATCGACCGTCCGTCCCTGATCGAGGCCGCCGACCGGCTGGGGCTCTATGTCTGGGGCGAGGACCGATGAGCCGTCCGCTGAAGATCATGCTGGTCGCCGCCGAGGCGTCTGGAGACGCGCTGGGCGCCGGTCTGGCGCAGGCGCTGAAGACCCGGCTGGGCGCGGACATCACCTTCGTCGGCGTGGGCGGGCCCAAGATGGCCGCCGAGGGGGTGGTCAGCCCCTTCGACATCGCCGAACTGTCCATCCTCGGCTGGATCGAAGGCCTGAAGGCCTATGGCGTGGTCAAGAAGCGGGTAGCCGACACCGTGGCCCATGCCGTGGCGGAGAAGCCCGACGCGGTCGTGCTGATCGACAGCTGGGGCTTCACCATCCGGGTGGCCAAGGCGCTGAAAGAGGCGCTGCCGGGCGTGCCCCTGATCAAATACGTCGGGCCGCAGGTCTGGGCCTCGCGGCCTGGCCGGGCCAAGACCCTGGCGCAGTCCGTGGATCACCTGCTGGCGCTGTACGCCTTTGACGCGCCGTGGTTCGAGCGCGAGGGGCTGGCGACGACGGTCGTCGGCTCGCAGGCCCTGCATGTGGACATGAGCGCGGCGGACCCCGCCGCCTTCCGCGCCCGCCGGGGCATTGCGCCGGACGCCGACCTGCTGCTGGTCCTGCCGGGCAGCCGCCCGTCCGAGATCCGGCTGATGACGCCTGTCTATGAGGGCGCGGTGGGGCGGGTGAAGCGCCAGAATCCGGCGCTGGAAGTCGCCGTGGTCGCCGCCGGCACCGTCGCCGAGGACGTGACCGGACGGATCGCCGCCTGGCCCTTCCGCGTGCACCTGGTGTCCGAGGCCGAGAAGTACGATGCGATGAAGGCCGCCACGGTGGCGCTGGCGACCAGCGGCACGGTCTCGACCGAGCTGGCGCTGGCCGGCGCGCCCATGGTCATCGGCTATCGCTTCCAGCCGCTCAGCTACGCGATCATGAAGCCCTTCTTCACGGGCAAGTACGCGACCCTGTTCAATCACGCGGCGGACGAGGAGATCGCCCGCGAGCTGATCCAGAACGACGCCACGCCGGAGAAGGTCGCCGCAGAGGTGGAGCGGCTGCTGGCCGATCCCGAGGCGCGCCGGACGCAGGCCGAGCGGCAGACGGCGGCGCTGGATCTGATGGGTCGCAATGCACCGGACCCGTCCAGCCTGGCGGCCGATGCGGTGCTGCGCGTCATCGCGGCCAGGGCGGGACGCTGAGACCGTGTCGCCGGCGCCCCTGATCCTGATCCCGGGGCTGCTGAACGACGCGGACCTGTGGCGGGACCAGGTCGCCGCCCTGTCGCCGCGCTTCGACGTGCGGGTCGCGGACATCACCCGGGGCGAGACGATGGCGGCGCTGGTCGAGGCCGTCTTCGCGCTGGCCGAGGGACCGGTCGCGGTCGCGGGCTTCTCGATGGGCGGCTATGTGGCCCAGGCCATGCTGATGCACCGTCCGGAGCGGATCGAGCGGCTGGCCCTGCTGGACACCGGGATTCGTCCCGACACGCCCGAGCGCGCCGCCGAGCGGGCGACGCAGACCCGGTTGGCGACGGCGTCCGGCCGGTTCGTCGGGATCGGGGACCGTCTGCTGAGGACCTATATGGCCCCCGACCATGTCGCGAACCCGGACATGGCCGAGCGGGTCAAGGCGATGACCCAGCGGCTGGGAGCCGAGGTCTTCATCCGCCAGAGCGCCATCGTTCGCGGGGACGGCGAGGCGGCGCTGCGGGCGTATCGCGGGCCGACGCTGGTGTTGTGCGGGGAGGTGGACCAGATCACCCCGCCGGCGGGTCACCGCGAGATCGCCGGGCTGGTCCCGGACGCCGAACTGGTCATCGCGCCGGGTTGCGGCCACCTGACGCCGATCGAGGCGCCGGAGCTGGTCAGCGGGGCGCTGGCCCACTGGATGGAGCGCTGAGCATGGCGCGCGCGCTCAGCCCCCGCCGGGCGGCCGAGGTGCGCGCCGCCGTGCAGATGGCGGTCGGGGCCGCCGCGGCCTTCTATCTGGCCACCGCGCTGGGCCTGCCGCATCCCTACTGGAGCGTGATCTCGGCCATCGTGGTCATCCAGACCAGCGTCGGCGGCGGGGTGGTGGCCGTGGCGCGCGACCGGACCGTCGGCACCATCGTCGGGGCCCTGATCGGCGGAGCGGTGGCCTTCGTGCGGCCCGAGGGCGTCAGCGCCATGGTCGGAGCCCTGGCCCTGTCGACGGCGGGCCTGGCCTTCTTCGCCGCGGGTCGGCCCTGGCTGAAGATCGCGCCGGTGACGGCCGCCATCGTCATCGCCGGCGGCGCGGGGCCCGAGGGACCCGCCTCGCTGGCGCTGGACCGGGTGATGGAGATCCTGACCGGCAGCGGGGTCGGCGTCATCGCCATCCTGCTGCTGTTTCCCCGGCATGCGCGCCAGACCTTCCGGCTGCAGGCGCGGGAGGCGGCGGGCAAGGCCGCGGCCCTGCTGGCGCTGGTCATGCGCGGGGACGCCGCCGACGCGGGCGACCTGGCCCGCAGCCACGCGGACATGAAGAAGCGGCTCGATGCGCTGGGGCAGGCGGCGACCAATGTCATCGACCTGCCGGGCAGCCAGAAGGAGACCGCCGACCGCGCGGCCCTGGTGCGGGCCTTCTGGCGGGTGCGCAGCGACATCGTCATCCTGGGGCGCGGCTTCCAGGCCTCCGGGGCGCTGGACCGTCTGGAGCCGTGGATTCACGCCGCCACGGCCGCGGTGGTCCGTCTGGAGGCGCTGTCGCGGGGCGAGGCGGGGGAGCCGCTGGGCGATCCCGATCCGGTGCTGGCGCTGGGCGGCGGCGAGTCCGACGGCGATCTGGCCCGAGGAGCGGCGGCCATCGGCCTGGCCCACATGCACCGCGACCTCGACGACCTGGGCGAACGTTTCCGCGACCTGCGTCTGGTCTAGACGCGGCGGGGCCGAGGCCACATTCTGGTCCGGAGATCGGGGCTTGCTGAGCCCTCGAAGAGGATTGAGCGATGACCCGCCAGAAAGCCCCCAAGAAGAGCGAGACCATCGAGGTGCGCGTGCCCTACGGCGCCAAGACCGCCTTCGCCGAGCGCTGCCGCGAGAACGGCCAGACGGTCAGCGAAGCCGTACGGGCCTTCATGGAGCGCGAGATCGGCGGCGAGAGGCGGTCGGGGCGGGGTCGGACCCGCCTGTGGCACGCGGTCGCGGCGCTGGCGGCGGGACTGGCCCTGGGCTCCATCGCCGCTCCGTCGCTGGCCCAGAGCGCGCCTGCGTCCCGCGCCGCCTTCGAGCGGCTGGACCGTAACCACGACGGCGTCGTCAGCTATGACGAGTTCCGCCGCTAACGGGTCTAGCGGACCGGCTTGAAGAGCCGTCCGCCGCGCAGGTTCAGCCAGGTCCAGGGCTTGAACAGGCCGGCGCCGGGCTTCCACGACGCGACCACGATCTCGGCCTTGCCGACGATATTCTCGGCCGGCAGCAGGCCGACGCCGACATCGCCGGGCCAGCGGCTGTCCAGCGAGTTGTCGCGGTTGTCGCCCATCATGAAATACTGGCCCTCGGGCACGACATAGACGCCGGTGTCGTCGCCCGGCAGGCCGGACCCGCGGTCATAGGTGAGGTACTGGCGCCCCTCCGGCGTGGTCTCGCGCACTCGCAGCACCTGGACGCCGGAATCATCCTGGTCCTGGACCAGGTTCAGCGGCGTGCGGGGGATGGCGCTGCCGTTCACGAACACCGTTCCGCCCATGACCTGCACCCGGTCGCCCGGCAGGCCGATGACGCGCTTGACCCAGGTCTGCTGCGGCGCGCTGGGGCGGCGGAAGACGACCACGTCGCCCCGCTCGGCCGTACGTCCGAACAGGCGGCCGTCCGGCAGCGGCGGGTTAAAGGGCAGGGAGGCCCGGCTCCAGCCGTAGGCGAATTTCGACACCACCACATAGTCGCCGATCACCAGCCCCGGCTCCATCGAGGACGAGGGGATGGTGAAGGGCTGGTACAGGGTCGTCTGGATGGCGGTGGCGGCCAGCAGGCCGATCGCGACCACGCGGACGGTGTCGATCAGTTCGCGGACAGGCCCCTGGGAGGGGCGGGGAGCGGTTTTGGCGTGTTGGGTCATGGGCTCAGCAGACGGCGCCCCACGGGCGGCTTCAACGGCGAAGGCGTCCGGACGCCGGGAAATCGTGTCCGGACAAAGAAAAACGCCGGGGCGCGGGGCCCCGGCGTTCTGTCCGGTCGGGCGTGGATCAGCCGCGGTTTTCGATCGGCACGTAATCGCGCTCGGTCGGGCCGGTGTACAGCTGGCGCGGACGGCCGATCTTCTGGCCCGGGTCGGCCATCATTTCCTGCCACTGGGCGATCCAGCCGACGGTGCGGGCCAGGGCGAACAGCACGGTGAACATCGAGGTCGGGAAGCCCATCGCCGACAGGGTGATGCCCGAATAGAAGTCCACGTTCGGGAACAGCTTGCGCGAGGTGAAATACTCGTCCTGCAGGGCGACCTTCTCCAGCTCCTTGGCGACGACGAACAGCGGATCGTTCTCGCGGCCCGTGGCGGCCAGCACTTCGTAGGCCGACTGCTGCATGACCTTCGCGCGCGGATCGTAGTTCTTGTAGACCCGGTGGCCGAAGCCCATCAGCTTGAATTTGCGGTCCTTCACGCCCTGGATGAACTCCGGGATCTTGTCCGGGGTGCCGATCTCCTTGAGCATGTTCAGCGCCTCTTCGTTGGCGCCGCCATGCGACGGGCCCCACAGGCAGGCGATGCCGGCGGCGATACAGGCGAAGGGATTGGCGCCCGACGAGCCGGCCAGACGGACGGTCGAGGTCGAGGCGTTCTGCTCGTGGTCGGCGTGCAGGGTGAAGATGCGGTCCATGGCGCGAACCAGGCGCGGATCGACGTGATAGTCCTCGGCCGGAACGGCGAAGCACATGCGCAGGAAGTTCTCGGCGTACGACAGGTCGTTGCGCGGCGAGATGAAGGGCTGGCCGACGTGGTACTTGTACGCACGGGCCGCGATGGTCGGCATCTTGGCGATCAGACGGATGGCCGAGATATTGCGCTGCACCGGATCATGGATGTCCAGGCTGTCGTGGTAGAAGGCCGACAAGGCGCCGACGGTGCCGACCATGATCGCCATCGGGTGGGCGTCGCGGCGGAAGCCTTCGAAGAAGCGGTCGAACTGGGCATGCAGCATGGTGTGCATGGTGATGTTGCGCTCGAAGGCCTCGTATTCCGCGGCCGTCGGCAGTTCGCCGTGCAGCAGCAGGTGGCAGACCTCGATGAAGTTCGACTGCGAGGCCAGCTGGTCGATCGGATAGCCGCGGTGCAGCAGCACGCCGGCGTCGCCGTCGATGAAGGTCAGGGCCGACTCGCAGGCCGCGGTCGAGGTGAAGCCCGGGTCGTAGGTGAAAGCGTCCGTGCCCGCATAGAGCTTGCGGATGTCGATGACGTCGGGGCCGGTCGAACCCGACAGCACCGGCAGATCCACGGTCTTGCCGGCGTAGTTGAGGGTCGCCGTCCCGGCGGGTTTGGCTTGTTCGGTCATTTCAGCCCCTTGTCAGCGGCAGCCTCGCGCGGGGAGGCGGCGGGCCGCGTTTTGTTTGTAAACGTCACTTAGTCTGTTGCAGCGCATCATCCAAGCGCCCGAGGCTTTCTTCGCGTCCCAGAGCCCCCAACGTTTTCGCGATGTCGGGCGATGCGGCCCCGCCGGTCAGGGCCGCGCGCGTGGCCGGACCGATCTTTCCGAAGCCCACGGCCTCTTCCTCGGCGAAGGCCTTCAACTCGGCCTCAAGGGCGAAAACGTCCCAGCTCGCGAATAGCTTCAGCCGGTCGCGCAGGCGTCCGATGCGCTCGCCGGACTCGCCGGACAGCAGGCCTTGGCCCTTTTCGTCGATGGCGAGGGGGCGGGTCTTCAGCACGAAGGCGGTCTGGTCGGCCAGCTCCAGCGTGGTTCTGGCGCGGTCCTTCACGAAGGGCATGGCGCGCAGCAGGCGGACTTCGTCATCGGGGCCGAGCGTGTGGCCGCGCGACAGGTGGACGTCCAGGGTCAGCTTGGCCAGCCGGTCGTCCTGGGCGAGCCGGATCCAGTGGCTGTTGACGTGGGCCAGCTTGTCGAAGTCCAGCCGCGCGGGCGCCTTGCCGACGCCGCCCAGGTCGAACCAGGCCTGGGCCTGTTCATCGGAGAACAGCTCGTCGTCGCCGTGGGCCCAGCCGAGGCGGGCCAGGTAGTTGCGCATGGCCTCGGGCAGATAGCCCATCTCGGCGTATTCGTGCACCGCCTGGGCCCCGTGCCGTTTGGACAGCTTGGCGCCGTCCGGGCCGTGGATCAGGGGGATGTGGGCGAAGGTCGGCCGGGTCCAGCCCAGGGCGTCATAGATCAACGATTGACGAGCGGCGTTGTTGAGGTGGTCGTCGCCGCGGATGACGTGGGTCACGCCCATGTCGTGGTCATCGACCACCACGGCCAGGTTGTACGTCGGGGCGCCGTCCGACCGCAGGATGACCAGATCGTCCAGCGATGCTGTCTCCCAGCGCACCGAACCCTGCACCGCGTCGTCCACGACGACGGGCGCGTCCGCCGGGCGGCGGAAGCGGACGGTGTGCGGCTTCAACAGGTCATCGACCGTGGGCGTCCGGTCGCGCCACGGCGACTCGAAGGGGCGGCCCTCGGCCTTGGCCTGGTCACGCAGGGCGCCGGTCTCTTCGGCGGTCAGGAAATCCCGGTAGGCGTGGCCGGTCTCCAGCAGGATGTTGGCGACCTCGCGGTGACGGTCGGCGCGCGCGAACTGAAACACCGGCTCCTCGTCGGCGAACAGCTCCAGCCAGGCCATGCCGTCGAAAATGGCCTTCACGGCCTCGTCGGTCGAGCGCTCGCGGTCGGTGTCCTCGACGCGCACGAGAAACTTCCCGTTGTGTCGCCGTGCATACAAATAGTTGAAAAGCGCCGTCCGGGCGCCCCCTATGTGCAGGAAGCCGGTGGGCGAGGGGGCGAAGCGGGTGACCACTTCGGAAGTCGGGGCGGAAGAGGAGGTCATTTCAGGTCGGTCCGATCGGGCCGCCCTTATACCCCCGCCTGCCGCAAAGCCTAGCGCCCGGGTGAGGATCGCGGGTTTCCTGCGCGCCCAGATCAAGGCGCAGACCCTGCGCTGGCGACTGTGGACGCCGGTGGCGTTCGGCGCGGGCTGCGCGACCTATTTCGCCTTCAAGGCCGAGCCGCCGCTGTGGCCGCTTCTGGCCTTCGCGGGTCTGGCTTCGCTGGCTTGGCTCATGGGGCGGCGGCTGCATGCGGCGCGGGTGGTCAGCCTGTGCCTGCTGATGCTGGCCTGTTTCGCCCTCGGACTGGCGGCCGCCAAGCTGCGCACCGACGCCGTCAGCGCGCCCATAGCGCCCGCCATGGACGGGCCGACGGTGATCGAGGGCTGGGTGGTGGATGTCGACAGCCCCGGTGCGGCGGGCCCGCGCATCATCGTCGCCCCGGTGCGCATCCGTGGGCTTGAGCCGGAGCAGACGCCCGTGCGCATCCGCGCGACGGTGAAGGGCGTGGCGCCCGAGCCCGGCGAGGCCGTGCGCCTGTTCGCCATCCTCAATCCGCCGCCCGCGCCCGCCAGCCCCGGGGCCTATGATTTCGGCCGCACGGCCTTCTTCCAGCGGATCGGCGGGGTGGCGTTCGCGCTCGGCGAGACGCGGACGGCGGTCCTGTCCGAGGCCCCGTGGCGGCTGCGCCTGGTGATGTGGGTCAACGCCATGCGCTTCGACCTGGCCCAGCGGCTCGTGGCCCGGCAGGGCGAGCGCGCGGGCGGGGTGGCGGCGGCCATGACCACGGGCCACGAGGCCTGGCTGGATCCCGCCGAAGTCGACGTCATGCGCGATTCCGGGCTGGCGCACATCCTGTCGATCTCGGGCCTGCACATGGCGGTGGTGGGCGGCTTCACCTTCTTTCTGGTGCGGCTGCTGATCGCGGCCTGGCCGTGGCTGGCGCTGCGCGTGCCGGGCAAGAAGGCGGCGGCCGTCGCGGGCCTGCTGGCGGTCGGGACCTATCTGGTGGTGTCCGGCGCGCCGCCGCCGGCGGAGCGGGCCGCGGTGACCGCCTCCATCGCTTTCCTGGCGGTCCTGCTGGACCGGCAGGCGATCACCATGCACGCGCTGGCGGTGGCGGCCCTGGTGGTCCTGCTGCTCCAGCCCGAGGCCATCGTCACGCCCGGCTTCCAGATGTCCTTCGCGGCCACGGCGGCGCTGGTCGCCCTCGTGGAGGCCTGGCCGCACCGTCCCAGGGAGATATCGACGCCATGGCCGATCCTGATGGTGCAGCGGACGGGCGCCTGGGTCGGGGCGGCGGTGCTGGCCAGTCTGGTGGCGGGCGCGGCGACGGGACCGTTCGCCATGCAGCATTTCAACCGCTCGGCCATGTACGGGCTGGCGGCCAATCTGGCGACGGCGCCGCTGTCGGACTTCCTGATCATGCCCGCCCTGGCCCTGGGCGCCCTGCTGGAGTCGATCGGGCTGGGCGCGCCCTTCCTGTGGCTGGCGGCGCGGGGCATCGACCTGATGCTGGCCATCGGTGAACGGGTTGCGGGTTTGCCGGGCGCAGTGCGGACCATCGCCAGCGCGCCGGACATCGTCCTGCCCATCGCCTTCCTCGGGGTGCTGTTCTGCTGTCTCTGGAGAGGGCCGCTGCGGTGGCTGGGCCTGCCGTTGGCCTGCGCGGTGCTGATCTGGCCGCGCGACCCGGCGCCGGACCTGTGGATCGGCGACGCCGGCACGCAGGCGGCCTTTGTTCAGGACCGGCAGGCTGTGATCGTCCGGCCCGGCGTGCGCCAGTTCGCGGTCGATGTCTGGACCCGGCGGCGGGGGCTGCAGGCGGTGGATCGGCCCGCGGAACGCTGGACCTGCGGCCGGTTCTCCTGCGCGCCGGAGACCTCCGGTCCCGTAGCCTTGTGGTGGGGCCGCCGCGCGCCGTCGGCGGAGCAACTGGACTCCCTGTGCCGGTCAGCGCCGGTCGTCAGCGTGCGGGGCGAACTGGCCGCGCTTCCGCCGTCCTGCGAAGGGCGGCTGGTGCTGGACGGGCTGGACTACGCCCGGGGCGGGGCGGTGGAGCTGAAACGCGAAGGGCCCGCCGCGGCGAACCGCTGGCGAGCCCTGTGGGTGTCAGATGTGCGTGGCGATCGGCCGTGGAGCCGGTTCGGCGACGCGCTTAGTGATACCGGCGGATGAGGCCGACCAGCTTGCCTTGCACGGCGACCTGGTCCGAGCCGTAGATCTTGGTCTCGTAGTTGCGGTTGGCGGGCTCCAGCGCGATGGAGGCGCCCTTCTTGCGCAGGCGCTTCAGCGTGGCCTGTTCGCCTTCGACCAGGGCCACGACGATCTCGCCGGACGAGGCGTTCTCGGTCGATTTGATGATCACCAGATCGCCGTTGAGGATGCCGGCCTCGATCATCGAGTCGCCCTCGATCTCGAGCAGATAATGCTCGCCAGAGCCCAGCATGGCCTCCGGCACCGGATAGCGGGCGGTCTCGTGCTCGATGGCGTCGATGGGCGTACCCGCCGCAATCTTGCCCATCAGCGACAGTTCGCGGGTGTCGTTGGCCGGTTCGGCGGCCTGCGGACGGCCGCCGCCCTCGATCACGCCCGGCTTGAAGCCCGCGTGGCCGCGCGGGGCGCCCTGCGTCGCCTGTTCCGGCAGCTTGGTGACCTCCAGCGCCCGCGCCCGGTGGGCCAGGCGACGGATGAAGCCGCGTTCCTCCAGCGCCGTGATCAGGCGGTGGATGCCCGACTTGGACGCCAAATCCAGCGCCTCCTTCATCTCGTCGAACGAAGGAGACACGCCGGTCTCCTGAATCCGCTCGTGGATGAACATGAGCAGTTCGTGCTGTTTGCGCGTGAGCATGACGTCCTCGAGGCGAATCCGGTTTCCAGAACGCTAGCGGAACAAACCGCAAACGTCCAGAAACTGTTCCTGAGGTGTTCCGGTTAAGGCAGGGTTACCGTCAAGCCGGCGTTGCCCGCGAAACGATGGGACGTCATGGTGCGGACAAGAGGGAGGACGGCTTGGACACATTGCTCGCGGGGGTCGGCGACCGGCTCAAGGCTCTGGCCGGCGAACTGGTCAGCTTCAGCGGCCGCGCGAGGATCGTGGATGTGATCTACATCTACATCCTGCTCTTGATCCCGTCGCTCCTGCTGAGAATTCCGCTCAACGCCCTGCAGTGGGACGCTGAATGGTACGGTCGGGCGTTCGTGGACGTCGCTTTGTGCGTTCCATTCGCCGCCCTGTTCGTCCGACGCCTCCATGACCAGGGCCTGTCGGGATGGTGGGCCCTGTTGGTGCCGCCGTTCCCCGTGATGAACCTCTACGAGTCATATCGGGTGGTCTTCGCGGTGCGGAATCCCGAATGGCTGTTTCAGCCTGACCCGCTGGAGTCGTGGAAGGTGCTTCTGTTTCCGGTCGCCTTGATCGTCCTGGTGCTGCTCCTGCGCCCTGGCCAGCAGGGGCCAAACCGCTACGGGCCTGATCCGCGGGCCGCCGTTGCGGTGGTCCCGGCCTAGGCCAGCAGCGCCCGCGTCGCCGCTTCCACGTCATCCTGACGCATCAGGCTTTCGCCGACGAGGATGGCCTGGGCGTGGGCGTCGGAGACCTGTTGCACGTCGTCCGGGGTGAAGATGCCGCTCTCGGCCACCAGCAGGGCGCGGACGGGGCTGAGCATGGCGAGGCGTTCGGTGGTCTCCAGATCGACCTCGAAGGTGCGCAGGGAGCGGTTGTTCACCCCGACCAGATCGCCGCCCAGCTTGCAGGCGCGGGCCATCTCGGCCTCGTCGTGAGTTTCGATCAGGGCGTCCATGCCGAAGCGCTCGGCCTCCGACAGCAGTTCGGCGGCCAGCCTGTCGTCGATCATGGCCAGGATGACCAGGATGCAGTCGGCGCCCAGGGCCCGGCTCTCGGCCACCTGCCACGGATCGACAAGGAAGTCCTTGCGCAGGCAGGGCAGGGCGACCGCGTCGCGGGCGGCGGCCAGATAGGCGTCGTCGCCCTGGAAGCTGGGGCCGTCGGTCAGCACGGACAGGCAGGTCGCACCGCCGCGCTCATAGGCCTTCGCCAGCGCCGGCGGATCGAAATCGGCGCGGATCAGGCCCTTGGACGGGCTGGCCTTCTTGATCTCGGCGATCAGGGCCGGTCGGCCGGTCTCCACGACGTGGTTGTCCAGCGCGGCGCGGAAGCCGCGCGGGGCGGAGGCCAGGGCGGCGCGCGCCTCGACCGCGTCCTGTGACAGGGCCGCCTTGCGGGCGGCGACGTCCTCGCGCTTGTAGGCGGCGATGCGGTCCAGCACGTCGGTCACGCCGGCTCCTCTTCCTCGATGGGGGTGTTGGTGGCGGCGACCAGTTCGGCCAAGGCCCTGGCGGCGCGTCCGTCGTCGATGACGGCGGCGGCCTGGGCCGCGCCCTCGGCCAGGTCGGCGGCCTTGTCGGCCACCACCAGCCCGGCGGCGGCGTTCAGCAGCACCACGTCGCGATAGGCGCCCTTCGCTCCGTCCAGTAGGGCGGTCAGGGCGGCGGCGTTCGCCTCGGCGTCGCCGCCGCGGATGGCAGAGAGGTCGTGGCGGGCCAGTCCGGCGTCCTCGGGCGTGACG
This sequence comes from Brevundimonas sp. EU05-FHT14B11, assembly GCF_058790835.1. Taxonomy (NCBI): domain Bacteria; kingdom Pseudomonadati; phylum Pseudomonadota; class Alphaproteobacteria; order Caulobacterales; family Caulobacteraceae; genus Brevundimonas; species Brevundimonas sp. EU05-FHT14B11. The sequence goes on from NZ_JBYTCY010000002.1 coordinate 324,068, forward strand.
GTGAAGCGGCGCACGGCGCCGTCCTTCCATTCGGCCACCTCGGTCTCGCCGGTGACGGTCAGTTCGTCCAGGCCCTGGCCGTGTACGGTCCAGGCCCGCACGGCGCCCAGGCGGCCCAGCACCTCGGCCAGCGGCTCCAGCAGGCGGGGATCGTAGACGCCCATCACCTGCCGCTTCGCCTGGGCCGGATTGGACAGCGGGCCCAGCAGGTTGAACACGGTGCGGAAGCCGATCTCGGCCCGCACCGGCCCGACGTGGCGCATGGCGCCGTGGTAGGAGGGGGCGAACAGGAAGGCGATCCCCGCCCGGTCCAGCGCGCGCAACTGCTGGGCCTGGCCGGCCTGTAGATTGACCCCCAGCACCGCCAGCACGTCGGAGGAGCCGGACTTCGAGCTCAGCGCCCGGTTGCCGTGCTTGGCGACCTTCAGGCCCGCGCCCGCCAGCACCAGCGCCGCCGCCGTGGATATGTTAAAGGTGTGTTGGCCGTCGCCGCCGGTGCCGCAGGTGTCGATGACGTCCCACGGATGGTCCAGCGTCAAGGCCGCCTCGCGCATGGCGGTGGCGAAGGCCGCGATCTCGCCCACCGTCTCGCCGCGGATGCGCAGGGCGGTGACGGCGGCGGCGACCTGGGCCGGGGTCGGCTCGCCGCGCAGGCAGGCGGCGAAGAAGGCGTGCGCCTCGGCGTCCGACAGGGTCTTGCCGTCGACCAGCTTGGCCAGCAGGGGCTTGAAGGTGTCCGCCACCTCAGACCATCGCCCGGCGCTTCACGCCCGCGAGGTCCAGGAAGTTGGCCAGCAGGTCGTGGCCGTGCTCGGTGGCGATCGATTCCGGATGGAACTGCACACCGTGGATGGGGCGGGTCTTGTGGGCCAGGCCCATGATCTCGCCGTCGGCGGTCCAGGCGGTGACCTCCAGCACGTCCGGCAGGGTCTCCCGCTTCACCGCCAGCGAGTGGTAGCGCGTGGCCGTGAACGGCGAGGGCAGGCCGCGGAACACGCTCTTGCCCTCGTGAAGGATCGGCGAGGTCTTGCCGTGCATCAGGGCCTTGGCGCGGATCACATCGCCGCCGAACGCCTGACCCATCGCCTGATGGCCCAGGCAGACGCCGAAGATCGGCATGTCCAGCGGCGCGGTGTCGAGCAGGGCCAGGCAGACGCCGGCCTCGTTGGGCGTGCACGGACCGGGCGACAGCAGCACGGCCTCGGGCTTCAGCGCCCAGGCCTCCGCGGCGGTCAGGTCGTCGTTGCGCACGACGCGCGTCTCCGCGCCCAACTCCGCCAGGTAGTGGACGAGGTTGTAGGTAAAGCTGTCGTAGTTATCGACGACGAGGATCATGACTTGGCTTCTAGGGACTACGGCCCGCCGCGCCAAGCGCCCAAGGCGTCTCAGGAGGCCGGTAAGACTGCGTTAACCGTATTGGATCGAATTGGGACTCTTCGAACGGGGAGGCTCGAATGGCCGACGGCATCCAGAAGGCGCGTATCCTGCTGACCGATCCCGCGGCGACGCGGAGCAGCCCATGGCCCGCGCTCGGCGCGGCGGCCCTGGCCGCGACGGCGGCGGTGCTGATGGCCGGGGTGATGATCCTCGGGCCGGGCGTCCGCTTCCAGGACGCGCCGCCGATCGATCAGGCCCTGTTGCCGAACGGATAGCGCCAGGCTTCGTCCGCCGCCCGCATGGGCGCGCGCGCCTTGGCCCGGGTTTCGGCATATTCCGCCGCCGGATCGCTGTCGGCGACGACGCCGGCGCCCGCCTGCACATGGATCTGGCCGTCGGCGAACAGGGCGGTGCGCAGGACGATGCAGATGTCCGCCTCGCCGCCCGCCGAAATATAGCCCACGCCGCCGCCGTAGCCGACGCCGCGCTTCACCTCTTCCAGCTCGTCGATGATCTCCATCGCCCGCACCTTCGGCGCGCCCGACAGGGTGCCGGCGGGCAGGGCGGCCAGCAGGGTGTCGACCGCGTCCAGTTTGGGATCCGCCATGCCCTGCACATCCGAGACGATGTGCATGACCGAGCTGTAGCGTTCGACCTTGAAGCTCTCGGTGACCTCCACGGTGCCCGGCGCGGACACGCGGCCCACGTCGTTGCGGCCCAGATCCAGCAGCATCAGGTGCTCGGCCCGCTCCTTGGGATCGGCCAGCAGCTCGGCCTCCAGCGCCCGGTCGGCCTCGGGCGTCTCGCCGCGCGGACGGGTGCCGGCCAGCGGACGGATGGTCACCCGGCCGTCCTTCAGCCGGACCAGGATCTCCGGGCTGGACCCGGCCAGCTGGAAGTCGCCGAAGTCGAGGAAGAACAGATAGGGCGAGGGGTTCTGACGCCGCAGGGCGCGGTAGAAGGCCAGCGGGTCCGCGTCCCACGGCGCCGAGAAGCGGTGGCTGAGTACGACCTGGAAGATGTCGCCGGCGGCGATGTACTCCTTAGCCCGGGCGACCATAACGCCGAAGGCCGCCTCGTCGACCGGCGAGACGAAGGCGGGGCCGGCGGCCTCGACCGGCGCGGGCAGGGCGGGCAGGGGCGTGCGCAGGTCGGCCTCGAACCGGTCCAGACGTTCGACGGCGGCGTCCCAGGCGGCGCGGGCGTCCTGTCCGCTGTCCGGATAGGCGGCCGAGACCAGGACGATCTCGTGCTTCACCGAATCGAAGATGCCGACGATGGCGGGACGGGTCAGGACCGCGTCGGGCAGGTCCAGCGGGTCCGGATTGGGCGCGCCCAGCGGCTCCAGCAGGCGGACCATGTCGTAGCCGAACACCCCGAACAGGCCCGCGGCCATGGGCGGCAGGTCCTCGGGCAGTTCAAAGCGCGAGGCGGCCATCAGGGCGCGCAGCGAGGCCAGCGGATCCTCGCCGTCGGAAGCGTAGCGGTCGGCCGCGATATCCGCGCCGCGGGCCGTCTCCGGCCGGCGGTCGCGGCAGCGCCAGACGACGTCGGGCTCACGCGTGATGATCGAGTAACGGCCGTTGACGGCGCCGCCCTCGACCGACTCCAGCAGGAAGGCGTGGGACCGGCCCCGCCCGACCTTCAGAAAGGCGGAGACGGGAGTCTCCAGATCATCGACCAGCCGGCGGACGACCACCTGCGGCCGGCCCGAGGACCAGCCGTCGCGGAAGTCGGAGAAGGCGGCGGCGGAGAGGTCCGCCGTCGTCATTGCGCCGGGGCGGGGGCCGGACCGCGCGGAGCGGCGGCTCCAGCGGCGCCGCCGGCCGGGGTCGCCGGGGCGACTTCCGACAGGCCCAGGGCCAGGCGGGCCTGCGGTTCGCTGAAGGTGGCGTTCACGCGGGCCGCGGCGGCCTTGATGGCGGCCTCGCCGACGGCGTTCAGGTTGTCCCCGGCCATACGGGCCCGGAACTGGTCCGCGGGGCCGGCGGCCAGGGTCGGGTTGGGCGCCGTGATCGCGTCGGTACGGCCGATGACGAAGCTGTCGGCGGCCTGCTGCTGGGAGAAGACCTGGCCGCGCGGCGTGGAGAACAGGCCCTGGACGACGCCCTGGCCCGCGGACTGGTCCTGGGCGCCGATGTTGGCGGCGGTCTGCAGCGTGGCGCCGGCCGAGCGGGCGACGGCGGCCATATCCTCGCCGCCGCGGATGCGGCCGGCCAGGGCGTTGGCGCGGGCGTTGAGCAGGCGGTTGTTCTCGCGGGCGATCCAGTTGGCGGCCAGTTCGGAGCGGAAGCTGGGGTTGCTCAGCGAGGGCAGGGCCGGGGGCACGATCTCGTTGATCCGGACGACGAAATATTCGCCCTGACCGGCTTCCATGACTTCGCTCTCGCCGTTGCGGCCGAGCTTCCACATCGCTTCCAGCAGTTGGGGCGGCGCGCGGAAGTTCGGCTGCTGAATGCTGCGGCCGTCCTGGGTCACCTGCGGCACGGCGAGGATGCGGGCGCCGACCTCGGTGACCGCGGCTTCCAGCGTCTTGCCGTCCTTGCGCGCCTTGTCATAGGCCTCGACGCGCCGATAGACGGCGGCGCGGCGGTCTTCCTGGCGCAGTTCCTCGACGACCTGGGCGCGGACGTCCGCGAGCGTCGAGGGGCGGCCCGGCTTCACGCCGGTCAGCTTGGCGACGACGAAGCCGACGCGCGCCTGGACGGGGTCGGACACCTGGTCCGGGGTCATGCCGAACACGGCGGCGGCCACGGCCGGATCGGTCACGGCCGTGCGCGGGCGATCGGTGAAGGCCGAGGGCGCCAGGTTGTTCGCCTGGCCGACGGCTTCCGGCGTCTGGCCGGCGCGCAGGGCGGCGGCGATACGGTCGGCCACGGCCTTGTTCGGCGCCGTCAGGGTCACGAAGGTGCGGGTTTCCGGTTGCGACAGGGCGTCGCGGCGGAAGTTGAAGCGTTCCTGGATACGGGCGTCGGTGATCTCGCCCTGACCGTCGGCCGGGCTGTCGAACAGCACCACCGAGGCGCTGCGGAATTCCGGCAGGCGCAGCTGGGCGGCGTTCTGCTGGATGAAGGTGTTGAGCTGGGCGTCGGTCGGCGCGGCGGCCGAGCCGGCCATGGCCTGGGTCACGGCGAACCAGCGACCGTCGCGGGTCTCCAGCGCCTGGTTGGCCAGGACGGCGCCGTAGATGCGCGGCAGGCGCACGCCGGCGCCGATGGCCGAGCCGTAGTGGCGGGTCACGATCTCGTCGCGCATCTCGTTCTCGAAGCGCTCGGGCGTGGCGTTGTTCTGCTGCAGGGCGGCGACGTAAGCGCCCTGGTCGAAGCGGCCGGTGACCGAATCGAAGAAGGCGGGGACCTGACGAATCTGACGCAGGACCAGTTCCTTGCCGGGGCGGATGCCGACCTTGTCAGCCCACGACATGAAGCCGAGGCGCTCGGACTGCTGGGCCAGATAGGCCGGGAGCTGCCCGCCGCCGACCAGGTCCTCGAACGTCAGGGGGCGACCGGCCTGTTCCTGGGCCTGATTGCGGATGCGGTCCAGGTCGGCGCGGAACTCCGGCGCGTCGATGCTGCGCTCGCCCGCCGAAATCACATGCTTGGGCCCGAAGCTGGACAGCAGGTCCGGCATCTGCGAGCCGCCAGTGACCAGCAGGCCCACACCCAGCAGGACGAGCAGGCCGATGGCCCACTTGGACTTGGCGAATTTGCGGAACGCGGTGAGCATGGTCGGTCCTGAACGGAAGGGCGGCGAGAATGGCCACCTCGGCCTATAGGGCGTGAGGGGCCAGCACGGCAAGACGATGGCGACGCTTCGTCTGTTCGCGCATCTTGGCTTGGCCGCCGTCCCCGCCTAGAGAAGCGCGCATGAAACAATCCGTGAAGCTGGTCGCAGGAAACTGGAAGATGAACGGGCTGGGCGCGAGCCTGGCCGAGGCGGAGGCCCTGCGCAGCGCGCTGGAGGCCGAACCGGCGGCCTGCCGGGTCGCCCTGTGTCCGCCCGCCACCCTGGTCGATCGCCTGGCCGCCGTCTGTGCAGGCGGCCCCGTCGAGGTCGGCGGACAGGACTGCCGCGCCGAGACCTCCGGCGCCTACACCGGCGACATTTCCGCCGCCATGCTGAAGGACGCCGGCGCGAGCCTGGTCATTCTCGGCCACTCCGAACGCCGTCAAGGCCATGGAGAGACCGACGCCCTGGTGCTGGCCAAGGCCGAGGCGGCGCTGGCCGCTGGCCTGTCGCCGATCGTGTGCGTCGGCGAGACCCTGCAACAGCGCGAGGCGGGGCAGGCGGTCGCGGTCGTGCGCGACCAGGTCATCCATTCCCTGCCGCTGGCGCTGGCCGGTCAGGCGTTCGCTGTAGCCTATGAGCCCGTCTGGGCCATCGGCACCGGCCTGACCCCGACGCTGGAGCAGATCGAGGAGGTCCACCGGGCCGTCCGCGCCGCGATGATCGAACGCCTGGGCCTGGCCGCCGCCACGCCGCCGATCCTGTACGGCGGCTCGGTCAAGCCGGACAACGCCCGCGACATCCTGTCGACGCCCGAGGTCGGCGGCGCCCTGGTCGGCGGCGCCTCGCTGAAGGCCGCGGACTTCCTGGGCATCATCCGCGCCGCCTGACTGGAGGCGGGTGATCAGCGGGCGGCTGCGGCCATCGGCGAACCCCTCGTCCCTGGCCACCAACCCCATCCCTCGCGCCGTCGTTGCCCACCGCACACAACGATGATAGACGCCGCCGCTTGATCGGCGCGGGTTTGCGCCACACATATCGGCTGCCATGCTCCAGATCATTCTCCTCGTCGTCATGATCCTCATCTCGCTCGCGCTCGCGGGCGTGGTCCTGCTGCAGCGCTCCGAAGGCGGCGCGCTGGGCATGGGCGGAGGTCCCTCGGGCTTCATGACCGCGCGCGGAGCAGGCAATCTGCTGACCAAGACCACCTGGGTCCTGGCCTTCCTGTTCTTCCTCTGCGCCCTGTCGCTGACGATCCTGGGCAATGTCGAACGGTCGAACCGGTCGATCGTGGACGCCGACGCCGTCGGCGAACTGGCGGCTCCGCCGCCGTCGGCCACGCCGGGCGCCGCCGCCGCCGATCCGGCGACCCCGGCCCAACCGGCCGCCCCGTCGATGCAGGACCTCGAGTCGAGCCTGTCCGGCGCTTCGGCGGCCCCGGCTCCCGCCCCGGCCCAGCCGGCGCCCGCTCAGTAAGGATGGGCGGGGACCTTCTCCCCGCCTTCCTCTCCCGCCCTCAAAGTCTTCGCAGTTCAGGGTCGCGTTTCGCGCGACCCTTCTTCCACATGTTTGCGCGGTCGCCGCTGATCCGGCGGACCGAATCAGCGGTAAGGTGATCTCCCATGGCCCGTTACGTGTTCATCACTGGCGGCGTGGTTTCCTCCTTGGGAAAAGGCCTCGCTTCCGCCGCTCTCGGCGCGCTTCTGCAAGCGCGCGGCTACAAGGTTCGCCTTCGTAAGCTCGACCCCTATCTGAACGTCGATCCGGGCACGATGAGCCCGTATCAGCACGGCGAGGTCTTCGTGACCGACGACGGGGCCGAGACCGATCTCGACCTGGGCCACTATGAGCGCTTCACCGGGGTGTCGGCCGCCCGGTCCGACAACATCACGACCGGCCGCATCTATTCGACCATCCTCGAGAAGGAGCGCCGTGGAGACTACCTAGGCGCTACGGTGCAGGTGATCCCGCACGTCACCGACCAGATCAAATCCTTCTGCCTGACGCCGGCCGTGACCGATGACGGCGAGGATGTGGACTTCGTGCTGGTCGAGATCGGCGGCACGGTCGGCGACATCGAGGGCCTGCCGTTCTTCGAGGCCATCCGCCAGCTGGGCCAGGACCTGCCGCGCGGCCAGTCGTGCTTCGTGCACCTGACCCTGCTGCCCTTCATCAAGACCGCCGGCGAGATGAAGACCAAGCCGACGCAGCACTCGGTCAAGGAGCTGCGCTCGATCGGCATCCAACCCGACATCCTGCTGTGCCGCTGCGAATTCCCCATTCCGGCCGAGGAAAAGCGCAAGATCGGCCTGTTCTGCAACGTGCGCGAAAGCGGCGTCATCCAGGCCATGGACTCGGCCGACATCTACGCCGTGCCGCTGGACTATCACCGCGAGGGGCTGGACGCGGAAGTCCTGGCCCACTTCGGCATCACCGACGCCCCGGCGCCCGACCTGTCGCGCTGGCAGGAGATCGCCCGTCGCCGGCTGCAGCCCGACGGCGAGGTCACCGTGGCCGTGGTCGGCAAGTACACGGTCCTGAAGGACGCCTACAAATCCCTGATCGAGGCGCTGCACCACGGCGGCGTGGCCAACAACGTCAAGGTCAACATCGACTGGGTCGAGGCCGACACCTTCGAGGGCGACCCTGAGGCCTGCGAGGCCCGGCTGCAGGGCGCGCATGCGGTGCTGGTGCCCGGCGGCTTCGGCGAACGTGGCTCGGAAGGCAAGATCGAGGCGGCCCGCTTCGCGCGGGTGCGCAACATCCCCTATTTCGGCATCTGTTTCGGCATGCAGATGGCGGTGATCGAGGCGGCGCGGAACCTCGCCGGCTATCCCAAGGCCTCCTCTACCGAGTTCGGCCCCACGACCGAGCCCGTCGTCGGCCTGATGACCGAATGGACCCAGGGCAACCAGCGCGTCCTGCGCCAGCAGGGCGGCGACCTGGGCGGCACCATGCGCCTGGGCGCCTATGAATCGACGCTCAAGCCGGGATCGAAGATCGCGGAGATGTATGGTTCGACCACCATCAGCGAACGGCACCGCCACCGCTATGAGGTCAACATCAACTACCGCGAGGCGATCGAGCAGAAGGCCGGCCTGGTCTTCGCCGGCCTGTCGCCGGACGGCGTCCTGCCCGAGACCGTCGAGCGCACCGACCACCCGTGGTTCATCGGCGTCCAGTATCACCCGGAGCTGAAGAGCCGGCCGTTCGCGCCGCACCCCCTGTTCGCCGGCTTCATCGCCGCGGCTGTGGTGCAGAGCCGGCTGGTCTAGGCGTCGGACCGATCCAGCGGCGCCGGACCTTCGGCGGAGGCGGCCAGCTTCAGGCTCTCAAACGGCTGGCGGACGCGGCAACGGATGCAGGTCTGCATGCCGGGCAGCGCGCGGCTGTCGACGAAGATGTGACCCCTGATCCTGCAGCGTAGCGACTGGAACATGCTCTATCCCGGATTGGGATAACCATGTTTCGTCCGATGCGGAGCTACAAGAAAAACATAGATTTCAGACACTTATAGGTCGAATCTCGTCAAGCCTGCAACGCCAGGAGGGCGAAGCTGGCCAGCCAGTGCTCGCCCATGTAGTCGCCGGTGACGTGGGGCAGGGCGGCGTCCAGGTGGGTCGCGGCGGCCCGACCGGCGATGACGGCGCGGATGTCGTCTTCAGGAAGGGCCGAGGCGATCTCGCGCCAGCACCAGGCCCGGCTCAGGTTCAGTCCGTCCAGGTGGGCGATCTTCCCGTCCGACCGGTCGCTGACGCTGGCGGGCGTGAAGAGGGTCGCCGGCTTCTGTGATCCGACCTTCGGCAGGAAGGCGTTGAACCAGTCCCGGAAAGCCTCGGGCGCCATCACCCGCCGCATCAGGGCGGCCTCCATGAGGGCCGGGGACAGGAACTCGTCCTGCGACGGCTCCCACGCCTGACAGTCGCGGTCGTCCGCATGCCAGGCCAGCGCCTTCTCGCGGCACAGGGCCGCCAGCGCCGGATCGTTGGTCTCGGCCCAGTCCAGCGTCAGCCGCAAGGCGAAGGCGGTGTTGTAGTGGGTCCCGACCCGCACCGGATAGCCGGCGAGCGGCAGGAAGGCGTGGAAGCGGTCGGCGAAGGCCCGCGCCAGCGGACGCAGGGTGGCGGCGCGGCGGCGGCCGTCCTCGCTGTCGTGCCGGTCCATCTCGGCGGCCAGCATCAGCAGCCAGCCCCAGCCGTAGGGACGCTCGAAGCCCCGGCTGGACGGCTGGGCCAGATAGGCGACCTCGGCGGCGACGTTGTCCGGCGTGAACAGCTCGTTCGCCAGCGCCCAGATGCGCGGGGCCTCGGGATTGTTCGGGTACAGCCGCAGCAGGGTGAACAGGGTCCACCAGCCGTGGACGCAGGAATGCCAGTCGAAGCTGCCGAAGAAGATCGGGTGCAGGTCGCGTGGACCTCGCACGTCGCGCCTGCCGGTCATCACGTGATCCAGCTTGTTCGGATACTCGAGGGTGACGTGCCCCAGCGCGGCGGAGGCGAAGCGGGAGGCGGTGGCGGCGTCGAGGGTGTGAGTCATCTCAGAACCGGAAGGCGAGCGCATACATCAGCCCGATATTGACGATCAGCATGAGCAGGGCAGTGGGAAGCTGGGCCCGGATCACCCCGTTCAGGGCGGCGTTGCGGTCGGGCAGCTCCAGCAGGTTGGCGGGCACCACGTTGAAGTTGGCGGCCATGGGCGTCATCAGCGTCCCGCAGAAGCCGGCCAGCATGCCGATGGCGCAGACGATGGCCGGATTGCCCCCGAACTGGTGCACCACGATGGGCAGGCCGATGGCGGCGGTCATCACCGGGAAGGCGGCGAAGGCGTTGCCCATGACCACGGTGAACAGCGCCATGCCCAGGCAGTAGGCGATCACCGCCAGCAGGGGCGTGGTCAGGGGGACCGTCTGGCTGACCAGCTGACCGACCACTCCACCCACATCGGCGGCCAGGAAGACCGCGCCCAGCGAGGCCAGCATCTGGGGCAGCAGGGTCGCCCAGCCGATGGAGTCCATCAGCCGGCGGCCTTCCTGCACCGGGGCCAGGACCGGCGGACGGAACCAGGCCATGGCCGCGAACAGGGCGATGACGCAGCCGAGCCCCAGGGCGATCAGGGTCGTCTGGGTCGAGGAGATCAGCCAGGCCCCGGCGCCCGTGTACTTGGCCAGAAGCGTGCCGCCGACGGCGACCAGCGGGATGATCAGCGCCGGGATGAACAGGGCGTTTCCGCGCCGGGTCGCGCCCTCGCGCCGCTCCTCCAGGGTGGTGGTCGCGGGCCGGCCGACGCCCATCTTTCCAACGGCGCCGACGATCACCAGCGCCACGACCAGCAGGCCGTTGCCCAGTCCGCCCAGCAGATCGCCGAACAGCAGGGAGGCCGCGATCAGGCCCCAGAACAGGGTGTTGCGGATACGGGTCGGGTGGGTCCGGTCCGTGGCCGTGAAGACGGCGAAGGCCAGGAACATCAGCCCGACGAGGATGTAGGCGTGCTGCAGGGTGATCATTGCGCCGCCTCCGCATCGGCGGCGGCGGGCGTGGCCAGGTCGCGCTTCAGCGACCGGTCGAACAGCCACAGCCTGACGCCGTGCACGAGGAAGGCCGCGATCGCGGTGGGGATGGCCCACAGGGAGATGTGCAGGGCCTCGACCCGGATGCCCGCCTGTTCGAGGAAGCCGACCATCAGCACGATGGAGCCGATGGCGATGAAGATGTCCTCGCCGAAGAACAGGCCGACGTTGTCGGTGGCGGCGGACATGCCCCGGATGCGGAAGCGGACCTTGTCGGGCAGGGGACCGTGTTCGGCCTCCGCCGCGCCCTCGGCCATGGGGGCCACCAGCGGTCGGACCATCTGGGGATGCCCGCCCAGCGAGGTCAGGCCCAACGCCGAGGTCGCCTGACGGACCAGCAGATAGACCAGCAGCAGCCGCCCCGCGGTGGCGGCCCGCACCTGGGCGATCAGCTGGCGCGCCCGCTCCTGCAGCCCGGCGCGCTCCAGCACGCCGATGACCGGCAGGATCAGCCAGGTGATGTGGAAGTAGCGGTTGTCGTTGAAGGCCTCGCCCAGCCGGGCCAGCGTCGCCACGCCGGCGTCGAACAGGGCTCGAGGATCCGCCCCTGTCGTCACCGCCGCCAATACGCCCGTAACGACGGCGGCGATCAATATGACCAGCAGCGGATTGATCCGGGCGATGAAGCCCGCGACCACGACCGCAATTCCCAGCAGCACCAGCATCCGCCGTCCCCCTTTTCGTCCCCGGGCGGAGAGTTGCGCGGTTCGCGGGGTTGGGGAAGCCCTAGGCCCTCCCGAACCCGCCGCCGCCCGGAGTCTCGATCACGAACACGTCCCCGGCCGCCATCTCGACCTCCGCCGTGGCGCCCAGTGTCTCCGCCGTTCCGTCCGCCCGCTCGACGCGGTTCACGCCGACCGCGCCCGGCTCGCCACCCGCCGCGCCGAAGGGCGGGGTGCGGCGATGGTTGGACAGGATGGCGGCGGTCAGGGGTTCGAGGAAGCGCACACGACGGATCGCCCCGTCGCCGCCCCGGTTCGCACCCGCCCCGCCCGAGCCGGGGCGGATGGCGAAGGCTTCCAGCAGGACCGGGAAGCGGGTCTCCAGCACCTCGGGGTCGGTCAGGCGGCTGTTGGTCATGTGGGTCTGCACCGCCGCCGCGCCGTCGAAGCCGGGCCCGGCGCCCGAGCCGCCGGCGATGGTCTCGTAGTACTGGCGGGTCGCGTCGCCGAAGGTGAAGTTGTTCATCGTCCCCTGGCTGGCCGCGAGCACCCCCAAGGCCCCGTACAGGGCGTCCACGACGGCTTGGCTGGTCTCGACATTCCCGGCCACGACGGCGGCGGGATAGCGGGGGTTCAGCATCGATCCCTCGGGCACGATCAGTTCGATCGGCTTCAGGCAGCCCTCGTTCAGCGGGATGGCGTCGTCCACCAGGGTCCGGAAGACATACAGGGTCGCGGCCCGGGTGATCGACAGCGGCGCGTTGAAGTTGTTGGGCCGCTGGGCGCTGGTCCCCGTGAAGTCCACGACCGCGCTGCGGGCCTCCGGATCCACGTCAATCCGTACACGGATGATCGCGCCGTCATCCATCTCCAGATCGAAGGATCCGGGCTTCAGGGCGGCGATGGCGCGGCGGACCGCCTCCTCGGCGTTGTCCTGGATATGGCCCATGTAGGCGGCGACCACGTCGCGCCCGAACTCGGCCACCATGCGGGCCAGCTCGTCGGCGCCGCGCGCGCAGGAGGCGACCTGGGCCTTCAGGTCGGCCATGTTCTGGTCGACGTTGCGCGACGGATGAGGCCCGGAGGCGAACAGGGCGCGGGTTTCGGCGTCCCTCAGCGTCCCGGCGTCGACCAGCAGGAAGTCGTCGATCAGCACCCCTTCGTCCTCGACCGTCTTCGAGGTCGGCGGCATGGAGCCGGGGGTGATGCCGCCCACGTCCGCATGGTGTCCGCGCGCGGCGACGAAGAAGGCCGGCGCCTCATCCGCATCCAGGAAGACAGGCATGATGACGGTGATGTCCGGCAGGTGCGTCCCGCCGTTGTAGGGGGCGTTCAGCATATAGACGTCGCCGCGCCTCATGCCGCGTCCATCCCGGGCCTGCCCGCGGGCGCCACCGCGCGAGGCGATCACGGTGCGGATGCTTTCGCCCATCGAACCCAGGTGCACCGGGATGTGCGGCGCGTTTGCGATCAGGGCGCCGCCCGCGTCGAAGACGGCGCAGGAGAAGTCCAGCCGCTCTTTGATGTTCACCGAATAGGCCGTGGCCCGCAGCGCCTCGCCCATCTGTTCGGCGGCGGCCATGAAGCGGCTGTTGAACACCTCCAGCAGGATCGGATCGGCGTGGGCGCCGATGGCCGTGCGGGCGGGCAGGGGAACGACCCGCTCCAGGATCAGGTTCAGCCCCGCGTCGGCGGCGGCGCGCCAGCCCGGTTCGACCACGGTGGTGCCGGTGTCCTCCAGGATCACCGCCGGGCCGTCGACGGCGGCGCCGGGTCCGAAGTCCTCGCGGCGATAGACGGGGGCGTCGCGGCTTTCCCCGGCCATCCAGACCGGGGTGCGGGTCACGGCCTCTGGCGTCCGCTCGCGCGGGTCGCCATCGGTCGCGGCGGTCTGGCCCGAGGCGCCGGTGGCCTCGGCCTCCAGCGTTTCGACGACCAGCGCCTTGCCCTCGGCGAAGAAGCCGAAGCGACGGCGATGCAGGGCCTCGAAGGCGGACCTCATGTCGTCAGCGGGACCGAAGGGCACGCTCAGGGGCGTGTCCGACCCCGCGAACTTGATCTCGGCCCGGGCCGTCACCGTGATCCGGTCGTCGGCGAAGCCCTGCGCCGCCAGTTCGGCCCGCGCCTGTTGGGCCAATTCGCCCACCCGCGCCGCCATTTCGGCGTCGGCGGCGGTCTCCAGCGGGATCGCCGCCGTCGCCTGCCGGATCGCCCGCACCTCGGCCAGGCCCATGCCGTAGGCCGACAGCACGCCCGCGAACGGGTGCAGCATCACCGTCGTCATGCCCAGGGCGTCGGCCACCAGACAGGCGTGCTGCCCTCCCGCGCCGCCGAAGCAGTTCAGGACATAGCGGGTGACGTCATAGCCGCGCTGGATCGAGATCGACTTGATCGCCTCGGCCATGTTCTGCACGGCGATGGTGACGAAGCCCTCGGCCAGGGCTTCGGGCGTGGTGGCGCGGCCCGTCGCCGCCTCGACCTCGGCGGCCAGTTCGGCGAAGCCCGCGCGCACGGCGTCGGCGTCCAGCGGCTGGTTCGCGCCCGGTCCGAAGACGGCGGGGAAGAGCTCCGGCTTCAGCTTGCCCAGCAACACATTGCAGTCGGTGACCGTTAGTGGCCCGCCCCGGCGATAGGCGCGGGGCCCCGGCACGGCGCCCGCCGATTCCGGTCCGACCCGCAGCCTCGCGCCGTCGAAACGGCAGATCGAGCCGCCGCCCGCCGCCACCGTGTGGATCGAGAGCATGGGCGCCCGCAGTCGCACCCCGGCGACCACGGCGTCGGAAGTGCGCTCATACTCGCCCGCGAAGTGGGACACGTCGGTCGAGGTGCCGCCCATGTCGAAGCCGATCACGCGGTCGAACCCCGCGACCTTCGCGGTTTCCGCCATGCCGACCACGCCGCCCGCCGGACCGGACAGGATGGCGTCCTTGCCCCGAAAAACGCCCGCCGCCGTCAGCCCGCCGTTCGACTGCATGAACAGCAGGGGCGTGGCCTCGCCCAGTTCGCCGCCGACCTTATCCACATAGGCGCGCAGGATGGGCGACAGATAGGCGTCGGCCACGGTGGTGTCGCCGCGCCCGATCAGCTTGATCAGCGCCCCGACCTCATGGCTGACCGAGATCTGCTCGAAGCCCAGCTCGCGGGCGATCCCGGCCACCTGCCGCTCGTGGTCGGTGAAGCGCCAGCCATGCACCAGGGCGATGGCGACGGCCCGGAAGCCGGCGTCGCGCGCGGCCTTCAGTCCACGCCTTGTCCCCTCGATATCCACAGGTCTGTCCACAGCCCCGTCGGCGCGGACGCGCTCGTCGATCTCGACCACCCGTTCATAGAGCTGGTCGTTCAGGCGGATGTGGCGGGCGAACAGGTCGGGGCGGCTTTGCCAGCCGATGCGCAGGGCGTCGCCGAAGCCTCTGGTGATCGCCAGCACGGTCGGCTCGCCCTTGCGTTCCAGCAGGGCGTTGGTCGCCACGGTGGTGCCCATCCGCACGGCCTCGACCAGGCCGGCGGGCAGGGGACCCGGTCCCGCTCCCAGCACCCGGCGCACGCCCTCGACGGCGGCGTCGGCGTACTGCTCGGGATTGACCGACAGCAGCTTGCGGGTCGTCAGAGTTCCGTCCGGCGCGCGGGCCACCACATCGGTGAAGGTGCCGCCCCGGTCGATCCAGAAGCGCCAGCCGCTCGGGGCCTGATCCATTCCGCTGCTCCGACTCATCCGGCCTCCATTGTGCTCAGAGGCCGAGCGGGCCGAACAGCCAGGTCATCCAGATTCCGACCGCGAGGAAGACGCCGAAGGCCAGCCGGTCGTCTCCGGCCATGGGCTTCTTCATGAGCGCGCGCGCGAGCACGAGGCTGAGTCCCGCCGCCGCTGACCACAGCAGCACGGTCGGCAGGCCGATCCATCCGACCCAGGCGCCGCCCGCCGCCAGCAGGAAGGGATCGCCGCCGCCCAGGCCGTCCCGTCCCCTCAGGCGCCGATAGGCGAACGCCAGCAGCCAGAGGGCGGCGAATCCCGTCGCGGCGCCGATCGCGGCGTTCAGCAGCCCTGTCCCCCCGGGGAGCAGGGCGGCGCCCAGGCCGGCGGCGGCCAGGGGCAGGGTCAGCTCGTCCGGCAACCAGAAATGTTCGGCGTCGACGACGGCGATCAGCAGCAGCATCCATCCCAGAATCGCCGTCAGCAGGGTGGCGGACACCGAGGCCTGCGAGAGCCCGGCCCAGGCGCCGATCGCGGCGGCCGCCAGGGCGAAGGCGGACAGTCTCAGCGGCCAATGCGCGCCGGACCGCGGCCTCGATCCGGGAAGACGGACGCTGATCCAGGCCAGGGCGAGGCCGATCATGGACCCCGCGGCGGCGAAAACGACTGTGACAGTGACGACGTCCACGATCCCTCCGACCGGCTCCGCGACCGTTGCGATAGGCGGCTCGTCCAAGCGCCGCAAGGCCGATGGGGTCGGACCTATTGTGACGGTTACGCCGTATCATGACGGTGTTTCATCAAGCTGCGACGACATCTTCACGCAAGGGCGACCGAACCGTCACGGTTCGGCGGCCCCGCTGTCATATCCGGCTCCTAACCACGGACAGGGCAGGCGGGGGCGATGCTTCGTCAGGATCGGGCGCATGGGCGCGCGGTCTCACCTGCCGTGAGTTCCTCTGGACCAGACACGGTGAAAACGATGACCGGCTTCAAACTGACCACCCTGCTGGCCCTGTCGGCCAGCGCCCTGACCCTCGCCGCCTGCGGTTCGTCTGAAGTGGCTTCGCCCGGCGAAGGCGACTTCGGCGGCGGCACGGGCGGCGGCGGCGGCGGCGTGACGCCCCCGGCTCCGGGAACCCCGGCCGCCGACTGCCCCACCGGCTTCGCCAACGTCGGCGTCGTCGCCGCGGGCACGCTGCGCGCCTGCCAACTGCCGACCACCATCACCGGCAACCTGACCGTGCCGCTGCGCGCCGGCACCATCTATTCGATCTCGGGTCGCACGGAAGTCGGCAACGACCGCGGCGCCGATCCGGCCGCTCCGGTCGCCGGCACCCAGCAAGGCATCCTGACCATCGAAGCCGGCGTGCGCCTGTACGGATCGGGTGGCTCGGACTACCTGCTGGTCAACCGCGGTTCGCAGATCTTCGCCGAAGGCACCGCGACCAACCCGATCATCTTCACCAGCCGCGCCAACGTCGAAGGCACCACCACCGAGAACTCGCAAGGCCAGTGGGGCGGCGTCGTCATCGCCGGCCGCGCCCCGACGGCGGTCTGCCCGGTCGGCGTCACCGCGCCGAACATCGCGTGCGTGGGTCAGATCGAAGGCACCAGCGCTAACTACGGCGGCAACAGCCCGACCGATAACTCGGGCCGTCTGCGCTACGTCCAGATCCGCTACTCTGGCTTCGAAATCTCGCCGAACAACGAGCTGCAGGCCCTGACCCTGGCCGGCGTCGGTTCCGGCACCGTGATCGACCACGTCCAGGCCTACAACAGCTCGGACGACGGCATCGAAATCTTCGGCGGCACCGTCAACCTGAGCCACATCGTGATCAACGGCGCCGACGACGACGGCCTGGACACCGACACCGGCTGGCGCGGCGGCGCCCAGTTCGGCATCGTCACCCAGCGCGCCACGGCCGTGACCAACGGCAGCCGCGGCTTCGAATGGTCGGCCGCCCCGTCGGGCACCGCCTTCTACGCCCAGCCCAAGGTCTCGAACTGGACCATCGTCGGCCGTAACGCGGCCGTGGCCGCCGACGCCCTGCTGACGCTGAACACCGGCACCCAGCCGACGATCATCAACTCGGTGATCACCAACCCCTCGACCTCGGCCGCGGCCTGCCTGGACATCGACGACGCCCAGACGGTCACCAACGCTCCGGTGTTCCGTTCGGTCTTCTTCGCCTGCAACCGCCCCTACGAGAACGACTCGAACGTCAACGCGGTCGCCACTGAAGCGGTGTTCATCAACGCCACGAACGTCGGCAACACCGCGACGGGCGTCTCGTCGATGACGGCTCCGGCCGGCGCCACCCTGACGGCCCAGAGCCTGGCCTTCATCAACGGCGCCAACGAGACTGCCGTGACCCCGGCCAACGCCCCGGCGATCTACAGCTTCTTCACCGCGGTGACCTACGTCGGCGCCGTGCGGAACGCGGCGGACACCTGGTACCAGGGTTGGACCTGCGGCCTGCAGGCGGCGAACGCCGCGGCCCCCAGCCTGACCTGCTGACGACGGATGGACGGGCGGCGGCTTCCCGCCGCCGCCCGGCTACCGAACCCTTCCGTTGATCCCTTCGAGGCGCAGACCATGAAGACCGTGAAAATGTCCCTTGGCGGGCTTCTGCTCGCCACCACCGCCCTGGTCGCGCCGGGCGTCGCCCTGGCCCAGACCGCCCCGACGACCCAGACGCCGGCCGCGCAGGCCGAGCCGCCGGTCGACACGGAGACCGACCTCGGCGAGGTCGTCGTTCTGGGCCGCTACATCCCGCAGCCGAACCGCGAGAGCCCCGAGGTCGCCGCCTTCGTGACCGCCGAAGACCTGCAGCGCACCGGCGACGCCGACGCCGCCCAGGCCCTGTCGCGTGTCACCGGCCTGTCGATCGTCGAGGGTCGCTTCATCTATGTGCGCGGTCTCGGCGAGCGTTATTCGTCGGCCCTGCTGAACGGCTCGCCGCTGCCCAGCCCCGAGCCGCTGCAACGCGTCGTCCCGCTGGACCTGTTCCCGTCGGAAGTGCTGGCGGGCCTGACGGTCCAGAAGACCTATTCGGTGTCCTTCCCCGGCGAGTTCGGCGGCGGCGTCGTCGACCTGCACACCATCGACACGCCGGGCCAGCCGTTCTTCAGCATGCAGGCCTCGATCGGCGGCAACACGGAGACGACGAACAAGGAATCGCTGATCTATTACGGCTCGCGCACCGACTTCACGAGCTTCGACGACGGCACCCGCGATGTCCCGGGCGCGCTCCAGCTCGGCTTCGGCAGCGGCAAGCGCATCTCGGCGGCCAACTTCACCGCTACCGAACTGCGCCACATGGGCCAGTCGCTGGTCAACGCGCCGCTGCGCCTGCTGCAGCGTGAGACCACGCCCGCCAATTTCGGCCTGCGCTTCACCGGCGGCACGAACATGGAAACCGGCATGGGGACGCTGGGCGGCGTCTTCGTGGCCTCGTACGACAACAAGTGGAGCGGCCGTCGCGGCGTGCGCCAGACGGGCCGTATCGACAGCGGCCAGCTGGTCACCGCCAACGACTTCGACTTCCAGTCGAACCAGAACGACCTGACCCTGAACTTCCTCGGCGCCCTGAGCCTGACCAGCGACACCAACACGCTGAAGTGGACCAACCTCTACGTCCGCAACGTCACCAAGGAAGCGCGTTCGGAAGCGGGCTTCGATGACGGCTCGGGCGGTCAGCGCCGCACCGACAACACCGAATGGTTCGTGCGTCAGCTGTTCTCGACCCAGCTGGCCGGCGAGCACACCTTCGGCGGCGCCGGCGAGTGGGAGTTCGACTGGCGGGCGGCCTACGCCAAAACCTCGCGTGACGCGCCGTACGAGAGCCGCTTCGGCTACGGCCAGAACGTGGCCGGCGACTGGATCCACGACATCGAGACCAACGCCATCTCGTTCAGCGAACTGGACGACGACATCGTCTCGGGCGGCGCGGACGTCAGCTACACCCTGCCGCTCTCCGACGCCCGCGAAGCCGTCTTCTCCTTCGGCGTCGCCTATTCGGACAACAACCGGGAATCCGAGCAGCGCACCCTGCGCTTCATCGCCCCGAACGGCCTGAGCGCCGATCAGCTGGAGTCGCGCGTCGACTTCCTGTTCGCGGACATCAACATCGGGCCGTACCTCCAGATCGAGGAGATCACCGGGACCAACGGCGCCGCCGCCTTCGACGGCCAGCTGACGGTCAAGGCCGCCTACGCCCAGGTGGCGGCGGAGATCATCCCGCTGGTCAACCTGAACATCGGCGTCCGCGCCGAGCAGGGCGAGCAGACCGTGACCCCGCGCGACCTGTTCGGCGGCACGACCGGCTTCCTGCCGACCCGGATCGAGGAAGAGTACATCCTGCCGGCGGGCACCATCACCTGGAACTTCGCCGAGGACATGCAGCTCCGCTT
Source organism: Brevundimonas sp. EU05-FHT14B11 (assembly GCF_058790835.1). Taxonomy (NCBI): domain Bacteria; kingdom Pseudomonadati; phylum Pseudomonadota; class Alphaproteobacteria; order Caulobacterales; family Caulobacteraceae; genus Brevundimonas; species Brevundimonas sp. EU05-FHT14B11. The sequence goes on from NZ_JBYTCY010000002.1 coordinate 343,506, forward strand.
CGGCGCGTCCAAGACGATCGGCCGCCCCCAGTTCCGCGAACTGGCGCCGCAGCAGTACACGGACGTCGAGAGCGACCGGACCTTCATCGGCAACCCCTACCTGGTCGATACCGAGATCCTGAACATCGACGCGCGCTGGGAATGGTACTTCGCCCGCGATCAGTATGTGACGGCCGGTCTCTTCTACAAGGACCTGGACAAGCCCATCGAGTCGAGCGTCGTCGACCAGGGCTCGTCGATCTCGCAGACCTTCCTCAACGCGCCGAACGCGACCATCCAGGGCGCCGAGGTCGAGGTGAAGAAGTATTTCGAGTTCGGCTCGGAGATGGACTTCATCGCCAACAAGCGGTGGCTGATCCAGGCCAACTACACCTACTCCAAGTCCGAAGTGAACGTCGGGTCGGGCGACACCGTCATCACCCAGAACAGCCTGGGCGTCGCCCAGCCGGCCTCGTTCTACGTGGTCGACGGCAGCCGCCTGCAAGGCCAGTCCGAGCACGTCGCCAACCTGCAACTGGGCTGGGAAGACGACACGGCCCGCTCGCAGGCGACCCTGATCGCCAACTTCGTGTCGGAGCGCACCTCGGCGCGCGGCCGTCCGGGCGAACCTGACCTGATCCAGGAGCCGGGCGTCCAGCTCGACTTCGTCTTCCGCAAGGATTTCGACTACGCGGGCCGCGAATACGGCGTGGCGGTCGAGCTGCGGAACCTGCTGGGCGAGGAATTCCTCGAATACCAGGAGCTCGGAAACCGGGTCGTCATCAACGGCTACGAACTGGGAACCAGCGGCTCGGTCAGCCTGACCGCCCGCTTCTGATCCTGCCGAAAATGGAAAGGCCGGCTCCATCCGGGGCCGGCCTTTTCTGTGCAGGCTGTGTGGAGATTTTGTCCGGAAACGGCTGGGTTGTCATAACAAGTTCGCGTCGCCGTCATGAGCGCGTGAAGCCCGAACCCGGACGATTGAGCTAGGACTGTTCCGGGCCGTCGGGGGCCATGACGGGCGTCCTCTCGTGATCGCTGTTCTTCGCAACTGGACCACCTCGGCCCGCGCGTTCGCGCAGGATGTCGCGGCGCGTCCGGTCCGGCTCCGGCCCCTCGTCGAGGGCCTGCTGGTCGCCGTCCTGCTGGTGCAGGCCGGGCGTCTGGTCTGGCTGTTCGTCGAGCCGCCGCCGGTCGCCTCGGCGGAGGCGCCGGCGGCGAACCGCTCCGCCGACACCTCCATCTTCCAGCGTTTCGACGCCTTCTTCCGCACCGGCGGCCAGTCCAGCATGGCGGAAGCCACCGCCGCGGGCAGCAGCCAGATGCGCCTGTTCGGCGTCCGCGCCGACGGCGCCGGCGGCGGCTCGGCCATCATCGGCCTGGCCGACGGCCGCCAGATCTCCGTCGGGGTCGGCGAGGAGGTCGAGCCCGGCCTGACGCTGCAGTCGGTCGGCGCGGACCATGTCGTCCTGTCGCGTAACGGCGCGCTCAGCCGCCTGATCTTCGCCGAGACCCCGGTCGGCGCCGCCGCGCCGCCGCCGCCGCCCGCCACGCCGCAGGTGGTCGCCCCGCCGGCCCCCGCCGCCGCTCCGGCCGCCGCCGCCGAGGCCGCCGTGGTCGACCCGGCCCGGCTGATGGCCCAGGCCTCGCTGCGCCCCCGCATGCGCGGGCTGGGGATCAACGGCTTCACGGTCTCCGCCGCCGGCGACGGCGCCGCGCTGAAGGCCGCCGGCCTGCAGTCGGGCGACGTCATCCTGGCCGTCAACGGCACCGAACTGAACAGTCTGGACCGTATCGCGGACCTGCGCCGCGACCTCGCCAACAGCCCCACCGCCGAGATCCGCTACGAGCGCGGCGGGCAGGTGCGCACCACCACCATAAGGACCGCCCGGTGAACCGCATGAGCCGAAACGCCGTCTGCGCCGTGCTGGCCGGGCTGATGATCGCCCAGGGCCCGCTGGCCGCCGCGCCCGCCATGGCCCAGCCGGGCGCGCAGGCCGGCGCGCGCCAGACCCTGAACGTGCAGGGCGCCGACATCCGCGCCTTTATCCAGGACGTGGCCCGCATGACGGGCCGCACCTTCATCGTCGATCCGGCCGTCAGCGGCACGGTGACCGTGACCAGCGAGCGCGCCCTGTCGCGGACGGAACTGTTCGAGGTCTTCCTGTCGACCCTGCGCGCCAACGGCCTGGTGGTGACCCAGACCGGTTCGGGCGCCTATCGCATCAGCCCGGCCCAGGGCGCGGCGCAGGGACCGGCCACCGTGGGCGCCGAGCGCTTCACGACCGAGGTCTTCCAGCTGCGCAACATCGACGCCGCCTCGGCCGCCGAGACCATCCGTCCGCTGGTCGGCGCGCAGGGGCAGGTGCTGGCCAACCCGGGCGCCAACAGCGTCGTCGTGGCCGATTTCGCCGACAATCTGGGCCGCATTCGCGCCCTGATCCGCCGCATCGACGTGGACCGCGCCAGCTTCGAGGTCATCACGCTGGAGAACTCCTCCGCGCGCGAGATCGCCGCCGTGCTGCAGTCGGTCCTGGCGCCTCCGGGCGGCCAGCCGGGGCAGGGGATGGTCTCGGTCACCCCGGTCGACAGCTCCAACTCCCTGGTCCTGCGCGGCGATGCCTCCGCCGTCGCCCGGGTGCGCCCGCTGGTCGAGGATCTGGACCGCCGCGCCCAGTCGGCCGACGACATCAAGGTCATCTTCCTGGAGCACGCCAACGCCGAGCAGCTCCTGCCCGTGCTGCAGCAGATCGTCGGCCAGCCGATCACCGCGGCCCAGGCCAACGCCACCCCCGCCGTCGGCGCCGACGGCGCGCCCGCGGCGACGACGGCCGCGCCGGTAGCGCCCGCCGCCCCGGGCCAGCGCGCCACCATCGCCCGCTTCCCCGGCGCCAACGCCCTGGTCATCTCGGCCTCGGCCGACACCCAGCGCATGCTGGCCGAGGTCGTCCGCCAACTCGACCAGCGCCGCCAGCAGGTGCTGATCGAGGCTATCGTGGTCGAGCTGAGCGACACCGCGGTGCGCGAACTGGGGGTCCAGTGGCTGCTCGCCGGGCAGGACGGCAATCCGATCGGCCTGACCAACTACAGCGACAGCGCCACGCCCCTGCTGCCCATCGTGGGCGGCGCGGCGGCCAGCCGGCTGGAGCCCACCGACCCGATGCGCGCGCGGCTTCAGAACCTCGCGCTGAACTCCCTGCTGGGCGCCAACGGTTTCGTGGGCGGGGGCGGGGTCTCCATCGGCGACGGCTTGTTCGGCTTCATCATCAATGCGGCCAAGTCGGACGACGGCTCCAACCTGCTGCAGACCCCGTCGCTGATGACCCTCGACAACGAGGAGGCCACCATCCTGGTCGGTCAGGAAGTGCCGATCACCACGGGCGAGGCGCTGCTGGATGGCAATTCCAACCCCTTCCGCACGACCCAGCGGCAGGACATCGGGGTGAAGCTGGTGGTCCGGCCCCAGATCAACGCGGGCGGCTCCATCACCCTGCACCTGCGGCAGGAGGTGTCCAGCATCAACGGCGTCCTGACCAGCTCGGCGAGCGACCTGGTGCTGAACAAGCGCGAGCTGGAGACCACCCTGGTGGTCGACGACGGCGACATCGCCGTGGCCGGCGGCCTGCTGGACCAGAACGACCGGATGTCGGTCGACAAGGTGCCGGGGCTGGGCGACATCCCGGGCATCGGCGCCCTGTTCCGCTCGACCAGCCGCCAGCGCGGACGCACCAATCTGATGATCTTCCTGCGCCCGACCATCATCCGCTCGCCCGCCGACGCCCAGCGCCTGAGCGCCGACCGCTGGGGCTATATGCGCAACCAGCAACTGCTCAACGATCCGACCCGCGAGCCCAGCCTGGACGAGATGCTGCGCGACTACATGCGCACCCAGCCGCCGGTCGCCCCGGGTCCCGAACTGGTCCCCGGCGAGGTGGTGATCTCGCCCCTGCCGCCCGCGGCTCCGCAGGAGTGACCGGGCGGTGATCACCCTGATCAATCCGACGCTGCCCTACGGCTTCGCCAAGCGGCACGGCGTGATCCTGCTGGACGCCGGCGAGATCGCCGTGATCGGCCTGCGCGAGGGCGCCGACCCCTCGGCCCTGATCGAGACGCGCCGCGTGCTGGGCCGCCCGCTGCGCATCGAGCCGCTGGGCCAGGCCGCCTTCGACCGCCAGCTGTCGGAAGTCTATGCGGGCGATCACCTGAACGCAGCCGACGGCGACGACCTGGACATGCCCGCCGGGCTCGAGGGGCTGATCGACGACATCCCCGCCGCCGCCGACCTGCTGGACACCGCCGACGACGCCCCGGTCATCCGCCTGATCAACGGCGTCATCGCCGAGGCGGTGCGCACCGGCGCCTCGGACATCCACCTGGAGCCGTTCGAGACGGCCCTGATCGTGCGCATGCGCGTGGACGGCGTCCTGCGCGAGGCGCTGACGCTCAGCCCGCGCATCACCCCGCTGCTGGTCTCGCGCATCAAGGTCATGGCCCGGCTCGATATCGCCGAGAAGCGGGTGCCTCAGGACGGGCGCATCCCGCTGGCCCTGGGCGGCAAGACCCTGGATGTCCGCGTCTCGACCCTGCCGTCGCGGGCGGGCGAGCGGGTGGTGCTGCGCATCCTCGACAAGGACCAGGCCGGGCTGACGCTGGATCGCCTCGGCATGTCGCCGGACGCCTTCGACGCCTTCCGCGGCGCGCTGAAGGAGCCCAACGGCATCATCCTGGTCACCGGACCCACCGGTTCGGGCAAGACCACCTCGCTGTACGCCGGCCTCAGCCTGCTGAACGACGCGACGCGCAACATCCTGACGGTCGAGGATCCGGTCGAATACGCCATCGACGGCATCGGCCAGACCCAGGTGAACACCAAGGTCGGCATGACCTTCGCCGCCGGCCTGCGCGCTATCCTGCGCCAGGACCCGGACGTGGTCATGGTCGGTGAAATCCGCGACGTCGAGACGGCGGGCATCGCCGTGCAGGCCGCCCTGACCGGCCACCTCGTCCTCTCGACCGTGCACACCAATGACGCCGTAGGCGCTGTCACCCGTCTGCGCGACATGGGCGTCGAGCCCTTCCTGCTGGCCTCGACCCTGCGCCTGATCGTGGCCCAGCGCCTCGTGCGCCGCCTGTGCGGCGAGTGCCGGGTGGCCGAGCCCGCCGACAAGGCCACCGCGAAACTGGCGGGAATCAGGAAGGGCGAGACCGTCTGGCGTCCGCAAGGCTGCGCCCACTGCCAGAACACCGGCTACGTCGGCCGCGTCGGCCTGTATGAGGTCATCCGCGTCGACGACCGCATCCGCCGCCTGATCGCGGCCGAGACTGGTGAGGACGCCATCGTCGCCGCCGCCTTCGAGACCGGCGGAACGCTGTCGCAGCGCGCGCGCGAGCTGGTGCTGGAAGGCGTCACCTCGGTCGAGGAGGCCGTGCGCGTCACCCGCCAGGAGACCGGCGAGGCGTACGATCCGGCGCCGTCCGAGGCTGCGGCCTGATGGCGGCCTTCGACTATGTGGCGGTGGACGCGGGCGGCCGGACCGTCTCCGGCGCCGTGACGGCGTCCGACGAGACGACGGCCCGCGCCCTGCTGGGCAAGCGCCGCCTGATGCCGCTGGAAGTCCTGCCCGCCCGCACCGGCGCTGCTCGCACGACCACACCCTTGGTCCGGGGCGGCAAGCTGGACGCCCGCACCCTGGCCCTGACCACGCGCCAGCTGGCCACGCTGGTCTCCGTCGCCCCCATCGAGGAGGCGCTGCGCACCATCGCGCTTCAGGCCGACCGGCCGGCCGTCCGCCGGGTGCTGGAAGGCGTCCACGCCGGGGTCATGGAGGGCCGCCGCCTGTCCGACGCCATGAGCCTGCAGGGCCAGGCCTTCCCGCCGCTGTATCGCGCCATGGTCTCGGCGGGCGAGGCCTCGGGCGCGCTGCAGCCCATTCTCGAACGCCTCGCCGACGGGCTGGAGCGCGACCAGCAGGTCCAGGGCAAGGTGATCACCGCGCTCGTCTATCCGGCGGTGCTGGCGGTCGTGGCGCTGGGCGTCATCACCGCCCTGATGGCCTTCGTGGTGCCCAAGGTGGTCGACCAGTTCGACAGCATGCACCAGACCCTGCCGCTGCTGACCCGGCTGGTCATCGGCGTGTCGCACCTGATGCGCGACTGGGGCTGGCTGATCATCCTGCTCCTCGTCGTCGGCGCCGCCCTCGGCGCCGCGGCCCTGCGCAATCCCGCCGTGCGCCTGCGCGCCGACACCCTGATCCTGAAGCTGCCGCTGATCGGCCGTCTGACCCGCGACCTGCACGGCGCGAAGATGGCGCGCACCCTGTCGACCATGATCGCGGCGGGCCTGCCCGTGCTGGAGGGCCTGACCATCACCGCGCGCACGGTCTCGAACCGCCGCCTGCGGCTGGCCACCGAGACCATGGCCGAGGCGGTGCGGGAAGGGGGCGGCCTGTCCGCCGCCATGCGCCGCGCCGACGTCTTCCCGCCGATCCTCGTCTACATGACCGCCTCGGGCGAAAGCAGCGGCCGTCTGGAGCCGATGATGGAGCGCGCCGCCGACTATCTGGAGCGCGAGTTCTCCACCTTCACCGCCGTGATGCTGAGCCTGCTCGAGCCGGCCATCATCGTGGTCATGGGCGGGGTCGTGGCCCTGATCGTCCTGTCGATCCTTCTGCCGATCCTGCAGATCAACACCCTCGCGATGGGTTGAAGATGAGTTGTGAGATGACTGAATCTGAAAAGAAAACCGCTCAACACCGCCTTCGCGCTCAAGCAGCGTCGCGCCGCGCGCGACGCGTTAGCGCCAAAAGGAGAGCGGGCTTCACGCTCGTCGAGCTGATGGTGGTCATCGTGATCATCGGCCTGCTGGCGACCGTGGTCGCGATCAACGTCCTGCCCAGCCAGGACAAGGCCATGGTCGGCAAGGCCAGGGCCGACATCGCGACGCTGGAGCAAGCCATCGAGACCTACCGTCTCGACAACCTGGCCTTCCCGGATTCGCTGCAGGCCCTGGCGACCGCCCCCGCCGGCCTGACCAATCCGGAACGCTACCGCGAGGGCGGCTACGTCCGTCGCCTGCCCAAGGATCCGTGGGGCAATGACTACCAGTTCCGTCGTCCCAGCCAGCATGGCGGCCAGTTCGATGTCTGGTCGTTCGGCGCCGACGGTCGCGAAGGGGGCGAGGGCAATGACGCCGACCTCGGCAACTGGAGAGTCTAGGCGCAGCCGTTCCGGCTTCACGCTCGTCGAGCTCTTGATGGTCGTCGCCATCATCGGCTTGGCCGCCGGGGCTGTCGTTCTGTCTGTGCCCAATCCCAAGCCCGCCGTTGCGGCGGAGGCCGAGCGTTTCGCCGCCCGGCTGGTCCGCGCGCGGGAGGAGGCCATCCTCGGCAACCGCCCCGTGGCCGTCGAGGCGACGGCGCGCGGCTACGCCTTCTCGACCTTCGACGGCGCGGAGTGGACGCCGCTGGCCGACGGCCCGTTCGGACCGGAGACCTGGACCGAAGGCTCGACCGTGTCGCCGTCCGACACCCCCGTGCGGGTGGTGTTCGATCCCTCCGGCGTGGCCGATCCGGCGACCCTGACGCTGGCCCGCGACGGGCGCAGCCGCCGCATCGCCGTGGACGGGGCGGGCGAGGTGCGCATCGATGGCTGAGCGCGACGGCTTCACCCTGATCGAGATGCTGGTGGCGCTGGCGGTGTTCAGCCTGGCCGCCATGGCCCTGCTCAATCTGTCGGGCGAGAGCACCCGCTCGGCCCAGCGGGTCGAGGTGCGGACCCTCGGCGGCATGGTGGCCGAGAATGTCGCCGTCGAGGCCGCCGTTTCGCCGGCGCTCGGCGAAGGGGAGAGCTCCGGCCAGTCCGACCTGGGCGGTCGCCGCTGGGCGTGGAGCCGGGCCGTGACCGCGACTGCCGACCCCGACCTGCTGCGCATCGATGTCCACGTTCGCGACGAGGAAGGCCAGGCCGCCGACCGCACCCTGTTCCGCAGGCGGGCGCCGTGAACCGGTCCGGCTTCACCCTGGTCGAGGTGCTGGTCTCGCTGCTGATCTTCGCCATGCTGGCGGCGGCGGGGGCGGCGGTGCTGGGCGTCACCATCGACAACCGCTTCGCCGTGAAGGCCCAGAGCGACCGTGTCGGCGACCTGCAACGCATGCGCAGCCTGCTGCGCGCCGACCTGGGTCAGGCCACCGCCCGCCGTGCGCGCGGCCCCAGCGGCCGCCCGGCGCCCCAGGCCATGACCGGGCCCATGAGCCCGGCCGATCCCGTCCTGACCCTGACGCGCTCAGGCTGGAGCAATCCCGGCGAACAGGCGCGGCCTTCGTTGCAGCGGGTCGAGTACCGGCTGGTGGACAACCGCCTCGAACGCCGGGTCGCCGGTCAGCTGGACGGCGCCCGGCCGGGACCGCCCCAGGTGCTGTACCGGGGCGTGCGCGACGTGACCGTGGCCTTCCTCCGGGACGGGGAGGCGGCGCCCGCCTTCACCTCGACCCTCGACCGGCCGCTGCCCGACGCGGTGCGCATCACCATGACGCTGGACGGCTATGGACCGGTCGAGCAACTGTTCCTGGTCGGAGGCGGCCGATGAGGCGCCGCGCCGACCGCGAGGGCATGGCCCTGCTGACCGTCCTGCTGTTGGTGGCGGTGATGTCGGTCGTGGCCGTGGCCCTGCTGGACGACGTGCGCTTCTCAGTGCGCCGCGCCACCAACGCCGAGATCGGCGGGCAGGCGCAGTGGCTGGCCTCGGGCGCCGAGCTGCTGGCGCGCAACCGCATCAAGCGGCTGATCCAGATCAATCCGTCCCGCACGCCGCTGCAGCCCGAGTGGAACGGCCGCCGCCTCGACTTCCCGGTCGACAACGGCGCCATCAGCGCCACGGTCACCGACGGACAGGCCTGCTTCAACCTGAACAGCGTGGTGCTGGGCGTGGGCGAGGATCTGGTCGCCCGGCCGCTGGGCGCGACGCAGTTCCGGGCGCTGGGCCGGGCCGTGGGCGTGCCCGACAGCCGCATGCGCGCCATCGCCGACGCCTTGACCGACTGGCTGGACGCCGACAATCAGGCCCTGCCGCTGGGCGCCGAGGACGGGGCCTATGCGGGCCTCGCCAGTCCCTACCGCACCGCCGGGGTCATGCTGGCCGAGGTCAGCGAGCTGCGCGCCGTGAAGGGGGTGGACGCCGACGCCTACCGCCGCCTGCGCCCCTATGTCTGCGCCCTGCCGACCAGCCAGCTCTCGCCGCTCAACGTCAACACCCTGACGCCCGCCCAGGCGCCCCTCATCACCATGCTGACCGCCGGCGTGGTCGGGCCCGAACGCGCCCGCGCCGTGATCGCCCGCCGCCCCCGCGACGGCTGGGGCAGCAGCGAGGCCTTCTGGAGCCAGTCCGAACTGCAGGGCTTCACGCCCGACGACGAGACCCGGGCCCAGGCCACGGTTCTGACCCGCTTCTTCCGCCTGCGGGTGGACGTCGACTACGCCGGCGTCCGCGCCGTCCGCACCGCCCTGCTGGAGGCCCGTCCCGACGGCGCCGTCCGCACCGTCATCCAGCGCTGGACCCCCGAAGAATGAAGCCCACACGCCTGATCCTGATCCCCGCGCTGGCGGGCGATCCCGCGCCCTACCTGATCATCGGGGCGGGCGGCTATGTTCTTGAGCGCGGGCAGCTGGCCATGGACGCGGTCGAGCGGCCCGAGCCGATGCGCACCGTCGCCGTCGCGCCGGGCGCCGATGTGCTGGTCCGCTGGCTTGACCTGCCGCCGGGCAGCGCGGCCCAGCAGCGGACGGCGGCCCTGTGGGCGCTGAAGGACGATCTGGCCGTCGCGCCGGACCGGCTGTCGGTCGCCCTCGGACCGGTCCCGGCGGCGGGCGAGCCGCGGCTGGCCGCCGTGGTCGGCCTGTCCCTGCTGGACGCCTGGACCGACTATCTGGCCGGGCTCGGCGTGCGCGCCGACGTGCTGGTCCCCGATGTCCTCACCCTGACCGAGCCGTCCGACGACAGCCTGACCGCCGTCGCCTTCGGAACCTCGATCGCGCTCCGCGGCCGCCGTTTCGCCGCCTCGGTCCAGCCCGATCTGGTCGATCTGGTCGCGCATGGCCGGTCGGTGGAGCCCGTCGACGATCCCGCCTCGGTCGAGCGGGCGCTGGTGCAGGCCGGGCTCAACCCGCCGATCGACCTGACGCCCGCCCGTGTCCGCGAGAAGGCCGAGAGCCGCCGGGGCTGGAACCGCGCCGCCGCCCTGGCCGCCGCGGTCGTTGTCTCGCCCCTGGTGCTGATGATCGCCGGAGCCGGCCGCGACGAGATGGCCGCCGCCCGCGCCGACGATCAGGCCCGCGCCGAGATCGCCCGCGTCGATCCCGAACTGGCCCGCACGCCGGACCCCGTCGCCGCCCTGCGTGGACGGGTCCGCGCCGCGCCGCCGCCCGGCGGCGTCATGGCCGCCACCGCCGCCCTGTTCACCGCCGTCGAGGGCGTGCCGGACGCCGAGCTGGACATGCTGGTGGTCGATCCCGAGGACGGGATGAAGGCCAGCGTCACCCATCCCGACTATGGCGATGTGAAGCTGATCGACAGCGCCATGCGCGCCTCGGGCCTGACCGTCACCGAGACCGGAACCGAGGACGACGCCGGACGCGTGGTCAGCGACATCACGATCGGAGCCGCCCGATGACCGCTCTTCTCGCCCGCGCCCATGGCTGGTGGGACGGCCGCACGGCGCGCGAACGCCGTCTGCTGGCGGTCATGGCCGTGCTCGTCGCCGCCGTGCTGGTCTGGCTCCTGGTCGTGCGCCCGGTGCAGGCCTGGCAGGCCGGCGCCGCCGACCGCCGCTTCGAGGCCGAGCAGACCCTGGCCGAGGTCCGCAGCGGCCTTCGCATCGTCGCCCCGGAGACAGCGCCCGCCGTCGTCTCGACCGAGGGCCTTGAGCCGCTGGTGCGACGCACCGCCGAGACCGCGGGCCTGACGGTGGTCACCACCATGGCGCGGGGCGGCGGTCTGGGCATCCAGATGTCGCAGGCGCCGGGCCGAGAGACCTTCGCCTGGCTGGCCGCGCTGGAGGCGGACCACGGGATCAAGGTCTGCAGCCTCGGCGTCATGGAGAACGCCGACGCCACCCTGAACATCGATGGGGCGCTGGGGCAGGGGGGCTGCGCGCCCGCCGGCTGAAGCGGCGCGTCAGCGCGCGATGCGGACGACGGCCCCTTCGGCCGGATCGGACGCGCCGTCCGCCAGGGCGCGCACCATGCCCGCCGCCGCGTCCAGACCCTGGTGCTCGACGATGCGGATCCATGGCGAGGCCGGATCGACGACCCGTTCGAAGAAGGTCTTCTGGTCGGCCAGGAAGCGCTCGTAGAAGGCGTGCAGCGTGCCGCGCTCGCGGTGCTGATCCAGACAGGTGGCGGCGAAGAAGAAGACCGGCTTCGGCCCCCTCAGCTCCGGATCGGCGCCGGTGAAGTTGTCGCTCTGGGTCGAGCCGACCAGGCAGTCGTAGGTCAGGCGCTCGCCGAAGTGGGCGTGCACCCGCCGCCGCAGCGCCGGGTCGCCCGCCAGATCCAGATACAGGGTCGGCGCGTCGGTCGGCAGCGCCTCGACATCATCGTAGCCGTGGACGGCGTCATAGGCGCCCAACCCTTCGACGAAGGCCCGATTGCGCGCGCCGGTCAGGGCGATCACCTCGACATCGTCGTCTTTCAAACACCAGGCCGAGCCGTAGGCCGTCTTGCTCGACGCGCTGGACACCACGATCCGTTTGGCGCCGAAGAAGCCATTGTCGCGCAGGAAATCGACCGCCGTATAGGAGGTGATGAACAGGGGCCGGAACAGGGCCTCGCTGTTCTCCAGCGCGGGATCATAGTGGCGGTCCGCCGCGCACAGGACATAGCGGTTGTAGATGTCCGGCACCGCCTTGCGCCACGGCGAGGCGTCGGCGAAGCCGCCGCGGGTGATCTTCTCGGCCTGCACCACCAGGGCATCGGCCATGGGGAAGTAGCCGAACACCCGCGCCCCGACCTCGACCCCTTCGGCCCGCGACTGTGTCACGTCGGCGAAGCCCCAGACCGGCATCATGCCGTAGTCGTCGCGGCCTGTCGGGAAGACCTTCCAGTAGCCGATGGCGTCGCCATAGGCGGCGTAGGTGATGTTGTTGGTGGTCAGCGAGAACCGGTCCGGCGCCAGCACCGCCTCGCCCTCGGCCAGCGGGCCGTGATCCGGGATCGCCGCCTTCAGCGTGTCACCGACGTCGGCCTTGCGGGTCATCAGGCGTTGGTTTGCGTCGGACACGGCGTCTCTCCTGTCTGGCTGTTGCGCCAGCCTATCAGGAACGCCGGTTGACGCAGGAGAAGGATCGGGGCGGCCCGTCAGGCGCGCCGCCCCGTCCGTTCGTCAGGCCGACACGCGCCCGAACAGGTCCGCCAGGGCGGTCAGGCGCGCCTTGCCGGCCCCGGTCGCCTTTTCGGCGGCGGCGCGCAGGGGGGCGACCAACCGGCCGGCGGCCCGCTTGTCGACGGATCCTCCGCGCCAGCCCGTGATCGCCGTGCCGGCGCGGCCGGCCAGGTCGGCCTCGATCCCGTTTCCGCGCGTCAGCTGGTCCAGATAGGACTGGGCCACGTCGGGGGTGTCGCTCCAGGTGATGCGGGTCTGCAGCTGCGGATTGATCTCCGCGGCCGTGATGGCCTCGGCCGCCGCGATCTCGGCCGCCGACAGCGTGTCGCTCGGAACCAGACGCAGGACGTCCAGGCCGCGCGCGATCTCGCTGGAGTAGATGCGGCCGTTCAGCCAGTAGGCCGACCATGAACCGCCGACGTACAGACGCTCGGCGCTGATCGGACCCCGGTCGAAGTGGGCGATCTCGACGGGTTTGGTCGGGTCGGTGAAGTCCATGATCGAGACGCCGCCCTGGTACCAGGCCTGCACCATCAGGTCGCGGCCCGGAACCGGGATGATGTTGCCGTTGTGGGCCACGCAGTTCTCGGTCGCGCCCTGCGCCGAGGGCAGCTTGTGGAAGCTCTTGCCGGTCAGGGTGCGGTTCTCGATCGTGGCGATCATGTTGGCGCCCCAGGTCGCCGGATCCTCGGCCCGGCAGCGCGCACCGATCCCGCCGCCCCACTCGTCGGTGAAGACCACCTTGTCGCCGGCGTTGTTGAAGGTCGCCGAGTGCCAGTAGGCCATGTCCGGATCGAAGATGTCCGACACCCGCGTCGGGTGCTCCGGATCGGCGATGTCCAGCAGGATGCCGTTGCCGCTGCAGGCGCCGCCCGCCAGGCCGATCTCCGGATAGACGGTGATGTCGTGGCACTGGTTGGTCTGGGCGGTGTTCTGGCTGGCGACGCCGGCCCGGCCGCCGCGCCACAGGCCCGCCACGCGGCCCGTCGTTCCGTCGGCGAAGATGCGCGGCCGGTTGACCACGGCGGCGTCCTGCGGATGGCTCAGATCGACCTTGATCACATCGATCGAGAACAGGGCCGTTTCGGGGTTCGCGTCAGGCTCTCCGTCGGTGCACATCGCCAGTTCGCCGGTCTTGCGAACGCTCGAGGTGCCCTGGCCGTAGACGTACAGCACATTGGCGTCGGTCGGGTGCGGCACCAGCGTATGGGTGTGCGAACCGCGGCAGGTCTGGACGGCGGCGATCTGGCGCGGCGCGTTCAGGTCGCTGATGTCGAAGATGCGCACGCCGCGGAAACGCTCGGGGCTGATTTCGTCCGTCGTGGTCGCGGGACCGCAGTCCAGGCGGCCGCGGCCTTCCTCGACCGACATGAACAGCAGGTTGCCGTGCACCGAGACGTCGCCCTGGCCGCCCGGGCAGACCACCGACATCACCAGCCGCGGCTCCGCGCCGGGGGTGGAGATGTCATAGGCGTTGAAGCCGTTGAAGTTGCCGACGAACAGCTTGCCGTTTGAGACGGCCAGGTCCGTGTTGGCCATGCCCAGCACGCTGAAGTTGGGATTGGCGTGGGCCCGGGCCATCAGGGCCTCGCCCTCGGCCCGGCTGGTCGGCGGCGAGAAGCCGATGTCCGGATCGACGAACCCCGGCGGCTTGCCGATCGTGTGCTCCAGAACCATTCCGGACGCTGACTGGCCGGCGTCATTCAGGCCCGGCGTCAGCGCGCTGCGGACATCGGCGGTGATGGTCTGGGTCTGGCCGGGGCCTGAGGCCTGCTGCGCCGACACGGCGGTCGCGCCCAGCAGGACGGCCAGGGCGGCGGCGGAGGTAAGCAAGGTGCTGCGAACGTTCATGGCCGGTCTTTCCAAGAGGGAAGGGATTGGGTTTCGAGGTTCAGAGATCGGAGAGCAGGGACTGCATGCGCAGGATTTCGGTCGACTGGTCCGCGACGACCGAGGTGGTGAAGTCCGACAGCATCGTGTCCTGGGCGGCGTTCGGGTGCTCGAGCAGCTCGGCGACCATGTCCAGCGCGCCCTGGTGGTGCTGGATCATGCCGGTCAGGAACAGGCGGTCGAAATCGGCGCCCTGCGCCGCCGCGAGCCGCTGCATCTGTGCGGGCGAAAGCATGCCGGTCATCAGCGGCGTCTCGGACGCGGGCATGGCGTGACCCATGTGGGCGGAGTGATCCATGCCGCCGTGTCCGGCGTGCATGTCCGGCATGTCGGTCGATTGTCCCCGCTCGGTCAGCCAGTCGCGCATCAGGGCCATCTCGGCCTCCTGCGACAGGGCGATGCGGCGGCCCAGCAGCTTCACGCGCGGGTTCGCGCCGCGCGTCTCCAGCAGGCCGACCATTTCCACCGCCTGGGCGTGGTGGACGATCATGTGCTGCATGAAGCCGACGTCGTTTTCGGTGAAGCTGGTGCGGGCCAGCTCCAGCGCCTCGCCGGCGGTGATCACCCGGGACGGCGCGCCGGGCGCGCCGGGCTGGAAGATGGGCACGGTCTGCGGCGCGCAGGACAGGGCGACGGCGATCAGTCCGGCAACAAGCAACACGCCTACGTCTCCCCCGGTCGCCCCTCCGACCGAAGGCCAGACTAGGGTCCGGGATCGAACCGACGCAAGCGGCAAAGGCCGGTCTTCCGTGACAAAGCGTCCATCATCGGATGATCCGGCGCCGGATCGAGTGACGGGGTGGGTTCCAGTCGGAGGCGGAAGAGGCCGCCGCTGCGGCCTTTCGTCCGGGCGCTGGGACGCCGGTGCGCCATTCTGGGACGGGTGGGCGTGGCGCGGTCCCGGCCATTCGAACTAACAGTCATTTTTGGGGATGCTCCAGGTTGAGCGCTCCATTAACTCCAGGGTCGGCCGCGTCTCGGCCCCCATGGAGGCGTATCGCGAGGAGGGGGCGCAAGCCCGAGGGGACAATGATTGCCGAATGCGTTTGCCCCCCGGTCGCCGACGACCCGGAGACGATCAACGAAAAGACCGCGCCGGAGCGTTATCTGTCCGCCTGGGCGGAAAGCCATTCCGCGCCCCTGGCCCTCGTCTCGCTCGACCAGAAGCTGATCTGGGCGAACAGTCTCGCCGCGGCGGTCTTCGCGGCCGGCGAGCCCTTTGTCGTCCGGGACGGCGTCCTGACCGCCGCCGACAAGGTGCAGGCCGCGGCCCTGCGCGGCTTCTTCGAAAGGCTGGGCGAAACCAGCGAGGCCTGGATCATCAAGTCCGGGTCCGGGGCGCCGACGATCGTGCGCGCCCATGTCCTTCGCGCCGAGGACGGCGCCCGGGCCATCGCGATCAACCTGTTCTCGACCGAGCCGGCCCAGCGCTATGTCTGGACCAATTTCGGCGAGGCCTTCCGGCTCACCCGCGCCGAGGTCGAGGTCGCCAAACGCATCCTCGAGGGGTCGGCGGCCGATGAGGCGGCCGAGGGGCTGGGGGTCTCGGTCGAGACCGTACGGACCCATATCCGCAGCCTGTACGGCAAGCTGTCGATCAACAGCCGCGAACGCCTCTTCGCCCTGATCTCGCCCTTCCGCATCGGCTGACGGATCAGGCGGCGCGGCCGCAAGGGCTACGGCGCAAGACTTGGCGGCCCGCTGTGCAGCGCAATCGCCACGGTGCCGCTCTAGTCACGGACGGGGCGGGCGTGACCGGTTTGTTTCTAATCGTTTGCGCCAACGTCTTGCTTTGGAGCTTCGGCAATATCGAGGGCAACGAGGTCGCCGCTATCGGTGGTGAGGACAATGGTTCCGCTATCGTCACTATCGGGTTCGTAACTCAGCAGCGCCTTGCCCGGCTCTACTGCTCGACGTCGAGCCCAGTCGATCTCGGCACGGGCGATGGCGTGAGCATCATCCTTCGCGTGAGCAATAACCCCCCTCAGGAGGCGACCCTCCGCAGTTTGATAATCGGCCTGTCCCCCTTGTCGTCGCGCCTCCAGTACTTTTCGCTCGAATATGGCGACGAAGACGAAGTCGCCCATTCGGAGCATCCACGGCAGGATGAGGTGGGTCGCTGACTCCATCTCTTCGCGCCAATCAAGCTCACCTACGGCTCGGATCGTGCAGGGTTCAGGTCCAAGCCAGCTTGCGAACTGAGTTAGCGAGGCGAGCCGCTTGAACACATCATCGAGCGAGATCAGGAGTTCTGCTGGCCGCCGTTCGGGTGGAGCGATCGCGCACAAGGCCCGTACGGCGGTCGCCAACTCCCGCCATGTTTCAAGTTCCTTCCGTTTCTCGAAATCCAGACGATCAACCGTCACCCTGCGTCCCTCAGACCAGACGGAGACATCCACCTCCTCGTCTGTGGAGAGCCAGCTGCGCGCCTCGGCTGACCGCCTCAAGTCTTCAAGCGTGAGGGGCTCATCCATGGCTTGCTTCCAGGTGACGGTGGTTGTTCCGGCAGACCTGATGAGAACTTGCATGGGACCTGCGGCTGCACGCACGCGGCCATGTTTAGGATTCTCTCCGGCCAGATAGTCCGAATAGATTCGACCTGGCCACGAGAGCTCCTCGCCGGATCGCCGGTGTTCCAAGGACACCACGCATTTGGGTCGCTCGTGAACCAGAGAAAGGAGTCCGGCGCCTTTGAATACCGGTGGCGCGGCGAAGCCAAAGCGCTTGTCGACAAACCTCAAATTCTCGATGGCGATGCTGTCCTTCAAGCCCAGCAAGAGGTCTTTGAAATCTGGCATGCCCAAGTTTGCGCCAAGCTCAAAAGTGGCTTCTCCCCCGCCAGCCTCGTAACCGACGCCCTCCGAGATTTTTCGCTTCTGCTCGCCGTATCGAGCGCCAATCTCGTCGATCGCCGCGATCACGGCCTCGGCGGTCAGCTCGTCCTTTCGATCCGACTTCTCAAACTTGATCGGCATCCTGAGCCGATTGAGTTGCTGGTGCCTCAGGCCCGCCTGGCGCGCGGCGGAAAGCGCTTGTGCGATCAAAGGGGTCCAGAAATGGCGAAGGTAAATGGCGTCGGGCTTGGCGCCGCGCGCCGGATAGCTCACCAGCGCGACGAAACAGGGGAGCGTGTCCTTTGCAAACTTAACCCCATTGGAAAGTTTGACCGCGGTACGCGGCTGACCGCTTCGGGTGGATTTCACCTGGATCAAACAGCGACGAATGGCCGGCTGTTGATCAGGAGATCCGTCAACCTTCCGCGCTGGAAACTCCACCATGAGATCCCAGCCGTGTTGATCGTCTTCTACCCGGTGACACGTTCCGCCAAGTTCGAAGCAGAGGTCCTCAATCACGCGTTCCGCGAGCTTGTCGAGCCGCGCGTCGGGGCGCTTACTGCTTTCTGGAAGCATGACTAGGGGTTGCTCACATTCAACGACATCAGCGCGCACTTGGATGGTGATGTGATTTATCAACCAAGGGCGCTGGCGGACAGGGTGGGATTCGAACCCACGGTAGGCTCACACCTACGGCGGTTTTCAAGACCGCTGCCTTAAACCACTCGGCCACCTGTCCGTGTCCCGCGAGCGGAGACGCCGCATACCCTCAAATCTCCCGTTAACCAAAGCGGAAATGTCTGCGGGGCATGAAGGCCGTCTCAAGGATCGGGGCGATGACGGCAAGATTTCTCAAGGGCGCATGTATCGTCGCGCTGCTGCCGCTGATGGCGGCCTGCGCCACGGCGGCGCGGCCCGGCGGCGGGCGCATTCCCGTGGTCGCCGATCCGGCGCCGATCGTGTCCGGGACCATGCGGCCCTATCAGGTCCGCGGCCGCTGGTACCGCCCGGCCGAGCAGCCGAACTATGACGAGACCGGCATGGCCTCCTGGTACGGCGACCAGTTCAACGGCCGTCCGACCGCGACCGGCGAGCGCTTCGACATGTACGCCCTGAGCGCCGCCCACAAGACCCTGCCGCTGCCCGGCCTGGTCGAGGTCACCAACCTGGCCAACGGGCGCAGCGTCGTGGTGCGGGTCAACGACCGGGGGCCCTTCGTCGACGGCCGCATCATCGACCTGTCGCGCGGCGCCGCCGACGCCCTGGGCATGCTGCAGCGGGGCGTGGGCGAGGTGCGGGTGCGCTACCTGGGCCCCGCGCCGCGCCTCGGCTCGGCCCAGCCGATGCAGTACGCCGCCGCGGTCGCCCCGGCCCCCGCGCCGCCGCGGCCCCAGCTCGCCGCCGAGACCGGCCGCTACTGGATCCAGGCCGGGTCCTTCGAGGACCGCCGCGCGGCTCGCCGGGCCGCCGACCGTCTGGGCGACCGCGCCACCGTCGATGTGGCGGGGCAGGGCGATTCGGCCCTGTACCGCGTCCTCGTCGGCCCCTGGCCCGATCCGAACGCCGCCGAGCACGCCCGTCAGGCCGTGGTCGCGCGCGGCTACGCCGACGCCCTGTTGATATCGGCCCAGTAAAGCTTGCGCCCCAAGCCGGCGCCGCCATTGTGCGCCGGTGACCTACGGCAGATTCATTACATTCGAAGGCGGCGAAGGCGCCGGCAAGTCGACGCAGGTCGGCCGGCTGCTCGAGCGGCTGCGCGCGCTCGACATCGACGTCATGAAGACCCGTGAGCCGGGCGGCTCGGAAGGCGCCGAGGAGATCCGCAACATCGCCCTGAACGGCGACGCGGGCCGCTGGTCGCCCCTGACCGAGACGATGCTGATGTTCGCCGCCCGCTGCGACCATCTGGAGAAGACCATCCGCCCTGCGCTCGACGCGGGACGCTGGGTCGTCTGCGACCGCTTCGCCGATTCCAGCCGCGCCTATCAGGGCGCCGGCGGCGGCGCGCCCGCCGAATTCATCGAGACCCTGGACGCCGCCATCGTCGGCGCGACCCAGCCGGACCTGACCCTGATCTTCGACCTGCCGGTCGAGGTCGGGCTGGAGCGGGCCTTCGGCCGCGGCCTGTTCGAGACCCGGTTCGAATCCAAGGGGCTTGAGTTCCACGAGCGGCTGCGCCGGCGCTTCCTCGAGATCGCCGAGGAGAAAGCCGACCGCTGCGTGATCATCGACGCCGTCGGCGACGAGGAGACGGTCGCCGCCCGGGTCTGGGCCGCCGTCGAGGGCCGGCTGCTGTGAGCGAGCATCCGCGGGACCGTTTCGACCTGATCCCGGACGCCGCCGCCGAGGCCGCCTTCATCGACGCCCAGGCGCGGGGCCGCCTGCACCACGCCTGGCTGCTGTGCGGGGTCGAGGGCTCGGGCAAGGCCACCTTCGCCTACCGCGCGGCCCGCCGCCTGCTGGGCGCCGCGCCCGACCCGTCGCGCGGGCCTCTGGGCGCCGACCCCTACGACCCGGTGTCGCGCCAGATCGCGGCCCAGTCCCATCCCGACCTGCTGGTGCTGGAGCGCGCCGTCGAGGGCGGCAAGACCAAGAAGTCCATCTCGGTCGACCAGGCCCGCGACCTGCCGGAGTTCTTCTCCAAGAGCCCGTCCCAGGCCCACTACCGCGTCGCCATCATCGACGCCGCCGACGACCTGAACCTGAACGCCGCCAACGCCTTGCTGAAGGTTCTTGAGGAACCGCCCGAGCGGGGCGTGCTGTTCCTCGTCACCCATGCGCCCGGCCGCCTGCTGGCCACCATCCGCTCGCGCTGCCGCCGGCTGGCCTTCCCGGTCTGGCCCCAGCATGCGCTGGAGGAATTGGTCCGCGACCGCACCGGCGTGCCGTCCGCCGAGGCCGCGCGCATCGCCGCCATGGCCGGCGGCTCGCCCGGTCAGGCCCTGGCCCTGGCCTCCGGCGCGACGCTGGAGGCCGACCAGATCGCCCAGGCCTGGGTCGCCGCCGACCAGATCGACCGCGCCGAGGCCCTGTCCCTGGCGGACAAGTTTCGGGGTACGGAGGGGCAGGAGCGGTTCGAGACGCTGATGGACCGCCTGATCGCCGCCGTGAAGGTCCGCGCGCTGGAGGAGGGGGCGTCCGGCGCCAAATGGGCCGAGCTGTGGACCCGCCTGTCCGAACTGCCGGACCGCACCGCCGCCATCAACCTGGATCGCGGCGACGTCCTGGCCGGGGCCCTGGCCGACCTGCAACGCACCAAGGCCGCGCGCGGATGATCATCGACAGCCACGTCAACCTGCACGCCCCCCAGTTCGACGAGGACCGCGACGCGGTCATCGCCCGCGCCCGCGAGGCCGGGGTCGGGCTGATGGTCGAGATTTCGGACAAGCTGTCGACCTTCGAGGCCACCCATGGGCTGGCCATGGCCCACGACGACATCTGGTGCACCGTCGGCGCCCACCCGCACGAGGCCAAGGATCACGCCGATCTGACCGCCGCCCAGCTGGCCGAGCTGGCCGGCCGTCCGCGCGTGATCGGCATCGGCGAGTGCGGGCTGGACTTCCACTATGACCTCAGCCCGCGCGACGTGCAGGCCGCCGTCTTCCGCCAGCATATCGAGGCGTCGCGCCTGACCGGCCTGCCGCTGGTGGTCCACACCCGCGAGGCCGACGACGTCATGGCCGCCATCCTTGAGGAGGAACAGGCCAGGGCGCCGTTCAAATTCCTCATGCACTGCTACACTAGTGGCCCAGAACTGGCGGAAAAAGCGGCGAAACTCGGGGCGTGGTTCTCGGTTTCCGGCATCGCCACCTTCCGGGCGGCGCAGGACGTGCGCGACATCATCGCCGTCATGCCCGCCGACCGGATCATCGTCGAGACCGACTGCCCTTACCTGGCTCCCATCCCGCATCGGGGCCGCCGCAACGAGCCGGCCTATGTCGGCCATGTGCTGGACAAGCTGGCCGAGATCCGGGGCTGGTCCCGCGCCGAGGCCGAGGCGCGCACCACGGACGCCTTCT
This sequence comes from Brevundimonas sp. EU05-FHT14B11, assembly GCF_058790835.1. Classification (NCBI taxonomy): domain Bacteria; kingdom Pseudomonadati; phylum Pseudomonadota; class Alphaproteobacteria; order Caulobacterales; family Caulobacteraceae; genus Brevundimonas; species Brevundimonas sp. EU05-FHT14B11. The sequence goes on from NZ_JBYTCY010000002.1 coordinate 364,601, forward strand.
TCGCCCTGTTCGACCGCATTCCGAGACCCCAGGGGGCATGATGGACGCGCTGGAGGTCGTCATCCTGGGCAGCGGCTCCTCCGGGGGCGTGCCGCGCGGCGACGGCGACTGGGGCGCCTGCGACCCGGCCGAGCCCCGGAACCGCCGCACCCGCTGCTCGGCCCTGATCCGCCGCCACGGCTCGGAGGGGATCACCAGCGTCCTGATCGACACCTCGCCTGACCTGCGCGCCCAGATGCTGGCGGCCCAGGTGAAGTCCGTCGACGCCGTCCTCTACACCCACGACCACGCCGACCAGACCCACGGCATCGACGACCTGCGCGTCTTCGCCATGCGCGCCCGGCGGCGCATCCCGGCCTTCATGGACGCCGCCACGCGCGCGGCGCTGGAGGGGCGGTTTCATTATATCTTTGAAAGTGTCGAGGGTTATCCGGCGATCCTCGACCCGCATGACATCCCCCCGCACGGCGCGCCCTGGGCCGTGCCGGGGCCGGGCGGCGAGGTTCCGGTCGTCACCTTCGACCAGGCCCATGGCCCGATCCGCTCGGTCGGCTATCGCTGCGGGCCCGTCGCCTATTCCAGCGACGTGTCGGATCTGGATGAGGCGGCGATCGAGGCGGTGGCCGGCTGCGACCTCTGGATCATCGACGCCCTGCGCTGGACCGCCCATCCCACCCACGCCCATGTCGACAAGACGCTGGACTGGATCGCCCGGTCCGGCGTCAAGCGCGCGGTGCTGACGAACCTGCATATCGATCTGGATTACAATGTCTTGTCGGCTGTTGTTCCGCCAAACGTCGAAGTCGCCTACGACGGCTGGAGCACCCGCCTGTCCCTTTGATCTGGAGTCCGAGACGATGAAACGGCTTCTTCCGGCCCTCTGCGGCGCCTTGGCGCTGGCCCTGTCGTCTCCGGCCCTGGCCCAGACGTTCACCCCCGCCGAGGGCGACTTCACCGCCGCCGGTTTCGCCGTCGCCGGCCAGACCCTGCCGGAGCTGAAGATCCACTACCGCACGCTGGGCCAGCCCCAGCGCGGCGCGGACGGCAAGATCGCCAACGCCGTCCTGCTGCTGCACGGCACCGGCGGCACGGGCGCCCAGTTCCTGTCGCCCCCGTTCGCGACGGAGCTGTTCGGCCCCGGCCAGCCGCTCGACGTGACCCGCTACTACGTCATCATGCCCGACAACCTGGGCCACGGCGCCTCGTCCAAGCCGTCCGACGGCCTGCGCGCCCGCTTCCCCGAGTACGGCTACGCCGACATGGTCGAGGCCCAGCGTCGCCTGCTGGTCGACGGCCTCGGCGTCGATCACCTGCGGCTGATCCTCGGCACCTCGATGGGCTGTATGCACGCCTTCATCTGGGGCGAGACGCATCCCGGCTTCGCCGACGCCCTGATGCCGCTGGCCTGCCAGCCGACGGCCATCGTCGGCCGCAACCGCCTGTGGCGCGCCATGCTGCAGGACGCCATCCGCGCCGATCCCGCCTGGCGGGGCGGCGACTACCAGAGCCAGCCCGAGCAGGGGCTGCGGACGGCCGTCGACCTGCTGATCCTGGCGGGCGGCGCGCCCGTTCCGCTGCAGGATCAGCTCCCGACCCGGGCCGCCGCCGACGCATGGCTGCAGGGCCAGATCGCCCGCCGCCTCGCGCCGCTGGACGCCAACGACCTCTGGTACCAGGTCAACGCCTCATGGGACTACGATCCGTCCGCCAACCTGGAGGCCATCACCGTCCCGGTGACCTGGATCAACTCGGCCGACGACTTCATCAACCCGCCGGAGCTGGGCCTGTCCGAGCGGTTCGCGCCGCGTCTGCGCCGCGGCGTCTACCGCCTGATCCCCAACAGCCCCGAGGGCAAGGGTCACGGGACGCACACCTGGGCGCGCTTCTGGAAGCAGGACCTGATCGACCTCCTGGCCCGCTCGGAACGCCGCTAGGCGTGCGCGTGGGCGTGCGCGTGCTCATGAGAGTCCGCATGCCCGTCGTCGGCCGCGGCCTGGGCCTCGGGCTCTGACGCCGGCGGCGCCTCGTCCAGGAAGTCGACCCGGCCGGTGGCCATGTCCTTCACGGCGGCCACCACCATGATCTGGCCGGTACGGACAGCCTCGGCCAGGGCGGTGTCGGCGGTCAGCAGCCGGGCCACCACGCGGCGGGCGTTCTCCTCGACCGCCCGCCGCGCCTGGTCGGGCCCGCCGATCTTCCGGGCCGACAGCACCGCCGGCAGGATCGGCACGATCATCTCCTCCAGCGACGGATCCAGCTCGGCGCGGCCGTCGACCACCGCCTCGGCGGCGGCCACGGCGCCGCAGCCGGTATGGCCCATCACCACCACCAGCGGGCAGTGCAGGTGCTTCACCGCATAGACGATGGACGCCAGCCCGCGCCGGTCCACGGTGTTCCCGGCCACCCGGATGATGAACAGCCGGCCCAGGCCCTGGTTGAACAGGATGGTCGGCGGCGTCCGGCTGTCGGCGCAGCCCACGATGGTGGCGATCGGATGCTGGCCGCCCTGCAGCGCGTCCAGGTCCTGGGCGGTCACGTGGCCCAGCCGGGTGTCGCCGCTCAGGAAGGCGGCGTTGCCGGCCTTCAGCAGGTCCAGCGCCTCGGCGGGCGTCGGCGGGAGTTCAGGTTCGGGCTCGGGATGCGGCGCGTGGACTTCCTCCGCGACGGCGGCGTGGGCCTCGATCGCCGGCGTTTCGTCCGCGGGGGTCTCGACGACGGACTCCGCCGCGGGCGAAATCCGCGCAGGCGTCTTCTTGCGACCGAACCACAGAAAGCCCATCGCCCGTCCCCCGAAATCGCGACCACCCCGTTAACCTTTCTGGAGAACGCGGGTCTCTGCCGTCAATCGGCTTCAGGTGAAGCTTTGATGAAGTTTCAGGCCCCCAGCAGCCGCGCGGCCTGCGGGGCGAAATAGCTCAGCACCCCGGCGGCGCCCGCGCGCTTGAAGGCGTGCAGGCTTTCCAGAATCGCCCGGTCCTCGTCCAGCCAGCCGTTGGCCATGGAGGCGCGCATCATCGAATACTCGCCGGACACCTGGTAGGCGAAGGTCGGCAGGTGGAAGGTCTCGGACACGCGCCGCACGATGTCGAGGTACAGCATGCCCGGCTTGACCATCACCGCGTCGGCGCCCTCGGCGATGTCCATCGCCACCTCGCGCAGGGCCTCCTCGGTGTTGGCGTAGTCCATCTGATAGGTCTTCTTGTCGCCGCGCAGCTGCTTGGCCGAGCCGACGGCGTCGCGGTACGGGCCATAGAAGGCCGAGGCGTATTTGGCCGCATAGCTCAGGATCAGCGTGTCCTGATAACCGTTGGCCTCCAGCGCCTCGCGGATCGCCTGCACCCGGCCGTCCATCATGTCCGAGGGGGCGACGATGTCGGCCCCGGCGTGGGCGTGGATGAAGGCCTGTTCGGCCAGCCGCTCCAGCGACGCGTCGTTGACGATCCGGTCGCCCTCGACCACCCCGTCGTGGCCGTGGTCGGTGTAACAGTCCAGCGCCACGTCGGTCATGACGCCGATCTCGGGCGCGGCGTCCTTGATGGCCTTGATGCAGTCGGGGATCAGCCCGTCCGGATCGGTCGCCCCGGTCCCGACGCCGTCCTTGATCGCCCCGTCGACATTGGGGAACAGCGCCACCAGCGGAATGCCCAGGTCGCGGGCTTCCTTGGCGGCCTCGGCCGCCGCCTTGGGCGACAGGCGCGACACGCCCGGCATCGACGCCACCGGAACCCGGTCCTCCTTGCCGTCATGCACGATCAGCGGCCAGACCAGGTCGGCGGGCGTCAGCGTGGTCTCGGCCACCAGCCGGCGCACCCATGGGCTGGAACGCAGGCGGCGCGGGCGGGCGTAGGGGAAGGCGGCGGGCGGGAAGGGCTGGGTCATGGCGGCTCCATAGACCCCTTCTTCCGGCGGGAGAAGGTGGCGGAGCGCCTCGGTCGCCCGCCGGTCGATAGGAGGCTGGCGGGGTTGCGATGCGAGGGATCAACGCATCCGGAGGAAGGTCGTCAGGTCCATCGTTCCCCGCGGTCGGGGATCGCCGCAAACGATGCGGAGTTGCGCGGCGACCGCCGGGCTCTGCGAAGCCGATGTCGCCAAGGGCGGTCGATAGACCGTCTTCACCGGATCACGGAAGCCGCTGAATTCCTCGCGGATATGCACAGACCGTGACCGGGCTTCACAGTCGTAGGTCGCTGCAAGCAGGGCGTACCGTCGCTGGCGCGTTGGGCGGTCGGCGACCTCATAGAGGACGGTTTGAACCTGCCCCGCGTCGGTCCGGGAGGTGTTCCCAAGATCGATTGCGAACAAGGTTCGCCCCTCCCGGCCGGCGGGCTCCAGATTCTGGGCCGCCGCCGGTCCCGCGATCAGGGCCGATAACAGTGCGGTGTAGAAGACTATGCGACCCATCTCAGAGTTCGTTTGCCGGACAAGGCTTCGCATCTGGGTTGACCCATGCCGGCTCATAGTTCGGATCCTCAACTTTCTCTTTATCAGAAAGGGGGGCTACAGACACGCGATTCTCTCCTTCTTGGCCGGTGCCTCGCGAATACGTGCCGATAACGTAGGCGCTCAGTCTTGCCGGATTGGCATTCGCCTCGCTCACCAGCCGCTCCAGATAACCCATATCGCCTGGAGAGGGTCTGGGGTTGCCTGACATGTGTGTGTGCACAAACCCTACGGGCGTTCCAGCTCCACACCCCGACGGTGGAATATCGACCGTTCCTTGGCCGCCGATTGGGGGGCCGACGAATGGCCCGGCGATGATCGGTCCCAATTCGATTGAACCGCCGCTCATCTCACACAGAAGCGCGCCGTACTCGCGATTGAGGAAGTTCGTTTCGCCAAAACGATCCCGAGCGGCCTCGACAAACTTGGCCACTGCTTCGACTGCTTTCGCATCCTTGTTCCATTCCCGTCGGCTGTCAGGATCCGCGCACTGCAACGTTTCGTCGCTGAGGGGCGCGCCGCCGGTGTTGGGATCCCCTTCGCTCGTCTCCAGCGGCTCTTCAGGCATGATGTTGCCTCTGGTAGGCCAGCTTAGAGCGGCAAATGGAGACTGCGCACGCGCGCGCTGGCCCTTCACAATCCAATCTGGCAGTTCAAATGGATCAGTCATTGCAACCTCAGATTGTGAAGAAGAAACTTTAAGTTGATCGACCCATGTCGAGATGTCAACGCCCGGTGTCAAAGCCTCGCTTCAACGTGAACTCTGCCGTTGGGGCGTTCAAGACGCCAACCCCTCCCATCGGGAGAGGGGAGTGCTAGAAGCCCGCGAAAGACTCGAGGAAACACTGCCCATGGACTTCGCCCTTACCGACGACCAGCGCGCCATCCAGGACGCCGCCCGCGCCTTCGCCGAGGCCGAGCTGGCCCCGCACAGCGCCGAGTGGGACGAGACCAAGACCTTCCCGGTCGACGTCATGCGCCACGCGGCCGAGATGGGCTTCTGCGGCATCTATACGGGCGAGGAGCACGGCGGCATGGCCCTGGGTCGCGTCGAGGCGGCGCTGATCTTCGAGGAGCTGTCGCGCGGCGACGTCTCCACCGCCGCCTTCATCTCGATCCACAACATGGCGACCTGGATGATCGACAGCTTCGGCTCAGCCGATCTGCGCGCCCGCTACGTCCCGTCGCTGGTGACGATGGAGAAGATCGCCAGCTACTGCCTGACCGAGCCGGGCTCCGGCTCCGACGCCGCGGCCATGCGCACCACGGCCGTCCGCGACGGCGACCACTATGTACTGAACGGCTCCAAGGCCTTCATCTCCGGCGCCGGGACCTCGGACGTCTATGTCGTCATGGCCCGCACCGGCGAGCCGGGCGCCAAGGGCATCTCGGCCTTCGTCGTTGACCTGGGCACGCCGGGCCTGTCGTTCGGCGCGCAGGAGAAGAAGATGGGCTGGAACTCCCAGCCCACCGCCATCGTCAGCTTCGACGACTGCCGCATCCCGGCGGCCAACCTGCTGGGCAAGGAAGGCGACGGCTTCCGCTACGCCATGATGGGTCTGGACGGCGGCCGCCTGAACATCGCCGCCTGCTCGCTGGGCGGCGCCCGTCTGGCCCTGGAAACGGCCCAGGACTACGTCTCGACCCGCAAGCAGTTCGGCAAGGCCCTAGCCGAGTTCCAGAACACCCAGTTCAAGCTCGCCGACATGGCCACCCAGCTGGACGCCTGCCGCCTCATGGTGCTGCGGGGCGCCTGGGCCGTCGACACCGGCCACCCCGAGAAGACCAAGTGGTGCGCCATGGCCAAGCGGTTCACCACCGACGCCTGCTTCCAGATCGCCGACGAGGCGCTGCAGCTGCACGGCGGCTACGGCTATCTGAAGGACTATCCGCTGGAGCGCATCGTCCGCGACCTGCGCGTCCACCGCATCCTTGAAGGCACCAACGAGATCATGCGCGTGATCACGGCGCGTGAGATGATGCGGCAGTAGTCCGGTGATGGGCGAGACGACGAGAGTTTACTACCGCCCCCTTATTGTCCTCAGGGACTTTGTCGTCATGGCCGTGATGGTCGTGGGGTTGTGGAACTACGAAACTCTTCCGACGACCTACTATCAGGCCCTGAAAGCGCCGCCGGGCCTGTGGTTCGTCTACGCTCTCTGCGCGCTTGTCGTGGTCGTGATGCTGTGGAGGCTGCCCCGAGTCTGGCTGACGATCCTGCGTAAGCCCGCTGTGGAATTCGACGGAAGGACCCTGACCGTGCGGAACTTCAGCACGCGCCGGTTCGAGGTCTCCACAACGGACATCCGATACTCGATATCCAGGGAGGGAGGCCCGATCATCATTCGGGCAGGCGGCGCCGAGGTGGCTCGCTTTCACCCCTCGCGCATAGACGGCGCTCTCACGCTGACCCGTCTGCTGGACCATCTCGGTCAGACTGCTCCGGAAAGTGCATGATCTCGAGCGAACCGAGTTGACCAAGCGCCTCGACCCGTGCCCAGCTTCGCCGGTTCCAGGAAACCGGGGCGAGGGGGCAGGTCATGTTGAGCGTTCTGTTGCTGGCGTCGCTGATGGGACTGCAGGAGCCGCCGGCCGAGCCTCGGCACTGGAGCGCCGTCACCTTCTCCACCCCGCCTCACGTCTCCTATCCCGACGGGGAGCGGGGCGTGCCCATGGTTCGGCTGAAGTGCGGGGTCGCGGAGGGCGGCCGCCCCGTCGACTGCGAGGTCGAGCGCCGTCTGCCCGAGGGGACGCGGCTGGGCGGCCGCCTGCTGCGCGCGATGGCCGGCGCCCGGCTGGCGGATCCCGGCGTCCGGCCCGGCGACACCTTCAGCCTGGACGTCTGGGTCTGCCCGCCGACCGCCAGGCCGAGCCCGACGCCGTGCCCCCGCCCGGACTGGCCCGCGGACAGCCCGGTGGACGGCGCGGTCACAGCCGACTAAGTCGGCCCGCATGACCACCGAGCCTGAAATCCTCACCCGCGTCGCCTCCGGCGTCGGCGTCATCACCCTGAACCGGCCCAAGGCCCTGCACGCGCTGAATCGCGCCATGTGCGACGCCATGATCGCGGCGCTCTTGGCGTGGCGCGAGGACGAGGCGGTCCAGTCGGTGCTGATCGACCATTCGGGCGAGCGCGGCTTCTGCGCCGGCGGCGACATCCGCATGATCGCCGAAAGCGGGGCAGGGGACGCCTCGGAGGCCAAGGCCTTCTTCAAGGCCGAATACCAGCTGAACCATCTGCTGTTCGACTATCCCAAGCCGGTGACGGCCATCGTGGACGGCATCGTCATGGGCGGCGGCGTCGGGATCTCCGAGCCGGCCACGGTCCGCATCGCCACCGAGCGCACCACCTACGCCATGCCCGAGACCGGCATCGGCCTGTTCCCCGACGTGGGCGGCGGCTGGTTCCTGCCGCGCCTGCCGGGTCAGACGGGCGTCTGGCTGGCGCTGACCGGCGCGCGGCTGAAAGCGGCGGACACCGTCTTCCTGGGCATTCACACCCACTATCTGCCGACCGACGCCCTGGAGGCCTTCCGCGCCATCCTGTCCGTCGATCCGGCCTATCCCATCGATGTCGCCGACGGGCTGGAGGACGACGCGGGCGAGGCGCCCATCGAGGCCCATCTGGAGGCCATCGACCGCCTGTTCGCCTTCGACACGGTCGAGCAGATCTTCGCCGCGCTCGAGGCCGACGGCTCGGACTGGGCCCTGGCCCAGCTGGCCATCCTGAAGACCAAGTCGCCCCAGTCGCTCAAGGTCTCGCTGCGCCAGCTGCGCGCCGGTGCGGCGCTGGAGACCTTCGCCGAGAACATGGCCATGGAATACGCCCTGGGCGGCCGCGTGGTTCGCACCCACGATTTCCAGGAAGGCGTCCGCGCCGTCATCGTCGACAAGGACAACGCCCCGAAATGGTCGCCCGCCGACCTGTCGGGCGTCACCGACGCCGCCCTGGACGCCCTGTTCGCGCCGTTGCCTGCGGGTGAAGAGTGGACGCCGCTGCCCTGAGTAGATGAGCCCTTGCATCGGGCCGGGTGAAGCGTAGCTTCCGCTGCGCAAAACAGGGGTCCCCATGCTGAGAACCGTCGTCCTCGCCACCGTCTGCGCCATGGCCCTGTCGGGCTGCGTCATCATCGCCAACGAGAGCAGCGATGAGACGGTGGTGCACGCCACCCCGGCCGCTTCGTCCGTGTCGCCGGAGGCGCGCTACGCCGACGCCCTGTCCGATACCCGCCGCCTGCCCGAGGAGGTCGCCCGCGACCCGCTGCGCAAGCCGGCCGACATGCTGGCCCTGATGAACCTGCGGCCGGGCCACGTCATCGCCGACATCCGTCCGGAGGAGGGCTATTTCACCCGCCTGTTCGCGCCCGTCGTCGGCGCCGGCGGCCACGTCTACGCCTTCGTGCCCAATCAGACGGCGACCCGCGAGAACGCCTTCGCCGACACCCTGGCCTCGACCTACACCAACACCAGCCGCGTCACCGGCGCGCTCGAGACCATGACCTTCGACCAGCCGCTGGACGTCGTCTTCATGGGCGAGGAGTACCACGACTTCACCATCCCCCGCTTCGGCGTGGACGTGGCGGCGATGAACCGCCGGGTGTTCGAGGTGCTGAAGCCGGGCGGCCTCTACGTCATCCTCGACCACCAGGCCGCCAACGGCGCCGGCATTTCGGTCTCGGGCAGCCTGCACCGCATCGAGGCCGCCGAACTGCGTCGTCAGGTCGAGGCCGCCGGCTTCGTCTTCGACGGCGAAAGCAGCGCCGTCCGCGTCCCCGGCGACGACCATACGCTGACCGTCTTCGATCCCACGATCCGCGGCCGCACCGACCGCTTCGTCTACCGTTTCAGAAAGCCCGGCTGAGACCGGGTCTCACAGGAGGATAGTCCATGCGTCGCTCCCTGATCCCGGCGCTCGCCGCCGCCCTGCTGCTGACCGGCGCCGTCGCGGCCCAGGCCGGCTCCGCGCCGGTCGTCGCGGCCGTCCAGTCGCCCGACTACGCCGCTGTCCTCGCTTCGCCGGTCCGCACGGATGAGGATCGCGCCCGCGACACGGCCCGCCACACCGCCGAGACCCTGGCCTTCACCGGCGTCCGGCCGGGCTGGAAGGTCGCCGACATGATCATCGGCGGCGGCTATTTCACCCGCGTCTTCTCCGCCGCCGTGGGACCGTCGGGCCACGTCACGGCCTGGCAGCCGGACGAGTTCATCGGCTTCCAGGCCTCCTATGGCGAGGCCGTCACCGCCGCCGACGCCCTGCCGAACGTGGATGGCGTCCACTCGGCCATCGGCGCGCCGGTCTTCCCGTCGGGGCTGGACCTGATCTTCACGGCCCAGAACTATCACGATCTGCACCTGCGCCCGTTCGCGACGGACACGGCGGCCAAGGTCAATGCGGCGGCCTTCGCGGCGCTCAAGCCGGGCGGCGTCTACGTCATCATCGACCACGACGCGGTCGCCGGCTCGGACCTGACCGTGCCCCACACCCTGCACCGCATCGACCGCGCGACCCTGATCGCCGAGGTCGAGGCCGCGGGCTTCGTGCTGGACGGGTCCAGCGACATCCTGGCCAATCCCGCCGACCCCCGCACGGCCAACGTCTTCGACCCGGCGATCCGCGGCCACACCAGCCAGTTCCTGCTGCGGTTCAAGAAGCCGGGGTGAGCACACCACACTCGTGACTGGCCTTCTCCCTCCGCCCCGGCTAACCCGTCGGCAAAATCAAAGGGAGACGCGCCATGACCACCACCATCGCCTTCATCGGCCTGGGCAACATGGGCGGCGGCATGGCCGCCAACCAGGCCAAGGCGGGGCACAAGGTGCTGGCCTTCGACCTGTCGCAGGCCGCGCTGGACCGCGCCGCCGCCGCCGGCTGCACCCCGGCCGCCAGCGTCACCGAGGCGGTGAAGGCCGCCGACATCGTCATCACCATGCTGCCCGCCGGTCCGCATGTGCTGAAGGTCTATTCCGAGCAGATCATCGGCGCCGCGCCGTCCTCGGCCCTGCTGCTGGACTGCTCGACCATCGACGTGGACACCGCCCGCAAGGTCGCCGGCCTGGCCAGGGAGGCGGGCTACGCCTTCGCCGACGCCCCGGTCTCGGGCGGCGTCATGGCGGCCGACGCCGGCACCCTGGCCTTCATGGTCGGCTGCGATGAGCCCGACTTCGCCCGCATCGAGGCGGCGCTGGAGCCGATGAGCCGCGCCACGTTCCGCGCTGGCGACCACGGGGCGGGGCAGGCGGCCAAGATCTGCAACAACATGATCCTCGGCATCACCATGCTGGGCACCTGCGAAGCCATCGGCCTGGCCGAGAAGCTGGGTCTGGACCCGGTCAAGATGTTCGACATCGTCGCCAAGTCCTCGGGCCAGAGCTGGTCGACCACCACCTACTATCCGTGGCCCGGCCCGGTCCCGACCGCCCCGTCCAACCGCAACTACGAGGGCGGGTTCGCCGCCGCCATGATGCTCAAGGACCTCAAGCTGGCCCAGGACGCGGCGGCCAAGTCCGGCGCCTCCACCCCGCTCGGCGCCCAGACCGAGGCCCTGTTCCAGATGTTCAACGGCCTCGGTTACGGCGACAAGGACTTCTCCGCCATCCTGCAGCTGCTGCGCGGCAAGCTGGACGAACTGCCCCGGACCTGATCCGGGGCTTGATCCACCTCAATGCGGCGCACGGTCCTTCCGCCGATGCTCGTTCATGCGCACGAACGAAACTGAGAACCGTTATCAATTAGCGAGTTGCGACGATTTAGCCGCCTCCGCTGATAGACTTTCACCCGCACGGGGCGCACATACGCGCCGAACCGACAAGACCATGCGAGTGACAGGGTTGTTCGACTACAAGGCCGCATTCCAGACCGCTGTTGAGCAGGTGAAGAGCGAGGGGCGCTACCGCGTCTTCGCCGATCTGAAGCGCGTGCGCGGTCAGTTCCCGCTGGCCAAGCGCCGCCGCGCCGACGGCTCCGAACAGGACGTCGTGGTCTGGTGCTCGAACGACTACCTCGGCATGGGCCAGCATCCGGTGGTGCTGGAGGCCATGCAGGCCGAGATCGACCAGGTCGGCGCCGGCGCCGGCGGCACCCGCAACATTTCCGGCACGACTCGTTCGGCGGTCGACCTCGAGGCCGAGCTGGCCTCGTGGCACCAGAAGGAAGCGGCGCTTCTCTTCACCTCGGGCTACGTCGCCAACGAGGCGACCCTGACCACGCTGCAGCGCATCCTGCCGGGCCTGATCACCTTCTCCGACTCGCTGAACCACGCCTCGATGATCGCGGGCATCCGCAACGGCGGCGGCGAGCGGCACATCTTCGCCCACAACGACCTGACCCATCTGGAGGCCCTGCTGGCCGCGGCCCCGGCCGACGCGCCCAAGCTGATCGCCTTCGAGAGCGTCTATTCGATGGACGGCGACATCGCCGACCTGGCCGGCACCATCGCGCTGGCGAAAAAGTACAACGCCCTGACCTACCTCGACGAAGTCCATGCGGTCGGCCTGTACGGCGCGACCGGCGCGGGCGTGGCCGAGCGCGACGGCGTGCTGGACGGCATCGACATCGTCGAATGCACCCTGGGCAAGGCCATCGGCGTCATGGGCGGCTACATCGCCGCCGACGCCGTGATCGTGGACGCGGTCCGCAGCTGGGCCTCGGGCTTCATCTTCACCACCAGCCTGCCGCCCGCCCTGACCGCCGGCGCGCTCGCCTCGGTCCGTCACCTGAAGGCCCACCCGGAACTGCGCCACGCCCATCAGGAGCGCGCCGCGACGCTCAAGGCCCGCCTCGCCGCGGCCGGCATTCCGGTCATGGAGTCGGAAAGCCACATCGTCCCGGTCTTCGTGGGCGATCCGGTGCACACCAAGATGATCTCGGACATGCTGCTCGAGCAGCACGGGGTCTACGTCCAGCCGATCAACTATCCGACCGTCCCCAAGGGCACCGAGCGCCTGCGCTTCACCCCGTCGCCGAACCACACCGACGCGATGATGGACGATCTGGTCAAGGCGATGGACGCCCTGTGGACCCACTGCAACGTGGCGCGCCTGCCCGCGGTGGCCTGACCTTTCTGACCCGGGGAGGGAGGTGACATGACTTCCGACGATCCCGGCGAAGTCATCTTCGAGCTGACCCGCAACGGCGCCTATCTGAAATGCTCGGCGATCCACGTCGCCACCGGCCGCGAGGTCTCGGCCATGGGCCCGGTGCACGAGCCGGAGGGGCTGAAGCGCGTCGCGCTGGCCAAGCTGAAGCGGGCGCTGGCCCAGGGCTGATCCCGTTCGCCACCGGATCGATCCCTCCTGACAGACTGCTGCCATTTCCTGACAGTCGGGTGGGCTACAACAGCGTTGAAACCGAGGAGGAGCTTGCCATGACCCTGACCGCATCCTGCCACTGCGGCGCTATCAAGATCGAGGTTCCGGGCCTCCCGGCCGAGGCCAAGGAGTGCAACTGCACCTACTGCCACCGCACGGGCGCGGTCTGGGGCTACTACGCGCCCGAGGACCTGCGGATCACGACCGCTGGCGAGCCGGCTCGCGACTACGCGCCCAGCGGCATGAACCACCATCATTTCTGCGGCCAGTGCGGCGGCAACACCCACGGCTTCAGCCCGGACTGGGCGTCCCTGTACAACAACGACGGCACGCTGAAGCCCGGGATGAAGGAGGGGATTCCCGAACGTCAGAACGCGGCGATCAACCTGCGCATGATCGACGATCTGGACCTGTCCACGCTGGCGATCATCAAGGTCGACGGCCGCAACAGCTGGTAGGCGTTCGCGGCCCCCGTTCCGAAGCGGGACACTAGATGTTGTGGTCGGCGGCGCCGGGGCCTAGATAGGTCGGCATCCAGACCACCACTCTAGTATTCGGGGACGCGAGTGACCGCCTTCACCCACGCTGACTATTTCTCGAAGTCCCTCGCGGACGCCGATCCGGAGATCTTCAAGGGGATTCGGGGCGAGCTGGGCCGTCAGCAGGAGCAGATCGAGCTCATCGCGTCCGAGAACATCGTCTCCCAGGCGGTGCTGGAGGCGCAGGGCTCGGTCCTGACCAACAAATACGCCGAGGGTTATCCCGGCCGCCGCTACTATGGCGGCTGCGAGTTCGTCGACGTCACCGAGAACCTGGCCCGCGAGCGCGCCAAGGCGCTGTTCGGCGCCGCCTTCGCCAACGTCCAGCCGCACTCGGGCGCCCAGGCCAACCAGGCGGTCTTCTTCACCCTGCTGCAGCCCGGCGACACCTTCCTGGGCATGGACCTGGCCTGCGGCGGCCACCTGACCCACGGTTCGCCCGCCAACCAGTCGGGCAAGTGGTTCCGCCCGGTGACCTACAAGGTCAATGAGGACGATCACCTGATCGACTACGACCACGTCGCCGAGATGGCCCAGAAGGAGAAGCCCAGGCTGATCCTCGCCGGCGCCAGCGCCTATTCGCGCCACATCGACTTCAAGCGCTTCCGCGAGATCGCGGACTCGGTCGGCGCCTATCTGATGGTCGACATGGCCCACTACGCCGGCCTGATCGCCGGCGGCGTCTATCCGGACCCGATCCCGCACGCCCACGTGGTCACCACCACCACGCACAAGACCCTGCGCGGTCCGCGCGGCGGCATGATCCTGTCCAACGACATCGAGCTGGGCAAGAAGATCAACTCGGCGGTCTTCCCCGGCTTGCAGGGCGGCCCGCTTGAGCACGTCATCGCCGCCAAGGCCGTGGCCTTCGGCGAGGCGCTGAAGCCCGAGTTCAAGCTCTACGCCCAGCAGGTCGTGAAGAACGCCCAGGCCCTGTCGGCCGTGCTGATCGACCGCGGCCTGGCCATCGTCTCGGGCGGCACCGACAGCCACTTGGCGCTGGTCGACCTGCGGCCCAAGGGCGTCACCGGCAAGGCCACCGAGCACCAGCTCGAGATGGCGCTGATGACCTGCAACAAGAACGGCGTGCCGTTCGACACCGCGCCCTTCACCGTCACCTCGGGCGTCCGCCTGGGCACTCCGGCGGGCACCACGCGCGGCTTCGGCGAGGCCGAGTTCCAGCAGATCGGCCACTGGATCGCCGACGTCGTCTCCTCGATGAACGGCGGGGACGAAGCCGATCCGGCCGTGGTCGCGGCCGTCGCCGCCCAGGTGCGCGACCTCACGCACCGCTTCCCGATCTACGGATAAGCGCGCGATGAAGTGCCCCTTCTGCGGAAACCCGGACACCCAGGTGAAGGACAGCCGCCCGTCGGATGACGGCGCGGCCATCCGCCGCCGGCGGTCCTGCCCGCAGTGCAACGGGCGCTTCACCACCTTCGAACGGGTCCAGCTGCGCGAGCTGATGATCCTCAAGCGCAACGGCCGCCGCACGCCCTTCGACCGCGACAAGCTGGAACGCTCGCTGGGCATCGCCCTGCGCAAGCGCCCGGTTCAGCCCGAGCAGATCGAACAGCTGGTCAGCCGCATCACCCGCCAGCTGGAAAGCCTGGGCGAGACCGAGATCCCGTCCTCGACCGTCGGCGACTTCATCATGAAGGCGCTCAAGGGCGTCGATGAGGTCGCCTACGTCCGCTACGCCTCGGTCTACAAGGACTTCCGCCACACCGGCGATTTCGCCCGCTTCCTCGGCGACGAGGGTCTGGACGACGAGTCCGGGTCGCGCTGATGCGCCCCGCGTCCACGACGATGAGGGTCACCCTGAAGCTGGCGACCTCCCTCGACGGTCGCATCGCCACCGCCTCCGGTGAATCCAAATGGATCACCGGCGAAGCGGCGCGGCTGCAGGGACACCGCCTGCGCGCCGCCCATGACGCCATCCTCGTCGGCGTCGGGACCGTCCTGGCCGACGACCCCGAGCTGACCGCCCGCCTGCCGGGCCGCCCGGTGGACCAGCCCCTGCGCGTGGTCCTCGACAGCCGCCTGCGCACGCCCCCGACCGCCAGGGTGGCGGAAGGAGTCGGTACCCTGATCCTGACGGCGTCCGAACCGGCGCCCATCGGCTCCGCCACGGTCGAACAGGTCGAGACCCTGGACGGCCGTCCGGCTCCCGCCGCTGTCCTCGCCGCCCTCCGCCGCAAGGGCGTGGGCTCGGTCCTGATCGAGGGCGGCGGGCAGGTCGCCGCGTCCTTCCTGCGCGCCGGACTGGTCGACCGCATCGAGTGGTTCCGCGCGCCCGTCCTGCTGGGCGGCGACGGACGGCCCTGCGTCGCCGCCCTGGCGCTTGCAAACCTGGCCGACGCCCCCAAGTTCCGGCGTCTGTCCGCCGAACCCGTCGGCGACGACCTGTGGGAACGCTATGACGCCCTCCGCTGAGTTCGCGCCGGTCCATCCGGACGCTTCGGACGCATCGGACGGTGTTTTTCCGGGTCCGATCCGCACTGTTCGCACCCTGTTTTTTCCGTCCAAGGCCGCCTGAATGTTCACCGGAATCGTCACCGACATCGGCCGCGTCCGTAAGGTCGAGCAAACCGCGCGCGACCGCCGCTACGAGATCGAGACCGTCTGGGACACCGCCGGCATCGACCTGGGCGCCTCGATCAGCCACGCGGGCTGCTGCCTGACGGTCACCGAGAAAGGCCCCGGCTGGTTCGCGGTCGAGGTCTCGGGCGAGACCCTGTCCAAGACCAACCTGGGCGACTGGACCGAGGGCCATCGGGTCAATCTGGAACGCGCGGCCCGGCTGGGCGACGAGATGGGCGGCCACGTCGTCTCGGGCCACGTCGACGGGCTGGGCAAGGTCGTCTCGATCACGCCGGATGGCGGCTCGCACCGCATCGAGATCGAGGCCCCGGCGCCGCTGCACCGCTTCATCGCCTCCAAGGGCTCGATCACCGTCGACGGCGTCTCTCTGACCGTGAACGCGGTCGAGGGGCGCGTTTTCGTACTTAATCTTATACCCCACACCTGGGACGTGACGACGCTCGGCCAACTGAAAATCGGCGACGACGTGAATCTCGAGATCGACATGCTGGCGCGATACCTCGCGCGGTGGCAGGAGACGGCGTAATGCAACTGGCCGCGAACATGAACGACAGCCCCATCAGCCCCATCGAGGACATCCTCGAGGACGCCCGCAACGGGCGACCCTACATCCTCGTCGACGCCGAGGATCGCGAGAACGAGGGCGACATCATCATCCCGGCCCAGTTCGCCACGCCGGACCAGATCAACTTCATGATCAAACAGGCCCGCGGCCTGGTCTGTCTGGCCATGACCGCCGACCGCGCCCGCCAGCTGCGCCTGCCGCCGATGGCCGCCGACAATCGCGAAAGCATGACCACCGCCTTCACCGTCTCGATCGAGGCCAAGGACGGGGTCACCACGGGCATTTCCGCCGCCGACCGCTCGCGCACCATCCATGTCGCGACCGACCCGTCCAAGGGCGTGGACGACATCGTCTCGCCGGGCCACATCTTCCCGCTGGTCGCCCGCGACGGCGGCGTCCTGGTCCGCGCCGGCCACACCGAGGCGGCCGTGGACATCAGCCGCATGGCCGGCCTGAACCCCTCGGGCGTCATCTGCGAGATCATCAAGGACGACGGCGAGATGGCCCGCATGCCGGACCTGATCGCCTTCGCCCAGCTGCACGGCCTCAAGATCGGCACCATCGCCGACCTCATCGCCTACCGCCGCCGCACCGAGCGCTTCGTCGAGCGGATCATGGACACGCCGTTCGAGAGCGTCCACGGCGGCCCGTTCCGGCTGATGCTGTACAAGAACACCATCGAGGGCAACGAGCACGTCGCCCTGGTCCACGGTCGGATCGAGCCGGGCAAGCCGACCCTCGTGCGCATGCACCAGGTCGACTTCGCCGCCGACCTGCTGGGCCATGTCGAGGCCCGCCAGTGCTACATCCCGCAGGCGCTGAAGGCGATCAGCGACCATGACGGCGCCGGCGTCACCGTCTTCCTGCGCGACCCCGACCTGCACGGCCTGGCCGAACGCCTGGCCGGCGTCGAGAGGCCCAAGGCGGTCGATCGCTCGCTGCGCAACTACGGCGTCGGCGCCCAGATCCTGCTGGATCTCGGCGTGCGCGACATGATCGTGATGAGCTCGACGCGCCCCAATCCCACCGCGCTGGAAGGCTACGGCCTGCGTATCGTCGGCTGGCGCGACATGGACGGAGAAGACCAATCGTAAGCGATCCCATCCGCGTCCTCATCGTCGAGGCGCGCTTCTATGACGACCTGGCCGACGCCCTGCTGGAAGGGGCGAAGGACGCCCTGCGCGAACAGGGGGTCCAGTTCGACGTGATCTCCGTTCCGGGCGCGCTGGAAGTGCCGACCGCGATCGCCCTGGCCGTCGAGGCCGGGCGCTATCCGACCGCGCCGCGCTATGACGGCTTCGTCGCCCTGGGGACGGTGATCCGCGGCGAGACCTATCATTTCGAGATCGTCTCGGATCAGTCGGCCGCCGGCATCACCCAGCTGGGCCTGAACGGCGTGGTGGTCGGCAACGGCATCCTGACGACCGAGGACGAGGACCAGGCCTGGGCCCGCGCCCGTCGCAGCGAGGGCGACAAGGGCGGCGGCGCCGCGCGCGCCGCGCTCGACCTCATTGCCTTGCGCAAGCGGCTGCGCGTAGGACTGGGCGCGTGACCGAACCCAACAGCCTCAAGTCCGTCCTCGAGCAACTCGCCGAGGCCGAGAAGTCCCGCGCCGAACCGGCCCTGACCTCGCGTCAGCGCCGGGCCCGCACCGTCGCCCGCCTCGCCGCCGTCCAGGCGCTTTACCAGATGGAGCTGGCCGGGGAGGGGGTGGACACCGTCATCACCGAGTTCTCGAACCACCGCTTCGACGCCGACATCGAGGGCGAACCCCTCGCCGAGGCCGATGAGGCCTATTTCGCCGCCATCGTGCGCGGCGTGGTCGGCCACCAGCGCGCCATCGACGATTCGGTGAAGGCCCGCCTGGCGTCCAACTGGCGTCTGGAGCGGCTGGACTCGACCCTGCGCGCCCTGCTGCGCGCCGGCGGCTGGGAGCTGCGCGAAAGCCGCGACGTGCCCAAGGAGATCGTCATCGACGAATACGTCGAGCTGGCCAAGGCCTTCTTCGACGACTCCGAGGCCAAGTTCGTCAACGCGGCGCTCGACGGCGTCGCCCGGGACGTGCGCGGCTGATCCCATGCCGGCAATCGACGTCGCCGGTGAGTTCGAGACGATCCGGCGGCTGTTCGCCCCGCTGGCCCATCCCGAATGGGGCAGGGGCCTGCTGGACGACGTCGCCGTGGTTCCGTCCCGGCCCGGCTTCGACTTGGTCCTGACCAAGGACACTATCGTCGAGGGCGTCCACTTCCTGCCGACCGATCCGCTCGATACGGTGGCCCAGAAGCTGCTGCGGGTGAACCTGTCCGACCTCGCCGCCAAGGGCGCCGAGCCCTTCGGCTACCTGCTATCCTGCGGCTGGTCCGAGCGCTGCGGCTGGCCCGAGCGGCAGGCCTTCGCCAAGGGACTGGCCGACGATCAGAAGGCCTTCGGCGTCGCCCTGCTGGGCGGCGACACGGTGGTCACGCCCGGTCCCGCGACGTTCTCGGCCACCCTGATGGGCTGGTCGCCCAAGGGGAAGACGGTCAGCCGCGCCGGCGCCCGTCCCGGGGACCTGGTCTTCGTCACCGGCTTCATCGGCGACGGCTGGCTGGGCCTGCAAGCCGCGCGGGAGAAGCTGGGACTCGCGCCCGAGCGCCTCGCCGCCCTCGTCGAGCACTATCGCCGCCCGATCCCCCGCCTGATCTTCGCCGACGCCATCCGCGACATGGCCACGGCCTCCGTGGACGTCTCCGACGGCCTGATCGCCGACCTGGGCCACATCGCCGGGGCTAGCCGCGTCGGCCTGGACATCGATCTGGAGGTCACGCCCCTGTCCCCGGCCGGGCAGGCCTGGTTCGCCGGGCGGGTGGACGAGCAGGCGGCGCTGGAGACCCTGGCCACCGGCGGTGACGACTATGAGATCGCCTTCACCGCCGCCGCCAGGGACGAGCCCGCCCTGCGCCGCGAGGCCGAGCGCCGCCACATCTGGCTGACCCGCCTGGGCCGGGTCGTCGAGGGCAAGGGCGTCACCGCCCGCTTCGCCGGCCAGCCGGTCCAGATTGCGGCGTCGGGTTTCACCCACGGCTGACAACGAAATCTCAAGGCGTCTGGGGCAGGGTGTCCCCATGCGCCGTCGTGACCTCCTCTCTGCCGCCGCCGTCCTGCCCGCCGCGGCTGTCGCCTCGACGGCCGCCGCCGGCGACGCCCCCCGCTCGTCCGGCGGGGCGACGGTCAACATCTCAGGCGTCGGACTGCCGGTCATCGCCGAGGGCCGGCTGCGCAACTACGTCTTCGTCTCCATGCGCCTGCACCTGGGCGGTTCGGCCACCGTGGAATCGATGCGCGGCAAGGAGGCCTACCTCCGCGACGCCCTGGTCCGCGCCGGGCACCGCACGCCCTTCATCGTGCCCAACGACTGGACCCGCATCGACACTGACCTGATGTCGGCCAGCCTGATGCGCGCCGCCGCCGCCATCGTCGGACGCGGCTCGATCGCGCGCGTCGAGATCATCAGCCAGGCCCCGCGCTGGCGGACCGGCCTGCGGGCCGGCTGAACACCGTTCACCATCCCCTGTTGCGTCACTCCGACGCATTTGGCACGCTTCCCCCGTTATCCCGAGTGGTCGCCCCTGACGCGACCGTTGCGCACGGGGGGACCGGAAGGCGGAGAGAGGCGAAAACGCCCGCCGCGCCAAGGGTCCGGGCGCCCTACACACAGGGTTTGGAAACGCCATGTCTAACTATCTGTGGCTTGTCATAGCCGCGGGCGGTCTCGGAATTCTCTACGGAGCGATCCAGACGGCCGCCTTGATGAAAGCTCCCACCGGCAACGACCGCATGCGCGAGATCGCGGCCGCCATCCAGGAGGGGGCCTCCGCCTATCTGCGCCGCCAGTACATGACCATCGGCGCCGTCGGCGTCGTCATCCTGATCGCCGCCTACCTGCTGATCGGCCAATGGGCCGCCCTCGGCTTCCTGATCGGCGCCGTGCTCTCGGGCGCGGCCGGGTTCGCCGGCATGCTGATCTCGGTCCGGGCCAACGTCCGCACCGCCCAGGCGGCCTCCGAGAGCCTGTCCAAGGGGCTGGACCTCGCCTTCCGCTCGGGAGCCATCACCGGCATGTTCGTGGCCGGCGGCGCCCTGCTGGGCGTGGCGGGCTACTACGCCTTCCTGACCGCGGGCCTCGGGCTCGAGAACACCAGCCGCGAGGTCATCGACGGCCTGGTCGCGCTGGGCTTCGGCGCCTCGCTGATCTCCATCTTCGCGCGACTGGGCGGCGGCATCTTCACCAAGGGCGCCGACGTCGGCGGCGACATGGTGGGCAAGGTCGAGGCCGGCATCCCCGAGGATGACCCCCGCAACGCCGCCACCATCGCCGACAACGTGGGCGACAACGTCGGCGACTGCGCCGGCATGGCCGCCGACCTGTTCGAGACCTACGCCGTCTCGACCGTGGCGACGATGGTGCTGGCCGCCATCTTCTTCCGCGGCACGGAGTATGTCGGCGCGATGATGCTGCTGCCGCTGGCCATCTGCGCCATCTGCATCGTCACCTCGATCATCGGCAGCTTCTTCGTCCGCCTGGGCAAGAGCCAGAACATCATGGGCGCCCTCTATCAGGGCCTCATCGTCACCGGCGTCCTGTCGATCGGCGCGGTCTGGTGGATCATCGACCAGGTGGCTCCGGCCACGGTCAGCACCTCGGGCGGGCTGGTCATCACCTCGATGCAGCTGTTCTGGTCCGGCGTGGTCGGCCTGGTCGTCACCGCCGCCATCGTGGTCATCACCGAATACTACACCGGCTCCAACTTCCGTCCGGTCCGTTCGGTGGCCAACGCCTCCGTCTCGGGCCACGGCACCAATGTGATCCAGGGCCTGGCCGTTTCGCTGGAGGCCACCGCGCTTCCGGCCCTGGCCATCATCGTCGGCATCGTCGTCAGCTTCCAGCTGGCGGGCCTGTTCGGCATCGCCATCGCCACCACGACCATGCTGGGCGTGGCGGGGATGATCGTCGCGCTGGACGCCTTCGGTCCGGTCACCGACAACGCCGGCGGCATCGCCGAGATGGCGGGCCTTCCGCCGGAAGTGCGCCACTCGACCGACGCTCTGGACGCGGTGGGCAACACCACCAAGGCCGTGACCAAGGGCTACGCCATCGGTTCGGCCGGCCTGGGCGCCCTGGTGCTGTTCGCCGCCTATACCGAGGACCTCAAATACTTCGCCGAGACCGCCCTGCCGGGCAGCTTCTTCGAAGGCCTCGGGACGGTCGCCTTCGACCTGACCAACCCCTACGTCGTGGTCGGCCTGCTGTTCGGGGGGCTGCTGCCCTTCCTGTTCGGCGGCATGTCGATGACCGCCGTGGGCCGGGCGGCCGAATCGGTCGTCGCCGAGGTGCGCCGTCAGTTCCGCGAGAACCCGGGCATCATGACCGGCGAGGTGAAGCCCGAATACGGCAAGGCGGTCGACATCCTGACCTCGGCGGCGATCAAGGAGATGATCGTGCCGTCGCTGCTGCCGGTGCTGTCGCCGATCGTGCTGTTCGTCGTCGTGCTGTTCATCCAGCCGGAGAAGGCCAACGCCTTCGCCGCCCTGGGCGCCATGCTGATGGGCGTCATCGTGACCGGCCTGTTCGTGGCCATCTCGATGACCTCGGGCGGCGGCGCCTGGGACAACGCCAAGAAGGTCATCGAAGAGGGCTTCACCGACAAGAACGGCGTGGTCCACGGCAAGGGGTCGGAGGCTCACAAGGCCGCCGTCACCGGCGACACGGTGGGCGATCCCTACAAGGACACCTCCGGTCCGGCGGTGAACCCGATGATCAAGATCACCAACATCGTCGCCCTGCTTCTGCTGGCGGTGCTGGCGAGCGGGAAGATCGGCTAACGGTGGGGGTGGCGTCGGTTACGGCGTCACCCCTTTTGCCGCCGGTGGCCGGCAAGTGGTGAGTGGTTGGTGATTAGTGGCTCGATGCCGCCGGCAGGAGGCCCTCTGACGAAGAACCTTCTCCGGCCCAGCCACTAATCACTAACCACTAACTTGGCGCCACAACGAGAAACGCCCCGGAGAGCCATCTCCGGGGCGTTTCGGTGAGCAGAGAGCGCTGTAGACGCCGAACCCTAGTCCGGGCGGCGCTGGCCGGGGGCGTCTTCCTCGGTGCGGGGCAGCTGGCCGCGGGCGACGTTGCCCAGCAGCTGCTCCAGGATGGTCAGCTGACGGCCGCGGGTCGGGGTCTCGCGACCGTTCATCGAGATGCGCTCGCCGTCGTCGAGGCCCAGGGTGCGCACGCCCGCGACCTGGCCGCCGGCGTTGAAGGTGATCTCGGTCACGCTGCGCTGGGTCACCTGCGGGCGGTTGTAGGTGTATTTCTCGGTCGTCTGGCTGACGTAGTACCAGATCGTGTCGCTCTCGAAGGCCGAGGTCGTCGACGGCGAGCCCAGCTTGGTCAGCACCGTCTGGCGCGTGTCCGTGCCGGCGACGATGTCGGTGGGCTTGGCGTCGATGGCCTGGAAGCCGTTCTGGCCCACGACGGGGGCGCAGGCCGTGGTCAGCGCGGCGAGCGACAGGGCCGCGATCAGGAGTTTCGTACGGAGCATTTGCGGCGCCTGCGACAGAACAAGGTCTTTGACCTAACCGGACCCGAGCCTTAGTTCAACGGCGCGGCGGAAAAGGGGCCGTGAAACATGCTGCAGAATCTCTTCCGAACCCTCCGCCGCGAACGCTTCGGCGACGGGCTTTATGAAATCGCCGTCCGTCAGGCCCGCGACCCGCGCTTCTACACCGCGCTGGGCGTCGCGGACCGCATCGACGCGCGGTTCGAGCTGTACACCCTGCACGTCCTGCTGCTGACCATGCGGCTGAAGGACGAGGGGACCGAGCGCGGCGGCGACGCCGGCCAGCAGCTGTTCGACACCTATGTGTCGGCGCTGGACCACACCCTGCGGGAGCTGGGCGTCGGCGACATTTCGGTCGGCAAGAAAATGCGCAAGCTGGGCGAGTCGCTCTACGGGCGCATGACCACCTATGAGCAGCCGCTGCGGGACGGGGACGCCGATACGCTGGCGGCCGGCCTGGCGCGCAACGTGCTGGAAAGCGAGACGCCTGCTGACGGGGCGGCCCTGGCGGCCTATGCCCTGTCCAGCCGCGCCCGGCTGGCGGCCCAGCCGTTCGACGACGTTCTGAAAGCCCCCGCGTGGGCGGAGGTGAAGGCATGAGCACTCCCCAGCTGCCCTACAGCGAGCCTGTCCGCCTGCACCAGATCGGGTCCGGCGTGAAACGCACCCTGACGCCCGACGCCGCCGCCCGCGCCCGAATCGCCCGGGCGCTGGACCTGGCGTCGCTGGACGCGGTCGAGGCCGAGGTGAACCTGGTCCCCACCGCCGCGGGCTGGACCCTGTCCGGCCGCGTCCGGGCCGAGCTGGCCCAGACCTGCGGAATCACCCTGGAGCCGCTGCCGCTGACGATCGACGAGGCCTTCTCGGTCCAGCTGGCCGAGCCGGTGGACGAGGAATCCGACGAGATCATCATCACGCTGGAGGACGAATCGCCCGACGTGGTCGAGGACGGCCAGATCGATCTGGGCCAGTACGTCGTGGAACAGCTGGCCCTGCATCTGGACCCGTTCCCCCGCAAGCCGGGCGCGGAGTTCGTCCAGCCGCCGGAACCCACCGAAATCTCGCCTTTCGCGGTCCTGAAGCAACTTCGGCCCTCCGACGAAGGTTGACGCCGGGTCCACCTGGTTGCATCCCCCTTGTGCGGCGTTATCGTCGCCGCCTGACCAGCGCCGCTAACGTCGGCGCGACGGAGTCGAAACGGCTTGCCATCCCCCATTCTGATCTCGCTTGACGCCATGGGCGGGGATCACGGCCCGCCGGTCGTGGTCGGCGGCATATGCGACTACCGCACGCGGCACGGCGGCGAGGGCGTGCGCTTCCTCCTGAACGGCGACGAGGCCGCGATCCGCGCCGAAATGGCCCGTTGCGGCCTGGGCGACGACGTCTGCGACGTCCGCCACACCGACAAGGTCGTGGCCATGGACGAGAAGCCCGCCACGGCGATGCGCCGCGGCAAGGGCTCCAGCCTGTGGAACGCCATCGAGGCGGTGAAGACCGGGGAGGCCGCCGCAATCGTCTCGGCCGGCAACACCGGCGCCCTTATGGCCATCTCCAAACTGATCCTGCGCATGTCCGCGCCGGGCCTTGAACGTCCCGCCATCGTCGCCAGCTGGCCGACCTTCCGGGGCGTCACAGCCGTGCTGGACGTCGGCGCCAACGTCGAGAGCGACGCAGCCCAGCTGGTCGAGTTCGCCATCATGGGCGAGGCCTTCATGACCGCCGTGCACGGGGTCGCCAGCCCTACCGTCGGCATTCTGAACGTCGGGTCCGAGGACATGAAGGGCCACGAGGAGGTCCGCGAGGCCGCGCGCCTGCTGCGCGAGGGCGGCTTCGGTCTGGCCTATCACGGCTTCGTCGAGGGCGACGACATCGCCAAGGGCACGGTCGATGTGGTCGTCACCGACGGCTTCACCGGCAACATCGCCCTGAAGACCGCCGAGGGCGTGGCCAAATTCATCGGCGCCCTGACCCGCGAGGCCCTGACCTCCAGCCTGATGGCCAAGGCCGGGGCGGCGCTGGCCTATCCGGCGCTGAAGAAGATGAGCGCAAAGATCGATCCCAACGCCATCAACGGCGGCCCGCTGCTGGGCCTGAACGGCATTGTGGTGAAGAGCCACGGCGGCGCGACCGCGGGCGGCTTCGGCGCCGCGATCCGCATCGCTGTCGATCTGGCGCGCAGTGACTATATGACCAAGGTCGGGGCCAGCCTGCAGAAGCTGACCGCCGTACTGGAACAGCCGCCCGCGCAGCCTTCGGATGCGGCCATGGAGACTACCAAGTGAGCGTCATGCGAAGCGCCGTGACCGGCGTCGGTTCGTATCTTCCGGAACAGATCGTCACCAACGCCGATCTGGCCGCCATCGTGGACACCTCGGACGAGTGGATCCAGGAGCGGACCGGCATCAAGCAGCGGCACAAGGCGCGCGATGACGAGCCCACCAGCGATCTGGCGGTCGAGGCCGCCCGTCGCGCCCTGATCGATGCGGGCAAGACGGCGGCGGACGTGGACCTGATCGTGGTGGCGACCACCACCCCGGACATGACCTTCCCGGCCACGGCCTCGATCGTGCAGCGCAAGCTGGGCGCGCCCGTCGGCATCGCCTTCGACGTCCAGGCCGTGTGCTCGGGCTTCGTCTATGCGCTCAGCGTCGCCGACGGCTTCGTGGCCCGGGGCCTGGCCAAATGCGCCCTGGTGATCGGCGCCGAGGAGATGACCCGGCTGCTGGACTGGAACGACCGGTCCACCTGCGTGCTGTTCGGCGACGGCGCCGGGGCCGTGGTGGTAGAGCCGCGTGAGGGGCAGGGGACCAAGGCCGATCAGGGCCTGCTGGGCTTTGCCCTGCGCTGCGACGGCTCCAAGACCGACCTGCTGTATGTGGACGGCGGCCCGGCCACGACCGGCTCGGTCGGGCATCTGCGCATGGCGGGCAATCAGGTGTTCCGCCACGCGGTCATCAATATCGCGGAGGCCATCACCGCCGCCTGCGAAGCCTCAGGCATCGAAGTGCCCGAGGTCGACTGGTTCGTGCCGCACCAGGCCAACCAGCGCATCATCCGCGGCGTCGGCGACCGGCTGGGCCTGGACGAGGAGAAGGTCATCTCGACCGTCGCCACCCACGCCAACACCTCGGCCGCCTCCATCCCCCTCGCGCTGGACGCCGCCATCAAGGACGGGCGCATCAAGCGCGGCGATCTGGTGGTCATGGAGGCCATGGGCGGGGGGCTGACCTGGGGCGCCTGCGCGATTCGTCTGTAAAGCGCATTTCGCCTTTTCATTTCAGGGCGCTTGCCCTTTTATGCGACCCACTGACGATTGAGGGGAGTGACCGGTGACGCAGACCCTGACGCGGGCCGATCTTTGCGAGGCTGTCCACGAGGAAGTGGGCCTTTCGCGGCAGGAATGCTCCCAGATGGTCGAGCGCACCCTCGAACTGATCGTCGAGTCGCTGGAGCGCGGCGAGACCGTCAAGCTGTCGGGCTTCGGCGTCTTCCAGGTTCGCGAGAAGCGCGCCCGCATGGGCCGCAATCCCAAGACCGGCGAACCGGCGGCGATCAACCCGCGCCGGGTGATCAGCTTCCGCGCCTCGCAGATCATGAAGGGCCGGGTGCACGACGCTGTCGTGACCGCCTGATCTGACGCATGGCCAAGAGCCCTCAAGCGTTCCGGACGATCTCGGAGGCCGCCGACGAGGTCGGCGCGCCCCAGCACGTCCTGCGCTTCTGGGAGACCAAATTCACCTTCGTCGCGCCGTTGAAGCGCGCGGGCGGCCGCCGGTTCTACCGGCCGCAGGACATCGTGCTGCTGAAGGCCGTCAAGCGGCTGCTGCATGACGAGGGCCTGACCATCAAGGGGGTGCAGCGCCTGTTCCGTGAACAGGGCCTCAAGCGCATCGCCGCCTGGGGCGACCCCGAAGGCCTGGTGGCGTTCGAGCCCGAGGGCGCGACGCCGGAGCCCGCGCCCGCGCCGGCGCCCGCGGCCGTATCGTCGGTCCGGCTGCGTCAGGTTCTGGCGGAACTGGAAGGCGCGCGCGCTCGTCTGGAAGCCGCCCTGTCGCGATCCGCCTGAAGACCTCTTTTTTGGGTTTGCGCGCGGCGCGACCCCGTCTATAGGGAGCGCCTCTCGGAGCGTGGCGCAGCCTGGTAGCGCACTTGACTGGGGGTCAAGGGGTCGCAGGTTCGAATCCTGTCGCTCCGACCATTTTCGAAAGAAAATCGGTTGGTTGAAGGGGTCGTCTTCGGACGGCCCCTTCGCAATTCCGGCCTGCGTCAGTCCTTGCCGCTCTCGGCCCATTTGAACAGCGGATACAGCGGCACGCCCCAGCCGATGCCGCCGACGGCGAAGAACAGCAGGTCCAGCAGCATGTTGGGGCCGAACAGGCCGCGCAGGGCGATGACGCCCCAGATCCACACGACCAGGAAGACCAGCACGGCGATCATGGCGATGAAGCGCCGGGTGCGGCCGCCCATCAGCGCTTGCTGCGGAACAGGAAGAAGGCGGCCAGGGCGACGGCCGAGGCGATCATCGACCACAGGACCCAGCCCCACTGGTCCATGGTCGAGACGGCGAAGACGCGGACGGCCAGGAAGGCGCCCGCGATCGCGCCGACGCCCGAGACCAGCCCGGTCGCGAACAGGCCGCGGCGGCCAGTGAGCAGATCGGCCAGCCAGGCCAGCACGAAGGCGCCGAGAACGGCGGTGACGATGTCGGCGTACTGCAAACGGCCTCTCCAGCATGCGGCGACAGGGCGCCGAAAAGCGACTCGATCTCGCCCTCATGCGCGGGCATACCGCACAGGTCCGGGCGCGGCGAGTAGCGCGCGAGCGGCAGTGTAACGGGCGGAACGGCAGGCGTCGAATGAAGCGTTTGGGCGGTGGCGATCAAAGCCGGTCGGTGGCGATCTGGCTGTGGGCGGTGGCGGCGTTGGTCTTCGTCATGGTCGTGGTGGGCGGCGTGACCCGCCTGACCGGCTCGGGCCTGTCGATCACCGAGTGGAAGCCGATCATGGGCGCCCTGCCGCCGATGAACCACGCCCAGTGGATGGACGCCTTCGAGAAGTACAAGGCCATCCCGCAATACCAGCAGATCAACGCCGGGATGAGCCTGGCCGAGTTCCAGGGCATCTTCTTCTGGGAGTGGCTCCACCGCCTGCTGGGGCGGCTGATCGGGGTGGCCTTCGCCGTGCCGTTCGCGGTCCTGCTGCTGATGCGCAAGGTGCAGCGCCGGCTGATCTCGCGCTGCGTAGTCCTGCTGGGGCTGGGCGGGCTGCAGGGGCTGATCGGCTGGTGGATGGTGACCAGCGGCCTGAGCGAGCGGGTCGACGTGGCCCCCGAGCGCCTGGCGACCCACCTGGGCCTCGCCCTCATCATCTTCATGGGCCTGATCTGGACCGGGCTGGAGGCCTGGAACGGCGAGGAGCGTTCGCGCTCGCCGGGAGGCTGGAGCCGCGGCGCGGCCGTTCTGCTCGGCGCGGTCTTCATCCAGTGCCTGCTGGGCGGGCTGGTGGCCGGGGCCAAGGCGGGGTTCGTCTACACCGACTGGCCGCTGATGAACGGCGCGGTCTTCCCGCCGGTCGAGTGGGGCAAGGGGGCGCTGGCCTTCCTGCACGACCAGGCGCTGGTCCAGTTCAATCACCGCATCTGGGCCTACGGCCTGCTGATCGGCGGCACGGTCTATGCGGTGCAGGCGTGGCGCTGGCGGCTGGCCGAGGGGCTGGGCGCGAGCGGCTTTGTCGTCGCCGCCGCCCTGTGGCTGCAGGCCCTGCTGGGCGTCGTCACCCTGATGCACGCCGTGCCCCTGTGGCTGGGCGCCCTGCATCAGGCGGGGGCGGCGCTGGTGCTGGCGACGGCGACCGTGAACCTGTGGCTGGTCCGCCGGTCGCAGCCGCGGCTGTTCGTGTCGGGTCCGAGGTCGCGCGGGCTGTTCTGACTACGCCCGCACAGTATCCCAGGGCCCCGTGATCGCCAGGGTCACGCCCGGGTACTGGATGTTGACGAACAGCACCTCGCCGTCCGGAGAGAAGACGCAGCCGCAGAGCTCTGAGTTGCCCTGGAAGACGTTGCGGCCCAGCGTGTAGAGCTTGCCGTCCGGGGTCACGCCCTTCAGGTGGTTGCGGATCGCCGCGGAATAGTTGTCCTCGCACACGATCAGGTGGCCCCAGGGCGCGACCGTCAGGTTGTCGGCCATGTTCATGGCCCTTTCGTCCAGGCTCTCGACGAACAGCTGGATGCGGCCGGGGCGGGCGCGTTCGCCGTCCTGTCCCTCGTCGGGCGAGGGGACGTAGCGCAGGATCTGGCCGCGCTCGATCGGGCCGCCCGAGGTGGCGGTCAGATACAGTTCATTGTCGCCCCAGTGGATGCCTTCACCGCGCGCCACCAGCGCCGCGCCGTCGGCGTGGCCGCGCTTGCGCAAGTCGCCGTTGGGGCTTTCGACGTCGTCCAGATCGATCCAGTCGACCTCTTTCCAGTCGCCGACGCTCCAGAAGCGCGCGCCGTTGTGGTTGGCGGTGTCCGCGCCCGGGGAGCCGCGCACGACCATGGCCTGCAGCCGCCCGCCGTCGACCAGCTTGCCCGGGGTGGTGGGGATGAAGCGGTAGAAGAGGCCGTCGCCCTGGTCCTCGGTCTGGTAGAGGATGCCGGTGCGGGGATCGACGCAGACCGCCTCGTGGTCGAAGCGGCCCATGGCCTTCAGCGGCACGGCCTGGACCAGGCCGTCGGCGTCGGCGGGGACCTCGAAGATATAGCCGTGCGCCTTCATCACGTCGGCGGTGGCGGGCGTCTCCTCGGTCTCCTCGCAGGTCAGCCAGCTGCCCCAGGGGGTCATGCCGCCGCAGCAGTTGGTCGAGGTGCCGGCCAGGCTCATGAACTGGCGCACGGTCTCGCCGGTCTTGAGGTCGTAGACGACGGTGGTCGTGCCGCCGGGCAGGACCTGGCCGTTCTTGTAGGTGTCATAGGCCTTGGAGGCGTCGACCCGGCCCAGACGCTCCTGCCGGTAGCCGCCGGGGCCCCAGTTGCGGTGCGCCCGCGACGAGCCCTTGAGCTCGTGGTTTCGGACCAGCGCCACCTGCGTGCCGGACAGGGCGAAACAGCCCATGCCGTCGAACTGGCCGGGGACCAGCAGGCCGTCGTCCATGGTCTCGCCGCCTTGGGAGACGACGGTGTAGGAGAAGCCCTCGGGCAGGTCGAACAGGCCGTTCGGATCGGGCCGCAGCGGACCATAGCCCTCGACCTCGTTGACATAGGTCTCGGCGGTCGCCGCCTGGGCCGAGGCCTGACGGGCCAGGCCGGTGAAGGCGAGGGCGGCGGCGCCCGTGGTCAGGACGCCGCGACGGTCGATAGGCATGGGGCCGGCACTCCGGTGACAGGAACTGCCGCGCTTATGCCGGGCGTCGGTCAGGGTTCTGTGACAGCGAGCGCGGCGGATCGTCCCGGCGGTCATCCGGGCCGACAAACGGCGGCAAAGGTCGCGCATTGATGCGGTATTTTAATACCGTTTAAGTTTTCTCATTATTTTACAATGAGATGATGCGATGTGGGTGCACAAACCGGCATTGACCCCGCGCCGGGCTTCCTCTATCAGCGCGCCTTCCGTTCACCGGTCCCGCCGGAGAACACCCGTTTCGCCCGTCTCCCAAGGACTCCTCGTTATGCTGAAGAGCACTACGGCTTCGCTGAAGCCGGCCGAGGTCACGAAGAAATGGATCCACATCGACGCTGAAGGCGTCGTGGTGGGCCGTCTCGCGACCTTCATCGCCAACCGTCTGCGCGGCAAGCACCGCGGTGACTACACCCCGCACGTCGATTGCGGCGACTATGTCATCGTGACCAACGTCGACAAGGTCGTCTTCACCGGCAAGAAGAACACCGACAAGATCTACTACCGCCACACCGGTCACCCGGGCGGCGTCAAGTCGACGACCCCGGAGAAGGTTCTGGGCGGCCGCTTCCCCGAGCGCGTGCTCGAGAAGGCCGTCGAGCGCATGCTGCCGAAGGAAAGCCCGCTGGCCCGCAAGCAGATGACGCACCTGCGTCTGTTCGCCGGCGCCGCGCACAGCCACGAAGCCCAGTCGCCCGAGACGATCGACTTCGCGTCGGCCTCTCCCAAGAACACCCGGAGCGTCTGAGCATGACCGACGTCACCAACGACACCGCCACCGGCTTCGACGCCCTGAAGGGCCTCGGCACTCCGGGCGTGGGCGAAGAGCACCCCGTCTACGTCCAGAAGCTGGACGCCCAGGGCCGCGCCTATTCGACCGGCAAGCGCAAGAACGCGATCGCCCGCGTCTGGGTGAAGCCGGGCACCGGCAAGTTCACCATCAACGGCAAGGACCAGGAGCAGTACTTCGCTCGTCCGGTTCTGCGCATGATGATCGCCCAGCCGCTGGTCGTCACCGAGCGTGAAACCCAGTTCGACGTGGTCTGCACCGTCGAAGGTTCGGGCCTGTCGGGCCAGGCCGGCGCCATCCGCCACGGCCTGTCGCACGCCCTGACGCACTACGAGCCGGAACTGCGCAAGGTCCTGAAGCCGCACGGCTTCCTGACCCGCGACAGCCGCGTCGTCGAGCGCAAGAAGTACGGCCGCGCCAAGGCTCGCCGTTCGTTCCAGTTCTCGAAGCGCTAAGCCGTTTCATTACGGGTTGGATGGGGGCGCTTCGGGAAACCGGAGCGCCCTTTTTCTTTGGGACTCGCTGGAGAGCGCCATGTACGCCTTCCCCTCTGCAGACAGACTGGCTTTTCTAATCGAAGGGCCCGCGCGGCTGATTCAGATCGCCGTCAACGCGACCTCGTTGCGCTTCGTTTTCGACAACGGGTGTTATGTCGATGCCGGTTTGAACGTCGGCTATGTCAGGCCCGATGGCTCAAGCGTTGCGTACGACAAGGAATGGTTCGTCGAGAAGCCGATCGAATTCCATGCGCTGATCGACCAGAAAGCTGTTTCGATGGAGGCAAGCGACCTCGAAATGCGGATCGGGTTCGGGAACGGCGCGGCGCTGCTTATCTACACTGACATCGGCCCCTATGAGGCGGTCGCCGTGATCAAGCGCGGCGGCCCGGAGTTCTATCTGTGACCCACACCATCTTCATCGACGGCGAGGCGGGCACCACGGGGCTCGAGATCCGCGAGCGGTTGGAAACGCGCCCGGATCTGGACTTGATCCTGCTGGGCGACCGCCGCCGGGACGTCGAGGCGCGGCGCGAGGCGCTGAACGGCGCCGACGCGGTGATCCTGTGCCTGCCCGACGACGCGGCCATCGAGGCGGTGTCGATGATCGAGAACCCTGCGGTGCGGGTGATCGACGCTTCGACCGCCTACCGGGTCGATCCCGACTGGACCTATGGCTTCGCCGAGATGGCGCCGGGCCAGCGCGAGGCCATCGCCGCCTCGACGCGGGTGTCGAACCCGGGCTGCTATCCGACCGGCCTGATCGGCCTGGTGCGTCCGCTGGTGTCGGCGGGGATCGTGCCGGCGGGCTGGCCGGTGACGGTCAATGCGGTCAGCGGCTACTCCGGCGGCGGCAAGGCCATGATCGCCGAGTTCGAGGGCGGCGGGGCCGAGGCCTATCGCGCCTATGGCCTGACGCTGAAGCACAAGCATGTACCGGAGATGACCAGGCATACCGGGCTGGAGCGCAAGGTGCTGTTCGCGCCCGCCGTCGGGTCGTACCGGCAGGGGATGCTGGTCGAGGTTCCGCTGCACCTGTCGGCCCTGCCGGGCTCGCCCTCCGTCGAGGTGGTGCACGGCGCCCTGGTCGAGGCCTATGCCGGTCAACGCTTCGTCGAAGTCGCCTCGCTGGAAGAGACCGAGGCCATGACCGGGATCGACCCGGAGGGGCTGAACGGCACCAACCGCATGCGGCTGCATGTGTTCGGCGACCGGGGGGGAGAGCAGGCGCGACTGGTGGCTCTGCTGGACAACCTCGGCAAGGGCGCGTCCGGCGCGGCGGTGCAGAACCTGAACCTGATGCTGGGACTGGATGAAGCCGCCGGGCTGACCTGACGTGGGGGAGGGGTTGCATCTGCGTCGGGCCTCCCGACGTATCAATGTCATGACCCAGACCCGCAGAGCCCTGTTCCTGACCGCCGGCGCGGCGGCGCTGAGCGCGTGCGCACCGGAAGTCGCCGATGCCTCGGAGGCGCAGTACGCCAACTCGCCCTTCCGGCGGATCACCGACGCCCAGTGGCGGGCGCGGCTGCCGGCGCTCAGCTATCAGGTGCTGCGCCATGAGGGCACCGAGCGGCCGGGGACCAGTCCGCTGAACGCGGAGCACCGGCGCGGGACCTTCGTCTGCCGCGGCTGCGAACTGCCGCTGTTCCGCTCGGAGTGGAAGTTCGACAGCGGCACCGGCTGGCCCAGCTTCACCCGGGTGATGGCCGCCAATGTCGGGATCAAGCGGGACTATGCGCTGGGCATCCCGCGCACCGAGTACCACTGCGCCCGCTGCCTGGGGCATCAGGGCCATGTGTTCGACGACGGCCCGGCGCCGACGGGCAAGCGCTACTGCAACAACGGCGTGTCGCTGATCTTCCAGCCCGCCTAGAGCGAAATCGGTTGAGCTGGACGCAGTCCGGCTCGGCTCAGATTTCGCTCCAGTTTGATGCTGGACCATTTTTTGGATTCAGGTCGAAGCGACCTGAAGCAAAAATGGTCTAGTTCTGCGGGGCGGCGTCCACCGCCTCGACCACCTGGCGGATGAAGGCGCGGCGGGCGGCGCTGTGGGCCCGGCCCGTGGCCTCCGGCCAGGCGGACAGCAGGACGATGACCAGCCGGCGCTCGGGATCGACGCGGATCGTCTGGCCGAAGATGCCGTAGGCGGCGAAGATCCCGTCGTCCTGGGTCCACCACTGGAAGCCGTAGCCCTCGCCGGGATCGCCGGTCTCGGCCTGTTTGGTCACGGCCTGGGCGAACCAGTCGTCGGGAACGATGTGCTCGCCGCCCAGTTCGCCGCCGTCCAGCGCCATCAGGCCGATGCGGCCCCAGTCGCGCAGGGTGGCCGAGACGCAGCAGCCGCCCATCTCGCGCCCGCCCTGGTCCAGCGCCCAGAAGGCGTCCGCCTGCATGCCCGCGCGCGACCAGAGGCGCTCGGACAGAAGCTGGGCCAACGGACGACGCTCGGCGGCGGCGACCAGGGTTCCGATCAGATTGGTCTCGCCGGTGGAGTAGTTCCAGTGCGCGCCCGGAGGATGGGCGCGGGGCAGGCGGGCCATGTAGGTGACGACCGGATCGCGCCCGTCGAAGGCCGGTTCCTGCAGGAAGCGGGCGACGTCGGAGTTCGGATCCGAATAATCCTCGTCCCAGGCCACGCCCGAGGTCATGGTCAGCAGCTGGCGCACGGTCACGCCGTCATAGCCGCCGCCCGCCAGGCCCGGCAGGTAGCGGGTGACGGGATCCTCCAGCGAGCCGATGGCGCCGCTCTTCAGCGCCGTCCCGACCAGGGTCGAGGTCAGGCTCTTGGTCATGGAGAAGGAAACCCAGTGGTTCTGCGGTCCGATGCCGAGGCCGTAGCGCTCCAGCCGAATGCGGCCGTCCTGGATGACCAGCACCCCGGCGACCTTTTCGGCCTGCATGTAGGCGGTCGGGTCCAGCGCGATCGGCGTTCCCGCGGGCAGGGCGCGCACGGGCGTGTCGCCGCGCCGGACGGGCGCGTGCGGCATGATGGTGTCCATGGTGCGGAAGGCCCGCTCGCGGTCCGCGGGCGCCCAGAACAGCACTCCGGCGGGGTTGGTCTCCGGCGTCGGCTGCTGGGCCGAGGCGGGCGGGGCGCCGGCGAGCAGGACGGCGGCGGCGAGGCAGGCTGCGAGACGGTTCATGCGCCAGCTTAGCAGGGCGGCCGCCGCTGCGTCAGCCCGCGCGCCGCGCCTTGATCGCCGACTCCGCCGTCACGCCGAAGATCACCGCGGCGA
Source organism: Brevundimonas sp. EU05-FHT14B11 (assembly GCF_058790835.1). Lineage (NCBI taxonomy): Bacteria > Pseudomonadati > Pseudomonadota > Alphaproteobacteria > Caulobacterales > Caulobacteraceae > Brevundimonas > Brevundimonas sp. EU05-FHT14B11. Next base: position 399,544 of record NZ_JBYTCY010000002.1, read on the forward strand.
TGATGACCGCCAGTCCGTAATCCGGACCGGGGAAGAGCACGGGCAGCACGGCGATCGCCGTGACGATGGCCGGGAACAGGGCGGCCCAGACGGCCGTGCCGGGGCTGTCCGGATGGATCATCGGCGGGCGCGGCGGCTGACCCGTCATCTTCGCCAGTCGCGGACTCAGCAGAATGAAGCCGCCCGCGCAGATCACCGCCATCAGGAGGTTGCGCAACTGGATCGGCTGGGGCTCGGTCAGGCTGGTGGTGAGCAGGACGAGCAGCAGGCTCAGGCCGGTGGAGACGGCCAGCAGCAGATTGGGTTCGAAACGCTTCAAGACTTCACTTTCACATAGGCCCCGGGGGCCGGCTCGACCGGCGTCAGCGGGCCCGTCTTCGGATCGCGGGCGGGGACCTGGCCGCCGGACCGCTCACGCAGCCACGCCGCCCAGTGGTTCCACCAGCTTCCGGGATGTTCCTCGGCCTGCGCCTGCCATTCGGCCAGGGTCGCGGGCAGGGCGGGGTTGATCCAGTGCTGGTACTTGTTGGCCGAGGGCGGATTGACCACCCCGGCGATATGGCCCGACCCCGCCAGTGTCAGGGTCACGTCGGCGTTGGGGAAGGCCCGGGCCGAGCGGTAGACCGAGTTCATCGGTGCGATGTGGTCGTCGCGGCTGGCCTGGAAATAGAGCGGGATGGTCACCTTCGACAGGTCGATGGCCTGGCCGCCGATGCTGAAGTCGCCCTGGGTCAGGGCGTTCCTGCCGTACATGGAGCGCAGATAGTCCATGTGCAGGGCCTTGGGCATGCGCGTCTGGTCGGCGTTCCAGAACAGCAGGTCAAAGGCGGCCGGCGCCTTGCCCATCAGGTAGTTGCTGACGAAGAACGACCAGATCAGGTCGTTGGCGCGCAGGGCGTTGAAGGTCTCGGCCATGGCCGCGCCGGGCAGGACCCCGCCGGCGGCGTCCATCTGCTGCTCGATCTCGTTCAGCCAGTGGTCGTCGGTGAACAGCAGCAGGTCGCCCGCTTCGGCGAAGTCGTGCTGGGCGGCGAAGAAGGTGTTGGCCGAGACGCGCGCATCCTTGTTGGCCGCCATATGGGCCAGCGCCGCGCCCATCAGGGTCCCGCCGATGCAGTAGCCGACCGTGTTGACCGACTTGGCGCCCGACTGCTCCAGCACCTTCTCGATCGCACGATAGACGCCCTTCTGCAGATAGTCGTCGAAGCCGTAGCCGGCCTTGTCCCGGTCAGGATTGACCCAGGAGCAGACGAAAACAGTGAACCCCTGGGCCGACAGCCAGCGGATCATCGAGTTCTCGGGCTGCAGGTCCAGGATGTAGAATTTGTTGATCCAGGGCGGGAAGATCAGCAGCGGGATCTCATGCTGGGTCTCGGTCGCCGGGTCGTACTGCAGCAGTTCGAACAGGTCGTCGCGCCAGACCACCTGGCCGGGGGCGGTGGCGACGTTCACCCCGACCTCGAACTTGCCGTAGTCGGCCTGGCTGATCTTCAGCTTGCCCTGGCCGCGCTCCAGGTCGGCGGCGAAATTCTGCATCCCCTTGACCAGCGACTCGCCGTTGCTCTCGGCCAGGGCCTTCAGGGCGGCGGGGTTGGAGGCCAGGAAGTTGGACGGCGAGAAGGCGTCGGTCAGAAGCTTGGTGAAAAACTCGGCCCGGCGCTTGGTGCGCGGATCGACGTCCTCGACCGAAGACACCAGCCCGTTCATCCAGTCGGCGGTGACCAGATAGGACTGGCGCATGACGTCGAACATAGGGTTCTCGGACCAGGCCGGGTCCTTGAAACGCTTGTCCTTCGACGGCTCAGCGGCGGGCTCCTCGCCCGCGGCCCGACGGGCCGAAGAGGCCCACAGGTCCATGTAGCGGTTGAACAGGTCGGCCTGGGCGCTGAACAGCCGGTCGGGGCGCGAGACCAGGCTGGACATCACCGAGGTCATGGCCGGGCCAACGTTGAACGGATCGGGCGACAGGGCGGCGGGCCGGTCCGCCTGGCTGAGCGCGGCCTCGGCGATGGCCGTCTGGGCCGTCATGGCGGCCTTGGCCAGGTTCAGCGACAGGGTCTCCAGCATCTCGCGCTGCTCGGCGCCGAACGGAGCGGCGGCGGGTCCCGGCTCGGGTTCGGGCGCGGCGGCCTCGGGGCGAGGTTGGGATTGCGGCGCGGCTTCCGGCTCCGGCGCGGCGGCCGCGGCCGCGGCCTTGGCGGCGCGGGGGCGGGGCGGCTTGGCCGAGGTCGGGCGGCCGGCGCGGCGCGGCGCCTTCGCGGCCCCGGCGACGGGGGGCTCGGGCGGCGGGACGGTCGGGCGTCTGGCCATGCGGCGGTTCCTGCTGCGCGTCATTATTGGACGTAAAGGACTCGCGCCGCCCTTCCGCCTGTCACGATCATGGCGTAGACCGCCAGTGAAATGAACGCGCCGATCCGGAAAATTGCTGCGCTGTGCGTCGTCCTGACGGGGGCGGGCCTGCTTTCGGCCTGCGCCGGGGCCTTCTCGCCCCACACCGACACGGCTTCGCCCGTCGCCCCGCAGGTGCAGGCGCTGGTGGAAGCCAACCGCCGCTATCCCGCCTGGGAGGACTTCCCCAAGGCCACGCCCGCGCCCGAACCGGCCCAGATCGCCGCCCAGGTGAACACCCTGCGGGTCAGCGCCGGGGCGCTGGCGGGCGAGGCCTCGCGAATCGACTGGCAGACCGACGGCGACGCCGCGGCCTTCACCGAAGCCGTGCGGGCCCGCATCGCCGCCACCCCGATCGCGCCCGCTTCGGCCGAAACCCAGGCCGAGATCGACGCCCGCCTGCGCGCCGCCCGCGAACGCGGACGCGCCCCGCCGCCGGTCGACCGCCGCTAATCCCTTTCAGAATCGCCCGGGCGACAGAATCCGGGGATCATCGCCTCACGGAGAACGCTCATGGCCGACACGGCCCCCTACGCTTCGACCCTCGCCGCCGACGCCGCGCGCGTGACCGAGCTGGCCGCCATCGCCTCCTACGCCCAGATCGGGCGCGGCGACGAAAAGGCCGCCGACCAGCTGGCCGTCGACGCCATGCGCACGGCGCTGAACGCCCTGGATATCGACGGCAAGATCGTCATCGGCGAAGGCGAGCGCGACGAGGCCCCGATGCTCTACATCGGCGAGAAGGTCGGCACCGGCAAAGGCCCGGTCATCGACATCGCCCTGGACCCGCTGGAAGGCACCACCCTGACGGCCAAGGCCATGGCCAACGCCCTGTGCGTGCTGTCGATGTCGCCCGGCGGCGGCATGCTGCACGCGCCCGACACCTATATGGACAAGATCGCCGTCGGCCCGGGCTATCCCGCCGGCACGGTCGATCTGGACAACAGCCCGCAGGACAACGTCCGCAACCTCGCCAAGGCCAAGGGCGTCCCGGCCTCGGAAATCACCGTCTGCGTCATGGACCGTCCGCGTCACGCCGAGCTGATCGCCGCCCTGCGCGAGGTCGGCGCCAAGGTGGTGCTGATCACCGACGGCGACGTGGCCGGCGTGATCCACACCGCCGAGCCTGAAACCGGCATCGACATGTACCTGGGCTCGGGCGGCGCGCCGGAAGGCGTGCTGGCGGCCTCGGCCCTGAAATGCGTCGGCGGCTTCTTCCAGGGCCGCCTGATCTTCCGCAACGACGACGAGCGCGAGCGCGCCCGCCGCACCGGCGTGACCGACTTCGACCGCAAATACGACCTGCACGAGCTGGTCTCCAAGGACGCCATCTTCGCCGCCACCGGCGTGACCAAGGGCGCGATGCTGGACGGCGTCCATTTCCGTGACGGCTTCGTCACCACCCATACGCTGGTGATGGATTCCTCGACCCGCACCGTGCAGCGCATCCGCACCACGCGCCCGGTCGCCTGATGGCGGACGGCGGGAGCGCTCCGGCCTTTCTGGGCGTCTCCCGCTCGCTCTCCGGCCGCGTCTGGCGGCAAAGGCCCGCCGAGCCCGGCGTCATCCGCGCCCATATGCAGGCCCTGGGGCTGGACGAGCCGCTGGCCCGGGCGCTGGCGGCGCGGGGCGTGCGCGCCGACCAGGGGCAGGACTTCCTGACGCCGACGCTCAAGGCCCTGTTCCCGGACCCCTCCAGCTTCACCGACATGGATGCGGCCGCCACGGCCATCGTCGACGCCCTGCAGGCCGGGGCGTCGGTGCACGTCTTCGCCGACTACGACGTGGACGGCGCCTCCAGCGCGGCCCTGCTGGTGCGCTGGTTCCGGGCCATGGGCGCCGACCTGCCCATCTATGTCCCCGACCGCATCACCGAGGGCTATGGCCCCAGCGCCAAGGCCTTCGACACCCTGAAGGCCTCGGGCGCCGATCTGGTCGTCACCGTCGACTGCGGCGCGGCGGCCAATGAGGCGGTGGCCCATGCGGCCGCCATCGGCCTGAAGGTCGTGGTCATCGACCACCACATGATGCGCGAGCAGCCGCCGCAGTGCCTGGCCGTCGTCAATCCGAACCGGCCCGGCTGCAACTCGGGGCAGGGCAACCTGGCCGCCGCCGGGGTGGTCTTCGTCCTGCTGGCCGCCCTGAACCGCGAGGCGCGGGGCAGGGGGCTGTTCACTCCAGAATCTGGGGGCCGGGAGCAGCCCGACATCCGTCAGTGGCTGGACCTGGCGGCGATGGGCGCCATCTGCGACGTGACCGGCCTGACCGGCTTCAACCGGGCCCTGACCAGCCTCGGCCTCAAGGTCATGTCCGACTGGGGCAATCCGGGGCTGAAGGCCCTGCTGGCCGCCGCCGGGGCCGAGCCGGGGCCGGCCAAGGTCAATCACGCGGGCTTCATCCTGGGCCCGCGCATCAATGCGGGCGGACGGATCGGCAAGGCCGATCTCGGGGCAAGGCTGCTGTCCACCGACGATCCCGAAGAGGCCATGGCGCTGGCGCAGGAGCTGGACGCCCTGAACATCGCCCGCCGCGAGGTCGAGAAACAGGTCACCGACCAGGCCATGCGCCGGGTCGAGGCGACGGGCGCCCACGACGACGGCTCGGCCGTGGTGGTCATCGAGGGCGACGACTGGCACCCGGGCGTCGTCGGCATCGTGGCCGGACGGCTGCGCGAGCGCTGGCGCAAGCCCGTGGTGGTCATCGGCGTCGACGCCGTGAACGGGCTGGGCAAGGGCTCGGGCCGGTCACAGCCGGGCATGAACCTGGGCAAGGCCGTGCAGGCCGCATGGGAGGCGGGGATCCTGCTCGCCGGCGGCGGTCACGCCATGGCGGCGGGCCTGACGGTCAAGGCGGATCGCATCGGCGAGCTGCGCGACTTCCTCAACGGCCGGATGGCCGGCGAACAGGCGGCGGCCGAGGCGCTGGACGGGGTCGAGATCGACGCCCTGATCGAGCCCGTGGCGGCCACCCGCGCCCTGTTCGAGCAGTTCGACGCCCTGGCCCCCTTCGGCCCGGCCAATCCCGAACCCCTGTTCGCTATGGAGCATGTCTCGGTGCGCGAACCGGTGGCCATGAACGGCGGTCATGTGCGCTGCCGACTGGTCGGCGCCGACGGGGCCTCGGTGAAGGCCATCGCCTGGCGCTGCGCCGACCTGCCGACCGGCAAGGCCCTGCTGGCGGGGCAGGGGGGGCTGAGCGTCACGGGCCGTCTGAAGGCGGACGACTGGAACGGGCGTCGCGGCGTTCAATTCGAGATCGAGGACGTCGCCGATCCCCGCATGAGCCAGCTATAACCGCGATCTCAATTTTTCTGCGAAAAGGCGTTGCAGCCTGCGGAGTCGGCGGCTATATCGCCGCTTCCCCGCGCAGCGGTCCCTTCGTCTATCGGTTAGGACGTCAGGTTTTCAACCTGAAAAGAGGGGTTCGATTCCCCTAGGGACTGCCACGCGGGGCATTCCTCCTCCCCCTGAAATCGTCAGTCCCGCGCGAGCCTTTCCGGCGCGCGCCGCCACGCCGTTGAGCGTCGCCGTGATGGACGCCGGGCGCTGATCCGTGCGGGCGCACGGATCGATTTTCTTCTCATCGACATCGTCCGGTCCGGAACCCCGGCCGGGCCGCCGTGGGTGAGATTCTGCCGGAAGAGCCGTCCGCCTGACCGCGGGCCAGGACGCCGGCGTGGCCTCGCAGGCCAGTGGGCTAGGGCCCTTGCCCTTGATCTCAAAGCCCTATCGCCCCGGCGACCCGCCACGCCGTGTGAAACATCCGTGCTCCGGGCGATCCGGCAACGGTTGAACGAATTCGACTGCACAACCAACGAAAATGGGTGTTTTTCGCTTTTCAGGTGTTCAAAGAACCGTGTTAAATAAGACGTGCCCGTACAGATCCCGGGCAGGGGGAAAGTTGTGTCTGACTACGAGGGTGGGGAAACGGTGACCGCGGTGCGGATCGCCGGACGGGTCAAGTGGTTCGACCCCGGCAAGGGCTACGGGTTCATCGTACCTGACGACCCGGGCATGACCGACCTGAAGGACGTGCTGCTGCACATCTCCAGCCTGCGCGACAGCGGACACGAGACCGCGGCCGAGGGCGCGCCCATTTCCTGCGACTGCGTACGCCGCCCCAAGGGCTGGCAGGTGATCGAGATCGTCGACCTGGGCGAGGGCGATCCCGCCCTGGCCGTCCAGCAGCCGCGCCGTCCGACGGGCTATGAAGGCCTGCGCCAGTCCAGCGAGGCGGCGCCGCCCGTCCCCGGCGGTCCGCTCGAGCCGGCGGTGGTGAAATGGTTCAACCGCACCAAGGGCTACGGATTCGTGGTGCGCGACGGCCAACCCGGAGATATCTTCATCCATGTCGAAACGCTTCGGCGCTGCGGGCTGGACGATCTCCTGCCCGGAGAGTCGGTTTCGGTGCGGTTCGCCGATGGCCCCAAGGGGCTGGTGGTCGCTGAAATCAGGATGGGCGGATAGGACATCCGCTCCCTTTGCAAAGGGCGGATGCGAATGATTCATCGTCGTGGAATTCCGGCGCTCGTCGCCGGTGCGGTGCTGCTGGCCGGCTGCGCTCTCGGGACGCCCAAGGGGCCGGACGGCCAGCCGATGGAGCCGCTGACCATCACCACCTCGAGCGGCGCGCACAAATTCATGGTCGAGATCGCCGACGATGAAGCCGAGCGCCAGCGCGGCCTGATGGAGCGTCCGCCGCTCGCCGACGATCGCGGCATGCTGTTCCAGTTCCCCGACGTCGCCGAGCGCGGCTTCTGGATGCACAACACGCCCAGCCCGCTGGACATCATCTACATCGACCCGCACGGCCGTATCGTCTCGATCGTCAAGAACGCGGCGCCCAACAACGACCGGGTCCTGCCGTCGAACGGACCGGCCATGGGGGTGCTGGAACTGCGCGCGGGCCGGTCGGACGAGATCGGCGCCAAGCCGGGCGACAAGGTCGCGCATCCCTTCTTCGCCGAATAAGGTCGTCAGGCGCGTTGCGGCGGGACGACGAGTGTGTCAAATCCCGCCGCCGGAGTGTAGCGCAGCCTGGTAGCGCATCTGGTTTGGGACCAGAGGGTCGGAGGTTCGAATCCTCTCACTCCGACCATCACTAAAATCCAGAAGCGGATGGCCGGCCCCGCGACATCCTTTGCGATGCTGGCGCTTGACTCCAAACTGTCCCGATACTCTCATTGGTGGAATTGTTTGGAAGGCGACGCGGATGCGCTTCTTGGACAGCCCTCATCTGAGAGTGATAGGCGTCGTCCTGTTTCTGGCGGGAACGGTCGCTTACCTCGGCCTTCGCAGCCTGTTCCTCGATCACTGGATCGCTGTCGTCATGTTCGGCGCGACGGGGTGGATGACCGGAGCCGTATATGCCGCGCTCTGCATGGCTCTGACAGGCGGAGCGCTGTTTGTCTCAACCTTCCTGAGGCGACGCCGCCCTGTCTCATAGTGCGCTGGAGGCCTAGGCGGCCCTAGAAGACGCCCACCGCGGCGTCGGCCCAGATCAGCAGCACGACGCCCAGGATGACGACGGCTGAGATCAGCCGGCCGGTCAGGCTGCGGAATTTCCACGCCGCCAGTTCGAACAGGGCGCCCGCGCCGATCAGCAGGACGCCGGCGAAGGTGAAGTCCTCGGGCCCCCAGGCGACCTCGTGCGTGAACTGCATCGCCACGGCGGGCAGCAGCAGCAGGGCCGCGATCCCGCCCCACATCGCCACGCGCCAAAGCGGAAACCGCTGTCCGCCGTCGGTCTTGGTCATGCCCGTCATCTCGGCCTCGCCGTGAAAGTGATGACCCTTCATGCGCCGGTCGCCGCGCGGAGGCATGTGGAGATTTCAAGGATTTTTCACGCAAGGCCGGCGGCGGGCGGCTGCGAAGGGCGCGGTTTGGCGCTTGAGCGACGGCGAATGCGTTGTATTACGGCGGCAACCGTTCGAGAGACCGCCATGGCCATCGCCCGCATCTACCGCCCCGCCAAGACCGCCATGCAATCCGGCAAGGCCAAGTCGAGAGACTGGCGGCTGGAGTTCGAACCGGCCTCGGCGCGGACCATCGACCCGCTGATGGGCTGGACCTCATCGTCGGACATGAACGGCCAGGTCCGCCTGACCTTCGATTCCAAGGAAGAGGCCGTCGCCTACGCCGAACGCCACGGCATCGCCTTCCGCCTGCACGAGCCGCAGGAGCCGCCGGTGATCCTCAAGGCCTACGCCGACAATTTCGCCACCTACCGCAAGCAGTCCTGGACGCACTAGTCGCCTCTGGCGACTAGTGCTTTTAAGCGGCTTACCGCCCTTCGGGCTACTTGAGGCCGTTTCTCGCCTGTCGCTGGTGTCGCCATCATGCGATTTTGGCATGCAGCCCGCGTTCCGCCCCATCGGGCGCCCATAGCTCAACCGGATAGAGCACCCGCCTTCTAAGCGGACGGTTGCAGGTTCGAGTCCTGCTGGGCGCGCCACCTACATCAGTACAGCAGCTTTTCCTGTTCCGCGCGCGCGGCGGCCTGTCGGGCGTCCGCGGCGGCCTGGGCCTGATCCATGGCCGCGACGGCCTGGACCTGACGCGCTTCGAGAGCGGCCCTGTCGGCCGGATCGCCGCCCCGGGTCTGGTAGATGACGACGAACAGCAAGGTCATGACCGCCAGCGCGCCAAGGCAGGACCAGGCCGTCAGGGTCCAGCTTCTGCGGAAGATATAGGGATCGCGGGCCATCGAACGCTCCGGCCGAGGCGCGCGGCCGGGAGCCGCCCGGTCCGTCGGGACCACGGAAACGGATGCCGGGGGAAAAGGGTCCATCGCTCCCGGAGAAGACGTGGCGCGCGAAGCCCTAGAGCGCCGCCCGCCAGGCCGCGAGACCGGCCTCCAGGTCGGCGATCAGGTCCGCCGGAGCCTCCAGCCCGACATGCAGGCGCAGCAGTTGGCCCGCCGGCGCCGGCGGCGAGGCGCGCATCGACAGCTGGCCGGTCTCATGGGTGATCAGGCTTTCGAACCCGCCCCAGGAGTATCCGAGGCCGAACAGGTTCAGCGCCGCCATCAGGGCGTGGGCGGCGGCTTCGGTCCCGCCCTGCATCACGACCCCGAACAGGGAGGCGGCGCCGGTGTAGTCGCGTTTCCACAGGGCGTGGGCGGGCGAACCGGGCAGGGCGGGCCACAGCACCTCGGCGACCTCGGGCCGGGCCAGCAGCCAGTCGGCCACGACGCCTGCCGAACGGGCCTGTTCGGCATAGCGCAGGGGCAGGGTGCGCAGGCCCCTCAACGCCAGCCAGGCGTCGTCCGAGGTGACCCGCCAGCCGTTGTCCTCAAGGGTTTCGAAGATGGGCTTGCCGACGGCGTCGTCCGCCACGGCGATGGACCCCATCAGCAGGTCAGAGTGCCCCCCCGCATACTTGGTCAGGGCCTGGACGCTGACGTCGACGCCGTGCGCCAGCGGCTTGAAGGCCAGACCCGCGCCCCAGGTGTTGTCCATGACGGTCAGGACGCCTCGCGCCCGACAGGCGGCGGCGAGCGCCGGGACGTCGGCCATGTCGAAGGTCAGGGAGCCCGGCGATTCGATCAGCAGCACGCGGGTGCGGTCGGTCAGGGTGGACAGGATCCGGTCCGTGGAGGCGTCGGCGGCGTGGAAGGCGGTATCGATCCCGCGCGGCTTCAGGTGGCGGTGCAGGAAGCGGCGGCTGGGGCCGTACAGGGCGTCCGTGGTCAGGACCTGATCGCCGGGCCTCAGCAGGGCGGTCAGGGGCACGGTGACGGCGGCCAGCCCCGAGGGAACCAGCCAGACGTCCGACGCGCCCTCCAACTGGGCCAGGGCGGCGCGCAGTTCGCGGCCGGCGGTCAGGTCCTCGATGCCGTAGGTCGGCCCCAGCGAACCGTCCCGCATGGCCGCGGGCGAATCGTTGAGCAGGGTCGAGGCCCGCTCGATCGGCGGCGACACCGGTCGGCGTCCGGACGCGGGTCCCGGCGTGCGGCGCGTGGCCCCGGCGATCAGGCGCGTACGGTCGGAACGGTCGGTCATCGGCGGCTCGCGGGGTTGCGGTTCAGGCCTCAAAGGCCTCTAAACGCACCGGGGCGCAAGTCTGACAGGCACTGACGAGGCGCGGAATGCGGACAGGCAGGACAGGGGTTCGAAAGCAGGCGCTGGCGGGCGCGCTGGCGCTGCTGCTGACGCTGGCGGTCGCCGCCTGCGGCCAGGGCGCGCCCAGGGACGAGACGCCGGAAGACGCGGCCGCCCATCCGCCGACCGCCGCCCCGGCCTTCAACAGCCCGACCCTGCAGGCGATCAAGCGGCGCGGCCGGCTGAACTGCGGCGTGCACGAGGGGCTGGTCGGTTTCGCCTACACCGACAATCGCGGCCAGTGGCGCGGCTTCGACGCCGACTTCTGCCGCGCCCTGGCGGCGGCGGTGCTGGGCGATGCGAACGCGGTGCGCTTCGTGCCCCTGACCACCAGCCAGCGCTTCGAGGCCCTGCGCAGCGGCCGGGTCGACGTGCTGTGGCGCACCACCTCCTGGACCCTGTCGCGCGAGGCGCAGGAGGGAGTCCGGTTCGCCGGCATCAACTATTACGACGGCCAGGGCTTCCTGGTGCGGCGCTCGCTGACCCTGGCCAGCGCGACCGAGCTGAACGGCGCCCGGGTCTGCGTGCAGCGGGCCTCGACCAGCGAGCTGAACGTCGCCGACTGGTTCCGCGCCCGAGGCATCGAATACCGGCCCGTCGTCACCGCCAACGAGGAAGAGGCGCGCGAGGCCTATGCGCGCGAGGACTGTGACGCCTTCAGCGCCGACATCTCGGCCCTGGCCGCCGCCCGTACCCTGCTGCCCAATCCCGAACAGCACGCCATCCTGCCCGACGTCATCTCCAAGGAGCCGTTGGGCCCTGCGGTGAAGCGCGGCGACGAGGCCTGGACCTCGGTGGTCCGCTGGACCCTGAACGGGCTGATCCTGGCCGAGGAACTGGGCGTGACCCGACAGAACGCGGCCGCCATGGCCGACGACTCCCGCGATCCGCGCATCCGCCGCCTGCTGGGCGCCGAGGGCGACTTCGGCCCCATGCTGGGGCTGTCGAAGTCGTGGATGAAGGATGCGCTCGTCGCCGAAGGCAACTATGGAGAAATCTTCGCCCGCAATGTGGGCGCGGATTCTTCGCTCGACCTCGCCCGCGGGCTCAATGCACAATGGAACCAGCGGCCCGCCGGCTTGATCTACGGTCTGCCGATCCGATAACGACGCGGCTCTAAAGCCGGGGGAACTTCTTCATGGAAACGACCAAAAAGGGCGGGATCGCTCTTCACTGGCTGATGCTGGCCGGCTTTGTGATCGGCCTGGCGGGCGGCCTGTGGGCCAATTTCGCCCTGCAGCCCACGGCGGACTGGTGGCCCGTGGTGATCGCCGGGACGATCGGCCAGATCTTCCTGAAGCTCCTCTTCATGATGGTCATTCCGTTGCTCTTCTCGGCCCTGGTGATCGGGGTGGCGGAGATGGGCGACCTGAAGTCCCTGGGGCGCGCGGGGATCAAGACCCTGCTGCTGACCATCATCGTCTCGGGCGTCGCGGTGGTGATCGGCCTGGGCATGGTGAACTACTTCCGTCCGGGTGAGGGCGTTCCGGCCGATCTGGCCAAGCAGCTGCTGGCGCAGGGCGCGCAGGGCGCCAGCGAGATCGTCGAGAAGGCCCAGGGCGGCGTCCAGTTCGATCAGTTCTTCCTCGACCTGATCCCGTCCAACGTCGTCACGGCGGCGGCCGAGAACCAGATTCTGCCGGTGATGATCTTCGCCCTGTTCTTCGGGATCGGGCTGGTCATGGCCAAGTCGCCCCAGACCGACAATCTGCAGCGGACCGTCGAGGGCCTGCTGGAGGTCACGATGAAGCTGATCAACCTCTTCATCAAACTGGCTCCCATCGCCATCGCCTGCCTGATGTTCAAGCTGGCGGCGGTGTTCGGCTGGGACCTGCTGGTCCGTCTGGCCGCCTATGTCGGCGTGGCCGTGGGCGCGATGGCGATCCACATGTTCGTGGTCTACCCGCTGGTCGTCTGGATCGGGGGCGGCATGAATCCGCTGAAATTCTTCCGCGGCATCCGTGAGCCGATGGTGGTGGCCTTCTCGACCGCCTCGTCCAACGCCTCCCTGCCGGTGTCGCTGCGCGCCGCCGAGGAGCAGCTGGGCCTGCCGCGCAAGATCGCCCGCTTCGTGCTGACCGTCGGCGCCACCGCCAACCAGAACGGCACCGCCTTGTTCGAGGGGGTGACGGTCCTGTTCCTGGCCCAGTTCTTCGGCGTCGAGCTGTCGCTGACCCAGCAGGTCGTCGTCATGCTGGTCTGCATCCTGGGCGGCGTCGGCACCGCGGGCGTGCCGGCCGGCTCGCTGCCGGTGGTCGCCATGATCCTGGCCATGGTCCATGTGCCGGTGGAGGGGATCGGCCTGATCCTCGGCGTCGACCGCTTCCTCGACATGTGCCGCACCACGCTGAACGTCACCGGCGACCTGGTGCTGGCCACGGTGGTGTCGCGCGGCGAGACCGACGACGTTGTCCCCGACGACGCGCCCGAGCCGGTGGCTCCGGGCGCCTAGAGCCTGATCCGTTGAGGAGGAATCGCTTCGCGATTCCGTCTAAAACGATCAGGCTCTAGGGGCCGGTGACGACGGGGCCGCCTTCGGGCGAGCCCCATTCGCTCCAGCTGCCGTCATAGAGCCGCGCCGAACGGCCCAGCTCGGTCAGGCCAAGGATCAGGATGGCGGCGGTGACGCCCGAGCCGCAGGTGGTGACGACCGGACGCTCGATGTCCACGCTCGCGTCACGGAAGGCGGCTTCCAGGGCGTCGCCGCGCTTCATCGTTCCGTCCGGGGTCAGCAGCGAGCCATAGGGCAGGTTCAGCGCGCCGGGCATGTGTCCGGGCCGCACCCCGGGCCGGGGTTCGGACGCCTCGCCCCGGAAGCGGGCGGCTCCCCGGGCGTCAACCACCTGGGTCCCGTCGTCCAGGGCGGTCCGCACATCCTCCAGCGCGGCGACGGCGGACGCTTCGAAATCCGGGCTGAACACGGCGAAGTCCGGCCGGGGCGGCAGCCCGTCCTCGACCGGCAGGTCCCGCGCCCGCCAGGCGGGCAGGCCGCCGTCCAGCACCCGCACGTCGCGGGCGCCCATGATCTTCAGCATCCACCAGACGCGCGCCGCCGAGAACAGGCCCGTCGTGTCGTAGACGACGATGCGGTTCCGGTCCGACAGGCCCAGCACGCCCGCCGAGGCCGCGAAGGCCGCGGGCGCGGGCAGGGTGTGGGGCAGGGGGCTGTCCGGGTCGGACACGGCGTCCAGGTCCAGGAAGACCGCGCCCGGAATGTGCGCCTGCGCGAAGTCCGCGCGGGCGTCCCGGCCGTCCAGATGCCAGCTGGCGTCCACGATGCGCAGGTTCGGATCGCCCAGGCGGGCGGCGAGGTCGTCGGCGGAGATCAGGGGGGAGGTCATGGGACCGCCTATGCGCCTGGCGTCAGGCCTTTGCCAGCGCCAGCTGGACCACGTCCGTCCGGCGCGAGCGGAAGCCCGCCTCGCAATAGGCCAGATAGAAGCGCCACAGCCGGCGGAACCGCTCGTCGAACCCGGCCATGCGGCCGACTTCGCCCCAGGCCGCCTGGAACCGCTCGTCCCACAGCTTCAGGGTCTCGGCGTAGTCGAGCCCGAAGCGTTCGATCGCCTGCCAGCCCAGGCCCGCCTGTTCGATCACCGGCTTCAGGCTGGCCTCGGAGGGCAGCATGCCGCCCGGGAAGACGTATTTCTGGATGAAGTCCGTCCGCTTGGCGTAGCCCCCGAACAGGGCGTCATCGATGGTGATGATCTGCAGGCCCGCCCGGCCACCGGGCGCGAGGACCTCGTGGATCTTGCCGAAATAGGCGGGCCAGTATTCCTGCCCCACGGCCTCGAACATCTCGATGGAGGCGACCCGGTCGAACTGCCCGCGCACGTCGCGATAGTCGATCAGCTGGATGTCGGCCTTGTCCGACAGGCCGGCGTCGAACAGCCGCTGCTTGGCGAAATCGTACTGCTGCTGCGAGATGGTGATGCCGGTGACCGTGGCGCCGACCTCGCGCGCGGCGAATTCGGCGAAGCCGCCCCAGCCGCAACCGATCTCCAGCACGCTCTGGCCGGACCGCAGATCCATCAGCCGGGCCAGGGCGGCGTATTTCTCGCGCTGCGCCGCTTCCAGGGCCATGTCGGGCGCCGCGAATCGGGCCGACGAATAGGTCATCGAGGGGTCCAGCCACGCGGCGTAGAAGGCGTTGCCCAGGTCGTAGTGGGCATGAATGTTCTTGCGCGAGCCCGAGCGGCTGTTGCGGTTCATCCGGTGCGACAGCCAGTTGACCGCCTTCATCACCGGATGCCCATCGAACAGGCGGCGGATGCTGTCGTAGTTGTGGGCCAGCACCTCCAGCAGGGGCGCCAGGTGCGGCGTCTCCCACTCGGCGGCCATGTAGCCCTCGGCGAAACCGATGTCCCCGCTCGCCAGTACGCGGCGAGCGAAACGGTAGTCGCGAATGTCGAGGACGGCCGAGGGGCCGGGCTGTTCGCCCTCCAGCCGGTGCGTCTCGCCATTGGGCAGCAGGACCGTCAGCCGTCCGAAGGTCCAGTTGGCGCTCAGAAGGCGCAGGAACAGCGCGAACCCGCGTGGGGTGCGGGCGGTGATCTGATGCAGATCGGTAGTGACCGACGTCATGACTGAAGATGTTGGGTGGCCGACCCCCGCGCGTCAATGGCCTGGATCGTCGTGACGGGCAGCCGTGATCGTCCGTAGGGCCTCGAGCGCGCGGTCGCGGGCCTCCGCATGATCAAGGATCGGTCGGGGATAGTCGTGGCCGAGCCGAAGACCGATCCCGCGCATGATTTCCGGCGGAGCGGTCCAGGGCGCATGCAGCCACTTGTCGGGAAGCGCCGCGATCTCGGGGACCCAGCGGCGGACATATTGTCCCTTGGCATCGAACTTCGTCCCCTGGGTCACCGGATTGAACACTCTGAAATACGGCGCCGCGTCCGCTCCGGATGCCGCAACCCACTGCCAATTCTGAACATTGCTTGCCAGATCAGCGTCAACGAGAGTGTCGCGGAACCAGGCTTCGCCTTTCCGCCAATCAATCAGAAGGTCTTTCACCAGGAACGAGGCGACGATCATCCGGACGCGATTGTGCATCCAGCCGGTGGTCCACAGCTGCCGCATCCCGGCATCGACGATCGGATAGCCGGTCCGGCCTCTCCGCCAGGCCTCAAGCCCCTCCGGATCGTCGCGCCACGGCATGGCGTCGTACTCGGGTCTGAACGCCGTGTCCGTCATCTGCGGGAAGTGGTGCAACAGATGTGCGGAGAAATCGCGCCAGCCCAGCTCGGCGGTGAATTTGTCCGCTTCCGATGACGGCGCGCGACCATCGGCGGCGGCGGCGCGAACCTGCTGGATCGCCCGCCATGGATGGATCTCGCCGAAGTGCAGATGCGGGGACAGGCGGCTGCAGCCGGGCGCCGCCGGATAGTCACGGTCACGACTGTAGGCTTTCAGCCCGCCGTTGACGAAAGTTGAGAGCGCCGCCGACGCTCCGGCCTCGCCCGGCGTCCAGTCGAAGCCCGTTGACCAATCCGGTTTCGAAGGATGCAAACCCCAGCCGTCCAGGGATTCGCTCTTGATCCAGGCGGGGGTGTCCAGACGGCGCGGACCGGTCGTGTGCGCCGGGGGTTCGGCAGCGGCGAGCAGGCTTTTCAGAAACGGCGTGAAGACCTTGTAGGGCGACCCTGATCCGTTCAGCACGCCTCCGGGGCGGCACATCAGCGTACCGTTCCAGCCCCGCACCTCGACGTTTTCGGCCTTGAGCGAATGGGCGATATCCGCGTCGCGGGCGAACAGTTCAGGCTCGAACCGGCGGTTCAGGAAAACGGCTCCGGCGCCGGTTTCTCCGATCAGCCGACGCAGCTCGGCTTCCGAATCACCCGACCGCAGGATCAGTCTCGAACCCCGCGTCTGCAGGCTTTCGTCGAGGGCCCGCAGGGACTTGTCCAGCCACCAGAGCGACGCCGCCCCGCCCCGGTCCTGAACCGGGCCCCCATCGTGGATATAGAGCGGAATGACCGGCGCGCCGGTCTCCGCGGCGTGATTGAGGGCTGGATTGTCGGCCAGTCGAAGGTCGCGGCGAAACCAGAGGATCACGGGTGTCGGTCTGGTGGTCATGCGGTCGGCCTCCGTGGTAGCTTGCGAACCTCAACATCGAACGCCACCTGATCGCCGCATAGGTGCGGCAAGGGCCGTGCGTCGCCAAGCCGCTTCTTCGGGAATTCGCCGTGTCCAAGCCCAACGCCGTCATCGACATCAAGGGCGTCGCCCGTCCCGTCAGCATCGGCGGCAATCAGCGCATCGTCTTCATCGCCGGCCCCTGCCAGCTGGAGAGCCGCGATCACGCGCTGGAGATGGCGCATGCGCTCAAGGAGATCGGCGAGCGGCTGAACGTCGGCATCATCTACAAGACCAGCTTCGATAAGGCGAACCGCACCAGCGCCACCGCCGCGCGCGGTTTCGGCCTGGAGGGCTCGCTGCCGATCTTCGCTGAAATCCGCGAGAGCGTCGGCCTGCCGGTCCTGACCGATGTCCACACCGAGGAGCATTGCCGCATCGCCGCCGAGGTCGTCGATGTGCTGCAAATCCCGGCCTTCCTGAGCCGCCAGACCGACCTGCTGCTGGCCGCCGCCGCCACCGGCAAGGTCATCAACATCAAGAAGGGCCAGTTCCTGGCCCCGTGGGACATGAAGAACGTCATCGCCAAGGTCGTCGGCGCGGGCAATCCGAACGTCATGGCCTGCGAGCGCGGCGCCAGCTTCGGCTACAACACCCTGGTCAGCGATATGCGCGCCTTGCCGATCCTGCGCGAGATCGGCTGTCCGGTCGTCTTCGACGCCACCCATTCGGTCCAGCAGCCGGGCGGGCAGGGCACGTCGTCGGGCGGCCAGCGCGAGTTCGTGCCGGTCCTCGCCCGCGCCGCCGTGGCCGTCGGCGTCGACGCCGTCTTCATGGAAACCCACCAGGATCCGGACAACGCCCCCTCGGACGGCCCGAACATGGTGCCGCTGAACGAGTTCGAAGCCCTGGCCGCCGACCTGATCGCCTACGACGACCTGTCGAAGGCGCGCATGGCGAAGGTCGCGTGAATCCGATAGTTCGGTCGCATGGCTGAACGCACGCTCGATCTTGGGGAACTGCAGGCGCTTCTGGAGCGCGTGCGCGGGCTGAAGGTCGCTTGCGTCGGCGACCTGATGCTGGACCGCTACGTCTATGGCGAGGTCAGCCGTATCTCGCCCGAGGCGCCGATCCCGGTGCTCAAGACCAAACGGCGCATCGCCATGCCGGGCGGGGTGGGTAATGTCGCCCGCAACGTCGCCGCGCTGGGCGGGGTCGCCCGTCTCGGCGCGGTGGCCGGTCAGGATCCCGCCGGCGACGAACTGGCCGCGCTGATCGCGGCCGAGGACGGCATCGAGGACGCGATCGAGCGCCGCGCCGGCTCGGCCACCATCGTCAAGACCCGCTTCGTCGCCGCCGGCCAGCAACTGCTGCGGCTCGACGAGGAGGCGGCGCCTTTGATGGCGACAGAAAGCGAAGCTTTTACAGGAGCATCTGTCTATCTGTTGTCAGACTACGCCAAGGGCGCGGTAAGCGATTTGCTGATCGCCCAGGCGCTTTCGGCGGCCCGTGACAGCGGCGCGCCGGTGATCGTGGATCCCAAGGGTCGCGACTTCGCCCGCTATGGCGCGGTCGACCTGATCAAGCCCAACGCCAGCGAACTGGCCGGCGCCACCGGCCTGCCGGTCGACACCGACGCCGAGGTCGAGGCGGCGCTGACGGCCCTGCTGGACGCGACCACGGCCCGGGCCATCGTCGTCACCCGCGCCGGCAAGGGCATGAGTCTGATGAGGCGCGGCGGCGCGGCGAAGCATTTCCCCGGCCGCGCGCGCGAGGTGTTCGATGTCTCGGGCGCCGGCGACACCGGCCTGGCGGCGCTGGGGCTCGCCCTGGGCGCGGGCGTGTCGCTGGAGACGGCGGTCGAGTTCGCCATCCTCGCCTCGGGCGTGGTGGTCGGCAAGGCGGGCACCGCCGTGGTCAGCCCGGCCGAGCTGATCGACGCCGAGATGAGCCAGCACGCCTCGGGCGCCCACGCCAAGGTCATGCCGCTGGAGGAACTGGCGCACGTGGTCGAGGGCTGGAAGCGTCAGGGTCTGAGGGTCGGTTTCACCAACGGCTGTTTCGACATCCTGCACCGCGGCCACGTCGCCTATCTGGCGCAGGCCCGGTCGTGGTGCGACCGGCTGGTGGTGGCGCTGAACACCGACGCCTCGGTGCGCGCGCTCAAGGGCGAGGGCCGGCCGATCAACGATCTGGACAGCCGCGCCGTGGTCATCGGCGGCCTGCAGTCCGTGGACCGCGTCACCAGCTTCGACGAGTCCACGCCGCTGGCCCTGATCGAACGCTTGCGTCCCGACGTCCTGATCAAGGGCGCGGACTACACCCGCGAGGGCGTAGTCGGCGGCGATCTGGTCGAGAGCTGGGGCGGCGAGGTCAGGCTGGCCACGTTCGAGGACGGCTATTCCACCACCCGCACGATTGAAAAGATGAAGGCTGACTGATGGCGCGTCGGATGATCGTGGTGACCGGCGGCGCGGGCTTCATCGGCTCCAACATCGTCGCGCGCCTGTGCGCCGACGACCGCCGCGACATCGTCGTCTGCGACCGTATGGAAGAGGCGGCGCTGGGCAAGTGGAAGAACCTGGCCAAGCACCCGATCGCCGACTTCTGGCAGCCCGAGGAGCTGTTCGAACAGCTGGAGCGCCACGCGGACGCCGTCGAGGCCGTGGTCCACATGGGCGCCATCTCCTCGACGACCGAGGCCGACGCCGACCTGATCATGCGCACCAACTTCAGCCTGTCCCGCGACCTGTGGGACTGGTGCGCCCTGCGCGACGCGCGGCTGATCTACGCCTCCTCGGCGGCCACCTACGGCGACGGCGAGGGCGGGTTCGAGGACGATGATAGCCTTGAGGGTTTGTCTGCACTCAAGCCACTAAACGCCTACGGCTATTCGAAAATGCTGTTCGACCAGTATGCGGCGCGGCAGTCGGATCGCGGCCAGTCGCCGAGCCAGTGGGCGGGGCTGAAATTTTTCAACGTCTACGGCCCCAACGAGTACCACAAGGGCGGCATGAAGTCGGTCGTGGCCCAGATCTGGCCCAAGGTGCAGGCCGGAGAGCCGGTCACCCTGTTCCGCTCGCACAATCCGAACTACGCCGACGGCGGCCAACTGCGTGACTTCGTCTTCGTGGACGATGTGGTCGACATCATCGCCTGGCTGCTGGACACGCCGCACGTCTCGGGCGTGTTCAACGCCGGTTCGGGCCAGGCCCGCTCCTTCCTCGACCTGGCCAACGCCACCTTCGCGGCGGCGGGCAAGACGCCGGCGGTCGAGTATGTCGACACCCCGCTGTCGATCCGCGACAAGTATCAGTACTTCACCGAGGCCCGGATGGAGCGCGTCCGCGCCGCCGGCTACAGCGGCCAGTCGACGCCGCTGGAGGAGGGGGTCCGCCGCTATGTGCAGGACTTCCTGATGCAGCCGGACGCCTACCGGTGAGCGGTCGCGGGCCGACATTGCGCCAGTGTGTCGGCTATCTCGGCATCGGCTTCGTCGTCCTCATCGTCATCGCGCTCGTCGTCTTCCGTGGCGATATCCTGAAGGCGGGACTGGACCCCAAGGTGCCGTTCCAGACCTATGCGCCGCCGCCCGCGCCCGACTATCGCGCGCCCGCCGCCTGGGCCCTGCTGGAGGCGCGCGCGCCGGAGTCCGGGCCCGCGGCGGTCTTCTTCGTCCACTCCACCACCTATGACGGCGGCCGCGACTGGAACGGTCCGATCGGTGAGCCGCGCGGCGAACGCTGGCTGAAGGAGGTGGTCCTGCCCAACTACGCCGGGCCGTTCGCGCGCGCCGGCGCCGTCAGCGCGCCGCGCTACCGGCAGGGCAGCCTCTACACCCGCCTGACGCTGCGGGAGGACGCCCGCGAGGCTCGGGCCTTCGCCTATGTCGACGTGGCCGCGGCCTTTGAGGCCTGGCTGAAGCATCATCCTGCGGGGCCGCTGGTGCTGGCCGGGACCGAGCAGGGCGGCGAGCTGGTCGAACGGTTGGTGCGCGAGCGCGTGGCCGGAGACGCCGCGCTGCGCTCGCGCGTCGTCGCCGTCTATCTGATGGATGTGATCGCCGCGGCGGACGCCCTGTCGCCCGCCGTGCCGGCCTGCGCCCGCCGGGATCAGGTCGGCTGCATCGTCGGCTGGTCGCCGGTCGGCGAGAACAACGACGGCGCGGCGCGGCGCCGCCTGAACCGGGCCCTGGTCTGGGACGGGCGGGGCCGGCTGATCACCCTGGACGGCCGCCCGGCCCTTTGCGTCAACCCGATCACCGGCTCGACCGACCTGGCGCCGGTCGCCGCCCGGGCCCAGCGCGGCGTGACCAACGCCACCGGGCTGGAATGGGGCGCCCGCCCGGCCCTGATGGCGCGCGAAGTGGCCGCCCAGTGCCGCGAGGGCCTGCTGCGCCACACCGAGCCCAAGCTGGAGTCGCTGAAGCTGACCGGAAGCTGGGCGGACCGCAGAAAGTCTCGCCCGTACAATCTCTTCTACGGTGATGTTGAGGCGGACGTTCTGACGCGGCTGGCCGTCTGGCAGATGGCCCACCGGGTGAGCTAGTCCAGGCCGGACCGGTCGTTGCGCCAGTCGAACAGGGCCTCCAGCACCTTCACCGCCTCCCCGCGGGGCGACAGCAGGTCCGGGTCGCGGCCCAGCACCAGCCGCGCGTCGTCCGCCGCCGCAAGCATCAGCGAGCGATGCCGGATCGGATCGGCGAACCGATAGGCCGGGAAGCCGCTTTGCTTGAGTCCCAGCGGATCGCCGCCGCCGCGCAGCCGGAAATCCTCCTCGGCGATCTCGAACCCGTCCTCGGTGCGGCGCAGGGTCTCCAGCCGGGTCTTGGCCGTCTCTCCCAGTCCGTCGTCCCCGCCGCCGTACAGCAGCAGGCAGGTGCTCGCCTTGGACCCCCGTCCGACCCGGCCCCGAAGCTGGTGCAGCTGGGCCAGGCCGAAGCGGTCGGCGTGTTCGATGACCATGATCGAGGCGTTGGGCACGTCGACCCCGACCTCGACGACCGTGGTGGCGACCAGCAGGGGCGTGCGCCCGTCGGCGAAGTCGGCCATCACCGCCTCGCGCTCCGCGCCCGGCATCTGGCCGTGGGCCAGGCCCACCTCGATCTGCAGGATGCGGCGCAGGTCGGCGGCGCGGGCCTCGGCGGCGGCCAGATCGCTGGCCTCGCTCTCGGCCACCAGCGGACAGATCCAGTAGGCCTGCGCCCCGGAATCCAGCGCCGCCTTCAACCGCTTGGCCACCTCGCCGATGCGCGCCAGCGGCAGGACGGCGGTCGTCACCGGCGTTCGGCCCGGCGGCTTTTCGGTCAGGCGCGACACGTCCAGTTCGCCGTACTGGGTCAGCTCCAGGGTGCGCGGGATCGGCGTGGCCGACATGGTCAGCAGGTGGACGCCGCCGGTGCGCGGATCACCCTTGGCCTGCAGCCGCTGGCGCTCGTTGACCCCGAACCGGTGCTGCTCGTCGATCACCGCCAGCGCCAGCCGGTCAAAGCGCACGGCGTCCTGGAACAGGGCATGGGTGCCGATGGCCACCTTCGCTTCGCCTGAGGCCAGGGCGGCCAGGCGCGGACGGCGCTCGGCGGGGGTGTCGCGTCCGGTCAGCAGCACCGTCGGGACCCCGGCGGCCTCCAGCATCGGCGCCAGCCGCTGATAGTGCTGGCGGGCCAGGATCTCGGTCGGCGCCATCAGCGCGGCCTGGAAGCCGGACGCGGCCGCATCGGCCAGCGCCAGCGCCGCCACCGCCGTCTTGCCCGAGCCCACGTCGCCCTGCAGCAGCCGGCCCATCTGCTCGCCCGAGGCCAGGTCGCGGCGGATCTCGGCCACCGCCTGCGCTTGCGCGCCCGTCAGGGTGAAGGGCAGGGCGGCCAGCAGCCGTTCCGACGCCTCGCCCGGCGCGACGACGGGCGCGGGCGTGATCTGCCGCGCCCGTCGGCGCCGGGCCAGGGCCAGCTGGTGCGCGAACAGCTCGTCATAGGCCAGCCGCTCACGGGCCGGGGCGCCCGGGTCCAGGTCCGCTTCGCCGGTGGGCGCGTGCAGTCGTCCGATGGCCTCGCGCCAGCCGCTCCAGCGTTGCTTGGCCAGCCAGGCCGGGTCCTGCCATTCCGGCAGGTCCGGCGCCGAGGCCATCGCCGCCTGCACCAGCTTGCGCACCACGCGCGAAGTCAGGCCCTGCGTCGCCGGATAGACCGGCTCGACCGCCGCGATCTCATCGGCCTCGGTCGGCTTGAACACGTCCGGATGGACGATCTGGACCTCGTTGTTGAATCGTTCGACCTTGCCCGTGACCAGCCGCGTCTCGCCGCGCGGCAGCAGCCGGTCGATATGCTGGCCCGAGCCGCCGAACCAGATCAGGTGGACGAAGCCGGTTCCGTCGATGGCGCGCACCTTGATCGGCGCGCCGGGCTTGCCGGGCAGGATCAGCCGGTCGATCGTGACCTCGAAGATCCCGACCTGTCCCTCGACCGCGTCGATCGCCGTCATCGGGCGGCGGACCACCACTCCGGACGGCGGCAGGAACAGCAGGTCGCGGACCAGCGGCCCGGCCAGCTTCTGGACGAGCGGCAGCACCTTGGGCCCCACGCCCTTCAGGGTGGAGACCTCGGCGAACAGCGGAAAGAGAATCTGGGGCCGCATACGCCTCAGCATAGTTGGCGAAACGGCCTCTGGAACGCTATCTGCTGCGTCCTGTTTGAAGATATGGACCGGGCAAGGATTCTTGTGGCCGATACGAACGCGCGTCTGAACGAAGCCCAACGGACCCGGCTGGGCCGCATCGCCTTCCGGGCGTGGCGGCGCGGCTTCCGTGAGGCCGACCTGGTGCTGGGCCCGTTCGCCGACCAGGTGGGGCCGACGCTGACCGAGGCCGAACTGGATCTGTTCGAGGCCCTGCTGATGGAGGACGACGACCATGCCCTCTACGCCTGGATCATCCAGACCGCCCCCACGCCTGAAAAGTATGACGGAAGCCTGATGACGAAGATCCGCGCCTTCATGGCCGCGCACGTCGCCGCCGAAGTCGCCAAGGGCGCCGGTTGATGGACGCCGTGATCCCCAAACGCAGCGATCAGGAGCTGGGCGGCGCCCCTGAGGGCCTCGACGCCCTGACCGTGGCCGGACGCCTGCGCGCCGACGGCGGCGTCGGCCTGTTCGTGGCCCGCGACTACGCCCGCATGGGCGAGTTCGTTCAGGCCTTCCGCTTCTTCGCCGGCGACATCGAGGTGGTGGAGTTCCCCGCCTGGGACTGCCTGCCTTACGACCGGCTCAGCCCGACCTCTTCGGTCTCGGCCGAGCGGATGGCCGCCTTGACCAAGCTGGCCGGCCGCGACGCCGGCGACCGCCGCCCGACCCTGGTCGTCACCACCGTCGGCGGCGTCACCCAGCGCACCCCGCCGCGCGAGATCACCTGCGGCGCGGGCTTCGAGGCCACCGTCGGCCTCGACCTCGATACGGCGGCGCTGGAGCGCTATTTCGCGGCCAACGGCTACCTGCGCGCCTCCACCGTGTCCGAACGGGGCGAGTTCGCCGTGCGCGGCGGCGTGGTTGACGTGTATCCGCCGGGCTTCGAGGAGCCGGTGCGCCTGGACATGTTCGGCTCCGAGCTGGAATCGATCCGCACCTTCGACCCGGCCACCCAGCGCTCGACCGGCCAGATGCGCCACGTCTCGCTGGCCCCGGTGTCCGAGGCCCTTCTGACGCCGGAAGCCATCTCGCGCTTCCGCACCGGCTATCTGAACCTGTTCGGCGCCGGCGGCGACGACCCCCTCTATGTGGCGGTCAGCGAGGGCGCACGGCGTCAGGGCATGGAGCACTGGCTGCCCCTGTTCTACGAGCGGCTCGAGACCCTGTTCGACTATCTGCCGGACGACGCCCCGGTCTTCCTCGACAACCAGGCCGAGGCCGCGCGGGCCGAGCGCTGGACCCTGACCGCCGACGCCTGGGAAGCGCGCCGCGACGCCTCGCGCAGCAAGGGTGGGGCCGCCAACAGGGCCCTGCCGCCCGAGCGCCTCTATCTGCCGGACGCCGACTGGAACAGCGCGCTGGCGGGCCGCACCGTGCGCCGGCTGTCCCCCTTCGCCGCCGCCGGCGAGGATGCGGGCGGCCGCCTGGGCCGCAGCTTCGCGGCTGAGCGGGCGCAGGACAGCATCAATCTTTTTGAGGCCGTCGCCCGCCACGCCCAGGCGCTGAAGGACGGCGGCAAGCGCGTCCTGTTCGCCTCCTGGACCGAGGGCTCGTCCGAACGCCTGGCCTCCATGCTGGCCGACCACGGGCTGGAGCACGTCGTCGCCGTGCGCGACTGGGCCGACGTCCAGAAGGCGCCGGACGGCCTCTACCTGCGCGGCGTCCTGCCGGTCGAACACGGCTTCGAGACGGACGCCATCGCCGTCATCTCCGAGACCGACATCCTCGGCGATCGACTGGCGCGGCCGCGCAAGAAGCGCCGGGCCTCCAACTTCCTGGCCGAGGCTTCGGCCCTGACCACGGGCGACCTCGTCGTCCACCTCGACCACGGCATCGGCCGCTACGAGGGGCTGAAGACGCTGGAGATCCAGGACGCCCCGCACGACTGTCTGGAGCTGATGTACGCGGGCGAGAGCAAGCTCTACCTGCCGGTCGAGAACATCGACCTGCTGACCCGCTACGGCTCGGACACCGACGGCGCCCAGCTGGACCGGCTGGGGGGCGCGGGCTGGCAGGCGCGCAAGGCCAAGGCCAAGCAGCGCCTGCGCGACATGGCCGAAGGGCTCATCGCCCTGGCCGCCAAGCGCGCCCTGCGCACCTCCGAGGCCATCACCCCGCCGCAGGGCCTGTTCGACGAATTCTGCGCCCGCTTCCCCTATGAAGAGACGGACGACCAGCTCAACGCCATCGGCGACGTGCTGGAGGATCTGGGCAAGGGCACGCCGATGGATCGCCTGATCTGCGGCGACGTCGGCTTCGGCAAGACCGAGGTGGCCCTGCGCGCCGCCTTCGTGGTGGCCATGAGCGGCCAGCAGGTCGCGGTCGTCTGCCCGACGACCCTACTGGCCCGCCAGCACTTCAAGACCTTCTCGGAGCGGTTCGCCGGCTGGCCGATCACCGTGCGCCACCTGTCTCGCATGGTCACCGCCAAGGACGCGTCGGAAACCCGCGCGGGCCTGAAGGACGGGACCTTCGAGATCGTCGTCGGCACCCATGCGGTGCTCAGCGAACAGGTCGGGTTCAAGGACCTGGGCCTGGTGATCGTCGACGAGGAGCAGCACTTCGGGGTCAAGCACAAGGAGAAGCTCAAGTCGCTTCGCGCCGACGTGCACCTGCTGACCCTGACCGCCACCCCGATCCCGCGCACCCTGCAGATGGCCCTGTCGGGCATCCGCGAGATGTCGATCATCGCTACCCCGCCGGTCGATCGCCTGGCGGTGCGCACCTACGTCACGCCGTGGGATCCGGTGCTGGTCCGCGAAGCCCTGCTGCGCGAGAAATACCGCGGCGGCCAGGCCTACTATGTCGTGCCGCGCCTCAACGACCTGCCGGACATCGAGAAATTCCTGCGTGAGCAGGTGCCGGAGATCAAGTTCGTGGTCGGCCACGGCCAGATGTCGCCGACCCGGCTCGAGGAGGTGATGAGCGCCTTCTATGACGGCACTTACGACCTGCTGCTGTCGACCACGATCGTTGAGTCCGGACTTGATGTTCCGACAGCCAACACCTTGATCGTGCACAGGGCGGACATGTTCGGCCTGGCCCAGCTTCACCAGATCCGCGGCCGCATCGGCCGGGCCAAGGCGCGCGCCTTCGCCTATCTGACCACGGACGCCAGGAAGCCGCTGTCCCTGTCGTCGGAGCGCCGTCTGCAGGTGCTGCAGTCGCTGGACAACCTCGGCGCCGGCTTCCAGCTGGCCAGCCATGACCTGGACCAGCGCGGCGGCGGCAATCTGCTGGGCGACGAACAGTCGGGCCACATCCGCGAGGTCGGCGTCGAACTCTACCAGCAGATGCTGGAGGACGCCGTGGCCTCCCTGCGTGAAGCGGGCGAAGAGGTCGTCGACCGCGGCTGGTCTCCGGCCATCAATGTCGGCGCGGCTGTTTTGATTCCAGAGGATTACGTCCCTGATCTCAACGTTCGTCTCAGCCTGTATCGCCGTCTGTCGGACGCCGAGAACACCGAGGGCCGCGAGGCCCTGGCCGCCGAACTGATCGACCGCTTCGGCCCGCTGCCGGATGAGGCCAAGCAACTGCTGCGCATCGTCGGCATCAAGGCGAACTGCAAGATCGCCCATGTCGAACGCATCGATGTCGGGCCCAAGGGCGCCGTTCTGACCTTGAGGAATGGGAGTTTCCCGAACCCGATGGGTCTGGTCGGCCTGATCCAGAAGAACCACGCCTTCTGGAAGATCCGGCCCGACCAGAAGATCGTCGTGAAGGGCGATTGGGACACCGCCGAGGACCGGCTGAAGGTCGCCGAGCGCATCACCGCCGATCTGGCCCGGGTGGCGGGGGCGGCGTGACCGTGCGGGTGCGCGAGGCGACGGACGCCGACTGGCCGGCCATCTGGCCGATCGTCGAGGCCGTGGTGCGCGCGGGCGAGACCTACACCTACCCGCGCGACCTGACCGAGGCCGCCGGCCGGGCGATCTGGATGCAGACGCCGCCGGGCGTGACGCTGGTGGCGCTGGACGACGACGGCCGCGTTTTGGGAACGGCTAAGACCGGCCCCAACCAGATGGGGCCCGGCGCGCACGTGGCGACGGCCAGCTTCATGACCGCGCCCGAGGCCCGGGGACGGGGCGTCGGACGTGCGCTCGGCGAGGCGGTGATCGCGCATGCGAGCCGCAAGGGATTTCGCGCCATGCAGTTCAACGCCGTCGTCGAGGCGAACCACGGCGCGGTCCGCCTGTGGCGGGCGCTCGGCTTCGAAATCCTCGCCACCATCCCGGAGGCGTTCGATCATCCGACGGAAGGCCTCGTCGGTCTGCATGTCATGCATCGGCGGCTCTGACCGCCGGTCAGTCCGGCCGGTCGATGCGGTACAGGACGTGCGGGCGCAGCGGATGGCCGACGGGGACCGTGTCGTCCTCGAAGGCGGCGTCGGCGATCTCGGTCATTCCCGACTTCACCATGGCGCGGCGGGACGGCGTGTTGACGGCGGAGGTGTAGCCGATCACCGCGGTCGCGCCGAGCGCGGTCCAGGCGTGGTCGAACACGGCCTTCGAGATTTCGCCCGCATAGCCCTGGCCCCAGACGGCGCGGTCCAGGATCCAGCCGATCTCCAGCGGCCAGGCCCGCAGGGCGGCGGGCTCGGGCCGTGACAGGCCCGCGCCGCCGATCAGGACGCCGTCCGCCCTGCGCTCGACGGCCACGAAGCCGAAGCCGTCGCGCGCCAGGTCCCGGATCGCCTGATCGATCAGGTCGTCGGTCTCCGTCCGGTCCAGGACGGCCGGATAGTAGAAGCGCCGGATCTCCGGGTCGGCGTTGATCGCCGCGAAGGGCGCGCGGTCCCGATCCTCCCAGGGGCGCAGCAGCAACCGGTCGGTCTGCAGCCTCACCTCAACAGCCGGGGGCCTGGGTTTCGAACCGCTCGTCCCACCAGGCCTGCCAACGGGCCTGGAGGTCCGCGCGCGCGGCTTCGGACAGGTCGTAGGTCGTCAGGGTCAGCATGGTGAAGCCGTTCGGCTTCTTCTGGGTCGCGGGTTCGTCCACGACGACCAGAAGCCCGTCGCCCCAGGCGTCGACGGAGACGCCCAGCTGGTGGCGGGCGACGAACCACACCTGGCCCGAGGCGGCGTCCGGACCCAGCGGGCCTGACCACGGCTCGCCCGGCGCCGGCGCGGCGTCGAGGCCCAGCAGGGAGCGGCCCAGCCGGTCCGCGCGCGGGGCGCCCGAGAAGAAGATCGTGCGGCGTGGCTCCAGGTCGTGCCGGGCGAAGGCGAAGGCCAGCTGCCAGGTGAAGGAAATCCACCCCTCGATCATGCCGTCGAAGACGTCCGACCAGGACCCGGCGGGCGCGGACCGGACCACCCGGACGACGCTGGCGTCGCCGCGGGCTTCGACCTCATAGCGGTCATTGACGCCGACGAAGGTCACGGTCCGCGTCGCTTCGTCCGCCGCGGCGTGAGTGACGAAGATGAAGTCGATCTCGTCCTTCAGCCCGTCGGTCTCCCAGCCGAACCAGTGCTTGATCTTCTGCGGATCGCGCATGGCCGCCCAGACGGCGTCGGCGGGGGCGGGCACGGTGACTTCGACCAGGACGCGGTCTTCCATGGGCTGTTCGGTCATGGCGGTCAGTTCCTTGTGGGGGCGGGTTTGACGACGGCCGGATGGGCCGCGGCGGTCAGGCGGTAACGGCGACCCCCGGGGGCCGAATACTGGCGGGCGAGCCTGGCCACGGCGTCGGCGACGTCGCGGGAGAAGGCGTCGAAATCGGCGGGCGCGGCGAAGCTCATGTCGGCCTCGACCGTCAGGGTCAGCAGGCGCGATCCTTCCACGTCGGCGGCCTCGCGCATCCGGGCCACGTCCCGGACCATGGCCGAGGCCGTATTGATCAGGTGGCCGGCGGCGTGGCGGTCCTGCGCCTCGATCGCGTCCGGGTCGGGCAGGGCCTGCAGCAGGGCGGGGTCCAGCACATAGTTTTCGGCGGCCACGAACAGCCGTTCGGTGAAGCCGCGCTTCTTGCGCTCGCCCGCCAGCCGGACCAGGCCCGCGTCCTCCAGCGCCTTCAGGTGGTAGCCGATCTTCTGGCGCGGCATCTCAAGCCGCTCCGCCAGCCCGGCGGCCGAGGCGGGCTCGACCAGCGACGCCAGGATGCGGCGCCGGATCGGCGCCAGCGCCAGATGGGCGGCGTCCAGATCGTCGAGCAGGGAGGATGGCCGGGGCGTCATGCCCCGAACCTGCATTAGACAAATAAAGTTGTCAAATTAGCGTTGGGAAACGCCCACGTCGGCAGAGGCGCGCTCCAGCACCACGGCGGGGGACTCGCCCGGCATGACCTCGGCCACCCCGACCTCGAACTCGACCACGAAGGGCGAGCGGTCGGGACCGGCGTCGAAGGCGGTGCAGCTGATCACCGCCGCGATGCGGTCGGCGGCGATGCGGGCGGCCGGGCCCCGGGTGGCGGGCAGGGCCAGGGCGAAGACGTCGGCCGACAGGCGCGCGGCGGTGTCCTCGGTGCGGATCAGGCGAGAGACCATGGCCCCGATCTGGGGCAGGGCGCGGTCCAGCCAGCCGCCCTCGCGGGCGCTGACCACGGCCTCGGTCTCGGCCACCCGCAGGACGGCGACGGACAGCGGGCGGCGGCGCATGCGCGCGCCCTCGGCCACCCGCGCTAGGTGGCTGGCGAACAGTTCACGGGTGAACAGGCCGGTCGAGGGGTCGGTCAGGCCCGAGCCCCGCGCGCTCTCCAGCGCCCGGCGGATGGCGACATGGCGGCGGTGCGCCCGCGCCAGCGCCACGATCCGGCTGGCCGTCTCCTCCTCGGGCGTGTCGGCGGCGGCTACGTCGGCGAAGCCGCGATTGTACAGCTCGGCCAGATTGATCTCGCCGGAGCCGCGCAGATAGAGCACCGCGGGCACGTGATACAGGCGGGTGTTGCGCTTCATGCCCGAGGCGATGGACAGGGCCGGGGCGTGGTCCTCGGCGCCCCACAGCACGGCGGCGTCGAACGGGCGCTCATGCAGATAGTCGAAGGCGGTGTAGGGCGTCGGCGCGGCCACGACATCGCAGCCCAGCGCCGTCAGGGCGTTGGACAGGGCCAGGAAATACCGGTCCGGCTTGCCCGCCGCCAGCACGCGCAGCGGCGTGGCCTCGATCTCGGCCAGGGCCAGGGGCTCGCCGCGGGCGGCGAAGGTGGCCTCACGCAGGCTGACCTCTTCCTCGGCGATGGCGGTGCGCACCAGGTTTTCCAGCCGCAGGGCCGCCTGGGCCGCGTGCGGCGCGTGCGACATGGAGATATCGGACAGGCCCGGCTCCCAGTCGGCGGTCGCCGCGCCGATGGCCATCACCGGCAAACGGCGCGGCGAGACGGTCTGGCGCATGGCCCGGACGCCTTCCTGGGCGTCTGTCAGCGAGGCGTCCAGGATGACGGCCTCCAGCGGCCAGTCGATCAGCACCTGAACGGCGCCGGCCAGGGAGCGGGCGGTGACGGTGCGCCAGCCGAGGGCGTCCAGCCCCTGACACAGGGGGCCGACCAGGCCGTCGTCGGGTGCGACGACCAGAATGCGCGGATCAGATGCCAACGGATGGACTCTCCGGACCGCCTCCAACCCCCGGGGCGATCTCATTGGCGGGGACCATAGCGATGACCCCCGTCGGGAAGCAACGGGCGAGACAGCGGATTCTCCCCGCGCCCGTTCGCCCCGTTCCCATGTGGCCGAATTGAGGTAAACGTCGTCCCTTGGGCGGCTACGGGTACGGGTTTGCAGGCGAAATCTGAAATGGACGCGGCGGTGCGCTGGGCGACGCCGATGCTGTGGGGACGGCTCGCGGTCCGGGCCTTCACGCGCAGCTGGGGCCGCGACGTCATGCTCTACACGGGCGGGGTGTCCTTCTTCGCCCTGCTGGCCGTCTTCCCCGCCATCGCCATCCTGATCGGCTTCTACAAGGTCGTGCTGTCGATCGGCCAGGTCAGCGAGCAGGCCGCGGCCCTGGCCGACGTCATGCCCCATGCGGCCCGCGCCATCTTCCAGCAGGAGATCGAGCGGCTGGCCAGCGCCTCGGCCCGCACCGTCTCGGCGCAAAGCTTCTTCGCCCTCGTCATCGGCGGGTACGCCGCCCACCGCGGCTTCAAGGCCCTGCTGGCGGGCCTCAACCTGATCCACGACGAGACCGAGCCGCACGGCTTCTTCAAGTTCAATCTGCTGGCCTTCTTCGTGGCCCTGTTCGCCTTCGCCCTGTTCACCGTGGTGTCGGGCGCGGTCGTGACCTCGCGCCTGCTGGAGCACACCGGGCCGGGCGCGGCGCCGACCGGCGGCGGATGGCTGTCGCTTGATGGATTGTGGCCCGCCGTCGGCCTCGCGATCGGCCTGACCATGCTCTACCGCTACGCCATGTCCCACCGCACGCCGGTGGCCTGGGCGCCGTCGATCGCAGGCGGGCTGGTGGCGACGGTCATGTCGACCATCTCGTCCTGGCTGTGCGCCATCTATGTCGAGCAGATCGCGCCGCTGGGCGCGACCTACGGCTCGGTCGGCGCCGTCGTGGTGCTGCTGATCTGGCTGTCGTGGAACGTCAATGCCATCTTCTACGGCGGCGCCTTCACCACCGAGATGGAGATCGCCGCCCGCTCCATGGGCGCGCCGGACCTGGAGCCGGAGGGCGAGACCTCCGAGACCGTGGTCAGCCTGTCGGAGCGCCGGGCGTCTCGACCGCGATAGTCAGGACGCCGTCCGCCTCATCGATCGACACCACCCGCCCGCCGAGGTCCTGCATCAGGAAGGGCACGTCGATGCGCGCCATCGGATCGGTGGCCAGCAGGGTGATCCGGGTCCCCGGCGCCGCCGCGTGGAACGCCTTCTGAAGCTTCAGGCTGGGGGTCGGGCAGCGGTGGCCGCGCGCATCGACGACGGTCATGCGCCGATCCGGTCCAGCAGCAGGCCCAGCGCCACGCGCACGCTCTCCAGCCGCACCGCCTCGCGCCCGATGTCGCCGAAGCGGCGCTCGGCATGGATCACGCCCGCTGGTCCGGCGGCGGCGAAATGCACCAGTCCGACCGGCTTGTCGTCTGATCCGCCGCCCGGCCCGGCGATGCCGGTGACCGCCACCGACACCTGCGCCCGCGACCGCGCCACGGCGCCCGCGGCCATGGCCCGGGCCACCGGCTCGGACACCGCGCCATGGGCCTCGATCAGGGCGGCCGGCACGGCGACGAGATCGCTCTTGGCCTCGTTGCTGTACGTCACGAAGCCCCGGTCCACGACCGCCGACGATCCGGCGATGGCCGTCAGCGCCCCGGCGACCAGGCCGCCCGTGCAGCTTTCGGCCGTGGCGGCCATCAGCCCCCTGGCGGCGGCCTCGGTAATCACCTGTTGAGCAAGGGCGGCGATATCGTCGGGGAACATCAGGGCTTTCCGAAGCGGCGGCGAGTCGGGCTAGGGTGACCCGCGTCATACGGGCGCCAGCATACGGGGCGGGCATGAGCGACACCACCATCGACACGGCCGCGCCGCCCGCCGACCGCTTGACGCCCCTGCTGTTCGCGGTCGCGATCTTCACCTCGGCGTCGCTGGTCTTCGTGGTCCAGCCCATGGTGACCAAGCTGGTGCTGCCCATGCTGGGCGGCTCGCCGTCGGTGTGGAACACCGCCATGGTCTTCTTCCAGGCGGCGCTGCTGGCCGGCTACGGCTACGCCCACGCCGTGCAGAAGATCGGCTCGATCAAGCTGCAGGTCACCGTCCATCTGGTGCTGCTGACCTGCGCGGCCCTGTTCCTGCCGCTGCACATCAACGGCTGGCTGGGCGATCCCGACCCCGCCGCGCCCATCGGGTGGCTGCTGGGCACTCTGGCCCTGTCGGTGGGCGCGCCCTTCGCCATCCTGTCGGCCACCGCGCCCCTGCTTCAAGCCTGGTTCGCCCGGGTCCGCGCCGGTCATGCGGACGGCAAGAACCCCTATGTGCTGTACGCCGCCTCCAACCTCGGCAGCTTCCTGGCGCTGCTGTCCTATCCGGTTCTGATCGAGCCGCTGTCGACCCTGTCCGGCCAGCGTCTCGGCTGGAGCGGCGGCTACGCCGTCTTCATGATCCTGATCGCCCTGCTGGCCTTCGTGGTCTGGAGCCGCCGGGTCGACCGCGCCGCCGAGCCCGCGGCGCTGGAGAAGAGCGCGCCGATCCCGTGGCGCGAGAAGGGCGTGCTCGTCCTGCTCGCCGCCGCGCCGTCCAGCCTGATGCTGGGCGTCACCGCCCACCTGTCCACCGACGTTGCCTCTGCGCCCTTCCTGTGGGTCATCCCGCTGGCGCTCTACCTGCTGACCTTCGTCATCGCCTTCCAGAACAAGCCCTGGATCCCGCTGCCCATCACCCTGATCGTCCAGGGCGCGGTCGGGGCGGTCTGCGTGCTGCTGGTCGCCTTCCGCTCGGCCAACTGGGGTCTGGCGTTCGGCATCAACATCATCGCCTTCTTCTTCGCCGCCCTGATGTGCCACCAGCTGCTGGCCAAGCGGCGGCCCGCGCCGGATCGGCTGACCGAATTCTACCTGCTGATGTCGCTGGGCGGCGTGGTCGGCGGCGCCTTCACGGCCCTGCTGGCCCCCGTGATCTTCAACATGGTCTGGGAGTATCCGCTGGTCCTGGTTCTGGTCGGCCTGGCCCGTCCGTGGGGCAAGGGCGAGATCACCGGCAAGCTCCTGGGCGCCCTGATCGCCGCCGCCGCGGTGGCCGCCGCGCCGGTCCTGCTGTCGCTGTGGCTGGATTCCAACGACGAGGCGCGCCGGGCCTTCTACCAGTTCTTCCCGCTCGGCATGGGTCAGCTGGCGATGTTCATGCTGATCCCGGCGGCGATCTGCGCCTTCCTGGTCCGAGACCGGGCGCCGGTCTACACCGTCATCCTGGTGATGATCGCCCTGTCGTCGCAGTGGATCGCGCGGGGCTACGACTGGACCTTCTCGGAGCGCAGCTTCTTCGGCGTCATGCGGGTGGCCAATGTGCAGGACCCCCGGCTGGGCGGCGATGTCCATGTGCTGATGCACGGCACCACCCTGCACGGAGCGCAGGCGCGGCACGGGCACAACGAGTGCGCGCCGACCCTCTACTACAACGTCGCCACCCCCATCGGTCAGTCGGCCCTGATGGTGCAGCAGCGCGGGCCCGCCCGGATCGGCGTGGTGGGGCAGGGCTCGGGCGCCATGGCGGCCTACAAGCGCCCGGTCGACCGCATGACCTTCTTCGAGATCGATCCGGCGGTGGACCGGCTGTCGCGCGATCCCAAATGGTTCACCTACATCTCGAAATGCGCCGAGGGGCCGATCGACACCGTGCTGGGCGACGCGCGCCTGACGCTGAACCATCAGCCCGCGGGCAGCTACGATCTGTTGATCATCGACGCCTTCTCGTCGGACGCGGTGCCGACCCACCTGCTGACCGCCGAGGCGATCCAGGGCTATCTGCGCCTGCTGAAGCCGAACGGGGTGGTGTTGCTGCACCTGTCGAACCGCAACCTCGAGATCACCCTGCCGGCCATCGCCGCGGCCCAGCAGCTGGGCGTGCCGAGCCTGCACCAGATCTATTACGAGGGCACGGAGTCGCCCGACATGTCGGAAGCCTCGACCGAGGCCCTGATCCTGTCGCCGACCGCGCAAGGCCTGGCGGACTTCACCCGCGACCCGCGCTGGACGACGCCCGGCCGGACCTCGGTGCGGCCGTGGACGGACGACTACGTCAACCTGTTCGGGGCGCTGTGGCGCAGCCGCTTCCCGCCGCCGGAACGCCCGCTCTAGGGGGAGGGCAGTTCCAGCGTCGCCACGGCCTGGGCCGCCAGGCCCTCGCCGCGGCCGGTGAAGCCCAGACCCTCGGTCGTCGTCGCCTTCACGCTGACGGCGTCCAGCGGCAGGTTCAGGATCTCGGCCAGCCGCTCGCGCATGGCCTGCCGGTGCGGCTTCACCTTGGGCCGCTCGCAGATCAGGGTCACGTCCACGTTCGACAGCCGCCCGCCGCGCGCGCGGACCAGATCGGCCGCATGCTTCAGGAACAGGTCCGACGAGGCGCCTTTCCACCGCGGATCGGTGGGCGGGAAATGATCGCCGATGTCGCCTTCGCCCAGCGCGCCCAGGATGGCGTCGGTCAGGGCGTGCAGGCCGGCGTCGGCGTCCGAGTGCCCGATCAGGGTCTGGTCATGCGGCACTTCCAGCCCGCACAGCCACACCGACGATCCCGGGCCCCAGCGGTGCACGTCGTAGCCCTGGCCGACGCGGACGGTGCGGGGGATCAGGGCCTCGGCCATGGCGAAATCCTCGGGGAAGGTCAGTTTCATCAGGCGGGCGTCGCCCTCGACGATGCGGACGCGGCCGCCGGCGCGCTCGACCACGGTCGCCTCGTCCGTGGCGGTTTCGCTCTCGGGCCAGGCGGCGAAGGCCTCGGTCAGGGTCTTCAGGCGGAAGGCCTGGGGGGTCTGGGCGCGCCACAGGGCCTCGCGCTCCACCGCGCCGGACACCACCCCGTCCACGGCGCGGCGCAGGCTGTCGGCGACGGGCAGGGCGGGCAGGGCGCCGTCGGCGTCATCCAGCGCCTGGACGCAGCGGGCGATGACGGCCGCGGACAGGAAGGGGCGGGCGGCGTCATGCACCAGCACGGGGCGGTCGTCCGCTCCGCCCAGCGCCGCCAGTCCGGCCCGCACCGAGTCGGTCCGCGCGACGCCTCCGACGACCGCGCGCCAGCCGGTCAGGCCCGCCAGCGCTTCGGCGGCCTCGGCCTCCGCGCCCGGAGACACGACCACCACCAGGTCCTCGGCGCCCGCCTTCAGCAGGGCCTCGACCGACCAGCGGATCACCGGCTTTCCGCCCAGCGGGCGCCATTGCTTGGCCCCGCCGGCGCGCGATCCGGAGCCGGCGGCGACGACGACGGCGGCGAAGGCGGGGAGGGGCGAGGTCATGTCCGGCCTTCTAATGGCCGCCGTCATGCTTGACGAGAGCGCATTGAACGGCGGTA
Source organism: Brevundimonas sp. EU05-FHT14B11 (assembly GCF_058790835.1). Lineage (NCBI taxonomy): Bacteria > Pseudomonadati > Pseudomonadota > Alphaproteobacteria > Caulobacterales > Caulobacteraceae > Brevundimonas > Brevundimonas sp. EU05-FHT14B11. Next base: position 435,714 of record NZ_JBYTCY010000002.1, read on the forward strand.
AGGAGCCGATGACCGCAGGCCTTCAGATCGGCGACGTGTGGGTGCCCGGGCGGGTGCTGACCGCGCCCATGACCGGGATCACCGATCTTCCCTTCCGCGTGCTCGCCTCGCGGCTGGGCGCCGCCTATGTCGCCACCGAGATGGTCGCCGCCGCCGAACTGGCGCGCGCCCGTCCCGACGTGGTCCGCCGCGCCGCCGTGGGCGAAGGCCTGCCCCTGACGGTGATCCAGCTGGTTGGCCGCGATCCTGTCGCGATGGCCGAGGGCGCGCGCATGGCCGAACAGGCCGGAGCCGACATCGTCGACCTGAATTTCGGCTGCCCCGCCAAGGAGGTCACCGGCGCCGCCTGCGGCTCGGCCCTGATGCGCACGCCGGACCTCGCCTGCCGCCTGATCGAGGCGGCGGTGGCCGCCACCACACGACCTGTGACGGTGAAGATGCGCCTCGGCTGGGACGACGCCAGCCGCAACGCCGCCCTGATCGCGCGCCGGGCCGAAGAGATCGGCGTCAAGGCGGTCACCGTCCACGGCCGCACGCGCCAGCAGTTCTACACCGGCAGGGCCGACTGGACCGCCGTCGCCGAGGTGAAGGCCGCGGTCTCCGTCCCGGTGGTCGTCAACGGCGACATCCTGACCGCCGAGGATGCGCGCAACGCCCTGGCGCAGTCGGGCGCGGACGCCCTGATGCTCGGACGGGGCGTCTACGGCCGTCCGTGGCTGGCGGCCCATCTGGAGCGGGCGCTGGCCGACGGGACCGTTCTGGAAGAGCCGGGCCGCGAGGAACGGCTGGCTATCGTCATCGAACACCTGCGGGCCTCCGCCGCCTTCTACGGCCTGCCGCTGGGGCTGAAGATGTTCCGCAAGCATCTGGGCTGGTACGTCGAGCAGGCGCCCTGGCCCGGCGATCCTCTGGACCGCCGCGCGGCCAAGAGCCGGCTGTGCCGTCTCGACAGCCCGGCCGAGGTCGAGGCGGCCTTGACCGAACTGTGGTCTCCGGTGACGCATTCCAGCAACTCTGTTGTTGATATTGCGCCACAGCTGGTTGAAGCTGGCGCGGCATGACGGACACACCCGCCGCCGACGTCGATCCCGCACCGACCGCCCCCCGCGGTCCGGCGCGCTGGTTCGCCGGCTGGTCGGAGGAACGCCGCCGCACGGTCTTCTTGGTCGCCTACGCCATCGCCCTGATCACCAATATCGCGGCCATCTGGCTGGTCGCCGTGGCCCCGGGCCTCGGCGGGGAAGGGGCCCGGGCCTCGGTCAGCCAGACGATGCTGCTGATCCTGATCGCCAACCTGCTGCTGATCGGCGGGCTCGCCGCGACCGTCGGCCGCCGCGCCTTCAGCCTGGTTCGCCGTCGCCGGGGCGACGCGGGCGCGCGCCTTCACCTGCGCTTCGTGATCCTGTTTTCGTCGGTGGCGCTGGTGCCCGCCGTCCTGATCGCCCTGGTCTTCGGGGTGCTGGTCAACCGCGGGGTGGACCAGTGGTTCAGCGACAACGTCCAGGCCGCCGTCGACAACGGGGCCGCGATCGGCCTGGCCTACACCAGCGACGTCTCCAGCGAGATCGACTCCGACATCACCGTCATCGGCGAGCAGCTGGAGGGCATCCGCCCACTGTTCAATAACCGCATCCAGTTCTCCGACGCCCTCAGCCAGGTCGGCCAGCTGTTCGGCTATCCGGCCGTCTATCTGCTGGACGAGAACGGCGAGGTGCTGGCCAGCGGGGAAGGGCCGAACGCTCCGCCCTACGTCGCTCCGTCCCGCGAGGCGCTGGAGGAGGCGCAGACGCAGGAACAGCCGTCCGTGCAGCAGCTCACGGAGGGGCCTGACGCCATTCGCGGCCTGCGCGCCTTCCCGGCCTACGGCGGCGCCTACCTTTATCTCGTCCGGCCCCTGCAGCCGGGCCTGATCGGACAGGTCGCCTCGGCCCGCGAGTCCATCGTGGCCTACAAGGAGGCCGAGGCCAGCCGGGCGCGCATCCAGGCCGTGTTCGCGCTCAGCTATGTCGAAACCGCGCTTCTGGTGCTGGTCGGCGCCGTCTGGCTGGGCATGTCGGCGGCCAACTCCATCTCGGCCCCGATCGGCCGTCTGGTCGTGGCGGCGGACGCCGTGGCGGGCGGCGATCTGTCAGCCCGGGTGGACGCGAACGACGGCCCCGGCGAGATCAAGACCCTGTCGGCCGCCTTCAACCGCATGACCGGCGACCTGGAGGCCCAGCAGGCCGCGCTCAGGACCGCCAGCGAGGAGGCCACGGGCCGCTCCCGCTTCATCGAGACCGTGCTGTCCGGCGTCTCCGCCGGCGTCATCGGCGTCGACCGCCAGCGCCGCGTCTCGGCCATCAACGACAGCGCCGTCGAACTGCTGGGCATTTCGGAAGACGACATCATCGGCCGTCCGCTGGGCGACGTCTCGCCCGAGCTCAGCGAGCTGGCCGGCCGCGCCGAGGCCCATATCGAGGAAGAGATCGACGTGGGCGGCGAGGCCGAGACCCGTCGCCTGCGTGTCCGCATCGAGGGCGGGGTCGGCGGCGAGATGGTGCTGACCTTCGACGACATCACCCGCCTGGTCACAGCCCAGCGCAACGCCGCCTGGCGCGACGTGGCGCGCCGCATCGCCCATGAGATCAAGAACCCCCTGACCCCGATCCAGCTCTCGGCCGAGCGTCTGCGTCGCCGCTACCGGAGCCGGGTCGAGGACGACGTCGAGGTCTTCGACCGCTGCACCGAGACCATCATCCGCCAGGTCGGCGACATCGGCCGCATGGTCGACGAGTTCTCGTCCTTCGCCCGCATGCCCGCGCCGCGCTTCACCGCCGAGAAGCCGGACGAGCTGTTGCGCGAGGCCGTGTTCGCCCAGCGGGTGGCCGCGCCCGACATCGGCGTGGACCTGATCGAGCCCCTGCCCAAGGTCACCTTCCACGCCGACCGCCAGATGGTCGGCCAGGCCCTGACCAACATCCTGAAGAACGCCGGCGAGGCGGTGGCGGCCCGCCGCGAAGCCCAGCCGCGTCCGGGCGACGATGCGACGCCCGGCATCTCGGCCCGGCTCATCGTCGAGGACAGCGTCGCCACCTTCGTCATCGAGGACGACGGCCCGGGCCTGCCCGCCAAGGACCGCGACCGCCTGACCGAACCCTATGTGACCACGCGCGAGAAGGGCACGGGCCTCGGCCTGGCCATCGTCAAGCGCATCTGCGAGGAGCACGGCGGCGAGCTGAAGCTGGCCGACGCCGAGACCCTGTCCGGCGCGCGCGTGTGCCTGATCTTCCCCCTGAAATCCCCAGTGAAGGCTCCGGGGCCGAAGGACGCGAAAGCGTCCGGCGGCATTATCCCGGCGGCCCAATAAGCGAGGCGATATGCGTTCCACCGGAGCCGATATCCTGGTTGTCGACGACGAGGCCGACATTCGCGAACTGGTCTCGGGCCTGCTCGAGGACGAGGGCCACGCCGTGCGCGTCGCCTCGAACTCCGACGAGGCCCTGGCCGCCATTCGCGCGCGCCGCCCGTCGCTGGCCCTGCTCGACATCTGGATGCAGGGCGGCGGCCTCGACGGCCTCGAACTGCTGGACCTGATCAAGGAGCTGGATCCCGACCTGCCGGTCGTCATGATCTCGGGCCACGGCAATATCGAAACCGCCGTCAGCGCCCTGCAGCGCGGCGCCTATGACTTCATCGAAAAGCCGTTCAAGTCCGACCGGCTGGTCGTCGTCGTCCAGCGCGCGCTGGAGGCCTCGCAGCTGAAGCGCGAGAACCGCCGCCTGCGCGCCCAGGTCGCCGCCCCGACCGGCCTGATCGGCAAGTCGGCGGCCGCCCAGACCCTGCGCTCGACCATCGCCAAGGTCGCCCCGGCCAACAGCCGTGTCCTGATCTCGGGTCCGCCCGGCTCGGGCAAGGAGCTGGTCGCCCGCCAGATCCACGAGGCCAGCGCCCGCGCCCGCGGCGAGTTCGTGGCCATCGCCGCCGCCGGCATGACCCCCGAACGCCTCGACCTGGAGCTGTTCGGCGAGGAGGGCGTCGATGGCCGGCCGCGCAAGATCGGCGTGTTCGAACGCGCCCACAACGGCACCCTCTACCTGGACGACGTCGGCGACATGCCGCGCGAGAGCCAGAGCCGCGTCCTGCGCGTCCTGGTCGAGCAGCGCTTCCGCCGCGTCGGCGGCGAGCAGGACGTGCAGGTCGACGTTCGCGTCGTCACCTCCACCTCGCGCGACCTCAAGACCGAGATCGCCGAGGGCCGCTTCCGCGAGGACCTGTTCCACCGCCTGAACGTGGTGCCGATCCGCGTGCCGGCGCTGTCCGAGCGCCGCGAGGACATCCAGGAGCTGGTCGACTACTTCATCGAAACTCTGGCGTCGTCGCAGGGGCTGCCGCGCCGCCGGCTGGGCGACGACGCCATCGCCGTGCTGCAGGTCCATCCCTGGCCGGGCAACGTCCGCCAGCTGCGCAACAACGTCGAGCGGCTGCTGATCCTCGCCACCGGCGACATCAACGATCCGATCGGCGCCGACGCCCTGCCGTCCGAGGCGACCAACGCCAACTCCACCGGCACCCTCGGCGCCGAACGCATCATCGCCCTGCCGCTGCGCGAGGCCCGCGAGGTGTTCGAGCGTGAATACCTGGCCGCCCAGATCATGCGCTTCGGCGGAAACATCTCGCGCACCGCCGCCTTCATCGGCATGGAGCGGTCCGCGCTGCACAGAAAGCTCAAGTCGTTGGGCGTCTCGCCGTCCCGCGGCGGCGAGGAAGAGGAAGAAGGGCCTGTCGAGGAATGAGCCGCGTCGCCTACGTCAACGGCCAGTACGTCCCGCACAACCGCGCCACCGTCCATGTCGAGGACCGCGGCTTCCAGTTCGCCGACGGCGTCTATGAGGTCTGGTCGGTCTTCGACGGCCGCATGGCCGATTTCGACGGCCACATGACCCGCCTTCACCGCAGTCTCAACGAGCTGCGCATCGACGTCCCCATGTCGCGCGAAAGCCTGACCCAGGTGCTGAAGGAAACCATCCGCCGCAACCGCGTCCGCAACGGCATCGTCTATCTTCAGGTCACGCGCGGCACGGCGCGCCGCGACCATCCGTTCCCGCCCGAGGGCACCCCGCCCAGCGTGGTGGTCACCTCCAAGTCCATCAACCCGATGAAGTCCGACGCGACCGCCGCCAACGGCGTGGCCGTGGTCACCACGCCGGACATCCGCTGGGGACGCTGCGACATCAAGACGGTCGGCCTGCTGGCCAATGTGCTGGCCAAGCAGCACGCCCGCGACCGCGGCGCCTATGAATGCTGGATGGTCGACGACATGGGCCTGGTGACCGAGGGCTCCTCGACCAACGCCTGGATCATCGACGAGCACGGCAAGCTGCGCACCCGCGACACCCAGGCCAACATCCTCAAGGGCTGCACCCGCACGACTCTGCTCGACATCCTCAAGGAAGAGGGCATCGAGCTGGAGGAACGCGGCTTCACCGTGGAAGAGGCCCAGCGCGCCAAGGAGGCCTTCTTCACCGCCGCCGGCGCCTTCGTCATGCCCGCCGTCTCCATCGACGGGGTGAAGATCGGCAACGGCAAACCCGGGCCGGTCGCGACCCGTCTGCGCGAACTTTATATCGAACGCGGGACCCGCGACGCCATCTAGGGCGTTGCGGGAGGCGCGGGGGCGGGTAAGGTGGCGGTCGCCGGCATCGACCGGTCCCGCGCCGCTCCCCGGCCGGAGAACAACAAGACCAGGGATAACCTGCCATGTCTCAAGACAAGCGTCAGAACCTTCAGGACACCTTCCTCAACTCGGTCCGCAAGACCAAGACGCCGCTGACCATCTTCCTGGTCAACGGGGTCAAGCTGCAGGGCATCGTGACCTGGTTCGACAACTTCTGTGTGCTGCTGCGTCGCGACGGCCAGTCCCAGCTCGTCTACAAGCACGCCATCTCGACCATCATGCCCTCGGCGCCCGTGCAGCTGTACGAGCCGGAAGCCGACGAGGACTAGGTTCCTTCATTGCTATCGTCATCCCGGCGAAAGCCGGGACCCAGCGCCGCCGCGACGGCGGCGAAATGCCGGTGCTCCCGACAGGGTCACGCTCACGCGCGCCGCTGGGTCCCGGGGTTCGCTTCGCGCCCCCGGGATGACGATAGCAAGGAGGTACGGCGCGGGATGGTCCAATGGCCCGTGAGTTCCTATCTAGGAGCCTTGCACCACAACATCCGCACCTCGGGTCCAGCCCGAGGACGACGCCCATCAGAAAGCCCCCAGACCTGACCACCAAGCATATCGACCATTCCGTCCCTCTGATCCGGGCGGTCGTCATCCACCCCGACGGACGTTCGGAAAGCTCCCGCCTCGCCGAGGAACGCCTCGAGGAAGCCGTGGGCCTGGCCCGCGCGCTGGACCTCGACGTGCGCGCCGAAGAGATCGTGCGCGTGCGCAAGGTCACGCCCGCCACCCTGTTCGGTTCCGGCAAGGTCGATGAGCTGGCCGCCCTGGTCCGCGCCGCCGAGGCCGAAGCCGTGGTCGTCGACGACGACCTGTCCCCGGTGCAGCAGCGCAATCTGGAGAAGGCCTGGGAGTGCAAGGTCATCGACCGCACCGGCCTGATCCTCGAGATCTTCGGTCGCCGCGCCCGCACCAAGGAAGGCCGGCTGCAGGTGGAACTGGCCCGGCTGGACTATGAGCGCTCGCGCCTGGTCCGCACCTGGACCCACCTGGAACGCCAGCGGGGCGGCACCGGCTCTACCGGCGGTCCCGGCGAAACCCAGATCGAGCTCGACCGCCGCCTGATCGCCGACCGCATCGTCAAGCTGAAGGCCGAGCTGGAAGAGGTGCGCCGCACCCGCGGCCTGCACCGCAAGGCCCGCCAGAAGGTCCCGTTCCCGACCGTGGCCCTGGTCGGCTACACAAACGCCGGCAAGTCGACCCTGTTCAACCGGCTGACGGGATCGGAGGTCTTCGCCAAGGACCTGCTGTTCGCCACCCTGGACACCACCCAGCGCACCATCCGCTTGCCGCAGGGCCGTCCGGCCATCGTGGCGGACACTGTCGGCTTCATCTCGGACCTGCCGCACGAACTCGTCGAAAGCTTCCGCGCCACCCTGGAAGAGGTCGGCGAGGCCGACCTGATCCTGCACGTCCGCGACATCGCCTCCGCCGACAGCGAAGCCCAGGCCAAGGACGTCGAGGCGGTGCTGAAACAGATCCCCATGGTCGAGGGCGCCAACGGCGAACCCAAGCCACGCCGCATCCTTGAGGTCTGGAACAAGATCGACCTGCTCGACGCCGAGGCCCGCGAGGCCGTGCTCGGCCAGGCCGAACGCCTGCGCGCCCAGGGTCAGGCCGTGGCCGTCTCCGCCTGGACCGGGGAGGGGATCGATCCCCTGCGCGAGACCATCGCGGGCCTGATCGACGACGATCCCGAGAGCGCGCTGGTGCTGGCCCCCCATCAGGGCGAGGCCCTGGCCTGGCTCTATGAGAACGGCCGGGTCACCGGCCGCGAGACCGACGACGAAGGCCGCACCCACGTCACCGTGCGCCTGCACCCCGCGGCGCTGGGCCGGTTCGAGCGGCAGTTCGGCTGACAGGCGTCCGTTTTCGCCGCATCGCCGTGCCATACTGCGGCGCAGGATGATTCAGGCGCGGAACACGACGAACAGTGCGATTCTCGACTCGTGACATAACAGGGACTTACGGGCAGGTTTCGCACTGTTCGCACCCCGTTTTTTCCGTCGTGCGAAAGAGCGCGCGATGCACCTGATCGAGACCACCCTCCTGCTGCTCCTGGCCGTGGTGGTGTCGGGCTCGGTCGCCCGCATCACCCGCATCGCCCTGCCGCTGGTCCAGATCGCCCTGGGGGCGGGGGTGGTGCTGGTCACCGGCGAGGCGGTGGATCTGGAGCCGGATATCTTCTTCCTGCTCTTCCTGCCGCCCCTGCTGTTCCTCGACGGCTGGCGCATTCCCAATGAGGCCCTGTTCCGCGACCGGGCGGTGATCCTCGAGCTGGCGCTGGGGCTGGTGGTCTTCACCGTCGTCGGTCTCGGCTTCCTCCTCTGGTGGATGATCCCGGAGATGCCGCTGGCCGTGGCCTTCGCCCTGGCCGCCATCCTGTCGCCGACCGATCCCATCGCGGTCCAGGCCATCGCCGCCCGCGCCCCGATCCCCAAGCGGCTGATGCATATTCTCGAAGGGGAGTCGCTGCTCAACGACGCCACCGGCCTGACCTGCATGCGGCTGGCCATCGTGGCGGCCTCCACCGGGACCTTCGTCCTGAGCCATGCGGTGGCCAGCTTCGCTTGGCTGGCGCTGGCCGGTGTCGCCGCGGGGGTCGGCGTGACTCTGCTCATCAGCCTGGCCAAGGCCTGGGTCAGCCGCCGGTGGGGCGAGGATGTCGGCGCCCAGATCCTGATCAGCCTGCTGATCCCCTTCGCCGCCTATCTGGTCGCCGAGAAGGTGCACGCCTCCGGCATCCTGGCCGCCGTCGCGGCCGGCGTGACCATGAGCTTCACCGAGCGGGGCGGGGCCAAGGGCCAGGCGCTGGCCGTCACCCGCGTCCGTCGCGGCGCCGTCTGGGACACGGTCCAGTTCGCCGCCAACGGCATCATCTTCGTCATCCTGGGCGAGCAGATGCCCTCGATCCTGTCGCGCGCCGCCGAGGTGGTCGCGGGCACCAGCCGGCCCGAGGTCTGGTGGCTGGCGATCTATGTCTTCGTCACCTTCGCCGCGCTCGCGGCCCTGCGCTTCATCTGGGTGTGGACTTCCCTGCGCCTGACCCTGTTCCGCAAGCGGCAGAAGGGTCCGCCGCCCAAGGTCGGCCTGCGCCTGACCGCGGTCATGTCGCTGGCGGGGGTGCGCGGGGCCATCACCCTGGCGGGCATCCTGACCGTGCCCTTCACCCTCGACGACGGCTCGCCCATGCCGTCGCGGACCATGGCCATCTTCCTGGCCGCCGCGGTGATCATCGTCTCGCTGATCGTGGCGACCATCGCCCTGCCCAGGCTGCTGAAGGGCGTCGAACTGCCGCCCGAGCCCTCGCACCAGCGTGAGGAGGACCACGGTCGGGTCGCCGCGGCGATGGCGGCCCTGCGCGCCATCGAGGACGCCTCCCACACCATGGCCGAGGGGCGACCCAATCCGGACCTCTATTCCGACATCGCCAGCCGGCTCATGGAGATCTACCGCCGCCGCATCGAAAACCGCACCCGCACCGACGAGGACGATCTCGAGGCCGCCCGCCAGGCCGATGTCGTCGAACGCGAACTGCGTCTGGTGGGGCTCGCCGCCGAACGCATCGAACTCAGCAAACTGGCGCGCTCGAAATTGATCGACGAGACCACGGCGAAACGGCTGATGCGCGAGATCGACCTGCAGGAGCTGCGGTACAGCTAGCTGGCGTCGAACGGCCTCAGCGGCGTGTCTCCGCGCAGGTAGAGCGGATGCTTCGGACTCCCGTCTGCGTTGGTCCCGAAGCACCATAGGGGCACCCCGTCCCGCCGCAGCGCCTCGACCAGGGCCTTGCCCGCTGGGGCCAGCGCCTTGTTCAGCTTGCCGTGGCACAGGACCACCAGCCCGGCTCCGGCGGCGGCCTTGCGGATGGCCGGCAGGTTCGCGGGCGACGAGGCCTCGACCCCGGGCTCCAGCAGCATCTTCGGATGGGTCGCCCGATAGTCCCCGACATTGGCCTTGACCATGGCGTCGAACCCCTCGCGCTGGCTGAAGGTCCACTCCCGCGCGCAGGTCGGGTCGTTGACGCTGGCGTCCGCCGTCGAAGGGTTCATGCCGATGAACAGGACGTAGCGCTCGGGGAACTCGGGTCCCAGCCAGCGCCGCATCAGTTGGCGATAGCGTCCGTCCGGGCTGAAGGTCGCGTCGCCGTTCACGCCCGGCATCAGGGCCAGGCGGACCTTGCCGCCGGGATCGTGCTGATCAGCGCTCATGCCCGCTCCGCCGCCTTGGCCGCGTCCCACAGACCGTCCATCTCCGCCAGGTCCGACTGCTCCGGCGTCTTGCCCGCCTTGGCCAGCTCCGCCTCGATGAAGCCGAAGCGGCGCACGAACTTGGCGTTGGACCCGCGCAGCGCGTCCTCCGGCTCGACCCCCAGCTTGCGCGCCAGGTTGGCCACCACGAACAGCAGGTCGCCGACCTCGCCCTTGGCCTTGTCGAGGTCCCCGGCGGCGATCTCGGCGCGGAGCTCGGCGACCTCCTCGTGCAGCTTGTCGAAGACCTCGTCGGTCGAGGGCCAGTCGAAGCCGACGCGGGCGGCGCGCTTGGTCAGCTTGGCGGCGCGGGCCAGGGCGGGCAGGCCTACCGGCACGTCATCCAGCACCCCGTCCTGGGCCTTGGCCTTGCGCTCGGCGGCCTTGATGTCCTCCCAGCGGGCCTTCTGCGCCACGCCGTCGGCCTTGGCCGCCTCGTCGCCGAAGACGTGGGGGTGGCGGCGCTCCAGCTTGTCGGCGATGGCGTCGGCCACGTCGTCGAACACGAACAGGCCCTGCTCCTCGGCCATGCGGGCGTGGAAGACGACCTGGAACAGCAGGTCGCCCAGCTCGGACTTCAGGTCGTCCATGTCGCCGCGCTCGATGGCGTCGGCGACCTCATAGGCCTCCTCCAGCGTGTAGGGGGCGATGGTCTCGAAGGTCTGCTCCACGTCCCAGGGGCAGCCGCCCACGGGCGCGCGTAGCCGGGCCATGATGGCGTTCAGGCGGTCGATAGGCGTCATGCGGCGTCGCGTGCTTCAAGCGCCAGGCGGATCTCGTCGTGCCGGGCGGGCGTCAGCGGATAGTTCTTCAGCACCAGCGCCGCCGCCGCCAGCAGCAGGCCGGGCAGCAGGATGAAGAGGACCTGCAGGGTCAGCAGCGACATCTCGCTGTTGCCCCCCGCCGGCGCGATGGCCTTAAAGCCCACCCACTGCAGGATCAGGTAGGGGATCAGGGCGACCACGTGGCCGATCTTGGTCGTGGCCGACAGGATGGAGAACATCAGGCCGGTGCGGTCCACGCCGGTCTCCAGCCGGACCTCATCGCCCACATCGGCCATCATGGCCCGCAGCAGGAACAGGCCCGCCGCATAGGGCAGGCCGGCCAGGAACATGACCGCCGCCGTCAGGGTGAAGTTGCCGCCCGGGACCAGGGTCGCGCCGATGTAGAGGCCGGCGAAGCTCAGGCTGGCGATGGCCAGGGCCTTGTCCTTGCCCACCCGCGTGGCCAGCCAGGCCCAGAAGGGCGCGCCCACCAGGCCGGCGACGAAGTACAGCAGCATGAACAGCGAGGCCTCGGTATGCCCATAGCCCTTGATCTGGCCGAAGAAGAAGAACAGCAGCGAGCCGGTGATGCCCGGCGCCACGCCCAGAAGTACGTCCGCGAACAGCAGCTTCCGGACCGCCTTGCGCTTGAACAGGGCGAGATAGGCCTTGGGCCCGCCGTGCGGCGCGGCGCCGGCGTTGACCGGCTCGGGCACCACGAACAGCGTCAGGCCGATGGTGACGGGCAGGGCGATCAGGATGGCCCAGCCCATGATGCGCACGCCGTCGGCGTAGGTGCCGATGCCCAGCTGGATGACCACGGTCGGCAGGATCAGGATCAGGATCACGCCGATGATGTTGAACACCTGCCACCAGCCGTAGACCCGGCTGCGCTGGTCGTATTCCGGCGCCAGCACCGAGGCCCAGCCCAGCTGGCCCAGGGTGGCGATCGAGAAGCCGAGGTAGAGCACCAGCAGCCAGGCGAAGAGATAGGCCGCCCCGGCGCCCGGCTGAACCAGCACGAACATCATCAGGGCCGAAAGCATCAGGACCGGGGTCGAGGCCACCATCCACGGGCGGTAGCGGCCGAACCGGGTCTTGGTCCGGTCCATGGCCCAACCGATGAAGGGGTCGAAGGTGATGTCGATCAGGCGCACGGCCATGAACACCGTCGCCACCACGCCCAACTCCAGGCCGACGAAGGTGGCGTAGAACTCCGGCAGGGTGACCGGCAGGGCCACGCCGAAGGCCGCCAGCGGCAGGCAGACGGTCGAGAAGGCGGCGAGCACGGCGTTGGAGCGGCGAGCCGGGGCGGGCGGTGCGGCGTCGGTCATGGACAGGTCCGGTGCGACGGTCCCGAGTCGCCGTCCGCGCCACCATGCCGCCTTTGCCGTCCGCGCGCGAGGGTCGCGAAGGGCCTTGCCGCCGACATGATCTCCGGGCCACCATCCCTCCATGATCCGGGGCGTCCTCCTGTCGAAACTCGCGGCCAGCGCGGCCCTGCTGGCGGGCCTGTGCCTGGCCGGCGCCGCCTCGGCCCAGGAACGTGGGGAGGGGCGCGGCGGCTGCGAGGCCGATCCGGTCGAATGGGGCGGCCCGGCCTTCGCCAACGCCGTCTCCTTCCAGCGCATGGAATGGGCGCCCTTCAGCGCGACCGAGTTCGGCTGGGAGACCTATCTGCCGCTGATCCAGAAGGAGATCGGCACGGACTGCGCGCCCGCGTCGCCGCGCTTCTCCCGGGCGCTGGCCGAGTTCCAGTACAGCCACGGCCTGCCGCCGACCGGCTGGTTCGACGCGGCGACATTCCAGGTGTTCCGCGGCGTCTGGCAGGAGCGGCGGCCCTTCATCATGGCCCGAGTGCGCGAGCAGCCCTGTCCCGACCCGCCGCCGCTGTACCAGCTCGGCTATCTGGTCGAGTCCGAGGAGCACGCCGACCGCCTGACCCGGCTGCTGCGCCGCGACGTGCTGGACGCCTATCGCGAGCTGGTCGCCGCCGCCCGCGCCGAGGTGCCCGAGGTGGCCAACGATCCCGAGCTGCTGCAGATCTTCTCCGGCTTCCGGGATCCCGAGGCGGACGCCGCCCGCTGCGCCCAGCAGGGCAATTGCGACGGCCTGCGCCGCGCCGCCTGTTCGCCGCACCGGACCGGAACGGCCGTGGACCTCTACGTCGGCCAGATCGCCGGGCTGGGGGTGGACAACACCTCGGCGTTGAGCCGCCTGCACATGACGCGCGGCCCGACCTATCGCTGGCTGGTCCGGAACGCGGGGCGGTTCGGCTTCGTCCCCTATGTCTATGAACCCTGGCACTGGGAGTGGGTCAGCCCGACCGGCGGCTACGTCGGCGCGCCCCCGGCGCCCTGATGCGTCCGCTGACGCCGGGCGAGACCGAGCTGGCCCGCGAGGCCTTCGGGGACAGCCTGGAGTGCGAGACCATCCGATTCCTGCCGGCCCCATGGCCGTTCGACCGGGCCTTCGTGCCCGGCCGCTGGTTCTGGCGGGACTGGATCGTCTGGCCCAAGAGGTCGCTGCCGGCCGATCTGTCGACCGCGCCGCTGGGCCGCCAGTCGACCTTCATCCATGAGCTGACCCACGTCTGGCAGGCGCAGCACGGCGTGAACCTGCTGACCGCCAAGCTGGGGGCAGGGGACAGCCTGGCCAGCTACGCCTATCCCCTGGCCGCCGATTGCGACTGGGACCATCTGAACATCGAGCAGCAAGCGATGGTGGTGGAGCACCGCTTCCGGCTGTCGCGCGGAATGACCGTCCCCGCGGACCAGGCCTTCTACGACCGGGTGTGTCCGATCAACCGGGCCTAGTGCATGGGACCGGCTACGATCTCCAGCTTGTTGCCGTCCGGATCCAGCAGCACGGCGCCGTAGTAATCCGAGGCGATGTCCGGGTGGGCTCCGGCCGGGCGGACGATGGTCGCGCCCAGGGCCACGGCGGCGTCGAAGGCCTCGTGCACGGCGGCGCGGCCGGGGGCCGAGAAGGCGATGTGGCTGCCTAGGCCGGCGACGCGTTCGCCTGACACCGGATAGACGAAGAACTGACGCACCAGACCGCCGGGGCCGAAGGCGAGCTCCGAGTCCGAGGCCGCAGCCTCGCCGTGGCCCAAGGGCGAGAAGAAGGCGGCGTAGAAGCGCCGGGCCGCGTCGAGATCGCGAACGCCGACGGAAAGATGATCGAACATGAGGGCTGCTCCCGGCCTATTTGGATGGACGTGGGAAACCGGAACGGTCTTCGCAACATTCCTGCGGCGGGCTCTTGCGCCTGACCGGCCGACCGCTCAAATGGGCACTGATACTGTTGCTGTATCTAAACCCTCAGGAGATGCCCTATGGCCCGCGTTCTGGTTCTCTATCACTCCACCTACGGCCACATCGAAACCATGGCCGAGGCGGTCGCGGAGGGCGCGCGCTCGATCGAGGGCGTGACGGTCGATATCAAGCGCGTGCCGGAACTGGTGCCGGAAGAGCTGGCCAGGGAGAGCGGCTACAAGCTGGATCAGAGCGCGCCGATCGCGACCGCGGCCGATCTGGAGAATTATGACGCCGTCATCGTGGGCGCGGGCACCCGCTACGGCACCGCCGCCTCGCAGATGCGCAACTTCTGGGACCAGACCGGCGGCGTCTGGATGAAGGGCGCGCTGGTCGGCAAGGTCGGCGCGGCCTTCACCTCGACCGCGACCCAGCACGGCGGTCAGGAAACCACCCTGATCGGCCTGATCCAGACCCTGCTGCACCACGGTATGCTGATCGCGGGCCTGCCCTACGCCTGGAGCGGCCAGCAGACGATGGACGAGATCACCGGCGGCTCGCCCTACGGCGCCTCGACGATCACGGGCGGGACCGGCGCCCGCATGCCCAGTGACAACGAGCTGGACGGCGCCCGTTTCCAGGGCCGCTACGTCGCCGAGACGGCGAAGAAGCTGTTCGGCTGATCATGCGGCAACCGGCGATCTTCTTCGGTCACGGTTCCCCGATGAACGCGCTGGGCGGTCCGTTCGCGGACGCCTGGCGCGCGCTGGGCGAGGCCGTGGGCAAGCCGAAGGGCGTGGTCATGGTCTCGGCCCACTGGGAAACCGGCGGGCTGGGTGTGACGGCGCAGACGCATCCTGAAACTATCCACGATTTCGGTGGTTTCCCCGCGGAACTGCATGCGATGCAATATCCCGCGCCGGGGTCGCCGGAGCTGGCCGCGCGGGTGTCCGAGCTGACCGGCGCCGTCCAGACGGAACAGTGGGGTCTGGACCATGGGACCTGGTCGGTGCTGGCCCACGTCTGGCCCGAGGCCGATGTGCCGATCGTCCAGCTGTCGCTAAACCGCCAGTTGGACGCGCGCGGTCACTATGAACTGGCTCGACGCCTGGCGCCGCTGCGGAACGAGGGGATCATCATCGCCGGTTCGGGCGACTTCGTGCACAACCTGCGCGCCTGGAAGCGCGCGGGCGGCGAGCCGTATGACTGGGCGGTGCATTTCAACGAGGCGGTGAAATCCGCCTTCGTGCGCGGCGACGACGACGCCCTGGTCGACTGGGTCGGCCTGGCCGAGGACGCCCAGCTGAGCGTGCCGACCGACGAACACTATCTGCCGCTGCTCTACGTCGCCGCCCAGCGGATGCCGGGCGACGACGTGAGCTTCTTCAACGACGTCATCGAGGGTGGATCGATCTCGATGACGGGCGTCAGGATCGGCTGATCAGCCGCCCTTCTTCATGGCGCTGTCGACCGACCACGGGCCAGGGCCCGCGGCGACGAAATACAGGAAGACGAAACAGTACAGGGCGATGGTCTCGCCGCCGTTGACGATCGGGAACGCGCCCATCTTGGCGTGGACCATCCAGTAGCCGACGGCGCAGAAGCCGGAGGCCAAGAAGGCGACCGGACGGGTGAACAGGCCGATCAGGAACAGGGCGCCCAGCACCAGCTCCAGCGGACCCGACAGGCCGGCCAGGCTGAGGCCCGGGGGCGGCACGCCGTCGACGGCCGGGAAGCCCAGCACCTTGGCCGTGCCGTGGCTGATGAACAGAAGACCCGTGACAATCCGCAGGACGCTGAGCAGCTGCGGCTGATAGGCGGAGAACTTGTTGAACATGGAACCCTCCCTCTCGTTTCAGAGAACGGCACTCTGAGCCGAGTCGGGCGGGGGACAAGTCAGACCGGCCTGATCAGGCGGCCCAGGTCACGCGGCCTTGTCGACCTCGGCCATCTGCTGGATGGCGACGTAGTCCGTCTTACCCGTGCCCAGGACGGGCACCTCGCCGACGCGCATGATCTTCTTGGGCACCGCTAGCTCGGGTGCACCGTGCTCGCGGGCCCATTCGGCCAGGCGGGCGACATCGGCGTCCTTGCGGTCTGTGACCAGCACCAGCTTCTCGCCCTTGCGGCTGTCGGGGATGGAGACCACGGCGTGGCGCGATTCCGGCCAGACGGCGCTGGCCAGGCCCTCGACGGCGGTCAGGGAGACCATCTCGCCGCCGATCTTGGCGAAGCGCTTCACCCGACCGAGGATCTCGATATAGCCCTCGTCGTCGATGGCGACGATGTCGCCGGTGTCATGCCAGCCGTCCTTGAGCGGCTCGATGGCGCGGGGGTCGTCGGCGGACAGATAGCCTTCCATGACGTTGGGGCCGCGCAGGTACAGCCGGCCGCCCTCGGCGATGCCGGGCACCTCTTCCAGCTTCCAGTCCATGCCGGGCAGGATCTGGCCGACCGAGCCGGGGCGGTTGCGGTCCGGATGGTTCACGGCCACGACCGGCGCCGCTTCGGTGGCGCCGTAGCCTTCCAGCAGCTTCAGGCCGTGGAAGCGGGTGTTGAACAAGTGGTGGGTCTCGTCGCGCACCCGTTCGGCGCCGGCGACCACGAACTGGAGCGTGGAGAAGTCGTCCGGCCCGGCGACGCGGGCGTACTGGTTCAGGAAGGTGTCGGTCGCGAACAGGATCGAGGCCTTCACCTGCGGCAACAGCTCGACGATCTGCTTGGCGTGCAGCGGTGAGGGGTACTGGAAGGCTTTCATGCCCTGCAGCAGGGGCAGCAGCACGCCGCCGGTCAGGCCAAAGCAGTGGAAAGTCGGCAGCGGGTTGAACATCACCCACTCCGGCTTCAGATGGATGTGCTGGGCGACCTGGCGGCAGTTGGCGACCAGGTTCCACTGGCTCAGCACCACGCCCTTGGGCGCGCCGAAGCTGCCGGAGGTGAACAGCACCACGCCGGGCGACGACGGGTCGGCCTTCACGGCGAAGCGCTTGGGCATCATGCCGGCCATCAGGCCGTACAGCTTGTCCTGCAGGCCGATGGAGGCGCGCACGTCGTCCAGCCAGACGATCTCGGCCACGGTCTCAATGTCGGCGATCAGCTCGTCCAGCTTGGCCTGCTGGATGAAGCGGCGGGCGGTCAGGACCTTCTTCACGCCCGCGGCGGCCAGCGCCGCCTTGATGTTCCGCTCGCCTGCCGTGAAGTTGATCATCACCGGCACGCGGCCGTGCGCGTGCAGACCGTAGAAGGTCACCACCACGCCCATGCTGGACGGCAGCAGGATGCCGACGCGTTCTTCCAGTTCGGTTACCGCGGCGATCTTGCGACCCAGGACGAAGGCGGCGCGGATCAGGCCGGTATAGGTCAGGGGCTTGCGATCCTGGTCCTCCAGGATCTCCTTGTCGCCATAGGTCTCACGCGCGGCGATCAGGGCGTCGAATATGGTTTCTTCGCCGACCTTGGCTTCCAGCGGTACGCGCAAAACTCATCCTCCGTCGGCGCGTTGTCCCGCGCCCGTGCTTTAGAGCGGGGAAACTAGTGCGCGGCGTTCACCTTGAAAAGATGCGTTACCTTGCGTGAGGTTCCGCCGCGCCTTGCCTTCGCCGCAGGGAAAGACGACATACCGCCTTCAAGCCTTCGGAGCCCGAGCCCGCCTTGGTCACCCTGATCGACACGTTGAAGAAGACGCCGTCCGAACTGCGTCACCCGGAAAAGCAGAACCGCCCGGAGACAGCGGTGCTGAAAAAGCCGGACTGGCTGCGCGTCAAGGCGCCCGGATCGGGCCAGTACAACGCCACCAAGGAGATCGTCCGCTCCAAGGGGCTGGTGACCGTCTGCGAAGAAGCGGCCTGCCCGAACATCGGCGAGTGCTGGAGCCAGAAGCACGCCACCCTGATGATCATGGGCGACACCTGCACGCGGGCCTGCGCCTTCTGCAACGTCAAGACAGGCCTGCCCCAGCCGCTGGATCCGGAAGAGCCGGCCAAGGTCGGGCTGGCCGTCGCCCAGATGGGCCTGAACCACGTCGTGATCACCTCGGTGGACCGCGATGACGTGTCCGACGGCGGCGCGGCCCACTTCGCCGAGGTGGTGCGCCAGATACGCCTGCAGGCGCCCAACACCACCATCGAAATCCTGACGCCCGACTTCCTGCGCAAGGACGGGGCGGCCGAGGTGATGATCGACGCCACGCCCGACGTCTTCAACCACAACCTCGAGACGGTTCCGCGCCTCTATTTGAAGATCCGGCCCGGCGCCCGCTACTTCCACTCGTTGCGCCTGCTGCAGATGGTCAAGGAGCGTGACCCGAACCAGTTCACCAAGTCCGGCATCATGGTCGGCCTGGGCGAGACCAAGGAAGAGGTCATGCAGGTGATGGACGATATGCGCTCCGCCGGCGTCGACTTCATCACCATCGGCCAGTACCTGCAGCCGACCCGCAAGCACGCGGCGATCGAGCGCTTCGTCACGCCGGAAGAGTTCAAGGCCTATGAGGCGATCGCCCGCGCCAAGGGCTTCCTGATGGTGTCGGCCAGCCCGCTGACCCGCAGCTCGCACCACGCCGGCGACGACTTCGCCCGGCTGAAGGCGGCGCGCCTGGCCCAGACCGGTCGCTGAGCCGCGCTTGGCCGTTCATCGCGTCACGAAAATCCTGCCCTATCAACCGGATCAGCTGGCCGAGCTGGTGGCGGACGTGAAGGCCTATCCCCACTTCGTGAAGTGGGTGACGGGCATGCGGACCTGGAACCGGCGCGAGGAGCGCCCGGGCGTCTGCGTCGAGGACGCCGAGGCCTCGGTAGGCTTCTCCTTCCTGACCGAGAAATTCTCGACCTGGGTGCGGCATGACCAAAACCGGCCGATGGTCGAGGTCGGCCTGCTGCGCGGGCCGTTCCGGCACCTGAAGAACCGCTGGGAGTTCTTCCCCGATCCCAAGGGAACCCGGGTGGAATTCATGATCGACTTCGCCTTCCGCTCGCCGCTTCTGAACGGGATGCTGCAGGCCAATTTCGACCGGGCGGTCTCGGCCCTGATGTCCAGCTTCGAGGCCGAGGCGGCGCGGCGCTACGGGCCGAAGGCATGAGCTTCGATTTCGACGCGACGGTGGTGGGCGCCGGCGCGGTCGGGCTGGCCTGTGGCCGGGCGCTGTCCAGGCGCGGACTGACGGTGCTGGTGCTGGAGGCGGCGCCGCACATCGGCCAGGGCGTGTCCTCTCGCAACAGCGAGGTCATCCATGGCGGCCTCTACTATCCGACCGGTTCGCTGAAGGCCCGATTCTGTGTCGAGGGGCGGCGGCTGCTCTACGGTTTCCTGGACAGCCACAAGGTCGACTACCGCAAATGCGGCAAGCTGGTCGTGGCGACCGAGGAAACCGAGGTCGAACGCATCGAGGCCATCTTCGACCAGGCCGCGGCCAACGGCGTCGAGGGGCTGGAGCACCTGACCGGAGCCCAGGCGCGGACCCTGGAGCCGGGTCTGAACGCCCACGCGGCCATCCTGTCGCCCGAGAGCGGCCTGTTCGCCAGCCACGACTACATGCTGGCTCTGCAGGGCGAGATCGAGGACGCGGGCGGCTCCGTGGTCGTATCCACCCCCTTCGAACGCGCCGCTCCCCGGCCGGGCGGCGGCTTCACGATCACGGCGGGCGGGCCAGATTCGGGGGAGGGCGGCGCGACGCTGACGACCGGCCTGCTGGTCACCGCGCCGGGTCTGCAGGCGCAGGATGTCGCCGCGCGGATCGAGGGCTATCCGGCCGACCGCATCCCCAAGGGGCGTCTGGGCAAGGGCGTCTACTTCCGTCTGACCGGCAAGGCGCCGTTCGAGCGGCTGGTCTATCCGCCGCCCATCCCCGGCGCGCTGGGCACCCATTACCGGAAGGATCTGGGCGGGCAGGGGGTGTTCGGGCCGGACCTCGCCTATGTCGAGACCGAGGACTATTCGGTCGATCCCGCCAAGGCGGCGGAGTTCGAGCACTACATCCGCCGCTTCTGGCCCGGCCTGCCGGACGGCGCGCTGACGCCCGACTACGCCGGCATCCGGCCCAAGCTGCATGGCCCGAGCGAGCCGCAGCCGGACTTCCAGCTCAGGGACCGGTCCGAGCACGGGCTGGACGGGCTGGTGGCCCTGTTCGGCATCGAGAGCCCTGGCCTGACCAGCTCCCTTGCCATCGGCGAACGGGTCGCCGACATGTTGGCGCATGACTGACCTGACGATCCGGGACGCGACCCCGGCTGATATTCCCGCCCTGCACGCCCTGGTCGAAAGCGCCTATCGCGGCGAGGCGTCGCGCGCGGGCTGGACGACCGAAGCCGACCTGCTCGATGGTCAGAGGACGGATGCCGAGGACCTGGCTTCGATCCTGGCCGATCCGGAGCAGGGTCTTCTGACGGCGTGGCGTGACGACGTCCTGGTCGGCTGCATCCTGATCGCGCGGCGCGGCGAGGGGATCGGCTATTTCGGTATGCTGTCGGTCAGCCCGACGCTTCAGGGCGGTGGGCTGGGCCGGAGGCTGGTCGGCGCCGCCGAGGCGGCCATGGCCGACCGATTCGCCGCGCACCGCGTGCGCATCTCGGTCATTCCCCAGCGCGAGACCCTGATCGGCTGGTACGAGCGGTTGGGTTACGCGGCGACCGGCGAAACCCTGCCATTCCCTTATGGGGACGAGCGTTTCGGCCAGCCGCTGCGCGACGATCTGAGCTTCATCGTCATGGAAAAGGCGATCGGCTAGGTCTGTCGCCGCAACTGCCTTGAAATCGCCGGCGGGTTCATGCATAAGCCCGCGCTCGCTGGCGGCTCGTTCGGGCCGCCGCTGTTGTTTTCGCGCCCTTACCGGCGCCCGACCAGAAGATTGAGACGGAAATGGCCGTTCCGAAGCGCAAAGTATCGCCCTCGCGTCGCAACATGCGCCGCGCTCACGACTCGCTGGGCGCCAACGCCTACGTCGAGGACAAGGACACGGGCGAGCTGAAGCGCCCGCACCACATCGACCTGAAGACCGGCACCTATCGCGGTCGCCAGGTTCTGACCCCGAAGGAAGACTAGTCTTCTGAAGGACCCGGCTTCGGCCGGACGAAAGATTTTAACGGCGCGCGATGACCTCGCGCGCCGTTTTCGTGCGTTTATGACTCCAGACAATCTTCTGGAGCGCCCCATGATCCGTCGTATCCTGCTGACCACCGCCGTCATCGGCTCCATCGGGGCCCTGGCCGCCTGCAACTCGCCCGAGCCCGCCGCGCCAGCCGAGCCCGCGCCGGCCCCGGCGCCCGAGACCCCGGCCCCAGCGCCGTCCAACGTTCTGACCGCCAACGGCTTCGGTCCGCTGCGAATCGGCATGACGACCGCCGAAATCGAGGCGGCGCTGGGAGCGGACTCCAATCCGAACGCCGTCGGCGGCGCCGATCCGGCCAGTTGCGACATGTTCCATCCGGCCCGCGCGCCCGAGGGCCTGCTGGTCATGACCAACGGCGGCGCCCTGGCCAGCATCTGGCTGACCCGCGCCTCGACCGTGCCCACGGATCGCGGCTTCAAGATCGGCGACGAGGCCGCGGCGGTGAAGGCCGCCTACGGCGCGTCCGCCGTGGTGGTTCCGCACAAGTACGAGGCCGCGCCCGCCGAATACATCACCGTCTGGGCCACCGCCGACCACGCCGGACCTGCCGCGCGCGGCGTCAAGTACGAGATCGGTCAGGACGGCAAGGTGAAGTCGATCGCCGGCGGCGGGCCGTCCATCGAATACGTCGAGGGTTGTTCCTAACCCTTCGGCATCTCGAAGGTGAGCGTCACGGCGTCGGCGGAGCGATCCGCCGGCCCGTGATAGACCGCCTCGATGTTGTTGCCGTCGGGATCGAACAGGAAGGCGGCGTAGTAGCCGGGGTGGTAGATCGTCCGCTCGCCGGGCGGTCCGTTGTCCCGGCCTCCAGCCTTCAGGCCCGCGTCGTGGAAGCGGCGCACCGTCTCCTGATCCGCCGCCTGGAAGGCGAGATGGACGTGGGTGGGCTGATCGCCCGCGTCGATCCAGAACTCGTCCGCCCAGAGGTGGGTGTCCTCCTCGGTGAAGGGGATGCCGAGCGCGTCGAACACCGCCTTGTAGAAGGTCTTCGCGGCCTTCAGGTTGAGCGAGCGGAGGTGCACATGGTCGATCAGCCGGCCGCGTTTCAGTTCCATGAGAGGGCTCCTTTGAAGAGCTAACGCATGACGGGTTGAGCCGGGTTCCTTGCCGTGCCGGGGCAGGGCGGGCTAAACGCGGCGTCTGATCGCCTCGCACAGCAGAGTCCTCCCATGACCGACATCGCCGAAATCGTTGCCCGCCAGATCCTCGACAGCCGGGGCAATCCGACGGTGGAAGTGGATGTGATCCTGGACGACGGCTCGTTCGGCCGCGCCGCCGTGCCCTCGGGCGCCTCGACCGGCGCGCACGAAGCCGTCGAACTTCGCGACGGCGACAAGGACCTGTGGGGCGGCAAGGGCGTCCAGAAGGCCGTCGACGCCGTCAACGGCGAGATCTTCGACGCCCTGTCCGGCATGGATGCGGAAGACCAGCGGCGCATCGACGAGTCGCTGATCGGCCTGGACGGCACGGCCAACAAGGGCCGCCTGGGCGCCAACGCCATCCTGGGCGTTTCGCTGGCCTGCGCCAAGGCCAGCGCCGTCAGCTCGAACCTGCCGCTGTATCGCTATCTGGGCGGCGTCTCGGCCCGCGTGCTGCCGACCCCGATGATGAACATCATCAACGGCGGCGCCCACGCCGACAATCCGATCGACATCCAGGAGTTCATGATCCTGCCGACCGGCGCGGAGACCTTCTCGGAAGGCCTGCGCATGGGCGCCGAGATCTTCCACTCTCTGAAGAAGGCCCTGAAGGACGCGGGTCACAACACCAACGTCGGCGACGAGGGCGGCTTCGCCCCCAACCTGCTGTCGGCGGAAGCGGCGCTGGAGTTCATCACCAAGGCCGGTCAGGCCGCCGGCTACCTGGCGGGCGAGGACTTCCACCTGGGCCTGGACGTGGCCGCCACCGAGTTCTTCAAGGACGGCAAGTACGTCATGGCCGGCGAGGGCAAGACCTTCGACGCCGACGGCATGGTCGGCTACCTGGCCGACCTGTGCGAACGCTTCCCGATCGTCTCGATCGAGGACGGCTGCGCCGAGGACGATTTCGACGGCTGGCGTCTGCTGACCGAACGCCTGGGCGACCGCGTCCAGATCGTCGGCGACGACCTGTTCGTGACCAACCCGGCCCGTCTGGCCGCCGGCATCGGCGAAGGCTTGGCCAACTCGATCCTGATCAAGGTCAACCAGATCGGCACCCTGTCGGAGACGCTGGATGCGGTCGATATGGCCCACCGCGCCGGCTACACCGCCGTGATGAGCCACCGTTCGGGCGAGACCGAGGACTCGACCATCGCCGACCTGGCGGTCGCCACCAACTGCGGTCAGATCAAGACGGGCTCGCTGGCCCGCTCGGACCGGACGGCCAAGTACAACCAGCTGCTGCGCATCGAGGAACTGCTCGGCGACCAGGGCATGTACTACGGCGACGGCATGCTGCTGAAATAGGCGGAGCGCCGGAACTCATTCTTCCGGGCCGAGAATTCAGAAGACTGCAGCCTCAACATGAACCGGCGCCCCGGGTGGGGCGTCGGGGGATGCGGCTGTCAAAGACCGGAGCGCCGTCTGGCGCGCTGGTGCGCCAAAAATGGATGAGTCAGCGGGGCTGGCGCCGACGCCAGATTCTACGGCCAAGCTACGGTTCGTTAGGGCTTTTCGGTCATCACTCGTCAATCACGAGTCCACGCTCAGAAGGAGCGTCCGAGTGCCCGATCGTATGAAGCCTTACGTCCCCTCCTGCGTCCTCCTGCTGCTGATCGCCTATCTGGGCGTCCAGGCCCTGACGGGCGAACGGGGATTGCTGAGCGGCGGAGAGCGTGACGCGCTTCTGCAAAGGCGTGAAAGCCAACTGGCGGATATTCTTGAACAAAAACAGGATCTGGAAGTGCGCGTGCGCTACCTCCGGACCGACAGCCTGTCGCGTGATCTGCTTGAAGAGCGGGCCCGCGCCGTGTTGGGCTTCGCCGACCCTCGCGACTATGTGATCCGGGTCGCGCACCCCGTCGAACAGGGCGCCGCGCCGCGCCGTTCGTGAACTTTAGTTACAGCTTGGCCGGGGCGCTTTGCGTTTCGGGAACGAAGGCTGCTAAAGCCCCTTTCCGTAACGACAAGAGACCCTGCAGAGTGGGGTCCAACCGGGAGATGACGGATGGCGAAAGCCCCCGCCGCCAAGACTGATTCAAAGAAGATTCCCAATACGCCGACGGCCTCCAAGGAGGACCTGCTGCGATTCTACCGTGAGATGGTGCTGATCCGCCGTTTCGAGGAGCGCGCGGGCCAGCTGTACGGCATGGGCCTGATCGGCGGCTTCTGCCACCTGTACATCGGCCAGGAGGCCGTGGCGGTGGGCGTTCAGGAGAGCGTCAAGCAGGGCCACGACAAGATCATCACGGGCTATCGTGACCACGGTCACATGCTGGCCGCGGGCATGGACCCGAAAGAGGTGATGGCCGAGCTGACGGGCCGCATCGGCGGCTCGTCCAAGGGCAAGGGCGGCTCGATGCACATGTTCGACGTGCCGACCGGCTTCTACGGCGGTCACGGCATCGTCGGCGCCCAGGTGGCGCTGGGCACCGGCCTGGCCTTCGCCGGCAAGTACCGCGGCGATGACTCGGTGGCCTTCGTCTACTTCGGCGACGGCGCGTCGAACCAGGGTCAGGTCTACGAGAGCTTCAACATGGCCCAGCTGTGGAAGCTGCCGGCCATCTACATCATCGAGAACAACCAGTACGCCATGGGCACGAGCATCGAGCGCTCGTCGTCCACGACCGAACTCTACATGCGCGGCGCCAGCTTCGGCATCCCGGGCGAGCAGGTCGACGGCATGGACGTGCTGGCGGTCCGCGACGCCACGGCCCGCGCCGTGAAGCGCGCCCGTGAAGGCGGCGGCCCCTACATTCTGGAAGTGAAGACCTACCGCTATCGCGGTCACTCCATGTCGGATCCGGCCAAATACCGGTCCAAGGAAGAGGTCGACGAGGTCAAGAAGACCCGTGACCCGATCGATCACGTGAAGATGCTGCTCGAACAGGCCAAGGCCACCGAGGACGAGCTGAAAGTCATCGACAACGAGATCAAGGCCATCGTCGCCGAGGCCGTTCAGTTCGCTCAAGAGAGCCCGGAGCCCGATCCGTCCGAGCTCTATACCGACGTCTACGTGGAGGCCTGATCGTGACGGACATTTTGATGCCGGCGCTGTCCCCCACGATGGAAGAGGGCACGCTGACCAAATGGCACATCAAGGCCGGGGACGTCGTGTCCGCGGGCCAGGTGATCGCCGAGATCGAAACCGACAAGGCGACGATGGAAGTCGAGGCAGTGGATGAGGGCGAAGTGCTCGAAATCCTGGTTCCCGAAGGTTCGGAGAACGTGAAGGTCAACACGCCCATCGCCCGTCTGGCGGGCGAGAACGGCGCCGCCGCGCCGGCGCCCAAGGCTGACGCGCCCAAGGCCGAGGCTGCTCCGGCGGTCGCGACCTCCGGTTCCGGCGAGAAGGAAGAGAAGACCGACGACACCGCCGCCGGTCCGAAGGTCGAACTGCGCGACCCGGAAGTCCCGGCCGACGCCAAGCTGGTCAAGACGACCATCCGCGACGCCCTGCGCGACGCCATGGCCGAGGAAATGCGCCGCGATGACCGGGTCTTCCTGATCGGCGAGGAAGTCGCCCAGTACCAGGGCGCCTACAAGGTCAGCCGCGAGCTGCTGCAGGAGTTCGGCGACCAGCGCGTCGTTGACACCCCGATCACCGAGCACGGCTTCGCCGGCCTGGGCGTCGGCGCCGCCATGGCGGGCCTGAAGCCGATCGTCGAGTTCATGACGTTCAACTTCGCCATGCAGGCGATCGACCACATCATCAACTCCGCCGCCAAGACGCTGTACATGTCGGGCGGTCAGATCCGCGCGCCGATCGTGTTCCGCGGCCCCAACGGCGCGGCCAGCCGCGTTGGAGCCCAGCACAGCCAGGACTATTCGGCCTGGTACGCCCAGATCCCGGGCCTGAAGGTCGTCGCGCCCTATGATGCGGCCGACGCCAAGGGCCTGATGAAGGCGGCGATCCGCGATCCCAACCCCGTCGTCTTCCTCGAGCACGAGATGATGTACGGGCTGGAGTTCGACGTGCCGGAGATCGAGGACTGGGTCGTGCCGATCGGCAAGGCCAAGGTCCGCCGCGAAGGCACGGACGTCACCATCACCGCGCACAGCCGCATGGTCGGCTTCGCCCTGCAGGCCGCCGAACAGCTGGCCGGCGAAGGCATCAGCGTCGAGGTCGTAGACCTGCGCACCCTGCGTCCGCTGGACACCGAGACCATCGTCGAGAGCGTCAAGAAGACCAGCCGTCTGGTCTCGGCCGAAGAAGGCTGGGGTCCGATGGGTGTCGGCGCCGAGGTCGTGGCCCGGGTGATCGAGCATGCCTTCGACTACCTGGACGCTCCGCCGCTGCGGGTGCACCAGGAAGACGTGCCGCTGCCCTACGCCGCCAACCTGGAAGCCCTGTCGCTGCCGGGCGTGGACAAGATCATCAAGGCCGTGAAGCAGGTGATGGCATGAGCGAGCCCAGCGATTTCCAGCTGACGACGCCCGAGAGCATCGCCGCCGATCCGGAAGCCATCGAGATCATCCGCATGTGGTGGTCGAAGAATCAGCCGGTGATGTCGGTGAAGCCCGCCTTCAACAACCCGGCCCAGTTCGGCGAGCTGCTGGCCATCGCCGCGCGCCACATGGCCTACGGCTACGCCGTGCGTCACGGCCACAATGAGAAGGAGGCGTACAACCGCATCCTTCAGGGGCTGAGCGAGGCGATCAAGGCCGACAACGTCCAGACGGTCGCGGAGCCGACCGCGCCCTCCGGGAGCGTGCAATGACCGACATCCTGATGCCCGCCCTGTCTCCGACCATGGAGGAGGGCGTCCTGAGCAAGTGGCACGTCAAGGCGGGCGACGTGGTCAAGGCCGGCGACGTGATCGCCGAGATCGAAACCGACAAGGCCACGATGGAAGTCGAGGCCGTCGACGAAGGCGAGATCACCGAGATCCTCGTGGCCGAAGGGACCGAGGGCGTGAAGGTGAACACCCCCATCGCGCGTCTGAAGGATGAAGGCGGCGCGACCGCTCCGGCGCCGAAGGCCGACGCGCCCAAGGCCGCTGAAGCGGCGAAGGCGGAAACCGCGGCGCCGGTCGCCGCCGAGGCCCCCAAGGCGGCTCCGGCTCCGGCCGTCGCTCCCGCCTCGGTGAAGACCGCCGACGGCGGACGCCTGTTCGCCTCGCCCCTGGCGCGCCGTCTGGCCGCCCAGGCCGGCGTCGACCTGGCCTCGATCAAGGGCACCGGTCCGCACGGCCGCATCGTCAAGCGCGACATCGAGGCCGCGGGCAAGGGCGGCGCCAAGCCAGCTTCGGCCGCTGCTTCGGGCATCGCCTCGCGTCCGGTGCAGTCGCTGGCCCAGATGGGCATCCCGGACGGCAGCTACGACCTGATCCCGCTGGACGGCATGAAGAAGGCCATCGCCCGGCGCATGGTCGAGGCGGTCCAGCAGGTGCCGCACTTCCCGCTGTTCATCGACGTCGAGATCGACGCGCTGCTGGCCGCGCGCGCCAAGGTCAACGCCCTGCTTGAGAAGAGCGGTGTGAAGGTCTCGGTCAACGACTTCGTCATCAAGGCCGCCGCCATGGCCCTGAAGGCCGTGCCGGAAGCCAACGCCAGCTACACGCCGGAAGGCATCGCCATGCACCACAACGCCGACGTGGCGATGGCGGTGGCGATCGACGGCGGCCTGATCACCCCGATCATCCGCAAGGCCGAGCTGAAGTCGCTCTCGCAGATCGCCACCGAGTCCAAGGACCTGGCCAAGCGCGCCCGCGACCGCAAGCTGAAGCCGGAAGAGTTCCAGGGCGGCACCTTCTCTGTGTCCAACCTGGGCATGTTCGGCATCAAGTCGTTCTCGTCGATCATCAACGAGCCGCAGGGCGCGATCATGAGCGTCGGCGCGGGCGAACAGCGCCCTGTCGTCAAGAACGGCCAACTGGCCGTCGCCACGGTGATGACGGTCACGATGACCTGCGATCACCGCGTCGTCGACGGCGCGACCGGCGCCCGCTTCCTGCAGGCGTTCAAGCCGCTGATCGAAGATCCCGTGACGATGCTGGCGTAAGACGAAAGGCAGGGCATGACCTCGGTCTATGACTTCACCGCCACCGGCATCGACGGGACCGAGGTCCCGCTGTCCCGGTTCGAGGGGAAGGCCCTGCTGATCGTCAATGTCGCCTCGCGCTGTGGCTTCACGCCCCAGTACGAGGGGCTGGAGACCCTGCATCGAGAGCTGGCGGACCAGCCGTTCGAGGTGCTGGGCTTCCCCTGCAACCAGTTCGGGGCGCAGGAGCCGGGCAAGGCGGACGAGATCGCCAGCTTCTGCTCCACGACCTACGGCGTCGACTTTCCCATGTTCGACAAGATCGAGGTCAACGGCCCGAAACGGCATCCGCTCTACGACTGGCTGACCAGCCAGAAGAAGGGCTTTCTGGGCAGCCGTGACGTGAAGTGGAACTTCACCAAATTCCTGACCGACCGGGAGGGCAGGGTGATCGCCCGCTACGCGCCCCAGGTCGAACCCCGGGCCATCAAGGCCGACATTGAGAAGTTGATCTGACCATGGCTGCTGAATTCGATCTCGTCATCATCGGTTCGGGCCCGGGCGGCTATGTCGCCGCCATTCGCGCCTCGCAGCTGGGCCAGAAGGTCGCCATTGTGGAGCGCGAGGCGCTGGGCGGCATCTGCCTGAACTGGGGCTGTATCCCGACCAAGGCCCTGCTGAAGTCGGGCGAGAAGTACGAGAGTCTGAGCCATCTGAAGGACTACGGCCTGTCGGCGACCGGCGCGTCGTTCGACTTCGACGCCATCATCCAGCGGTCGCGCGGCGTCGCGTCCACGATGAACAAGGGCGTCACCTTCCTGATGAAGAAGCACAAGGTCGAGGTGATCGAGGGCGAGGCGAAGCTGGAGAAAGGCTCCACGGCTCCCAAGGTCGTCGTCGCCCTGAAGGCCGGCGGCAGCCGCTCGGTCGAGGCCAAGGCGGTCATGCTGGCCGTCGGCGCCCGCGCCCGCGCCCTGCCGCAGATCGGCCTGGAAGCCGACGGCGACAAGATCTGGGCTTACCGCGACGCCCTGGCCCCCAAAAAGCTGCCCAAGACCTTCGTGGTCATCGGCTCCGGCGCCATCGGCCTGGAATTCGCTAGTTTCTACCGGGCCTTGGGTGCGGAAATTACCGTGGTGGAAGCGGTTGATCGCATCATGCCGGTCGAGGACGAAGAGGTCTCCAAGGCCGCTCAGAAGGCCTTCGAGAAGCGCGGCATCAAGTTCCGCGTCGGCGCCAAGGTGACCAAGGTGTCCAAGACCGCCGCGGGCGTGAAGGTCGACGTCGAGATCGGCGGCAAGGCCGAGGCGCTGGAGGCCGAGGTCTGTATCTCGGCCGTGGGCATCACCGCCAACACCGACGGCATCGGCCTGGAGGCGCTGGGCGTCGAACTGGACCGCGGCCACATCAAGATCGACAGCCACTGCCAGACCAATGTGAAGGGGCTGTTCGCCATCGGCGATTGCGCCGGCGCCCCGTGGCTGGCCCACAAGGCCTCGCACGAAGGCATTCACGCCGCCGAGTTCATCGCCGGCTTCAAGACCCCGAACGTCAACTCGCCCATCGCCGGCTGCACCTACACCCAGCCGCAGGTCGCCTCGGTCGGGATCACCGAACAGGCCGCCCGCGAGGCCAAGCGCGAGGTCAAGGTCGGCCGCTTCCCCTTCAAGGTGAACGGCAAGGCCGTCGCCGCCGGCGAGACCGAGGGCTTCGTGAAGACCATCTTCGACGCGAAGACCGGCGCCCTGATCGGCGCCCACATGATCGGCCACGAGGTCACCGAGATGATCCAGGGCTACGTCACCGCCATGACCATGGAAGCGACGGAAGAAGACATGTTCGGCATCGTCTATCCGCACCCGACCATGTCGGAGGCGATGCACGAGGCCCAGCTCGACGCCTATGGCCGCGTGCTGCACATTTGATGCTGACGGTCCGCTACGCCCTGACCCGCGAGGAGCTGCGGGCCTGGTACAAGGTCACATGGCTGCGCAAGCTGTGGATGTTCCACCTGGCCATCGTCGTCCTGCTGTGCGGGAGCTTCGCGCTCGGTCAGGTCGGCGGATCGACCCTGTCCGGGCTTCAGCTCGGCGTGGCGGCCAGCGTGCTGATGATCCTCTTCATGGTCGTCTGGCCGCAACTGCGCTACCGACCGGAAGAACGCGCCCTGACCTTCGACGCCGAGGGGTTGTCGTACGTGCGTGGCCCGCAGACCGGACGCATGCCGTGGGCCCAGATCGGCTCGGTCGCCGACGCCGAGGGCGGCATCATCGTGACCGGTCGAAATCATAACGCCTTCATCGTTCCGACGCGGGCGTTCGGCGGCGAGGCGGAAAAGATCGAGGCGTTCGCCATGATCAGCGGCCTGTATCGGCAGGCGCTCTAGCGCTTCTTGCCCAGCTCGGCGGCGATGTCCTTGGTCATCCGGCCGACCTTGCGGTGGGCGGCGGTGATCTGGTCGCGGGTCACGCCCCAGCGCTTCATCCAGTACTCGACGGCCTGACGTTCCGACAAATCCAGCCGGTCCTTGTCGATGAAGCCGCGCTTGTCCTTCAGACCCGCCATGTTCGCACCTTTCGTGAACGGACAGGCCTACGCCGATGCGGGCGTTCAGTGAAGCTCCGTGCTGGATCCCGGCAGGCCCAGCCGGGCCAGCTTGTCGGGATTGCGGGTGATATAGACGGCGACGATCCGGCCGTTCTCGACCTCCAGGGCCGTGGTCTGCAGCGTGCCGTCGCGTTCGTAGCTGATGTAGCCGGGCAGGCCGTCGATGCGGGTCCAGCGCACCAGGATCGCCGGCAGGGTCAGCTTGCGGTGCAGACCGCTGAACAGGCGCACGAGACGGTCCATGCCGACGATGGGGTGCAGCCAGGCGTTGGCCTTGCCGCCGCCGTCGGAGGTCAGGATGACGCTGTCGGCCAACAGCGCGCGCAGGCTCGTCACGTCGCCGTTGTTGGTGGCGTGGAAGAAGGCCTTGGCGATCCGCTCGCCTTCCTCCGGCGCCACCGGGTAGCGAGGGCGGGCGTCCTGAATGTGTTTCCGGGCGCGGACGGCGAGCTGGCGCACGGCCGCGGGGTCACGACCCAGGGCGGCGGCGATCTCGTCCATGGGCGCCGAGAAGACGTCATGCAGCAGGAAGGCCGCGCGCTCGAGCGGCGACAACCGCTCCAGCGCCATCATCAGCGTCAGGGTCAGTTCATCCTCGGCCGGGGTTTCCTCATCCGGCTCGAACACCGGCTCGGGCAGCCAGTTGCCGACATAGGCCTCGCGGCGGGCGCGGGCGGACTTCATGACGTCGAGGGACAGGCGTGTGACGGTGCGGACCAGAAAGGCCGCCGGCTGGCGGACCTCGTTCAGGTCCACGCCCTGCCAGCGGATCCACGCCTCCTGCACCACATCCTCGGCCTCCGCGAAGGAGCCGAGCATGCGGTAGGCGATGCGGACCAGACGGGTCCGGTTCGCCTCGAAGAGGTCGGTGGCGCTCTGATCCCCGGTCATGCGTCCATTCGCACCCGCCGCGGATTTCAAAGCAAGCCCTCGGCGGTCATGGACGCGCGCACCGCCGGTCGGGCGCGAAGCCGGTCGCGCAGCGCGGTGAGCCGGTCGGGCGTCTCCACCCCGAACCGCTCGGCCCAGAGCAGCATCACGAACAGATAGAAGTCCGCCACCGACGGCGTGGCCCCGAACAGGAAGTCGTCCGTCAGGGACGCCTCCAGCGGCGCCATCAGCGTCTGGATCGTGGCGGCGGCCGCGGCCTTGTCGGCGGCCGTGCCGGCGTGCCACATCGGCTTGAAGGCCCGGTGGATCTCGGTCGTGATGTAAGTCAGGGCCTCCAGCACCCGGGTCCGGCCCAGCGGACCGGGGTGCGTCAGGGTGGGGGACTGGCCGGCGATCCAATCCAGCAGGGCGACGTTCTCGGTGATCATCTGGCCGTCGTCGAGGATCAGCGCCGGGACGTAGCCCTTGGCGCTGACGGTGTGGAAATCCACGCCGGTCTCCGTGCGGTGGGTGCGCAGGTCGACCCGTTCCAGATCGAACGTGAACCCGGCTTCGCGCAGGGCGATGTGGTCCGCGAGGCTGCAGGCGAGGGGAGAGTAGTAGAGCTTCATGGTGCTTTCCCTCAGTCCGCGCTGATCGACTGGCGCAGCCAGTCTTCGAGCGTATCCTTGCCCAGCAGCGGGTTCGGTCCCGGCGTCAGGGTGTCGTCCCGCAGGGCCGCGCCGAAATACAGGGTGGTCGGGTCGGCGATCACCGGGCGGCGATCCTCCACCGTGCTCAGATATTCCTCGGCGAAGTCGGTCAGGCGAATGGCTTCGGGGCCGGCGATCTCCACCGTGCCGTTGATCGGCGCGCCCAGGGCCAGGTCGACGAGCGCCGCCGCCACGTCGTCGGCCGAGACCGGCTGGATCAGGGCGGCGGGCAGACGCACTTCGTCGCCCACGGCGCCGGACTGGATGATGCCGGTGATGAAGGGGAAGAACTGGGTCGAGCGCAGGATGGTCCAGGGCGTCGGCGACGTCCTGATCAGCTCTTCCTGCACCAGCTTGGCGCGGAAATAGCCGCTGGCCTGCAGCCGCTCGGTCCCGACGACGGATAGGGCGATGTGGTGGCCAACTCCCGCGGTGGCCTCGGCGGCCAGCAGGTTGGTCCCGGCGGTGCGGAAGAAGTCCATCGCCGCCTCATCCGTGAACGACGGCGAGTTGGCCACGTCGATCACGACCTGGGCGCCCTGCAGCGCCTCGGCCAGGCCTTCGCCGGTGAGGGTGTTGACGCCGGTGTTGGGCGATGCGGCCAGCACCTCATGGCCTTGCCGGCGCAGCCCTTCCACGACGCGCGAGCCGATCAGGCCGGTGCCTCCGATGACGACGATCTTCATCCTGCTTCTCCCTGCGT
Organism: Brevundimonas sp. EU05-FHT14B11; assembly: GCF_058790835.1. Taxonomy (NCBI): domain Bacteria; kingdom Pseudomonadati; phylum Pseudomonadota; class Alphaproteobacteria; order Caulobacterales; family Caulobacteraceae; genus Brevundimonas; species Brevundimonas sp. EU05-FHT14B11. The sequence continues at coordinate 468,808 of NZ_JBYTCY010000002.1, forward strand.
GCGCCAGCCGTTTGGCCGGGCTCATGCCAGCAAGGACGAAGCGCGGACGCGGAAGGTGACATGGCCGACGCAGAATTCGCTGCGGCGGTCAGCGGGTCTTTGTTTTCTTTCGGCTATTCAGTTCGATCGCGGCCCGGATCAGGGCCTTGAAGGCGGTCGGGTCAAGCGCCGCGCCCTCTGGAAGGTCGATGGCGCGGCGGGTTCCGCCGTCCAGGCCGGCGTTGAACAGGCCGGTCGGGTCCGGCAGGGCGGCGCCCTTGGCGAAGGTCAGCTTGACCGCGGCCTTGTAGGTCTCACCAGTGCACAGGATGCCCGCGTGCTCCCACACGGGCACGCCGCGCCATTTCCAGGTCTCGACCACCTCGGGATCAGCCTCGTGGATCAGGGCGCGGACGCGGGCCAGGGTCTCGCCGCGCCAGTCGTCCAGCGTTGCGATGCGGTCATCGATCAGGGCAGAGGCGGATGGGCCGACGTCGTCGGACACGGTGGAGGTCATTGTCATGGTCGTCGCGCCTTTCACATCTTTTCGCCGGGCAACCGGCCGGCCTGTTTCACCCAATCGACGAACCGGGCCTCGTCGAGCGTGTCCGCCTCGTGAATGTCGAGGTAACGCACCAGCTTCTGTTTGGACGGTCCGGGCGGCGGCGGTTCCAACTCGGCGCCTCTGAAGAAGCTGACCTTCACGTAGCCGGTGAAGCCGTGCATCCCGAGGAACCAGCAGCCGTCCTCGACGCCATAGAGCGGCGAGTTCCACTTCACGGCCTTGCGGACGCCGGGGACCGCCTCGACGATCAGGGCGTCGAGGCGGCGGGCGAGAGGGCTCTTCCAGCCGGGAATGGCGTCGATCCACGCCTGCACCGGGGCGTCGCCATAGCCCTTGGCGATCTGCGGGTTGTCGCCGGACAGCAGGACGGGCTTCCCGGTCACTCGGCGCCCCGCACCAGCAGTTGATCCAGATTGTCGAGGAACTGCCGCCAGCCGTGGGTGGCGCCGCCGAGCGCCTGTTTCTGGTCGGGTCGGAAGCCGGCCTGCTCCATGCGAAGGTGCGTGCCGTCCGCTGTCGGGGTCAGGGTGAAGGTCACCACGCTGGACAGGTTGTAGGCCGGGTCGTCGTGGGCGAAGTCCCAGGTGTAGGCCAGGGTCCGGTTGGGCTCGACGGTCAGGACCTCGCCGTTCAGCACGCCGCCCCATTCGCCGCGAAGGTTGAATTTGCGGCCCACGACGGGTTCGAAATCGGTCTTCATCAGCCATTCCTCCATCAGATGGGGCTGTGTCAGGGCGCGCCACAGCTTTTCGGGCGGGAAGGCGAACTCCCGCTCGATGATGACGGAGCGGGTTTCGGTCGAGGTCATTGGTCCATCCTTGTGAGCAGGTTTTCGAGGTGGTCGAAGCGGTTTTCCCAGAAGCCGTTCATTCGGCCGGTCCAGTCCGCCAACGGCGCCAGGGCCTCCAGCTGCGCGCTGTAGTGGGTCTGACGGCCCTCAGGCCGGTCGCGCACCAGTCCGGCCTGTTTCAGCACCCCCAGGTGTTTGGACACCGCAGGCTGGGACACGCCAGCGCGCGCCGTCAGGGCCGCGACCGTCTGCTCCCCGTCGCGGCACAGCCGCTCGAAGATGGCGCGCCGCGTCGGATCGGCGAGCGTGCGGAACAGGATGTCATGGGCTTCGGTCAAAACGTATAACTCTGTGGCTATGAGTTGTCTCATAACTCGAGAGATATGAATGTGTCAAATGCCCGATGGGTGTTTCCGGGCGCCGTCCAGCGGCCTGCCTAGAGGCAGTCTTCGTTGAACCGGCTGACGCCGGCCCACCTGCAGGCGCCGTCGATGCAGTCGATGAGATTGCTGGAGAAGGCGTTGGCGTCGTGGTCGAAAATCTGGAACCAGCCGCCGTCGTCCCAGACGGCGGTGGGCATGCCCATCGCCTTGGCGTGGACCGCGTCGAAACGCGCGTACCAAAGCCGGATGTTGTTGCAGTTCATGGTCGCGTGGCGGCTTTTCCAGCCGACGCCCCATTCGCCGATGAAGACCGGCATGCCTCCGCCGGTCGTCGCGGCCCAGTTCGCCATCACCCGCATCGGGCCGGCCATGTCCTCTTCGGTCCAGGGGTCGGCGTAGTCGCCCTGGTTGTCGCCGGCGAAGGTCCAGGGATTGTAGTGGTGGAAGGTCGCCATGACGTAGGGGTCGGCGCCGCCGCCCACCGCGTCGAGGTTCGGCCATGTCGTGGCCATTTCGTGCGCGCCGAACCACTGGTTGCCGCCTATGACCACGATGCGCTCAGGATCGGTCCGCCGGATGCGCGCATAGGCCTGTCCGGTCATGGCCCGCAGGGTTTCGGGCGGCATGGGGTCGTGATTGCTCAAGTGGGGCTCATTGAGGATCTCGAAGATCAGCCGTCCGTCCCGGTTGTGGAAGGTCGTGCTGATATCGGCCCACAACTGCGCCAGGACATCGCCGCGCCCGTGATCCTTCAGTCTGCTCTCATGGTGGGCGTTGATCACCACGTGGAGGCCGGGGCGGGAGAGGGCGTAATCGATCACCGCCTCCAGCTGGGCGAGGCGGGGCGAGGCTCGGTCCAGGCGACCGGTATCGGGATCGGCCAGGGTCGCGCCATCGACAGCCTCGGTCCAGGTGACCGGAATCCGGACCACGCGAAAGCCGCGCGCGTAGTAGGCGTCGATCTTCGGTCGCGCGGTTTCAAGCGTGGCCGGATGCTGACTGTTGTCGAACATCTGGCCCAGGTTGAAGCCCTTGCCCATCGCCTCCGCCGCCTGATGGGCGGTCGGCCGATCCGCGGCGGACGCTGGGAACGACGCAGCGATGCACAGCAGCAGGACCGTCGACAGGAGCAGCAGGGCGCGTGGCCGAATGGAACGGTGAAACATCGCGGCTCCCGAGAGATGACGGGGGAGGGCAACAGGGCGATCCCGCCGCCGTCAAGGCTGCTCGGTCCCACCGGCGGACAACTCTCGTATCAGCGCACCCGCCGAACCCCCAGCACGGCGGCTCCGCCGAGAAGGGCTATCACGGCGATCAGGCTCATCAGTTGCGGCCAGGACTGACGGTCCGCACCGAGGGCGACGAGGACCAGCCCGGGCGCCAGCACGGTAGGCAGGGTGTTGGTCAGGTTCATGATCCCGAGGTCGCGGGCCGCGTCCCGGCGGGACGGCAGAACCTGCGCCACCAGGGCGGCGTCGACCGTCGTATAGAGGCCGAACCCGACGCCATAGAGGCCGTAGCCGATGAGCGGGCCTGGCCATCCGGGCCAGCCGGCGAACACCATCAGGCCCGCGGCCATCAGGCCGGCGGCGAGCAGGATGAAGCCCTTGCGCCGGTTGCATCGGTCCGAAGCCAGACCGCCCAGGAAGCCGGAGACCACGACAAGGACCGTGGACAGGGCGATCAGTCTGGCCAGGCCGCTCTCGACGGTCGATCCCGGAAACTGCTCGGCGTAGCGGGCGTGATCGGCGAGATAGAACAGCATGTAGGCGTTCACGACGCTGGCTGCGATCTGAAGGCAGAAACGCGAGGTCCAGGCGAAGCCGAAATCACGCGAAAGCCGGGGAATGGACCAGGACCGCCGTTCCGGAACCCCCGCCGCCGGCGCTTCGCGATAGGTCAGCAGGAAGGGTAGGAGGCAGCCGACGACCAGTAGGCCGAGCAGGGTCATCCGTGGCCCGGTGTCGGCGAAGAGCGGCGCGGTGATCAGCACGCCGCTGGCGGCCCCCAGCGGCGCACCGAGGCCCAGGAAGGCGGCGACGCGGCCCTTCTGTCCATCGGGAACACGGTCCGCCAGGACGGCGGTCAACGGCGCGAACATCATGTTGAAGGCCAGCTGGAACAGCATCACGCCGGCGACGAGGACGAGCGGGCTCCGCGCCACCGCGATGAGCGCATAGGCGAGGAGCACGCCCGCCAGGCCGACCATGATCCACGGGCGGCGCCGCCCCAGCCGGTGCCGGGTCCGGTCGCTGGCCCAGCCCACGGCCATGTTGGCGACGCTGGCGACCAGCGCGCCCCAAAGGGTGACGAGACTGAGGAGGCCGATCTTGTCGGCCGGGGCCAGGCTCTGGGCCTGCAGCGGAACCAGCAGGGAGAGCAGGGGGACAAAGGCGATGAACGCCCCGACATAGGCCAGGGTCAGGACGGCGATGAAGCCTGCTCGGACGGGGGTCGCGGGACCGCCCTCAAGGTCTTGGACAGCCTTCATGGTGCGCGGACAGTGGCCAATGTCGATTTATGGAGCGAGCGAAATCTTGCGTGATGCGCGGCGAAGACCGCATATCAGTCCCGCTGACGGACCACTGGACACCGTCACCGGGGAGACTGCCGCCACGATGACCGCGACGATCTACGATGTCGCCGCCCTTGCGGGCGTCTCCATAAAATCCGTGTCTCGCGTGCTGAACCGTGGACCGAATGTCAGCGCCAAGCTCGAGGCCAAGGTGCTGGCCGCCGTCGAGAGCCTCGACTACCGGCCCAATCTGTCGGCCCGCGCCCTGGCGGGCGCGTCGTCCTATCTGATCGCCGCCTTCGTGGACGCCGAGTTGACGCTGGAGCACTGGCGCAGCGGACGCGGCAACGACTACCTCAGTCGTCTCGAATACGGCGCGCTCGTCGAATGCCGCAAGGCCGGCTACCACCTGATGGTCGAACTGGTGGACTACGGATCGCCGAGCCTGGAGTCCTGGCTCCTGGCCCTGCTGCGGTCGCTGAAACCCGACGGCGTGCTGCTGACGCCGCCGAACTCGGACGATCCCCGTGTGCTCGAGATTCTTGAGCGCAACGGCACGCCCTTCGTGCGGCTGGGCGCGGAGGTCGACCTCGACCGCGGCATGCGGGTGTTCATGGACGACCGGCAGGCCGCGGAGGACATGACCGCCCACCTGATCGCGCTGGGACACCGCCGTATCGGTTTCATCACCGGACCGGGCAGTTATGCGGCGAGCCGCAAGCGCCGCGAAGGCTTTGAGGCGGCGATGGAGCGGCATGGTCTGGAGATCGACCGCAGCCTGATCGTTGAAGGCGACTTCACCTTCGATTCGGGACGGCGGGCGGGAACCGCCATCCTGAGCCAGGCGGAGCGCCCGACCGCCATCTTCGCCAGCAATGACGACATGGCTCTCGGCGTGCTCAACGCCGCGGCCGCGCTCGGCGTGGCGACGCCGGCCGCCCTGGCGGTCTGCGGTTTCGACGACACTCCCAGCGCCATGCTGAGCACGCCGCCCCTGACCACTATTCGCCAGCCGGTGGCCGAGATGGCGGCGGCGGCCACCCGGCTGCTGCTTCCCTCGTCCGCCGGGCGACCGGGCCATGCGGAACGGGTGGACTATACTTTGGTCGACCGGTTCTCGACCCATCCGGCAGGTTGATGGGAGGTTCCGTGACAGCGCTGTCAAATTGGATTGACAGCGCTGTCAAATCTGAACAGTGTAACCTGAGGAAACGGACGGGCCTGTGAGCGCGTCGGTATGATGGAATCCTGGTGAACAGGGTCCACGGGGAGGGAAGACCATGACCACGTTCAAGCGTTCGCTTCTGCTCGGCTGCGCGTCTCTGGCCATAACCGCCGGTGCAGCCCAGGCGCAGACGGCTCCGGCTGCCGCTGCGGCGGAAAGGCAGGACGAAGCCACTGACATCGGAGAGGTGGTCGTCACCGCCGAACGGCGCGAGCAGACGCTCCAGAACTACGCCGGGGTGGCCCAGGTCATCACCGGCGAAGACCTCCGGGCCGTTGGCATCGATCAGATCGAGGACCTCCAGTCCGCCATCCCGGGCCTGTCCATCTCGAACCAGGAAGGCAACGTCCAGATCTACATCCGCGGCGTGGGCACGGCCAACAACACCGAGCTGGGCGATCCTTCGGCGGCGACCCACCTGAACGGCGTCTATCTTCCGCGTCCCCGAGGTCTCGGCGGACTGTTCTTCGACCTCGCGCGGGTGGAGGTGGCCAAGGGGCCGCAAGGCACCCTGCGCGGTCGCAACGCCGTGGCCGGCACGCTGAACATCATTCCGAACATGCCGCGTCTGGGTGTGTTCGAAGGATTCGCCCAAGGGGAAGTCGGCACGCTGGAGACGGCCGGATACGAAGCCGCCGCCAACATGCCGATCGGCGAGAACCAGGCCCTGCGCCTGGCCGTGTACGGCGTGGATCGCGGCACCGCCTATGAGAACGTGGGCAACGACCAGAGCCTGGATCCGACCGGCGAGCAGCAGCTGTTCTCGGCGCGCGCGACCTACCTCTACCAGCCCAACGAGCGCTTCCGCCTGACCTTCATGGGCGACTTCGAATCCGAGCGCGGCACCGGCTATCCCGCAACCAACATCCGCAACGGCCTGGTCAACGGCGGCACGCCCGATCAGCTGGAGCTGCGCGAGGTCCTGTATCGCGGCCCGCAGGGCCTGGTCGAGAACGACAACTGGGGCCTGGCGCTGAATGCGTCCTACGACTTCGGTCCCGCGGTGCTGGAATACACCGGCAGCCGCCGCAACGTGGACTACTACCAGGTCAACGCGTCCAACGAGGGCGTGGTGCGTCCGGGCTATGGAGCGGCCAACGTCGACTACGACAATTTCGGCACGCAGTACTGGCTGACCCTGTCGGAATCCGACGTCCATGAGCTGCGGCTGTCGTCCGCGCCCGGCGCCGAGACGGTCTGGTCGACCGGGCTGTTCTACTTCAAGGAAAGCCAGCAGGTCGGCTTCCTGTCCGTGGTCGACAAGGGCCAGTTCTACTCGGGTACGGAATTCACCTTCCCGGACGTCCAGTCCGATTCCTTCGCGGCTTATTTCGACGTCACCTATCCGGTCACCGACCAGCTGCGCCTGAAGGCCGGCTATCGCTACACCGAGGAGAACAAGTCCCGGCGCGGCATCGGCGGCAACTGGGTGCTGGGTCTCGGCTCGGACGGCTTCGGCTGCTGCTTCACCACGCGCCTCGGCACCGAGGGTTTCCGGCCTAACTTCACCGGTCGAGCGAGCTATGCTCCGCCGACGCCGGGCAACAATCAGGAGGCCGCGCGCTACTTCCTGGGCGCCTTCACCCCTGGCGCGCGCGACACCTTCCTGGACCAGATCGCCGGCGTGGCCGACGGCTCCCGGCCGAACGGAACCTGCGTCAATCGCCCCGACACCCAGCCGGGCGGCGGCGGACAGGTCTGCCCTCCCAACGGCCAGCACAGCTTCTTCCAGATCTCGGCCCCGGGAGAGCAGGTTGGATCGTATGAGGACTCGTTCAGCGATTACCGCGTCGGCTTCGAGTACGACCTGACGACCGACAACCTGTTCTACGGAGCCATTTCGACGGGCCACAAGTCCGGCGGCTTCAACGACACCATCGTCATCAACGGCGTGTCGACGGCGCCGACCTTCGCGCCGGAATCCGTGACCCTGTTCGAACTGGGGACGAAGAACACCTTCCGCCCCGCCAGCGGCCGGATCGACGTCAACGCCAACATCTTCCTGTACGACTATGCCGACCAGGTGTTCCAGACGCTGGTGTCTCTCGGCAGCGGTCCCGGCGGCGCCAGCGCCGGCTTCTCGCAGCAGAACATCAACGTCGCCCAGTCGACCATCCAGGGCTTCGAAATCGAAACCCGTTTCGACCTGCCGTTCGGCATGCGTCTGGACCTCATCGGCTCCTATATCGACGCCCAGGCGGACGAGGGCGCGCTGACCGACACCCGCGGTACGGACTACGGGGACGGCACGCCGAACTTCAACGTCGATATCGGCGGCAACGACCTGCCGAACGTGTCCAAGGTGAACCTGAACGCCCATCTGCAGCAGACCATCGACCTGTTCGGGGGGAGGGCGGACTTCCACCTGCTGGCCAACTATCGCTCGTCCTACTACCTCAACATCTACAACGAGCTGCCGGTGATCCAATTCACCGCGCGGCCGGCGGATCCGGCGGGGCAGGCGGCCTATGACGCCTTCAAGGCGTCGGTCGCCGGGACCACCATCAACCCGAACGCCCCCCTCTCGAGCCCGTACCTGCGTAGCACCGACGCGCGCGCGGGCGGTTTCTGGGCGCGCCAGGAGGGCTATGTCACCGTCAACATCGGCGCCGGCTGGGAGCCGTCGAGCGGCCGCTACCGGATCGAGGGCTATGTGAACAACCTGTTCGATGAGACCGTCGTCGAAAAGCAGCTGGTCTCCGATCAGGTCGTCAACGTCCTGTTCCTGAACCAGCCGCGGACCGCCGGCCTGCGCCTGCGCGCCAACTTCTAATCTCCTGAACTGGGGCGACGCGGTCCTTTGGACGCGTCGCCGCTTTTTTCAGTATCGCGTCGTCTCGAGGTTCAGCATGTCCGTGTCCCGCCGAACGCTTCTGTGCGCTGCCGCCCTGGCGGCCGTTCTTTCGGGTTGCGCGCCTCTGACAGCCCAGGCTCAGAAGATCGGGAGTGCCACGGCCGATCCCGCCGTATGGCCCGCGGCGGCCAGCCCGGCGGCGATCACGGACGCGCGCACGGAGGCCATGATCGACGGCCTGCTGGCCCGCATGACGATCGAGGAGAAGGTCGGCCAGCTGATCCAGGCCGACATCGGCTCCGTGACGCCGGCCGATCTGGCGACCTATCCGATCGGATCGATCCTCGCGGGCGGAAACTCGGCCCCGGGCGGCAACGAACGGGCGCCGCTGGCGGACTGGGTCGCCCTGTCCCGCGCCTTCCGCGCGGCGGCGGCGAACCGTCCCGGCGCGGCCATTCCGCTGATGTTCGGCATCGACGCCGTCCACGGCCATAACAACATCGTCGGCGCGACCCTGTTTCCCCACAATATCGGCCTGGGCGCGGCGCGTGACCCGGGCCTGATCGAGCGGATCGGCGCGGCCACCGCCCAGGAAGTCGCCGCCTCGGGGGCGGACTGGACGTTCGGCCCGACCCTCGCGGTGCCGCGCAACGACCGCTGGGGCCGCTCGTACGAGGGCTACGGAGAGAACCCGGAGATCGTCTCCAGCTACGCGGGACCGATGACGCGCGGCCTGCAGGGCGAACTGGTGGCGGGCCGGTCTCTCTCGCGCGATCACATCGCCGGATCGGCCAAGCATTTCCTCGCGGACGGCGGCACGACGGACGGCGTCGACCAGGGCGATGCGGTGATCCCGGAGGCCGAACTCATCGCCCTCCACGCCCAGGGCTATGTGCCGGCCATCGACACCGGCGTCCTGACGGTCATGGCCTCTTTCTCGAGCTGGAACGGCGTGAAGATCACGGGCAACCACTCGCTGCTGACGGATGTCCTGAAGGGGCGGATGGGCTTCGAGGGCTTTGTCGTGGGGGACTGGAACGCCCACGGCCAGATTCCCGGCTGCAGCAACGAAAGCTGCCCCGAAGCCATCAACGCCGGGCTGGACATGTTCATGGCGCCGGACAGCTGGCGCAACCTCTACGTAAACACCTTGGCGCAGGCACGGGCAGGGGAGATCCCGGCCGCTCGCCTCGATGACGCCGTGCGGCGCATCCTCAGGGTCAAGATCAAGCTCGGGGTCTTCGATCGCGATCGGTCGCTTGAAGGGCGCACCGACATCCTCGGTTCAGCGGAGCACCGCGCCCTGGCGCGCGAGGCGGTCCGGAAATCCCTGGTCCTGCTCAAGAACGAAGGCGTGCTGCCGATCCGGCCCGGCGCGCGCGTCCTCGTCGCGGGCGACGCCGCGGATTCCATCGGACAGGCGTCCGGCGGCTGGACGGTGACTTGGCAGGGCGCCGACACGACCAACGCCGACTTCCCCGGCGGCGTCTCGATCTGGGCGGGGCTCGAGGCCGCGGTGAAGGCGAGCGGCGGCGCCGCCGAACTGAGTGCGGACGGATCATGGGCCGCCCGGCCGGATGTCGCCATCGTCGTGTTCGGCGAAACGCCCTACGCGGAATTCCAGGGCGATATCGAAACCCTCGACTTCGAACCCGAGGGGCCGCTGGCCTTGCTGCGCCGCTACAAGGCGGCCGGCATTCCGACGGTCTCGATCTTCCTTAGCGGACGCCCGCTGTGGACGAACCCGGAGATCAACGCCTCGGACGCCTTCGTCGCGGCCTGGCTGCCCGGCACGGAAGGAGCCGGCGTGGCCGATGTGCTGGTCGCGGGTCCCGACGGCCGGGCGCCGTTCGACTTCACGGGCCGTCTGTCCTTCTCCTGGCCGCGAGACGCGGGCCAGGACGTCCTGAACGTGGGCGAGCCGGGCTATGCGCCGCAGTTCGCCTATGGCTACGGCCTCAGCTATGCGGCGCCGGCCCGCACCGGCGCGCTGTCCGAGGATCCCGGCGTGACCGTCAGCCGAAGCAATGTCGATCGCTACTTCACCGACGGCCGCGTCCAGTCGCCCTGGTCGTTGATGCTGCGGGACGAGGGCGGCGACAGCCGGGCGGGCGCCATTCTGGCCGCGACCAGCCCGCGCGGCGCCTTGCAGGTTCGATCGACGGACGGCGCGGCGCAGGAAAGCGCGATGAGCCTGACGTTCAGCGGGCCGGCCGAAGCCCTGATCACGGGACCGCCCGTCGATCTGTCCCGACAACGTAACGGCGACATGGTGCTGGGATTCTCGATCCGTCTCGACGGGCCGCTTTCCGGACCGTTGGAGCTCGGTTTCGGGCGGGCGCGCACCGACATCGCGCCGCTATTGCGCGACGCCCGTCCGGGCGTCTGGCGCTCGATCCGGATTCCGCTGGCCTGTTTCGACGGGGACGGTTCGGGCGTGGCGGCTCTGGAAACGCCGTTCCTGCTTCGATCAGGGCAAAACCAGCGCGTGTCGGTCGCGGAGATCGGCCTGATCAGCAACGAAGGCGGGCTGGGTTGCCCGGCGGTGGGGCCGCGCTAGCGGCCGGCATGGGCTGAGGCGGAGATCTGGAGCCGGAAAAGCCGACACGCGGTTGTCGGTTTCTCCGGCTTTCGCGATTCCGGTCCATTGAAATCAATGTCAAATCGACAGGCCGCCGTTTCCTCGTGAGCTGAGCTTGCTGCGGGCGGCCGAGACATGGTCGAAGGGCATGGGCTTCAGCCGTGTCGCGCTGGGTGTTTTCGCGAGCAACGATTGCGGGCGGCGCTTCTGCGAGACCGCTGGATTTCGGCCCGAAACTTCCGCGTGGTGAAGCGACGCTAGCAAGGCGACTTGAGTAGAAGCGGCCCGTTGGGGGCTGCGGCGCCGAGGTCCGCTCCATGGCGCAATCGCGCCGTCATTTTACGCTCTAGGTCACGGCGTTGCTTTGGTGGGGGGATGGCCGCCGGCGTGTTGGGAGGGTGAGGGGCGTCGCCAGCCGTCCCCCGGCATCGACCTTGCGCCATGAGCGGCGCCCGACGGACGCGCCTACCGTGGCTGTCCTGCAACGCTCGCTTGAACCGGTCCCCGCAAAGCGCCTTTCGGCGTATCGATGCGCAGAAAGCGAACCAATTGGTATATTATAAATTCTGAAAGACCGGTCCAACTGGCTTGACTTAGTGGTCCGCCCAAGGAAGCTTCGGGCCAACAAAACAAAAGGCTCAAGGGAGGGCCGCATGCAGGTTTGCTTTGGCGCGCGGAGGCCGCGCGCAGTCGCGCGTGGTCGGTCGATCTTGCTGGCGGGTGCGTCGGCGATCTGTTGGGCGGCCGCCGCGCCGACTTTCGCCCAGGACGCCCCGGTCGTCACCGAGGACGCCACCCTCGACGAGGTCGTCGTCACCGGCACCCGCCGCACGATGCAGACCTCCATAGAAACCAAGCGCCAGGAAGCCACCATTGTGGACGCCCTGACGGCCGATGAAATCGGTGATCTGCCGGCCCTGTCGGTGGGGGAGGCGATCGAGACCATCACCGGCGCGGCGTCCCACCGCGAGAAGGGCGGCGCATCTGAAATCGCCATTCGCGGCATGGGGCCGTTCCTGGGCGCCTCCACCTTCAACGGTCGCGAGGCCTCCAACGGCAGCGGCGACCGATCGGTCAACTTCAACCAGTTCCCCTCCGAACTGATCAACCAGATCAAGGTCTACAAGACCCAGCAGGCCAATCTGATCGAGGGCGGCGTGTCCGGCCTGGTGGAACTCGGCACCCTGCGGCCGCTGGATTTCAACCGACGTCGCATCCAGATCGAGGGAAAGATCAACTACAATCCTTATGAGGATCGGCTGCTGAACGAGCCCTCCCCGGGCTATCGGGGGACCCTCAGCTTCGTGGACCAGTTCGATCTGGGCGGTCTGGGCAAGCTCGGCCTGTCGCTGGGCTTCCAGCGCAACGACGTCACCAATCCGGAAGAGGTCTACAACGCCAGCTCGACCTGGGTGGCCTGTAACGCCAGCACCACCCAGACCGGCAACTGCGCCGAGGTGTCACGCGCCCAGGCCGCGGCCGGCACGCCCTTCTATCTGGTTCCGAACAGCTACATCTTCCGTCAGATCGAGGAAGACGACACCCGCGACGCCTGGTTCGGCGCGATCCAGTGGCGGCCGAACGACCGCCTGAACATCAACCTCGATTATCAGTACTCCGATCGCTCCTACAATGAGCGGCGCAACGAGCTGGGCATTTCGGAAGGCCGCTATGGCCTGACCAATCGGGTCGTTGACGAGAACCACGTGCTGCTGGCCGTGACCGGCAACAGCTCCATCGAGACCAACTCGACCTTCAAGAACCGTTCCGAGACCTATGAGGGCGCGGGTCTGAACGTCGAGTATTTCGTGAACGAGTCCCTGACCCTGAGGGGCGACGTGTCCTGGTCGCACACCTTGCGCAACGAGACCGACCGCAATGTTCGCCTGCGCTCGGATCCGCTGGACATCTACGGCGTCCGCACCCCGATGAACAATCAGCGGGTGCCCTACACCATGGATCTGCGCAACGGTCCGGTCCCGACCTTCACCATCGATCCACGTTTCGACATCACCAACCACGATCTGTTCAGCGACGACGCCCGCATCCGCCGCGACCAGAGCCAGCGCGATCACGAGATCTTCGCAAGCCGGTTTGACGCCACCTATGAGCCTTCGGACGGGTTCTTCACCGCCTTTGACGCCGGCGTCCGCTACTCGACGATGACGTTCAAGGACTTCGACAATCGGGTCGAGTTCACCCAGGACGATCGCGCGGTGGACCGCGCCGCCAACCTGTTGTGTCGTACGGCCTTCCCGCAGACCGACTTCCTGGACAGCTCGTCGTCGAACAGCATCAAACGATGGGCGACCTTCGACGCCGTCTGTCTGTTCGAAGCCTATTCGGGGGTGCCGGACACCGGCCTGCCGCTCGACATCCGCGCCGTTGAGAACCGCGACGTCTCGGAAGACGTCTGGGCCGGCTACGGCATGGCCAGCTTCGCCGGCATGGCCGGCGACCTGCCGTTCCGCGGCAATGTCGGTCTGCGTGTCGTGGACACGCAGGTCGCCTCCAAGGGCCTGCGCGCCGATCTGAACGTGGTGGACAACGGCGACGGCACGATCAGCCTGGTCCCGACCGGCGAGTTCGATGAAACGGTCATCGAGCACGGCACCACGCGCTGGCTGCCCAGTCTGAACCTGACCTTCGAGCTGAAGGACGACCTGCTGCTGCGTGGCGGTCTCTTCCGCGCCATGTCGCGTCCGGCGCCGAGCGCCCTGGGCGCGGGGCGGATCATCACCGTCGACAGCGGCGCGGACTATTCGAACGTGGCCGAGGCCCTGCGCAACATCACCGCCAACGGCAGCCCGCGCCTCGAGCCGCTGATGTCGTGGAACGCGGACCTGTCGCTGGAATACTACGCCAACCGCGACTCGATGTTCGCCTTGGCGGTATACGCCAAGCAGTTCACCGGGGGCTTCCGGCCCGTCGCCTATGACGAGACCTTCGTCATCGATGGCCAATCGGTCACCGTGCCGGTCGTCCAGACCGAGAACAGCGACGACGAAAGCACCCTGCTGGGTTTCGAGGTCACGGGAGCCTACCGCTTCTCCAGCCTGCCGGCGCCGTTCGACGGCTTGGGGATCAAGGTCAGCTACAGCTACGCCGACCTGGACTTCGAGAATGAGGATGTCCGCCTGGGCGATGTCATCGACGCCGCGACGGGGGCGGTGACCGAGGGCATGATCCCGCCCGCCGGTCTTTCGGGTCTGTCCAAGGACGTTCTGTCGGCCCAGATCTACTACCAGATCGGCGACCTGGATCTGCAGGCGATCTATAAGTACCGCTCCGACTATTATCAGGACTTCGTCGGCGGCAATTCGCAGCTGCGCTACGTCCATGGGGCGGGGACGGTGGACTTGCGGGCCAGCTACCAGTTCGGCCGCGACACCCGACTGCAGTTCGAGGCGATCAACATCACCGATGAACCGCGCATCGAGGATATGCCGGTGTGGGGATCGACCCGCGGCTACTACGCCTACGGGAGCAAATATTACGTCTCGATGCGGCGCAGGTTCTGATCGAGTGAGGGGTGTCGGACCGATTGGCCCGACGCCCCGGTTCGGCTAGGCTGCACGTATGAGTCAGAAGCGCCTTTTCCATACCGTATCCGAACAGATCCTGCAGTTGATCGCGGATGAGGGCTACGGCCCTGGCGCGAAGCTGCCGGGCGAGCGCGAGTTGGCGGAGCAGTTCGGCGTCAGCCGCGTCACGGTGCGTGAAGCCGAGGTGGCGCTGCAGGCCCAGGGCAAGCTGGTCATCAAGACGGGTTCCGGCGTCTTCGTTTGCGGCGTCGCGGCCCCCCACGCCCTGCCGACCGTCAGTCCCTTTGAGGTGACGGAGGCCCGCTCCCTATTCGAATCCGAAGCGGCCGCTTTGGCCGCCTCGGTGATCACGCCGGAGGCGCTGGAGCGTCTTGAGTATCTTGTCCGGTCGATGGACGGGAGCAATCCCGACCTGGACGCCGACGCCGCCGACCGGGAGTTTCACCGGGTCATCGCGGCGTCCGCCAACAATGTCGCCGTTTTGCACACCATTGAAACCCTGTGGCGCATGCGGACCGAGCAGCCGCAGGTGATGGCCGCTCATAAGGCGATCTGCGAGATCGACGACTCCTCCCGGGTCGAGGAGCACATGGCCATTCTCCATGCTCTTCAGGCGCGCGATCCGTCGGGCGCCCGGCGCGCCATGCGCGCCCACTTCAACCGCCTTCTATCGGCCATGCTAGACGCCAGCGCGGCCCAGGCGCAGCAGGAGCTGGAACGCCAGACGGCGGCCAGCCGCGAACGGTTCCTGATCAGCACCCGAGCAGTCTAGCGACAATCGACCGGACCAATTGGTCTGTAATCTATACCGGTTTTTCAGAACCAAGTGGTTGGCGCGGCCGGTTCTTACTGTTAGCGTCCCCCTGTCGGCCGCAGAGCCGTCAGCGAGTCCGCGTCAAGCCGGACCGAATGGGAGGCGAGAATGTTTGCCAGATGGGCGGCCGCCGCGGCCGTATTGCTTTGGGCGGGAGCCGCCACAGCCCAGACCTCTACCGTGGTCAACGATCCGCAGGCGTATCAGCGGGCCGTTCGCGCCGCGAAACCGGGCGACACCATCGTCCTGGCGGACGGCGTATGGACCGACTTCCAGATCTTGTTCGACGCCGAGGGGCAGCCGGGCCGCCCCATCACCCTGACGGCCCAGACCCCGGGGCGGGTCATTCTGTCGGGGCAATCCAATTTGCGCATGGCCGGTCGGCAGCTGGTGGTGTCGAACCTGGTCTTTCGTGACGGCTACTCACCGACCGGCGAGGTGATCTCGTTCCGCCGTTCGCGGGATCGTCGCGCGGTGGAGAGCCGCGTCACCGGCGTGGTCATCGACGGCTTCAACAAGCCGGATCGCGGGACCTCGGACAACTGGGTGGCCCTGTACGGCTCGCACAATCGCTTCGACCACAACCATCTGACGGGCAAAACCAATCTGGGCACCACCCTGGTCATCGTCCGCGACGAGCAGCAGGGGCTCGATAACCGGCACCGCATCGACCACAACTATTTCGGCCCGCGCCCGAACCTGGGCTCGAATGGCGGCGAGACGATCCGCGTCGGCTCCAGCGCCGACTCCCTGTCGGCATCGAACACCGTGGTCGAGAACAACTGGTTCGAGGGCTGCGACGGCGAGGTGGAGATCGTCTCCAACAAGTCGGGCGGCAACACCTACCGCGGCAATGTCTTCTTCCAGTCGCGCGGGGCCCTGGTGCTGCGTCACGGCGCCGGAAATCTGGTCGAGTCCAACGTCTTCATCGGCGGAAACAAGCCGCACACCGGCGGCATACGCATCATCAACGGAAACCAGACCGTCCGGAACAACTACATGGAAGGCCTGGCGGGCGACGGCTTCGGCTCGGCCTTCAGCATCATGTACGGCGTGCCGGACTCGCCGATCAACCGCTACCATCAGGTGGACAATGCGGTGATCGAGAACAACACCATCATCGGCGCGCGCAGCATCTTCCTGGGCGCCGGCATGGATGAGGAGCGGTCGGCCGCGCCGATCAACAGCCGCTTCGCCAACAACCTGATCGTCGCCGCGGACGGCCGCCGCGATCCAGTACGTGTTCTGGGCGATCTGTCCGGCATCGCCTTCGCGGGAAACATCCAGAGCCCGGCGGTATCGGACAGCCTGACCCGGGGCTTCGAGGGCCGCGCGGTCACCCTGACCCGCGGACCCGGCGGGCTTCTGGTCCCGAACGGGCTTGACGGCGTCGGCGCCTCGCGGGACCTGCGCATCGTGGCCCGAGGCGGCACGGGGGTGGACTGGTATCCCAAGCACGGCCAGCAACCCCGTCTGGACACCGGCGGGGAGGTGGCGGTGCCGCCCGGCGAGGGCGCTCTGGCCGATGCGGCCGAAGCCGCCGCGCCCGGCGCTGTACTGACCCTGGCCGCGGGACGCTATTCGGTCGATCGCACCATCCTCGTCGACGCCCCGCTGACGGTGCGAGGACCCGCCGAGGGTGAGGCCGAGATCTCCTTCTCCCGTCCGGCGCTGTTCCAACTCCAACGGGGCGGCTCGCTGAAGCTGTCGCGCGTGGCCGTCACCGGGCGCGACGCGCCCGACGAGGTCGGCAATGCGGTGATCAGAGTCGCGGCCGGTTCGAACGCCGCCAATTTCGAGATCATCGTCGAGGACAGCCGGGTCTCGGATCTGATCGTCAATCGAGGGTTCGATGTCATCGCCCTGGGCAAGGGCAGCATGGCGGATCGGGTGCTGCTCAAGGGCGTCACGGTGGACAACGTCAGCGGCGCGGTCGTTTCAGCCGCCGCCGAAACCGACGACCGTGGGACCTACAACGTCGAGACGATCCGGATAGAAGGCGGGACCTTTCGCCGGGTCGGCGGGCCGGTTGTCGACCTGTATCGCGGCGGTACGGACGAGAGCACCTTTGGGCCGCGCCTGTCGGTGACCGACGCGGTCTTCGACAAGGCGGGGTCCGTCACCACCCCCGCCTTGTTGATGCGCGGGGTCCAGTTCGCCGAGGTTACGGGCAACCGGCTGACCGACAGCGGCGCCATTCGCTTCAGCCATCGTGTCGGTGAACCCGTACTGGTCGTTCGCGACAACCAGTTGGTGCGCACGCCGCCGCTTGAGTCCGACGTCGCCTCGGTGGCGGTCCTGCCGGAGACTTTGTGATGATCCTCAGGCTTTCCCTGTCGGCCCTGCTGCTGGCCGGAGCGGTGACAGGCGCGACGCCTGCCGCAGCCGCTGCGGTCCCGTCCGCCGTGGTCCAGGCCCGGACGGCGACGACGCCCGTATTGACCAGTCCCGACGACTGGCGGCGCATGGCCGAGGCCGGCGGTCAGTATCCCATGTTCGCCGCCGAGCAGGCGCGGGTCGAACGGATGGTGCGCGCCGCCATGGGTCGCGAGATCGACGTGCCGGTCCCGCGCGATCCGGGCGGCGGCTATACCCATGAACAGCACAAGCGGAACTATCAGGCGATCTATAACGCCGGGGCCTTGTACCGCCTGACCGGCGATCGCGCCTACGCCGACTTCGCGCGCGACCTGCTGCTGAAGTACGCCGATCTGTATCCGACCCTGGGCGCCCACCCGGCCGGACGCGGCCAGATTCCGGGCCGCATCTTCTGGCAGACGCTGAACGACTCCGTCTGGCTGGTCTATTCGATCCAGGGCTATGACGCGATCCGCGAGACGCTGAGCGCCGAGGACCGTGAGAAGATCGACGGCCAGGTCTTCCGCCGCATGGCGCGTTTCCTGTCGGACGAGACGCCGAACAATTTCGAGCGCATCCACAACCACGCCACCTGGGCCGTCGCCGCCGTCGGCATGACCGGCTACGTCCTGCGCGACGCCGAGATGTCCGAGAAGGCCTTGATGGGTCTAAAAAGGGATGGCTCGGCCGGCTTCATCGCCCAGATCAATCAACTGTTCTCGCCGGACGGCTACTACGAGGAAGGGCCGTACTATCAGCGCTATGCGTTGGCGCCCTTTATCATTTTCGCGCGGACGATCGAACAGAACGACCCGGAACGCGGCATCTTCAACCACCGTGACGGCGTGCTGTTGAAGGCCGTCGACGCGGTGATCCAGTCCAGCTACGGCGGCTACTTCATCCCCATCAACGACGCGATCCTGGACAAGGGGCTGGACACCGAGGAACTGGTGACCGGCGTGGCCGTCGCCTATGCGCGATCGCAGGACTCCGGCCTGCTGTCCATCGCTGAGCGGCAAGGGCGCACCCTGCTGTCGCCGGACGGCCTGCGCGTGGCCCAGGGCGTGGCGGAAGGCCGGGCGCGTCCGTTCGACTTCCGCTCGATTCTGTTGCGCGACGGCGCCGACGGCGCGCACGGCGGCCTGGGCATCCTGCGCGAGAACGGCGAGGACGGTCAGGCCCTCGTGTTCAAGGCCACGGCCATGGGCATGGGCCACGGCCATTTCGACAAGCTGAACTGGCTCTTCTACGACAACGGCCAGCGGGTGGTGACCGACTACGGCGCCGCGCGATTCCTGAACATCGAGGCCAAGGCGGGCGGCATCTATCTGCCGGAGAACAACAGCTGGGCCAAGGCGACCGTCGCGCACAACACCCTGGTGGTGAACGAACGCAACCAGTTCGGCGGCGACTGGCGCATCGGCGAGGATCGGGCGCCTGAAGTGCTGTTCTTCGAAACGGGGGAGGGGACCCAGATCGTTTCCGCCCGCCAGACAGGGGCCTATGACGGCGTGGTCTTCACCCGCACCCAGGCGCTGGTCGAGCATCCGGATCTGGGCCTGCCGATCGTCATCGACCTGTTGCGGGCCACCAGTTCGACGGCGGCGCGGTTCGACCTGCCGCTGCACTACAACGGCCACATCATGAACGTCGGCTTCGAAGCTCAACGGGCCGTGGCCGAGCGGCCGGTGCTCGGCCGCGCCGACGGCTATCAGCACCTGTGGGTCGACGCCTCCACGGCGGCGGCGGAGCAGACCCGAAGCCTGACTTGGTTACTGGACGGCCGCTTCTACACCTGGCGCTTCGGAGCCAGCGCGCCGTCGCGCGCCATCCTCGCCGAAAGCGGCGCCAACGACCCCAGCTTCAACCTGCGTCGCGAGCCGCTGTTGATCCAGCGTGTCGACGGCCAGTCCGAGGTGTCCTTCTTCGGCGTGCTCGAGCCGCACGGTCGCTACGACGGCACGGCCGAGACGGTGACCGGCGCCGACAGCCGCATTCAGGACGTCAAACGGGTGCGCGGCGACGGGGCGGAGGTGATCGTCCTGACACTGGCCTCGGGCAAGACCCTGGCCCTGGGCATAGCCGACGATGTGACGGCGGGCGTGGCCCATTCGGTCTCGGCCGACGGGCAGACCTGGCGCTGGAGCGGCCCCTGGGCCCGACTGGATCGATAGAGAGGCCGGCGCGCAGGCGACCGACCCGTGACGGGAGTGCGAGAGTGATGCAGAAACGATCCGCAGTGCGGTGGCTGATCATCGGCCTCATCGCCGTGGCCACGGTGATCAACTACATCGACCGCAACGCCCTGGCGGTGATGTGGCCGGAGATCGCCGACGACATCGGCGCGACCAAGGAGGACTACGCCCTTCTGGTCACCGTGTTCATGCTGTTCTACGCGGCCGGCCAGTTCGTCTTCGGCCGGTTGTTCGACAAGATCGGCACCCGGATGGGCTTCGCCCTGTCGATCGGGGTCTGGTCGATCTCGATCGCCCTGCACGCCGTCGCCAACTCGATCACCTCTTTTGGCGTCTTCCGCGCCGTGCTGGGCGTCAGCGAGGCCGGCGCCTGGCCGGGCGCGGTCAAGGCGAACGCAGAGTGGTTCCCCCCCAGGGAACGCGCCTTCGCCCAAGGCATCTTTAACGCCGGCGCCTCGATCGGCGCCATCATCTCGGCGCCGCTGATCGCCTTGCTGTTCATGTGGTTGGGCTGGAAGGGCACCTTCATCCTTGTCGGCGCCCTGGGCTTCATCTGGTTGCTGCCCTGGCTGGTTATCTACCGCGCGGGTCCGGACAAGCATCCTTGGGTCAGCGAGGCCGAACGGGTCCTGATCCTGGACGCCCCGGCCGACGCCGGCGGCCCGGTCGGTCCGATCTACACCCCGACGCTGAAGCAGATGATGTCCCATCGCCAGAGCTGGGGCCTAGTCCTCTCGCGCTTCTTCCTGGACCCGATCTGGTGGCTCTTCGTGTCCTGGCTGCCGATCTATCTGGCCGAGACCTTCAACTTCGACATCAAGCAGATCGGCATCTTCGCCTGGGTGCCCTTTGTCGGCGCGATGATCGGCAGCCTGTCCGGCGGCTGGCTGTCGGGCAAGCTGATCGCGTCGGGCTGGAGCGCCGACCGCGCCCGCAAGTGGGTCATCACCCTGGGCTGCGTCATCATGGCGCCGGCGCTGCTGGGGGCCGTCCTGGCGACCGACCCGACCCTGGCGGTGCTGACCATCGCGGTGGTTCTGTTCGGCTTCCAGGTCGCCATCGGCAACATCCAGACCATTCCGGGCGACCTGTTCCACGGCAAGTCCGTGGGGTCGCTGGCCGGCGTCGGCGGCATGGCGGCCGTGGCCGGGACCCTGATCACCACCTGGCTGGTGCCGACGATGACCAAGGTCTCCTACGCCCCGATCTTCATCCTGGTGGCGTCGCTCATCCCGCTGAGCCTGATCGCGATCTGGTGGATCACCGGACCGGTCCGGAAGCTGGACGCTCCAGACAGCGAGACGTCCGGCGCCCGGGCTCCGGGCGACCAGGCCTGACAGCGTTTCCAATCCCTTCTTCCCTTAGGACCACGACAGACATGACGTTCAAGAACAAGGTGGCCATCGTCACCGGTGGCGGCCGCGACATCGGCCGGGCCGTTTCACTTCAACTGGCGGCTGAGGGGGCGAAGGTCTGCATCAACTTCGCCAATGACGAAGCCAGCGCGCAGGAAACTCTGCGCCTGATTCAGGAGGCCGGCGGCGAAGCGATCCTGCACCGCGCCGACGTCACGGACGCCGCGGCCGTGGACGGGCTGGTCGCCGCGACCCAGGCGGCTTTCGGCCGCAAGATCGACGTGCTGGTCAACACGGCCGGCGGCATGGTGGCGCGCAAGCCGCTGGCCGAGATCGACGAAGGCTTCTTCCACACGGTCATGGACCTGAACCTGAAGTCGGTCTTCCTGACCACAAAGGCCGTGGTTCCGCACATGGAGGCGGGCGCCGCCATCGTGAACTTCGCCTCGCTGGCCGGCCGTGACGGCGGCGGTCCCGGCGCGGCGATCTACGCCACGTCGAAGGCCGCTGTGATGACCTTCACCCGCTCGATGGCCAAGGAACTGGGCCCCAGGGGCATTCGTGTGAACGCCCTGTGCTGCGGCATGATCTCGACCCGTTTCCATGACGACTTCACCAAGCCCGAAGTCCGCCAGGCCGTGGCGAACGGCACGCCGCTGCGTCGCGAAGGGCGTCCTGAGGAAGCCGCCGCGACGGCGGTGTTCCTGGCGTCCGACGCGGCCGGCTTCATGACCGGCGCCAACGTCGACGTGAACGGCGGAACCTTCTTCTCTTGATCCTGAACGCCGAGGGGTGCTGACGATGCGTGGTATGATGACGGCCGTGGCGTGCGCCGCCGCCCTGGTCCTTGCGGCCGGCCCGGTCCGAGCCCAGGCCGCTTCCGGCGAGCCGGTCTGGGTCGCGGCCTGGACCGCTTCGGCGGCCCCGGACCGCAAGGATGGAACGCCCGAGGCGCCGGTGCTGTTCAACGCACAGACCGTGCGTCAGGATATGCGGATGGGGACTTCGGCGACCGCCCTTCGGTTCCGTGTCACCAACGAATTGGGCGTCGCCCCCCTGCACCTCGATGACCTGTCCGCGCGCCTGACGAACGGGCAAGGCGCCGTCGTGCCCGTCACCTTCGGCGGCCGAAGCGAGGTGGTCATCCCGGTCGGGGCGGCCTGGATCAGCGATCCGGTCGCGCTGACGGTGCCGGCGTTCGGCGACGTATCACTGAGCATCCACTTCCCGGAGGCGACCCAGCCGGCCGTGCGTCGCACGCCGGTGCGGATCGTCGAGGGGCGTGGCGACGTGCCGGACGGCGCCCGCGTCGTCCGCCGTCAGAACGTCATCTCAGCCGTCTACGCCCAGCGTGACAGCGCCCCGACCGTGGTGGTCGCCTTGGGCGATTCCATCACCGAGGGGGCGACGGCGACGCTGGACGCGCACCGGGAGTGGACCAGCCTTCTGGCGCGCCGCTTCGAGGCGACCTGCCCGGGCCAAATCGTCGTGCTGAACCAGGGCATCAGCGGCAACCGGCTGATGGACCACGGCCGCAGCCATTCCGCCCTCGCGCGGTTGGACCGTGACATCATGGCCCTGCCGCAGGTCGACTATGTGATCCTGCTCGAGGGCATCAACGATATCCGTCACAACGGCGATCCGGCCCGCCCGGGACGAAACGCGGCGGACATGATCCTCGGCTACCGTCAGGTGGTCAGTCGGTTGCATGACCGGAATATCCGCGTCATGGGCGGCACCTTGACGCCCTTCGAGGGCTCCGAGCGCTATGAGCCGGTGTCCGAGGGCACGCGGCAGGCGCTGAACCGCTTCATCCGCGAGGACGGGGTGTTCGACGGGGTGATCGACTTCGACGCCGCTGTCCGCGACCCGGCCAAACCGGAGGGCTTCCGCGAGGGGACCAGCCGCGACGACCGCCTTCATCCGAGCGATGAAGGTTATCGTCTGATGGCCGAGAGCATCGATCTGGCCCTGTTCGGCTGCCGCCCGGCATGAAGGATCCGATGACCGGCTGGGCGGTCCCGGCCGCCGAAGGCCGGGCCTGGGACTGTGTCGCTCTGGGCGAAGTCATGCTGCGCCTCGATCCAGGCGAGGACCGGGTGCGTAGCGCCCGTGCCTTCAACGTCTGGGAAGGCGGCGGCGAGTACAATGTCGCGCGCGGCCTGAGCCGCACCTTCCGCCGTCCGACCGCGGTGCTGACAGCCCTGCCGCGCAATGAACTGGGCGTGTTGACCGAGTCCCTGATCGCCTCGGCGCGGGTCGATGTCCGTCATGTCCTGTGGCGCGAGTGGGACGGCATCGGACGGAACACCCGCGTGGGGCTGAACTTCACCGAGCGGGGGTTTGGCGTCCGGGCGCCCCTGGGCGTGTCGGACCGGGCCAACTCCGCCGCCTCGGCCCTGACGCCCGAGGATTTCGACTGGGATGCCCTGTTCGGCTCCGGCGGCGCGCGTTGGCTGCACACCGGCGGCATCTTCGCGGCTCTGTCGGAGAGCACGGCGCGCACCGCCGTCGCGGCGGTGAAGGCGGCGCGTCGGCATGGGGTGCCGGTCTCCTACGACCTGAACCATCGCGCCAGCCTGTGGAACAGCCATCCCGATCCATCGGCGGCGCGCGAGGTGAACCGCTGCATCATCGCCGAGGCCGACCTGCTGTTCGGCGATGACCATGGACTGCGCGCCTGTCTGGGGCTGGCCGACGATTGGGCCGGTCGCCGCGGCTGGCCGACGGATCCCGCGCCCCCGGCTAGGGCGGCCACTCTGGCTTTCGGCATGTTCCCGAACCTGAAGGGCGTCGCCTATACGCTGCGCGATCCGCGCAGCGCTTCGGCGAACAGCTGGCAGGGCGTCTTCCATGACCGGATCGATCGGCACGTCTCGGTGCTGCGATCCGATCTGGAAATCCTAGATCGGGTGGGCGGCGGCGACGCCTTCGCCTCGGGCGTCATCCACGCCCTGCTGAACGGCGAGGACGGACGGCGCGCCGCCGAACTCGGTGCAGCCCACGGCGCCCTGGCCATGACCACGCCCGGCGACAACGCCAATGTCGGTGAGGACGAGGTCGAGGCCCTGGTCCGCGGCGACAAGGCCGCCGCCCGGCGCTGAGTGGAGGCGGAGAGGTTCGGAGCAAGAGGCCCGAAGCCATCCGGCGCGCCCGAACGGCCGGCGTTGGTCACGGGCCGGCCGAGCCCTTCCAGCTCCGCCTGGAGCCGGACCGGAAGGGCCGCCCCCGGGGCGCAGGCCGTAGCCGGCGGTCAGGGAGTCGCCGAGCAGGGTCAGCCGGGACGGCTCAAGCGGCCAAGGTTCGCAGCTCGAGCGGCTCCGAGCAGAAGCCAAAGGCGGGATTGGCCAACACCGAGACCGCGCGTTCGCCGTCATAAAGGGCGATGGTCTCGAACGCCGGCCAGAGCTCGGCCAGCCGGGCGAGTTCCGCGCGCGCCGCCTCGTCGTCCGCCGCGCCGAGAGCCGCGATCTCGCGGACCGGCGCGCCTGGCAGGTTGACGATGCAATAGTAGGACATCACGCCACTCTCTTTCACGACGGCGCCGGAAACGGCGGACCCCGTCCAAGGTTCCCTGCCGAGTGAAAGCGGGCAGGGCGACAACGGGCGCGGGTCGCACGCCGCCGACAGCGCTAAGGGCTCCGCCCCCTCGCGCCAGCCAGGGCGAAGCGGCTGCGCCGTCGGACCGGCGGGTCCGACGGGCCCTAGCTATCCTGGTCTCGCCGACGGGCAGGGTTTCAGGCGCGGTTCGTGTGCCTGAAACCATGTAGTCATAGAGAGCCGACGGCCGTAAGCGGCTCAGGTCGCCCGCTCACGGGGCAGGCGGTCAGCATGTTGAAGGCGTCGATCGAGATGGTCATCTCCCGGCGGAGCCAGGTGGTGAAAGCGTGCTCCGCGGCGCTCTGAACCTGGCGGCGTACCTCCGGCTCGACCCGCTATGGCTGAACTCGCCCAACGCCATCGGCCTTGCTGAAGACAAGCCGCGACAGCTGCGCGCGGCGCAGCGGCTCGGGTTCCAGATTCCCCACGGCATGGTCACCAATGATCCCAATCGGCTCGCCGCCTTCGTGGAGAGCGGTGCCAGCATCGCCAAGCCCCTACGTGAAGCGCTTCTCGACGGTGCCGAGGAAGCGGTGATGTTTACCTCGCGGCTGGATCGGGCGGAAGCGCGTGACGCAGGCAGCATTCGCGCTGCGCCGTTGATCCTGCAGCGTGAGATTACCAAGACGACGGACCTTCGCGTGACCGTGGTGGGCGAGCGCGTCTTCGCCGCCGCCATCGACTCTCAAGACCAGCCCGAGGCCGTCGTAGATTGGCGTCGCGGGGCCTCACGCGATCTGCCGCACAAAGCGATCAGCTTGCCGCCAGACGTGGTCGCCAAATGCATTGAGCTCGTCGCCGAGCTTGGCCTGACCTATGGCGCGATCGATCTCGTTGAAGACCGAAGTGGTGACTACTGGTTTCTCGAGTGCAATCCCAACGGACAGTGGGCCTGGATCGAGACCCGTACCGGCCTTCCGATCGCATCCGCGATCGTCGATCATCTAGCGAGCCGCGTAGCATGAACTTGCGCGAGTTCTTCTGGCCCATCCTCGAAGCGGACGGTGAAGCCGAGGACGCTGAGCGGCTTCGGATTGATCTCGATCGAATCGAGACCGATCCCATTGAGGACGACCTCGACACCCTTATCGAAGAGGCGCGCCTTCTGGCGGCCTCAGAATTAGAGCGACGGCGCACAGTGGAAGCCCGCGCCAACACCTATCTAGCGATCGCGGGGGTACTGACACCTGTTCTCGCAGCGGTCACGCCGGCGACTTTAGGCCGGGACGGCGACCTCGTTCGAACATTGGTCACGCTAATACTGTTCGTCGCGGCTGGGGCCTATCTGTTCCAGAGCGGGCGATGGGCATTTCGATGCCTTGAGGTCGGCATCGCATCGCGACTGGATGCGGTGGATCTCCTGTCCCGGTGGGCGGGTCCCGACCGCAAGGCCGCCCTCATCCGCGGCAAGTTCACCAGCGTCCGCCGGGATCGTGCCCGCATCAACTTCAAGGTCACGTGTGTGAAGATGGCCCATGTGTTCGCGGTGCGCGCCTTCGCCGTCTTCTTGATCGCCATCGGCTGCCGCTATGCTTGGGAACCGATGATGGCCATCGTTTCTGAGCGACCTGTCCCGACTGTGACGGCGGACAAGACTAGCTTCTGACCGGGTTAGTGCAGCCGTGCTGCGGACATGGTGGATCTGCCAAACGAATGTCCGCCTTTCGGCGGCGGTCCGATGTCTGAAACTGACTCATAGCGGCCGTCGCGCAGGTCCGCTTATGGCGACACCGAGAGCCCTCCAACGATTTTGGCTCTTGTCGCGGTCGAAATCATCAACTGAAGTGTAGCGCTTTGAGGACGGCCCGCGCCCATCGCGCGTCCGGACGTGACTCTGGCCTCCTTGCAGACCGTCCTTTGCAACGCGCTCACGGCCCGGGTCCAGTCAAGGTTCAATCTGGAGCAATTGACCCGGCACCGGTTCCGCCAATCCGAGGCTTCGAGCAGTGCCTGTTCGCCGACCGATTGGCCCTTGTCACCTCTCACGTCGCGGTCTTCGATCCCGACCGCTATTGGCCCGACAGCGCCCGGCGATACGTGGGCCGGACGGTCTTCACCAAACATCTGCATTCGGGGCGGATCGGAGCCTTCGACAGCAGTGCGCGGTCGCGATCGACATTCATCCGAAGGTCAAACGATGGGTTCGCAACCTCGTGCGTCGGTCTTATGCGTTCCGACTGGCGACATCGAAAGACTGATTCTATCCGGACTTCGTCGCTGGGCTGACGGACAGGGTCCTCGTCGTCGAATACAAGGACGCCATGCTGGCCGACGCGGGCGACACCCACTAGACGCGGTTGATCGGTGAGCGTTGGGCGCGCGCTTCGGGAGATCAGTGTCTCTTCGTCATGGTCGAGGATCGCGAGTACGGCGCGATCGACCGAACAATGCGGCGACGATCACAGGTCGTGGGTGACCTCGCTCGCCCTTTCTCCTACGGTCGTATCCACGGGCGTGGTCCGGCAGGCGCGGAGGTCGACGAGTTGGCTTTTCGGTCGCCCGCCCGCTGTTCCCGGCGGTGCGGTGTTTTCTAATGACGGTGTGTAAGACGTGGCGGACGGCCAGCTGACCAATCCAGTGATGTCGGAGGAGAAGACGCCGGGCTTCGTGGTCCGGTCGACGACGCCGCGAGGCGCAATCAAGCGCGTGTCGCTTACAGCGCGTGATGGCTCGACCTTTCAGATCGACCTGCATCGGTTCGCCATGGTCGGCCCCGGCGACGTCATTGAGGTGAGGCAGGGCGTTGAGCGGCTGATCGCCTGTCGGGCCGAGAGCGGCGCGAAAAGCATCGTGCTGACGCCCGTCTTCGAGGCCACCGAGACGATCGATTTCGCCGGCGACAAGGTTGAGGCGCGCGTCTCTGAAATCACGACCGCCGCGGAGATGGCTGATTTCGCCTATCTTGAGGGCTTCCATTACCGCGGCACAAACCTCTCCGGCGGTCCTGGAGCGCCGAAGAAGAAGGGGCTCGGCGGGCGGCGCGCGGTTCTAATGCTGCAATTGAAGCTCGGATCAGACTGGCGAACCGTCGGCTACATCGAGCTGCAGATGCCGTTGATGATGGCCAAGCCGCGGCACCGCGCCTTCTCGAGCCAGTTCGATCACCCGACCTTGGATGTTTCCTGGGAGACCTGGAAAAAAGGCGGGCAGTCGCTCGTCAACCGCATCGCGAGAATCGCGCGCGTCGTAGTGCACCCCGAGTATCGAGGCGCCGCTCTCGCCGGTCCGCTCGTTCGGAACGCGATCCGATTCGCGCGAGACCGCTGGCACATCGCCGGTCAGAAATGTCTGTTCCTCGAGATCTCCGCGGAGATGTTGAAGCACATCGATTTCGTGTCCTCTTCAGGGTTCACCTACCTCGGCGAGACTGAGGGCAATCGCGCGCGGCTGGCCAAAGATCTGACCAGCATGGAAAACGGAGCGTCGGGTGTTTCAGGGATTATGAGCCTACAGCGGAAGTACCACAGCCTCTTCAATAAATATCGCGCGGGTTCGGGTGAGGATCCAGTCTCCCTCATCGCCAAGATCGGCTATGTGGTGAAGTCGGACGATTCATGGGCCAGCATGGATGTGTCGGAATGGCTGGCGCTCAGGCCGATCGTGCGGTCCCCGATCCCCTATTACATGATCGGCCTCGATGAATATTCCAACGCCTATGTGAAGAAGGCCCGCATCGACCTCCCGAACCGTGCTCAGTCCAAGCCCAATGTTGCTCGCGTCGATCTGCAGGTACGGGCTCTGGAGGTCTGGTCGAACTATCAGGTCCCCATCACTCCCCAGACCCGGATGATCATGGACGGCTTCGGCATCGTCGATGACACCGTGTCCCTAAAGCTCATCGGTCCAATCGATTTCAGCGCCGCGCCCGGCTCTGTCACCTTCGTCGCCGGCGCCAGCGGCTGCGGCAAGAGCATGCTGCTAAGCGCGCTCGACCCAGCCTGGCGGCAGGACACCGCCAAGGTGACGGGAGAGGTTACGCCGAAGGATTACCGCGCGGGATGGTTGCGCCCTCTCCCCGAAGATCGGCCGATCTTCGAGGTCTTGGCCGAGCCTTTCGGGCCGGAGCGTACCTTCCACGCCCTTGCGCGAGTGGGGTTGAGCGAAGCCCTATTGTTCTTGAAACCCTATTGGATGCTGAGCCGAGGTCAGCGATACCGCGCCATGTTGGCGAACCTCATGCTGCAGGACGATCCGGTCTGGCTGATCGACGAGTTCTGCTCTGACCTTGATCCCATTTCGGCGCGGATCGTCGCCCAGCGCCTGCGTGAAATCGTCAAGAAGGAAGGCCGGATCGCCATTGTGGCGGCCGCAAACCATGGTCATTTTCTCAAGGCGTTGAAGCCGTCCCAAGTGATCCATCTGTCGACCAGCGGCAGTGGAACCCGCAGGACATGGCGGGAGCAGCTGGATGCCATTTAGCACTAAGATTTCAGAGGCGTTCGGGCTGACGATTGATACGAGCCCCTATGTCACGCTCGATCCGCTGGTAAAGCAGACCTATGTCTCCAAGGGGCGAAACATCATCTTCGGACGCCAGAGCGTCAACGCTGAGGCGAGCGATCTCCTATACCTCGGCAAGGTGCTCGAGTCCGGGACGGGAACCAGCTATCTCGGATCCGACGCCTGGCTCGACACCAGCTTTCCGCACGTGGTCTACATCACCGGCACGCGGGGAAGCGGCAAGAGCGTCGACCTAGGCATCCTGATCGAGGGCCTGTCCAAGCTGAAGGCCGCCTCGCCCGTGCAGCGAGACGTCACGCCGATCGCGTCTTTTCTGATCGATACCCAAAGCCAGTTCTGGACCCTGCGCTTTTCGCCGAAAGACGACCTGCCCATCCATGCCGCCCAAAAGGCGGCCTTGGATGAGTGGAACCTTTCGCCATCTGAACTCGCAGACGTGAAGTTCTACGTCCCGCCCGGAGCCACCCGGTTTCTCGGTGATGAAGAGCCGCTGCAGATCCGCCCGAAGGATGTTCTCCACGAAGAGTGGTGCAGCCTCTTGGGCCAAGAGATCTATGGCCCGCAGGGGCATGTCCTCGCCAAGACCCTCGAGAGGTTCGCCGGCTCAAACTATTCCGTTGAGGAGATGATCACCTACATCGCTTCGGCCGCCAACTGGCCGGGGGTCGCAGAGGCGTCCAGGAACGTCCTTCAATATCGGCTCGAGGATTACCAGCGGACCGGCCTGTTTTCGAAAGACGGGCTCGACATTTCAGAGCTTCTCGTCGGAGGGCGCTGCAATGTCTTCATGCTCAGGGAACTGAGGGATGAGGACAAGGCGCTGGTGACCGCCATCCTGGCGCGCCAGTTGTTCACGACCATGGGGCGCTTCCATCAACGGCGCCGGGTCGATGAGTTCTTCTCGACCGGCGAGCAGGCTGAGAACTTCCCGAGCCGCGTGTGGCTGTTGATCGACGAAGCCCATGTCGTCTGCCCAAGCCAGGGCTCGTCTCCCGGGCGCGCGGCGCTTGTCGAATATGTGAAGCGCGGGCGAGATGCTGGTCTGTCGTTGGTCTTGGCCACTCAGCAACCCTCGGCCGTGGACGATCGTGTCCTTAGCCAAGTCAACATCTCGCTTGCGCACAGACTGAGTTTCTCCAGCGACATCGCGGCCTCCATCAGTCGCATCCCGACCAAGACACTCTCAGCCATGCGGGTCAGCGCCACCAAGCTCACAGATTTCGGGGACATGGTGCGGTTGCTCGACGCCGGTCAGTGCTTCATCGGCGATCAAGGCACGAGCCGCGTGGTGTTGCTTCAAATGCGTCCGAGGATCACGGCCCATGCTGGCTACAGCCCCCTCTAGCGACTTCACGCCCTTCATACGCAAGATCGGTTATTCGGTCGGGCTGGAGTTTTTACTCGATCGCGTGAGAGCCTTCGGCGTCGCCTATGGCGACGCCGAGGTCTTCGGCTACGGGGATGTCGTGCGTCTGGTCCAACAGGACTGGCGTCTGAAGACCCTCAATGTGCTCGACGTCCTTCGAAGCCTCGGCGTCGTCTCGGTGAAGAATGGAGAGGTCGCCGTTCTTGAAATGGGCGATGCGCTTGGGGTGACCTGGCGCGATAGGGACAATATTGATTACGAAAGCGCTTCGGCCTTCTACCTCACCCACGCGATCGTCTCGGCCGATGGCGACATCTTCCTGAACGCCTTGGCGTCCGGTTTCGATGAAGAGGGATTCCGTCAAAGCATTGAACGGATGATCGAGCACAAGTGGAGCATCCTCGAGGAGCGCTTCTCTACGGCGGATCTTCGCAGGAGGTTTTACAAAGCTGTGAACATCGAGCTTCAGTCCAACAACAGCGGCAGCCGCGGCGGTCAGGGCCGCGGTCTTGGGTTGCCGCCCGTGGGCTCACCACTCGGTCAGGGGCTACTGTCTGGCACCGTCTCCCGTCCGGCCATTCACCTCAGCGCCGACTATCTCAGGAAGACGCTCGTCACTCGTCGCGCCTGGGCGCTCGCCCTAGGCCTCGCGGACGCGACGGGCAGTCCGACGGCCCGGGGCCGCCAGTTGTTGGATGTGGTGAGCGACGCCGGCTTCGGCGGACCCTCTTGCATCGCAATGTGGCCTCTAGACCATGAGGTCGATCCGACCGGGATCGGCTCAGGAAACTACTATCCAAGGTTGGATTCCTGGTCATTCATGGTAGTGATTGCGCGGGGCCTGGACCTGATCGGCGAACCCGTGCCGTGGGGGGCAGGCGTGCATGAGCGGGCGATCAATGACGTCGAGCGTTGGTTCTCCCTCTACTGGTCGATTAATCAATCCAAACGGATGATTCGCAATCAGATGCTGGGGCGGGTATTGTACCGACTTGAGATCGCCAAAAGCCTAGGCCAAGCGCCCCTGCCTTTACCGGCGGTGTTTGACAAAGAGATGCAATCCGACAGCCCTCGGTTAACCGCGCGTCGGTCCAGAGAAGCTGAACTCGCGATCGCACTTCGCTAATCAATGACGCTGTTCATCTGCCGCGAATTCCTGGCTGATCTGATCTCTCATCCTGAGCCGTCTTTCGCCAAGCGTGCGCTGAAGAAGTTGGTCGACCGAAAGGGCGATTTCCTGCCCATCATGGATGACGATCATCGGCATGATGGCGTGGACGACGCGTGGATTCGATACATCAGCACAGGCAATAGCGCCTATCGGCTGATCTTCTTACGCAAGGATGACGACATCTACGCCTACCGCGCGGGCGAACATAAGATCTCCGATCACCTCAAGACGCCGAAAAATCTCTCCGAGGCGACGAAGGTCGTTGCGGCGCCGGACACCGAGATCGATCTCGGCGATCCTCGCCTCGGAGATACGCGCTTCTTAGGCTCGCTTCACCCGCGAAAGCTGGCTCAGGTCTATGCCGAAAGGGCCCTGGTCCCGCATCGCAGTCTGATCCTCGTCTCGCCCTCGATATCGAGCACTCTGTTGAGCCCCACGGGCCTCGTGGGCGAGTTGATCGACCGGGTGTTGTGGCGAGACGGGGCGGTCACCCTGCTGACGCGGCCGCCAGAGAAGAACCAGCTCTGGGAGTTCGAAGAACTGGCTCGCCGGAAGATCGATGTGCGGTTCCATTCGTCCATCAATGCGCGCCTGAGTTTGATGGAGGTCGATCCCGACCTCGTCCTGGAGGAGGGGAGTTCCGCCGCTAACGCCGCGATCATAGGATCGGCTGAACTGTTGGAACCCGCATTTGCGCTCGGTAGTCACGGGACCACGGACGAATTGTGCTACGAGGTGCCGAGTTCAGACTACGATGACGCCTTTGAGTATTGTCTACGGCTCGTGGACGAGGCCACCGATATCGTCACCTACCGCCGTTTGCATTCTTAGATGGAGCCTTCGATGATCGACCACGCGACCTTCTATGCGAAGTGCAATCTATTGGACAATCCGTTCCGGTCGAACGCCACCTTCGATGACGATCCCCGTCTGTCCATTTGGGCCGGCTATGAGAAGGAGCGCGGCCTGCTCGAGCGGTTCCTCGCGCGGTCTCGGGCGGAGCAGGTCGGCAATACCAATTTCCTGCTTTTGTACGGCGACTTCGGTACCGGGAAATCCCATGCCCTTCTGTGGGCCGCGCAGTGGCTGAGGAACTATAGCCAGGACCTGAAGTCCGCTGCCTACCTCATTCCCACGCTGAAAAAAGATCGCGGGCGTCTGACCTTCGCGGGGGCCTTCAAAGACGACCTGTTGGCTAAGACGACGCTCGCAGACGACGTCATCGCCTACCAGCAGTTTCTGATGCGATGCATTTCCCAATACATCGACGAGCACGCTCTCGGCGCTGACGCTAACAATGAAGACGTTATCGAGAAGCTCCTACCGTCTGTAGAGCTGTATAATTTTGCCAAGAAACTATACGCGTGCAAAGGCAAGTCCGAAGTGCTTGCGCTCTTGGCACCCAAGGATCTTTCAGACTACCAAGCCATGACGGCGTTCACGCGCATCGTGAATCTGTTTGTTCACGAGATGCGCTTCAAGAATGAGACGAAGCGGTTCCGGCAATCGGTTCATCTGCTGATCGACGAAGTCGATGTCCTGAGAGCGGCACCGTCCAAGGAGGTCTTGGACGTCAACGATCTCCTGCGCCACATCTACGATGGCTGCCCAAACTGCTTCGGTCTGGTGGTCGCCATGTCTGTGGTGCAAGAGGTCGTGCCGATGATCCTGACGGAATACGTCCTCGGCCGGGTCAATCGTCAGATCGAGTTCGCGGTGCTCGACAAGGCCGCCGCAACCAGTTTTGCGATCAAGATCATGGACGAATGGCGTGTCGATTCCACCCTCATGGATCAGACCGGCGCATTCCCGTTCACGCCCGAAGCGATCGACGGCTTGGTGGGGCAGATCTCCTTCCGCACGCCTCGGAAGGTCGTGAACTCGATGCAGCAGGCCATCGAAGAAGCGCGGCTCGTCGATCTCGATCCGAGTGTGAAGCCGATCACCATTCAGGATCTGGACGATAACGGGATCGTCGACAGCATCTTCGGCGACAACCGCTGACAAGAACGGTTCTGCCCGCAAGCGCGGCCTCCATCCTTGCGGGCTATCAGCGGCAATGATTTGGACATTTTTTCCCAGATCGGATCATCATCAAGCATGGCTTCAATCCGAATCTACAGTCAGCCCAGTCGGCTGTACCGATACCGCCCGCTCAATGATCAGAAGATTGAACGCGAGATTCGTTCAATCATTGACGGGTACATCTACTGTCCGCTGCACAAGCAGCTCAACGACCCGATGGAAGGAGCGCATTCCGAAAGCGCGCTCCTGCAGAAGGCCGAGTCCTATCAGGTCTCTAAAGCTGAAGTCGAAGGCGCGTTGAACCAGCTAGGGATTGCCTCATTCTCTGAGACTAATATCAGCGAGCCGATGTGGGCCCATTATGCCGACGAGTTTCGCGGAATCTGCATCGCGTACAATTTTCGGAAATTGTTAGCGGAGCTCAGTGATGACCATCAGTTTGTTAAGATGGCATACAATGAAAAGCCTCCGGTTTTGCTGAAGGATAGGAAGACGGCGGACGAGCGAGCTCGGATGGTGCTTTCAACGAAAGCGCTTCGATGGGCACCGGAGCGAGAATGGCGGCTTATCCGCTCAGCGTCTGGACGGGCCGGCTATCGCAGCCAAAATTGCATCTCCGCGATTTATATGGGCTCCCGCATCGACAAGGCGCATGTGCAAGCCATCCGCGGAGCAATCAGCAGGACGAAAATCCCACTCTACTCGATGAAAATCGACCAGTACGAAATCGCCTACACGACGAACTTAGTCATCCGCCGAATGACCAAAGATGCCAGGGACAAACACGCTTGAGCCGCAAGCGCACGCCCCGGCAGCATGTCCGCTCTCCGGCCTCCTTTGAGTGTCCGCTCCTGGCGCGTTGCGGACATTGGGCGGGGAGGGGGCTTAGAATATCAGGATCATGTCTCGTTCTGCACGATGAGAAACCTGTGGGCGAATATATGCTCTCTCGATCAAATCGACTTTGGTGCCAAGCGCTTCGACGAGTTGGCGTTGAATGCGCGACTGATCGATCAGAGAGAAATGCTCAATAGCGCTTGGCGCAAGGTCAAACGCCAAGTCGACGTCCGAGAAGTCGTCCTGGGTCTCCCGTGCGACGGATCCAAAAAAGACAGATCGCTGAGACGCCTTGCCCTCTAAGCGAAAGCTCCAGCTGCTTCACTATGACGATGACGTCGGCTCTGCGCATTCGTCAGCATCCCACGAAGCAAACAGCAGCGACACCACCCATACGGGCGCGCTAATTGTGAGCCATCTGAGACAGAAACAACGGGCAGAACGGGGACAAGAATGGGTTTGCCCAACAATTATGGCTCGGCACAGGAGAAGCCGACACGCGGTCGCGCATATCTTTTATCGCCTAAGATATATTATGCGAAATAAGGGTTGGAATTTGAGATCGATTTGAGGCATTCCGTGGATTTCACAAGGCTCTAGCTGAAAATTTGCAGAAACCGTCTCAGCGGATTCTTACCGCGCGCGAGCCTGCAGGCGGGCTGCGAGGCTCGAGGTGTCCCAGCGGGCGCCGCCCAGGGCCTGAACTTCGGAATAGAATTGATCGACCAGCGCGGTCAGCGCCAGGTGGCTGCCGTTGGCGCGGGCTTCGTCCAGGACCAGGCCCAGATCCTTGCGCATCCAGTCGACGGCGAAGCCGAACTCGAACTCGCCCCTGGCCATGGTCTTCCAGCGGTTGTCCATCTGCCAGGACTGCGCTGCGCCCTTGGATACGGCGTCATAGACGGCGTCGGTGTCGAGGCCCGCGCGCTCGGCGAAATGCACCGCCTCGGCCAGGCCCTGGACGACGCCGGCGATGCAGATCTGGTTGACCATCTTGGTTAATTGGCCCGCGCCGGACGGCCCCATGTGCTTGACCGCCTTCGAATAGGCCATCAGCGCCGGCTCGACCCGCGACAGGGCCCCGGCGTCGCCGCCCGCCATGACGCTGAGCTGGCCGTTCTCGGCGCCCGCCTGGCCGCCGGATACCGGGGCGTCGATGAAGAAGGCCCCCTGCCCCGCCGCCAGGTCCGACATCTCGCGCGCCACCTTCGCCGAGGTCGTGGTGTGGTCGACGATCACCGCGCCCCTGGCCAGATGCGGCAGGGCTTCCGTCACGACCTGGCGCACGTCGTCGTCGTTGCCGACACACAGCACGAACAGTTCAGCGCCGACCGCGGCCTCCGCCACCGTGGCGGCGAAGGCGCCGCCATGGGCGTCCGCCCAGGTCCGGGCCTTGTCCGGGGAACGGTTGTAGCCCGCCACCGCATGGCCCGCGGCGACCAGATGGCGCGCCATCGGTCCGCCCATGACGCCCAGGCCTGCGAAACCGGTCTTCATTCGTCCACTCCAAGGGATCCGTAGCGACCGCGCCAGAAGGTCAGGGCGTCGCCGTCCGAGGCGGAAAAGGCCTCGACCCGGCCGATGACGACCATGTGGTCGCCCATCTGGATGCGGTCATGCACGGTGCATTCGAACCGGGCCAGCGCCTCGGGCAGGCACGGCGGGCCGTCCAGGCGGCGTTCGAACTCGCCGGGCTCCAGCAGGGCCACGCCCCGGGCGAAGCGCGCGGCCGTCTCGCGGTCCGTGGCGGGCAGGATGTGAACGGCGAATCGCTCGGCGGCGGCGAATACCGGCCAGCGTTCCGACCGCTCGTCGATGCACCACAGCAGCAGGCGCGGCTCCAGCGACACCGAGGTGAAGGAATTGATGGTCAGGCCCAGCGGCCCTTGGGGGCTGTCGGCGGTGACCACGCAGACGCCGGTGGCGAACGCGCCCAGCGCCCGGCGATAGGCCAGGGTCTCGTCGGTCGGGTGTTCCGGAGGCGGTTCAAGCGTCACGTCCCCGACCTAGGGGGCCGCGCCCGGCAAAACAAGCGCCGTCTGAGCAAGGCGCCGTATGGGAAACGTCGCCTTAACCCTGTTGCTTCAAACCTCGATCAGTTTCGCCGGTTGAGGCCCGTATTCCATGTCCATGAGCGATCGTCCGATCCTCATCAAGAAGATCAAGAAGGGTGGCCACGGCGGCCACCACGGCGGCGCGTGGAAAGTCGCCTACGCCGACTTCGTGACCGCGATGATGGCCTTCTTCCTGCTGATGTGGCTGATCAATACGACCGATCCGGAGCAGAAGCGCGGCATCGCCGAATACTTCGCCCCCGCCAGCGTGTCGGCGACGACCTCGGGCTCGGGCGGCATCCTGGGAGGAACCTCGCTGGGCGACGACGGCGCCAAGTCGTCGGGGTCCAACTCGGTCATCACCCAGCTGGCGCCGGAAGCGCCGCAGGATCCGGCCGAACAGGCGGGGCAAAGCTCGGATCTGACGGGCGCCAGCGAGGCGCAGCTGCGCGAGGAGATCGCCCGCCGAGAGGCCGCCGACTTCGCCTCGGCCGCCGAATCCCTGCGTCAGGCCATGCAGTCGATGCCGGAGCTGGCCGAGCTGTCGAAACAGCTGATCATCGACCAGACGCCGGAGGGCCTGCGCATCCAGCTGGTCGATCAGGAAGGCCGCTCAATGTTCGAGCAGAACTCCTCGCGCCCGAACGCCCGCGCCCAGGTCTTGCTGCGCGCCATCGCCCGGGTCATCAACCAGCTGCCCAACCGGATCTCCATCACCGGCCACACCTCGGCGGCGCCGGGGTCGAACCGGGCGACCGGCCCGAACGACTGGACCCTGTCGGCCGAGCGGGCCAACGCCTCGCGGCTGGTGCTGCAGGCGGCGGGCGTCGATCCGGACCGCGTCTACCAGGTCTCGGGCAAGGCGGGTTCGGACCCCCTCTATCCCGACGATCCGACCCTGGCGGGCAACCGCCGGATCGCCATCGTGCTGCTGCGCGAGGCGCCGGTCCTGCCCACGGACACCAGCCTGTGACCGCCCGCCCGTCACGACCGGTTCGGGTGACGGGCGAACGGGCTTGCGCTGCGCTGCAACACGGGGCCAAATCCCGTCATGGACAGGTCGCCCGAATTCGGACCGGATTGGATGCGGACCTAGACGCGTGACCCGGTTCGTTCCCCAGCGCCAGCTTCGCTTCTACATGACCTCGGTCGCGCCGTGCCCCTATCTGCCGGGCCAGACCGAGCGGAAGGTGTTCGCCAACCTGCCGTTCAGCGAGGGCGCCCACGTCAATGACGAGCTGACCCAGGCCGGTTTCCGCCGCAGCCAGAACATCGCCTACCGCCCCGCCTGTGAGACCTGCGACGCCTGTGTCTCCGTGCGCGTGCCGGTCGCCGAGTTCGCCTTCTCCCGCTCGCAGCGGCGGGTGCTGAAACGCAACGAGAGCCTGTCGCGCGATCTCGTCGAGGCCGAGGCCACGGCCGAACAGTTCGATCTGCTGCGCCGCTACCTCGCCGCCCGCCATTCCGAGGGCGGCATGAACGGCATGGGCTGGGCCGACTATGTGGCCATGGTCGAGGATACGGCCGTGCGCACCCATGTGATCGAATACCGGGCGCCCTCCTCCGACGGCGGGCCGGGCGATCTGGTCGGCGTCTGCCTGACCGACCTGCTCTCCGACGGCTTGTCGATGGTCTACAGCTTCTTCGATCCGATGCTGGAGGACCGTAGTCCGGGCCGGTTCGCCATCCTGGATCACATCCGGCAGGCGGCGTCCGTGGGCCTGCCGTACGTCTATCTCGGCTACTGGGTCCGCGGGTCGCAGAAGATGGACTACAAGGCCGGCTTCCGGCCGATGGAACAGCTGACCCGGCTGGGTTGGGAACGGCTGACCGACGAAGCGGTCAGGCCTTCCGAAGGCGGACCGGGGAACGATCACCCCGCCTGATGACGCCCTTGGCTTCCAGGTCCAGCTGAACGCATTTCGCCCACCAGCCCGCCGTGGCCCCGCCGGGGAACAAATCCTGCGGCAGGTCGCCCTTCAGCGCGGAAAGGATCTCCGCCGGCGTCGCCCCGGGTTCGCTGGGCGGCACGGCTTTCAGATAGGCGGCCCGCATCGCCTCGTACTTGTCGGCGTCCACGGACTGGACCGAGCCGGGGCTGGTGAAATTCTCGACCTCGATCTTCCGCTTCGCCATCGGCGGTTCCAGTTCAGGTTATGGGGACCGAGGTGCTTGCGGAGAAGGATGAGCCATAGGCCTCCTCGCCCGTCCAAGGACCGGGGTCGCGCCCTCCTCCGAACCGGATCAGGGCGTCTATACGCTTCTGGATCGGCGGATGGCTGGCGAACATGCCTTCCAGCCCGACGCCGTCCGGCTGGTTGTCCAGGAACAGCTGCTGCAGCTCGTCCGGCCCCTTCAGGCTGGAGCGGCCCTCGACCTTGCGCAGTGCCGAGATCATGGCGTCGGGGTTTTTGGTCAATTCGACCGCGCCGGCGTCGGCCACATACTCGCGGGTCCTCGACAGCATCATGCGGATGACGATGGCCAGGACGAAGCCGACCACGGCGAACGCGATGCCGATCAGGATCAACGGCATGGCGTTCTTGTTGTCCTCGCGCCGCCGTCCGCCGCCGGAATAGAGCAAGGCCCGGAACACCAGCTCGGCCAGCACGCTGATAATCCCCGCGAAGATCGAGGCGATCACCATGGTCCGCACGTCCTTGTTGATGACGTGGGTCAGTTCGTGAGCCAGCACGGCCTCCAGCTCGTCGCGGGTCAGGCTCTGCACCAGTCCGCGCGTGACGGTGATGCTGTACTGCCCCTCGTGCAGACCGGTGGCGAAGGCGTTCAGGCTGTCGTTGTCGATGACCCGCAGCGTCGGCGTGCGCAGGCCGCGCGAAATCGAAAGATTCTCAAGCAGATTATAGAGTTCCGGCTCGGTCCTGCGTTCGACTTTCCGCGCGCCGGTCAGCATGTCGACCATGGTCTGGCTGCCGAAATAGGCGATGGCGAACCAGACGGCGGCGACGACGAGGGCGAGCGGAATGGTCGCCCCCAGCCAGGAGGCGGCCAGGGCCATGTCGTCGCCCAACGCCTTGCCGGAGCCCGGCAGGACACCCAGCCCCATGAGAATGAGCTGGATGCCGTAGATGATGCCGATCAGCAGGATGGGGAAGGTCACCAGCAGGATGACCGACCGCGTGTTGTTCGCCCAGATGTGGGTCTGGAGCCCGACGGCGCCCATGATCGGTTCTTAGAACTTCACCTGCGGCGGGGCGGCGTTCATGGCGGCGCGGTCGCCCTCGCCCACGTCGAAGAAGGGCTTGTCCGAAGCGAAGCCGAACAGGCCGGCGAACAGGACGGTCGGGAACTGGCGGCGCACGGCGTTGAACTCGCCGACCGCATTGTTGAAGAAGCGGCGGGCCGCGGCCAGCTTGTTCTCGATGTCCGACAGTTCAGCCGACAGCTGCTGGAAATTGGTGTTGGCCTTCAGGTCCGGATAGGCCTCCGACACGGCGAACAGGCGGCCCAGGGCGCCGGTCAGCATGTTTTCGGCCTGCACCTTGTCGTTGACCGAAGTGGCCCCGGCGGCGGCGGCGCGCGCCTGGGTCACGGCGTCCAGGGTGCCGCGCTCGTGGGTGGCGTAGCCCTTCACCGTCTCGACCAGGTTCGGGATCAGGTCCTGACGCTGCTTCAGCTGCACGTCGATGTCGGCGAACGACTGGTCCGCGCGCTGGTCCAGGGCGACGAGCTTGTTGTAGCCGCCGACGACGACAAACAGCAGCACCAGAACGACGACGCCGATGATGATCCAGGTGATCATTGCATTCTCCAACCGGGCCAGATCTCCGGCCCCTTCCGGACAGTATGAGGCCGAGGCCTTGGGCCGAATAGTGAAATCGGCGTCATCGGCTTACGCCTTCGTTGCGTCCGCCGCGGCGAGGGCCTTGGCGACATAGCCGGGCACGGCCTCCGCATGGGCGGGGACGTGCCAGGTCGCGACCGCCTGCCCCGCCGCACGGGCCGCGAACCGGGCGACGTCGGTCGCGGCGGAGCGGGCGGCGGCGTGCGAGGCCAGCGATAGACGTCGAACCTCGGCCAGGTCGAGCGCCCGACGGCCTTCGGCCCAGGCGCGGATCGCTTCGACGGCCGCCCGAGGGCGCCCGTCATCGGGATGTTCGCGCTCGAACAGGGCGAGCACGGACTCGGCCTGGCGGGCGGCCTCAAGGGCCAGGGCGCGATGGGCGGCGGTTTCCCGCTGGACCCGCGCCCCGGTCGTCACCGGAACTTCCGCATGCCCCGCGGCCCCTGACGGCCCGCCTGGGCGCGCTTGCCCAGCCAGTCCTTCCAGTCGGGCCAGTTGCGGCGGCGGCCGCCGCCGTCGGCCCACTCCGGCCCCTGTTCGGCGTTGAAGGTGGCGACGTCCACAAGGCCGCCCTGCTTGAAGCTTTGCAGCTTCACGCCCTTGCCGCGGCCCATCTCGGGCAGTTCGGCGACGGGGAAGATCAGCGCCTTGATGTTCTCGCCGATGGTGGCGACGTGGTCGCCGGTGACGCGCAGCGCCGCCAGCAGCTCGCCGTTCAGCACCTGCTTGCCGCCGCGCTTCTGGGCCAGAAGTTCATCTTCGGGGGCCACGAAGCCGTAGCCGGCCTTGGACGCGATCAGCAGCTTGCCGCCCGGCTGATGGGCCAGCAGGTTGATGATCTCGGCCTTCTCGTCCAGTTCGATCATCAGGCGCAGCGGCTCGCCGTGGCCGCGGCCCGAGGCCAGCTTGTCGGCGCCGACGGTGAAGATACGCCCATCCGAGGCGGCGACCAGCAGCTTGTCGGTCGTATAGGTCGGAACCAGGAAGGCGAGGCTGTCGCCCTCCTTGAACTTCAGCTCCGAGGGATCGTCCACCTTGCCCTTGGCGGCGCGGATCCAGCCCCGTTCGGACAGGATGACGGTGATCGCCTCGCGCGGAATGAAGGCCTCGACCGGCGCGAAGGCCGAGCTGTCGACGGCTTCGGCGATGGTGGTGCGTCGCGGCGAGATCAGCGCCTTGCGCACAGCCTCCAGATCCTTGCCGACCTGTTTCCACTGCTTCGCCGGCGAGGACGAAAGCGATTGCAGGTTGGCAAGTTCGTTCGACAATTCCTTGTATTCGTTCTCGATCGCCATTTCCTCGATCCGCGCCAGCTGACGCAGGCGGGTGTCAAGGATGTAGTCGGCCTGCATTTCGGACAGGCCGAAGCGCGCGATCAGGACCGCCTTGGGCTGCTCCTCCTCGCGGACGATGCGGATGACTTCGTCGAGGTTGAGGAAGACGATCCGCAGGCCTTCCAACAGGTGCAGCCGCTTCTCGACGCGTTCGATGCGCCACTGGGCGCGGCGGACCAGCACCTCGCGGCGGTGATCCAGGAAGGCCTGCAGGCAGGCCTTCAGGCCCATGACGCGCGGCGTGTTGGTGGCGTCCAGCACGTTCATGTTGATCGGGAAGCGGACTTCCAGATCGGAAAGCTTGAACAGGCTTTCCATAAGAACTTCAGGTTCTACCGTCCGGGACTTCGGCTCAATGATGAGGCGAATGTCCTCTGCCGACTCGTCGCGCACGTCGGCCAGCAGCGGGGCCTTCTTGTTCTCGATCAGGTCGGCGAGGTCAGCGATCAGCTTCGACTTCTGCACCTGATAGGGCATCTCGGTGACGACGATGCGCCAGACGCCGCGGCCCAGGTCCTCGGTCTCCCAGCGGGCGCGCAGGCGAACGCCTCCTCGCCCGGTCTCATAGGCGTCCAGGATGGAGGCGTGACCTTCCACGGCCACGCCGCCGGTCGGGAAGTCCGGCCCGGGCACGATCTGCACCAGTTCTTCGGTCGTCGCGTCCGGCCGTTCCAGCAGCAGGTGGCAGGCGTCGATCAGTTCGCCGACGTTGTGCGGCGGGATCGAGGTGGCCATGCCGACGGCGATGCCCGACGAGCCGTTGGCCAGCAGGTTGGGGAAGCCGGCGGGCAGGACGACCGGCTCCTCGTCCTGGTCGTCGTAGGTGGGGCGGAAATCGACCGAGTTCTGGTCGATGCCGTCCATCAGCAGCACGGCGGCGGCGGTCAGCTTGCACTCGGTGTAGCGCATGGCCGCGGCGTTATCGCCGTCGATGTTGCCGAAATTGCCCTGTCCGTCGACCAGAGGATAGCGCTGGGCGAAATCCTGGGCCAGGCGCACCAGGGCGTCATAGATCGAGGCGTCGCCGTGCGGGTGATAGGTGCCCATCACCTCCCCGACGACCTTGGCGCACTTCCGCGCCGCGGCCTGCGGGTTCAGGCGCATTTGGTGCATGGCGTACATGATGCGCCGGTGCACCGGCTTGAAGCCGTCGCGAACGTCCGGGAGGGCCCGGTTGGTGATGGTCGACAGGGCGTAGGCCAGATAGCGCTTGGACAGCGCCTCGCTCATCGGCTCATCGACGATGCGACCGCCTTCCGGCGGGGGGGTATGAACGGTCATGGGTTCCGAATCGGACGATTTGAACCGCCAGTCTAGCCCCTGAACCGCCCGCTCTGTGGATGGAAGATCGGGCCGTCAGATCGGCGGTCCGGATAGCGGATGGGGCGCGACTTCACGCCCCATCCGCTGGACCCGATCAGAAGTGGCGGCGCAGCGAGATGAACGCCTGACGCGGTGCGCCCGGCAGGAAGGTCTGGCGACCCGCGCCGTTCTGGAACCCGCCCGAACCAACCGTCGAAATATAGTCCTCGTCGAGCAGGTTGGTCACGTTCAGCTGGATCTCCGTGCCGTTCAACCAGGAGGCGCCGTCGGTGAAGCGGTAGCCGGCGGTCAGTTCGACCAGGGTGAAGGCGTCCGCCGACTCGTCGTTGAGGTAGCTGGAGTACCGTTCGCCGGTGAAGGCGCCGGCCAACGTGCCGAACAGGTTGCCGTCGTCATAGGCGACTTCGGCCCGGGCCAGGGTCTCGGGGGTGTTGACCACGGTCTTGCCGGCGGTGGCCGCGACCAGCGCGCCCACGCCGTCACGGACGTCGTCCTCGTAGGTCGAGTCGTTGTAGCTGAACGAACCGAACGCCGACCAGTTGTCCGCGAACGACCAGACCGCCGCCGCCTCGAAGCCGCGGCTGCGGACCGACCCGACGTTCTGGATGCCGTTGCCGAGACCCAGGATCGGCGCGCCCAGGGCGACGCTCAGCAGACGGTCTTCGAACTCGACATGATAGGCTGCGACCGATCCCTGGATCTGGTCGAAGCGGAAGCGCCAGCCGGCCTCCAGCGTCTTGGAGCTTTCCGGGCGCAGATTGTCGCGAAGCGCGGCGAACCCGGCCGCCGTCGCCGAGAACGGGCCGCCGGTGTTCGAAGACTCGAACGCCCGGATGTTCTCGGCGTACGAGGCGAACAGCTGGTGATCCCCGTTGAGGTCATAGGCCACGCCGATCTGGGGCAGGAAGTTGTCTTCGGCCTTGATCGTGCCGGTCTTGTTCT
This sequence comes from Brevundimonas sp. EU05-FHT14B11, assembly GCF_058790835.1. NCBI lineage: Bacteria > Pseudomonadati > Pseudomonadota > Alphaproteobacteria > Caulobacterales > Caulobacteraceae > Brevundimonas > Brevundimonas sp. EU05-FHT14B11. Next base: position 512,825 of record NZ_JBYTCY010000002.1, read on the forward strand.
CGCCGACCAGAGTGGTGGCCGAGTTCTCGACGCTGAGGGATTTGAAGCCGGCGTTGACGGTCAGGCCGTCCATCACGGTCCAGGTGTCCTGCACGTAGAACTGCCGGGTCTCTGTATCGAAGTCATAGGCCCACTGGGTGGAGAACGGGTTCTCCAGGAAGTCCAGGGAGTTGCGCGTGTTGGCCGCGCGGGTGAGGCCGTAGAACCGCCGGGCGTGGTTGAAGTCGTTGTTCTCCAGCCAGAAGCCGCCTTCGATCTCGTGAGCGCCAAGGCGAAGGTTGGCCGAGCCGATCACGCCGCGGCGTTCGATATCGTACTCGGTCGTGCGGACCGAGATCGGGCTGGGGGCGGTGATCGCTGCCCCGGACTGGTCCGGAGCGCCGACCGGCGTCGCCAGATAGGGGGTCCACCACAGGCCCTGCCCCTTGTTGTCATGGCCGTAGCCGGTCAGCGACACGTCCAGGGCGTCGGTGATCGGATACGAGAAGGTCAGGGCCGCCAGGGTGTCATCGCGCAGGCCCGCCGCGTTGAAATAGGCGTCATCGACGCATCCCACGCCGCCCGGGTAGTTGTTGGCGCCCGTTCCGCCGCCCAACTGCGGGCAGTCGCCACCTGGGTTGGCCTGGTAGATGTCGGCGATACGCACCGCCAGGGCGTAGTCGCCCGAGATGTTGTCCCAGTCGCGTCCCAGGCGACCGATCTGCTCCAGCGACATGTCCTGATAGTCGTTTTCGCGACGCTCGGAGTGATTGACGAACCCGTACAGCTGGCCGCGGCCGATCGGCAGCACGGCGTTGAAATTGATCTGCTGCTGCTTCTGCTCGCCGACGCCCTTCCACTTGTCGCCCTGCTGGTTGACGTAGGAAAGCGAGGCCCGCAGCGAGTCGGGGCCGAACAGCTCACCTGTGTCCAGGCGGATCAAGCCGCGCATGGTGCTTTCGTCGCCGTAGGTCCCGGCGACGTCGACGCCGAACGCTTCGGCCGGCCGACGGCTGAGGAATTGGATCGTGCCGCCCAGATTGCTGCTGGAGGCCGTGCCCAGCGCGCCCGAACCCTGGGCCACGTCAACGCGGCTGACGTTCTCGGAAATGATGGCGCGCGAGATGTGCAGGCCGTTGTGATTGCCGTAGCTCATGTCGCCCAACGGCACGCCGTCCAGTGTGAAGCCCAGTTGGTTCTGGTTGAAGCTGCGCAGGGTGACGCGCGCCGACCATTCGTAGTTCCCGAAGGCGTCGGCCGACTGGAAGCTGACGCCCGGCAGGCGTTCGATGGCCTTCAGCGGGCTGGTGCCCGGCGCTTCGACGGCGATGGCGGCCTCGGTGATCGACGCTTGCTGGCGGGTTTGGCCGCGTCCGAAGACAACGACCTCATCAAGCGCAGTCGCCGGATCGGGGTTCGCGACGACGGTCTGGGCCAGGGCCTGCCCCGGCGACAAAAGCGCTCCGCCGAAAACGAGCGCGAGCGTGGAAGCGCCTGCCAGAAGGCGATGAATGGTCATGGTTGTCCCCGAGAAACGTTGTCGTGCGAATGCACGTCTCGCGGCCTTAGGCGTGGCCGGCGACGGCTCGGCGAAGTCTCGGCGGCGGTTCCATGACGGAGGTCTGTTCAGTTGGGTTTGCCCGCCGCCGTGGCCGAACGGCTACCCTTGGTCCGTGGGCGTCCTATCCATGGGCGGCGGGTTCACAGCCGCCCGGCTTCCCGCAGCTTGTCGATCATCCAGACCCGCGCGGGCGGTAGGGGACGGTCCATGGGATGGAAGACGAACTGCTCGAGGAAGTGCCCGGTCAGGTCAAAGCCGGCGCCGATATCGCCTTCGCCCAGCCCGGCCTGCGCGCCCAGCATGAAGGGCGGCAGGCGCAGCAGCTTGTCGGCATACGGCGCGCCCGCCTCGCGGCTGACGGCGCGGCCGGTGCGGGGGCTGACCCAGATCAGGTCGTCCATGGCGCCGGTGACGGCGCAGCGGCTCAGGTCCAGGCCGAACCCCAGATCCTCCAGCAGCCCCGCCTCGAAGCGCACGAAGACGGCGGGCCAGACGTCCGGCATCATGAAGGCCGACATCAGGGCCTCGAAGGCCAGGAAGGCGCCGGGGTGCGGCTCCCGTTCCGGCAGCGCGCCTTGCGCCACCGCGGCGGCGGCGGCCAGCCCCGTCAGCGCCAGCGGATCGTCGAACAGGGCGCTGGGCCCCTCCCCCACCGGCTCCAGTCGGGCCGAGCCGAGATGATCCGAGGTCCGCGCCCGCACCTCGGCGACCACCCGGGCGCCCGGCTGCAGGAAGGGCTTCATCCGCCGCGAGGCCCCGCCGGCGACATAGGCCGCGCGGCGTCCCTGCCCTTCGGTCAGCAGGTCGACCACCACTCCGGTGTCGCCGTGGGCGCGGGCGGAAAGGACGAAGGCGTCTTCGGTGAAGTCCATGGCTTCAACTAGCCCGGAGAACGTCCCGGGAACAACCGTGTGATTTCCTGGACGACGCCGGCTTGTGGCGGGGCGATGCGGCGGGCTAGCGTGACGCTTGCAGAAGTTCGCGGGGGCGCGTGCGATGACCGATTTTCCAACCTCGAATTCCCGCCGGGCGAAGCCGCGAAAGCCGGGCGCCGCCGGGCCGGTGATCGGCTCCATCCTGGTTTTCCTGTGGGCCTTCGTCTTTTCCGTCTCCCAGAGCTTCACGACGGTCAACGGCACGGCGAACATGCCGCTGGACCTGGCCGCGGGTATCGGCGTCGGCCTGCTGGGCGGTCTGGCGGGCGCGATCGTCGTCTGGCTGATCCTCTACTTCATCCTGGGCGGCCGCCGCTCGCCCAAGGGCGCGATGGTGCTGGCCCTGTTGGCCGGGGTGGCGATCGTCGGCGCCGTGCCCGCCTCCGGCCTTCGCACGCTCGGCGCCGGAATGAACGCGGAGGACGAGGCGGCCGCGGCGGTGCGCGCGCGGGTCGACGCCCGTCGCGACGCCGAGGCTGAGCGGATCGTCGCCGAGCGCGACGCCATCGTCAGTCAAGACTTCTTCGAGCCTCGGGCGTTGGGCGCGCCCGGCGGATTGGCCCGCGCCCGCAACAAGCTGAAGGCCCTGCGCGAGCTGTCGGCCCGAGCCGAGGCCGGCGATGACCGGCTTCGGGATCAGGCGCGCGCGGAACTGGCCCGGGTGCCGGTCTCCGCCGCTCGTCGCCAGGCGATTTTGCGCGACTTCGACGCCGCGGTCGCCCGCGAATACGAACAGGCCGGGATCGGCGCCGAGCTCAGTCAAATGCTGTTCACCGAGATGGACGCCCAGCTCGACATCCTGTCCCGCACTCGCTGGAGCGTGGAGAGCGGCCAGATCATGTTCACGACGGACCGGGACATGAACGCCTTCAACGTCCGGGCTGGCCGGGTCGACGAGATCCAGCGGGAGCTGCAGAAGATGGAGCAGGCGCGGCAAACGCGCCTGAACGCCGCCCGCCAGGTTCGCTAGTTCGCGGCCTTGATCGCCTCGACCACGGCCCGGGCGCGGTCGTTCGGCACGGTGAAGCTGAGCACATACTGCTCGATCTTCCAGCCGTCTTCGGTGAGGCGCAGCACGCCCGAGCCGCGCGTCACGCCATAGCTGTCGTTATCCAGCACCTCGTCGAACCAGGCGAGGCAGCGGCAGTCGATAGGTGCGATGGTGATGACCCGGTTCCGCGGCGTGTAGGTCCAGCCCTGCCCCCGGGCGAAGTAGGGTTCCACATAGGCGCGGAACTCCGGCAGGGACCAGCGTTCGGTCGCATCGGTGCCGATGAAGCGGGCGTCCGGCGTGAACAGGTCGAAATAGACGGTCGTGTCCGCCGCGGTCGAGGCGACGTTCAACTGATCCAGCACGTGGCTGATCTCGACTTCGGCGGACGGCGCCGGCGAGGGGGCGGCTTGCGGCGCGGCGGTCAGCATCAGGGCGGCGATCAAGGGCGTCATGGCGGGCTCCGTCTGGGTCTGCATTGGTAGGTCGGATTTTTAATTTAACCGAATGGTTGACAACGCCTCGGCCGGGGCGCATTTAACCTATCAGTTAGATACGAAGCGCCCCGATGGAAACCGATCCCCTCTCCGCCAAGTTCGCCGCCCTGGCCGACCCGACCCGTCGGGCCATCCTGGCGCGGCTGACCGAGGGCGAAGCCAGCGTCAACCAACTGGCCGAACCGTTCGACATGAGCCTTCCGGCGGTGTCGAAACACCTGAAGGTGCTGGAGAAGGCCGGGCTGATCAGCCGGGGCAAGGAGGCGCAATGGCGCCCTGCCCGCCTCGAACCCATGGCGCTGAAGAGCGTCGCCGACTGGCTGGAACACTACCGCCGGTACTGGGACGCCAGCTTCAACCGCCTCGATGCCTACCTGAAGAAAATCCAGAAAGGAGACCCTGACAATGGCCCAAGAAACTGACACCAATCCTTGCAACACCGACGGCGTGGCGCACGAACATTCGCTGACCCTGCGCCGGACCATCGATGCGACGCCCGAGCAAATCTGGAAGGCGTGGATGACCCCGGAGATCCTGCAGCAATGGTTCGTGCCGCGCCCGTGGACCCTGTCGGACGTCCGGATCGATCCGCGTCCCGGCGGCGTGTTCAACTTCGTCATGCACGGCCCCGACGGCGAGACCATGCCCAACAGCGGCATCTTCCTGCATGTCGAGCCGGGCAAGCGCTGGATCACCACCGACGCCCTGACGCCGGACTGGAAACCGGCCGGTCAGCCGTTCATGGTGGCCACCGTCGAGCTGACGCCGACGGCGGACGGCAAGACGGAATACGTGGCCACGGCCCGTCACTGGAACGCCGAGACCATGAAACAGCATGAGGCCATGGGCTTCCATGAAGGTTGGGGGACCTGCGCCGACCAGCTGGCCGAACTGCTGAAGACCCACTGATCCGTCCCGCCGAGCGCCCCGCATGACCCTCGCTGAAGACCTAACCCCACGCCCGACCCTGAACATGCAGCGCGTCTTCGATGCGCCGCGGCCCCTGGTCTGGCGGGCGTGGACCAATCCCGAGGCGATGGTCATGTGGCTGGGGCCGGTCGAATGGCCCGCGGTCAGCGTCAAACAGGACCTGCGGGTCGGCGGCGAATGGCGGGCTTGTCTGCGGTCGCCCGAGACCGGCCAGGACCTTTGGCAGGGCGGCGTCTATCGCGAGATCGTCCCGCCCGAGCGACTCGTCTTCACCTTCAAGTGGGACGAGTCCCACGAGGACGGCCCGCCGGTGGAGACGCTGGTGACCCTGGTCCTGACAGAAACCGAAGACGGGCAGACGCGTATGGATTTCACCCATGAGGGCCTGAAGTCCGAACAGAGCCTGACCGGCCACAAGTACGGCTGGAACAGCACCGCGGACCGGCTGGAGACCTGGCTGGCCGCCAACAAATAGAACCCGAGGAAACGCCATGCAGATCGTGACCAGCCTCAGCTTCCGGGGCCAGTGCAAGGAAGCGTTCGAATTCTACGCCAAGGTCTTGGGCGGCGAGATCACCGCCGCCTTCCCCTACGGCGAAGGCCCGCCCGACATGCCCGTCGGCCCGCAATACAAGGACTGGCTGATGCACGCCTGGCTGCAGGTGGGCGATCAGGCGATCATGGGCGCCGACATGGACGTCGACTGGGCGCCCAATATCAACAAGCCCAAGAACGGCTTCGACGTCACCCTGCACACCCAGGACGGGGCTGAGGCCCGTCGTTGGTTCGACGCCCTGTCCGAAGGCGGCAAGGTGATCATGGACTTTTCCGAGACTTTCTGGTCGCCGGGCTACGGCAACTTCATCGACAAGTTCGGCGTGCCGTGGATGGTCAACACCATTCCGTCGGCCGACTGGAAGCCCGCTCAGGGCTGACGGCTTTCCGGGGCGGCCGTATCGCGCCGCCCCCTTCCCCCATTTCCGGAGATTCCCATGAAGGCCACCCCCATGGTCTGGACCGGTCGCGTGCTGACCGGACTGTTCGCCTTGTTCATCCTCGGCGCCTCGGTCTTCCCCAAACTCAGCGGCATGCCGGTGGCCGAGGAAACCATGGCCCAGCTCGGCTGGCCGCACGGCTACGCCTTCGCCATCGGCCTGATCGAGCTGGGCTGCCTGATCCTGTATCTGATCCCGCGCACCAGCGTGCTGGGGGCGGTGCTGTTCATGGGACTGCTCGGCGGGGCCATGGCGACCCAGATCCGCGCTGGCGCCCCACTGTTCAGCCACCAGCTGTTCAGCCTCTATCTGGGCCTGGTCATGTGGGGCGGATTGTGGCTGCGTGACGCCTCCCTGCGCGCCCTCTTCCCCTTCCGCCACGTCGCCTGAGGAGAGCCGCATGTCCGTCGCCGCGACCATTCCCGAGGCCCTGACCCGTCTCAACATCGTGCGCACCTTCGACGCGCCTCGCGCCCTGGTGTGGAAGATGTGGACCGACCCGGCCCACGTGGCCGTCTGGTGGGCGCCTGAACATTTCACCACGCCCGTGGTGAAGATGGACGTCCGGCCCGGCGGCGCGATCCACATGGTCATGCGCGGCCCTGACGGGAGCGACTATCCGTTCGACGGCCGCTTCATCATCTTGGACGAGCCTGAGCGTCTGGTGATGCGGACCTGGGTGAATGCCGCCGACGGGGATATCTGGTTCGAGGTCGAGCAGACCATCCGCTTCGACGAGGAGGGGGATCAAACCATCATGCGCTTCGAGGCCGTCGTGCAGCAGGCCAAGGCCGACGCGGTCGGCCCACTTAGCGGCATGGAGGCCGGCTGGACCGGCAGCCTAAACAAACTGGAGCGTCACATCCGAACGCTTTGGGAGGCCTGAGCCGTGCAAAAGGTCCCGCCTCCCGCCTCTCCCGACGCCTATGTCGCCGGCATGGCCGGCTGGCAGGCCGACCTCGTCACGCGACTGCGCACGGCGGCCCTGTCGGTCGGCGGCCTGGACGAGGTGATCAAGTGGGGCCACCTCGTCTATCTTTCGAACGGTCCAGCCTTGCTGATCCGGGCCGAGGGCCAGCGCGTTCTGCTGGGCTACTGGCGCGGTCAGCGGCTGCAGGACATCGAGCCTCGCCTGAAGTCCGGCGGACAGTTCGAGATGGCCAGCATCGGCTTCGCTGAAGGCGAGACCATCGATGCGGAGGTTGTCGTTCGCCTGACCCGGGCGGCGATCACCCTCAATACCGAACTCGGCGACCCCACCAAGGCGGCGAAGAAGATCGTCTGATTCAACGCGCCACGCTGGTGGGGAAGCTGCGGCCCAGCGCCTCGGCCATGCCCTGCTGGGACAACAGGAAGACCGCATCGCGCTGGTGATAGTTGTTCGAGAGCACGATCACCGTCACGTCCGCGTCCGGCTGGTAGGTGACCAGGTTACGGAAGCCGGACCAGCTTCCGGTGTGGAAGATCTGGTTGTCGGTGAAGTCCGGCCGGACCTGGCGGCCCAGTTCCTTGTCGTAGACGCCATAGCCCCATAGCCGGCGCGGGTTGCCCCTTTCGTCCGGCGTGCCGTCCGGCGCGTGGTCGGTGATCATCTGGGCGTAGCTGTGCGGCGACAGGATGTGGCCTCGGTGCAGGGCGCGCTGCCAGACCAGCAGGTCGTCCAGCGTTGAATACAGCGCGCCTGCGCCGAAGATGATGCTGACGTTGGCGTCCGGCTGGGGCGTCGGGCCGCCGGCCAGGTTGGCGTAGCCCATGACCACGTCGGAGGCGCCGTCGTCATAGCCGGTGTCGGCCATGCCCAGCGGCTTGAAGAAGGCGGTCCGCAGATAGGCGTGCAGGCCCATGCCGCTGACCTTTTCGACCACGGCGCCCAGCAGGTTATAGCCGGCGTTGTCGTAACGGACCTTTGTCCCGGGTGGGAATTGAAGTCCATAACGCATGGAATCAGCAGTCAATTCTTCCGGCGTTGCTGGCGTGACGCGGCGCAGCCCCCAGCCCGGACGGGCCATCAGGTCGGGAATGCCCGAGGTGTGCGACAGGAGGTGATGCAGCCGGATCGGCTCCCAGGCGGCGGGGCAAGGCTGGATGTATTTGCAGACCGGGTCCCAGACCGACAGCTTGCCCTCGTCCTGCAGGCGCAGGATGGCGGCGGCGGTGAACTGCTTGCTGACGGAGGCCAGGCGGAAGCGGGAGTTGAGCTCCAGCGGCTTCATCAGGCTGCGGTCGGCCCAGCCGTGGACCTGACGGTACAGGACCTGATCGCCCTTGGCGACCAGCACCCCGCCCGTAAACTGGCCCGAGGCGCTCCAGCGGTCCATCTGCGCCTTGAGATCCGGCAGGCGCTCGACCACCTCGAGCGGCGGGCGCGGCGGCAGGGGATCGGGCGTCACGCGCACGGTCGGCCTGTGGACCGTGGCCCAGGCGATCAGGCCGGCGGCGACGATGACGAGAACGACCAGAAAGCCGAAGGTCAGCCGGGGATGGTTTCCGGCGCGACGGGGAACATGAAACACGGAACGCGGGCTCTTAGACGTCGTAGTCCAGCCCGAACTGGGCATAGAGGGCGCGGCTGTCCTGCCACTTCGGATCGACCTTGACCGTCAGGAACAGGTGAACCTGGCGGTCCAGCAGCTCGGTCAGCTCCTCACGCGACTTCTGGCCGATCCATTTGAGGGTCTGCCCCCCCTTGCCCAGCACGATCGGGCGCTGGCTCTCGCGCTCGACATAGATGGTCTGCTCGATGCGGACCGAGCCGTCGGCGCGGTCCTCGAACGCGGTGGTCTCCACCGCCGCCGAATAGGGGAGTTCCTCGTGGACGCGCAGATAGACCTTCTCGCGGGTGATCTCGGCGGCCAGCACGCGCATGGGCACGTCGGCGGACTGATCTTCCGGATAGAGCCAGGGACCGGCGGGCATGGCGGCGGCCAGCCGCTGGCCCAGATCGTCCACGCCGTCGCCGCTGAGGGCCGAGATCATGAAGACCTCGCTGTAGACGCCCGTCTCGAACAGGGCGTGCGACAGCGCCAGCAGGGTGTCGCGGCGCATGCCGTCGATCTTGTTCAGCGCCAGAATGACCTGTTTGCCGGCGGCCTTCAGCGCGGCGATGATCGTCTCGGTGTCTTCGGCCGAGCGGCGGTCGGCGGCCTGACCTTCCTTGCCCTCGGCGGCGATGTGCGAGGCGGCGTCGATCAGGTGCACGACGATGTCGGCGTCATCGGCTCCGCCCCAGGCCGAGGCGACCATGGCGCGGTCCAGACGGCGGCGCGGGCTGAAGATGCCGGGGGTGTCGACCAGCACGATCTGGGCGTCGCCGTAGATGGCGATGCCGCGCACGGGGAAGCGGGTGGTCTGCACCTTCTGGGTGACGATCGAGACCTTGGTCCCGGTCAGCCGGTTGACCAGCGTGGACTTGCCCGCGTTGGGAGCGCCGATGATGGCGGCGAAGCCGGCACGCTGGTTTTGAGGTTCGGTCAAATCACGCCTTCACGTTGAAGAAGGGCCGTTGCGGCCGCTTTCTCCGCGTCCTGACGTGATCGCCCCTGCGCGGTCAAGGGCGGATATCCGGCTACGCTTGCTTCAACGGTGAATGTCGGGGCGTGATCCGAGCCCGTTCGCTCCACGATCCGGTAGGTCGGAAGCGCCCTGCCCTGTCCCAGCGCCCATTCCTGAAGCGCCGATTTGGGGTTGGTCAGCGCCTTCTTTGGATTGGCCGCGAACTCCGCCCGCCACGCCTTGTCGAAGACCTTGCGGGCCGCCTCGATGCCGCCGTCCAGCCAGACCGCGGCGAGGATGGCTTCCATGGCGTCGCCCAGAACGCCTTCCCGGCGTCGCCCGCCCTGCTTGGCCTCGCCGGGCGATAGTCGCATGGCCGGTCCGACCTGCAACCGGTCGGCGACCCGGGCGCAGGCGGCCTTGTCGACCAGGGCGTGAAGGCGCGCGGACATGTCGCCCTCGTCGGCCTCGGGGAAGTCGCGCATCAGGGTGTCGGCGACCAGCAGGCCCAGCACGCGGTCACCGAGGAACTCAAGCCGCTGGTTGTCCAGAAAGGGCCGTCCGCGCGCATCGCGCTCGGCGCCCTCGCCCACGCTGGCGTGGGTCAGGGCCTGCTCGAGCAGGCCCGCATCCCGGAAATCGTGGCCGAGGTTGCGCGTCAGCGCATGGATGGCCTCGGCCCGACGATCCGCCATCAGTCGAGAACGTTGAACCAGCGGCTCAGGCGGACCTTGGTGAACCAGCTGACCGGATTCCACAGCGAGGCGCCCTCGTTCCACGAGAACAGAATGATCTCGGCCTTGCCGATCAGGTTCTCGGCCGGGACCAGGCCGACGCCGTTCTGCGACTGGTCGACACGGCTGTCGATCGAGTTGTCGCGGTTGTCACCCATCATGAAGTAGTGGCCCGACGGAACCTCGAACACAGGGGTGTTGTCCAGATCGTTGCCCGGCCCGAAGTCCTGGATGCGGAAGGTCTTGGAGCCGTCCGGGAAGGTCTCTTCGGCCTGGATGATCGGCATGCCGTACATGTTGGTGACATCGGCGTCCGACACGACCACGTCGCGGACGGGCGCGTTGTTGATGTGCAGCACGTTGTTGATCATCTGGATCCGGTCGCCCGGCAGGCCGATCAGGCGCTTGATGTAGTCGGTCTTGTTGTCGCGCGGCAGCTTGAAGACGACGATGTCGCCCCGCTGGGGTGCATGGCTGACCACCGGCAGGGAGACCCGGCCGTTGAAGACCGGCGGGCTGAACGGGATCGAGTGCTTGGAATAGCCGTACGACCACTTGGACACGACGATGTAGTCGCCCTGGTAGAGGTTGGGCTCCATCGAGGCCGACGGGATGGTGAAGGGCTGGAACAGCAGGACGCGCAGGACCAGCGCGATCAGCAGGGCGAAGAAGATCGTCTTGAGGACTTCCCAGCCCTCGTTGGCGCTTCCGCCCGAGGTCTTCTTGCTCTTCTTGGTGCGGGCGTAGACCGGGGTGGCGTCGACATCCTCGAACGGGGCGTCGCCGGCGTCGCTCCAGACGGGGCGCTTCTCCGGTTGAGGGGCGGCGACCGCCACACCGGCCGCGGCGGCGACCGCGGCGGCCTCCACGGGCGTCGGGTGGGTTTCGGCGGCGGGTTCGTCGTGCGCGGCCTCTACGGGCGCGGCGTGATCGTCATGAACTGCGGGGCCGTGATCGTCATGGACTGCCTCGGCCGGCGCGTGGTGTTCGGCCTCCGCGGCAGGGGCGTGATCGTCGTGAACGGGCGCGGGGTGGGCGTCATGATCGGCCTCGACGGCGGCGGGCGCATGGTCGTCGTGCGCGGCGGCCGGCTCTTCGTGCCCATGCGCCTCGACTTCGGTCTCGTCATGAGCGGCAGTCGCATGATCGTCATGGCCATGCGCGGGCGCGGCGGGTTCGTCGTGGCCGTGACCGGCGTCCGGCCCATGGCCGTGGTCGTCGTGCGGCTTGTTCTCGTCGCTCATGACTCTATCCCCCAGCCGCTGTGCGCGGTCTTTCAGCGGCGAAATCGGTATAACGTGATTAAGCGACGGGCAAGGCTTCGATCACCACGAAGGCGAGTGCGTACGGATGCTCGTCGCTGAGGGTGAGATGTATACGGACTTCATGTCCCGCGGGCGTCATGCGGGCCAGACGTTCCGCCGCCGGACCGGTCAGCGCCATGGTCGGCTGACCCGACCTTAGGTTCACCACCCCCATGTCCCGCCAGTAGACATCGGCGCGCATGCCCGTGCCGAGGGCCTTTGCGCAGGCCTCCTTGGCCGCGAACCGCTTGGCGTAGCTCCAGGCGGGGTCCGGCTTGCGGTCCGAACGGGTGCGCTCGAGCTCGGTGAAACAGCGTGTCTTGAAGCGTTCGCCGAAGCGATCCAGCGACGTCTGGATGCGCCGGATGTCCGACAGGTCCGCGCCGACGCCGAGGATCATAATTTTGCGTCCATGGCGGCGCGCATGCGCTGGATCGCCGTCGCCAGCCCGACGAAGACGGCCTCGCCGATCAGGAAATGGCCGATGTTCAGCTCGCGCACCTCGGGGATGGCCAGCATGTCGGCGGCGGTGTCGTAGTCCAGGCCATGGCCCGCATGGACTTCCAGCCCGAGGTCGGCGGCGCGGGTCGCGGCGGCCTGCAGCCGTTCGAACTCGATCGCCCGGTCGTCGCCCGACAGGTGGCAGTAGCGGCCGGTGTGAAACTCCACGACCTGGGCGCCGACGGCGGCGGCGGCCTCGACCTGGGCGATCGATGGCTCGATGAACAGGGAGACGCGGACGCCCGCGTCGGCCAGGGCCTTCACCACGGGCGCGATGCGGGCCTCGTGGCCGGCCACGGCCAGGCCGCCCTCAGTCGTCACCTCCTCGCGCCGCTCGGGCACCAGGCAGGCGGCGTAGGGCCGGTGACGCAGGGCGATGGCCAGCATCTCCTCCGTCACCGCCATTTCGAGGTTCAGCGGCTTGCCCGCCGTAGCGCACAGATCACTGAGCGCCGCGATGTCGGCGTCGGTGATGTGGCGGCGATCCTCTCGCAGGTGGGCGGTGATGCCGTCGGCGCCGACCGCCAGGGCCTCCCGGGCCGCGCGGACCGGATCGGGGTGCACGCCGCCGCGAGCGTTACGCACGGTGGCGACGTGGTCGATATTGACGCCCAGACGGACAAGACCGGCCATTGGCGCGTCCCTATTTCGACAGCCGGCGGCTGCCCGGATCCTCGACCGGGATGGCGGCCAGTTCCGGCGGCAGGGCGTCGGCGGGGTATGCGGGCACGTCCAGGGTCGCCAGGGCGATCAGGGGCACGCCCACGTCGGCGCGGCCGCCCGAGCGGTCCACGATGCAGGCCGCGGCGATCACCTCGCCTCCGGCGGCGTTGATGGCGGCGATGCACTCGCGCGAGCTCAGGCCCGTGGTGACGATGTCCTCGACCATCACGACCTTCTGGCCGGGATCGACGTGGAAGCCCCGGCGCAGCTTGAACTCACCGTCCACGCGCTCGACGTACATCGAAGGAACCTTGAGCCAGCGGGCGGTCTCATAGCCGGGGATGATGCCTCCCACGGCTGGGGAGATGGCCACGTCGACCGGGCCGACGGCGGCCACGATCTTCTCGGCCAGCGCCTTGCACAGCCGCCCGCAGCGCTCGGCGTCCATGAAAACCAGGTTCTTCTGCAGGAAGGTCGGGCTGTGCAGGCCCGACGACAGGACGAAATGGCCTTCGCGCAGGGCGCCGGCGTCGCGGAATTCGTTGAGTACGTCTTCGGAGGTCATGACCCCTCCCCTAACCCGTGACGGGCTCGCTTTGAAGGGCCGGTTGCGCCGGATCGGTGCTGTTTTCAGCGCCCGGGTTCAGGCCGCGCGCCAGAAGTTCGGCCCAGGCGGTCTCGGCGTCCTCGGCGAAGCTGATCAGATCCAGGTCCGCCGCCTTGACCATGCCGTGCTCGACCAGGGCGTCGAAGCCGACGACCGAGGTCCAGTAGGCCTTGTCGACGAGTACGATGGGGATGGCCCGCTCCTTGCCGGTCTGGCGCAGGGTGAGGATCTCGAACAGTTCGTCGAAGGTGCCGAAGCCGCCGGGAAAGACGACCAGCGCATTGGCGCGCATGGCGAAATGCATCTTGCGCATGGCGAAGTAGTGAAAGCGGAAGGTCAGCTCCGGCGTCGACCAGGGGTTCGGCTCCTGCTCGTGCGGCAGGGTGATGTTGAAACCGATTGACGGGGCCCCGACGTCGTGCGCGCCCCGGTTGGCCGCGCCCATGATGCCCGGTCCGCCGCCCGTGGCGATGACGTTGTCGCGCGGTTGGCCGATCTCGCCCCGCATGGCCCCGCCCCGTTCGGAGGCGATACGGCCGAACTCGCGGGCCTGAGCGTACCAGCGGGCGTGATTGGGGCTGGTCTCCTCCCCCACCCGCGCGCTGCCGAAGACGACGATGGTGGAGCGCACGCCCCAGGCCCGCAGCGCCTCCTCGGCCTTCTCGTACTCCATCAGGAAGCGCACGCCGCGCATGCCCTCGCTGAGCAGGAAGTCCTGGTCGAGGGCCGCCAGCCGATAGGACGGCGACGCCATCTGGGCGGCGTTCAGGGGGCGATCGTCGCTCACCCGCGCGCGCGCTCGACCGTGTCGACCGACGGATTGGCGCGCAGAGCGGCCATGATCATGGTGGCGTGGCGCGCGTCCTCGACCTCGACGTCGATGTCCACGTCGAAGAAGTCCTGCTGCCGGTGGCTCATGGACAGGTTGATGATGTTGCCGCCCGCCTCGCCGATGATGGTGGTGACCTGACCCAGCACGCCGGGGGCGTTCTTGATCGTGGCGCGCAGACGGGCGGCGGCGACCGCGCCCTGCTCGGCCTGCGGCGTCCACTGCAGGTCCTGCCAGACCGAATCGTCATCGGCGAACTCGGCCAGCTTCTGGCAGTCGATGGTGTGGACGGTCAGGCCGGCCTCGGGCTCTAGAATGCCGACGATGCGGTCGCCGGGCACGGGCGAGCAGCAGTGGCCGAAGTGGACGCTGACGCCGGGGGTCAGGCCCCCGCCGCGCACGAACAGGCGGGCCTGATCGTCGGCGATGCGCTTGCGGTCCGGCCCGGCCTTGAGGCGGCCCTTGAGCGCGGGGAACAGGGTCTCGCCGACCTTGGCGGCCGACAGTCGGCCCCGGCCGATGGCTTCGAACAGGTCCTCGTCGGTCTCGACGGCCAGGGTTTCCAGCGCCGGCTTCAGCGACACCTCTTCCAGCGCCTTGCCGGCGCGGGCCAGGGTCTGTTCCAGGGTGGCGCGGCCCAGCTTCTGGAACTCGCCGCGCTCGGAGGTGCGGATGTGGCGGCGAATCGCCGACCGCGCCCGTCCGGTGACGGTCAGGGATCGCCAGTCGGCGGGGATTTCGCGTTTGGCCCCGCGGATGATCTCGACCACGTCGCCGTTCTGCAGCTGGGTGCGCATCGGCTTCAGCTCGCCGTTGACCTTCACCCCGACGGCGGAGTCGCCCACCCCGGTGTGGACCGCGTAGGCGAAGTCCAGCGGCATGCCGCCGCGCGGCAGGGTGATCAGGGCGCCCTTTGGCGTGAAGACAAAGACCTGGTCCAGGTACATCTCGAGCTTGGCGTGCTCGACCCAGTCCTCACCGCCCTCTCCGTGCTCGATGACCTGCACGAGGTGGCGCAGGTTCTGCAGCGGATCGCGCCCGCCGTCCTTCTCCATGGCCTCCTTGTCGAAGCCATAGGACTTGTTCTTGTAGGACCAGTGCGCGGCCACCCCGTCCTCGGCCACCCGGTCCATGGCCTCGGTACGGATCTGCATCTCGATGCGCAGGCCCGAGGGACCGACGACCGTGGTGTGCAGCGAGCGGTAGTTGTTCGACTTGGGCGTCGAGATGAAGTCCTTGAACCGCTCCGGCACCATCGGCCAGGCGCGATGGATCACGCCCAGTGCGCGATAGCAGTCGTCCTCGGCCTCGACGATGACCCGGAAGCCATAGATGTCGGACAGGGACGAGAAGCCGACCGACTTCCTCTGGAGTTTTCGCCAGATGGAGTACGGGGTCTTCTGGCGGCCGGCGACGCGGGCGCGGACCCCGGCCTCCTGCAGCACCCGTTCGACCTCGCTGGACACCCCGCCGATGGCGCGGCCGTGTTCCAGCTTCAGCGCTTCCAGGCGGCGCTCGATGGCGGTCTTGGCGGTCGGGTTCAGATAGGTGAAGGCCAGCTCTTCCAGCTCGGACGCGATCGAGTGGATGCCGATCGACCGGCCCAGCGGGGCATAGACTTCCAGCGTCTCGCGGCTGATGCGCTCGCGCTTCTCGGGCTTCACATACTGGAGCGTCCGCATGTTGTGCAGGCGGTCGGCCAGCTTGACCAGCAGGACGCGGACGTCGCGGCTGATAGCCAGGATGAATTTGCGCAGGTTCTCGGCCTGGCGCGTGTGCTCGGCCTGCAGCTCCAGCCGCGACAGCTTGGTCACGCCCTCGACCAGGACGGCGATCTCCTCGCCGAACATGCGGGCGATGTCGTCGCGGGTGGCCGAGGTGTCCTCGACCACGTCATGCAGCAGGGCGGTGACGATGGTGGCCGTGTCGAGCCGGTAGTCGGTCAGGATGCCGGCGACCTGGATCGGATGGGCGAAATAGGGATCGCCCGAGGCCCGCAGCTGCGAGCCGTGCATCTTCATCGCATAGACGTAGGCGCGATTGAGCAGGTTCTCGTCGGCGGTCGGGTCATAGGCCCGGACCGCCTCGACCAGCTCGAACTGACGCAGCACCTTGCTGCGCTGCGGCTCCAGGTCCTTGACCGGAGCCGCGCTGTCGGCGGGATCGTTCAGATTGGCAGCTTCAGGGGTCGGCGCGGACTGCCGCGCCGGCAGGATGGTGATACCGTTGGCGGGTTCGGCCGTCAGTACCGCTCCTCCTGGCCGCCGTCGCGGTCGCTTTGCAGCGCGCGGATCAGCTCGGCCTCGGCCATGTTCATGTGCTGCGGTTCGGCCAGCAGGGCGACGACTTCGGCTTCGTCCTCGGCTTCGGTGCGCTCATCGACGCGTTGCAGCGTCACGATGATGTTCTCCAGCAGTTCGGCCGGCACGACGGTGTCGTCGGCCAGTTCGCGCAGGGCGACGACCGGGTTCTTGTCGTTGTCGCGGTCGATCGTCAGGGCGGCGCCGTTGGCGATGTTGCGGGCGCGGTGACCGGCCAGCAGAACCAGACCAAAGCGGTTCGGCACCTTCTCGATGCAGTCTTCGACAGTGACGCGGGCCATGAATTTCCTCGGACGCGGGAGAGAACCGCGCAAAATATAGATGTGGACCGCTTTGTGCAACGCCACATGGGCGTATTTTGGGCGTTCTAGCCGCCCGTCGTCGCCATCAACCCGCCCAGGACGAGTCCGACCACCGGGACGATAAAGGCCCAGTAGCGTGTCGGGACGAAGAAGAAACTGCCCGCCGTGGGCTTGAGCAGGACCCGCTCTCCCGTCTTCTCATCCAGCAGCACCCGGCCCTCGCGGCCGTCCAGGGCGCGGGCCGTGAAGAAGATGGCCGCGCCCGCCAGCAGGCCTGTCAGGGTGAAACCGATCGCGGGACCCCACGGATCCGGAGCGCCTGTCGCCGTGACGCCGACGATGCTCACGCCGAAGGCGACGATGACATACAGCGGGACCAGCAGGCCCCAGCCCGACCAGATGATCATGGCGTCCCTTTCGGATGTCCGCGGCCACAGTCTTCCGGTCCAGGCGTCCGGGTCAACCTGTGCCGACTACGCGATCGGCGCTGCGTCCAGCCCGACGGACGCCGTCTGCGCCAGCCGGGCGGCCGTTTCGCCGCCCGGATGCCGCCAATCCGGGGCGATCTCGGCCAGCGGCCCCATGACGAACAGGCGCTCGGCCGCGCGGGGGTGCGGCAGGATCAGACCGTCGAAATTTCCGGTGATGCGGCCATAGGCGATCAGGTCCAGGTCCAGGGTTCGGGGGGCGTTGCGGACGTCGCGCTGGCGCCCGAAGGCCTCCTCGATCCGTCCCAGGGCCGCCATCAGGGCATGCGGATCATGGGCGGTGCGGACCAGGACGACCCCGTTCAGGAACGGCGGGTCCTCGCGGTTCGGCCAGGCGTCCGAACGCCACCAGGACGACCGGGCCAGCACGTCGATCCCTTCGCAACGGAACCGCGCCAGCGCCGCCTCCAGCGCCTCGCGGCAATCGGCCCAGACCCCCTTGTCATTGCAGCCCAGCGCGACGATGACGGCGGAGTCCGGATCGGGCTCGCCGTCTATTTCGACGGAGGGTGGGACGCCCATTTCTGCGGAGACCTTTTCCATGACGCCCAATCCGGCCGATCGCACGGCCCTGTTCATCGACGGGGCCAATCTTTACGCCGCCGCGAAGGCGCTGAACACCGATCTCGATTTCCGCAAGCTGGTGGAGATGTATCGCACTCGGGGCGATCTGGTTCGCGCCCTCTATTACACCGCCGTGGTCGAGGGCGAGGAATTCTCTCCCATCAAGCCGCTGGTGGACTGGCTGGACTACAACGGCTTCACCGTGGTGACCAAGCCGGTCAAGCGCTTCACCGACGCCCAGGGTCACACCCGCACCAAGGGCAATATGGACATCGAGATCGCCGTCGACATGCTCGAACTGGCGCCTCGGCTGGACCACGTCGTGCTGTTCTCCGGCGACGGCGACTTCCGTCGGCTGCTGCAGGCGGTTCAGGCCAAGGGGGTGAAGGTCACCGTGGTCTCGACCGTGAAGACCCAGCCGCCTCACATCGCTGACGACCTGCGTCGGCAGGCGGACCTGTTTGTCGACCTCAACGACCTGCTGGCCGAGATCGGGCGCCCCCGCGTCAACGGCGCCCCCCCGCTGCGGGACGACCGAGCCTAGCCGTGCCCCGCCGGCCGGGTGTGGCTCTCGCGCAACGCGAATCACACCACGAAGAACCGTGATCCGCAGCCTGGGAACAGCGCCCTCTTCGCAACGTTTCACGGACAGCTTTGGAGGCTGTCATGGGCAGGAGAAACGGGGTGTTCACCCCGCGCGAACGTAGAACGGCGCTGATCGCGCTACTGGCCGCCGTCGCGGTCGCGGCCGGGGGAATGGCGATCCAGCCGCTGATCAAGCCGTCGCTGGGGCCGGGCGGAGCCGACGCCTATCTTTCGGCGCCGACGCCGGGCGTCCTGGACGCAACGCCCCTGGTCGGCTGATCGCCGCCTAGCCGCGTTCCTTCATCAGCCGCGCCTTGTCGCGCTGCCAGTCGCGGTCGGCGCTGGCCTGGCGCTTGTCGTGCAGCTTCTTGCCCTTGGCGAGCGCGATCTCGATCTTCGCCTTGCCCGCCTCGTTCAGATACAGCCGCACCGGGATGATGGTCTGGCCGTCGCGCTGGACCGCGCCGATGAATTTGTCGATCTGCTTGCGATGCAGCAGCAGCTTCCGGTGCCGCCGCGGCTCGTGGTTGAAGCGGTTGGCCTGTTTGTAGGGCGGGATGTCGGCGTTCACGAGCACGATCTCGCGCCCCTCCACCGCCGCGTAGGATTCGGCGATGTTGGCCCGGCCGTCCCGCAGCGCCTTGATCTCGGTTCCGAGCAGGGCGATGCCCGCCTCGGTGTAGTCCTCGAGGAAATAGTCGAACTTGGCCCGGCGGTTCTCGGCCAGCACCTTCATCTTCGGTTTGTCGGAGGCCATGCGCCCTTGATCCTATCCCAACCCGGCGTCGGCCATCGCACGGTCGATCGCGGGCTTCACGGCGTCGGCGGTCGGGGCGAGCGGGAGGCGGACCTCCTCGGTGCAGAACTGCAGACGCGACAGGGCGTATTTGGTGGGCGACGGCGAATTGTCGAGGAACAGACCCTTGTGCAGGCCGATCAGGCGGTCCTGCCACTCGCGCGCGGCGGCGTAGTCCCCGGCCTGCGCCGCCTCGTGCAGGGCGACCATGCCCTCGGGCGCGACGTTCGAGGTGACCGAGATTACTCCCACCCCGCCGTGGGCATGGTAGCCGAGATAGCTGGGATCGTCGCCCGAGATCAGGTCGAACTGGCCGCCGATGTTGGCGCGCATCCAGCTGACGCGGGCCAGGTCGCCGGTGGCGTCCTTGATGCCGACGATGTTCGGATGCGCCGCCAGCCGGGCGACCGTCTCATTGGCCAGGTCCACGCCCGTCCGGCCCGGGACGTTGTAGAGCACGATGGGCAGCTGGACGGCCTCGGCGATGGCCTCGAAGTGGGCGGCCAGGCCGGTCTGCGACGGACGATTGTAGTAGGGCGTGACCACCAGCGCCCCGTCAGCGCCGACGGCCTTGGCGTGGCGAACCAGGTCGATGGCCTTGTCCGTCGAGGACGAGCCGGCGCCGGCGATGACGCGGACGCGTCCGGCGGCGACCTGCACGCACAATTCGACGACCCGCTGATGCTCTTCCGGATGCAGGGAAGCGCTCTCTCCGGTCGTGCCCATCGGCACGACGCCGTGAACTCCGGCGGCGATCTGGCGTTCGAGCAACCGCGTGAAGGCGGCTTCGTCCACCTTTCCGTCACGAAGTGGTGTGATCAGGGCGGTGATCACGCCCTTGAACAAGGGGGCGGTCATTGAAACGATGGTCCTGCGTGGAATTGGGCGACACTCGCCCGGAAGCGAAGCGCCGGAGGGTAGGTTGCCGGTTCACGGACCGCAACCACGACGAATGGGGATAGGACACGGAATGATCGGAACTAGCCTCGCGGCCGCCCTGGCCCTTCTCGCCCCCGCGCCCGAGAGCGTCCTGCCGCAGGAAGTCCCCTACTACGCCTCCGCCCCCGCCGGTCCGGTCAGCAACCAGCCGCGCACCCTGAGCGATCAGGACACCGCCCTCTTCCGCCAGGGGCTGGCCGCCGCCCGCGCCCGCGATGTGACCGGCGCCCGCTCCGCCATGGCCCAGATCAGCGATCCGGCCGCCCGCAAGCTGGTCGAATGGGCCCTGCTGGACACCGCCGCCGACCAGATGTCGTGGGGCGAGTTGGCTGACGCGCCGACCCGTTTCGCCGGCTGGCCGCGGGCCGACAGCCGCCGTCAGGCGGTCGAGCGCGCGCTGGACCGTTCCTACGCCGGTCCCGACGCGGCCCTGGCCCTGTTCGAGCGCGACGCCCCGACGACGGTGCAGGGCGCTATCGCCCTGGCCGACGCCCTGGAGCAGCGCGGCCGCCGCGACGAGGCGCGCCGCCTGATCAAGGACTGGTGGCGGACCCGCAGCTTCGAGGCCGACCAGCAGTCGCGCATCCTGACCCGCTGGGATTCGGCCCTGACGCGGGATGACCACGAGACGCGGCTGAACATGCTGCTGCTGGGGCCGCACGGCCCGGCCACGCGCGCCATGATTCCGCTGGTCTCGCCCGAACGGCAGGCCGTGGCCAACGCCGTGGTCGCGCTGCGCACCGCCTACAGCCCCGACGCCATCGTGGCCGGCCTGTCGCCGTCGCAGGCCATCGAGCCCGCCGTGGTGCTGGAGCGGGTGCGGATCCTGCGTTCGCAGAACCGCCAGTCAGAAGCCTTCCCGATCCTGCGCTACCTGCCGGCCGCGCCGTCCTCGACCGACGCCCAGAGCACGCTGTGGAGCGAGCGCCGCAACTACTTCCTGGACGCCCTGCAGGCCCGCAACTGGCAGGCCGCCTACGACGCCTTCGCCGGCCACGGCTTCCCGTCCGGCGACCGCAAGGTGGACGCCGAGTTCTTCGCCGGCTGGGTCGCGCTGGTGAAGCTGAACGATGCAGCGCTCGCGACGCGGCATTTCGAGACCCTGCGCCAGTCCTCGACCACCCCGATCACCCAGGGCCGCGCCCTCTACTGGCTGGGGCGCGCCGCCGAGGCGCAGGGCAGCGTTCCGGCCGCCGTGAACTACTACCAGGCCGGGTCGCGCCACTTCCAGACCTTCTACGGCCAGCTGGCCGCCGAGAAGGCCGGACAAACTTCGATCACCCTGCCCGCCGACCCCGAGCCGTCCAACGCCGACCGCGCCGCCTTCGAGCGGAACGAGGTCGTGCGCGCCTGGCGCGTCCTGGGCGAGACCGGCGAGGCCAGCCTGTTCCGCGTCTTCGCCTATCAGCTGGACGACGATGTCCCGACGGTCGAGCAACTGGCCCTGATGATGGATACGTCGCGCGGCTACGGCGAGGGCTTCACCGCCATGATGATCGGTCGCGCCGCCAGCCAGCGCGGCTATCTGCTGCCCGAGCGTCAGTACCCCATCCGCATGCCGCCGAGCGTGCCGGGCGCCGCGCCGCTGGAGTTCACCCTGGCCATCACGCGGCAGGAATCCAGCTTCGACCCGCGCGCCCGTTCGCACGCCAACGCCCGGGGCATGATGCAATTCCTGCCCGCCACCGGCCGCGGCGTGGCGCGACAGCTGGGCCTGCCGTTCTCGGACGAGCGTCTCTACGATCCCGACTTCAACATGACGCTGGGCAGCTTCCACCTCGGCGACCTGATGAACAATTTCGGCGGCTCGATGCTGCTGACGACGGTGGCCTACAACGCCGGTCCGGCCCGTCCGCCGCAGTGGGTGGCGCGCTGCGGCGATCCGCGCGCGGGGACCGTGGACCCGATCGACTTCATCGAGTGCGCGCCCTTCACCGAGACGCGCAACTACATGATGCGGGTCATGGAGAACATGTCGATCTACAAGGCCCGGCTGAACGGCGGGACCGCGCCGCTGAGCCTGTCGCAGGACATCCGCCGCGGCGTGCCGCGTGGACCCCAGCCCTATGCGACGGTGTCGGGTGAGGAGCCGCTGCGCACCCCGGACCCCGAACCGGGCGAGTAGCGCAGACCGGACAGCAGCGGGCCGTCCGGGGTCTCGACCCAGCGGGCGGACAGGCCGAAGACGCGCGCCATGATGTCGGGTGTCAGGGCGTCCAATGGCGCGCCGTCGGCGACGGCCCATCCCTCGTGCAGCACCGCCACCCGGTCCGCATAGCGGGCGGCCAGTGTCAGGTCGTGCAGGCTGACCAGCACCGCCTGCCCGGCCCTCGCCCGCGCCTTCAGCCGTTCCAGCACCAACAGCTGGGCGTCGGGGTCCAGGCCGGCGATCGGCTCATCGACTAGCAGGGCCTTCGCCGGAGCCGCCAAGGCTCGTGCCAGCAGCACCCGTGCCCGTTCTCCGCCCGACATCTCGGCCACGCCCCGGTCCGCCAGATGTTCAGCCTCGACCTCGTCCAGCGCGGCTTGAGCGGCCTCTCGCGCCGCGCCGCCGGACAGGAAGGGCGCGCCCAGGGCGGCGATCTCGATGGCGGGCAGGTTCCAGGCGATGCGCCGTTCCTGCGGCAGGTAGGCGACTCGCTCGGCGCGCTGCCGGGCGGACAGGGTCCGGACGTCGTCCCCCTGCAGGCGGGCGACCCCGCCGGTCAGGGGCAGAAGGCCCGCGAAGGCCCGGATCAGGCTGGACTTGCCGGCCCCGTTCGGACCGACGACGGCCACCAGCTCGCCCGCGTGAACCTGCAGGTCGGCGCCGTCCAGCACCTGACGCCCGCCGAGCCAGGCGTCGGCGTCCCACATCGTCAGCGATGCGATCATAGCCGCCACTCCTTCGCGGCCCGCCAGGCGATCATGGCGAACAGGGGCGCGCCGACCAGGGCGGTGAACACGCCCAGCTTCAGTTCCTGGTCCGTTGGCGTGATCCGCGCCAGCAGGTCCGCGCCGACCAGCATCAGCCCGCCCGCCAGCGCCGCCGGCGCCAGCAGCCGGGCCGGATCGCCCCGCACCGCCGCCCGCACCAGATGCGGCGCCGCCAGACCGACGAAACCGATGACGCCGGACACGGCCACCGCCGCGCCCGTCGCCAGCGCCGCCGCCAGCAGGGCCAGCAGGCGCAGGCGGGCCATCGGCAGGCCCGAGGTCCTCGCCGTCTCCTCGCCCAGGCTCAGCATCTTCAGGCCGGGAGCGGCCAGGGCGGCCAGACCGGCGGACAGCGCGACGGCGGGGGTGACCCACAGCACGTCGATCCAGCTGCGGTTCTGCACCGAACCCAGCAGCCAGCTCATCACCTCGGCCGAGGCGATGGGCGACGGCGACAGGTTGAAGATCAGGGCGGTCAGGGCGCCGGCGAAGCTGGAGATCGCCACCCCGAACAGGATCAGGGCCTCCGGCGCCCGCACCCGGGCCGAGAACAGGACCAGCAGGCCGCCGGCGAGGCCCGCGCCCGCCAGGGCCGAGACCTCGACCGCCCCAGGCACGCTCGCCGCGCCCAGCACGATGGCGCTCGCCGCGCCCAGCGCAGCCACGGCGGACACGCCCAGCACGCCGGGATCGGCCAGCGGATTGCGCAGCAGTCCCTGCATGACCGCTCCGGCCAGACCGAGGGCGGCGCCGACCATCAGGGCGGTCATGGCGCGGGGCGCCCGCACGGCCCACAGCACCTCGCCGGGACCCGAGGTCGGGTCGCGCAAGGCCTCGCCGAACTGGGCCAGGGTCAACGGGCTCTCGCCGAACAGCACGGCCAGGGCCAGCGCGGCGGCGATGGCCAGCGACAGAATGAGGATCAGGCGTCCGCTCACGATCCGCCCTCCGCCAGCATCGCGGCGGCGTCGGCGGCGAACCAGGCCGGACAGGTCAGGGCGGCGGCGGGCAGCCGCGCGGCCACCCTGCCCTGCGCCGCCTTGCGCACGACCGGATGTCGTCCCGGACCGCGCCAGTCGCCGCGCGCCTGGTCGAAGAAGCCGAGCACGAAGCGGACGGGCGGAAACAGGGCGACGCGCTCGACGCTGACCGGGTTGAAATAGGGCTTGTCGGCGGCGTTGCGGAAGCCGGCGGCGCTGAAGATGGCGTCCACCAACGTCTCCTTGCCCGCCGTGAAGCCGCCGGGCGTCAGATACAGGGCCGTGGGCCGCGCGGCGGTCTTGGGCGCCGCCTGCAACAGCCGCGCGTCCATCCGCTCGATCAGGGCCTCGCCGCGGTCATGCGCGTCCAGCGCCTGCGCCACGCTGCGAATATTGGCGCGTATGCCATTGAAATCCGTGGCGTCGCTGATGATCG
Organism: Brevundimonas sp. EU05-FHT14B11; assembly: GCF_058790835.1. NCBI lineage: Bacteria > Pseudomonadati > Pseudomonadota > Alphaproteobacteria > Caulobacterales > Caulobacteraceae > Brevundimonas > Brevundimonas sp. EU05-FHT14B11. The sequence goes on from NZ_JBYTCY010000002.1 coordinate 537,170, forward strand.
CCGTCGGCGTGCCCCGCGCGTCCAGTCGCGCCAGAAGCCGGGGCTCGCCGCCCCAGTAGCGAACGACCACATCGGGCCGGAAGGTCACCGCGGCCTCCAGTGTCGGGCGGATGCGCGCCCTGCCCCGGGCCGCCTCGCGCAGCCAGGCGTCGGGATCGTCGGCGCGCGGCGACAGGGCCAGCTCTGCATCGGGTCTCAGGGCCAACACATACTGGTCGGCGCACTGATCCAGCGACAGAATCCTCGTCGGTCGGGCCTGCGCGGTCCCGGCCCCAAGGATCAGCAGCCCCCCGGCGGCGACGGCCGCCAGCCGTCTCAAGGTTTAAGCAGGCCTGTGAACAGCCCCTCCAGCAGGGTCGTCACCAACTGGTCGCGGTCGACCCAGTCGAAATAGGGCTTGGAGATCATCAGCGAGACCGCGCCGTGCCCCCCCGCCCAGACGGCCTGAGCCGTGGTCTTGGCGTCGTAGCGCAGCCGCCCGGCGGCCTCCAGCTCATCGATCACGTCCTCGAAGGTGCGGAACAGCTCCACTCCCATCTCGCGCGCCGCGGACTGGGCGCCCTCCCGCAATTCGATCGGGCGGGTCATGTAGACCAGCCGGTAGGCGTTGGGGTTGGCGAAGCCGAACTCGACATAGGCGCGCATCATCTCGCGCATCCGCTGTTCGGGCGAACGGGTCTCGGCGATGATGACCTGGTTGGCCTCCATCAGGGCTTCGAAGGCTTGCCGGCAGATCTCCTGCAGGATTTCGCCCTTCTCGGAAAAATGCATGTAGAGGGCGGTCGAGGACAGCCCGACCTCGTCGGCGATCTTGCGGATCGTGGCGCCCTCGTAGCCGTGCTCGACGAAGATCCGTTCCGCCGCGGCCAGGATTTCGGCGCGCCGCTCGTGGCCCTCGCCCTTGGGCTTGCGCGCGGATCGGGAACTGACGGGGATGGCGGTCACACGCGGCTCCGAATACGTCTGTCCCCTGAATAGCGGTAATCGGGCGGCAGCGCCAAGCGGTTGCGAGGGGCGATGTTTCTGCGTTAACCATTACGTGTGAGGGCGAATACAGACAGCGAAAACGGGAATTCGGACCTGGTTCGGTCCGCCGCGTTGCCGCCTGCGCTGAGCGCGGCGCGCCGAGGCCTGTCGCCGGGACAGTGGATCATGGTCCTCGTCCTGATCGCGGGCGCGGCCTGGCTGATCGGGCGCGATCCGGCCGGAGCCCTCGTGGCGCTGGAGGTGTCGGCGGGCGCCGCCTTCCTGTTCGTGGCGGTCTGGCGGTGCCTGCTGATCCTGGTTCGCCCTGCGCCCGCGGTGGAGACGCCGCCGCCGGACCTGTGGCCCCGTTACACCGTCCTGGCCGCCCTGCATGACGAGGCCGAGGTGGTGGATCAGTTGATCACCCGTCTGGCGGCCATCGACTATCCGCCGGATCGGCTGCAGGGCATGCTGGTGCTGGAGGCGCATGACGTGGCGACCCTGGCCGCCGCCCTGGCGGCGCCTCGTCCCGACTGGCTGGAGATCTTCATCGCGCCGCCGGGGCGGCCAGGCACCAAGCCGCGCGCCCTCAACTGCGCCCTGCCCTACGCCACCGGCGACCTGCTGACGGTCTACGACGCCGAGGACCGGCCCGATCCCGGCCAGCTGAAGGAGGCGGCGGGCCGGTTCCTGGCGGACGCCGGCGGGCGGCTGGCCTGCCTGCAGGCGCCGCTGCGCATTCGCCCCGTGCCGGGGTCGCGCTCGTCCTTTCTCGATCGGCAGTTCGCGGCGGAATACGCCAACCTGTTTGAGGTCGTCCTGCCCGGCCTGACCCGGCTGGGCCTGCCGTTCCCGCTGGGCGGGACCAGCAATCATTTCCGGATCGATGTGCTGCGCGGCCTCGGCGGCTGGGACTCGTGGAATGTGACCGAGGATGCGGACCTGGGCTTTCGCCTGTGGCGCGGCGGCTGGCGGATCGGGGTGATCACCCGGCCCACCTGGGAGACGCCGCCCGGCCCCCTGCACGATTGGCTGCCCCAGCGCACCCGTTGGCTGAAGGGCTATCTGCAGACCTGGGGCGTGCACACCCGCAATCCCGGCGCTCTGGGCCCGCGCGGACTGTTCGCTCTGATCATGACGCTGGGGGTCGGTCTCGCCTCGGCGGCGCTCTATGGGCCGACCCTGTGCTGGGTGCTGGCCTCGGTGCTGGTGTCGACGGTGTCGGGCCTGTCGCCCGAGACGCCGCGCCTGGCCTTGAGCGTGCTGGTCCTGGGCGCGGCGTCGGCCTGGCTCTCGTGCGCGCTGGGCGCACGGCGTGCGGGCGTTCCCTACGGACCGCGGGACATGATCGCCGCGCCCGCCTACTGGAGCCTGCTCAGCCTGGCCTTCACCCAGGCCCTGTGGCGCCTGGTGTTCGAGCCCTTCGCCTGGGACAAGACGCGGCATCGGCGCGACATCCCGGCGGTCCGCGCTGACGCCGCGCTGGACGAGGCGGGGTCGCACCGCCTATCAGCGACCCATGCCGCCACGCCTGAACCCGTCGCCTGAAACGCTCTTCACCCGAGGCTGGGAAGACTACGCCCTGCTGGACAGCGGTCACGGCCGCAAGCTGGAGCGCTATGGGCGCTTCACCGTCGTGCGGCCCGAGCCCCAGTGCTTCTGGGCGCCGCGCGATCCCGCCGCCTTCGACAAGGCCGACGCCGTGTTCGATCCGCAGGCGCAGGATGACGATGACGACGGCCGCTGGCGTTTCTCCGGCCGCCCGGTCGAGACCTTCCCGCTCGCCTGGCGCGACGTGCGCTTCACCGGCCGCTTCACCCCCTTCCGCCACCTGGCCTTCTTCCCGGAGCAGGCTGCGAACTGGGAATGGCTGGATGCGCGGGTGCGCACTCTCTCGCGCTCAAGTCGCCCGAAGGGCGATGGCGCAGCGAAGAACGCGCCCAAGGTCCTCAACCTGTTCGGCTATACCGGTGTCGCCAGCCTGGCCTGTTCGGCGGCGGGTGCCGAGGTGACCCACGTCGACGCCTCCAAGAAGTCCGTCGCCTACGCCCGCGAGAACGCCGAGCAGTCGGGCCTGGCCGACCGGCCGATCCGCTGGATCGTCGAGGACTGCCGCAAGTATGTCGCCCGAGAGGTCCGGCGCGGCGTGAAGTACGACGGCATCATCTTGGATCCGCCGAAGTACGGGCGCGGGCCGACGGGCGAGGTCTGGCGGCTGTTCGAGGATCTGCCCGGCCTGCTGAAGGACTGCGCCGCCCTGCTGTCGGACGACGCCTCCTTCCTGCTGCTCAACGCCTATGCCGCGCGCATCTCGGGCCTGTCGCTGGCCCATCTGATGGCGGAAGCCACGGCGGACCGCGGCGGCGTCATCGACTGGGGCGAGCTGGCGCTGGCCGAGCATGGGCCGGACGGTCGAGCCATCGGCCTGAGCTTCTTCGCCAGGTGGAGCGGGCAATGACCGATCGCCTGATCACCTCCCTGACCAACGACACGGTCAAGAATGTCCGCGCGCTCAACATGCGCAAGGAGCGCGAGAGCACGGGCCGCTTCCTGGCCGAGGGACTGAAGTTCATCGGCGAGGCGCTGGATCAGGGCCGCACGCCCAAGCTGCTGCTGGTCGGCATGGAGGCGCGCGAGCATCCGCTGTTGGACCGCGCCAAGGCCGAGACCCGCGCCGCCGGCGGCGAGGTCGTCATCGTCACCCATCCGATTCTCGAGAAGATCAGCCGCCGCGACAATCCGCAGACGGTCCTGGGCGTGTTCGAGCAGGTCTATACGCCCCTGTCGGCCATCCAGCCGAACAGCGCCCCCTGCTGGGTGGCGCTGGAGCAGGTGCGCGACCCGGGCAACCTGGGCACCATAATCCGCACTGCCGATGCGGCGGGCTGTGGCGGGGTGATCCTGATCGACGACTGCGTCGACCCCTATTCCACCGAAGCCGTGCGGGCGACCATGGGTTCGGTCTTCGCCGTAGCCATCGCAAGGGCCACCTCGGCGGAGTTCATCGCCTGGCGCCAGTCGTGGCCAGGCAGCGTCATCGGCACCCGACTGGACGCGACCCACGGCTATCGCGACGCGGCCGTCCAGCATCCGGCCCTGGTCCTGATGGGCAATGAGCAGGCCGGGCTGACTGACACGCTTGCCGCCGCCTGTGACGTCAACGTCAAGATCCCGATGCGCGGCCGTGCCGACAGCCTGAACCTGGCCATCGCCACGGGCGTGATGGTCTATGCGGTGACCGACGCGGCCTGACGCCTGCGCCTGTCCGTAGTTTAACTTGCCGGACGGAGGCCTGCGGCACAGCTTCACCGCCATGCGTATCCTGCTGATCCTCGCCGCCCTGCTTCCCTTCGCCGGACCCGTCCACGCCCAGACGCCTGACCTGCCGCCCGCGGCCTTTCGCGCCGACGCCCTGTCGATCGAGGGGCTGATCAACGGTCAGTACGCCTATCTGGACCGCTTCCCCGGCGGCGTCATGCCGATGAGCGACGTCCTGCGGGCCGAGGCGTCGGCGGTGCATGACCGGTCGTCGCTTCTGCTCTACGCCGAGCACGCGATCACGGCGCTGGCGGACCACCACGCCATCACCGGCAGCTCCTTCAGCGACAGCCGGGCGCTCGTCCCCAGCTATGCCGATCTGTGGATCGAGAAGCAGGGGCGGGCCTGGCGCATCACGGCCGTACGCGAAGGCTCTCCGGCCGAGACGGCGGGGGTGCGTCCGGGGCAGGCGCTGGAGGCCGTGGGCGGCGTGGCGACCGGCGACGCGGTGCGCGCCTTCTGGAGCGAGTTGGGGCTGGAGCCCGGCGGTGACCGGGACGGCTACGCGGCCCGGGTGCTGGTGGCGGGCCGACGGGACCGGGAACGGGACCTGACGATCTCGGGACGTCGACTGACCCTGCCGAACCTCTATGCGACCGGCGGCGCGGATCGGCCGCCCCTCGCCGTCAATGAGATCGGCGGTCGGCGGGTCATCCGGTTCAACGACTCGCTGGGCGACAACGACACCGTCGCGGCCTTCGACGCCGCCATGGCCGGCGCCCGGCCCGGGCAGCCGATCCTGATCGACCTCACCGACACCGCCAGCGGCGGCAACACGGTCGTGGCCCGTGCGGTGATGGGCTGGTTCGTGACCGAGGCCCGCCCCTACCAGATCCACAACCTGCCCTCGGAAGAACGCGAGACCGGCGTGCCGCGCCAGTGGATCGAGCAGGTCCTGCCCCGCCCCGGCAAGCATCACGACGGCCCGGTCACGGTCCGCGTCGGGCGCTGGACCGGCAGCATGGGCGAAGGCCTGGCCATCGGCTTCGACGCCCTGGGCGCGCGGGTCGAGGGCGGCCGCATGGCGGGCCTGCTGGGCGCCGTCTACGACCTGCGGCTGGAGAACTCCGGCCTGACGATCAAGATCCCGGCCGAGCGGCTCTACGCCGTCGACGGGACGCCGCGCGAAGCCTTTGAGCCGCGCCGATGACGGCGACCGGGGATGAGCGCTTGAGGCGGACGCTGCTGGTGATCCTGCTGGCCGTTCTGGCCCTGCCGGTGATCGCCTTCGCGGCGCTGTGGATCTGGGTCGCGTCAACCCAGGGGAAGCCGCCGGCGATGTTTGCGGATGTCCCGCAGGACTTCACAGACGACCAGCTGTGGGTCGCGCGGATGAACGTGACCTTCCCGACCGGGACGCCGGAAGCCGTGCTCGTGCAGCGGCTTCGCAGCGAGGGCTTCGAGGTCGATCCCCTATCCCGCGAGGGCAGATACGAGTGGGGCAACGGAATCCCCTGCAACCATACGGTGGAGGTGGGGTGGTCCGCCGACTCCGGCCGGATCACGGCCGGCCGCGCCCGCTACATGAACGCCTGCTGGTAGCCTAGAAGCTGCGGCCGTCCACCCGTTGGGCGGTCCAGCTGAAGGGCTCGAGGTCGGTCAGGGTGCGGATGTTGATCGCCACCATGGGATCGCCCTTGGGCGTCTTGCCCTCGGCGAACGGCTGGACCCCGCACGTGTCGCAGAAGCGGTGCTGGATGTTGTGGGTGTTGAAGGTGTGGGTGCTCATCGCCCCCTCGCCCGCCTTCAGGCGGAAGGCGTCGGGGCTGACGAAGGTCAGGACCAGCCCCTTGGGGTAGCAGTGCGAGCAGTTGCACTCGATCAGGCCCTGCAGGTCGGTGTCGACCTCATAGGCCACGGCGCCGCAGTGGCAGGAACCCTGGTGAGTTTTCGGTTCGCTCATCACGCATCCTCCAGATAGCTGACGCCCGGGGCCGACTTCAGGGCGCCGCGCAGGGCGCCGTCGAGGCGGTAGCGGCCGGGCAATTTCATCTCGACCTCGCGGCGGCCGTCCAGGGCTGCGACGAGGAAGACCTCTCCGCCCTTGCCGCCCTCGGCGGCGGCGCGCTCCAGCCGGGTGCGCAGGGCCGCGGCGTCGGTGGCGCGGGCCGAGACGTGGATCCGCAGGCCCATGCGCCCGTCGTCGATCAGCGTGTCCAGCCGGCTGGCGTCGTCGCCGAAGAAGCGCACCTCGCCGTCGGCGCTCTTGGCCCGCACCTTGACCATGACCGAGGCGCCGGTCTCCAGCACCTCGCGGCATTTGCGCAGCTGTTCGGGCGGGAACAGGCATTCGAACTCGCCGGTCGGGTCCGAGAAGGTGACGAAGGCGAACTTCTCGCCGGTCCGGGCGCTGGCCCGCTCCTGGCGGCGGCGGACGACGCCGGCCATCATGAAGGCCTCGTGGCCGCTCTCGGCCAGGGCCGTGGCCTCGGCGACGAAGGTGACGCGCTTGCGCTTGAGGGCCGGCGCCATGTCCTCCAGCGGGTGGCCGGACAGGTAGAAGCCGACGGCGGCCAGTTCCTGGTCCAGCTTTTCGGGTCCGACCCAGGGCTCGACGGGCGTGAGGCGCGGGCGGCCCGCGGCGACCTGATCGCCGCCGAACAGCGAGACCTGCGACGAGGCGCGCTCGGCGGCCACGCTCTGGCAATAGGCGATCAGCTTGTCGGCCTGTTCGACCAGCTGGCGGCGGTTGGTGTGGAAGCCGTCGAAGGCGCCGGCGCGGGCGAGGTTCTCCAGCGCCCGCTTGTTGACGAATTTCGGATCGACCCGCTCCAGGAAGTCGAAGATGTCGGTGAAGCGGCCGCCGGTCTCGCGCACCTCGACCAGGTGCTTCATGGCCTCCAGCCCGACGTTGCGGATGGCGCCCAGGGCGTAGAGGACGCTGCCGGTCTTCTCGCCCTCGGCCCCCTCCTCCCAGGCGACATCGAAGTCGGCCGAGGAACGGTTCACGTCCGGGGCCTTGACCGGCACCTCGAAGCGACGGCAATCCTGATAGAAAACAGCCAGTTTATCGGTGTTGCTGAGATCGAGAGACATGGACGCGGCCATGAATTCGACCGGGTGGTTGGCCTTCAGCCAGCCCGTCTGGAAGGAGATCAGCGCATAGGCGGCGGCGTGCGACTTGTTGAAGCCGTAGCCCGCGAACTTGGCCACCAGATCGAAGATGCCGCCCGACTGCTGCTCCGAGACGCCCTTCTCGGACGCGCCCTTGATGAAGCGGGCGCGCTGGAAGTCCATCTCCTCCTTCTTCTTCTTGCCCATGGCGCGGCGCAGAAGGTCGGCTTCGCCGAGGGAATAGCCGGCCAGGATCTGGGCGATCTTCATCACCTGTTCCTGGTAGATGATGACGCCGTAGGTCTCCGACAGGGTCTCCTGCAGCGAGGCGTGCAGGTAATCGACTTCCTGGCGGCCGAACTTCCGGTCGATGTAGGTGTCGATCATCTCCATCGGGCCCGGCCGATAGAGGGAGATCAGGGCGGTGATCTCCTCGATGGAGCCGCAGCGCATCTTGCGCAGCGTGTCGCGCATGCCCTGGGATTCCAGCTGGAACACCCCGACGGTCTGGCCCGAGGCCATCAGCTCATAGGTCGGCTTGTCGTCCAGCGGCAGCTGGTTCCATTCGGGCGCGGCGCCGCGGCGCTTCAGATAGCCGTGGGCGCGATCCAGCACCGTCAGGGTCTTCAGGCCCAGGAAGTCGAACTTCACCAGGCCCGCCGGCTCGACCCACTTCATGTTGAACTGGGTGGCCGGGATGTCCGAGCGCGGGTCCTGATACAGGGGCACCAGCTCGGTCAGCGGGCGGTCGCCGATGACGATGCCGGCGGCGTGGGTCGAGGCGTTGCGGTACAGCCCCTCCAGCTCCAGCGCCGTATCCAGCAGGGTGCGCACCGAGGCCTCGCTGTCGCGGGCCTCCTTCAGGCGCGGCTCCAGCTCGATGGCCTGGGCCAGGGTGACCGGGTTGGCCGGGTTGGCCGGCACCATCTTGGCGAGGCGGTCGACCTGGCCCAGCGGCATCTGCAGCACCCGGCCGACGTCGCGCAGCACGGCGCGGGCCTGAAGGGTGCCGAAGGTGATGATCTGGGCGACCCGGTCCTTGCCATAGTGCTCCTGCACATAGGTGATGACCTCCTCGCGCCGCTCCTGACAGAAGTCGATGTCGAAGTCGGGCATGGAGACGCGTTCCGGATTGAGGAAGCGCTCGAACAGCAGGCCGAACCGCAGGGGGTCCAGATCCGTGATGGTCAGGGACCAGGCGACCAGCGAGCCGGCGCCGGAACCCCGGCCCGGCCCCACGGGAATGCCGTGGGTCTTGGCCCATTTGATGAAGTCCGCCACGATCAGGAAGTAGCCGGGGAAGCCCATCTGGGTGATGATCCCGACCTCCCACTCCAGCCGGGTCCAGTACTCCTCCTCGGGGAAGGCGGGCGTGACCTCGGTCAGGCGCTGCTTCAGCCCCTCGCGGGCCTGGTGCAGCAGTTCGTCCGGCTCGGAGCGGCCCGCGCCGGTGTCGAAGCGGGGCAGGATCGGCGCCCGGGTGGTGACCAGGAAGGCGCAGCGGCGGGCGATATCGAGCGTGGTGTCGCAGGCCTCGGGCAGGTCGGCGAACAGCTCGCGCATGGCGGCGGCGGTCTTGAACCAGTGCTCGCCGGTGATGCGGCGGCGGTCTTCCTGGCCGGTGAAGGCGCCGTCGGCGATGCACAGCAGGGCGTCGTGGCTCTTGGCCTGGGAGGCCTTGGCGTAGTGGACGTCGTTGGTGGCGACCAGCGGCACGTCGTTCTCATAGGCCCAGGCGACCAGGCCCCGCTCGCCCTGGGCCTCGCTGGCCAGGCCGTGGCGCTGCAGCTCGACGTACATGCGGTCGCCGAAGGTGGCGAACATCTCGTTGAGGGCGGCGTTCCCCTCCCCCGCCTTGCCCTGGACGAACAGGGGATCGACGGGGCCGTCGGGGCCGCCGGTCAGCAGGAGCAGGCCGTCGGAATGCTCAACCACCTTGTTCCACGGCACGCCCGGGTCATCCATCGACCCGGCGTCGAGGAAGGCCGAGGATGACAGCTGGCACAGGTTCAGCCAGCCGGTCTCGTTCTGGACGATCAGGACCACGGTCGGGACCTTGGCCCAGCGTTCGGCGACCTGGCCGCCGATGCCGGTGACCGGCAGGGCGCAGGCCACGATGGGCTGGACGCCCGCGTCCTTGGCCGCCTGGCTGAACTCCAGCGCGCCGAACAGATTGACCCGGTCGGCCACGGCCACGGCCGGCATGCCCGCGTCGGCGGCCATCTTGGGAACCTTGCCCGCCTTGATCGCGCCTTCCAGCAGCGAATAGGCCGAGCGGACCCGCAGGTGGACGAAGCCCTGACTGTTCAACGCTTCGCTCACCGCGTCTTCGCTCCGCTCTTCAGACTGTCCGTCATCCTGAACCGAGTCTCACATCCGACCCGCCGGAAACACCGGAAAGCGACCTGAGCCGAAGCCTCGCCGGGGAGCATTTGTGGACAGGTCCGACCCGGCGTCGGAGACCTGCGTTTCGCGCCCAAAAAAATACAGTGCGAAGAGTGCGAAACCTGAGCTCAAACCATTGAAAATGCTGAACCGGAGAATCGCACTGTTCGCACTCCGGCTCAGGCGGCCGGCACCATCAGCGCGACCTGCCAGACGATCCAGACGAAGCCGGCGCACGAGGCCAGCGACAACGATTCCCTCACCCAACGCGCCATGACAGTCTCCGGATTGATGTTCCGGGTGTGTTCTATGTTCTCGTTGCGTTCACGTCAACCCGGTCGCCCAAGCTCTCACCCCGGAGGGTGGAAGCCGAGCAGGGTCAGCGTCGAGGCCAGGGCGGCGGAGTTGGTGGACTGGGTCTTGCGCAGCAGGCTGCCGCGGAAGAACTCGACCGTCCGGGGGCTGAGGGACAGGGTCTGGGCGATCTGTTTGGTGGTGCGGCCGGCGACGATCAGTTCCGCCACCTGGCGCTCGCGCCGGGTCAGCGTCATCAGCTCCTGCCGGGGCGCCGTCTTCAGCACCTCCAGGCCGCGCTTCACCGCCGCGATGAGGACGTCGGGATTGGTCGGCTTCTGGATGACGTTGTCGACCCCCAGGCGCATGGCGTCGACCGTGGTCGTCACGTCCACGAAGGCGCTGATCAGCACCACGGCGTGGCGGCCCAGCGCGCAGAAGGCGGCGACCAGATCCAGGCCCTCGACGCCCGGCAGCTTCAGGTCGACCACGATACAGGTCGGGTCGGCGTCCGACGCCCACATCAGGGCGTCCAGGGGATCGGAGAAACCGACCGGGTCGTAGCCCGACTCCCGGAACAGGAGCAGCAGGGTCTGCAGGATCGCGGGGTCGTCATCGATGACCAGGATTTCCCTGGTGACCGCCGCGTCCGTCTGGCGCGACCGGTTGGCGGCGGGGGGAACGGGCTCGCCGCGATCAGGTTTGCCGCCGGGGAACAAAGTATCGGGAATCCTGTCGCACCTTCTACTGGCTGCCCGAAAAGGGAGGCTTGGGTCGCTGCTCATCGACCGCCGCCCAGACTAGAGGGCCGTGTCCGCTGCCGTAACCTCGTAGTCTCACGCAATTGCTCGCTGTGGGGGCGGTCTGTATCGCCCGATCGTTCGGAATCGGACTGGAAGGCGTCGGAAATCCCGCTCAATGTCTGCCCTTGAACGACTGATGTACAGGTGGCGGATCCGCCGGGACGCCGAGGGCGAACGCCTGCTGGACCTCAAGATCGAAGCGACGCGGCTGTTCAGCCTGACGGGGACGACCGCCGCGTCCGAGACCTGGGGCCTGCATCTGGTCGAGGGGGCCACGCCCTGCATCGACGCCATGCTGCTGGTGCTGGATTGCTGCCACAGACCCGGCGAGCATTGGGTGATCGAGCGCCGCGCGATCGTCGCCCGGGAGTTCGCGGGCCCGACCGCCTCGCGCGTGCGGCTGATGCCCGTGGAGGGCCAGTGGCTCGACCGGGAGCTGGCGCGCACGAGCCCCGATCAGGTGCGGTTGCGGGGCCTGCTCAGCTGGTCCGCCTTTCGGCAGGCCGAAACGGCCGCCTCCTGCCAGGGGGAGCTGGCGTGGCGCTCGGAGACCGAATTCCCCGACCTGCGCCTGAACTGAGGCCTGGCCCGATTGTACGGGTGGTCGGCGCCGAACGGCTGTAGACTCGGTCGAGACGCCGCCAGTCATCCGCCTTTTCGGCGGCAGGCGTCCCGGGAACGCCGCCATGGCCAAAGGTCAAGCACGCAGCAACAAGGAAGTTCGCAAACCGAAGGCCGAGAAGCCGAAGCCGCCGATCTCGGTGGGCAGCTCGCCGTTCACCCAGCCGCCAGGGAAGAAGTGAGAGCAGGCAGTAGGCAGTAGGCAGTAGGCAGTAGGGGCAGAGCGCCCGAAGGCTGCCTACCCCCTCGACCCTAGTACTCGTGGCTCTCGGCCGGGCGCTCTTCCAGGTGCCCGTCCTTGATGGCGAAGACGCGGTCCATATGGCCGGCCAGCTCCATGTTGTGGGTGGCGATCAGGGCGGCGACGCCGGTCTGCTTGACCACGTCGTGCAGAGCCTCGAACACCGTCTGGCTGGTGGCCGGGTCCAGGTTGCCGGTCGGCTCGTCGGCCAGCAGCAGGCGCGGACGGTTGGCCAGGGCGCGGGCCACGGCGACGCGCTGACGCTCGCCGCCCGACAGCTGGGACGGCTGGTGCGTCAGGCGCTCGGACAGGCCCAGGGCGACCAGAAGCTCCTCGGCGCGGGCGCGGGCGACGGCCAGCTTGTGCCCGGCGATACGCAGCGGCAGGGCCACGTTGTCCCGGGCGTCGAACTCGGGCAGCAGGTGGTGGAACTGGTAGACGAAGCCGATGCGGTCCAGCCGGATGCGGGTGCGGTCGTGGTCGCTGAGGTCGGCGACGGCCTCCCCGTCGATGCGGACCTCGCCCTCGGTCGGATGCTCCAGCAGGCCGGCGGCGTGCAGCAGCGACGACTTGCCCGAGCCCGAGGGCCCGATCAGGCCGACAATCTCGCCCGGCATGATGTCCAGATCCACGCCGCGCAGCACGGTCAGGCCGCCGGTGGCGGTGTCATAGGTGCGGGTCAGGCCGCGGACAGAAAGGACGGGAGCCGCAACCTTACTCATAGCGAAGCGCCTCGACCGGATCGAGCTTGGCGGCCTGCCAGGACGGGATCAGGCCCGCCACGCAGCTCATGAAGAAGGACCAGACGGTGACCCAGAAGACATCGACCGGGTCGACGAGGGCGGGCACGGCGTCCAGCATGTAGACGTCGGCGTTGAACAGCTGGGTCTGGAACACCCATTCCAGGAAATGCTGGATGGCGCCGATGTTCAGGCAGAACAGCAGGCCCAGCAGAAGGCCGGTCAGGGTGCCCGCCACGCCGATCATGGCGCCGGCGACGAAGAAGATCCGCAGCATGGACGACTGGCTGGCGCCCACGGTGCGCAGGATGGCGATGTCGCGCGTCTTGTTCTTCACCAGCATGACGATGCCGGAGATGATGTTCAGCGCGGCGATGGCGACGACGAGGCCCAGGATGATGCTCATCGCCACCCGTTCGACCTTCAGCGCGCCCCAGAAAGCGGCCAGGCGGTCGCGCCAGTCGGTGACCATGGCGCGGGGGCCGGCGGCGCGTTGCACAGGGATGCGCATGGCCTCGACCCGGTCGGGCTTGTCGATCTTGAGCTCGATCACGTCCCAGCGGCCTTCCTTGCCGTAGAAGATCTGAGCCTGTTCGAGCGGCATGAAGATGAAGGCCTGGTCGAAATCGGCGGTGCCCGAGCTGAACACGCCGCCGACGCGATAGGTCTTCTCCAGTCCGCCCAGGCTGCCGAAGGCGCTCGAGGCGCCGGTCGGGGAATAAAGGGTGATGGGGTCGCCGACGCGCAGGCCCAGCCCTTCGGCCAGGGCCTTGCCGATCAGGACGTTGTCGCCGCCGTAGGCGCCGACGCCGAAGGTCTGTTTCGCGCGGTCGTCAAGGCTGGAGTTGACGTACTCCATCGACGCCAGATCGCCCTTGGAGATGCCGCGGACGATGGCGCCCGTGGTCGCCCCGCCGGCGCGGACGATGCTCTGGTCGTTGGTCATGGGGGTGACGTAGGTCACGCCAGGCACGGTCTTCAGCCGCGTCACGGCGGCGTCGCGGTCGGGCGACTGCAGGATGTCGCCGGTGACGTACATATGGCCGTTGAAGGACAGCATCCGGTCCAGCAACTCGGCGCGGAAGCCGGCCATGATGCTCATCACCACGATCAGGGCCATGACCGCCAGGGCGATGGCGACGTAGGAGATGATCGCGATCAGGGCGATGCCGCCCTCCTTGCGCTTGGCCCGCAGGTAGCGCGCCGCCAGCCCCAGCTCCCAGGCGGAGAAGGGACCGGCGGGCTTCGTCGGCTTCACTGCCGGCGCGGCGTTCGTCATCCGACAAGCCTCGCGATCGCTTCGTCCAGCGGCACGGAGATCTTCTCGCCGGTCGCGCGGCGCTTCAGCTCGACCACGCCATCGGCCAGGCCCTTGGGCCCGATGGTCAGCTGCCACGGCACGCCGATCAGGTCCGCGGTGGCGAACTTGCCGCCCGGGCGCTCGTCGGTGTCGTCGTAGAGGACGTCCTTGCCCAGGCCTTCCAGCCTGGCCACGGCCTCTTCGCAGGCGGCCGAGACGGCTTCATCGCCGGCGCGCAGGTTGATCACCATCACGTCGAACGGCGCGACCGAGTCCGGCCAGATGATGCCGCCGGCGTCGTGGCTGGCCTCGATGATGGCGCCCAGCAGACGCGACACGCCGACGCCGTAGCTGCCCATGTGGACCTCGGTGTCCTGGCCGTCCGGGCCGGCGACCTTGGCCTTCATCGGGGCCGAGTATTTGGTGCCGAAGTAGAAGATGTGGCCGACCTCGATACCCCGCGCCGACAGGCGGTCGCCCTCGGCGGTCTGGGCCTCGAACGCGGCGGCGTCGTGCATTTCCTCGGTCGCGGCGTACAGGGCCGTGCGGGCGTCGAAGACGCCTTCCAGCTGCTCGACGCTGAGGTTGTGGCCCGGCGCATCCATCTCGACCAGCTTGCGGTCGCAGAAGACCTCGCTCTCGCCGGTGTCGGCCAGGACGATGAACTCGTGGCTCAGGTCGCCGCCGATGGGGCCGGTGTCGGCGCGCATCGGCACCGCCTTCAGGCCCAGACGCGAGAAGGTGTTCAGATAGGCGGCGAACATCCGCTTGTAGGCGATGCGGGCCGAGGCCTCGTCCAGGTCGAAGGAATAGGCGTCCTTCATCAGGAACTCGCGGCCGCGCATCACGCCGAAGCGCGGACGGCGCTCGTCGCGGAACTTCCACTGGATGTGGAAGAGGTTCAGCGGCAGCGCCTTGTAGCTCTTCACGAAGCTGCGGAAGATGTCGGTGACCATCTCCTCGTTGGTCGGTCCGTACAGCAGCTCGCGCTCATGACGGTCGGTGATGCGCAGCATCTCCGGACCGTAGGCGTCGTACCGCCCCGATTCGCGCCACAGGTCAGCCAGTTGCAGCGTCGGCATCAGCAGTTCGACGGCCCCTGCCCGCTCCTGCTCCTCGCGGACGATCTGCTCGATCTTGCGCAGCACCCGCAGGCCGAGCGGCAGCCAGGCGTAGATGCCCGCCGCTTCCTGTTTGATCAGGCCGGCGCGCAGCATCAGCTGGTGGGAGACGATCTGGGCGTCCGAAGGCGCCTCTTTCAGCGTGGGCAGGAAGTAGCGCGACAGGCGCATGGGGAGAATCCGGCAAGACGGGCGTGGGACAGGAGCTTTAGCCGGGTCAGAGGGGCGAAAGCTAGGCGGTCGTGGTCGCGGCCTGTCTTTGCGTCAACACCCGCGCCAACAACCGGCGCGCCGGTCCGTCGAACCAGCGCGCCGCGACAAATGCGGCGACCAGGCTGACGGTTCCCCCGAGCGCCGAGGCCAGCGGCCTCTCACCCAGCATCTGGCCGAAGCCCATCACGATCGGCCCGTGCAGGATGTAGAGCGGATAGGACATCAGGGCGAGGACGGCGGCGGCCCGGCTCGCGCGCGGCGACAGGCGGGCGGTGATCGCCGCAACGGTGACCAGGGGCAGGACCAGCAGGACGGCGGCGGCGTCGATCAGGCCGTTCCAGCCGGCCACGTCCGGCAGCAGCATGACCGCCACGAACAGGCCGAACGCCGCGGCGGCGGGCCAGTGCAGCGTCAGCCGCCCGGCCGCCCACATCCGGTGCAGCAGGACCCCCAGCGGGAAGGCGAACAGGATGCGCGCCGCGCCTCCGGCCATGGACGCGCCATGATGACCCAGCGAGCCGCTGTCGGCGGACAGGAAGGTCGTGGCCACGGCGATGGCGCCCAGAGCGACCAGCATGGTCAGGATGCGGTCGCTGAGCCGCCGGGCGAAGATCGCATAGAGGATGTTGGCGACCATCTCGAAGAACAGCGACCAGGCGGGCCGGTTCAGGTTGAAGATCTGCACGTCGGCGCCCAGCGGCAACGGGATCATCAGGATCGCGGCGGCGAGGAGCACGGCCAGGGCGGCGAAGCCGTCGAGGCCGGTGGCGACGCTGGCGAACACCGCCGCGCCGATCGCCGTGCCCAGCAGGTACAGCGGCCAGAGCCGGACGATCCGCGTGCGAATGAAGGCGCCGACGCTCCAGCCGTCCAGCAGCCGACGCTCATAGGCGTGGGCCACGACGAAGCCGGACATGATGAAGAACAGATCGACCGCCAGATAGGCGTGAGGGACCAGCCGGTCGAGCGGCGGCAGGTGCAGGGCCAGGACGGCGAAGGCCGCGACGCCGCGCAGGCCGTCCAGGGCCATGAAATGGCTCTTGGGCGCCTCCGCCCGTGTGATCTGATCCGCCCCCATCGGCGACGGATGTAACCCGCAAGGGTTAAAGCGCGGTGCAGGGCAATCTAGGGGTGCGGCAGGCCGATGCCGTAACGCGCCGCCAGATAGGGGATGATGGCCTCGTCCTGCAGGAAGCGGCGGCCGGTGGCCGCGCTGGTGTTCGCCTCGGGCCAGTCGAAGGTCTGGTCCAGCACCAGCAGCGGACAGGACTGGTGGTCCTCCCCGACCTCGGCGATCACGGCCGGACGCGGGCGCGGGTGGTCCAGGTATCTGATTTCCAGCTGCTCGCGCAGGGCCGGATAGAAGGACAGCACGCCCTCGACGATCGCGCCCGCCGGGCAGTACCAGGGGCCGCCGGCGTCGTCATGCCAGCCGGGATTCAATAGGTAGAGGCGGTCGGTCATTCCCGGCCTCTAGACCGGCGGCGCCAGGTTTGGCAGGGGCATCCAGCCGATGAAGACCAGCAGCAGGATGACCAGCCAGACGATGGCCGCGACCCAGGTGGTGGTGATGAATTTCTTCTTCAGGTGCGGATTGGCCGGCGCGCCCCACTGGCTGCCGTCGGTCGGCTTCTCCTGGGCCTGCTGGTTCATGCCGATCGGCAGGACGGCGAACAGCACGGTCCACCAGCAGACGAAGTAGATGGCGACGATGGTGAAGGGTCCGATAGGCATCAGTGATCTCCGTCCTTCGAAGTTTCCATCAGTTCGACCAGCACGCCGCCCATGTCTTTCGGGTGGACGAAGATGATCGGAGTGCCGTGCGCGCCGATGCGCGGTTCGCCGGTGCCGAGGATGGTCGCGCCCTTGGCCCTGAGGGCGTCGCGGGCGGCGAGGATGTCCTCGACCTCGAAACAGACATGGTGCTGGCCGCCCTTGGGGTTCTTGGCCAGAAAGCCGTGGATGGGGCTGTCCTCGCCGAGCGGCTCGATCAGCTCGATCTGGCTGTTGGGCAGGTCGACGAAACAGACACGGACGCCCTGCGCCGGCAGGTCGAACGGCTCATGGGCCTTCGAGGCGCCGAGCAGGTCGCGATACAGGGCGACGCTGGCCTCGATGGAGGGCGTGGCGACGCCGACGTGGTTCAGTCTACCGATCATCCGGCTGCTTTAGCGGGTGTCCTCGCCCGCTCAAAGAGAAAGGGCGTCGCAGCCGTCGCCGCGACGCCCTCCTTTTCACTCTCCGACCGTCCCTACTGCTGCAGCGGGAACGGGTCCGTCGGCGTGGGCCGGGTCGGGACCGGCATGCGCGGCAGGGGCTCGTCGCTGTTGGCGGCGTTCAGCAGGAAGGTCGCCAGGATGACGGCGGCCTGGCGCAGGTCGTCGGCCCGCATGTGGTCATAGCTGTCGATCGAGGTGTGGTGCAGGCGCGCGCCGTAGTCGAGCGGGTCCTGGATGAACTGGAAGCCCGGGACGCCGACGGTTTGCATGTAGACGTGGTCAGTGCTGCCCGAGGTGCGCATCGACACCGTCGTGGCGCCCATGGCGTTGAACGGCCGCAGCCATTCCTGGAAGATCGGCGCGGCGGCGACATTGCCCTCGGCGTTGATGCCGCGGATCTTGCCCGAGCCGTTGTCCAGGTTGAAGTAGGCGACAAGGTCGCCGTGGCCGGCGCGCGGCTGGATCGGCCAGCGCTGGCGCCAGGTGCGGTTGTTGGGCAGGGCGTCCAGCTGGGCGTCGCCCAGCGGAGCGCGGGTGGCGACGTATTTGTCGACATAGGCCAGCGAGCCGAGAATGCCCTGCTCTTCCCCGCTCCACAGGGCGAAGCGGATGGTGCGCTTGGGCCGCACGTTCATGGCCCGCAGGATACGCGCGGCCTCCATGACGACAGCGCTGCCGGCGGCGTTATCGACGGCCCCGTCCGAGGCGGCCCAGCTGTCCAGGTGGGCGCCGGCCATGACGTATTCGCCCGAACGGCCCGTGCCCGGAATGTCGGCCAGGATGTTGTAGGCGTTGGTGTCTTCCTCGTGGAAGCGGACCTCGCTCATCAGTTCGAGGCGCGGCTTGGCGTCCTCGGTCAGGGCCAGGCGGGCCAGACGGCGATAGTCCTCGGCCGCCAGTTCCATGCCCGGCGTCTTGCGCTGGTCGTCCATGCGGTAGCCCGAGCCGTTGCCGTGCAGCAGACCGCCGTCGCGGGCGGACATACGGACCCAGGCCATGGCACCCTCTTCCTGCAGGAAGGCGTCCATCTGCCGGGCGAACTCCAGCTCGCGCAGCGCGCCGGTCGACGGCGCCGAATGGTTGGGCAGGTTGTAGGTGTTGGCGTTGCGCAGGTCGTCTTCGGTCAGGCGACGGAAGGCCGGATCGGTCGGCTCGGACCCGGCGGTGGGGCGCGAGACCAGCACGATCTTGCCCGCAAGCTTGCCGCGCCACTTCGCGAAGTCGCCGGCGGAGGTCATCGGGGCGACGACCACGTCGCCGCTGATCACGCCGTTGGTGCCGGGCGTCCAGGCGATCGGGATAGCGCGCAGGTCGAGCGGGCGCGGCGCAGTCATGCGCGCGCTGGAGCGGACGACCGACCAGCCGCGGCCGAAGTCGAACGGATCGGCGCGGACGTTGGACAGGCCCCAGTCGCGGAACTGCTGCTGGGTCCAGGTCTCGGCCTGGCGCATCTGCGGCGAGTTGGTCATCCGCCCGCCGATCCGGTCGGTCAGCCAGGCGGCGGTCTGCATGACTTGGCTGTGGTTCAGCCCCTGGTCGATGATGCCGTTGACGGCGACGAGATCCGGCGACTGGGCGGCGGCGGACGTGGCGAACGGAACGGCCGTCAACGCCAGGGCGGTGGCGGACAACAAGGCGGCAAGACGCATGGAAACTCCCCTGAATCACTGAACGGCGGCGATAGGACCCCAAGCCTGACCGTTGTGCAAAGGAAGAACGTCGCTGACGTGTCAGTCCGTCGCGTCGTCCACGTCGATCGCCTCGGCCACCAGCCGGCGCCAGACCGGATCGGCAGCATCGACCAGATCGCAGTCCTCCAGCAGGGCCACCGCCGCGCCGCCGTCGGGCAGGATCAGGCCCAGCACGTCCATCTCGTCGCCGTCGGGTCCGATATGGCTTTCAGCCTGGACGGCGACCGCCGCCTGCTCGCCGTCGGCCTCCCACCAGATCAGCGGCTGGGGCAGGTCCATGTCGATGACGCGAGGGTCCTCGGTGTCGCCCAGGGCGAAGACGGCCTTCTTGGCCTGCACGTCGTCCAGGGTCGCGACCCGGCCCGTGAAGGGGATCAGGCGGGTCCAGTCGTCGGCGTCGTAGCCGCCGCCATCCTCGCCGAAGTCGATCTGGTCGTCGCTCATCGTTCGCTCCCGCTGCTCGCGTACGAAAAAGGCCGACGGTCGAAACCGTCGGCCTTCGTCATTTTATCAGCTCCGTCCGAAGACGGAACGGACGGGCTTAGTTACCGCCCATCATGGAGGCGACTTCGGCGGCGAAGTCCGGGCCTTCGACCTTCTCGACGCCTTCACCCAGAGCCAGGCGGACGAAGCCGGCCAGGTGCAGGCCGGGGGCGCCCAGTTCCTTGCCCGCGTCGGCGACCAGCTGTTCGATGGTCACGTCGGGGTTCATGACGAACGGTTGCTTGGTCAGCACCACGTCCTTCTGGAACTTGTTGATCTGGCCTTCCACGATCTTGGCGATCATGGCTTCCGGACGGCCTTCTTCCTTGGCCTTCTCGGTCAGGACCTGACGTTCCTTCTCGATCGCGGCCGGGTCCAGATCGTCGGTGTTCAGCGACAGCGGGGCGGTCGCGGCCACGTGCATGGCGATCTTGCGGCCCAGTTCGCGCAGGGCGGTCTTGTCGCCGCCGCCGTGCAGGGCGACGAGCACGCCGATGCGGCCCAGGTTCGGAGCCACGGCGTTGTGGACGTAGGAGGCGACGACGCCTTCATCGACCGACAGGCGAGCGGCGCGACGCAGCTGCATGTTCTCGCCGATGGTCGCGATCATGTTGGTGACCTCGGCCTCGACGGTGTTGCCGTTTTCCAGCTCGGCGCCGTGCAGGGCTTCGACGCTGTGGTGCTCCAGGCCCTTCAGGGCGAAGGCCTTAGCGGCGTTCTGGAACAGCTCGTTGCGGGCGACGAAGTCCGTTTCCGAGTTGAACTCGATCGCGGCGCCGATTTCGCCCTTGCCGTCTTCCTTCGACGCGACAGCCACCAGGCCCTCGGCGGCGACGCGGTCGGCCTTCTTGGCGGCCTTGGACAGGCCCTTGGCGCGCAGCCAGTCGATCGCGGCGTTGATGTCGCCGTCGGTCTCTTGCAGCGCCTTCTTGCAGTCCATCATGCCGACGCCGGACTTGGCGCGCAGTTCCATGACGAGGGCGGCGGTGATCTCGGCCATTGTATAGCTCCTTGGGGTATTCGAATGCGGTAACGGCCGGGAGTTACCCCGGCCGTATGTCAGTTAGACGTACGGCCTTCATACGAAGGCCGGTGCGATCCTCAGACCGCGGCCTTGTCGGTTTCGACGGCGTCGAGCGCTTCGGTCGTCGCTTCCTGGGCGGCTTCGTCAGCGACGGCCGGTTCGGCAGCGGCGGCTTCCAGCTCGGCGGCGACGGCTTCCGTGCCGGCCGGAGCGGCGTCAGCGGCGACCGGGGCCGAGGCCTCGCGCAGCATCGGCTCTTCCGGGTTCACGGCGGCGCCCAGGTCCACGCCCGAGGCCGACTGGCCGGCGGCCAGGCCGTCCAGGACGGCGTCGGCGACCAGGTCGCAGTAGGTCTGGATGGCGCGGGCGGCGTCGTCGTTGCCCGGGACCGGATAGGTGATGCCGTCCGGATCCGAGTTGGTGTCCAGGATGGCGACGATCGGGATGTTCAGCTTGCGGGCTTCCTGGATCGCGATCGCTTCCTTGTTGGTGTCGATCACGAACATGATGTCGGGGATGCCGCCCATGTCCTTGATGCCGCCCAGCGAGGCGTCCAGCTTGTCACGCTCGCGCTGCAGGCTCAGCAGCTCGCGCTTGACGCGGCCTTCGCCGCCGGATTCCAGCAGGCTGTCCAGCTCGCGCAGGCGGGCGATCGAACCCGAAACGGTCTTCCAGTTGGTCAGCGTGCCGCCGAGCCAACGGTTGTTCATGTAGTACTGGGCGCAACGCTTGGCGGCTTCGGCCACCGGGTCCGACGCCTGGCGCTTGGTGCCGACGAACAGGACGCGACCGCCCTTGGCGGCGACGTTGCGGATCTCGACCAGCGCCTGGTGCAGCAGCGGCATGGTCTGCGACAGGTCGATGATGTGGATGTTCGAGCGGGCGCCGAAGATGTAGCGGTCCATCTTCGGGTTCCAGCGGTGCGTCTGGTGACCGAAGTGAGCGCCGGCTTCGAGCAGCGAACGCATGGAGAATTCAGGCAGAGCCATGATCGGGTGTTCCTTTTTCCGATAGACGTTGCGTGGGCGTTTTAAAGATCCGGACGGACCCTCGGAATGGAGCGGTCGGGGATGTCTCCCCCGGCTGCGCCACGCCCACGTGCGAAGTGCGCGGGCCAAATAGGCGGGATGGGCCGAAATAGCAAGCATGGACGGCGTCCGGAGGTTCGATCATCCTGCCCATTCGCTTTCCGAGGGGCCTGTAGAATGCGAAATCCGATCATCGCGGCGGTCGCCGCCGTCCTGCTGTTCGCGTCGCCGGCCGTCGCGCAGAGCGACCTGGAGGCGCGCCGCGCCGCCGCCCATGCGCTGATCGACGCCTCGCTTGCGAGCTTCCTCAATGACAGTGCTCCGAACCAGCGGGCCCAGCTGGCGGCGCTGCCCGGAATCAAACCGAGCGAGCGGGCGGCCCTGAACAAGGCGTTCGACGAGGGTTTCCCCGCCATGGTCCGCGAAGCCCAGGATTTCGCCGCCAACGCCGTGGCGGACGAATGGCCGCTGGAGCAGTTGCAGGATCCGTCCAATGTGGACGGGGCGCGGCTTGACGCCCTGATCGCGCGCATGGAGCCGACGATGACGGCCGTGGGAGAGCGTTTCGCCTTCAAGGTCGTCCAGACCGGCTGCTCGGCCGACGCCGAACCCTCGGTCGCCTGCAGCCGGATACTGACGGCAATTCGCGGGAGGGAAGCTGCGCGCTAGCCCGGGTGGCGCTCCAGCCGGATGTCGCGGACCGCGGTCCAGGTTCCGTCCGGCGTCCGGTCCAGCCGCACGATCCCCGATCCGCCCCGCCCCTCCTGCCGGGCGCGATAGGCGGCGTCGACGCCGAACTCGCCGTCGAAGACCACGTCATCGATGTAATAGGGCCGCCGCCCCGGTTCCCGCAGGAACAGGTGCACATGGGCAGGCATGGTCATGTCCGGATAGGGCGCGGGCTTGATGGTGTCGAAGGCGTACCGTCCCTGGGCGTCGGAGCGCACCCAGCCGCGCAGGCGGCCGTGACGCCGGCTCCAGGTCGTTTCCGTCGTCCCGTTCGCATAGAGGCCGGCGGCGTTGGTGTGGTGGGCGTAGATGACCACGCCTTCGACGGGGGCAGCACCGTCGGCGGCCAGGACCCGGCCGGTCAGCCGCATCCGTTCGCCCGGCTCGTTAGGGCCGGCCAGGCGGAGGCTTGGCGGCAGGCCGGAAGGCTCGCGCTCCGACACCGCCTCGCAGCCTTCGCAGGCGTAGAGGTTGGGGCGGACCTGGGCATTCCCGGACGGCGGTTCTTCGGCCCGGGTCTCGGCCGAGCGACTGCCGCAGGCGCAGACGACGAGCGCCCCGCCGAACAGGCTGAGACCGAACGCGCGTCTGTCCATGGCTCTGTCTCCACCGCTCCGGCGGCGACGATACGCCCGAAGCGCGATCCGGGAAAACGGCGTTTCGCCGCATGGACGGCTGCTGAAAGGCCGCCCAGGCCGGTTCCTTCGCCTAGCCGTCATCCTCTACGGGATAGTACTCGAGGCCGTTTCCGACCTGTTCGATGGTCAGGAGCGGGCCGGCCGGCAGGGTGGACCAGACCGCCGGCGGATCCTTGTCCACGTCGATGGTCGACCGCACCGTGCTGACACGCCGCGTCAGGAAGTTGACGCTGCGGTCCAGGGTGGCGCCGGTGTTGCGGCTGACCTCGGCGTAGTCGTGTCCGATCAGGCGCAGGGCGCCGTCTCGCCAGCGGAAGCGCGAGACCGAATTCCACATGGTCCAGCCGCCGGCCGACGCGAAGTCGTGCAGCGGGATCGACAGCGTCCCGTTGCGGATCTCCGGAGCGCTTTCCAGCACGTCGTCCAGCGCCGGTTCGAGGGGACGCGGGATGAAGGTGTGGTTCCGCACCACGAGGTCATAGCCGCCGTCCCGGGCCAGGGCCACGATCAGGAGGCGGGGGTTGGTATCCAGCGTATCCGCTCCGAAGCCGTCATTCCGGACCCGGTTGGCCGGGTCGTGCTGCTTCAGGACAAGGACCACGTCCGCGGCGCCGTCGCCGTTCAGGTCGCCCGCGACGCGATGTTCGATCCGCCAGCCCTCCGGCGCCAGGGCGGCCGGATCGCTGAAGCGGGACGGCAGGGGCGGATAGACGGCGGGCGGGACGCCGAGGGGGTTGTCGTCACCGACGGGCACGACCGCGCCCGCCAAGACTTGCGGCGGCGTCGGCGAGGCGGGAGCCTGGGGGGCGGACGGCGGAACCGGCGCGCGCGGAGCATCGGGCGCATCGGTCGGCTGTCCGCAGGCCGCGAGGAGCAGGCAGGCGGCTGTCGCAAGACTCGGTTTCATGAGGGGCCCCTTTCGGCCACCCTGCAGCACTTCCGGGCCGCCGTCACGTCCCGCGCGGCTTGACCCGGTTGGTCGGCGCGGCGACGGACGGGTCTTCCGGCCAGGGGTGGCGCGGATAGCGGCCGCGCATGTCGGCGCGCACGTCCTTCCATGAGCCGGCCCAGAAGCCCGGCAGGTCCTTGGTCATCTGGATCGGCCGTCGCGCGGGCGACAGCAGAGCCAGGGTCAGCGGCGTGCCGCGCCCCACGGTCGGGTGGACCTTGACCCCGAACAGCTCCTGCACCCGGATATCGACGCGCGGACCGCCTTCGGCGGCGTAGTCGATGGACGCCGAGCCCAGCGGCGTCTCCAGCCGTTCGGGCGCGAGATCGTTCAGGGCGCGCTGGCGATCCCACGGGATGAGGGTGCGCAGGCCGTCGGCCAGGGCGCCGTCCGGGATGGCCGCCAGCGACTGGACACTGTCCAGCAGGGGCCAGAGCCAGGTCTCGCGCTGATCATGCAGCCCTTCGTCCGACACGTCCGGCCAGCCGTCGTCGAAGGTGCGCAGGAAGGCGAGGCGCGCGCGCAGGGCCAAGGCGCGCTCGCCCCAGCGGATCGCCTTGAGCCCGTCGGTCTCGGCCTCGGTCTTCAGGGCGGCGGTGACGGCCTTGCGGTCGGGCGCGCCCATCAGCTTCTCATCGACCACGATGGCCCCGATCCGGCGGATGCGCTTCAGCACCATCCGGCCGGAGGGTTCGCGGGTCAGCCGGTCCTCGACCTCAAGGCGATGATCCAGCGCGGCGGGATCGACCGGGGCGGCCAGGCGGATGCGGTCGCGGGCGTCCCCTCCCCCGAGTTCGGCCACCGCCAGCCAGGCTTCGCGGGCCATGACGTCGGTGGGGTCTAGGAACGCGCCGCGGCCGGAGGCCAACAGGAATTCGCCGGGCTTGCCCCGCGCCTTGGCCACCCGCTCGGGGAAGGCCTCGGCCAGCAGGGCCCCGGGATCGGCGTCGCCGCCCTTCCCGCCTCCCGCCGCCTTCGCCCAGCGCTCGACCAGCTTCATGGCGTCGCGGGCGCGCGGCGAGCGATCGCGTTCCAGCCCCTTCAGCCGCTCGGACAGGTCGACGCCATTTCCGCCCAGACCCGGTTCGCTGAGCACGGCGGCGATGCGGGCGCCCAGGTCGGCGTCTTCCTGATCGCTGGCTACGGCGACCATGTGCGCCAGCCGGGGCGACAGGGGGATGCGGGTCAGGCGCCGCCCGTGCGCGGTCAGGCCGCCGTCGGGGTCCAGCGCGTCCAGCCGCTGCAGCACCTTGCGCGCCTCGGCGAAGGCGCCGGCGGGGGGCGGGTCCAGCAAGGCCAGCCCCTCCGGCGAGCGCGCGCCCCAGCGGGCCAGATCCAGCGCGAACGCGGTCAGGTCAGCCTCGAGGATTTCCGGCCGCTGGTGCGCCACCAGTGCCCGCGTCTGTTCCTCGTCCCAAAGGCGGTAGCAGACGCCCGGCTCGACCCGGCCCGCGCGGCCCCTGCGCTGTTCGGCGGAAGACCGGCTGACCTTGACGGTCGCCAGCCGGGTCAGGCCGCTGGAGGGTTCGAAGCGGGGCACGCGGGACAGGCCGCCGTCGATGACCACGCGCACGCCCTCGATGGTCAGGCTGGTCTCGGCGACCGAGGTGGCCAGCACGATCTTGCGGCGTCCGGCGACGGCCGGTTCGATGGCGCGGTCCTGCTCGCCCTTGTCCAGCGCGCCGTACAGGGGGACGACGTCGGCGTTGGCGGGCAGGCGCTCGCCCAGCGCTCGGGCGACCCGATGGATCTCACCCTGTCCCGGCAGGAAGACCAGGATGGAGCCGGTCTCCTCTGCCAGCGCCTGGCGCACGGCGCGGGCGACGGCGTCCTCGAACCGTTCAGCGGCGCTGCGGCCCAGATAGCGGGTCTCGACCGGGAACACCCGGCCCTCGGCCTCGATCACCGGCGCCCATTCCCCCAAAGAATTGGCCAGAAGCTTCGACACCCCGGCGATGTCCAGCGTCGCCGACATGACCAGCAGCCGCAGGTCCTCGCGCAGCAGGCCCTGCGCCTCCCGCGCCAGCGCCAGGCCGAGGTCGGCGTCCAGGCTGCGTTCGTGGAATTCGTCGAACAGCACCGCGCCGACCCCGTCCAGCGCCGGGTCGTCCAGAATCATGCGGGTGAAGACGCCCTCGGTGATGACCTCGATGCGGGTCTTCGGCCCGATGCGACTCTGCAGACGGGTGCGGTAGCCGACGATTCCGCCCGCCTGTTCGCCCAGCGAGGCGGCCATGCGGTCGGCGGCGGCGCGTGCGGCGAGGCGTCGCGGTTCCAAGACCAGCACCCGCCCCTCGCCCAGCCACGGCTGATCCAGCAGGGTCAGAGGCACGACCGTGGTCTTGCCCGCGCCCGGCGGGGCGGCCAGCACGGCGGCGTTGCTCTGCGCCAGCGCGGCCTTCAGCGGCTCAAGAACGGCGTGGATGGGAAGCGTCGTCATGCGGCTCAGTAGCGCAATGCGCGAGGAGCGCGCCAAGAAAGCTGCGGTCTAGCGGCAACGAGGCAGGTCATCAAAGCGTCGCGACAGGTTCACGCTTCGGAAACCGCGTTGCCACTGGCCCTTCACCCCGCTAGCGTCCGCGCCAAAGCAGCGAGAGGGCTGCTAAATAAGTCGGAGGGGTAATCTTATGTGGCGCGTTAAATCGCTCGACGCGATTCTGGCCACGGCCGAGAAGAAGTCGCTTCATCGGTCGCTCGGCCCGGTTCAACTGACCCTGTTGGGGGTCGGCGCGATCATCGGCACCGGGATCTTCGTACTCACCGCGGCCGCCTCGCAGAAGGCCGGCCCGGGCATGATGTACAGCTTCATCATCGCCGGCGCCGTCTGCGCCGTCGCCGCGCTCTGTTACTCGGAACTGGCCGCCATGGCCCCGGTTTCGGGCTCGGCCTACACCTATACCTACGCCGTGATGGGCGAACTGCTGGCCTGGACGGTCGGCTGGGCGCTGATCCTGGAGTATGCGGTGGCCGCATCCGCCGTGTCGGTCGGGTGGTCCGGCTATGTGCTGGGGTTGATCGAGAACGCGCTCCACTTCGACTGGCCTGACAAACTTCAGGCCGGTCCCGTCTGGACGATGAACGGCTTCATCCCGACGCCGGACTTCTCGGCGGGGCTCATCAACGTGCCGGCGATCGTCGTCGCCCTGGCCGTGACCCTGCTGCTGATGATCGGCACCACGGAAAGCGCCCGCGTCAACGCCATCCTGGTGGCCATCAAGGTCGCCGCCCTGACCGCCTTCATCGTGCTGACCCTGCCGGTCATCAAATCCGGCAACTTCCAGCCCTTCGCGCCGAACGGCTGGTTCGGACCGGCAGGCACCACGGGCATGGGCATCGTCGGCGCCGCGGCGTCGATCTTCTTCGCCTACGTCGGCTTCGACGCGGTCTCGACCGCCGCCGAAGAGACCAAGAACCCGCAGCGCAACGTGCCCATCGGCCTGATCGGCTCGCTGGCCATCTGCACCATCTTCTATCTGCTGGTCGCGGCCGGCGCGGTCGGCGCCATCGGCGCCCAACCGGTGCTCGGCGCCGACGGTCATGCCGTCCAGCCGGGCTCGCCCGCCTTCACCGCCGCCTGCGCCCTGGCCCAGAACTCCAGCCAGCTGGTCTGCTCGAACGAGGCCCTGGCCCACGTCCTGCGCGAGATCAACTTCCCGGCCGTCGGCAACGCCCTGGGCATCGCCGCCATGCTGGCCCTGCCTTCGGTCATCCTGATGATGATCTACGGCCAGACCCGCATCTTCTTCGTGATGGCGCGCGACGGCCTGCTGCCGGAGAGCTTCGCCAAGGTTCACCCGAAGTGGAAGACGCCCTACATCGTCACCCTGTTCACCGGTATCGCGGTCGCCATCGCCGGCGCCCTGTTCCCGGTCGGCCAGCTGGCGGACATCTCGAACTCGGGCACCCTGTTCGCCTTCTTCATGGTGTCGCTGGCGGTGCTGATCCTGCGCGTGAAGGAGCCGAACCGTCACCGTCCGTTCAAAACGCCGCTGGTGTGGATCATCGCGCCGATCTCGGCCGCCGGCTGCGCCTTCCTGTTCTGGAACCTGCCGCACGACGCCAAGATGGTGCTGCCGATCTGGGGCGGCATCGGCCTGGTGATCTACTTCCTGTACGGCATCCGCAAGAGCCACATGCGCAAGGGCCATACCGAGGTCCACGAGCAGGACGCCGATATCCCGCCGCCGCCGGGCACGACCTGATCGCCGGCGGAAGACCACAAGACGAAGGCCCGGGAGCGATCCCGGGCCTTTTCCTTTGCGGCGGTCTCGCCTAGAGGCTTCAGCCTACCTATGCGGATGTGGCGGAACTGGTAGACGCACCAGATTTAGGTTCTGGCGCCGAGAGGCGTGGAGGTTCGAGTCCTCTCATCCGCACCATCCTTGTCGGCCTAACGCTCGGGACGCGGTCCCTCGCTGCTTGAGGCCGATATTCCTGGCCTATCGCTCGGCACGCGGTCCCTCGCTGCTTCAGGCCGGCTCAGTCCCAGTTCGGCCAGGTGCTCTCGCCCGTGGGCGCGGGCTGGACGCTGCCGTTGCCGAAGATCAGGTTGATCAGGGTTCCGATCTCCGTCCGCTGCGAGAGCCGCCAGCGCGCGTTGGACACCACCACCAGATCCCAATGGTCCGAGAGCCATCGGCTGTTGCCGAACTGATGCCAGTTCTCATGCTTGCCGGCGTCCAGTTCGCCGTTCTGGACGAGCGCGAAGGTCAGGTTGTCGGGGCTGGCCTGGGTGAGGCTGACCGACAGGCTGTAGACGTCGCCCAGGAGGGTCCCGCTGTCGTCGGCCCGGCCGTCCCAGACGTATTCTCCATTGCTGTGAACCGTCAGGGTCGAGGAGATCGCGACGTCGTTCAGGTCCATGTCGCTGCGGAAGGTCAGGGTCTCCGGACTGAGGACGTCCATCAGGGCCCGGAGCGACTTCGGATAGGTGGTCATTCCCGCCGTCTGGAAACGCTCTTCCACGCTCCCCGCCGACGTCCCGAACCGCAAGGCTGTGCGCACGCTGTCTTCCATAGCCGCGTCTCTCCTGCCGGCGTCGCCGACCGTGATCCGGTCGCCCTCAATGCGGGCTCGCCAACCGGCGAGCGGCATCATCACCCAAGGTTGCGATACGCACAACATTGTTAGGCCAGTCGGCTGATTTCATATTGTTCTTGATTTGTTCTTATTCTGCGGTACCGTCCGTCCATGGTCGAGATTGCGAAGGGGCGAGGTGCGAGGTCGAACGCGACCGGGCGCTACGAACCGGAAACGGTCGAGGCCTTCGATGACGGATGGACCGATCAGGACGCGGAGGCGGCGCCGCTGCGCACCACCCTGACGCCCGAGACGGCCCGGACGATCATCGCGCGCAACACCAGTCCGGACGTCGGTTTCGACCGGTCCATCAACCCCTACAAGGGCTGCGAACATGGCTGTATCTACTGCTACGCCCGTCCGTCCCATGCCTGGATGGGCCTATCCCCGGGCCTGGATTTCGAGAGCCGGCTCTTCTTCAAGCCCGGCGCAGCGGACCTGCTGGAACAGGAGCTCTGCAAGCCGCGATACGTCTGCAGGCGCATCCACATAGGCGGTAACACCGACCCCTATCAGCCCGTCGAGCGCGAGCTGAAGTCGACGCGGTCGATTCTCGAGGTCCTGCAGAGGTTCAGGCATCCGTTCAGCATTATCACCAAGTCGGTGCTGATCACGCGCGACGTGGACATCCTGGGGCCGATGGGGCGCGACGGGCTGGCTTCGGCCTTCGTCTCCATCACCACGCTTGACCGCAAGCTGGCGCGCGCGATGGAGCCGCGCGCCTCAACCCCTGCCAAACGGCTGGAGGCCGTCTCGCGGCTCGCCGAGGCGGGCGTGCCGGTGGGCGTCGGCTTCGCCCCGGTGATCCCGGGGCTCAACGACCACGAGCTTGAATCCATCCTGGAAGCGGCGGCCAAGGCCGGGGCGACCAGCGCCATGTATGTGACCCTGCGCCTGCCGCTGGAGATCAAGGATCTGTTCCGCGAATGGCTGGCGGACGCCCGGCCGGACCGGGCGGCGCGGGTCATGTCTCTGGTCCGCCAGACCCGGGGCGGCAGGGACTATGACCCCGACTGGTCGCAGCGCATGAAGGGCTCGGGTCCGGTGGCCGAACTGATCGGGACCCGCTTCCGCGCGGCTGTCAAACGCTACGGCCTGGACGGCCCGCGTCCGCTGCTGGACGAAAGCCGTTTCCGTGTTCCCGCCAGCGCCCGCAAGCAGGGCGACCTGTTCGACGCGGCCTGATCCAGCACGCTCACAGAGCGGTGGCCCGCCTCAGCCGAACACGAATCCTTCCACCTGCCCGCGATGGGTGGACGAGACCGGCGCCCGCGTTCCGTTCTTCAGAACCACCTCCAGCCGGCGCCCGCTGCGCGCCAGGCGGACGACCGCATCGGCGGCGACCCACCAGGAGCGGTGCACCTGGAGGCCCGGATAGTCCTTCAGTTCGCCGAGCGCGTCGCGCATCCGCATCAGGATCAGGGCCTCGCCGTTGCGCGTGGTGACGCGCAGATAGTGGTCCTCCATGCGGATGCAGACCAACTCGCCCGCGACGCCGGCCGGCAGACGCGAGAGGAAGCGCACGCCCGGTTCGGCCACGGCCTTCACCGGTTCCGCCCGGCGGCTGGCGGCCAGCTGCAGCAGGCTGATCCCGCCGACGATCAGGGCCGTCACCAGGCAGACGGAGACATAGGTCGCCGTCAGGGTGAGAAACCCGCCGACGAAGGGCGCCTCGGCCACGTCGGAGCGTCCGAACAGCGGGGCGATGACGGCGGCCAGGACCCAGTCCAGTCCTTCGACCAGCGCCCATAGCGGAAGGGCCGCCACGGCGCAGGCGGCGCCGAGGATGACGAGCGCCGAAACCGCGTGGGCCCGCGCCAGCCGCCGGACCAGCCGGACCGCCAGCGGAAAGGCCAGACCGAGCGCGCCGAGCAGGACGGTCCAGTAGGCCAACCGCAGGGCGAACGGCAGGCCGCCGCTGTCGAACGGCTCCAGCAGCGTCAGGATGAGGATGGGGGCGGCCAGGAAGGCGAGACTCCGCACCAGCGTCCGCCGGTCGTCGGCCGCCCAGAAGGTCACGATATCCAGATCCCGTCCCCGCAATCCGCCCTCCCCTCCGCAGCCCGCCGCTCCGGGTTAGCGCCGGTCCGGGCGACGGACAAGGCGAAGGGGCGGCGGTTTCACGAAGCGCGAATGCGTCGGCGGCGGTTTCACGACACGGCGGGCCGTCTTCACGAAACCGCTGTTGTCCCGTGGCGAGGCCTGGACCCAAAGGCCGGACCCGGAGCCGAGACGCCCGACGCGATGGTCGGGGCGGGCTCCTGGAGATCGCCATGCCTTCCGTACACCGCCTTGCCGCCGCCGCCCTGGTCGCGGCGTTCAGCCTGTCCCCCGCCCTCGCCCTCGCCCACGCCTCTGACGAAGATCGGCTGGTGCTCGGCGCCGGCGCCCTGGCCTACCGCTCCCCATTCGAGGGGGAAGGCGTCTCGGTCTTCCCGATCCCGATCCTCGTGGCCCGGCGCGGCGCCTTCTATGTCGATGGGCTGGAGGCGGGCGCGACCTGGAGGCCTGGGTCTGACGGCGATCACGGGTTCTCGGTCGACGCCTTCGTCGCCGCGCGCGCCCTGCCGGGCGAGAATCGCGAGCAGGTCACAGCCGACGTCGGCGTCCGCGCCTCGTTCGCCGGCGCCGCCGGAACCGTCTCCATCGACTACCGCCGGGACATCACCGGCGAGTTCGAGGGCGGCGAGGCGACGGCGCGCTACGAGGTCACCATTCCTGTCGGCGGGGTGACGCTGACGCCGGGGATTCAGTTCGCCTGGCAGGACCGGGCCACCGCCAACCACATGTACGGCGTCAGCGCCGAGCAGCGCCGCGAGATGATCGAGGACGGCGTCACGACGCCGCTGCCGGTGTTCGAGGTTCGGGAGGGCGGCGTGAATGTCGGCGCCGACCTGACGATCCTGTGGCCGGTGACGGACCGCATCGTCGTCATCGCCCAGGTCAGCGGCGCCTATCTGGGCGAGTCCGCGCGCGAGAACCCCGGCCTGCGTGACGACTTCGAGGTCCAGACGCTGATCGGCTTCGGCTACAGCTTCTGATGACCGGGATCGTTCGAGGTGCGTTGAAATGGAGCGTCCGCGCTCTGGCAGGCGGCCTGCTTCTGCTGACGGCGAGCGCCTCCGTGGTCTACTTCCTTGGCCCGGACGCCTATGACGGCTTCTTCGGCGAGCGGGATCCGGAACGGCGCCGGCTGACGGCGACCCTGCTGCACGCCGGCGCGGCGGCGGTCGCCCTGCTGGCCGGCGCGCTGCAGTTCAGCCTGGTCGGCCGTGTTCGCTCGCTGTTGCACCGGCTGCTGGGCGGCGTCTATGTCGTCGCCGTGGTCCTGTCCGCGACCGGCGCCGCCCTGATCCTGCCCTTCGCCCTGGGCGGGCCCGTCGGCATCGCCGGGTTCCTGCTGCTGACCCTGTTCTGGCTGTCGTGCACGACGATGGGGGGGCTGGCCGCGATCAGCGGGAACAGGGCCGAGCACCGGACCTGGATGATGCGCAGCTACGCCCTGACCCTGGCGGGCGTCAGCCTGCGCCTTCAATTGCTGGTCCTGACCGGCCTGGCCGACATCCCGTTCGACGTCGCCTATGTCGTCACGGCCTGGAGTTCGTGGGCGCCCAATCTGGTGGTCTGCGAAATCCTGATCCTGGCGGCGGCGATGCGCGTTAGCGCCGGAACACCGCCACCAGCTCCACATGCGCCGACCACAGGAACTGGTCCACCGGGGTGACCGTCTCCAGCCGGAACCCGGCGTCGATCAGGACACGGGCGTCGCGGGCGAAGGTGACCGGATTGCATGAGACGTAGACGACGGTCGCCGCCTTGGTCTGGGCGATCTGCTGGGTCTGCTCCAGCGCCCCGGCGCGCGGCGGATCCAGCACGATGGCGTCGCAGCCGCGCAGATCATAGGGGGCCATGGGGCGGCGGAACAGGTCGCGGGCCTGCGCCTCGATCGGCTTGATGCCCTTGGCGGTCTTGAAACCGGCCTTGAGCGCGGCGATGCCGGGCGCGGAGCCGTCGGCGGCCAGCACCGGGGCGACCTTGGCCAGGGGGAAGGTGAAGGTCCCGGCCCCGCAGAAAAGGTCGGCGATCTTCTTGGCGCCCTTCACGGCGGCGACGGCGCGCTCGACCATGGCGACCTCGGCGGGCGGTGCAGCCTGCAGGAAGCCGCCCGCCGGCACGGGCACGGTGGCCGGGCCGAACTGGACATGGGGCTGGCGCGCCATGACCAGGGTTTCGCCCGCGAGGCTGAGACGGGCAAGGTCGGCGGCGTTCGACGCCGCGATGGCTCGCATCTGGGCGTCGCGTGACAGTCCGCCCGAACGGCGCTCGACCCCCGTCACGTCTACGTCCAGCCCGTCCAGCGTCAGGGTGACGTGCAGGGTCGGCGCGGACTTGGGATGTTCCAGGAAGGCGTCGGCGACCCGCGCCAGCGCCGGCAGGGCCGCGACCAGCCGGGGATCGGCCACCGGGCAGGCGGCGATCTCGACCAGCCGCCAGCTCTTGCGCGCCTTGAAACCGAGTATGGCCTGTCCGTCCGGTCCGCGCCGGGCGTGCAGGGCCAGTCTGCGGCGCGTGCCGGGGGCGATGGCCACCGTCGGCTCAACCGCGATCTCGATCCGCTCGCGGGCCAAGGCCAGCCGGACCTGCTCGCGTTTCCAGTCCAGATAGGGTTCCGCCGCCCAGTGCTGCAGCGAACAGCCGCCGCAGTCGCCGTACTGCGGCGAGACCGGGGCGATCCGGTCGGGGCTCGGGGCGACGATCTCGACCTCTTCCAGCCGCCCCTCGCGGACCACGCCGCGCACGGTCTCGCCCGGCAGGGTCAGAGGGGCGAAAACGGGCCCGGCCGCCGTCTCGGCGATCCCGTCCCCCTGCCCGCCCACGCGCGCGATAGTCAGTGTTTCCGTCATCGGACGCTTCTAGAGGGAACGCCCCCCGAGCGAAACATGAACGAAGATGAACGCCGCGATCAAAGGCCGTTCAGCTTCGAAGCTTCATAACCGATGCAACAGACAGGGAGCCGATCCGTTCGGCATTCAGGTTTGAACCGTCATTCAGGATGAAGCCGATGTTCGCATCTTTCACCAGCAAGGCCGCCAGCGCCGCCGTTATCGCCGCGACCGCCGGTCTGCTGCTGGCCCCCGCCACGGCGTCGGCCCAGGCCTACAGCTATCAGGGCGCCGACCGTTACGGCTCGTACGGCGGCTACGGCCAGCAGTACGACCGTTACAACGACAGCTATTACGGCCAGCCGGACCGCTATTCGTCGCGCTACGACAGCGCCGAATACTGCCGCAGCGACCGCAACCAGCGCCGCGGCGCGGGCGCCACCATCGGCGCGGGCGTCGGCGCGGTGGCCGGTTCGCAACTGGCCGCGCGGGGCCGCCGCACCGAGGGCAGCATCCTGGGCGGCGTGCTTGGGGCGGTCGTCGGCGGCGCGATCGGCAACGACTCCGCGCGTGACTGCGACCGATACCAGGACAGCCGCGGATACTCGTACGGCGACGACGGCTACGGCCGTTACGACAGCCGGTACGACAACCGCTATCAGGACCGGTACGACGACCGCCGCTATGATGACCGGTACGACGACCGCTACCGCTATGACGACCGGTCGGACTACCGCAGCGACCGTTACGGCTGCCGCACCGTGTCGACCCAGAGCCGCGACTGGAATGGTCGCCTGGTGACCCGGTACGAAGAGGTCTGCAACGGCTACTGACGAGATCGCGTCGCCGGTTACTTATCAGCCCCCCTGTCGATCGGCGATGTGACGGAGGCCCCCGGTGGAGAAATCCACCGGGGGCTTTTCCATTTCTGGAGGGCCGCGGACCGTCGGCCCTGCGGGACCCGACCCGACGCGGCCTGGCTTCGCGCAGACTTGCGCTCAAGCAGCGAGCGACCGCGTCGCGAGCGATAGCGCTCGAAACGCTTCGCTAGATGCGTTTCGCCCAAAGAAGATATTCCACGTTGCCGTCGCCGCCTGTGATGGGGCTTTCGGCGGTGGCTTGAACCGTCCAGCCGCGGGTTTCCACCCAACCGGAGACGCGTTCCAGAGCGGCCTGACGGGCCTCCGCGTCCTTGACGACGCCGCCCCGGCCGATGTCGGCGCGGCTGTCCATTTCGAACTGGGGCTTCACCAGGGTGACCAGGTCGGCGCCCGGCGCGGCGAGAGCCAGGGCGACGGGCAGAACCTTGGCCAGGCCGATGAAGCTGGCGTCGCAGACGATCAGGCCGGGCGCATGGGGGATCAGATCCGGCGTCAGGTCGCGCGCGTCGGTCTTCTCCAGATCGATCACGCGCGGGTCGGCGGCGAGGCGTGGGTGCAACTGCCCCTGCCCCACATCGACGGCGTAGACCCGCGTCGCGCCGCGTTCGAGGCAGACTTCGGTGAAGCCGCCGGTCGAGGCGCCCACGTCCAGCACCGTCCGCCCTTCGACGGTCACCGGCCACAGGGTCAGGGCGTGATCCAGCTTCAGCGCGGCCCGGCCGACGAAACGATGGGCCTCCATGAAGGTGAGCTCAGCGTCGTCCGACACCGTCTGCGAGGCGGCCCGGGCGGGCCGACCGTCGATCGTGACGCCGCCGGCTTCGATGGCCGCCTTCGCCCGCGCCCGGCTTTCGGCCAGGCCGCGGGCGACGAGGAGCTGATCGAGCCTGACCTTGCTCACCCCACCCCGTCCAGACGCGCCAGGGCGGCGGCCTGCTTGGCCCGACCGGCCTCGGCCTCGGCCAGCTTCTCGCGCTGTTCCTCGACGACTTCCGGCGCGGCGCGGGCGATGAAGTTGGGGTTGCCCAGCTTCTTGTTCACATGCCCGATGTCGCTCTCGAAGGCGGCGATCTCCTTGGTCAGGCGCGCGCGCTCGGCGTCCAGGTCCACCAATCCCTTGAGGGGCATGAAGGCGGAGGCGCCGCCGACCAGCAGGGTGATGGAGCCAGGCGGCTGTTCGCCGACCTGCTCGATGGCCTCCAGGCGGGCCAGCGACTGGATCAGTTCGCCGTGCTTGTCGAACAGCGCCTTGATGTCGGCGGTCGGGTTGTAGAGCGCCAGCGTCAGCCTGGCCCCCGGCGGCACGCCGATCTCGGCGCGGCTGGAGCGGATCTCCGAGACCGTGCGGATGAGCCAGCTGATGTCGGCGCTGGCCTCCATGTCGAGATAGCTGTCGGGCAACGCCGGCCAGGCGGCGCCGATCAGGGTCGGTTCGCTACGGGGCGCGCCTTCCTCAGCCAGCTTGTCCCACAGTTCTTCGGTGATGAAGGGCGTGACCGGGTGCATGAGCTTGAGGGTCTGGTCCAGGGTCCAGGCCGTCATGGCGCGGGTCTCGGCCTTGGCCGCGTCGTCGGAGCCCTGGAAGACCGGCTTGGCCAGCTCCAGATACCAGTCGCAGAAGACGTTCCAGACGAAGCGGTACAGGGCCGAGGCGGCGTCGTCGAAACGGCCCGCCTCGATGGCGCTGGAGATTTGGCGCTCGGCCTTGGTCAACTCGTCCCGGACCCAGAGGTTTATGGTCTGCTCGACGCTCGCCGGGTCGAAGCCCGCGACGCGACGCGCCTCGTTCATCTGGGCGAAGCGGGCGGCGTTCCACAGTTTGGTGCCGAAGTTCCGATAGCCTTCAATGCGTTGCTTCGACAACTTGATGTCGCGTGTGCCCGACAGAATGGCCATGGTGAAGCGCAGCGGGTCGGCGCCCAGCTCGTCGATGATGCCGAGGGGGTCGATGACGTTCCCCTTCGACTTGCTCATCTTCTGGCCCTTCTCGTCGCGGACCAGGCCATTGATGATGACCCGCTTGAACGGAACTTCATCCATGAAGTGAAGTCCCATCATCATCATCCTGGCGACCCAGAAGAAAATGATGTCGGCGGCGGTGACGAGGTCGCTGGTCGGATAGAAGCGCTCGAGGTCCTCGGTCTTCTCGGGCCAGCCCATGGTCGAGAAGGGCCACAGGGCCGAGGAGAACCAGGTGTCCAGAACGTCCTCGTCCTGGGTCAGCGGCTTGCCGCCGGCCTGGGCGATGGCGTCTTCCTCGGTCTCGGCGACATAGATATTGCCGTCGGCGTCGTACCAGGCCGGGATGCGGTGGCCCCACCAGAGCTGGCGCGAGATGCACCACGGCTCGATGTTGCGCAGCCATTCAAAGTAGATTTTCTCGTAGCTCTTTGGCTCGAACACCGTCGCACCGGTCTCGACGGCCTTGATGGCCGGCTGGGCCAGGGTGTGGGCGTCGACGTACCACTGGTCCGTCAGCCAAGGCTCGATGACGACGCCGGACCGGTCCCCGTGCGGGACCATGTGCCTGGTCTTCTCGATCTCCTTGAGCCAGCCCTCTTCCTCGGCGCGGGCGACGATGGCCTTGCGCGCGGCGAAGCGGTCCATGCCATCGTATTCGGCGGGGACGTCCGGTGTGTCGGCGGCGGTGACGCGGGCGTAGGCGTCCAGGATGTTCAGCGACGGCAGGCCCGCCCGCTTGCCGACCTGGAAGTCGTTGAAGTCGTGCGCCGGGGTGATCTTCACCGCGCCCGAGCCCTTGGTCGGGTCGGCATACTCATCAGCGACGATGGGAATGCGGCGGCCGACGATGGGCAGGGTCACGACCTTGCCGACCAGACCGGCGTAGCGCTCGTCCTTTGGGTGCACGGCGACGCCGGTGTCGCCCAGCATGGTCTCCGGCCGGGTCGTGGCGACGACGATGTAGTCGCGGGTCTCGTACTCCGTCGCCTTGCCGTCCTCGTCGAAGGCGATCGGATGCTCGTAGGTGACACCGTCCGCCAGCGGATAGGCGAAATGCCAGTAGGCGCCGTCGACCTCCTTCTGCTCGACCTCGAGGTCGGAGATGGCGGTCTGGAAATGCGGATCCCAGTTCACCAGCCGCTTGTCGCGATAGATCAGGCCGTCCTTGTGCAGCTGGACGAAGACCTTGCGGACGGCGGCGTTCAGGCCCTCATCCAGGGTGAAGCGCTCGCGCGACCAGTCGCAGCTGGCGCCCAGACGGCGTAGCTGGCCGACGATGGTCCCGCCCGACTCGGCCTTCCATTCCCAGACCTTGTCGACGAAGGCCTCGCGGCCCATCTCGCGGCGCCCGACGTTGCCGGCTGCGGCCAGCTGGCGCTCGACCACCATCTGGGTGGCGATGCCCGCGTGGTCGGTGCCGGGCAGCCACAGGACGGCCTTGCCCTGCATCCGGTGATAGCGGGCCAGGATGTCCTGCAGGGTGTTGTTCAGCGCGTGGCCGATGTGCAGCGACCCCGTCACGTTCGGCGGCGGAATGACGATCGAATAGGCGTCGGCCGCGCCGTCGGTGGCGGTGGCGGCGCGGGGCGCGAACAGGCCGCTGTCCTCCCACATCGCATACAGGCGGGGTTCGGCGGATTTCGGGTCGAAGGTCTTGTCGAGCATGGGGGAGGTCATTCTTTTGCCCTACCGCGACACGCGCGGCGTGTCGCTATTCAAGGGCGGAGCGGAAACGGAAAAGGGCGGCTCCGCCGGGAGCCGCCCTGTCGTGATCTAGTGAAGATCGGTGCGCAGGTGAAGCTAGCCGGCCGAGCGGGCGATGCGTTCGACTTCCTTGCGTACCTGTTCCTCCACGATGCCCGGCAGGTTGGCGTCGAGCCAGTCCTTGAGCAGCGGGCGCAGCATCTCGGCGACCATGGCCTCGACGGTCGAGCCGCTGGCGAAGGTCAGGTCCGGGCCCGAGGCGGCCGGAGCGGCGGCCGGCTTCTGGAAGCTGGCGGCCAGGCCGGCGAAGGCCGAGGCGGCGCTGGCGGCGGCGCTGTCGCCGACGAGGGAGTCGTAGTTGTTGGTCGGCACGGAAGGTTGCTCCGGCGTGTGAACTTCGGCGGGCGGGGCGAAGACCGACTCGCTGACCGGCTCGGCCGGGAAGGGTTCGGGCTCGGCGGGCGACAGGTCCAGGTCGCCGATGCTCTCGGCGGCCGGGGCTTCGTAGGTGTCGGTCAGCTCCAGCACGTCTTCTTCCGACGCCTCGGGCTCCTGCACCGACGGGGTCTCATCCATCAGGGCGGGCGACGGCGCGGGTTCCGGTTCGGGCTCGGGAGCCGGTTCAGGCTCCGGCGCGGCGGCGACCGGCGCGGTTTCAGCCGGCGCGTCGTCCTCGGAGATGATCCGGCGGATCGACGCCAGGATTTCCTCCATCGTCGGTTCCTGGGCGGTCTGGTCGGTCATGGCGAAATCCCGGACGCCCACTCAGGCGGGCGGACTGATCGAAATGGCTGGGCCTGCGGAGCGGTTTCCCCCTCCGCAGGGCTGTCGTCGCATCTACGCCCGTCGGAATCAACGGGCGTTTTTCCCCTGCGGCGCGAGCTCCGGAGCGAAATCGGCCGAGCTGGACGCCCTAGGGCTCAGCTCAGATTTCGCGCCAGTCGATGCGGGACCATTTTTTGGCTTCGGGTCGGGACGACCTGAAACAAAAATGGTCTGAGGATCAGTTGCGCGGCGCGGTCCGAACGACCTCGGACTTCAGCTGGGTGTCAATCGGCGCGTCCTCGGCGTCCGTGGCCGGAACGATCGCCGGGGCGGCCAGGCGGTCGAAGCTTTCGATCGCCGCATCCCACGGCAGGGCGCCGCGGTTGCGCACGCGCTGATAGTTGGCGGCCGGGTCGTAGACCGTGATTGTCGGATCCAGGTCCTGGCCCTCCAGGCGGCCCATGGCGGCCAGCAGATTGGCCTGGGCCACGTATTCATTGCGGCGCGAGCTGGCCAGAGTCACCTCGGCGTTGCGCAGCTCCAGCTCCTGGTTCAGCACGTCCAGGGTGGTGCGCAGGCCGACCTGGGCCTCTTGGCGCACGCCCTCGGCGGCCACCGTGGCGGCGCGGACGGCTTCCTGACCGGCCTGCAGGGTGGCGCGGGCAGAGATCGACTGGGCGTAGGCCGAGCTGACCGATTGCAGGGTGCTGCGGCCCTCGCCCTCGACGGCGATCTGGGCGGCGTTGGCGCGTTCCAGCGCCTGGGCGACGCGCGACGAGTTCAGGCCGCCGGTGAACAGCGGCACCGACAGGGTCGCGCCGGCGGTCAGGCGGGTGTTGTCGGCGATGTCGCCGAAGCGGTCGAAGTCGTTGTTCGACCCGCCATAGCTGGCGGTGGCGCGCAGCGACGGCAGGTATTCGGCCTTGGCGGCGGCGACGTTGGCTTCGGCGGCGCGCAGCGAATACGTGGCCGCGCGGATGCCCGGATTGTCGACCAGGGCCACGTCCAGGGCGTTGTCGAAGTCGGTCGGAACGCCCGGCAGGACCGGCATGGGGGCCAGATCGCCCGGCGACTGGCCGACGACGGCGGCGTAGGCGGCGCGCGACACCGACAGCTGGGCGCGGGCGTTGGCCAGATCGGCCTCCGACTGGGCCAAGCGGGCTTCGGATTGGGCGACGTCGGTGCGGGTGATCTCACCGACCTCGAAGCGGGCGCTGGCTTCTTCCAGTTGGCGCTGGAGGACGTTCAGGTTGGCTTCGCGGATGGCGAGGATCTCGGTGTCGCGGATCACGTCGGCGTAGGACTGGATGACCAGCGCCAGGACATTCTGTTCGATGTCGCGCAGGTTTTCGCGGCCGGCCAGGATGTTGGCTTCGGCGGCGGTGATGCCGTGGCCGATGCGGCCGGCGCTCCACAGGGTCTGGCCGACGCCGATGCTGGCCGAGGCGCTGTCGCTGTCCGGATTGACCAGGGGGCCGTCGCCGTAGTCGCGCGTGTAGTTGGCGCCGATGGTCACATCCAGGGTCGGGCGCAGGCCGGCCCGGGCCTGGACGATCGATTCGTCGAGCGCCCGCTGATTGGCCCGCTGGGCCAGCAGTTGCGGATTGGTGCGATAGGCCAGCGCAATCGCTTCCTGCAGGGTCTCGGCCCAGGCGGGAGCGCCCATGCCGGTGATCACAGCGATGACGGCGACCGAGGCGAGCGCACGCGAACGTTTCAGCATGATGGTTCCTGCCTGGCGCGGGGGATGCGCGCCCTTCGTATCCCAAGGCCTGATGCGGGACGGTTTAGTCCCGCGCCAGTTAAGTTTTTTTCACGCGCAAAGCCCAGCCCCTCCGTCGGAGGGGAAGGATCAGAGCGCGAAAGTGGGTTCGGGCGTCAATTCCGCAAGCACCGGCGGCGCCGCATCGAACAGTTCCCGGCGCGATATGCCCTGTTCGCCACGCATGTAGAGCACGGCCTTGCCGCCCGGCCCCGTGCGCTCGACCACGGCCAGACGCCCGCCGACGGACAGGGCTTTCAGCCAGGCCTCGGGGCGACCGGGCACGGCGGCCTCGGACACGATGACGTCGTAACCCTCGCCCGCCGGGGCCGACAGGGGCGCGACGACGGCGGCGACGCCCTCGTCAGCCAGGGCCGAGCCGACCACGTCGAACACGGCGGCGTCCGATTCCTGGGCCGTGGCGTTCAGGCCCATCCGGGCCAGCACGGCGGCGGCGTAGGGGCCCGCGATGCTGAGGGCGCGCTCGCCCTCCTTGCCGCCCAGGGCCATCAGCAGCTTGGACAGGTCCCGCGCCAACATCAGGCGGCGGCCGCCCGCGATTTCCGGCTCGATCTCCGCATAGGCGGAGAAGGCGCGGTCGGCGGGCACGAAGCGCTCGCGCGGGACGGCCAGAAGCGCCGCCTGCAGGGCGCGGTCGGTGACATCGTTCACCCGGACCTGGCTGTCGACCATGACCTTGCGTGCGGCGGCGAAATCCATCTTGGGGGAATCCTGCTGAAATCTGGCGCGCTTATAGGTCTGTGCGTTGCGGCGGACAATCCGATCTGATAGCGAACCCGCCTCGCGATGGATGGCTTGGTCACCAAGGCTCTACGGCCTGATGGCGGAGTGGTTACGCAGCGGACTGCAAATCCGTGTACGCCGGTTCGATTCCGGCTCAGGCCTCCATCGCGAGTTTTTCAGCCTTCCGACGCCATCGCCCGCCACGTTCGCGCGGCCAGGTCGCCGAGGCCGTAGCTCACCAGATCCCTGTCCGGACACCACCACGAACCGTGTCCGCGATCCGTATAGCGGAACCGGCCGGGCCGTCCGGGTTCGGAAATCAGGTGGGTGGTCTCGTGCACCAGGGTGTTCACCAGCGCCGCCCGCCGCTCGGGATCGCCGCTGAGCCAGCCTTCGAATCGTTCCGGACGGATCCGCATGCGCTGGGCCCCCACGCTGGTGGACGCCACGGCTCCCGGATTTTCATAGACCAGCTGAAAGCGCGCGCCCGCGTCCGCCATCGCGTCCCTGACCGAGGCGCCGCTCACCCAGCGCCGGTTCGGCAACGGAAGGATCGAGCAACCCGGCAGCCAGTCCCGCGCGGCCGCTCCGGCGGCGAAGGCCTGCGATCGGCGGACGGCGCAGGCGGCCTCCAGCGCGGCCCTGGCGGCCCCGGCCGCATCGGACGGGAAGTTGACCAGTTCGACGGTCGAGCACGGCGTGACGTGGATCTCCGGCGGAGCCAGCGACGCCTTCCGGCTCGCGTCATGATCCACGCCGTCAGCCAATGAGCCGCAGCCCGAAAGCAGCATGAGCCCCGCGAGGCCCGCAATTGCGGTTGAACGCATCTCACCCCTCCATCTTGACGAGTGCGATGCGTAGCATGGGGCGCCGCGCGGGAATACCTGCGTTACGCGAGCCCTAGACGGGCGCAGTCATCCAGCCGATGGCCGTGGCCGCGCCCAC
Source organism: Brevundimonas sp. EU05-FHT14B11 (assembly GCF_058790835.1). Classification (NCBI taxonomy): domain Bacteria; kingdom Pseudomonadati; phylum Pseudomonadota; class Alphaproteobacteria; order Caulobacterales; family Caulobacteraceae; genus Brevundimonas; species Brevundimonas sp. EU05-FHT14B11. The sequence continues at coordinate 579,712 of NZ_JBYTCY010000002.1, forward strand.
CGCCGCCGCCGCGATGGCGACCACGATGCCGACCCGCGCGTTGCGATGCACGAAGACGAAGATTCCGCCCAACATTTTTCCACTCCCCCGGACCCGGCCACAGCGACACAGCTCGGACGGTTCATCAAGGTGTACAAAGCGTTAATCGCGATTTGGTGATCATTTTACGTGTGTCGCGCGAAATGATGCAGGGCGATGCCCCCAGCGACGGCGACATTCAGGGAATCGAAGCCGCCCGACATGCGAATCCCCACCGGTTCGCAGCGCGCGATCACCGTCTCGTCCAGTCCAGGCCCCTCCTGCCCCAGAACGATCGCGACCCGTCCCCCGACCGGGGCGACGTCCAGCGTTGTCGTCGCGGCGGGGGTCATGGCCAGCACGCGGAAGCCGGCGGCTTTCAGCGCCTCGACCGCCGCGACGGGATCCTGCCCCGTGGCCATCGGCGTGCGCAGGACCGCCCCGACCGAGACCCGGATGGCCTTGCGGTAGAAGGGATCGCAGCAGCGGGCGTCCAGCAGTACCGCATCGGCGCCGAAGGCCGCTGCGTTGCGGAAGATCCCGCCCATGTTGTCGTGGTTGCCGATCCCGGAGGCCAGCACGACCAGCGCGTCCGGCCCCATGGCCTCCAGCAGACTGTCCAGCGCGGCGGTGGGCGGCTTCTCGCCCAGGGCCAGGATGCCCCGGTGCAGGGGGAAGCCCGCGATGGCGTCCAGCACCCCCTGCCCGACCGAATAGACCGGCACGCCGTCCGCCAGGCCGGCCAGGGCGTCGGCCAGTCCCTCGACCCGCGTCTCGGCCAGCAGCACCGCGTGGGGGCGGCACAGGGCATGGGCCGAGGTCAGGACGCGCAGCACCACCTCCCCCTCCGCAACGAACAGGCCCTGACGCCCGGTCAGGTCCCGTTCGCGGATGTCGCGGAAGCCCGCGATGCGGGGGTCTTCAGGGTTATCGATGCGGATGATTTCCAAGTTCCGACTTTTCCCGTTGCGTTGATGAGATTCCCGCTGCTATAGCGCCCGCCTTCCCGAGCGATACCTCTTCCGCGGTAGCTCAGTGGTAGAGCAGCCGACTGTTAATCGGCTGGTCGTAGGTTCGAATCCTACCCGCGGAGCCATCGCCCTACGTTTGCCCCCGCCCGGGGCGTGAACGGGACCCCCTCGCCCTCAGCGTCATCCGCCGTTTCTTCGACGCAGCGCAAGGCAAACAGCCGCCCATGGCGTCCACGATCCGAGAGCCGCCAAGCGGCGCCGTCCCGGATCCCATCCATGATTTCGTCCAGCCTGGCAGCCCGCCCGCAAATCCTGCGGCCGAGGCAGGCGCCCGCCGTCATCGAACTGCGTCCCCGCGTCCGCACCGCGATCCTGCTGCCTTCCGGCAGCCGATTCTCCGCTGGGGCGCCGAACTCCATGGAAACCGTGGTCCGGACCCTGGCCGGGCCGCTGAGCGACCAGGACGTGCGAATCTTCTGCTGCGCGGGCGCGCATGACCATGAGTCTCCCGGGGTCGAGACGCTGCCGTCGTCCGGGCCCAGCCGTCTGCGCGTCCTGCTGGACCGGCTTCGCGCCTTCAAGCCGGACGTCATCGAGCACCATCAGCAGGTCAAGCAGGCCACCCAGGTCTCGCGGGCCATGCCCGAGGCGGCCCACCTGCTCTATCGCCACAACGCCCTGAAGACCGGCCGGCACTGGATCGACACCTGGCGCTACAACGCCCGCTACGGGCGGATGGACGGACTGGTCTTCGTCAGCGCGGCGGAACGCGATCTCTTCGCCCGCGACTATCCCGACCTGGCGCAGAAGGCCTGGGCGGTTCCCAATCCGATCGACACGGCCCCGTGGCTGGCCCCCCCGGAGCATCGCGAGCCCGTCATCGCCTTCGCGGCGCGGGCGATGGCCGAGAAGGGCCTGGCCGAGGTCTGCGCCGCCCTGCCCGCCGTGCTGGATCGGCAACCGGCGTGGCGCGCCGTGCTGATGCTCAACGACTGGGACGAACACGGGCGCTGGGCCCAGCCGCATGTGGCGCCCCTGGAGCGATACGGTGCGCGGGTGACCGTGCTTCGGTCCGCGCCCCTGCCGGAGGTGCGCAAGCAGATGAAGTCCGCGGCCATCGCCCTGACGCCCTCGCTCTGGGCCGAGCCGTTCGGCCTGACCGCCGTCGAGGCGCATGCGGCGGGGGCGGCGCTCATCTCCTCGGGCCGCGGCGGCCTGCGAGAGGCCAGCGGCCCCTACGCCGTCTACCTGGATCACATCACGCCGCAGACCCTCGCCGACGCGATCGACCGGCTGATCGAGCATCCGCAGGAGCGAATCGCGATGGCGCAGGCGGCCCAGCGGTATGTGATGGAGGCGCACAGTCCTGAGGGACGCGCCGCCGAACTGCTGCGCGTCCGGCAGGCCGTCAGGCTTCAGCGGCGCGCCCGGGCGGCGTAAGAAAAAAGCCCGACGCGAGCGCCGGGCTGAGAAGTTCGGTGATGGTGGGTGTCCTCGAAGAAGATGAAGACAGTCCCTCCGTGGGACTGAATTGGTTAACCGCAAGTAAATCATGCCGCCGGGATGGCGTCCGGCAGCCAGGTCCACTGGCGCGCGCCGCGCGGGCCGGTCCAGCCGACCCGCCATCCTGCGCCGGCCCGTTCGACCTTCAGGTCCGGGGTGTCGGCGCCGGGGCCGGGCCAGACGAAGGTCTGGCCGCCGACCGTGACCACGCTGTTCGGGGCGACGGTGTCCAGCAGCACGCTCCACAGCCCGGCCTGGCCGGATTCGACCTCCAGGGCGTTCCTGCCGGCGGAAACGTCCACGGCCTGGCCCGCCGTTCCCGTGCGGCCCGAGGCCAGCATGGACTGGGCGTCGCTGTCGATCGCGCCCAGCGCGGGGGCGGGATCCAGCCGTCGGGTCGGGCCGCCCGACCGCAGGATGGCGATGGGCCCGCGCCCGCCGGCGATGATCAGCAGCCGGTCGGGCGACGCCGCCGCATCCTGGCCGACCTGGGTTTCCGGCCGCAGCAGCAGCAGGTCCGAAGGCGCGGCCATGCGAATCTCGAATCGCCCGTCGGGATCGGCGGCCGCCGCATAGGCCGCGCCCTCGTCGTTGCGCAGCACCACCCGCGCGCCCGGTTCGGCCTGGCCGGAGAAGATCAGGCTGGCCTGGGCCCGGCGCACGGCCAGGATCTGAGGCGGCTGGGTCCAGCCCGTGGCGTTTCCGGCGGCGTCGCGCTCCGGCTGTTGGGGGGCGGGCATGCAGCCCGCGAGGGCGGCGAAGGCCGCGGCGGCGGCGGCGACACCGATGGCCCGTTTCATCCCGTCTCTCCGGCGGTTAAGTAGGCCCATCGGATAGCGCGGCGAGGCCGCCGCTGTCTCCCTATCATCGAGGCTCCATGACCATCACCATCCAGCCGTTCGACGGCAAGTCCGTCTGCCTGTTCTGCGGCTCGTCCGACCTGTCCGATCCGGCCTACACCGTCGCGGCGCGCCAGTTCGGCGCGCAGACGGCGCAGGCGGGCTGGCGGCTGGTCTACGGCGGCGGCGGCGTGGGCCTGATGGGCGCCTCGGCCCGGGCCGCGCACGAGGCCGGCGGTCGGGTGCTGGGCGTCATGCCGGGCTTCCTGCGCAGCCGCGAGCGCCTGTTCGACGAGGTCGAGACCCTGGTCGTCACCTCGATGCACGAACGCAAGACCATCATGTACGACCAGTCGGACGCCTTCGTGGTCGCTCCGGGCGGCGTCGGCACGCTGGAAGAGGTTATCGAGGTGCTGTCGTGGAAGCGGCTGGACCTGCACCACAAGCCGGTGATCTTCCTGAATCTGAACGGTTTCTGGGACACCCTGCTGGCAGCGATCGAGCACGGCATCACCCAGAAGATGACGCCCGAAACCTTCCGCGAGGGCTATAGCGTGGTCAACACGGTCGAGGAGGCTGTCGCCCTGATGCAGGCGGCGGACGATATGCCTCACTTGCAACATGATCGGCGTTAAGTAATCGTCGATCAGTTCGCGCGTCGCTGCGTTTCGTTTGGCAACGCGCCCTTGACAGTTTTGAATAACAACGCACACTGAAGCGGCGGGCTCGACTGCGAGACCCGGCCCCATTCGGAGATCTCCCCATGCGCGCCTTCATCGTCGCCGCGGCCCTGTTCGCCGCCGCCCCCGCCTTCGCCCAAGCCCCCGCCACCAGCGCCGTCCTGGCCGACGCCGCCCGCGCCCCGGCCGGCCGCACCATCATCGACGGCGCCAACTGGCGTTGTGAAGGCGCGACCTGCACCGCCAGCGGCGGCGCCAACCAGCCGGCCGCCCGCGCCTGCCGCCGCGTCGCCGCCCGCTTCGGCGCCGTCTCGGCTTTCACCTACAAGGGCGTGACCCTGTCGAACGAAGAAATCGCCGCCTGCAACGCCTGATCGGCGCGCACGGCTGAAAAGAAGAAGGCCGCCCCTCACAGGGCGGCCTTTTTGCTGTCCGGCGTCAGGGAAGACGGTTCAGGCCGTCTCGCCCTGGAGCCGCTTCACGATGCGCTCGCGGCCGATCATGGGGGCGATGGCCGCCATGTCCGGGCCGTGCGGCTGGCCGGTCAGGATCAGGCGCAGCGGCATGAACAGGGTCTTGCCCTTGGCGCCCGTCGCCTCCTTCACCGCATTGGTCCAGGTCGGCCACAGAGTGTCGTCGACCGTCTCCGGCAGCACCGCCAGGGCGGCGGCGGCGAAGGCCGGGTCCTCGATCACCGGCGTGACCGGACCACGCACGATGGCCGCCATTTCAACGACATCGGCGAATTTCTGAAGGTTCGGTCGCACTGCGTTCCAGAAGCCCTCGCCCAGATCGGCGTCCAGTCCGGCCAGGCGCGGCTGCGCCACGGCGTAGTCCATGGCGTGCAGGGCCTGGGCGTTGAGGCGGTCCAGATCGGCGGTGTCGTAGCGCGCCGGCGAACGCCCCATCTTGGAGAAGGCGAAGCTGTCGCCCAGCGCCTGCACCGAGGTTCCGACCTCCAGCGGGTCCGAGGTGCCGATGCGGCCCAGGTGGCTGGTGATGGCGATCGGCTCGTAGCCCAGGTCGCGCATCTCCGAGATCGAGAGCGAGCCCAGGCGCTTGGACAGGGCCGCGCCGTCGGCGCCGACCAGCAGCGGCATGTGGGCGAACGCGGGGACCGGGCCGCCCAGCGCCTCGAAGATCTCGATCTGGGCGCCGGTGTTGGTGACGTGGTCTTCACCGCGGATGACGTGGGTGATGGCCATGTCGATGTCGTCGACGACCGAGGGCAGGGTGTAGAGGAACAGGCCGTCCTCGCGGATCAGCACCGGGTCCGACATCGACGCGGTGTCGACCTCGGCATGGCCGCGCGCCAGGTCTTCCCAGGCGACGCGCTTGCCTTCCAGCTTGAATCGCCAGTGCGGACGGCGGCCCTCGGCCTCATAGGCGGCCTTTTCGGCGTCGGTCAGGTCCAGAGCGGCGCGGTCGTAGATCGGCGGCAGGCCGCGCGACAGCTGCACCTTGCGGCGGCGATCCAGCTCTTCGGAGGTTTCGTAGCAGGCATAGAGGCGGCCCGAGGCCTTCAGGCGGTCGGCGGCCTCCTCGTAGCGGTCGAACCGCTTGGACTGGTTGTGGCGCTCATCCCAGAGCATGCCCAGCCAGGTCAGGTCGTCCTCAATGCCCTGTTCGAACTCGGGCGTGGAGCGGGCCAGGTCGGTGTCGTCGATGCGCAGCACGAAGCTGCCGCCCTGCCCTTTGGCGAACATCCAGTTCACCAGGGCGGTGCGCACGTTCCCGACGTGCAGCTTACCCGTCGGAGACGGGGCGAAACGGACCTTGACGGACATTGAGACGACCTTGAAACGCGAGGCGCGCTAGGTCGCGCCCGCAGCCCCTCAAGTCAAGGCCGACGGCCCGTCGGGCCGCCGGAATCAGTCGTCGCGGTGAACCCGTTCGCGGCGCTCGTGCCGTTCCTGGGCTTCCACCGACAGCGTCGCCGTCGGGCGGGCCTCAAGACGGCCCAGGCTGATGGGCTCGCCGGTTTCCTCGCAGTAGCCGTACGATCCGTCCTCGATCCGGCGCAGGGCCTCGTCGATCTTGGAGATCAGCTTGCGCTGACGATCCCGCGTACGCAGTTCCAGCGCACGATCAGATTCGGAAGACGCCCGGTCGACGAGATCCGGATGGTTCTCCGTCTCGGCCTTCAGATTGGTCACGGTACCCTTCGACTCGCGAAGGATATCGTCCTTCCAGTCCATGAGCTTGCCCTTGAAATAGGCCAGCTGCCGTTCGTTCATGAACGGCTCATCGTCAGACGGCCTGTAGGCGGCCGGCTCGATCACAGACGCCAATGCGTTCATCGCACTCACGCTCTAAGCAGCGCCCCCCTGTGGCGCACCGCTGCGTATAGGGATGACGAAGAGTCGCGGCAACAGGCTTGCGGGAGCGCGCGACCTGTGAAGGTTCAACGATCACTGTGACCGTGACATTTCTTCCTCACCTGACACGCGTGGCGGGTGATTTCGGGGACGATTATGCCGTTTTACGCTGCGTTGCGGCGAAGATCGGCCTTGGCCAGTTCAACCGCGGCGCGCAGATCGATCTGATCCAGCAGGCTGGTCAGAGCCGGGTCGGCGTCTTCCGGGCGGTCTTCGCGCAGGGTGCGGCTCAGGCGCTCCAGCGCGCCCTCCCCGGCTTCGCCCGACAGCAGGGCCAGCTTCAGCTCGTCCAGCCGGTCCAGAAGCCCGCTTCCCCGCCGAACGGCCCGGCGGCGGCGCTCGGTGGCGTCCTCGACCCCCTGCAGGGCCATGAGGGCGTTCATGCCGGCGACGCCCGAGACCGAAGCCGCGGTCGCCGGCGCGCTGGCCGGGGCGGCGGACGAACCGCCGGACACGGAAAAGCCGCCCGCAGCCCTGGCGGGACGCGAACCCTGGGAGGCCGAGGGGCCGGTGGCGCCGGTGACCTTCATGCGGTGCGACTCCAGAACATGCCGGACCATCAGGCGGCGCAGGTCACCGTTTGGTTAACGGCCCGGCAGAAACTGCCGCCGGCGCCGGGCTCCAGACTCACGCTGTCTTTGATTTCACTGACGTTTTCATCTGGCACGCCGCTGGCATCACGAGGCGCACAACTGTTCGCGGACCTCCGACCGATGCAGAAACTGCTCGCCTCCCTCCTGACCGCCGCCGCTTTGGCCGGATTCGCCGCGCCGGCGACGGCCCAGTCGCGGATCAAGGACATCGCCGCCATCGAGGGCGTTCGGTCCAACCAGCTGGTCGGCTACGGACTGGTGGTCGGCCTGGCCGGCACCGGCGACTCGCTGCGCAACTGCCCCTTCACCCGGCAGTCGCTGGAAGGAATGAGCGAGCGGCTGGGCAACAACATCCGCGGCTCGACGGCGAACACCAAGAACATGGCCGCGGTCATGGTCACCGCCGACCTGCCCGCCTTCTCCACCCCGGGGGCGCGCATCGATGTGAACGTCTCCTCCATGTGCGACGCCAAGAGCCTGCTGGGCGGAGCGCTGATCGTCACCGGCCTGCAGGGCGCGGACGGTCAGGTCTATGCGGTGGCCCAGGGCTCGATCCAGACCGGCTCGGTCTCGGCCTCGGGCGCTTCGGGCTCGTCGGTCACGCGCGGCGTGCCGACCGCCGGACGCATCGCCTCGGGCGCCACGGTCGAGCGCGAGACCGGCTTCGAACTGGCCAATATGAACGAGGTGCGGCTGACGCTGCGCAATCCCGACTTCACCACGGCCCAGCGGGTCGCCGCCGCGATTAACCAGTCCTATCCGAACACGGCCCTGGCCGAGAACGGCTCCGTGGTCGCTCTGCGCGCCCCGACCGGCTTCGGCATGGCCGGCTTCATCAGCCGGGTCGAGAACCTGCCGGTCCAGGTCGACGCCCCGGCCAAGGTCATCATCGACGAGGTCAACGGCGTCATCGTCATGGGCGAGGCCGTGCGGGTCTCCACCGTGGCCATCGCCCAGGGCAATCTGACCGTCTCCGTGCAGGAGAACCCGCAAGTCAGCCAGCCCGAGCCCTTCAGCCGCGGCGGCCAGACCGTGGTCGTGCCCCAGTCGGACGTCTCCGTCGAGGAAGAGCGCGGCGTGCAGATGCGCATGCTGGGCGGCGGAACCTCGCTCTCCAGCCTGGTCAACGGCCTGAACGCCCTGGGGGTCAGCCCGCGCGACATGATCAGCATCCTGCAGGCCATCAAGGCCGCCGGCGCGCTGCAAGCCGACATCGAGGTGATGTGAGCATGACCGATCTGACCGCCTCCTCCGCCCTGCCCACGACCGCCGCGGCCGCGCCGCGGGTCACCGCCCGGATGCGCGAGACCGCCGAACAGTTCGAGGCGTCCTTCCTGTCGCAGATGCTCAAGCCGATGTTCGAGGGCCTGAAGACCGACGGGATCGGCGGCGGCGGCGAGGCCGAGGGCCAGTGGCGCAGCTTCATGATCGACGCCATGGCCCAACAGACCGTCAAGGCGGGCGGCATCGGCCTGGCCGATCAGGTCGTCGCGCAGATGCTGAAGATGCAGGAACAGGGACAATGACCGAATCTCAAGTCGTGAACGCCACCGCCCGGGTTCGGCAGATGACCGACCTGACCGAGCGGCTGACCGCCTGCCTCATCGAGGAATCGAAGGCCTTCGAGGCGCGCCGGCCGCAGGACGCCGCCGCCACGGTCGCCGCGACCCAGGAACTGGCCAACGCTTACCGCCGCGAGTCGGCCCAGCTGAAGGCCAATCCGACCGCCATCGCCGCCGCGCCCGCCCCGCTCCGTGACGCCCTGATCAAGGCGACCCGGCTGTTCGAGGCCGTGCTGTCGCGCCACGCCCACGCCGTCGAGGCCGCCCGGGTCATCTCCGAAGGCCTGGTCAAGACGATCGCCGCCGAGGTCGCCAGCCAGCGCGGCTCCCCTTCCGCCTATAGCGCGTCGGGTCACGCGAACGCGGGCGACGGCCGCGCCGTGGCGCTGAACCGGACGGCCTGAAAACGGCGTTCGTGCAAAGGCGGCTTTAACGTCGTGCGCGTTAGATCTCCGGAATGACGATCAAATCGCGCCTTCTCGGCATGGCCTTCGCCTCCTCCGACGTGCTCTTTGAGCTTGATCGGGACAAGATCACCTTCGCCATCGGCGTGGGTCCGGTCGCGGGCGTCGATCCGGCCGCCGCATGGACCGGCCAGGGGCTGAGCGCCCTGCTCGGCAAGTCCTGCCTTGAGCACGTGAACGCCGCCCTGGCCGCCCTGAAGCCAGGCGTGCGCTCCGCGCCGATCGAGGTCGAGGTCCTGGCCGGCGAGGATCGGGTCCGCCGCGCCGTCCTGCGCGCCTTCCTGCTGCCCGACCTCGCTCCCTTCGTCTCCTGCGCCATGGCCTGGCAGGGAGCGGCCTATCAGGCCGTCGCGCCGAAGACCGAGCCGCTGCTGGACGCGCGGGGGTTGCTGAAGCGGCTCGGCGCCCTGCTGGCCGTCGGCGGCACCGGTCCGGAACTGTCCGTCGACTTCCTTGAGATCCCTGGACTGGGCGCGCTGGACGAGCCGCACCGCAAGGCCGGCGCGCGGATCGAGGCGCGGCTGCAGCTGGCCTCAGTCGGCGGCGTCAGCGCGGCCCGCCTGGCCCCCGACCGCTTCGCCCTGATGCGCGACTCCGCCGACATCGTCGATTTGGCCGAGGAAATCCGCGCCATGGGCCTGGCCGAGGGGGTGAACCTGTCGCCGGTCGCCACTCGCGCCGAGATCGGTCGGGCCGAGGCCGCCGTCGCCGTGCGCACCCTGCGCTTCGCGCTGGAGGACTGCCTGAAGGACGGCGCGGCCGCCGGCGACCGGTTCAGCGCCCGCCTGCAGCGCACGGTGCAGGACGCCGACCGCTTCCGCGCCATCGTGCGCAGCCGCGACTTCAGCCTCGTCTGGCAGCCCATCGTCGCTCTGGACAGCCGGGCGGTGCACCATTTCGAGGCCCTGAGCCGCTTCGGCGGCGCGGCCTCCGCCCCGACCGGTCCGATCGCCATGGCCGAGGAACTGGGCCTGATCGACGATTTCGATCTGGCGGTGGCGGAGAAAGCCCTGACCCAGCTACGCCGCCCCGGCTTCGGCCTGGTCAAGGCGGCGATCAACGTCTCGGGCGCCTCCCTGGCTGACGGCCGCTATGTCGAGGGCCTGCTGCGCATGACCGCCGCGGCCCCGGACATCCGCAAGCGGCTGATGGTCGAGATCACGGAGACGGCCGACGTGGTCGATCTGGACGGCGCCAACCAGCGCCTGGCCGGCCTGCGCGAGGCGGGCATCAAGGTCTGCCTGGACGACTACGGCGTCGGCGCGGCCTCTCTGACCTATCTGCACAAGCTCTCGATCGACATCCTGAAGCTGGACGGCGGCTTCGTGCGCGAGATCGAGACCGACGCCAAGGTCCGTACCCTGGCCACCCATCTGGCCAGCCTGTGCCGCGACCTGAAGATCGCCACCGTGGCAGAGATGGTCGAGACCGAGGGGCAGGCGGCGGCGATAAAGTCGCTCGGCGTCGACTTCGGCCAGGGCTGGCTGTTCGGCCGTCCGACCGAGACTCCGGTCGCCGCCGCGCCCGCGACGCCCGCCCGCCGCAAGGGCGAGGTCGCCGGCTGGGGCTAAAGCGCCAGCGTCCGCTCGATCCCGACGGCGTCCAGGAAGTCCGGATCGTGGCTGACCACGACCAGGGCGCCGTCATAGCCGCGCAGGGCGGCCTCCACCGCCGCGACCGAGTCCAGATCGAGGTGGTTGGTCGGTTCGTCGAGGATCAACAGCTGCGCGGGACGGACGCCGCCGGTGACGCAGGCCAGCGCCGCCCTCAGCCGCTCGCCGCCTGACAGCGTTCCCGCCGTCCGTTGCGCCGCCGTGTTACGGAACAGGAACCGCGCCAGCGCCGCATGGGCGTCGTTGGCCGTCGCCTCCGGATTGATCCGGCGATAGGCCTCCACCAGCGTCTCGTCCGGGTGCAGGAGCGCCGCCTCCTGATCCAGCAGGGCCGCGGTCACCGGCCGCGCGATCCGGCCCAAGGTCGGTTCCAGCGTCCCCGCGATCAGCTTCAGCAGGGTCGACTTGCCCGCGCCGTTCGCGCCGGTCACCGCCACCCGCTCAGGCCCCGTCAGCTTCAACGAAACCGGCCCCACGATCCGCCGTCCGCCCGGCGCGTCCCAGGCGACGGCGTCCAGCTCCAGCACCGTCCGTCCCGCCGCCAGCCTCGTCGGCGGCATCGGAATATCCAGCGCCCGTACCCGCTCCACCTTCTCGCGCGCGGCGGCCAGGTCCGCCTCCGCGGCCTCGGCCCGGCGTTCGGCCAGCCGGTTTTCGCGCGCGCCGGAATTCTCCGCGCGCTCGGCCATGGCCCCCAGCAGGATCTTCGGCTCGGACTTCTTCATCGCGAAGGCGCGGCCGGCCCGATCGCGGCGGGCCTTCTTCTCGACGGCCTTCTGACCTTCGCGGGCGATGCGGGCCGCCTCGCGCCCGGCCGCGTCCAGATCCCGCTCGGCGGCGGCCCGCTCGGCGGCCTTGCGTTCGGCGTAGAGGTCGTAGCCGCCGCCGTAGACCGCGGCCCCGACGCTCGACAGCTCGACGATGCGGTCCATCCGGCGCAGCAGGGCCCGGTCATGGCTCACCACCAGAACGCCGCCGGGCCAGCGGCCCAGAACCTCGGCGATGCGCTCGCGTCCGTCACGGTCCAGGTGATTGGTCGGCTCGTCCAGCAGCAGCAGGTCCGGCGGATCCAGCAGCAGGGCGGCCAGCCGCAGCCGGGTCTGCTCGCCGCCACTCAGCGAGGCCGTCTCGGGCGACAAATCCAGCGCCTGCAGCCCGACCTCCGCCAGGACCTCGCCGATGCGGCTCTCCAGCGTCCAGTCGGCGGCGTCGAGATCGTCCGCCGTCCCCTCGCCCGCCAGAATGCGCGCCAGCACGGCCAGCGCGGCGGCCGCGCCGAGCGTCTCCGCCGCCGTCTCGCCGGGCGCGGGCTCGCCGCGCTGCTCCAGCCAGGCGACGGTTCCGACGCGGCTGACCGCGCCCTCGGCGGGGGCGGACAGGCCGGCGATCAGGCGCAGCAGCGTGGTCTTGCCCGAGCCGTTGCGGCCGACAAGTCCGGTGCGCTCCCGCCCGAAGACGAGGCTCAGATCAGAAAATAGGGTGGTTCCGTCAGGCGTTCGGGCCGCGACGCGATCGAGCGTCACGAGTGCGGATGCGGACGGGTTTCGGCTTGGGAGCGAGGGCATAGGCGAGCACGAGCAGCAGAGGAGCGGAAAGGGCGAAACCGATTTCCAGCGTGCTGATCATGATCGTCGGGCCTCCAGTGAACTCACTCGAAGCTATCAGGATGGGCGCCGGGAGCTCCGTGTGCAACCCCTTTCGCTTCTGGCGGCGCTGACGAGACCGTGAAAGGCTGGGCGTCTGGAGGATTTTTCATGCGTCTTTTCGCCCGCTACGCGGCCGCCGCGACCCTGCTCTCCGTCGCCGCCTGCGCCCACGCGACCCCGGATGCCGCCTCTCCGGCCGCGCCCGACTACGCCCCCCTGGCCGAGCAGTCCACCGGTCCCCACGCCCGCCTCTACGCCGAGTGCATTCGCCAGGCGGCGGGCTCAGGCGCCTACCGCCAGGTGATCGACGGCGGCGAGGAACTGCTGCTGTTCACCTGCACCGGCCCGCTCGCCCAGAGCTTCTACGAGGCGCTGGGACCGCACAGCGCGGCCATGGGCACGGGCTTCACCCAGGACGGCCGCAGCGCCCGTTCGACCGCCCGGGTCCAGAAGAACCTGGTCGGGGTCGACTACTGCTCGGTCGATGCGTCCGGCGGCGATCCGCGCTGCGTCCTGACGTTCAACGCCGGCGACTTCCTGATCGCCGACTGACGCACGGTCTGGCCGGGCCGGCTCGGGCGGCCTAGTGGATCGCCATGACCCACGCCGACACCGCTGAAGCCTTCGCCGCCCGCCGCAAGGCCGCGACGGATCGCATCCGCGCCGAGACCGGCATCGACGAGGCCATGATCGACCGGCTGGTGGAGACCTTCTACGGCAAGGTCCGCGACGACGCCCTGATCGGCCCGGTCTTCGCCGCGCGGGTCGAGGACTGGGGCCCGCACCTGGCGCAGATGAAGCTGTTCTGGTCGTCGGTAGCGCTGTCGACCGGCGTCTATCAGGGCCGCCCGATGCCGAAGCACCTGCCCCTGCCCATCGATGCGACGCATTTTGACCGCTGGCTGGCCCTGTTCGAGGCGACGACCCGCGAGATCTGCCCGCCGGTCGCCGCCGTCCACTTCATGGACCGCGCCCGCCGCATCGCGGAAAGCCTCGAACTGAGCCTGGCCCATGCCGACAACATCCTGCTGGGGCCTGGCGAGCGATATGTGCGCAAGGCGGAGGCGTGGTCGCCGTCCGAATAGGCGTCCTGCTGCCATCTGCTGTCAGCAGTCTGGCGCCGGCGGCCGCCAGTTCCTATAATGTTCTTGCTGATCTCAGCGAAACATTCCCCATATAGCGTTGTCGCGCCGGACCCTGCCCGGCCCTCTCCGCGTTCCCGGATTCCATGACCGAAAAGCATAACTTCATCCGCGTGCGCGGCGCGCGCGAACACAATCTCAAGGGCGTCGATCTCGACATTCCGCGCGAGAAGCTGGTGGTCATGACAGGCCTGTCCGGCTCGGGCAAAAGCTCGCTCGCCTTCGACACCATCTACGCCGAGGGTCAGCGCCGCTACGTCGAGTCGCTCAGCGCCTACGCCCGCCAGTTCCTGGAGCTGATGGGCAAGCCCGACGTGGACCTGATCGAGGGCCTGTCGCCGGCCATCTCCATTGAGCAGAAGACGACCTCCAAGAACCCGCGCTCGACGGTCGGCACGGTGACCGAGATCCACGACTACATGCGCCTGCTGTGGGCGCGGGTGGGCGTGCCCTATTCGCCCGCCACCGGCCTGCCGATCGAGAGCCAGACCATCTCCATGATGGTCGACAAGCTGACGGCGCTGGCCGATGGCGAGCGCATCCTGCTGCTGGCTCCGGTCGTTCGTGGCCGCAAGGGCGAGTACAAGAAGGAGATGGCCGAGTGGCAGCGCTCGGGCTTCCAGCGCGTGAAGATCGACGGCGAGTTCTACGCCATCGAGGACGCCCCGGCGCTGGACAAGAAGTTCAAGCACGACATCGACATCGTCGTGGACCGCATCGTCACCAAACAGGGGCTTGAGAGCCGCTACGCCGACAGCCTGCAGACCGCGCTGGGCCTGGCCGAAGGCATCGCCGTGGCCGAATGGGCCAACACCATGGAAGGCGAGACCGGCCCGCGGCGCATCACCTTCTCCGAGAAGTTCGCCTGCCCGGTCTCGGGCTTCACCATCAGCGAGATCGAGCCGCGGCTGTTCTCGTTCAATAATCCCTTCGGCGCTTGCCCGGTCTGCGACGGCCTGGGCGTCAAGCTGGCCTTCGACGCCGACATGGTGGTGCCGGACAAGGACAAGACCCTGCACGGCGGGGCCGTCGCCCCCTGGTCGCGCGGTCCCTCGCCCCTCTACACCCAGACGCTGCAGTCGCTGTCGACCCACTACGGCTTCTCGATGGACAAGCCGTGGCGCGAGCTGCCAGGCAAGGCCCAGACCGTCATCCTGCACGGCTCGGGCGGCGAGAAGATCAAGTTCACCTACGACGACAACGCCCGGAAGTACGAGACCTCCAAGGCCTTCGAAGGCGTTCTGCCGAACCTGGAGCGCCGCTGGCGCGAGACGGACTCGGCCTGGGTGCGCGAGGAACTGGGCCGGTTCCAGTCCGAGACCCCGTGCGAGGCCTGCGGCGGCAAGCGCCTGAAGCCCGAGGCCCTGGCGGTCAAGGTCGCCGGCGAGGACATCGCCGAGGTGTCGTGGCTGTCGATCAAGAAGGCCTACGAGTGGGTCAGCGCCCTGCCCGACCAGCTGACCGAAAAGCAGCTGGAGATCGGCCGCCGCATCCTGAAGGAAATCTCGGACCGCCTCCGGTTCCTGAACAACGTCGGCCTGGACTACCTCAGCCTCTCGCGGGCCTCGGGCACCCTGTCCGGCGGCGAGAGCCAGCGCATCCGCCTGGCCTCGCAGATCGGTTCGGGCCTGACCGGCGTCCTCTACGTGCTGGACGAACCCTCCATCGGCCTGCACCAGCGCGACAACACCCGCCTGCTGGAAAGCCTCAGGGGGCTTCGCGACCTGGGCAATTCGGTCCTGGTGGTCGAGCATGACGAAGAGGCGATCCTGACCGCCGACTACGTCATCGACATGGGCCCCGCGGCCGGCGTCCATGGCGGCCAGGTCTGCGCCGAGGGCACACCCGCCGACGTCATGGCCAATCCGAACTCCCTGACCGGCAAATACCTGACCGGCGAGCGCGAGATCGAGCTGCCGGCCGACGGCCGCCGTCCGGTCGACCGCAAGAAGATGCTGAAGATCAGCGGCGCCACCGGCAACAATCTGAAGAACGTCACCGGTGAGATCCCCGGCGGCCTGTTCACCTGCGTCACCGGCGTGTCCGGCGGCGGCAAGTCGACCTTCACGATCGAGACCCTGTACAAGGCCGCCGCGCGCCGCCTGCACAATGCGTCCGACGCCCCGGCGCCTTTCGACCGGATCGAGGGGCTTGAGCTGTTCGACAAGGTCATCGACATCGACCAGTCGCCCATCGGCCGCACCCCGCGCTCGAACCCGGCCACCTACACCGGCGCCTTCGGCCCCATCCGCGACTGGTACGCCGGCCTGCCGGAGTCCAAGGCCCGCGGCTACGGGCCGGGCCGGTTCAGCTTCAATGTGAAGGGCGGCCGCTGCGAAGCCTGTCAGGGCGACGGCCTGATCAAGATCGAGATGCACTTCCTGCCGGACGTCTACGTCACCTGCGATGTGTGTCACGGCAAGCGCTACAACCGCGAGACGCTGGAGATCGTGTTCAAGGGCAAGTCCATCTCGGATGTGCTGGACATGACGGTCGAGGAAGCCGCCCGCTTCTTCACCGCCGTGCCCTCTATCCGCGACAAGATGCTGACGCTGGAGCGGGTCGGCCTGGGCTACGTCAAGGTCGGCCAGTCGGCGACCACCCTGTCCGGCGGCGAGGCCCAGCGGGTCAAGCTGTCCAAGGAGCTCAGCAAGCGGGCCACCGGCAAGACGCTCTACATCCTCGACGAGCC
The DNA here is from genome assembly GCF_058790835.1 of Brevundimonas sp. EU05-FHT14B11. Classification (NCBI taxonomy): domain Bacteria; kingdom Pseudomonadati; phylum Pseudomonadota; class Alphaproteobacteria; order Caulobacterales; family Caulobacteraceae; genus Brevundimonas; species Brevundimonas sp. EU05-FHT14B11. The sequence goes on from NZ_JBYTCY010000002.1 coordinate 595,813, forward strand.
CACCACGGGCCTGCATTTCGAGGACACCCGCAAGCTGCTGGAGGTGCTTCAGGAACTGGTCGAGAACGGCAACACCATCGTCGTGATCGAGCACAACCTGGATGTCATCAAGGTCGCCGACTGGCTGCTGGACTTCGGGCCGGAGGGGGGCGACGGCGGTGGCGAAATCGTCGCGGTCGGCACCCCCGAACAGGTCGCGGCCAATCCCGCCAGCTGGACCGGCAAATACCTCAAGGAGGTGCTGGACCGGCACGAACAGCGCCGCAAGGCGCGCGTGGCGGGCCTTGTCTCGACGGCGGAGAAGAAGCCGGCTCGGGCGAAGGCGCGGGCCTGATCCCCGGTCAGTCCCGCGGCGGCAGGTTCCGGCACATGGCCGCATAGGGCGCCCACAGGATCGTGGTCACCAATGTGGCGCCCAGCGGGATCAGCAGCAGCAGGAGCAGGAAGCTGATCGTGGACAGCGGGGTGACCGCGCTCGCCCCGCCGGTGACGGCCTGTTGCAACGGCAGGCCGATCATCAGCAGCAGGATGACCACGATGGCCGCCATCGTCATCGACAGCACGGTGATGCCCAGAAGCGGCCAGAACCAGCGGGCGGACACGTGCCAGCCCTCGACGAACGAGATCTTGCCGCGCAGCAGGGTGATCGGCGCCACCAGCGACAGCCGCACGGTGATCGCGATCGAGGTGGCGAACACGGCCATCGACACGACCAGGGCGCCGACCGCGCCCATCGTCTGGGCGGCGGCGGTCTCAAGCCCGGAACTGATCAGATTGAGCAGCACGGACACGGCCCCGAGGCCGAGGGCGACCAGGAACATGCGCAGTTCGTCGGACCCGAACCGGAGGTAGCCGAAGCCTTTGGGCTCCGGACGCAGCACCGCCCGGTACAACGCCGGCATCAGCACGGTCTGGATCAGCAGCACGACCGGCAGGACGGCGTAGCCGGCGTTGCTGATCGCCGCCAAGGCGGGCGCGGACAGTTTGGATATGTCGCCGTTCGCTGTCGTCATCTCCGGCGCCCAGGGAGACAGCATCGGGAAGGTCGCGACCGCCGCGGCGATCAGACCGACCAGCCAGACCGCAGCCCAGATCAGGATCACACCCGGATTGTGACGCGTCACGCGGAAGCCTTCGAAGGTCGCCTCGGTGGCTGAAACGGTCATGGGGCGACTCCGCTCGGTGCTCATGCCCGCTTCATGCGTCCAGCCGCCCCTCCGGCGCAAGGCTCCCGGCGAAATCCCCGCCGCGGCCATAAAGCACTGGCGTACCCGGCGGGGCGGGCTAGAACCCCGCTCATGAGCTCCACCTCCCCCTCTCCCTCTCCCGTCCACGTCATCGGCGGCGGCCTCGCCGGTTCGGAAGCCGCCTGGCAGATCGCCAACGCGGGCGTGCCCGTCATCCTGCATGAGATGCGCGGCGTCCCCGGCGTGAAGACCGACGCCCACCACACCGACGGCCTGGCCGAGCTGGTCTGCTCCAACTCCTTCCGTTCGGACGATTGGGAGTTCAACGCCGTCGGCCTGCTGCACGCCGAGATGCGGGCGCTGGATTCGATCATCATGAGCTGCGGCGACGCCCATCAGGTGCCCGCCGGCGGCGCCCTGGCGGTCGATCGCGACGGCTTTTCCCAGGCCGTGACCGCGAAGCTGCAGGCCCATCCGCTGGTCACCGTCGTGCGCGAGGAGATCGCCGGCCTGCCGCCGGAGGCGTGGGACAATGTCATCGTCGCCACCGGCCCCCTGACCTCGCCCGCCCTGGCTGACGCCATCCTGAAGGCCACCGGCGAGGAGAGCCTCAGCTTCTTCGACGCCATCGCGCCCATCATCCACGCCGACTCGATCGACTTCGACATCGCCTGGCGTCAGTCGCGCTATGACAAGGAAGGCCCGGGCGGCGACGCCGCCGCCTACGTAAACTGCCCGATGGACAAGGCTCAGTACGACGCCTTCATCGACGCCCTGCTGGACGGACCCAAGGCCGAGTTCAAGGAATGGGAGAACGTCCCCTATTTCGACGGCTGCCTGCCCATCGAAGTCATGGCCGAGCGTGGCCGCGAGACCCTTCGCCACGGCCCGATGAAGCCCGTCGGCCTGACCAATCCGCGCAACCCGACCGTCAAGGCCCACGCCATCGTCCAGCTGCGCCAGGACAACGCGCTGGGCACCCTGTTCAACATGGTCGGCTTCCAGACCAAGCTGAAGCACGGCGCCCAGGCCGAGACCTTCCGCATGATCCCGGGCCTGCAGAACGCCCAGTTCGCGCGTCTGGGCGGCCTGCACCGCAACACCTACCTCAACAGCCCGCAGCTTCTGGACAAGCAGCTGCGCCTGAAATCCATGCCGCGCCTGCGCTTCGCCGGCCAGGTGACGGGTGTCGAGGGCTATGTCGAGAGCGCTGCCATGGGTCTGCTCACCGGCCGCCTCGCCGCCGCTCAGGCGCTCGGCCGCGACCTGTCGGCCCCGCCACCGGAAACGGCGATGGGGGCCCTGGTCGAACACATCACCGGCGGCCACTTGGAAGGCTCCAAGTTCCAGCCGATGAACATCAACTATGGACTGCTGCCCCCGCTGGAGGCGCCCAAGGTCGATGAAGACGGCAAGCGCATCCATCCCAAGGAGCGCGGGCGGGCCAAGAAGCGGCTGATGAGCATCCGCGGGCTGGAGGCCCTCAAGGCCTGGCGGGACGCGGGCTGATGTCGGACCCGACCGAGCTCGAACGCCTGACCGACCGCCGGGTCACCCTGATCTACCGCCTCGACCTGATCGCCCAGGGCGCGCAGCTGAAATATGAAGACGGCTCGCCCGTCGACATGGCGTCCGAACAGGCCCGCCTGGAGGACGAGGTCGCCCGCCTGGACAAGAAGATCGCCCTGCTGGGACCGGCCGCCGGTCAGGCCTGACGGCGCGTCGCGGGTCAGCGTCCGATCCGGGCGCCCGTAAGGACGAAGTCGAACCGTCTGCCCTCCGCGGCCGCCCGATCGCTGACCTGCACCCGCGTTCCGTCGGCGCTGCGGGCCGTAGAGGTTCCGGCCCTCCGATTCAGCGGTCGCTGGCGCTCCGAAAGACACCCGGTCAGCCGACCGTTTCTGATCAGACAGCTCACGTACACCGTCTGCGCGCCCCCATCCTCCCGCATGGCGGCCTCCGGCATCTCGACCTCAGGAGGCGCAAGCACGAGACCTGCGGCGTCCAGCAGCCGGTCCCGGTCGCGGGTCAGGGGCGCGTTGCACGCGTTCAGCACCTGATCCACCGCGGCGCCCGATGCGGGAAGGGCGAAAGCCATCCTGAACGGCGCGGGATCGCCCTCCATCGATTCCAGGATCACCGGACCACCCATCCGGAGGAAGCGCGGGATGCGGGGGTCCTGACTGACGGCGGAGCCGCTCTCGGCCGAGAGGTCCCATTCGGTGTTCGGGGAAAATACGTCCCCCCTCGTGAGAATGGCGCGACGCGACGCGGCGTTTGACAGCGGCGTGCCCGCGATCCCGGTGATCAGGACGCCCGCCTGGCACTGCACGAGAATGGCCGCGCCAGAAGCGTATTCGACGCTGGCGCTGACGGTGTCATTCGCGGCGTCGACGAAAATGTCCCAGCCATCGGCGTCCTGCGCCTGAGCCGGGGCGGAGGCTGCCAGGGCGGCGGCCATCAACGTGGCCAGTCTTGCAGATGCTTTCATTTCCTCCCCCTTGGACCGTCGCGAAGCGATGACATCACGTTTACCCTGCACCAACTCGACACCCCCGGACAGGCATGACTCCCCAAGCTCGCTCATCTTTCGACTCGGTTCGCCGCGCCATCCGCCAGAAGATCACCGATGTCTTCAACGACGCCGAAAAGGGCGAGCGACCGGTGCTGCGCCGGGCCGACGCCCTGTTCCCGCCGGACTGCGTGGCGGCCCGGGTCAACGGCGACGTGGTGACCATGATGATCGGCGGCGTCTCGGGCCTGCTGCTGCAGATGCTGCACCCGGCGGTGCTGGCCGGGGTCTGGGACCATTCCGACTTCCGCGCCGACATGCACGGCCGCCTGAGGCGGACGGCCAAATTCATCGCCACCACCACCTATGACCATGCCGAGCGGGGCCAGGCCGCCATCGACAAGGTCAACCGCATCCACGCCAAGCTGGCGGGCGTCCTGCCCGACGGCACGCCCTATCGCGTCTCCGACCCGGCCCTGCTGGCCTGGGTCCATGTCACCGAGACCATCAGCTTCCTCGACGCCTGGATCCGCTACGCCGAGCCGGACATGTCGATCGAGGATCAGGACGCCTATTTCGCCGAGACCGCGCGGATCGCCGAGGCGCTGCACGCAGACCCCATTCCCCGCAGCCGCGCCGAGGCCGAAGCCCTGATCCGCAGCTATCGCCCCCAGCTGCGCGCCGACGCCCGCACGCGCGAGGTGGCGCGGATGGTGATGCGTCAGCGGGTCGGCTCCCCCGCCGTCGACGCCGCTGCGGGCGTGATCATGCAGGCGGGTCTCGACCTTCTGCCGGACTGGGCCCAGGCCATGCACGAGCGCCCCTTCGGCCCGCCCCGGCTCCTGACCCGCGCGAGCGCCCTGTCCACCGCCCGCTTCATCCGCTGGGCCTTCCGCGGTTCGCCCAACACCCGGGTCCATCCGCCGGAGGTGACCGCCTACTGAAATTCGTCGCGCCCGATGTCACATCCGGCGGGCCCGTCTCGTCTCCCTGATGACGGACGGATCTGACGCCATGAGGGCGCCGGCGGGCCGTCCTCATGGAGCCCCGACATGCGCCTTTCCCGTACCCTGCTCGCCATGCTGCCCGACGCCCAGAAGGCCGTGCAGACCCTCTACGCCTCGGCCCATCAGTCGGGCGCCCCGGTCACCGTTCTGCACCTGGTCCATCTGCGCGCCAGCCAGATCAATGGTTGCTCCGCCTGCGTCGCCTCCGGCGCGAAGGAGATGCGCAAGGCCGGCGAGACCGACGAGCGGCTCGACACCGTCTCGGCCTGGCGCGAGACTCCCTACTTCACCGACGCCGAGCGCGCGGCCCTGGCCCTGGCCGAAGCCGCCACCCGGCTGGCCGACAATTCCGTCGGCGTGCCGGACGACGTCTGGGACGCGGCCAAGGCCCATTTCGACGAGCCGGCACTGGCGGGCATCGTCCTGTGGATCGCCACGACCAACTTCTTCAACCGCCTGAACGCCACCCTGCATCATCCGGCGGGCGCGCCCTGGTTCTGATCCCGGGCCAGCTCCCTGTCGCCTGCGCGGCCTAGATCCGGCCTCTCAGCGCGGCCCAGACCAGCCTCAACCGCTTCGCCGCCTCGGGCGCCTCAGGGTCGGCCAGAGCGGCGGGCGCGACCGCCGGGAAGGCGGCCACGGGCAGGCCTTTCAGGGCCCGGTTGGCGGCGGTCTTCAGCGCTCCGGCCTCATCGCGGCGCCCTGTCTGGCTCAGGCCGCGCACGCGGCCGGCGTCCGCCACCGCCTCGTCCAGACCCGGTCCGGCCAGCATCCGCGCCGCCAGCTGCATCGGGCCGACGTAGAAGGCGTCCAGATCGTGGGGCTCGCCGTGCACCCGGCCGATATGCGCCTCGATCAGGCCGTCGAACGGGGCGCGCGGCAGGTCGTGACGGGCGACCATGTCGGTCAGGGCCTCCAGCACCGGATGGCCCTTGCGGGCGGTTCCGGCGAAGACCCCGTCCATCTGCTCGCGCCACCAGGCGTAGCGCATCTCGGCCAGCAGCGGCTGGGTGACCCGGGTGGGGATGGCCATCAGCTCGGCCTCGAAAGCGTACAGCACGATCAGGTCGGCGCGGGCCTGCGCATCGGCCACGAACCGGCTGGACAGCCAGCGGTCGGTGTCGGCGTCGCGGACCTGGGCTTCGAGGACAGTCATCGGCTCCCCATAACGCGGAAGGCCGGGAAGGTCGCCCTCCCCGGCCCCGCATTGCGATCGGTTCGGCGGATCAGCCGAACAGGGTCTGGTACATGGCCATCGCCGTCAGCATCGGCAGCGACAGAAGCAGGTTGGTGCGGCTGCCCAGCATGGCGATGCGGGCGGCCTTGGCCTTGGCGGCGTCATCGACCACGACGATGCCCAGGGCGCGCTTCTGGTTCGGCCAGATCACGCCCCAGACGTTCAGGAACATGACGATGGCCAGCCAGACGCCGACGCCCATCAGGGTGAAGCCCTTCTGGTCTTCCGTCAGGCCGCCGGCGAAGCCGAAGCTCAGAACTTCCATGGCGTAGGCGTGGCCGCGGGTGAACATCACCGCCAGGCCGAAGACGACCGTCGCCAGCGCCGCCCAGCGGAACCAGAACAGGGCCTCGGGCGCGATATGCTTGCCGATGGCCGGCTTCAGCTCCGCCGGGATCGCCGGCATGACCCGGATCTGGACGAAGTTGAAATAGTACAGCAGGCCGATCCACAGGATGCCCGACGCCAGGTGCGCCCAGCGGAACGTGGCCTGCCAGAAGCCGAGATCGAAGCCGCCCGGCGCGGTGCGACCGAAGGCGAAGATCATGACCGCCGCCAGCGCGAGGCTCAGCAGGATGGTGGTGCGGAAGTTGGAAAGCAGCTTGCCCATGTCGTCGCCCCTCCCCGGGCGAGAATCGTTGAAGCGGCACCGTACCCCTCCCTCCCCTTCATGGGGAGGGATGTCGGCGCGTCAGCGACGACGGGGTGGGGTCCGCATCCGAGCGCTCGGTTCCCCCACCCGTCCCGCTACGCGGTCCACCCTCCCCACGAGGGGAGGGAGAACCTTCCGGATTACGGGCGCGAGGCCATGCCCAGCTTGATCGGCTTGGCGTCGTCGGCGGCGCCGCCGCGCTTCACGCCCCACAGCAGGATGATCGGCGCGCCGACATAGATCGACGAATAGGTGCCGATGATGATCCCGAACATCAGGGCGATGGAGAAGCCGAACAGGGCTTCGCCGCCAAAGACCGCTAGGGCCGCGAGCACCATGACCGCGGTCACGCCGGTGATGATCGTCCGCGACAGGGTCTCGTTCAGCGACAGGTCGATCACGTCGCGCAGCGGCATGGTCTTGTACTTGCGCAGGTTCTCGCGAAGACGGTCGAACACGACGACGGTGTCGTTCATCGAATAGCCGATGACGGTCAGGATCGCGGCCACCATGGTCAGGCTGAATTCCAGCTTGAACACCACGATCAGGCCGAAGGTCAGGACCACGTCGTGCAGCAGGCCGGCGACCGCGCCGAAGCCGAACTGCGGCTCGAAGCGGAACCAGATGTACAGGAACATCAGGACGATAGCGGAACCCAGCGCCAGCAGGCCGGACTGGAACAGTTCGCCCGACACCTTGGAGCCGACGACGCTGACGCCCGAATAGGTGACCTCGCCGGTCGCCTGGGTGATGGCGGCCTCGACCTGGTTCACCACGACGGTCTGGTCGCGGCCGTCCGGCACCTGGAAGCGCACGATGGCGGTGGAGCCGTCGTCGATGTTGTTGTCGCGCCGGGCGATGCCCTGCACGCCGACGTCACCGAGGTCCAGGCCGCTGACCGCGCCGCGAACCTCTTCTAGGTTGACCACCTGACCGGCCGGCTTGGACACTTCCAGCGAGGCGCCGCCCCGGAAGTCGATGCCCATGTTCAGGCCCGGAACGAAGCAGGCGACGATCGAGGCGACGCACAGGATCACGGAGACGATGGCCGCATAGCGGGCGTACTTCACGAAGTGGAAGTTCGTCTTCTGCGGCAGCAGTTTGATGAGGGGCCATCCACGCATCGCCATCACTCCGCGATCGGCAGTTTTTTGGGCTTGGCCGTCTTCAGCCAGAACGCCAGCAGCACCTGCGCCACCAGCACGGACGACAGGACCGAGGTGAACACCCCGATGCCCAGCGTCCAGGCGAAGCCGCGAACCGGGCCGGCGCCGAAGACGAACATGATCGCCGCGGCCACCAGGGTGGTGACGTTGGCGTCTATGATGGTGGCCATGGCCTTGGAGAAGCCGGCGTCCATCGAGGCGATGACGCTGCGGCCCGCCCGGGCCTCGTCGCGCATCCGCTCATAGATCAGCACGTTGGCGTCGACGGCCACGGCGAAGGTCAGGATCAGGCCCGCGATGCCCGGCAGGGTCAGGGCGGCGCCGACAAGACTCATACACGCCACGATCAGCAGGCCGTTCAGCACCAGGCCGATGACCGAGATGCCGCCGAACAGCATTCCGTAGGCCAGGATCATGAACAGCACGATGATGCCGAAGCCGATGGCCGTCGACAGGGCGCCCGCCGACACGGCGTCCTCGCCCAGTTCGGCCGACACGGTCCGGCGCTCCTCGACCTTCAGCGGAGCCGGCAGGGCGCCGCCGTTCAGCAGGTTGACCATCTCGGAGGCTTCCTGGATCGAATAGTTGCCTTCGATGACGCCGGAGCCGCCGGTGATGGCGCTGCGGATCGACGGCGCCGAAATGACCTTGCCGTCCAGGATGATGGCAAAGGGCTTGCCGATGTTGGCCGCGGTCGCCTCGCCGAAGCGACGGGCGCCGGCGCCGTCGAAGCGGAAGCCGATGGCGGTGCGCTGGTTCTGGTCCTGCGTGACCTCGGCCTTGGTCAGGTTCTCGCCCGAGACCAGGATGCGGCGCTTCACAAGGTAGAAGGCGGGCCCGCGCGGGTCAGCGCCAGGGAGAACTTCGGAATCCGGCGGCACCGAACCGTTCAGCGCCTCCTGGATCGAGTTCTCGACGTCGACCATCTGGAAGGTCAGTTGGGCGGTCTGGCCGATCAGGCGTTCCAGCTCGGCCGGGTCGCTCTGGCCCGGAGCCTGGACCACGATGCGGTCCGCGCCCTGGCGGGTGATGGAGATTTCCTTGGTGCCGGTGCTGTCCAGACGGCGGCGCACGACTTCGATCGACTGGGTCACGGCGTCGGACGCCATGGAGTTCATCGTCGCTTCGGTGAAGGCGTAGCGAAGACGGTCGGAGCCTTGACGCTGGACCAGGCGGTCCGTGCCGGTCGGGCTGTTGACGACCAGGGCGCGCATGGCCGCCTGCGCCTGTTCCATCTGCGACGGATCCGCTAGGGTGACGATGACGCCGTCGCTCTGGCGGGAGATGGTGCTGACGCCGATGCTGGCTTCGGCCAGCACGGTGCGGGCGTCCTCGGCCAGGTTGTTCAGCCGCGCGGCGCGCATGGCCGGCACATCGACTTCCAGCAGCAGGTACGAACCGCCCTGCAGGTCGAGACCCAGGTTCAGGATGCTCTTCGGCAGCCAGCCCGGCAGCGCGTCACGCTGGGCCGGGCTCAGCATGTTGGGCGCCGCGAACAGCAGGCCGAAGACGACGGACAGGGCGAGAAGGATGACCTTCCAGCGCGACAGATGGATCATGCGGGCTGTCCCGAACCTTTCAGGAGACCGATCAGGCCTTGGCGTCGTTGGCGGCGACCGCGGTGCGGTTGCGCACGTCGGCGATCATGGACTTGATCACGCGGACGTTCACGCCCTGGGCGATCTCGACCATGGCTTCGTCGTTCTCGACGCGCGTGACCTTGCCGATCATGCCGTTCGACAGGGTGACGGTGTCGCCGCGCTTGACCGCCTCGATCATCGCCTTGTGCCGCTTCATCTGTTGCTGCTGCGGGCGGATCATCAGGAAGTAGAACAGCACGATCATCGGAACGATGAAGACGAACGTTCCGGCGGGGCCGGCCAGGATTTCCTGCACTTTGTTCTCCGAGAAGCGCCGGGCGCGCCCTTGGCGCAGCCCCTGAAAATGAGGCGCGGAACCTAGGGCGCGTCGTCACACTTTGCAACGCGGCGCGAGCGCGCGCCGCATAGGTTGGGTTATCGCGGCAACACGGTAAGCGGGTCGACGGCCGTGGGCTGGTCGCCGCGAACCCGCCAGGTCTCGAAATGGATCGAGGGACGGCCGTCGCCGGCGGTCGTGCCGACCGTGCCGATCTGCTGTCCGGCGGTGACCTCGTCGCCGTCGCGGACCACGGCCGAGCCCAGGTGGCCGTAGACCGTGCGCCAGCCGTCGCGGTGGACGATCAGAACCGTCAGCCCCTGCCCGACCAGGTCGTCGCCGACATAGCCGACCCGTCCGGCGGCCGAGGCGCGGACCTCGGTTCCCGCCGCGGCGCCGATGTTCACTCCGTTGTTGCGCTCGCCCATGCCCACCGGTCCGAAGCGGCGCAGCACGTCGCCGCGCACCGGCCAGTCGAGGCCCGCGTTCCCGGCGGGCGCCGCGGCGGCCGGGGGCGCGGTCGCCGCGGGCTGGCGCGGCGGCGGCAGGGTCGAGGACGGCGGAGGCGGCGGGGGCGGCGGAGGCGCGGTCTCCTCCGGAACGGTGACGCCGAAGGGCGACGGACCGGTCGCATAGGGGTCGCCGCCGATGTCCACGGCCCCGGCGGGCAGGATGATGCGCTGGCCCGGCGTAATGGCGGCGCGCGGCCCCAGGCCGTTCAGGTCGATCAGCGACTGCACCGGGGTCTGGAAGCGGCGGCCGATGCCGGAGATGGTGTCGCCGGGCTGGATCTCGTAGGCGGCGCCGGCCGTGGGCGCGCCCCGGGCGGGCGGCGGCGGGCTGGCGAAGCCTTCCGAAGCTGGGCCGGCCGCGGGGCGCGAGCCGTTGGGGGTCGCCTCCGGGACCCCGGTATAGGGCCGGGTCGGCGCGTCATAGGGCCGGGGGCCGGTCGCCGTCGGCGCATCCAGGGCGCCGCCCTCGATGGCCTCGACGGGCGCGCCGCGCGGCGGCGGCGCCTCGCGGGCCGGATCGGTCGGGCCGCGCACGCCCTCCCCGGTCGGCTGCGGCCGGGTCGGATAGACAGGGCCCGACGGCGGCGGCGCGGGCGGGCCGTTCGGCTGGTCGGCGTAGATCGAATAGCGCGGTTCGGCGGGATAGCTGGAACAGGCCGCCAGCAGGCTCATCGCCCCCAGCGCCATCAGGATGCGGAATCCGCCGCCCATTCGATTCATTCGCCCGCTCCGCTTCTGCGCCCAGCCTGTCATCCGAACAGACCCGGAAAACCGCGCCAAAGTTGGGCGGGAAGGTTAACCAAAGCTTGCCGGAGCCGTAATCACCCCTCCTTGGCCGTCCCCTCGACCAGCGGCACGAACCGCACTTCGGTCAGGCTTTCGCGACGGAAGCTGCCGTCGGGCTGGCCGACGTAGCGGTGCAGCATCTGCACCGAACTGCGGCCCACGGGGCAGACCAGGATGCCGCCGGGCTTCAGCTGCTTCAGCAGTTCGGTCGGCTCGCCGGGGGCCGCGGCCGTGACCATGATCCGGTCGAAGGGCGCCTGTTCGGGCCAGCCCAGGCCGCCGTCGCCGTGGCGGGTGATGACGTTGTCGATGTCCAGCGTCCGCAGCCGCGCCTCGGCCTCGGTCAGCAGGCTGCGATAACGCTCGACCGAATAGACATAGCGCGCCAGCCGGCTCAGCACCGCGGCCTGGTAGCCGCTGCCGGTGCCGATCTCCAGCACCCGGTGCCGCAGCTGCACGTCCAGCGCCTGGGTCATCAGACCGACGATGAAGGGCTGGCTGATGGTCTGGGCGCAGTCGATCGGCAGGGCCTGGTCCTCCCAGGCCTGGTCGAGGAACTTCTCGTGCACGAAGACGGCCCGGTCGATGGACTCCATCGCCTGCAGCACGCGCGGCTCCGTCACCCCCTGCTGTCGCAGACCGAGGATCAGGCGTCCGGCGCGGTCGTCCTTCAGGTTCATTCGGCCGCCACGACCGTCTTGGGCGGAACCCCGCCCAGTACGCCCTTCAGGTCGTGCAGGCTGGCCATGTGGGTCAGGTCGATGTGCAGGGGCGTGACCGAGATCTTGCCCTCGTCCATGGCCTTCAGGTCGGTGCCGTCCGGATGATCGTGCTTCGTGCCCCGGAAGCTCATCCAGTAGTAGTCGCGGCCGCGCAGGTCGGTGCGGCGCACCGCATGCATCTCGCCGATGTCGCGGAAGCCCTGGCGGGTGACCTCGATCTCGGCCACGGCCTCGGGCGCGCGGGCCGGGAAGTTGAGGTTCATCACCACCCCGGCCTGCCACGGCTGGGCCAGCAGGCGGCTGATGATGGCGGGGGCGTAGGCCTCGGCCGTCTCCCAGTGGGCGGTGACCTCGTCGTGGAAGCGCTCCAGCGACTGGGACAGGGCGATGGAGCGGATGCCGAAGGCCATGCCCTGCAGCGCCCCGGCGACCGTGCCCGAATAGGAGCAGTCCTCGCCGACGTTGTGGCCGCGGTTGACGCCCGACAGCACCAGGTCTGGCTTCTCCGGCATCAGGTCGTTGACCGCCAGGACGACGCAGTCTGTCGGGGTGCCGGTGACGGCGAAGCGCTGCGGGCCCAGCCTGTTGACCCGCAGCGGCTCGGTCAGGGTGATGCCCCGCCCCTTGCCCGACTGCTCGACGGCGGGCGCGCACACCCAGATGTCATCGGACAGGGTCCGCGCGATCCGTTCCAGGCATTCGAGGCCCTCGGCCTCGATTCCGTCGTCGTTGGTCAGCAGGATTCTCATGATCGGTCTGACCTAATGCGAAGACCCGACCGGCGCACTCGAAAAATCCGGCGGGGTCCCGCTACTGGATGACTTCCACGCGGTCGGCCTGGATGACCGTGTCGCGGCGGCAGTTGTTGACGAGGCGCGAACCCTGCCACTGCATCGTCTGGGCGCCGTCGCGGCCGGCCCAGGCGGCCGTGCGGCCGAACAGCCGGACCTTGGCCCCGTTCAGGTCGGCGGCCGCGCGCTGGGCGTTGCGCGGCAGGACGGCGCTGACGCAGTCGGTGGGAAGCCCTGGGTCAGGTCGCGTTCCCGGGCGTAGAGCCGGATCTCGCCGTCGGCGACGCGGGCCCAGCCCTCGAACTGGGTGGCCGAGGCGTCGAAGCCGGCGGGCGGCGGGGTGACGTCGGCGGGGGTCGAGGCGCAGGCCCCCAAGGCCAGAATCAGGGCGGCGGGGGCCAGGAGGGAGAGGGTTCGCATCGGTTCGTTCCTGTGGCGCGTCTCCGGGGACGGAGACCGGACAATGGACCGGAGCCGCGCGACGTCCTGATGACGCCGCCGCTCCGTTCCCTGCGCAATGCCTGACGCCGCCGGGGGCTCCCCGCCTTACCGGATCGGCAGGGTGTTCAGGCCCCGCCGACCTGCGTGAGCCCGCCCATGTAGGGGACCAGAACGTCGGGGACCCGGATCGAGCCGTCGGCCTGCTGGTAGTTCTCCATGATCGCCACCAGGGTGCGGCCGACCGCCAGGCCCGAGCCGTTCAGGGTGTGGACGAACTCGGTCTTCTTCTCGCCGTCGCGCTTGAAGCGGGCGTCCATGCGCCGGGCCTGGAAGTCGCCGCAGTTCGAGCAGGAGCTGATCTCGCGGTACATGCCCTGCGACGGCAGCCAGACCTCCAGATCGTAGGTCTTGCGGGCCGAGAAGCCCATGTCGCCCTTGCACAGCAGCATCTTGCGGTACGGCAGCTCCAGCGCCTGCAGGATCGCCTCGGCGCAGCCCACCATCCGCTCGTGCTCGGCGTCGGAGTCCTCGGGCCGGGTGATGGAGACCAGCTCGACCTTGTGGAACTGGTGCTGACGGATCAGGCCGCGGGTGTCGCGCCCGGCGGATCCGGCCTCGGCGCGGAAGCAGGGCGTCAGGGCGGTCATGCGGATGGGGGTGGCCAGCTCGCTTTCGGGCAGGATCTGCTCGCGGACGAGGTTGGTCAGGGAGACTTCGGCGGTGGGGATGAGGAAGTAAGAGCGCTCCACAGACAGCTTGGTGTTCTTCTGGCTGTAGTTGTGCCCGAATCGGCGACCGGAGAATTTCCATTCGCCATGCTCAAGAGCCTGGTCGAACTGCTTCTGCCGTTCAGCGTCGTTGAACCGCCACCGCACCGACCCATCGCTGGTATCGAGTTTGTGTTCCTCGTCTTCAGCTTCAAAGAATTTCACGTCTGCTTTGAAGAGGTCCTCAGCAAACTTCGGCAGTTGGCCGGTGCCGAACATCGCCTCGTCGCGAACCAGATACGGCGGGTTCACTTCCAGATAGCCGTTCTTGTCCGTCTGGGTGTCCAGCATGAACTGGCCCACGGCCCGTTCCAGCCGCGCCAACTGCCCCTTCAGCACGGCGAAGCGCGAACCGCTCATCCTGGCGGCGGCCTCGAAGTCGAGCAGGCCCATTTCCTCGCCGAGGTCGGCATGGTCCTTGGCGGAGTTGGAGATCACCGGCTGCGGCGAGCCTTCGCGGGCCGAGGCCCACGGCGTCCCGACCAGCTTGTTGTCGTTCTCGTCCTCACCGTCCGGGACATCGTCGGCTGCCAGGTTCTTCTGTTCGGACAGCAGTTTGCGCAGTTCGGCCCCGACAGAGCGTTCAAGCTCCTCGGCGGCGGCGATGTCGGCCTTCAGGGCCTCGACCTCGGCCTTCAGGCGGTCGGCCTCGGCCATGTCCTTCTTCGCCATGGCGGCGCCGATCAGCTTGGAGGCGGCGTTGCGTTTGGTCAGCCCCTCCTGCGCCGTCGTCTGGGCGGCGCGCAGCTCGCCGTCGAGGCGTAGCAGGTCGGCCACCAGCCCGTCGGCCTCCTCGACCCCGCGCGACGACCAGCCGCTCACGAAGGCGGCGGGATTGTCACGGATGGCGCGGATGTCGTGCATGGCTCTGAACTCTAGGGAGGAAGAGCGATGCTCTAGCGGGCGGCGGGGATTCCGCCAACTCCCCGACGCCATCGTCATCCCGGGCGCGCGGAAGCCGCGCATCGACTGATGCGCGGGGCCGGAATGACGATGGCGATCACTATGACGGTTCAAACGCCGCTTCATCGTCGCCTTCGCCCCTCGCGGAAGGTCCGACGGCGGTCAGGATGGGGCGCGGAGGCCGGAACGAGCGTCTCCCGAATTTTTTCCGGCGCATCGGAAAAAAGCGGGTGCGAAGAGGGCGGATCGTCGTGCACCCGTCCGGCCTCGATGCGGGCGGCGAAGCGCAGGGCGCGCAGGGCTTTGACGGCGAGGCGGCGCCACAGACGGATCGTGCGGGCGTCGCCCTGACGGCGAGCCGTGGCGGTCCTGCTCATGGCGAAACGATGGATCGCCCGGATGTCGGGAGGGCCGTCTTTCGGGATCAGAACTTCGCGGGCCATGTCTGAAAGGATGACACGACCATGCGTCAGGATTGGACGTGGGGACGCGGCAGTCGCTTCCCTCTCCCGATGGGAGAGGGCTTGAGCGCACGGCGCGCAGCGTCGTTCTTGCGCGAAAGGGTGAGGGCCGACCGCCAGCATCCGGCGATGAGCCGCACCGCTGTTCCGGGCGGCCGGCTTGGGCCGGACTGCACCAGTCGACCCTCATCCGACGGGGCTCCGCCCCGCCACCTTCTCCCACCGGGAGAAGGAAGACCGATCCTAGATCAACCCGCTGAGCGGCGAGCTGGCGCTGGCGTACATACGCCGGGGCATGCGGCCGGCGAGATAGCCCTGACGGCCGGCGATGACGGCGTGCTTCATGGCCGACGCCATCAGGATCGGATCATTGGCGCCGGCGATGGCGGTATTCATCAGCACGGCGTCGCAGCCGAGCTCCATGGCCAGCACTGCGTCCGAGGGCGTGCCCACGCCCGCGTCGACCAGCACCGGCACCTTGGCCTGTTCCACGATCAGGCGGACGTTGACCCGGTTCTGGATGCCCAATCCCGAGCCGATCGGGGCGGCGGCGGGCATGATGGCGGCGGCGCCCGCCTCCTCCAGCCGCCGGGCCATGACCACGTCGTCGGTGCAGTAGACCATGACCTGGAAGCCGTCCTTCACCAGCAGGTCCAGCGCCCGCAGGGTCTCGATCATGTCCGGATACAGGTGGGCGGTGTCGCTCAGCACCTCCAGCTTGACCAGATCCCAGCCACCCGCCTCGCGCGCCAGGCGCAGGGTCCGCACCGCGTCCTCGCCGGTGAAGCAGCCGGCGGTGTTGGGCAGGAAGGTGAAGCGGTCGGGCTTCACATAGTCGACCAGCATCGGCTGGTTCGGATCGGTCAGGTTCACCCGGCGCACCGCCACGGTGACGATCTCGGCGCCCGCGGCCTCGGCGGCGTCGGCGTTCTCCTGATAGGTCTTGTACTTGCCGGTGCCGACGATCAGGCGGCTGTTGAAGGTCCGGCCGGCGACGGTCCAGCTGTCGGTCGCGGCGGATGCGGAAACGGGGACATGAGCGTTCATGTCCCCGTCCCTACGCCCTCGGGCGCGTCGTTTGAACCCTACGCGCCCCTCGGCAGTGCGTAGGCGATCACTTCATCTGACACCGGGGTCTCCATGAAGTGGTGGCCGCCCGGTGCGATGACCAGGAACTGGCGGCCGCCGACCTCATAGACCATCGGCCCCGCCTGACCGCCGCCCGGCAGCTTGTCGGTCCACAGGGTCTTGCCCGTCTTCAGGTCGATGGCGCGGATCAGGTCGTCCGTCGCCGCCGCCACGAAGATGACGCCGCCCGCCGTGACGACCGCGCCGCCGTTGTTGGGGGTGCCGATCTCGATGGGCAGCATGGACGGGATGCCGAACGGCCCGTTCTTGGTCGCCTGGCCGAGCGGACGGTCCCAGATGGTCCGGCCCGTGCGCAGGTCGATGGCGCGGATGCCGCCATACGGGGGCTCCTTGCACAGCAGGCCGGTGAAGGGCATCCGCCAGCCGGCGTTGACGCTGATCGCATAGGGGGCGCCCGCCTGGGGGTCGCCCGCGCCCTCGGCCCCACCCTTGCGGGCGTTGGGTTCGCCGCGCGGGACCCAGCCGCGACGGTCCGCCTCGGCACGGGGCACCAGCCGGTTGTAGTTGGGCATGTCGTTGTAGTTGGCGACGATCACGCCGCGGGCCGGATCGACGGCGACGCCGCCCCAGTCCGAGCCGCCGTTGTAGCCCGGATACTGGATGTAGCGCCGGTCGGCCGTCGGCGGGGTGTAGAAGCCCTCATAGGCGGCGCTGCGGAACTGGATGCGGCAGATCATCTGGTCGATCGGCGACATGCCCCACATCTGGCGCTCGTTCAGGTCGTGCTCACGGCGCAGGGTGTGATAGCCGCTGGTCCGCTGGGTCGGGGTCCGCATCTGCGGCTCCACGCCGCCACGGGGCACGGTGATGTTGTTCACCGGCGTGAGCGGCTGGCCGGTGGCCCGGTTCAGCACATAGATGTCGCCCTGCTTGGACGGCAGCACGACCGCCGGGACCGCGCCCGCCGCCGTGGGGAAGTCCACCAGCGTCGCCTGCGAGCCCAGGTCGTAGTCCCAGACGTCGTGGTGCACGGTCTGGAAATGCCAGCGCGGCTTGCCGGTCGTCACGTCCAGCGCGACCAGCGAGGTGGCGTAGTCCAGCTGCGGTCCGGTGCGGTCGGCGCTGACATAGTCGGCGGCGGTCGAGCCCAGCGGCAGATAGACCAGCCCCAGCCGCTCGTCGCCCGAGGCCGTGGTCCACATGTTGGGCGTGCCCAGGGTGTAAATCTGGCCTTCCGGCGGGGTGGTGGCGATGTCCGGTCGCATCATGTCCCAGGCCCAGCGCAGCTGGCCGGTGACGGCGTCGAAGCCCTTGATCACGCCAGACGGCGCCTGGCGGTACTGGCCGTCCAGGATCTGGTGCCCGGTCACGACGACGCCGCGCACGATGGTCGGGGCCGAGGTGATCGAGACCATGCCCGGGATCAGCTTGCCCATATGCTCGGACGTATCGACCTGGCCGTTCCGGCCGAAGCCGGCGCAGCGTTGGCCGGTGCGGGCGTCCACGGCGATCAGGCGGGCGTCCAGCGTGCCCCAGATGATCCGCGTCGCGCAGGGATCGGCCGGGGCCGCGTTCGGCACGACGTAGTAGCTCACGCCCCGGCAGGCCGCCGTATAGGGGATGTTGTCGTCGCTGACCTGCGGGTCGTGCTTCCAGATGTTGCGTCCGGTCGCGGCGTCCACGGCCAGCACCATGTTCTTGCCGGTGCAGATGTAGAGGGTGTTCCCGACCTTCAGCGGCGTGTTCTCGGAGGCGTACTTGTTCTGCGCGCCGGGCCGGTCGCCGGGCAGGTCGCCGGTGTGCAGGCTCCACACCCGCTCCAGCCGCCCGACGTTCTCGGGCGTGATCTGGGTGAGGGGCGAATAGCGCTGGGCGTGGTAGCTGCCGCCGAAGGCCGGCCAGTCGGCGCCCACCGGGATGGCGTCCGGATCGCTGGAGGCGACGGCCCGCGCGGCGGGAAGCTCGGACTGCACATTGATCTTCGCCGCATTGGCCGAGGCGACGCCGCCGATCATCAGCAGGGCCACCAGGCCGACCGCGCCGCCGGCGGCCCAGACCTTGCCCCGTCCGGGCCACAGGGCCGGAAGCGCCGCCAGCACGAGGGCCAGCAGCACGGCGGGGGCGATCACCCGCGGCACCAGGCCCCAGCCGTCGATCCCGACCTCCCACAGCGCCCAGAGCACCGTCAGCACGAAGACGCCGATATAGATGAAGGCGCCCAGCCTGCTCCGCCGGATCAGCAGGACCCCGCTGGCCAGCAGTCCCAGTCCCGCGAGCAGATAGTACCAGGAGCCGCCCAGTCCGATCAGCCAGCCGCCGCCGATGGTCAGGGTCAGGCCGATGAGGGCGAAAATGACCCCGAGGGCCGTGATCAGGCCTCCGGCGAGGCCTCCCGGTTTGCGCTCGACGGACATGAAAACACTCCAGCGTGGCAAGGGATTCGGGAGCGCAACACCTCGCCCGTCGTACGGTTCCGGACAAAACCGTGCGCGCGGGATGGACGCCGATCACATTCCGTCGCACGCATCAGGTCCCGGCGCCTTTCGTCAGTTTTCATCGCGCCGCGGGCATGTGTGACTGGGCTCACGTGTTGTTCTGTGAAGGAGTGTCGTCATGCGCATCAGGTCCATCGTCGCCAGGAGCGCCGTCGCGATCCTGCTGGCGTCCACGGCGATCACCGTCATCGGCTGCAGCACCGCCGGCGGGCCGGCCATGGCGCCGCCGCCTGCGGTCGCTCCTCCGCCTCCCCCGCCTCCGCCGCCCGCGCCGTCACGCCCCGCCGTGGTCGGCGAGGAAGCGACCTCGGTCGACGACGTCGTGGTGTCCGGCAGCCGGATCCGCCGCGAGGGCGAGGCCGGCGCCGGGGACGACGCCCGGATCGCCGCCCCCACGCCCGTCGCCCTGCCCGACCGCGGCACCCGCCCGGCCCAGCCGCGCCCCCCGCAGGCCGGCCTGCTGACCGCCGGCGACTATGACGACCTGCTGAACCCCACCTGGTACGCCGACTATGTCGGCCGCTACCTGCAGGATCAGGGCGGCGTGAGCCTGCCCTGGGTGGACACCCGCGAGGCCATCACCATCGCGGTCAGCGACGCCGAGGGCCGTCCGGCGCCCTTCGTCGAGGTCTCGGTGTCCCGGCCGCAGGGCGAGCCGCTGCGGCTGCGCACCCTGGCGGACGGGACCGTGGTCCTGTTCCCCGGTCTGGACCGGCTGGGCCGCACGGCGAACGTCACCGTCGACGGCGCGACCCGCCGGCTGACCGTCGGACCGGATCGCCGGCTGGAGATCCGCACCGCCGCCCGCGCCGCCCAGGTGCGCGCCTTCGACCTGCTGCTGGTCATCGACGCCACGGGCAGCATGGGCGACGAGATGGAGTATCTGAAGCGCGAGCTGGCCTCGATCATGGCCTCGCTGGCCGAGCGCCACCCGCGCGTGGACACCCGCATCGGCCTGATCGTCTATCGCGACAACGGCGACCAGTATGTGGTCCGCGACTTCCCCTTCACCGGCAATGTCGATGGACTGGTGCGCCAGCTGGAGGCCCAGCGGGCCGACGGCGGCGGCGACTATCCGGAGGCCATGGACCAGGCCCTGACGCGGGCGCTGGACTATCCGTGGCGCGACGACGCCGTGCGCTCGGTCGTGCTGGTCGCCGACGCCCCGCCGCATGACGACCGCATCTCCGCCACCTGGGAGCAGGTGCAGGAGGCCCGCGCCCGCCGCATCCAGATCACGCCCGTCGCCGCCAGCGGCGTAGGCCACCGGGCCGAGTTCGTCCTGCGCGCCGCCGCCGCCGCGACCCAGAGCCGCTATCTGTTCCTCACCGACGACAGCGGCGTGGGCAATCCGCACGCGACGCCCGAGGTCAAATGCTACGTCGTGAGCCGCCTGGACAGCCTGCTGCGCCGGGTGCTGGACAGCCAGATCTCGGGCCGCCGCATCGAACCGACGGAAAACGAGGTCATCCGCACCGTCGGCCCCTACGACGCCGGGGTCTGCGCGCCGAAATAGGCCGACTCAGCCGCCGCCGACGAACTGGACGACCTCGATCCGGTCGCCGGCGGCCAGGGCCGTGACGCCGTGACGCGAGCGGGGCACGATCTCCAGATTGCGCTCCACGGCCACCTTGCGGATATCCAGCCCCAGCTCCTCCACGAGGGCCAGGATGGTGTCCGCATGGACCTCGCGAAGCTCGCCGTTGACCTGGATTTGCATGACCTTGCGTCACTCTCTTGCGGCGCGCGGCTTGCTTGCGGCCACGCCTGAGCTAAAAGGCCGGTCCGATTCCGGTCGGAACGTCACCTTCGCGAGCGAATGCCCGACAGTCCTGTCCTCTACGTCCTGAACGGCCCGAACCTCAACCTGCTTGGGGTCCGAGAGCCTGAAATCTACGGGCGCGAGACGCTCGCGGACGTCCAGGCGCTGTGCGAACGGACCGCCCAGGGCGCGACCGTGGTGTTCCGCCAGACCAATCACGAGGGCGAGCTGATCGACTGGGTCCAGGAGGCCCGCGAGAAGGCTGACGCCCTTGTGATCAACCCCGCCGGCTACGGGCACACCTCGGTGGCCCTGCTGGACGCCCTGAAAACGCTGACGGTTCCGATCGTCGAATGTCATCTGTCGAATCCGGCGGCGCGCGAGCGCTTCCGGCATCGCACCTATGTGTCGGCGATCGCCGCCGGCGTGGTTTCGGGTTTCGGCCCGATGAGTTACGAACTGGCGGTCAAGGCCGCCCTCGGACTGGCGCAGGAACGCCGCCGGTCCGCCGACCGTTCGGTTTAAAGGACAACAAGAGGCTCCCATGGCCGATCCGAAGACGACTGCACCCAAGCTCAAGAACGAAGCCGAGATCGACACCATCCTGGTGCGGCAGCTGGCGGACATCCTGAATGACACCTCGCTGACCGAGATCGAGGTCGAGCGGGGCGAACTGCGCATCCGCGTGGCGCGTGAAGCCGCCCCGGTGATGCAGTACGCCGCCGCGCCGGCCCAGGCCGCCCCGGTCGCCGCCGCCGCGCCCGCCGCCGCCCCGGCCTCCATGCCGTCGGACCCGGCCACCATCGTCGCCAAGTCGGGCGAAGAGGTGAAGTCGCCCATGGTCGGCACCGCCTATCTGCAGGCCTCGCCGGAAGCCCCGCCGTTCGTCCAGCCGGGCGACAAGGTGAAGAAGGGCCAGACCCTGCTGATCGTCGAGGCCATGAAGACGATGAACCCGATCCAGGCTCCCCGCGACGGCGTCGTGAGGGAAGTGCTGGTCGGCGACGCTCAGCCCGTCGAGTTCGGCGAACCCCTCGTCCTGCTCGAGGCGTAAGCCATGTTCACGAAGGTCCTGATCGCGAACCGCGGTGAAATCGCCCTGCGGATCCACCGCGCGTGCAAGGAGATGGGCATCTCCACCGTCGCCGTGCACTCCGAGGCCGACCGCGGAGCCATGTGGGTGCGCCTGGCCGACGAGAGCGTCTGCATCGGCCCGGCGCCGGCGGCCAAGTCGTATCTGAACATCCCCTCGATCATCGCGGCGGCCGAGATCACCGGCGCCCAGGCGATCCACCCCGGCTACGGCTTCCTGTCCGAGAACGCCCGCTTCGCCGAGATCGTCGAAGCCCACGGCATGACCTTCATCGGTCCCAAGCCCGAGCATATCCGGGTCATGGGCGACAAGATCAGCGCCAAGCAGACGGTTCTGGCGGCCGGCATTCCCTGCGTTCCCGGCTCGGCC
Source organism: Brevundimonas sp. EU05-FHT14B11 (assembly GCF_058790835.1). Lineage (NCBI taxonomy): Bacteria > Pseudomonadati > Pseudomonadota > Alphaproteobacteria > Caulobacterales > Caulobacteraceae > Brevundimonas > Brevundimonas sp. EU05-FHT14B11. Next base: position 617,682 of record NZ_JBYTCY010000002.1, read on the forward strand.
GGCGAGGTCGAGACCATCGAGGCCGCCATCGAGGCGTCCAAGACCATCGGCTTCCCCCTGATCGTCAAGGCGGCGGCGGGCGGCGGCGGACGCGGCATGAAGGTGGCCCTGACCGCCGACGACCTGGTCGAGGCCGTCCAGACCGCCCAGTCCGAGGCCCTGGCCGCCTTCGGCAACGGCGCGGTCTACATGGAGCGCTACCTCCAGAAGCCGCGCCACATCGAGATCCAAGTCATCGCCGACAGCCACGGCAACGTCGTGCACCTGGGCGAACGCGACTGTTCGCTGCAGCGCCGCCACCAGAAGGTGCTGGAAGAAGCCCCCTCGCCCGCCCTCTCGGCCGAGGGCCGCAAGGCCATCGGCGAGACGGTCAACAAGGCCATCGCCGCCATCGGCTACCTGGGCGTCGGCACCATCGAATTCCTGTGGGAAGACGGCGAGTTCTTCTTCATCGAGATGAACACCCGCCTGCAAGTCGAGCATCCGGTTACGGAAATGATCACGGGCGTCGACCTGGTGCGCGAACAGATCCGTATCGCCGCCGGCCTGCCGCTGTCGTTCACCCAGGACGACATCCACTTTGAAGGCCACGCCATCGAGGTGCGGATCAACGCCGAGAACGCCGAGACCTTCACCCCGTCGCCGGGCACCATCACGGACTTCCACGCCCCGGGCGGCCTGGGCGTGCGGCTGGATAGCGCCATCTACGCCGGCTATTCGATCCCGCCCTATTACGACAGCCTGATCGGCAAGCTGATCGTCCACGGACGTGACCGCGAGGAGTGCATCGCGCGCCTGAAACGGTCCCTGGGCGAGATGGTCATCGGCGGCATCGACACCACCATTCCCCTGTTCCAGAAGCTGCTGCAGGAGCCGGACATCCTGTCGGGCGACTACGACATCCACTGGCTGGAGAACTGGGCCAAGCGCCAGAAGGGCGAAGCCTAGCCCCCGGTGGAGGAACCCGGCTTCAGCGCCTCATCCCCCTTCGGCGGCTTCGGGCCGGACGAACTGCTGAACTGCTACGCCACCGGCGTCTTTCCCATGGGCGAGGCGCGCGATGACCCGCGCGTCTTCCTGGTCGAGCCGGACCAGCGCGGCGTCATCCCGCTGGACGGCTTCCACATTCCCACACGGCTAAGGAAGACCGTGCGATCCACGCCGGTCGAGGTGCGGGTCGACACCGCTTTCAGCGCCGTGCTGGACGCCTGCGCCGCCTCCATGCCGGGCCGCGAGGACACCTGGATCAACGCGCCGATCCGGCGGCTCTACATCGCGCTTCAGGCCCGCGGCCACGCCCATTCCGTCGAGGTCTGGCGCGACGAGCGGTTGGTCGGGGGGCTGTACGGCGTGACCCTGGGCGGGGCCTTCTTCGGCGAGAGCATGTTCAGCCGCGAGCGCGACGCCTCGAAGGTCGCGCTGGTGCATCTGGTAGGGCGGCTGAAGCGCGGCGGCTGGCGGCTGCTGGACGCCCAGTTCCTGACCGAGCACCTCAGCCAGTTCGGAGCGGTCGAGACGCCGCAGGCGGCCTATCTGCGGCAGTTGAAGGCGGCGCTGCGCGCGCGGCCCCAGGTCCGTTCGCTGTTCGAGCCGATGACGGGCGCCGAAGCGGTCTTCTACGCCCTGCAGCCGACGACCCAGGCGTCGTAGATCGGGTGCTGCAGGCCGTTCACGGCCGGCGCGGACGCGAACATCCATCCCCGGAAGATCTGGCGCGGCGCGGCGGTCTGGACGACGCCGCGCGGCTGGAGGCTGACTTCCAGATAGGCGATGGAGTCGCCGACCTGTTCGTCCGAGGCCGAAACCTCGCAGGCGCGGGCGGTGAAGATCAGGGTGCGCTGGAAGCGGACGGGACGACCGCCCACCTCGACCTCGAAGCGCATGCGTTCGGCGGTGATCTTGTCGACGGCCTCGACGATGGCGACGCGGCGGCGCTGACGGCGGCCCGGCGTGGTCGAGGGCTCGCCCCGGACTTCGGCCTTCTCATCGGCCTTTTCCTCGTCCGCCTTCTCGGTGTCGGTCTCTTCGGCGACAGGGGCGACGACGACCGGTCCGGGCGGGGTGATGGCGATGGGGGCGGCGGGCGCGGGCGCGGCCTCGGGGGCCGGCTCGGCGGGCGGGGTCGTCTGCGGCGTCGGCTGGCGGTTCAGCTCAGCCGTGGGATCCACGGGACGGGCGTCCTGGGGCATGTCGTTCAGCGCGGACGCCACGACGCCGCCGGCGACGAGGATCGCCGCGGCGGTCACGCCCGCGAGGATGAGCCCGCGACGCTTCATTCCGGACGCCAGGCCTCATAGTCGCCGGTCGCGGCCGGGCGCTGGCCCTCGGCGGCCAGCGAGCCCTGCGGCCGCCACGCCATCGGCGTGCCGGTCAGGTTGGGCAGGTGGTCCTTTTCCCACGACCGGCGCGGCAGCGGCTCCACGGTCGGCGGCTCGTCATAGGTGTAGTGCATCCAGCCGTGCCACTCGGGCGGCACCTTCGAGGCGTCGGCGTAGCCGTTGTAGATCACCCAGCGGCGCTTGCGGCCGTCATAGCTGACGTTGTCGCGCGACTGGTAATAGGTGTTCCCGAATTCGTCGGTGCCGATCTTCTCGCCACGCTTGGCGATGGTGAAGAAGGTGCCGATGGTGGCGCCGCTGGTCCAACCGAAGATTCTGCCTAGCACGTCGGGAATTCCACTCGTCTCGCGCCGCCCGGAACACCCCGGCGACAGCGACGCTGATCATAGAAACCGCGAAGGCTTCCGTCCAGCGGAACGCGGCGACGGCGAAACTCAACATCTTGGGGGTAACCCTGATGCGACACGCCAGATTTATTGCGGCGGACCGGTTTCAACCGGTAGCATCGGCAAAAGCCGCCTCGAGACCCGCATGCGTCCCCAGCCTCGCTTCGCCGTCCTCGCCTCCGCCGTTCGCCGCTCCGTGCGCGAGATCGAGCGTGGCGGTCGGCTGGTCGAGGTCGTGGCGCCCGAGGACTGGTCCGACGCCCGGGCCGAGGCCTGGCTGGACTGGGCCGCCGCGGAAGGCCTGCCGCTGGACGGCGAGGACCTGATCGTCGAGGCCGCGAACGCCTTCGCCGCCCGTCAGGCGCCCGACGAGACCCTGGCCGCCGAACTGGCCGCCACCTTGCGCCTGGGCCTGGCCACGCCGGCCCGGCCGCAGGCGGTCGCCGCCGGGGACGCCCTGATCCTGTCCGATCCCGCCGCCGCCCGCCTGCTGGCCGCCGAAACCGCCCGCCGGCGCGCCCTGCGCCTCGCGGCCGGAGCCATCGACGCCGTGGCCGCGGCCCTGGCCGCCGTCAGCGAGGCCGTCAGCCGCTGCGAGGGACCGCGCGGCGACTGCGCCGATCCGGCCATCAACCCGGCGCTGGCCCGGGCCGCGATGACCGCGCGCCGGGCCGGAGCCTCGGACGCCGACATCCTGCGGGCGGTCGCGGGCGAATCATTCGAGGCCGCGCCCCTGCCCGCCCGCCCCGCGGCGCCGTGGACGGCCGTCGCCGACCGCGGCCTGATCGCCTCGGGCGCGCCGGAGGCCGTGCTGGCCGCCGAGGGCGCGCTGGACGGGGACCTGATCCTGGCCTTCGACCCCGAGACGGCGGAACTGGCCGCGGAGGCCGCGCGCGGCGCCGGGGTGCTGATCTCGCTGAGCGCCCTGCGCGCCCTGACCGGCGACGGCTTCGAGGCGGCGCTGGGCGACCTGGCCGGGCTGTGGGTCACGGCCCTGTCGGACGGCGGTTCGGTTCCGGTCAGCGTCGGACTGGCGGACCTGGCGGACCTGGTGCTGGTCGAGGGCGCGGCGGATCCGCTGGCCCGCGCCGCCGAGCTGGCCGCGGTGATCGCCGAAGCGGGCGCATCCGGCCTGTTCATCGACGACCGCGAGGCCATGCTGCGTCTGGGCGCCTCGCCGCTGACCGCGCTGGACCGGTTCGAGACCGCCGACGGCGAGGCCGCCCCCCGCCTGAGGCCCGCCCTCGCCCGGGCGATCGAAGACCAAGGCGGCGAGGTCGAGGACGCCGAACGGCATCTGCTGGGCCGCCGCACGCTGGCGGGCGCGCCGGGCGTCGACCACGCGGCCCTGCGCGCCCACGGCTTCACCGATGTGGAGCTGGAGGGCGTCGAACTGGCCCTGGCCCAGGTCGAGCGGCTTGAGGACGCGTTCCGCGCCCCGGTGCTGGACGCCGGCTTCCTGCGCGACGTGCTGGGGATCGAGGACGCCGCCGAGGACGATCTGCTGACCCGTCTCGGCTTCACCGACGACGACATCGCCGCCGCCGGCGGCTGGGCCTTCGGTCACGGCGACCTGGAGGGCTGGACGGGCGCGCCCGAGGCCCTGTCGGCGGTCCTGGCCGACCCGGCGGGCTTCGAGACCGGCCTGCGGACGGCGCTGGACCCGTTCAGCGGCGCGCCGGACCTGTCGCCGGTCGCGCTGGACTGGAACGCCACCCCGGCCCAGGCGGCTCGCGTCCTGGCGGACGCCGCCCGCGACGGGCGCCGCACCGTCCGCCTGCGCCGCGCCGCGCCGCCCGCCGGCCCGCTGCTGGACCTGCCGGAGAGCGCCGGCCAGGAGCGCGAGCGCCGCCGCGAACCCGAGGTCCGCAATGTCGAGCGGGTGATCGAGAAGGTCATCGAGCGCGACCGCACCCGCCGCAAGCTGCCCGACCGCCGCAAGGGCTATATCCAGAAGGCTGCCGTGGGCGGCCACAAGGTCTACATCCACACCGGCGAGTACGAGGACGGCGAGCTGGGCGAGATCTTCATCGACATGCACAAGGAAGGCGCCGCCTTCCGCTCGCTGATGAACAATTTCGCCATCGCGATCTCGATCGGCCTGCAATACGGCGTGCCGCTGGACGAGTTCGTGGACGCCTTCGTCTTCACCCGGTTCGAGCCGGCCGGACGGGTCACGGGCAACGATTCGATCAAGTCGGCGACCTCAATCCTGGACTACATCTTCCGCGAGCTGGGCGTGTCCTATCTGGACCGGCAGGCGCTGGCCAATGCGGACGCCGGGCCGGGCGACGGCCTGGGCGGCGCCGAGGGCGAGGTCGCCGAGACGGTGCCGGCGGCCCGCTTCATCTCCAAGGGCTTCGCCCGCGGCGCGGCGCCCGACAACCTGGTGGTCCTGCCCTTCGGCCAGAAGAAGGAGGCCGCGGCCGCGCCCACAGCCCCGGTCGTCTCGGGCGAGGCCACAGCCTGCCCCGCCTGCGGCGACCTGGCGCTGCAGGAACGCGGCGCGGGCTGGATCTGCGACACCTGCGGGGCCGCGCCCTCGATGCAGGGTTAAATCAACGATTTCATGCGAGGCTGCCCAAGCTCGATCGAGCGCCGGAGCCTGAGATGAAGCTGTTCCTGACCGCCGCGGCCCTCGCCGCCGCCCTCGCCTCGCCCGCCGCGGCCCAGAACGCCGGCCAGATCGCCAGCGTGCGCGGCGGCGCCAGCTGTTCCGGCTGCAACCTGTTCCAGGCGGCCCTGTCGGGGCTGGAGCGCAACGGCCTGAACCTGTCGCGGGCGCGCCTGCGCCAGGCGGATCTCAGCCTGTCGGTGATGAACCGCACCCGCTTCTCCAACGCCGATCTGCGCGACGTGGAGGCCTACGGCGGGGTCTTCTCCGGCTCGAATTTCTCGGGCGCCGACCTGACCAACGCCAGCTTCGTGGGCGCCTATCTGGAGGGCGCGAACTTCACCGGGGCCACCCTGACGGGGGCCAATTTCTCCGGCGCCTCGCTGGTTCGGGCGACGGGGCTGAGCCAGTCGCGGCTGAACCAGGCCTGCGGCGACGAGGCCACGCGGCTGCCGGCGGGCCTGTCCATTTCGCGCTGCTGAACGGCCACCGACGTTACGGCGATTTAAGTAGGGTTCTTCGGGGTTTGGCCTCATGAAGGTGGCGTGAAACAGATTGCCGACTCCTTCTTCCGTCGCGTCATGGTCACCGGTGTCTCCGGCGCGGCCTTCGCCGCCGCCCTGTGCGCCGCGGCTCCAGCGGCGGCCGAGATCCAGCTGCAGTTCCAGGATCGCGACGTGGCCCGCATGGTCTCGCTGGGCGGGTCCTGCAACCGCTGCGAACTGTCGGGCCGTGACCTGACCGGCGCGGCCTTCACCGGCGCCAGCTTCACCAACGCCACCCTCGTGGGCGCCGTGATGCGCGGCGCCGAGCTGGTGGGCTCCAACTTCTCGGGCAGCGACTTCAGCCGGGCCGATCTGACGGGCGCCGAACTGGTCGGGGCCAACTTCACCGGCGCCAACTTCACCAGCGCGAACATGACCGGCGTCTCGGCCATGGGCGCGACCATGGTGCGGGTCCGCATGGACCGGGTCAACGCCACCGGCGCCGAGCTGAACGGCGCCAATATGAACGGCGCGGTCATGGGCAACGCCAACTTCACCGGCGCCGAGATCAACGCCGCCACCCTGGCCAATGTCAGCGCCCGGGGCGCCAATTTCGGCGGCGCCGAGATCGGCATGTCGAACCTGTCGAACGGCGACTTCCGCGGAGCCTCCTTCCAGAGCAGCGAGCTGAACGGCGCGCGGCTGACGGGCGGCAATTTCGCGGGCGCTAACTTCAGCGACGCCGAGATGAACCGGGCCGACATCCGCGGCGCGGACCTGTCGGCGGCGCACGGCCTGACGCAGGAACAGGTCGGCCGGGCCTGCGGCGACGCCAACACCCGCCTGCCGGGCCGCCTGACCGCCCGGACCTGCCGCGGTATCTCCGGGGTCCGCGTCGCGCCGCCCGCGCCTCCGGTCCCGGCGGCGCCCCCAGCTCCGCCCCGGGTCAGGAATTTCGTGGTCGCCAGCGGCCGCTGACAAAAAAGGCCCCCGTCTCGGACGAGGGCCTTTTCCTTTATCCCAGGCCCATCAGACCTTGATCGGCACGGCGGTGCGGATGTGCACGTCCTTGAGCTGGCGCTCGCCCGCCTCGGTCGGGGCGTTCATCAGCAGATCCTCGCCCTGCTGGTTCAGCGGGAAGGCGATGACCTCGCGGATGGCGGTCTCGCCGGCCAGCAGCATGACGATGCGGTCGATGCCGGGGGCCAGGCCGCCGTGCGGCGGCGCGCCGTAGCGGAAGGCGTTCAGCATGCCGCCGAACTGCTCCTCGACGACCGAGGCGTCGTAGCCGGCGATGCCGAAGGCCTTGAGCATGATCTCGGCCTTGTGGTTCCGGATCGCGCCCGAGCACAGCTCATAGCCGTTGCAGACGATGTCGTACTGATAGGCCCGGATGGTCAGCGGGTCCTGGGTCTCCAGGGCCTCCAGACCGCCCTGCGGCATCGAGAACGGGTTGTGGCTGAAGTCGACCTTCTTCTCTTCTTCCGACCATTCGAACATCGGGAAGTCGACGATCCAGCAGAATTTGAACTGGGCCTCGTCGATCAGCTTCAGCTCCGCGCCCACGCGGGTGCGGGCCAGGCCGGCGAACTTGGCGAAGACGCCGGGATTGCCGGCGACGAAGAAGGCGGCGTCGCCCTTGCCGAGGCCGAGCGCGGTCATCAGGGCCTCGGTCGGTTCCTGACCCAGGTTCTTGGCGATCGGGCCGCCCCAGGCGTTCTGGTCGTCGGACCAGAAGATGTAGCCGAGGCCCGGCTGGCCCTCGCCCTGGGCCCAGGAGTTCATGCGGTCGCAGAAGGCGCGCGAGCCGCCGGTAGGGGCCGGGATGGCCCAGACGGCGTTCTTTTCGTCGGCGCCGAGGATCTTGTTGAACAGGCCGAAGCCGCCGTCGCGGAAGTGGTCCGAGACGTCCTGCATCTTGATCGGGTTGCGGGTGTCCGGCTTGTCGGTGCCGTACCAGGCGATCGACTGGGCGTAGGTCAGGCGCTGGAAGCCGCCGTGCTCGAACTGCTCGCCGAAGTCGTTGGTGAAGGTATGGGTCCCGTTGATGGGCGAAACCGGCAGGCCTTCCGAGAACTCCTCGAACACGCCGTGCATGACGGGCTCGATGGCGGCGAAGACATCCTCCTGCGTGACGAAGCTCATCTCGACGTCGAGCTGGTAGAATTCCAGCGAGCGGTCGGCGCGCAGGTCCTCGTCGCGGAAGCAGGGCGCGATCTGGAAATAGCGGTCGAAGCCCGAGACCATGAGCAGTTGCTTGAACTGCTGCGGGGCCTGCGGCAGGGCGTAGAACTTGCCCGGATGCAGGCGCGACGGGACCAGGAAGTCGCGGGCCCCTTCGGGCGAGGACGCGGTCAGGATCGGGGTCTGGTACTCGAGGAAACCCTGTCCGACCATGCGCTGGCGGATCGAGGAGATGACCTTGGAGCGCAGGACGATGTTCTTGTGCAGACGCTCGCGGCGCAGGTCGAGGAAGCGGTTGGCGAGGCGGATTTCCTCCGGATACTCCTGATCGCCGAAGACCGGCATCGGCAGTTCGGCGGCTTCCGACAGGACCTCGAGGCCCTGGACGCGGACTTCCACTTCACCGGTCGGCAGCAGGGCGTTGACGGTGCTGGCGTCGCGCATGACGGCCTCACCGTCGATGCGGATGACGCTTTCGGCGCGCAGGCGCTCGACGATCTCGAAGCCCGGCGTCGACGGGTGCAGCACCAACTGGGTGATGCCGTAGTGGTCGCGCAGATCGACGAACAGCAGGCCGCCGAGGTCGCGCTTGCGGTGCACCCAGCCCGACAGGCGGACATTGGCGCCGGCGTCGGTCGAACGGAGGGCGCCGCAGGTGTGGGAGCGGTAGGCGTGCATGGTCGGTTCGTCTTGGATTCGGGCCCGCGAGGGGCGGAATTCGGGAGGCCGGAAGGGCGCATCATCGCCTGCGAAAGTCAAGGCCGACGGCGATTTCGGGCCGCGCCGCGCACCGCGAAACCATGGTGCGAAGCGTGTGAACCGTGCGAACGCGCCGGACCGCGGAAAACACCGTCCGAAGCGTCCGATGCGTCCGGAGGGTTCGCTTCCCGGCCTTGCTGTTCGATCCGCGCCATGAGCCCAGTCTACCGGGCAGACACGTCAGGATCGGACGCAGGCGGTCCACAGGCGGCGGCGTTCCGTCCACGGACGAAGCGTCCGGATGGATGGCGAAGGCGGCGCATCTGCTATGGTGAACGCAATGACCGCCCGCCCCGCCCCGCCCGACCAGATGCGCCTGCCCCTGCAGAGCGACCTGCCCGAGGGGCCCGACGGCTTCGTGGTCTCGGACTGCAATCGCGCGGCGGTCGAGGCGCTGGCGGACTGGCCCAACCTGATCGGCGGCGTCATGGCCATCTGCGGCCCGGCGGGCAGCGGCAAGAGCCGCCTGGGCCAGATCTGGGCCGAACGGGTCGGCGCGGTCGCCTTCCACGGCGGCGAGGCGGCCCTGGTCGATCCGCTGGAGATCGAGGGCCGTCCCGTCCTGCTGGACCGGGCCATGGACGCCGACGACGAGACCCTGTTCCACCTGATCAATCTGGCCCAGGCCCCGGGCGGGGCCATGCTGATGATCTCGCGCCCCGCCCCCTCGGCCTGGGCCGTCACCCTGCCGGACCTGCGGTCGCGGCTGGACGCGGTGATCAGCGTGCCGGTCGAGGCGCCGGACGACGCCGTGCTGGCCGCCATGCTGGAGGCCCGCTTCGCCGAGCGCGGCATCCGCCCGGCCAAGGACGTCATCCCCTATCTGCTGCGCCGCATCGACCGCTCGGCGGCGGCGGCCGAGGCCGTGGTGGAGCGGCTGGACGCCCTGCACCGCCCCGTGACGCGGGCGCTGGCGCGCGAGGCCCTGGAAGGGGCGGATGAGAGCGACGAACCGTTCGAGTAAGGCGATGCGCGAGACGGCGCCCGCCCGAGCCAGGCTTGAAGGCCTGACGTCAGTGCGCCGCAGCGTCTTCCAGGCCGAGCAGGCTGGTTGCACTGAACGTCGGGGCCAGGATGGCGATATCATAGCCCAGCGCCAGATCCCGCCATTCCGGCGGTGCGGACGCCAGACCCTCGGCCCTGAGCGCCCGGAGATCGACCAGCATCCATGATCCCGGCGCGGCGTCAGCCGGCTGGGCGAGGACGACATCCTTGCGCCAGTCCGGCCCCTCGTCGTCGGCCATGTCGAAGGCCTGTATGGCGGCGGGCCGCCCGACGCCGGCATAGCCGGCCGTAGACCCCTTGGCGCCCACCACCATGATATGAAGGGCCGTGACGCCTTCACCCTCGGCGCGCTCGGCCACATAGGCGCCGAGGTCGCGCTGATCGAGCGGATTGAGCGACTTGTAGAAATGCCAGGCGCCGAATTTCAGCAGGACCCTCGCGCCGGGATTTTCGGCGAGGTGGGCGGCGAGCGTGCGCTTCATCAGCCGCGCGCGGCGTCCGTTGGGATCGCCCTGGCGCGCCTGCGACGCCAGATAGATGGCGCGGGTTTCAGTCAGCAGGCCGAACAGATACTGGGCGCGCGCCCCGCCGTCCTGCGCGATCGCGGCGGCGGCCTGATCGAGGTCGCCCTGCGTGACGGTGAGCAAGAAGAGATCGCCGGGCGAGCCTGAGGCGAGCGCGGCGGCGGTCGCTTCCTGATCCTGCGCGGCCAGACCAGTCAGCGCGGTCCGGGCGAGCGGACCCGGGTTGGCGGCCAGCATTTCCTGAAGCAGATGGCCGCTGGAACCGAGGAACTCCTGATCCAGTCCCCAGAGCTCGAAATCCGGACCCGCCGCGGCGGCGCAGTCCCCCGCCGTCCGGACTTCATCACGCCCCCTGTAGAAGGCGATGCCGTCCGGATGGGCGCCCAGGAAGTCGGCCATCCGGGCTTCCCGGTCGTCTGATCGAATGACGGAATCGACAACGCGGGCCGCTTCCGGGCCGGTCTCGATGGCCATGGCGGTCAGGCCGGAGGGCGCCATCATGCGGCAGATCTGGGTCGTGAAGGCCGGGATCTCGCGGGTCATGTGGCTTTCGCCGATCAGGACGTAGCGGCTGGCCGCGACCGCGTCGGACAGAATGCGCGCGCCCGCGCCTGACAGACCGTCCGGATTGACGTCCAGAGGGGCGATGGCCCGGGCGAGGCGCGATGGGAAGAGCGAGGGCGACGCCTCCTCGGCGACCGAGCCGGTCGCAAAGGCGCCGAGGCCGGCCAGAAGGACCGCCGACAGACCCCAATGAATTCTACGCACGCGCCCCTCCGAAAACGACTCAACGAGGTGTCGTCTAGCAAGGCCCGGAGGGAGCGGCCAATGGACTCCGAACCGTCTTAACCCTGACGGCCCCGTTCAGCGGGGGTTCATGGCGGGGGGCCGAAACTTCTCCTCAGTTGGTTCATCCGCTGTCGTCCTTCGGGTCGGCGGCGACCTGCAAGGAGACGCATGATGAAGACGAACAAAGCCCTGATCGCCGGGTTCGCGGCCCTCGCCGTGGTCGCCACCCCCATGGCCGCCGCCGCCCAGTCGTGGCGCGACCATGATCGCCACGACCGCTATGAGCGGCGCTACGACCGTGACGGCCGCTATGACCGGTATGACCGTCATGATCGCCGCGACTATCGCCGCTGGGAGCGTGACCAGCGCCGCTGGGAACGTGATCAGCGTCGCGAGTATCGTCGCTGGGCCCGCGGCCAGGCCATTCCGCGCGAATACCGCAGCCGCTGGTACGTGAACGACTACCGCCGCTACGGCTACGCCCCGCCCCCGCGCGGCTACGGCTACTACCGCACCGACACCGGCGATGTGGTGCTGGCCGCCATCGCCACCGGCGTGATCATCTCGCTGCTGTCGAATTAAGACCGCCGGAATGAAAGAGCCCGCCCGGAGCGATCCGGGCGGGCTTCTTCGTGCGCAAACGTCAGCGGCGGATGGCCTCGAACCCGCCGGTGAAGACCGCCTCCATGGCGTCGCAGATGGCGACCATCTCGGAGGATTTGCACAGGCCGTCGGACAGGACGTCGATCCGGCCCGTCTGGGCCAGCGACAGGGTCAGGGCGCCGGACAGCAGGTGGTAGAACCAGAACAGCTGGCGCTCGGGCGTGTCGGGCGAGACGCGGCGCAGCAGGCCGATGAAGCGGTGGATCACCGGGTCGAAATGCTGGTGCATGGTGTCGCCGCCCCAGACCGGGGTGTTGTTCACCTGGGCCACCAGGGCGGCGTAGTTCAGCCAGGCCGGATCGCCCTCGTTGAGCAGCAGGAACAGGGGCCTGAGGAAGGCGTCCAGGACGCCGCGCACCGTCATGGCGTCGCCGTGCTCGGCCTCGTAGCGGTCCAGGCTTTCCAGCCGCATCTGGTTCACCACCTCGGCGCGACGACCGAAGGTCGAGGTGAACAGCCGGGCCTTGTCCTCGAAATAGTAGTGGACCAGGGCCGTATCGACGCCCGCCTCGGCGGCCACGGCCCGGAGCGTCACGCCGTGCAGGCCGTCGCGGGCGAACAGGCGCTCGGCCGCGTCCAGGATGCGCGTGGTGGTCTCCTCGCGGCGCTGGGCCTTGGGCTTGAGCGGCACCCGGGGTCGGGTGGATTTTGGCCGGGCGGCGGTGTCGGTCATCACCCTCTTGTACCCGAGAACACCGGTCTCAGGCGATCCCGCGCGCGTAGCAGCAGGATCAGCAGCTTGGCCTTGCGCGTATGATGATCCAGGGCCGCCCGCCACCAGCCGCGCCGCACCCGGCCGCCGGGCGTGGCGTCGAACACCATCCAGTCGTCGCCGCGGGGGTCGTAGGCGGGCCAGTCCTCGCCCGGCGAGCCGTCCCGGGCGAAGGCGATCCAGCGGGCGTGCATCCCGGCGCTGACGGCGCGGTCGGCTTCGGTGGCGGCCGGGGCGCCGTCCGGGCGGCGGTCCAGCGTCTCGAAGACATGGAAGATCTCGGCGGCGTGGTTGGCGCGCGGCATGGTCTCGCGCCGAGCTTCTTCAACATAGTCAAAGGCGTAGAGCCAGGCCTTCGACCGTCGCGGACGGCCGGCGATCCAGCGGGCCGGACCGGCGAAGCCGAAGTCCCGGAAGCCCAGGCGGACCAGTTGCTCCTCGTCGCCGTCGGCCTCCGGATAGAGACGGGCCAGGGCGGCGTTCGGCTTGATCATCTGTCCGAACCGCTTCAGGCCGCCGCCGTAGTTGAGCAGCGAGTCCTCGCCGCTGTTGGCGCCGATCATCAGGGGCACGTCGGCGAAATCCCCTCTCGCGAAGGCGCCGATCGGGTCGCGGGTCAGGAGCCGGCCGTCGATCACCGGCCCGAAGGCGGACTCGACCGCGACCAGCCGGTCCGCCGGAACAGCGCGCAGGGCGGCGGCGTCGGGATCGGCCAGGCCCAGCGCCGTCGCGGCGGCCACGCCCTTGGCCTCAGCCGCCTTCAGGGGCGCGGCAGGCAGCCAGCCGCCGCCGGACTGGACGACCGCCTTGTGGAACAGCCCCCTCGCCCGCCGGGCCGTCATCAGGGCCAGGATGTCCAGCCCGCCCGCCGATTCCCCGAACAGGGTGACGTTGGCCGGGTCGCCCCCGAAGGCGGCGATGCTGTCGCGCACCCATTCCAGGGCCGCGATCTGATCCAGCAGGCCCGGCGCGCCGAGCGGCTCGTCCGCCGGAGCTTCGGCGGTCAGGGCGGGATGGGCGAAGAAGCCGAGCTGGCCCAGCCGGTAATTGACCGTGACCAGCACTACTCCGTCCCGGGCGAAGGCCGCGCCGTCGTAGAAGGGCAGCGATCCGGCCCCCATCCGGTTCGAGCCGCCGTGCAGCCAGACCATCACCGGCGCCGGGGTCGTGGCCTCGGCCGGGGCCCAGACATTCAGGGTCAGGCAGTCTTCCGAGGTCGGTTCGGGCGCGCCGCCGATGCTGACAATGTCGGCGACATCGGAGGGCCCGGCCTGGGGCGGGGCGAAGCCGAAGGCCGCGGCGTCACGCTGCCCCTCCCAGCGCGGATGCGGCTGGGGCGGCCGCCAGCGCAGGTCGCCGACCGGCGGCGCGGCATAGGGGATCCCGCGCCAGACATGGGCCGCGCCCTCGCGCCGTCCGCGCAGGGCGCCGGCCTGTGTATGCGCGACGGGACCGGGCGCGCCGGTGTTGATCTGAGCCATCTGTTTCCATCCCGGCGCGATCTGCGTCGCGCTCAAGTCCTCGAATGTGGACGCTCACCTTGGCCCGGTCGAGCGGCTTCGGCAAACATCATTCATGAGAAAATGAAGAATGTTGACAGCGTGGCCGTTCGTGGCTCACCGTCCGGCCCAATCCAGATCAGCGGCGATCAACGCCGGCGCGTGGATGAGGAAACGGACCGATGCGGAAGACAGGACAACTGCGCCTGGCGCTGATGAGCAGCGTCTTTTTGACGGCCCCGCTGTTTGCGGCGCCCGCCCTGGCCCAGGAGGCGCCGGCCGGCGAGGAACAGGCCGCCGACCTGGGCGAGGTGGTGGTCACCGCCCGCCGGCGCGAGGAGTCGCTGAAGGATGTGCCGGTGGCCGTCACCGCCGTCAGCAGCGAGCGGCTGGAACAGACCGGCGCGCTGGACATCACCGCCCTGCAGCAGCAGACGCCGAACGCCACGGTGCAGATCGCGCGCGGCACCAACTCGACCCTGACCACCTTCATCCGCGGCGTCGGCCAGCAGGATCCGCTGTGGGGCTTCGAGCCCGGCGTGGGCCTGTATGTGGACGACGTCTACATCGCCCGGCCGCAGGGCGCTGTGCTGGACATCTTCGACATCCAGCGCCTGGAGGTCCTGCGCGGTCCGCAAGGCACGCTGTACGGCCGCAACACCATCGGCGGCGCGATCAAATACGTGACCAAGCGTCTGAGCCAGGAGCCGGAGCTGACCCTGCGCGGCGCCTACGGCAGCTACAACCAGGTCGACCTGATCGCCTCGGGCTCGACCCCGCTGACCGACACCCTGCGCATCGGCGGGGCCATCGCCCGCTACACCCGCGACGGCTATGGCGAGAACCTGACCACGGGCGCCGAGCACTACAACAAGGACGTCACCGCGAGCCGCGTCAGCCTGGAGTGGACGCCGTCCGAGGACCTGTTCTTCCGCCTGTCGGGCGACATCACCGAGGATGAGTCCAACGCCCGCCACGGCTATCGCATCGTCGCGCCGTCGCCGGACAGCGTCTATGACACCCGCGCCGGCATCGGCGACGACGGCTATGTGCGCACGCGGGGCCTGTCCTTCACCGGCGAATGGGCGGCGAGCGACAGCCTGACCTTCAAGTCCGTGACCGCCTGGCGGGACGGCGACACCAAGGGCGACGGCATCGATTTCGACGGCCTGCCGCAGCCGATCCTCGACATCCCCGGCTACTACGCCGACAGCCAGTTCACCCAGGAATTCCAGCTGCTGTTCCAGGGCGAGCGCTGGCAGGGCGTGGCGGGCATCTTCTACATGGACGCTTCGGCCGAGGGGGCGTTCGACACGGTGATCGGCCTGTATCCCAGCATGGGGCCGGGCCTGCCCGCGGGCCTGACCACCTACACCGGCGGCAAGGTGGACACCGAAAGCTTCGCCGTCTTCGCCGACTTCAGCTACGACCTGACCGACCAGCTGTCGATCTCGCTGGGCGGCCGCTGGACGCGGGACGAGAAGAGCGTCACCCAGCTGCGCCAGAACTACCTGGGCGTCCGCAGCCCGTTCTTCGGCAACGCCGGCGCCATTCCGGCGGGCGCGCCGTCGACCAAATACAGCGCCTCGGACACCTATTCGGAGTTCACGCCGCGGGTCAGCGCCAGCTACAAATTCACCCCCGAGCTGACCGGCTACGTCTCCTTCGGGCGCGGCTTCAAGTCGGGCGGGTTCGACATGCGCGGCGACGCCTCCCTCTATCCGGACACGGTGAAGGGCTATCAGCCGGAGTTGGTCGACACCTATGAGATCGGCCTGAAGGGCTCGCTGCTGGACCGCCGCGTCAACTTCGCCACGGCCCTGTTCAAGTCGGACTACACCGACCAGCAGATCACCTCGCAGTTCTTCATCCCGCCCGCCTCGGTCGTCAGCTTCGTCGACAACGCCGGGTCCAGCGAGATCTGGGGCTGGGAGCTGGAGGCCAGCGCGCGGATCACGGACAGCTTCATCCCGCGCCTGACGCTGGGTTACCTGGATGCGCAGTTCAACGACTTCGTCACCTTCAACCCGCTGACCGGCCTGCGCGAGAACATGGCCGACCAGCGCAAATTCCAGAACACGCCCGACTGGACCGCCTCGGTCGCCCTGCCCTACAGCCTGGACCTGGGCGACAAGGGTTCGGTGATCTTCACGCCGACCGCCTCGTACCGCGGCGCGACCCAGATGTTCGAGACGGCCATTCCGCTGCTCGATCAGGGCTCCTACTGGCTCTATGACGCGACCCTGATGTGGACCGCCCCGGACGGCGGCTACCGCGTCAGCCTGGCCGGCCGGAACCTGGGCGACGAGCGCTATCGCGCGGGCGGCTACAACTTCCCGGGCGCGATCACCGGGGATTCGGTCATCGGCTTCTACGGCGCGCCGCGCACGGTCACGCTGAGCGTCACCGCGTCTTTCTAGGAGCAGGTGGAGACAAGCGATCGGGGCCGCGGCGAACGCGGCCCCGATTTGCGTTTCAGAGGCCCAGCTTGGTCTTGAGGATGTCGTTCACCGCGGCCGGATTGGCCTTGCCGCCGGTGGCCTTCATGACCTGGCCGACGAACCAGCCGAGGGCCTGGGGCTTCTCGGCGACGGCGGCGGCCTTGTCGGGGTTGGCGGCGATGATGTCGTCGACGGCCTTCTCGATGGCGCCGGTGTCGGTGACCTGTTTGAGGCCGTGCTTCTCGACGACCTCAGCCGGACTGCCCTCGCCGTTCCAGACGTGGTCGAAGACTTCCTTGGCGATCTTGGACGAGATCACATTGGTCTCGATCAGCTCGACCAGTTGGGCCACATGGGCGGCCGGCAGGGTGTTCTCGCTGAAGTCCTTGCCGTCGGCGGCCAGACGGGCGGAGACCTCGTTGGTGACCCAGTTGGACACCAGCTTGGCGTCGCGGCCCTTCGCGGCCTGCTCGAAATAGTCGGCCTTGGCCTGATCCGAGATCAGGACCACGGCGTCGTATTGCGACAGGCCGTACTGGCTCATCAGGCGACGGCGCTTCTCGTCCGGGAGTTCCGGCAGGCCGGCCTTGATCTCGTCGATCCAGGCCTGCTCCAGCTCGAGCGGCAGCAGGTCGGGGTCGGGGAAGTAGCGATAGTCCATCGCCTCTTCCTTGGACCGCATGGAACGGGTTTCGCCGGCCGTGGGGTCGTAGAGGCGGGTCTCCTGGTCGATCTTGCCGCCGTCCTCGAGGATCTCGATCTGGCGGCGCGCCTCGTACTGGATGGCTTGGGAGATGAAGCGGAACGAGTTGACGTTCTTGATCTCGCAGCGCGTGCCCAGGTGGCTGAAGTCGCCGGTGGCCTTGAACTTCTCGTACTGGCCGGGGCGGCAGACCGAGACGTTGACGTCGGCGCGCAGGTTGCCCTTCTCCATGTCCCCGTCGCAGGTGCCCAGGTACATCAGGATGGTGCGGATCTTCTTGACGTAGGCGACCGCCTCATCCGGCGAACGGATGTCGGGGCGCGAGACGATCTCCATCAGGGCCGTGCCCGCGCGGTTCAGGTCAACGAAGCTTTCGGTCGGCGACAGGTCGTGGATCAGCTTGCCCGCGTCCTGTTCCAGGTGCAGGCGCTCGATGCCGACGTTGAAGAAGGAGCCGTCCTCGGCCTCGACCTCGACGACGCCTTCGCCGACGATCGGATAGAAGAGCTGGCTGATCTGATAGCCGGTGGGCAGGTCGGGATAGAAGTAGTTCTTGCGGTCGAACTGGCTGCGCAGATTGATCTGCGCCTTCAGGCCGAGGCCCGATTTCACCGCCTGTTCGACGCAGTGTTTGTTCAGCGTCGGCAGCATGCCGGGGAAGCCCGCGTCGACCAGCGACACCTGCTCGTTCGGACCCGCGCCGAAGCCGACGGCGGCGCCCGAGAAGAGCTTGGCCTTCGACGCCACCTGGGCGTGGATTTCCAGCCCCATGACGAGTTCCCACGGGCCGGTGCGGCCCTGGATGGTCTTGGTGTTCGAAACGGTGTCGGTCATGGGGTCCAGATGGCCTACCGGCCCGGCGGGGTCAAGAAATCGGGGGTTGGAAATCGGCTTCCCATCGATGCGGCGACGGATCAGGGTTCGCGGGCCGTTCATTCCCTATCGCGCACCGAACCGAGGCCTTGATGACCCGCACCGGACCGCTGGACGCCGCCGTCGCCCTGACCCGCTTCGGGATGGGCGCGCGACCGGGCGAGATCGCGACGGTCGCGGCGGATCCGAGGGGCTGGCTGGAGGCCCAGGCGCGGCCCGGCGGCGCGCCGATCCCGGCGGGCGCGTTCGAGACCTCCGAACAGCGGCTGGAGGCCTATCAGGATTATCAGGAGGAAGCGGCGCGGGCCCGGCGGATGCGCGAGGCCCCGGCCGCTGCCGGAACCGCCGCGATGGCGGCGGACGTCCCGCCCTCCGCCGCGCAGGAGGCCGCCGACGCCCGCCGCGACAGCCGCCGCAACCTGGTTCAGGACACGGCGCGGGAGTTCCTGGCCCGGGCCCAGCTGGGGGCCGAAACCGAGGCGGGCTTCGCCGAGCGCTGGGCCCTGTTCTGGGCCAACGCCTTCACCGCCTCGGCGAGCAAATTCCAGTCCGCCGTCTTCGTGGGCCAGTACGAGCGCGAGGCCATCCGCCCGCACGTCTTCGGCCGGTTCGAGGATCTGGCGCTGGCGGCCGAGAGCCATCCGGCCATGCTGCTGTATCTGGACCAGGCCCAGTCGGTCGGGCCGAACAGTCCGGCGGGGGAGCGTCGGCAGGCCGGGCTGAACGAGAACCTGGCGCGGGAGATCCTGGAGCTGCACACGGTCGGGGCCGACGGCGGCTACACCCAGGCGGACGTGACCGAGTTCGCCCGCGCCCTGACCGGATGGTCGACGGCGGCGCGGCGGCGGCAGGAGGAAGGCCGGGGCCAGGGCCGCCGCCGCGCGGCGATGCTGGCCGGGGAGCCGGGCGAGAACGGCTTCACCTTCCGCGCCGTGGTGCATGAGCCGGGCGAGCGGACGGTGATGGGCCGCCGCTATCCGGCGGGCGGCGCCGAACAGGGCCGGGCCATCCTGAAGGACCTGTCCAACCGGCCCGAGACGGCCCGGCGGCTGGCGCGGAAGATCGCGGTCCACTTCGTCGCCGACGAGCCGCCGCCCGCGCTGGTCAACGCGCTGGAACGGGCCTGGATCGGGTCCGGCGGCGATCTGGCCGTGGTCGCCAGGGCGCTGATCGCCGCGCCCGAAAGCTGGGCGCCCGAGGCCCGTAAGGTGAAGACGCCCTATGAGTTCGTGATCTCTTCGCACCGCGCCATGGGCACGCGGCCGCAGCGGGTGCAGCCGCTCCAGCAGGCCCTGGTGCAGATGGGGCAGCCGGCCTTCGCCGCCCCCTCCCCCGAAGGCTGGCCGGACACGGCGGAAGACTGGGCCGGGCCGGACGCCCTGGTCAAGCGGCTGAACTGGGCCAAGGCCGCGGGCGACCTGGCCGCCGAGCGCGACGCCGTGGCGATGGCGCAAGGCGCCTTGGGCGAACGGCTGAGCGACCGCAGCCGCCAGTTCATCGCCCGCGCCGAAAGCCGGGCCGAGGCCGTCACCCTGTTCCTGATGTCGCCGGAGTTCCAGCGCCGATGACCGATCTGACGATGAACCGCCGCCTGCTTCTGGGCGGCTCCATGGCCGGGATCGGCCTCGCCTTCGCCGGACAGGCGGGCGCGCAGGCGCGCGGCCCCAGGCCGAAGCTGGTGGTGGTGGTCGCGCGCGGCGCCATGGACGGGCTGTCGGTCACCGTGCCGTACGGCGATCCGAACTACGCGGCCCTGCGCGGCGGGTTGGCGGTGGAGGGCGCGTTGGCGATGCGCGACGGCTTCGGCCTGCATCCGTCCCTGCCCGGCCTGAAGACGATGTACGACGCGGGCCAGCTGCGCTTCGCCCCGGCGGCGGCCATACCGGTACGGGTGCGCTCCCATTTCGACGCCCAGGACGTGCTGGAGAACGGCGGCGAGGGCCTGAGGGAGCAGAACGACGGCTGGCTGAACCGCGCGCTGGCGGCGGCGGGCGGCGGCGGCTTGAAAGGGCTGTCGGTCGGGGCGCAGACGCCGCTGATCCTGAGGGGCGCGGCGGAGACGTCCAGCTGGGCGCCCGGCGGTCAGGTGAAGGGCGAGGACCGGATCGCGGCCCTGCTGCAGGACCTCTACGTCGACGACCCGTTGCTGCAGGGCAATCTGGCGCGCGGGCTGGAGACCGAGGCCATGGCCATGGCGGCGGGGGATGGAAGCACGCTGCGCCGCAACGACGTGAACGGACTGGGACAGGCGGTGGCGCGGCTGATGACCGGCGACAACGGGGCCGATGTGGTCGCCCTGTCCGTCGACGGCTGGGACACCCATGCGCGCCAGAACGGCCAGCTTCAGACGCGGCTGACCGGGCTGGATCAGGTGATCGGCGGCCTGCACGACGGGCTGGGGGAGCAGTGGGCCAATACGGTCGTTGTGGTGGCCACCGAGTTCGGCCGCACGGCGCGGGCCAACGGGACCCAGGGCACCGATCACGGCACGGGCTCGTCCCTGCTGGTGGCGGGAGGGGCGCTGAAGCCCGGCGGCCTGATCGGCGACTGGCCGACCCTGGCCGACAACCGCCTGTTCGAGGGCCGCGACCTGGCGCCGACCATCGACGTGCGGGCGGTGTTCAAGGGCGTGCTGCGCGATCACCTGGGGGTGGACCGCGCCGCGCTGGACAGCCGGGTGTTCCCCGGCAGCGCGGCGGAGGCGCCGACGCTGGACGGGCTGGTCTAGCCTGCCGGGATGATTTTGCCGGCGAGGATGGTAGTCGTGTCGGGCAAGGGCATGTCCGGGACGAGGAAATCGATGAGCGTGGCCAGTGACCGGGGGGACTCACCGGGGACGTCGGGCGAGATCTTCCTTCCGTTTTCCAGGCCGGTGCGGACGGCGCTGGTGATCGTCATGGCCTGGATCGGCGTGGCGGCGGTTCTGGCGCTGCAAGGCTACCTCACCAGCCTTTCCAGCGGGTCGCCCCAGCCGTGGGGAGCCTCGTTCCGCTACAGCCTGGCGATCGCCTCCGTCTGGGCGGTCCTGACCCCGTTCATCCTCGAGGCCGTCCAGAACGCCCGCTGGAGCGGGAGCCTGCGGCGCCGTTTCTCCATCCTGCTGCTGGGGTATGTGGCCGCATGCGTGGCGCATGTCGCCCTGTTCAGCCTGGCGTACTGGCCGCTCTACGGCGTCGGACAGCACGAGACGCTGTGGGGCATGGGGCGGCACATGCTGGTGCGGAACATCGGCCTGAACGCGCTGTTCTACGTCGGCCTTGTCGCGGCCGGATGGCGGCGCAAGCCCACGCCCCCGGCGGCGACGCCGCCCACATTCCTCAAGGTCCGCCGCAAAGGCGTGATCCATTTCCTGCCGCTGGACACGGTGCGGTGGCTTCGCGCCGCGGGAAACTACGCCGAAGCCATGACCGACAAGGGCCCCCTGCTGGTGGACGAGCCGCTGGCCGACCTGGAGAAACGCCTTCCCGCGGACCGGTATGCGCGGGTGCACCGGGCCGCCATCGTCAGGCTGGATCTCATCGGGGAGGTGCGCAGCCGGGGTCACGGCGACGCCGATCTGGTGCTGCGCTCCGGCGACGTCGTCCGGATGAGCCGCCGATACCGCAAGAATCTGGCGTCCGTGTCCGCCGCCTGACCCGCCGGTCCACTCCCGGGTCCCGCTTGTCCCGCCGCCATGGCCGGCGCGGTGGGCGCGGGTGCATTCCGGCGACATGACCAGCCCCCTCCTCCGCCTCATCCTCGCCCTGGCGCTTTGCGTCACAGCCGGCGCCGCTTCCGCGCAGACCCGGGACGGGCTCGCGCCCGACGCCGTGGTCATCCTGGCGCCGCTGCACGGCCTGCACGAACGGGAGCCGAGCTTCTCCTACGACGACCTGCGCACGATCCTGGACGCCGCTGAGCCGGACGTTCTGCTGGTCGAAACCCGGCCTGACGAGTTGTCCGGCCGTACCGAGACGCCCGGCCGTCCCGAATATCCGGCGGTGATCTGGCCATGGCTGGACGGGCGAACCCTCTTGGTCGAGGCGATGGAGCCGGGTGGCGAGGTCTTCGCCGCGATGACCGGGGCGGCCGGCGCGAAATACGCCCGCTTCAATACGGAGCAGCCGACCGCCGCCGCACGGGCGGACGCCCTGCGCCGCTCCATGACCCTGGCGCTGCTGCAGCACTGGCGGCATCCCGCCGACGCGCACGACGCGCTGACGCGCGACCTGATGCAGGCGTCGGTCCTGAGCGAGCGAGCGCTGGGCGGCCCCGGCGACGACGAGGGCCAGGCGGCGTGGGACGGCTATATGATCGCCCGCGCCCGGGAGACGATCGCTCGAAACCCGGGACGCCGCGTCGTCATCCTGGCGAGCTATCGCAACCTGCGCGCCTTCCAGGACGGGCTGGCGGGCGAAAGCCGGCTCACCGACGCCGAGCCGTGGCTGCGGACCCTGCCCTTCCCGAACGCGGAAGGGCGCTAGGCCCTCACCACCACTTGCTCGGACGGGCCGTGAAGCCGGCGGCCTGTTCCAGCACGTCGGCGACCTGGAAGACGGTCGCCTCGTCCAGCGCCTTGCCGATGACCTGAAGGCCCAGCGGCAGGCCGCCGGAATCGACGCCCGCGGGCACCGAGATGCCCGGCAGGCCGGCGAGGTTGGCGGTGACCGTGAAGACGTCGTTCAGGTACATCGTCACCGGGTCGATCTGCTTGTCGCCCAGGGCGAAGGCGGCTGACGGCGTGGACGGCGTCAGGATGGCGTCGACCTGGCCCCAGACGTCGTCGAAGTCCTGGGCGATGCGGCGGCGGACCTTGAGCGCCCGGACATAGTAGGCGTCATAGAAGCCGGCCGAGAGGACGTAGGCCCCGATGGTCAGGCGGCGCTGGACCTCCTTGCCGAAGCCCTCGGCGCGCGAGGTCTCGTAGAGGTCGGTCAACGACTTCGCGTCCGTCGCGCGGTGGCCGAAGCGCATGCCGTCGTAGCGCGCCAGGTTCGAGGAAGCCTCGGCCGGAGCGACGATATAGTAGGTCGGCAGGGCGTATTTGGTGTGCGGCAGGCTGATCTCGACGATCTCGGCGCCGGCGGCCTTCAGCCACTGGACGCCCTGGTCCCACAGAGCCTGGATCTCGGCGGGCATGCCGTCGACGACGTATTCCTTGGGCACGCCGATGCGCAGGCCCTTCACGCCCTTGCCCAGGCTCGCGGTCCAGTCCGGCGTCACGACGTCCAGGCTGGTGGAATCCTTGACGTCGAACGAGCACATCGAACGCAGCAGGATGGCGGCGTCCTCGACCGTCTTGGTGATCGGCCCGGCCTGATCCAGCGACGAGGCGAAGGCGACCATGCCGAAGCGGCTGGCGCGGCCGTAGGTGGGCTTGATGCCGACGGTGCCGGTGAAGGCCGCGGGCTGGCGGATCGAGCCGCCGGTGTCCGACGCCGTGGCGGCCAGGCAGAGGTCGCCGGCGACGGCCGAGGCCGAGCCGCCCGACGAGCCGCCGGGGGTCAGCTCGGCGTTGGAGGTCGAGGACTTCCACGGGTTGACGACCGGACCATAGGCCGAGGTCTCGTTGGACGAGCCCATGGCGAACTCGTCCATGTTCAGCTTGCCCAGCATGACCGCGCCGTCCGCCCACAGGTTGGCGGTGACGGTCGACTCATAGGGGGGCACGAAGCCGCGCAGCATGTTGGAGCCGGCGGTCGTCTGGACGCCGTCGGTGCAGAACAGGTCCTTGATGCCCAGCGGCGCGCCTTCCAGCGCCCCGCCCTCGCCCTTGGCCAGACGGGCGTCGGAGGCCCGGGCCATGTCCAGCGCCTTGTCCGTCGTCTGGACGACATAGGCGTTCAGCTTGGGATTGGCGGCGTCGATGTTGGCGACGAAGGCGCGGGTGATCTCCTCCGACGAGAAGTCGCGGGCCTTGAGGCCGTCGAGGGCGGCCTTGAGGGTCAGTTTGGTCAGGTCGGTCATGGCTTACTCGACCACCTTGGGCACGACGAAGAAGCCGTCGGCGGACTTGGGCGCATTGGACAGGACCGCATCGACCTTGGCGCCGTCGGTGACGACGTCGTCGCGCAGGCGCAGCGGCTGGGCCACGTTCGAGGTCATGGGCTCGACGCCCGCGACGTCGACCTCGTTCAGCTGTTCGATCCACGCCAGGATGCCGTTCAGCTCCTGGGCCAGCGGCTCGAGCCGCTCTTCGGGGGTCTTGATGCGAGCGAGGTGCGCCACCTTGCGCACGGTCGCGACGTCGACGGCCATGCGGCCCTCCAAATGCGAAACCTGAGCCGGCGGGATTAGCGGTCCGGGCCCGGATTCACAAGGATTCCGATGGGCGCAATCAGTTGCGGAAGAGCTGGAGTAGCAATGACGGCGCCTGGCTGGCGATGGACAACGCCTTGATCGCCAGCTGCTGCTGCACCTGCAGGCTTTGCAGGCGGGCGCTTTCCTTGGCCATGTCGGCGTCGACCAGGCGGCCGACGGAGGCGTCGATGGTGTCCTGCATCTTGCGGACGAAGGTCAGGTGGGTGTCGAGCTTCCTGGAGCCCGTGCCGAGATTGCCCAGCGCCTGGCCGACCTTGTCGATGGCGGCGGCGATGTTGGGCAGATCGACCGCGTTGTTCAGGCTCATCAGATCGGCGGGCAGGCCTGACAGGATCGCGCCGGAGGTCAACAGGTCGATGGCGTCGACGTCGATACTGGTCCCGCCGCGCGTGTCGGCCAGCGCCTTCACGCCCCGGGCGGAGGCGGCCGGGCCGACGAGGTTCAGACCGCTGAAGCCGGCGTTGCCGACGACGATGTCGATCTGGCTGCGCAGCGCCTTGTAGTCCTCGTTCAGCGCCTGCCGGTTGGCCGTGGTCAGGGACGTGTCGGACGCCGCCGTCATCTTCTCGCGCATCTGGGACAGCAGGTCCGAGACGGTCTCGCCCGCGGCCAGGCCCACATCGACGGCGGACTGCCCGCGCTGCAGCGAGGCGATGACGGCGTTGTAGGCTTTGGACTCCGCGCGCTGTCCCTGTGCGATGGCCCAGATGGCGCCGTCGTCCTTGGGGCTGGAGATCTTCAGGCCGGTGGAAATGCGGTTCTGGGTCGTCAGCAGCTCGCGGTTGATCACCGCGAGGTTCTGCAGGGCGATCATGGCGCCCACGTTCGTATTGACGCTGAACAGCGACATCGACGTACGTCCAGTTTTCCGGAGCGGACGCGGGGCGCGGCCGCGGGACGTTTTGTCCCGCGCTTACCTTGGCCGATGAGGCGTTAGCCGGAGCTTAACCGTCGCCGATCGGGCGGGCATCCTCCGTTCGGCGCGCGATCACCGTGATCCACTGCCCTTCCCGGCCCTCGAACACCCAGCGGCGGTCGATCAACAGCCCATGACGCGACAGGAGCGCCGCCATGGCCGCCTCGGCCCACTGGACCACCTGATAGACGCCTTCCGGCGCCTCCGAGAGCCGCTCGCCGTCACCGGCCTGAAACGACATCAGGAGCGTTCCGCCCGGATGGAGCGCCGCCGCGATCCGGGCGACCACGCCCTCGACCAGGTCTCGCCCGATGTGCTGGATGACGTAGAGCGCGACGATCCCGTCCCATGGCCCGCCAAGGTCGCCTGTGATCAGGTCCAGAGACTCGACGACGCGCCCGCGATCGCGCTGGAAGGCGATAAAGCCGTCCGACAGATCGGTGCGCCGGACCTGCACGCCCATGGCCTCGAGCCGGTCGGCGTCCCAGCCGGGGCCGGACGCGACCTCAAGCACCCGACCGCCCGGCCCGACCCCGGCGACCAGACGCTCCAGGGCCTCGACATGCTCCGATGTCGGCGCGTGATCCGTTTCCGCCGCATAGCTCTCGGCGGAGGCGTCATAGCCCGCCACCGTCGCGCGGTTGCGCGCCAGATCGTCGGACCCGCTCACCGGGCCGGCGTGACGGTGATGGTCGCGGGCGGCGCCTCGTCCGCGCCCGGCGTCCAGGCGACGATCAGACGACGCTCGCGACGGCCGATCTGGCCGGTCGCCTCGTCCATGACGCTCTCCGAGCTCTGCAGATCGACGCGTCCCGGGGCCTCGGACAGGACGCGGTAGTCGAGGAAGTCGCCGATACGGAACACGGCCCAGCCCTCGGACGACGGCCGGAAGAAGGCGATGTCGGTGTAGAGGCCGTTCATGGCCGGGTCGCCGCCGGCCGTGCCGAACAGCTTGACCGTCGGCCCGCCCTGCTTCGTCAGCGTATCCAGCTGCACGACCGAGGCGGCCCACTGGATGTTCATGTCGGTCGAGGGCTGGACCGTGGCGGCCGGGCCGGCGGCGACCAGCGGCGTGACCGCAGCCTGCTCGGCGGCGGCTGGCGGGGCCTCGACGGTCGGGACGACGTCCTTGCGGCTCT
The DNA here is from genome assembly GCF_058790835.1 of Brevundimonas sp. EU05-FHT14B11. Lineage (NCBI taxonomy): Bacteria > Pseudomonadati > Pseudomonadota > Alphaproteobacteria > Caulobacterales > Caulobacteraceae > Brevundimonas > Brevundimonas sp. EU05-FHT14B11. The sequence goes on from NZ_JBYTCY010000002.1 coordinate 644,013, forward strand.
CCGTACCGGAATCGCAGGCTGCGAGAACGACGAGGGCGGATACGAACAGGAGCGGATGCTTCATCGGATGCTTCCCCATATCAGCGATAGGTCTGTTTGCACTTTGACACAGCCGACCGCCAGTCCTACCGCGACGGTGTGACAGTCCTGACCCTTGAAGAACTGGCCGAACAGACCCCCCCGGGCACGCCGTGGCTGGGACTGGATCTGGGCGAGAAGACCATCGGCGTGGCCGCGTCCGACGCCACCCGGATCATCGCCAGCCCGCTGCAGCTGATCCGCAAGACCAAATTCACAGACGACGCGAACGCCGTGCTGAAGCTGATGGATGGACGCCGGGCCTCGGGACTGGTGATCGGCCTGCCGCTGAACATGGACGGCAGTGAGGGGCCGCGCGCCCAGTCCTGCCGCGCCTTCGCCCGCAATCTGCAACGCATCCGCGCGGTGCCCTGCGCCTTCCAGGACGAGCGGCTGTCGACCAGCGCCGTCGAGCGCTTCCTGATCGAGGAACTGGACCTGAACCGCAAGCGCCGGGCCAATGTGGTGGACCGCACCGCCGCCGCCTGGATCCTGCAGGGCGCGCTGGACCGGCTGCGTCCCTGATGGCGGCGCTGCTGGCCGGGGTCCTGCCCGTCTTCGTGCTGATCGCCATCGGCTACGGCCTGCGCAAGTCCGACTTCCTGCCCGACGCGGCCTGGCGGCCGATCGAGAAGCTGTCGATCCACATCCTGTACCCGGGCTTCCTGATCCCGGCGATCTGGAACGCCGACATCTCGGGCGGCGGCGCCGGCGCGGCGGGGGCGGCCTCAGTCACCTCGGTGCTGATCATCGCGACCCTGACGCTGGCCCTCAAGCCGCTGATGAAGATCGACGGCCCGGCCTACACCAGCGTCTTCCAGGGCGCGATCCGGTGGAACAGCTTTGTCTTCCTGCCGGTCATCCTGTCGGTCTACGGCCCCGACGGACTGGCGCTGGCGGCGGTGGTGATCGCGGCCATGATTCCGGTGACAAACATCCTGTGCGTGATCGTGCTGGTGAAATGGGGCGCCGACCAGCGGTCGATGTCGCCGTGGGCGCTGACGAAGGCGATCCTGTCCAACCCCATCCTGCTGGCCTGCCTGATCGGGCTGGCGCTGAACCTGGGCGGCGTGCCGCGCCTGCCGGGGATTTCCGACACCCTGGAACTGCTGGGCGGGGCGGCCCTGCCGCTGGGCCTGATCGTGGCGGGCGCGGGCCTGAGCTTCGCCGAGGTGGCGCGCCGCAGGCTGACCATCGGGGCGGTGTCGTTCGTGAAGCTGGTAATCACCCCGCCGCTGATGTGGGGCCTGTGCGTCCTGTACGGCGGCGACGAGACGGCGCAGGGCATCGCCCTGCTGTGCGGCGCGGCGCCCGGCGCCGCCGCCAGCTACATCCTGGCGCGGCAGATGGGCGGCGACGCCCCGCTGATGGCCGGGATCGTGGCGTTGACCACAGTCGGCAGCGCACTGAGCATTCCGATCCTGCTGGCGCTGTTCCATTTGGCGTAGCGACCGCCTATAGGCGGGCCTCGATGACCCAGCCTGATGTCACCGACCTGATTCACGAACGGCTGGCGCCGTTTCCCCGCGACCATTTCCTGTCCGCAGGCGATCTGAACGCCGCGACCGTCCCGCCCCTGCTGGACCTGGCCGACGCCTTCGTCGACTTCAACCGGCAGAGCGCGAAGTCCCTGGACATCATGCGCGGCCGGACGGTGATGAACCTGTTCTTCGAGAGCTCGACCCGGACCAGCGCTTCGTTCGAGATCGCGGCCAAGCGGCTGGGCGCCGATGTGACGGCGCTGTCGCCCCGGACGTCCTCCGTCACCAAGGGCGAGACCCTGATCGACACGGCGGCGACGCTGAACGCCATGAAGCCCGACGTGCTGGTGGTGCGCCACGGGGCCTCGGGCGCGGCGGCCCTGCTGTCGCAGAAGGTCGGCTGCGCGGTGGTGAACGCCGGCGACGGACGCCATGAGCACCCGACCCAGGCTCTGCTGGACCTGCTGAGCCTGCGCCGGGCGTTCGGCGACGTGGGCGGACTGACGATCGCCATCTGCGGCGACATCGCCCACAGCCGGGTGGCGCGCTCCAATGTCGCCCTGCTGTCGATGATGGGCGCACGCGTGCGGCTGATCGGGCCGCCGACCCTGGTGCCCGGCGACGCCGACCGCTGGGGTTGCGAGGTCTTCCACGACATGAAGGACGGCCTGCAAGGCGTTGATGTCGTGATGATGCTGCGTCTTCAGCTGGAGCGGATGGAAGGTGCGCTGGTGCCCTCGACCCGCGAGTATTTCCGCTTCTGGGGCCTGGACCGCGAAAAGCTGTCCTGGGCCCGGCCCGGTGCGAAGGTGATGCACCCGGGACCGATGAACCGGGGCGTGGAGATCGATTCCGAAGTGGCCGACGACCTGACCGTGTCGCTGATCCAGGACCAGGTGGAGATGGGGGTCGCCGCGCGCATGGCCGTGCTGGCCGCCCTGTCCGCGCGCCGCGAAGGAGCCGCCCAATGAGCGCCCTCGCCATCCTGAACGCCCGCCTGCTGGATCCGGCCACGGACTATGACGGCCCCGGCGCGGTCCTGATCGTCGACGGGGTCATCACCGAGGTGATCCACGGCGCCCATGCCCAGGCGCCGGACGGGGTCGAGGCGATCGACGCGGGCGGCCTGTGCCTGGCGCCCGGCCTGATCGACATCCGGGTCAAGACCGGCGAGCCGGGAGCCGAGCCGAAGGAGACGCTGAAGTCCGCCAGCCTGTCGGCGGCGGCGGGCGGCGTCACCACCATCGTCGTGCAGCCCGACACCGACCCGGCCATCGACGACCCGGCGATGATCGACCACATCCAGCGGCGCGGCGCGGCGCTGAACCTGGTCAACGTCCGCGCGGCGGGCGCGGCGACCAAGGGGCGCGACGGCCAGCGCATGGCCGAGATCGGCCTGATGGACGAGGCCGGGGCCCTGTATTTCACCGACGGCGACCATGTGATCGCCAACACCCGCACCCTGCAGCGGGTGATGAGCTACGCCGCCGCCTTCAACGCCCTGATCGCCTGCCGTCCGGCCGACCCGTGGCTGAGCGAAGGCGCGGTGGCAACCAGCGGCGAGTTGGCGACGCGGCTGGGCCTGTCCTCCGTTCCGGCCATCGCCGAACGCATCCAGCTGGAGCGCGATCTGGCGCTGGTGGAGCAGACCGGGGCCCGGTTCCTGGTGGACCAGATCTCGACCGAGGGCGCGCTGGAGACCCTGGCGCGGGCGCGGAGCAAGGGGCTGGAGGTCGCCGCTTCGGTGTCGATCAACCACCTGTGCTTCAACGAGATCGACATCGGCGACTACCGCACCTTCTACCGGCTGGATCCGCCGCTGCGTCCCGAAAGCGACCGGCAGGCGCTGATCGAGGCGGTGCGCGAGGGCCTGATCGACGCCATCACCTCCGCCCACGCCCCGGCCCCGGCCGAGGACAAGCGCCGTCCGTTCGCCGAGGCGGCGCCGGGCGCGATCGGGCTGGAGACCCTGCTGCCCGCCGCCCTGACCCTGCATCACGAGGACGGCCTGGACCTGCTGGACGTGCTGCGGCCGCTGACCTCGGGCCCCGCGGGCCTGCTGGGGCTGGACGCGGGCGTGCTGAAGGCGGGGGCGCCGGCTGATCTGGTGCTGTTCGATCCGGGGGCGCCCGTGGTCATCGACGCCGAGGCGCTGAAGTCCAAATCCAAGAACTCGCCGTTCGACGGACGCCGGCTACAGGGCAAGGTGATCGGAACCTTCGTCGGCGGGCGCCGCGTTTATCAGGCCTGATCCGGACAGGCCGACGCGCCATCACGGAGTGGCGCCGAATCAGCGGAAACTGTGGCTTCAAGACGCGTGAAGTCATGATACACACGCATTGGCTGTATGGGGGTTGAAGTGCAGGATCTGGTCGGACCCGCAATCGGGACGCTCGCCCTTGTGGCGGTCGGCGGCTACCTGCTGGGCTCCATTCCGTTCGGCGTGATCCTGACCCGCGCGGCGGGCGCCGGCGACGTGCGCCAGATCGGATCGGGCAATATCGGCGCGACCAATGTGCTGCGCACCGGCCGCAAGGACCTGGCCCTGGCCACCCTGCTGCTCGACGCGGGCAAGGGCGCGGCCGCCCTGCTGATCGCCCGCCACCTGTTCGGCAGCGAGATCGCCGGCGCCGTCGCGGGCGGCGCGGCCTTCCTGGGCCACCTGTTCCCGGTCTGGCTGGGCTTCAAGGGCGGCAAGGGGGTGGCCACCTTCTTCGGCCTGCTGCTGGCCGCCGCCTGGCCGCTGGGCCTGCTGGCCGGAGCGACCTGGATCCTGAGCGCCGCGATCTTCCGCATTTCGTCCTTGGCGGCGCTGGTCGCCTCGGCGGCGGCGCCCGTCTACGCTCTTCTGCCCCTGGCGGCGTTCGGCCTGCCCGCGCCCGGCACGATCCTGCTGCTGGCGGCCTTCACCGCCGTGCTGATCTGGATCCGCCACGCCGAGAACATCGGCCGGCTGCTCAAGGGGGCCGAACCCCGGATCGGCGCGAAGAAGGCGTGAGCCTGCCGCAGGCCGAGCGTTTCGCCCGCCTGCGGCTCGCCCGCACCGAACGCATCGGCCCCGTGACCTTCCGGCAGTTGCTGGACCGCTTCAAGACCGCCGAGCGCGCCGTCGAGGCCCTGCCCGACCTGATCCGCAAGAGCGGCGCGGGGCACGCCCTGCCCCCGACCGACAGTATCGAGGCCGAACTGGCCGCCGGGGATCGGATCGGGGCGCGGCTGATCGTGCTGGGCGACGCCGGCTATCCGGAGATGCTGGCCGCGGTCGATCCGCCGCCGCCGGTGCTGTGGACCCTCGGCGACGCCGCCCTGATGGCCCGGCCCTGCATCGCCGTGGTCGGGGCGCGGATCGCCTCGGCGGGCGGGCAGCGGATCGCGCGCGGACTGGCGCAGCAGTTGGGACAGGCCGGGCATGTGGTGGTGTCGGGACTGGCGCGCGGCATTGACGGCGCGGCCCACGCCGGAGCCCTGTCGACCGGCACGGTGGCCGTGCTGGGCGGCGGCGTGGACGACGTCTACCCGCCCGACAACGCCGGCCTCTACGCCCAGATCGTCGAACAGGGCTGCATCGTCTCCGAAAGCCCTGTCGGCCACCGGGCCCAGGCGAAGGACTTCCCGCGCCGAAACCGCATCATCTCGGGCCTGTCGCGCGGAGTCATCGTGGTGGAGGCGGAGATCAAGTCCGGCTCCCTGATCACCGCCCGCCTGGCCAATGAGCAGGGCCGCGACGTCTTCGCCGTGCCGGGATCGCCGCTGGACCCGCGCTCCAAGGGGCCGAACGAGCTGCTGCGGCAGGGGGCCATACTGTGCGAGGGGCTGGAGGATGTGGAGCGGGAGTTCGGGCGGCTCAGGGCCGTGCGCGAACCGGCGCCCGACAATCCGTTCGACGGCGCGCCGGACCAGGTGGACAACGCCCTGATCGAGCGGGTGGCCGCCCTGCTCTCGCCCACCCCGACGCCGCGCGACGAACTGGCGCGAGCGGCCGGGGCGCCGATCGGAGCGGTCGCGGCGGCGCTGCTGGAGCTCAGCCTGGCGGGGCGGGCGACGCTTCTTTCCGGCGGAATGGCGTCGCTCTGACACCATAGATTCCCTGGCCGATTGACAGCGAGGCTTCGGCCAACCACGTTCCCGCCCCTTCGAAAGGCCCCTCCCCTTATGAATCTCGTCGTCGTCGAAAGCCCCGCGAAGGCCAAGACCATCAACAAGTACCTCGGTCCGGACTACACCGTCCTGGCCTCCTACGGCCACGTCCGAGACCTGCCGTCCAAGGACGGCTCGGTCCTGCCCGACGACGATTTCGCCATGAGCTGGGAGATCGACGCCAAGGCCTCCAAGCGCCTGAGCGAGATCGCCGAGGTCGCCAAGAAGTCCGACCGCGTCATCCTGGCCACCGACCCGGATCGCGAGGGTGAGGCGATCAGCTGGCACGTGCTGGAGATCCTGCAGAAGAAGAAGGTGCTGAAGGACACGGTCGTTCAGCGGGTCACCTTCAACGCCATCACCAAGTCCGCCGTGCTGGAGGCCATGGCGGCCCCGCGCGACGTGGACATGGAGCTGGTCGAGGCCTATCTGGCCCGCCGCGCGCTGGACTATCTGGTGGGCTTCACCCTGTCGCCGGTGCTGTGGCGCAAGCTGCCGGGCGCCCGTTCGGCCGGCCGGGTGCAGTCGGTCGCCCTGCGCATCGTCGTCGATCGCGAGATGGAGATCGAGAAGTTCCGGGCCCAGGAATACTGGTCCGTCGAAGCCGACCTGGCCGCCGACAGCCCGCCCTTCGTCGCCCGCCTGGTCAAGCACGCCGGCAAGCGGGTGCAGCGCCTGGACATCATCTCGGAAGCCATGGCGAGCGCCGCGCGCGACGCCATCAACGCCGGGACCTTCACGATCAACTCGGTCGAGAAGAAGCCGGTCAAGCGCGCGCCCAGCCCGCCGTTCATGACGTCGACCCTGCAGCAGGAAGCGTCGCGCAAGCTGGGCTTCACCGCCCAGCGGACCATGCAGGCGGCGCAGAAGCTGTATGAGGGCGTGGACGACCAGGGCGGCCTGATCACCTATATGCGGACCGACGGCCTGTACGTCAGCCCGGAGGGGATCGCCCAGGCGCGGGAAGTCATCGGCCAGCGATTCGGTCCGGCCTACGTTCCGGAACAACCTCGCTATTACAAGACGAAAGCCAAGAACGCTCAGGAAGCGCACGAAGCCATTCGTCCGACGAACATGGCCCGCGCGCCCGAGACCCTGCGTCTGGAAAGCGACCTGCAGCGCCTCTACGAACTGATCTGGAAGCGGACCATCGCCAGCCAGATGGAGTCCGCGCGCCTGGACCGCACCACGGTCGAGATCGAGGAGCCGACCGGCCAGACGGGCCTGCGCGCCACCGGCCAGGTGGTCGCCTTCGACGGCTTCATGGCCGTCTATGAAGAAGGCCGCGACGAGAAGCAGAAGGGCGCAGAGGACGATGAGGACGACACCACCCGCCTGCCCGCGCTGAAGGAAGGCTCGACCGCCAAGGTCGAGGCGATCCGCACCGAGCAGCACTTCACCGAGCCGCCCCCGCGCTTCTCGGAAGCGACGCTGGTGAAGAAGCTGGAAGAGCTGGGCATCGGCCGTCCCTCGACCTACGCCTCGATCCTGACGACCCTGCGCGACCGTGAATACGTCCGCATGGACAAGAACCGCTTCTATCCCGAGGACAAGGGACGGCTGGTGACGGCCTTCCTGGAGCAGTTCTTCCGCAAATGGGTGGAGTACGACTTCACCGCGGCGCTGGAGACCCGTCTCGACGAAGTGTCGGCGGGCGAGCTGAACTGGAAGGTGCTGCTGCGCGACTTCTGGACCGACTTCCATGCGGCCACGAGCGCCGCGGGTGAGCTGCGCACCACGGCCATCCTGGACGCGCTGAACGAGTCGCTGGGGCCGCACATCTTCCCGCAGAAGGAAGACGGATCGGATCCGCGCGAATGCCCGCTGTGCCATCAGGGTCAGCTGAGCCTGAAGACCAGCCGCTTCGGCGCCTTCGTCGGATGCTCGCGCTATCCGGACTGCAAATACACCCGCCCGGTCGCGGCGCCCGACGCCGAGGGCGGCGGGGCGGACGGCGGCGACCGCACCCTGGGCAATGACCCGGCGACGGGCCAGCCGGTCGAGCTGAAGATCGGCCGCTTCGGCCCCTATGTGGAGACCATGCCGCTGGACGCGGACAAGCCGAAACGCTCGTCCCTGCCCAAGGGCTGGTCGCCGGCGTCGCTGTCGCTGGAACAGGCCCTGCGCCTGCTGGCCCTGCCGCGCGAGGTGGGCGTCCACCCGGAAGACGGCAAGATGATCACCGCCGGCCTGGGCCGCTACGGACCCTTCGTGCTTCACGCGGGGACTTACGCGAATGTCTCTGACATCGAAGAAGTTTTCGAGGTCGGCCTGAACCGCGCCGTGGCCTTGCTGGCCGAGAAGCGCGCCGGACGTCCGGGCCGCGGCTCGGCGGTCGCGCCGCTGAAGGAGCTGGGCGAACACCCCGAGGACAAGGCTCCCGTGCAGGTCATGGCCGGCCGCTTCGGCCCCTATGTGAAGTGGGGCAAGGTCAACGCCACGATCCCGAAGGGCACCGCGCCCGAGGACATGACGCTGGAGGCGGCGATCCCGCTGCTGGCCGAACGCGCGGCCAAGGCTCCGGCGGCGAAGACGAAGAAGGCGCCCGCCAAGAAGGCCGCGCCGAAGAAGGCGGCGGCGAAGAAGCCCGCCGCCAAGAAGGCTCCGGCCAAGAAGAAGGCCGCGGCGGCGGAGGAGTAATCCTCCGCCTCGCCTATCGCTTCAGCAGATGATCCCGCGCCGCGTTCAGGCGCGCGGCCAGGCCCTGCGTCCCGCCCTGATCGGGGTGGGCGCGGGCCATCAGCCGCTTCCAGGCGGCGTTGATCTCGGCTTTCGTGGCGTCGGCGGAGACGCCGAGGAGCGAGCGAGCCTCACTGTCCGTCATGCCCTCGGCGCGCGGCGCGACGGCCCGTTGGCGCGAGGCGATGGTCAGCCACAGGCCGGCGCCGATCAGTCCGGCGCCGAACAGCCATGAGCCCCGGCTGACCGCCAGCACGCCGCCGCCGATCATCACGGCGCTGAACAGGGTGGCGGTGATGCGCCAGTGTCCCCGCCCCGCCCGCTCGCCCTGACGGCCGAGACGGACCAGGGCCCAGACCGCGATCGCCGCCAGAACCAGCCAGAGCGGGCTCAAGCCGCGGCATCGAGCGGATTGTCGAGCGTGCCGCCCTCGAGGCCCAGCGACTGCATCAGGTTGCGCAGCTCCTGCCGCGCGGCGACGTGGGCCAGCGACACGGCGACGGGACGCACGTCGTTGGACAGGTCGGCGACCGTGAGACCGAACGGGAAGAGTTCGCGGTAGATGACCCGATCGCGCAGGCCCGGGCCCATGCGGAAGCCGACGCGCTTGGCCAGCTTCTGCATCCGCTCTTCCAGGCGGCGGCGGTTGCGGGCCTCGGCCACGGCGAGGCGGTTGGTGACCACGATCCAGTCGATCTGGGCATGACGGCCCTGGGTGATCGCCCGATGCTTGCGGGCCTCCCAGACGCTCTCGGAATAGATCGAGGGCTTGAGCAGTTCGAGGGTGACCGGATCGACCTGACCCAGCAGGTCGAAGTCGACGAAGCTGTCGTTCATCGGGGTGACGATCTGGTCCGCCAGGCCGTGGGCCGTGCGCGACAGGACGGTGTCGCCCCCGGGCGTGTCGATCAGGATGACCTCGGCCCTGTTCCGGGCCTCGGCGAAGGCGGCCTCGAACCGGGTCAGCTGTTCGGCCTCGTCGGCTTTCGCGAGGGCCTTGCCGTCGCCCAGGTCGGGCTCGATCGGCATGGGCAGGGTCTGGCCGTTGCCGGCCATCCAGGCCGCGCGGTTGGCGAAGAAGCGGGCCATGGAACGCTGGCGCAGATCCAGGTCGATGATGGCCACGCGCTTGCCGGCGTGGAGCAGGCCGGTGACGATGTGGATGGCGAGCGTGGACTTGCCCGCCCCGCCCTTTTCGTTGCCGACGACGATGACCGTGGGGTCAGCCATGGGGGTTCAATCCTCAGCGCCGCCGACTCACATGCGGCCTGTTCGAGCGCCAGAATCGTCGGCGCGGGCGCGCCCGTCAACGAACGCGTGTCAGCTGTCTGTGGACTGGCCGGTCGGGTCGAGCGGCGCGCGGACGGCGCTGTCCAGGTCGCCGCGAACCGCAAGGCGGCGCGACAGGGTGGCTTCACCCCGGATCGCCATCGGACGGACCCACATCACATAGACGGCCGCGGCGGCGCTGAAGACGAAGATGAGGAGGTGGATGCCGAACACCGCGCCGAAGCCGCCGGGGTCGGCCCCCTGATCGTAGACATGTCCGTGTTTGCCCTCGATCTGGCCGGTCCCGAGCGCCATGACCAGCACCCAGCCGGCATAGATCGCCGTCAGGCCGGCGCAGGCGGCCCAGAAGAGGAAGGTCAGGCCGGTGCGGCGCTCGGGTCTCATACGGCCCGGCGGCACCAGGGATCGTCCACTCCGGCGGCGGCGCACAGGGCGGCAGCGCCAGCGGCGGGCGCGCGAACCTTCAGGCGCACGAGGTCGCGGCCGTTGACCGAGACGGCCTCGAAGGTCGGCGAAAGCCCTTCCAGCGCCCAGCCGGCGGCGCCGCTCTTGAGCCGGGACCAAGCGGCGCGGGCGGCCTGTTCGCTGGAGAAGGCGCCCAGTTGCACCAGGCCGCCCGGCGCGCGGGGCGCGGCGGCGGGACGGTCGGCGGGCAGCGCGGGACGCAGGGGCGTACGCTCGACGGCGTGCTGGATGCGGGCGCGGGTCTCGGCGACGGCGGCCTCGACCACCACGGGCGCGGCGGCCCGGGCGGCGCTGGCGGCGGCGTCTTCCATGACCCCGTAGCGGGCGTCCCAGAGCGCCGTCGGCTCCATGACCTCGACCTTCAGCGCCGGGCGCAGGCCCAGCTCGGCGACGCGGAGGGGCGCGGCGGCGGGCGCGGCCGGAAGGGAGGCCCGCTCACGCGGCGCGGGTTCGGAACCGTCCAACGGCACCGAAGCGATGCGCTCGGCGAGGGACTCGAAGCGGTGCGGGTCGCTTTCGACCATGCCGCAGGCGCTGACGCCCGCGGTCAGGAGGAGGGCCAGCACTGGACGGATCAGGAGGCTCGGCGTCATAAGCCACCCCTACCCCGGCAGGTTTTGCCGCACAGTGCACAAGCACGACTAACGCAGAAGGTTAATCCATTCACCATGGCCGCCGACCCTGTCACGCCTGCCCTGCCCATCGTCCGCACCATCGCGGACCTGCGCGAGACCGTAAGCGGCTGGCGGCGTCAGGGGTTCACCGTTGGATTCGTTCCGACCATGGGCGCGTTGCATGACGGCCACTTGTCGCTGGTGCGCGAAGCCGGACAGCAGGCGGACAAGGTGGTGGCCAGCGTCTTCGTCAATCCGACCCAGTTCGCCCCCACCGAGGATCTGGACGCCTATCCCCGGCAGGAAGGGCGCGACGCCGAACTGCTGGCCGGCGCCGGCTGCGATCTGCTGTACGCCCCGGCGGTGGCCGAGATGTATCCGGACGGCGTGACCACCACCATCAATGTCGGCGCGCCCGCCGAGGGGCTGGAAGGCGCGTTCCGCCCGCAGATGTTCGGCGGCGTGGCGCTGGTGGTGTCCAAGCTGCTGCACCAGGTCCAGCCGGACGTGGCCGTGTTCGGCGAGAAGGACTGGCAGCAGTTGATGGTGGTGCGCCGGATGGTGCGCGACCTGGACATGCCGGTCCGGATCGTGGGCCTGGCCACCGCCCGCGACGGCCATGGCCTGGCCCTGTCTTCGCGCAACGCCTACCTGTCCCAGACCGAGCTGGAGACGGCGCGCAAGCTGAACGGCGTGCTGGCCGAGGCCGGGGCGAAGGCGTCGCGGGGCGAGCCGGTCGCGCAGGCCGAACAGTGGGCCGAACAGGCGCTGAAGGCCGCCGGTTTCGACAGCGTCGACTATGTCGCCATCCGCCGGGCCGAGGATCTGTCGGTCTTCGACGGGGCTCTGGACGGCCCCGCCCGCATCCTCGCCGCCGCGAAGATCGGCCGGACCCGGCTGATCGACAATATGGCGGTCTGACCATGCTCGACCGTGCGGCCTTCGAGCCCTGGATGAGCGACTGGGCGCTGGAGGCGGACGGGGCGCCGATCCTGACTCCGACGGGCCGCTTGCTGCCGGTGCGGCAGGGCGGCGAGCCCGCCATGCTGAAGATCGCGACCGAGCCGGAGGAGCGGCTGGGCTGGACCCTGCTGGACTGGTGGGACGGCGAAGGCGCGGCGCGGGTGCTGGCGATCCGGGGCGACGGCCTGCTGATGGAGCGGGCGACGGGGACCAAGACGCCCTTGGCGGACATGGCGCGATACGGCGACGACGCGGCCGCGACGGCCATCCTGTGCGACGCCATCGCCGAACTGCATCGCCCGCGCGACAAGGCCCCGCCGCAAGGTCTGGCGACCCTCGAGGACTGGTTCCGGGACCTGTGGCCGGCGGCGGCCGAGGGCCTGGTCCCGCCGGTGATGGCCGAGACCGCGCGGAGTCTGCTGGACGACCAGCGCGAGGTGCGGCCGCTGCATGGCGACCTGCACCACGAGAACGTGCTGGACTTCGGTCCCCGCGGCTGGCTGGCGATCGACCCCAAGCGGCTGATCGGGGACCGGGCGTTCGACTACACCACCCTGTTCTGCGATCCGGACCTGTCGGACCTCGACCCGCCAACGGCGGTGCGGGCTCAGATCTTCAGCCGGCGGGTGGAGGTCGTGCTGGCCCGCTCCGGACTGGAGCGCGCCCGGCTGCTGGACTGGATCGTGGCGTGGTGCGGGCTGTCGACGGCCTGGTTCCTCCAGGACGACGACCATGAGAACGCGGCGGTCAACCTGCGGGTGGCCGAGATGGCTCTGGCCGCCCGCGAGGAGTGATGTGGCCTAGCCGACCGCGCCGACGCAGCCCTCGGCGCCGCCGACGCTGAGCGGGGCGTCGGTCAGGGACAGGGTCCAGCCGTGGTGGGTGGCCAGGCCCTGGCGGCGGATGCCGCCGCCGTCGCCCGCATCGCCGCCCACGTCGACGATGACGCGGCGGCCGTTCGGCAGGGCGGCGGGATCGATCTTGCCGACGGCCAGGGCGGTCGGGATGGCGGCGCCGCCGAAGCCGTCGAAGACGCTGAGACCCGTCCATTCGCGGCGCAGGCCGGTCCACCAGGCGTCTTCGGTGTTGATGGCCAGGACGGCGACGCCGTGGCCCTCGGCGGCCCACTTCAGCGCGGCCTGGGGGTCACGGACCGCGCGCATGTCGGCGGCGGCGCCGAAGCGCAGACGGGCGCCGTCGAAGGCGCGGGTCGGTTCGATGGGCGACCAGACCTGGACCTGCATCCGGCCCTGGCGGGCCAAACCCCAGCCGACGATCTGGCGCCAGAGGCTTTCCACCGCCTCGCGGTTGTCGGGGGCGGCGTGGGAGATCAGGCGGTCCAGCACCGCCTTCTCGCGGTCGGGGCGCAGCTTCACGTGCGGACCGGCAGGGGCGTCCTTGGCCTGACCGACGCGGGCGGCGATGGCGAGGCGGCGCTCGAACAGGGCCAGGAGCTCGTCGTCGAGCAGATCAATCTCATGGCGCAGCGCGGCCAGGGCCATGTGTTCGGGCGACAGATCAGCGGGGTTGGTCATGGAATGCGGCCAGACCTGCTGCAGGGTGTTGGATTGGGGCACGGGGGCAAGACTTTCGATTTCGATACGGCATGGAGCTTTTGCGAGCCGCCGCCCCTAGCGGGGCGGTCGCCGGCGAGGCCGTCAGGACGCGATGCCCGACGCCTCAGCCGGCGTATCGAAAGCCGTAGAAATACAGGTCCGCGGCCGCGGCGAAGCGGGCGGAGAAAGTCGCAGCGATGGCTTGCGAGCGGACCATGGGCTTCAAAAGCCGCAAGGATCGTGCGCGGTCAAGCGATTCCGGCGCTCAACAGGACGAACCGCGTGCGGTTGTCGCTGGAATCCTGGATGTCGTTGCGCAAAATCGACAGGTCGTAGACCTCGGCCGCCCGCGCGGGAGCGACGGCGGCGCGGCTGGGATCGCCAGCCTCGGCGACATCGCGCGCGGCCCCGGCGGTGTCGAAGGCCTCGACCGCCGTGACGCCCAGCGCGCCGAGGGAAGCCGGGCATTGGCGCAGGGCGATGGGGTGGCTTTCGGCCGTCTTCACCGTGCGCAGCGAGGCGCCGTGCGGAGCCATCAGGGCCAACCGGATCGGGCGCCAGACCTCGGAGACAATGGTCAGGCCGGACTGCTCGACCAGGGTCGCGGCGGGCTCCACCCGGCCGATGGTGGAATTCTCGACCGGGATCAGGGCGGCGCCGATCCGGCCCGCCTTCAGCGCGTCGATGACCTCGGCGAAGGTGTCGAAGGCAACGGGGTCGTCCCACGGACGCAGGTCGACGCAGGCCTCATGGCTGAACGCGCCGGGCGCGCCCTGATAGCCGCAGCGGCCGCCGGTGCTGTCGCCTTCCGGTCGGCCGACGCCCTGCATCTAGGCCGCTTTCGACCGAGCCTGCCGGCCGGCCTTGAGCCGTTCGGCGACGAGGAAGGCCAGCTCCAGCGCCTGATCGGCGTTGAGGCGTGGGTCGCAGTGGGTGTGGTAACGGCTCGACAGATCGTCCTCGGTCAGGGCCTGCGCCCCGCCCAGGCATTCGGTGACGTTCTGGCCGGTCATCTCCAGGTGCACGCCGCCGGGGTGGACGCCCTCGGCCTCGGCCACGTCGATGAAGCCCCGGACCTCGCCCAGGATGCGTTCGAACGGACGGGTCTTGTAGCCATTGCCGGCCTTCAGCGTGTTGCCGTGCATCGGGTCGATCGACCAGATGACGCGCTTGCCGTGCTCCTTGGCCGCCTGCATCAGGCGCGGCAGGCGGTCGCCGACCTTGTCCACGCCGAAACGGCCGATCAACGTCAGGCGCCCGGGCGTGTTGTCCGGATTGAGCGCGTCGATCAGCGGCAGCAGGTCGTCCGGCTCCATGGTCGGGCCGCACTTCACGCCGATGGGGTTCTTCACGCCGCGCATGAACTCGACGTGGGCGCCGTCCAGCTGACGCGTGCGCTCCCCGATCCACAGCATGTGGGCCGAGGTGTCGAACCATTCGCCGGACGCGCCGTCCAGACGGGTCAGGGCGCTCTCGACGTTCAGCAGCAGGGCTTCGTGCGAGGTGAAGACCTCGACCCGGCTGAGGTCCGGATGGGTCTCGGGCGTGACCCCAACCGCTTCCATGAAGGCCAGGGCCTCGGTGATCTTGTCGGCCAGCTCGCGGTACTGGGCGCCGGCAGAGCTGTCGGCCGCGAAGCCCATCGTCCAGCGATGGATGTTGTAGAGGTCGGCGTAACCGCCGCCGGCGAAGGCGCGCAGCAGGTTCAGCGTCGAGGCGGACTGGTTGTAGGCCTTGAGCAGGCGCTGGGGATCCGGGACCCGTTCCTCGGGCGTGAAGGCCATGCCGTTGATGATGTCGCCGCGGTAGCTGGGCAGCTCGACGCCGTCGATGGCCTCGACGCCCGACGAGCGCGGCTTGGCGAACTGGCCGGCGATGCGGCCGACCTTCACGACCGGCTTGCGGCCCGCGAAAGTCAGGACCACGGCCATCTGCAGGATCAGGCGGAAGGTGTCGCGGATGTTGTCGGTCGAGAACTCCTTGAAGCTCTCGGCGCAGTCGCCGCCCTGCAGCAGGAAGGCGTTGCCCGCCTCGACCTCGGCCAGCTTGGACGTCAGCCGACGCGCCTCGCCCGCGAAGACGAGGGGCGGCATGGCCCGCAGCTCATCCTCGACACGGTGCAGCGCAGCCATGTCGGGATAGTCCGTCGGCATCTGCACGACGGGTTTCTGTCTCCAGCTCTCGGGCGTCCAACGGGTACTCATGGCGCCAAGATAGGCCGGAGAGCCGTCGGGGACAATGAACGCGGTGTCGCGTTTTTCCTCAGCCCGCCGACATGTTGCCCGCGTGCTGCTTCTCGCGCAGCGTGACCAGCTCCTCGGCCATGGTCGGATGGACCGCGCAGGTGGCGTCCCACTGGGCCTTGGTGAGGCCGGCCTTCACGGCGATGGCGGCCAGCTGAATCATCTCCGGCGCCTCGGGGCCGACGATGTGGACGCCGACGACCTTCTGGCTCTGGGCGTCGACGACCAGCTTCATCAGGACGCGCTCGTCCGAGCCGGTGAAGGCGTATTTCATGGGGCGGAAGCGGGTCAGGTAGACATCGACCTCGCCCGGACAGGAATGACGCGCCTCGCTTTCGCTCAGGCCGACCACGCCGACGGGCGGCTGGCTGAACACGGCGGTGGCGACGGCCTCGTAGTCGAAGGCCTGCGGATTGTCCCTGAAGACGGTCTGGTGGAAGGCGACCGCCTCGCGGATGGCGACGGGGGTCAGGTTCATGCGGTCGGTGACGTCGCCGATGGCCCAGATGTTGTCCGCGGTCGTCTTGGAGAAGCCGTCGACCTTGATGGCCCCCTGCTCCGTCAGCTCGACGCCCGCCTTCTCAAGACCCAGCCCCTTCACATAGGGCATGCGTCCGGTGGCGAACATGACCACGTCGCTCTCGATCGTCATGCCGTTGGCGAGGTGGTTCACCAGGCCGGTCTCGGTCTTCTCGATGGACTCGTGCTGGCAGCCGAGGATGACCTTGATGCCGCGCTTCTCGATCTCGCCGGCCAGGTGGGCGCGCACGTCGTCGTCGAAGCCGCGCAGGATGTTCGGGCCGCGATAGATCAGGGTCGTCTCGACGCCCAGACCGGCGAAGATGCCGGCGAACTCCACCGCGATATAGCCGCCGCCCGCGATCAGGATGCGCTTGGGCAGTTCCGGCAGGTGGAAGGCCTCTTCCGAGGTGATGGCGTGCTCGATCCCCGGCATGTCCTCGGGCGACCAGGGCCTGCCGCCGGTGGCGATTAGGATCTTGTCGGCGGTGATCTCCCGGTCGATGGAGCCGTCCTTCTTGAGGATCTGGACGGTGTGGTTGTCCTTCAGGATCGCGCGCCCATGGACCAGATCGACGCCCGCCTTGCCCAGGTTGGCGGCGTAGATGCCCGACAGGCGGGCGATCTCGACATCCTTGGCCTGGATGAATTTCGGCCAGTCGAAGCTGGCCTCGACGGTCCAGCCATACCCCTCGGCGGTCTCGAACTGATGGGCAAAGTCACTGGCCATGACCATGAATTTCTTGGGCACGCAGCCACGGATGACGCAGGTGCCGCCGACCCGGAACTCTTCCGCGATGGCCACCCGCTTGCCGCCCAGCGCCGTCAGCCGCGCCGCCCGCACCCCGCCGGAACCGGCGCCGATGACGAAGAGGTCGTAGTCGTGGGTCTCTGACATTCTCTATCCGCTCATCCCGGCGAAAGCCGGGACCCAGTGCTGTCCAGCATGACGCCGGCGCTTCCGGACCTTCATCCGCGCCGACCGGAAAGAGTGCTCACCCAAAGGTCTGGGTCCCGGCTTTCGCCGGGATGAGCGGAGTAATTGGTATCAGGGCAGCAGCACCTCAACCCCGTCGTCCGTGCCGATGATCGCCTCGTCCGCCAGGTCGAGGAACAGACCGTGCTCGACCACGCCGGTGATCAGCTTCAGGTCGTCGGCGAGACGGGCCGGGTCGTGGATCGCGCCGCAGGCTGCGTCATAGATCAGATTGCCGCCGTCGGTGCGGACCAGGCCGCGCTCGGCCATGCGGACGCGGGCGGGCATGGCGATGTCGTGGTCCGTCAGGACGTCGGCGATGCGGTTGCCGGTCGTCTTGTGCCCGAAGGCGACGACCTCGATCGGCAGGGCGAACTTGCCTAGGACCGGCACGACCTTGGCCTTGTCGGCGATGCAGATGCAGCGGGTCGAGGCTTCCCACACCAGCTTTTCGCGCAGCAGGGCCGCGCCGCCGCCCTTGATCAGGGCCAGTCCCGGCCCGACCTCGTCGGCGCCGTCGACGGTCAGGTCGATGCGCGGGCTGTCCTCCAGCGTCGATAGCGTCAGCCCCAGTTCCCGGGCCAGTTCGGCGGTCGCCTCCGAGGTCGGCACGCAGCGCAGGCCGGTGAGGTTGCGAGCGGCCAGCGCCTTGACGAACCAGGCGGCGGTCGAACCGGTGCCCAGGCCGACGACCATCCCGGCCTCGACCCGGAGGGCGGCGGCCTCGCCGGCGTTCTTCTTTTGAATATCGGACATGGTCAGCTCGCTTGCGGGAAGGAATCGCACGGACAGGCGGGCTTTATCCGGCCATGGAGACGCGGGGAAGCGTGGTGATCAGCCCCTCGCCTTCTTCGCCCGCATCATCTCCATGAATCTGGCCGCCCAGCCGGCCTTGGCCGTCTGGGGCGCGCGGGCTAGGCCGAGATCGCCGGGAGCGACGTCGGACGTGATCACGGAGCCCGAACCGACCATGGCGCCGGCGCCGATGGTGACCGGAGCCACCAGCGAGGTGTTGGAGCCGACGAAAGCGCCCTCGCCGACCGTGGTGCGATGTTTGAAGAAGCCGTCGTAGTTACAGAAGATGGTCCCGGCGCCGATGTTGGCCTTGGCCCCCACCTCGCCGTCGCCGAGATAGGCCAGGTGGTTGGCCTTGGCCCCGGCGGCCATGGAGACATTTTTCACCTCGACGAAATTGCCGACCTTCACGCCCTCGGCCAGTTTGGCGCCGGGGCGCAGGCGGGCGTAGGGGCCGACCTCGGCGCCGCCGGCGACCGTCGCGCCCTCGATGTGGCTGAAGCTGCGGATGCGCGCGCCCGGGGCGATCTTCGCGCCGGGGCCGAAGACGACATAGGGCTCGATCGTCGTGCCGCCGCCGACCTCGGTGTCCCACGAGAAGTGGACGGTGTCAGGCGCGGCCATGGTGACCCCGGCGGCGAGGAAGGTCTCGCGCTGCACCTTCTGGAACAGGGCCTCCGCGACGGCCAGTTCGCCCTGGGCGTTGACGCCCATGACGGCGTCCTCGTCGGCCATGACGGCGCGGGTCGGAGCGCCGCGTCCGCGGGCCAGCTCGACCACGTCGGTCAGATAGTATTCGCCCTTGGCGTTCTCGTTCTTCACCTCGGCCAGCAGTTCGAACAGCAGGCCGATCGGCGCGGCCATGACGCCCGAGTTGCAGGCGGTGATGGCCAGGACCTCGGCCGACGCCTCCTTGGCCTCGGTGATGGCGGTCAGGGTCTCGCCGTCCATGACCAGGCGGCCGTAGGCGCCGGGATCGCGGGCCTCGAAGCCGATGACGCGCACGCCCTCGGTCTGGGCGAAGACCGGCTCGATGTCGGCGGCGCGCAGCAGGGGCACGTCGCCGTAGGTGATCACCACCTGGCCGACAAAGTCGCCGAGCACGGCCTCCGCGGCGCGGACGGCGTGGCCGGTGCCCAGCGGCGGGTCCTGCACGGCGATGGCGTCCTCGCCCAGCCGCGCGACGACGTGCGCGCGCACCTCCGGCGAGTGGGAGCCGACGACGACCACGATGCGCTCGCAGCCCAGGGCCTCGGCGGCGTCGATGGCGTGATCCAGCATGGCGCGGCCGCCGACCGGGTGCAGCACCTTGGGCAGCGGCGATTTCATCCGCGTCCCCTGCCCGGCGGCGAGGATGATGGCGGCCCTGGCTTCAGAAGATCTGGGTTCGGCGTGGGTGGTCATGAATCGGTCCGGCGGATAGTCACCGGTCCGGTCTAGCCCATCGGGGCCGCTGACGGGAGAGACGGGTGACGCAGCGGGATCTCGACGGCTGGACCATCGCCTTCGACCTGGACGGGACGCTGGTGGAGACCCACGTCGATCTGGTGGGGACGCTGAACCGGATGCTGGTCGCGCGCGGCCTGCCGGCGGCGCCGATGGACAGCGCCGCCTCCCTGATCGGCGGCGGCGCGCGAGCCATGCTGCAGCACGGCTTCGAGCGGGCGGGCGCGACCTGGGACGAGGCGGATGCGCCGGCCCTGTTCGAGGCCTTCCTGGCTGACTACGTCCTGCACATCGCCGACCATTCGCGGCCCTATCCGGACGTGGTCGAGACGCTGGAGCGGCTGGCGGCGCGCGGGGCGATCCTGTGCGTGGCGACCAACAAGCGCACCGACCTGTCCATGCTGCTGCTGGAAAAACTGGACCTGACCCGGCATTTCGCGGCCATCGCCGGGCCGGACAAGGTCAGCGCGCGCAAGCCCTCGGGCGCCCATCTGATCGAGGCGGTGCGGATGGCCGGCGGCGATCCGGCGCGGGCGATCATGGTCGGGGACGCCCCGCCGGACGTCGGCGCGGCGAAGAACGCCGGCCTGGCCTGCATCGTCGTCACCTACGGCTACACCCCCATAGCGCCCGCCGAACTGGGCGGAGACGTGCTGATCGACGCCTTCGCGCAGCTGGAAACGGCGATTGACCGGCTGGTCGGCTAAAAACCGCGCCTCGGGCGGTTGCGGTTTGCTGCACCTGCTAACATCTGCAAGGGCTGGCCACTCGAAAGACCCGTCCATGATCCGTCGCTTCTTCGCGATCCCGCTGTGGATTCGGACATTCGCCGGCTTCGGCCTCGGCATCCTCGCCGGCCTGATCCTGCGGGATAAGGCGGAGGTCTGGCTGCAGCCGATCGGCGACGTCTATCTGAACCTGATCCGGATGGTGGTGGCGCCGCTGGTGCTGTTCACCATCGCCAGTTCGATCGCCAAGCTGGGCGAAGGCGCCGGGGCGGTACGGCTGGGCGTGCGGACCCTGGTCTGGTTCGCCATCACCTCCCTGCTGGCCGTGCTGGTCGGTTTCGCCTTCGGCCACCTGATCAATCCGGGCATGGGGCTGAGCAACCTGCCGCTGGGCGAAGTGCGTGAGCGGGTGATCCCGACGCCCCTGGAGGTGCTGATCGGCATCGTCCCGACCAATCCCTTCGCCGCCCTGAGCGACGGCAAGGTGCTGCAGATCATCTTCTTCTCGGCCCTGGTCGGCGGAGCGCTGGTGGCGCTGGGCGACCGGGCCCAGACGGCGCGCCGGCTGGTCGATGAGGGCGCGGCGATCGTCTTCCGCATCACCCGCTGGGTCATCCAGTTGACCCCCTTCGGCGTGTTCGGCCTGATCGGCTCGGTCGTCGGCGGCTACGGCTGGGAGGCCCTGCTGCCGCTGGGCAAGTTCATCTTCGCCATCTACGCGGCCTGCCTGTTCCACATCCTGATCGTCTATTCGGGCCTGCTGAAGCTGCACGGGCTGAAGGTCCGCAGCTTCTTCCGCGGCGCCTTCGCGGCCCAGCAGACGGCCTTCGCCACCTCCTCGTCGCTGGGCACCCTTCCGATCACCCTGCGCCAGACGGTGGAGCGGCTGGGCGTGCCCCAGGCCTACGCCGCCTTCGCCGTGCCCCTGGGCGCCAGCGTCAAGATGGACGGCTGCGGCGCCATCTATCCGGCCATCGCCTCGATCTTCATCGCCCAGTATTTCAACATTGATCTGTCGCTGACCCAGTACGTCCTGATCGGCCTGACCGCCGTGCTGGGCTCGCTGGGCACCGCCGGCGTGCCCGGCACCTCGATCGTCATGCTGACCCTGACCCTGTCGACGGCGGGCCTGCCGCTGGAAGGCATCGGCTACATCGTGGCCATCGACCGGATCATCGACATGATGCGCACGGCGACCAATGTCACGGGCCAGATGCTGGTCCCCGTGCTGGTCGCCAAGGAGGAGAAGATCCTCAACGAGGACATCTACAACGGCCACGTGGCCTGGCTTCCGGGCGACCCGGAGGCTGAAACGCCGGACGCCGTGAAAGCATCGGGCATCTAGGCTTGCGCCATCGGGGAGGTCGGGCTATGTCCGCGCCCTCCCCGACAGGCACATGGCTGCGGGGCCCGAGATGGATGTGTAGCTCAGCGGGAGAGCACCTCGTTCACACCGAGGGGGTCACAGGTTCAATCCCTGTCACATCCACCATTTCCTTCCTGCTCCTTCAGACTCCGTAGCCTTCGTCGGCGCAGACGACCGGCTCGCGGATTGCGGTCAATCCGCCGTCGGCGGACACGTCCCATGCCGCTTCGGCGCGCAGC
The DNA here is from genome assembly GCF_058790835.1 of Brevundimonas sp. EU05-FHT14B11. NCBI lineage: Bacteria > Pseudomonadati > Pseudomonadota > Alphaproteobacteria > Caulobacterales > Caulobacteraceae > Brevundimonas > Brevundimonas sp. EU05-FHT14B11. Next base: position 665,588 of record NZ_JBYTCY010000002.1, read on the forward strand.
AGGCCGAAGTCGCCGTTGTCGACCGCATATTCGGCGCCCACCAGAGCGATGACGCCAGGCTCCGGCGTCGAGTCCTTCAGCCCCCGGCTCGCCCGCTTGCATTCATAGGCGACGTAGCTCTCGGCGGTGCGTCCTGACGCCCGAACCGTGTCCACGCCTCGCCACAGGGCATGATCTCCAGCGCGACCGATTTCGATCTTGGAGACGAAGATCCAGTCGCGTGGGTTCGAAAGCGAGCGGTGAACGCCGATCGCAACCGGCGCACGCACGAAGGAGCCGCCATAGTTTTCATAACCGGCGATTCCCCGCTCTTCGCCACCCGACCAGGTCGCCCCCACCAGGGCGCGTTCCGGACCGCGAGCCTGGGTCTGCGCGGCGGTTCCGCATGCGGCCGCCAGGCTCGCCAGGATCACAAAACCGCCCAGGATCGACCCCGATGCTTTCATCACTTCATCCTCTCGCTATTCGGCGACCGGCAGGCGCACGATCACGTCGTCGACCTGCACGCCGCCCCGGTCGATGACCAGGTTCTGGTAGTTGCGCTGGCCGTCCTGGGTTTCCGATTCGACGTCCTCGACCTCGGTGCGGAACTGACGGCGCAGATAGGTGGCCAGTTCGCCCGCGGTGACCAGGCGGTCGCCGTCCATGTCGGCCTCGCCGGACATACCCTCGCGCAGGAAGTGGGACAGGTAGCCGCCGGCGCGAAACTTGTCGGCCACGGCGCTGGTCAGGTCCTCTTCCGAACTGAACAAGCCCATGACGCCGGGGCGGTCGACGACGTTGCGCGCGAAGCCGCCCGAGTAGCAGGCGTCGATCACCAGCAGCGACAGGCGGGTGCGCAGCGTCCCGAACAGGCGGCCCATCTCGGCGTCGCTGATCTCGCCGTCGCGCAGGACGATGGACTCGCTCTTGCCGTCCGGCTCGACGCCGCTGACCGCGACCTCGTTCTGGTCGCCGTGGCCGGAGAAGAAGAACAGGAACATGTCGTCCGGCCCGGCCTGGGCCGCGACGCGTTCGAAGGCCGAGCGCACGCCCGCCACCGTGGCCTCGGCGTTGGTCAGGACGACGCTGGCGTCGTTCAGCGAGCCTTCGCGCTGCAGCGCCTCGGCCAGCTTGCGGGCGTCCTCGTCGGTGAAGGCCAGGTCGTTCTGGGCGCCGCCGTAGTCCGAAACCCCGACCATGACCGCGAACACCCGCGCGCCGCCGGGCGCCGCCGCCTGACGCGAGGATTCCTGACCGGGCTCGACGGTGAAGCGATACGAGCCCGTCTCGCCCGGACGATAGGAGGTGACCTGGACCTCGTACCGGCCGTCTTCCGGCAGGGTGATCTGCTGGCGGCTGTTGGTGCCGTCGTCGCCGTCGTCGTTGTCGAACTGCTCGCCCGAGGGGGAGCGCACGATGGTGTAGGCGTCGAAGGCCGAGGAGGTCAGCTCGACCGCCACGCGCTCGCCGCGCCGGCCGTTGAAGGTGTAGCGGTCGAAATACTCGCCGCTGTCGAGGGTTTCGTCCCCGCTGGACAGGGCCCCGCCGATGGCCTGGCCGATCTGGATCTCCCCGCCGGGCGAGGCCTGTTCGGACGCTCGCACCGCGGCCGCGGGCGGCTTCTCGGCGCCGGCGCCTTCCAGCACCGACAACTGGTAGGCCCCCCGCTCTCCGGCGGCGTAGCTGGTGGCGGTGATGGTGTAGGCCCCGTCGGCCGGCAGGGTGACCAGCAGGCGGCTGTCGCGCGAATCCGCTGCGGAGGCGTCGTCGTCGTTGAACTCGGAGAAGCCGTCGGGACCGGAGATGGCGACATAGGGATCGAAGGCCTGTGAGGTCAGGCGGATGTCCAGCTGCTGCCCCCGGCGACCGGCCAGGGTCCAGCTGTCGGTGTACTCGCCGCTGCTGAGCGTCGCGTCGCCGTCCCGCAGTTCACCCGAGACCGGCCGGCCCAGGCGAATCACGCCTGTTGGCGCGGCGGCGGCCGGCGCATCGGCCCCGCCGCCCACGGCGGTCAGCCGCAGGGTGTAGGCTCCCGTCTCGCCCGCCCCATAGCTGGTCGCGCCGATGGTCACGACGCCATCCGCCGGGACGGTGAACCGGATCCGGCTGTCGCGCGAGCCGCGCGCGGCGGGATCATCGTCGTTGTCCTCGCTGAGACCGCCCGGACCGCGCACCAGCAGGTAGGGATCGAAGCCCCGGCCGGACAGGGTCGCCTCATAGGTCCGACCGCGCCGCAGGGGCACGGTGTAGCGGTCGATGTATTCGCCGCTGTCGAGGGTGGCGTCGCCGCCCGCCAGCTGGTTGCGAACGGTTTCGCCGACCGCCAGGCCAGGCTCGATCCGGCCGGTCGGCCTGACCTGGACGGGCGACGTATCCGGCGTGGCGCGCGTGCCCGAGGCTCCGACGGCGGGCGTGTCCTGTCCCGGACGGACCTGGGCGAAGACGGGTGCGGCCAGGACGGTAAGGGCGGTCGTGGCGGCGAGAACGGTTCGAAGCATGAAATCCCCCAGTCGGCGCAGCTTGCCCTGACACGCCCAGCTTGTCAGCGGGAACCGCCCCCCGCGTCAGGAAATGGCGGAACAGCGCTCCCGGGGCCGCGGTTCCGCCTTGATTGCGGCGCACATGCCCCGCCCTTCGCTTGCCGGAATGGCTGGCGCGCGCCGCGTCGGCGCCCTACGGACCCTGCCCATGCCCTTCCCCGCCAGCCATCCCGCGCTTGACCGCGCGCTTTCCGAACGCGGCTATGCCGAGCCCACCCCCGTCCAGGCCGCCGTCCTGGAGGCCGAACAAGGCCGCGACCTGCTGGTCTCGGCCCAGACCGGCTCGGGCAAGACGGTGGCCTTCGGCCTGGCCCTGGCTCCCACCCTGCTGGGCGAAGCCGAGAAATTCGCCGAGTTCGGCGCCCCCGTCGCCCTGGTGATCGCGCCGACGCGCGAACTGGCGCTGCAGGTGTCGAACGAACTGCAGTGGCTCTACGCCCAGACCGGCGCGCGAATCGTCTCGTGCGTCGGCGGCATGGATCCCAAGACCGAGCGCCGTCAGCTGGATCGCGGCTGCCATATCGTCGTGGGCACCCCGGGCCGCCTGCGCGATCACGTCGAGCGCGGCGCGCTGGACCTGTCGACGCTGCAGGCCGTCGTGCTGGATGAAGCCGACGAGATGCTGGACATGGGCTTCCAGGAAGACCTGACCTTCATCCTCGACGCCGCCCCGGCCGAGCGCCGCACCCTGCTGTTCTCGGCGACGCTGGCGCGCGACATCGTGCAGCTCGCCAAGACCTATCAGAAGGACGCGCTGCGGATCGACACGGTCGCCGGCGCCGGCTCGCACGCCGACATCGAGTACAAGGCCATCCGCGTCGCCCCGAACGAGGTCGAGCTCGCGGTCGTCAACGTGCTGCGCTATTTCGAGGCGCCCGGCGCCCTGGTGTTCGCCAACACGCGCGAGCGGGTGAAGCATCTGACCTCGTCCCTGCGCGAGCGCGGCTTCTCGGTCGTCGGCCTGTCCGGCGAGCTGACCCAGAGCCAGCGGTCCGAAGCGCTGCAGGCCCTGCGTGACGGTCACGCCCGCGTCTGCGTCGCCACCGACGTGGCCGCCCGCGGTCTGGATCTGCCCGACCTGGGCCTGGTCATCCACGCCGAGATCCCGGTCAACAAGGCCGGCCTGCTGCACCGTTCGGGCCGTACGGGCCGGGCGGGCAAGAAGGGCGTGTCTGTCCTGCTGGTCAGCTATACGCGCCGCCGCAAGGTCGAGCTGATGCTGGGCTCCGCCGGCATCAAAGCCGAATGGTCGGGGCCTCCGAGCGCCGACGAGATCCGCGCCAAGGACCAGCAGCGCATGCTGACCGACCCCGTCCTGACCGCTCCGGTCGAGGACGAGGACATGCTGGCCATGGGCCGACAGCTTCTGGAGAAGAGCACGCCCGAGCAAATCGCCGCCGCCCTGATCCGGTTGTACCGCGAGAAGCTGCCGCCGCCCGAGGACGTCTATGACGACGACCGGATGAAGCGTCAGCAGGAGAGCGGCAAGAACGACAAGGGCCAGCCGGACGTCCCGTACACGGACTTCGCCCGCGGCGGGGACATGGCCTGGTTCCGCATCAATATCGGCCGCGACAAGAACGCCGACCCGAAGTGGCTGATGCCGACCATCTGCCGTCTGGGTCACGTGACCAAGCGCGACATCGGCGCGATCAAGATCTTCGACCGCGAGACCAAGTTCGAGATCACCGAGGAGATGAAGGCCAAGTTCGAGGCCGCCATCGCCCAGGGTCTGGAAGACGGCGTGAAGATCGAACCGGCGGTCAAGCCAGGACCGTCCGAGAAGCCCGTCAGCCGCTGGGACAAGAAGCCCGCCGGCGGCGGGGATCGTCCCGACAAGAAGCCCTGGAAGGCGCGCGGAGAGGGCGGCGACAAGCCCGCCTGGAAGCCCCGGGAAGACCGTCCCGAGGGCGCCAAGAAGCCTTGGGTCAAGCGCGAGGACGGCGACAAGCCGGCCTGGAAACCGCGTGAGGACCGCCCGCAGGGTGAAAAGAAGCCCTGGGTGAAGCGCGATGACGCCGCGGCTCCGGCCGCCGAGGGCAAGAAGCCCTGGGTCAAGCGGACCGCCGCCGATCCGACCCCTCCCGGCAAGAAGCCGTGGGTGAAGAAGCCCGCCGCCGAGGGCAAGACGCCCTGGACGCCGCGATCGGACGCCGAGGCCGCTCCGGCCGCCGCCGGCGACAAGCCGTGGAAGGGCAAGCCCAAGGGCGGCGACCGTCCGTGGGCGGCCAAGGACGCGCGCGGCAAGCCGGCCGCGAGCAAGCCTTTCAAGCCCAAGGGTCCCCGGTAACTCCGGGGCCCACGCCGCCCTGCGTCGCCTTGCGCCGCGACTGTAACCGTTTACGGTGACATCGAAATCGGCTCGAACGGCGGCCAACGCCGCGAGTCGGGCGACAAGAAACGGGCAGGAAACATGGCGGACGTCCGGCTGACCGGCGTGACGAAGCGGTTCGGGACGACCGAGGTGCTGAAGGGAATCGATCTCCAGATCGAGGACGGCGAGTTCGTGGTCTTCGTCGGCCCCTCGGGCTGCGGCAAATCCACCCTGCTGCGCACTATCGCGGGTCTGGAAGAGGCCTCGGGCGGCGAGATCGCCATCGGCGGACGCAAGGTCAACGACCTGTCCCCGTCAGACCGCGGCATCGCCATGGTGTTCCAGTCCTACGCGCTCTATCCGCACATGAGCGTGTATGAAAACATGGCCTTCGGGCTGAAACTTGCGAAGGCGGACAAGGCGGAGATCGACCGCCGGGTGCGCGCCGCCGCTGAAACGCTGAACATCACCGACTATCTGGAGCGCAAGCCCAAGGCCCTGTCTGGCGGGCAGCGCCAGCGCGTCGCCATCGGCCGGGCCATCGTGCGCGAGCCGCAGGTCTTCCTGTTCGACGAACCCCTGTCCAACCTCGACGCCGCCCTGCGGGTGCGCATGCGCTACGAGTTCGCCGGGCTGCATGAGCGGCTGAAGACGACCATGATCTACGTCACCCACGACCAGGTCGAGGCCATGACGCTGGCCGACCGGATCGTGGTGCTGAACGCGGGCGTGATCGAACAGGTCGGCGCCCCGATGGAGCTGTACGAACGGCCCCGCAACCTGTTCGTCGCCGAGTTCATCGGCAGCCCGAAGATGAACCTGATCCCGGCCGAGATCGTCACCGCGACGGCGAAGGCTGCGACCGTGAAGACGGCCGCGGGCGATACGCTGAAGGTGTTGGTGGACGCCTCGACCGCCAAGGCGGGCGACAAGGTCACCCTTGGGATCCGTCCCGAACACCTAGCCCTAGGCGGGTCCAGCGGCGGGATCATGACGCAGGTGACCTTCGCCGAGACTCTGGGTCACGCCACCTATGCGTATGCGACCTACGGCGAGACGGCCCTTACGGTGCAACTGCCGGGCGACGTGCGGCCCCAGACGGGCAAGGCCCTGGCGCTGGCGGTTCCGTCGGAGCAGGCGCACCTGTTCGACACCGGCGGGATCGCGTTCCCGCGCAGCTGACGAACCGCCCGGGATACCCCCTGTGACAACACCTGCAGGTTGAGGCTCTTCTCAATCTGTGATGGTATTGACGCGGGCGCTTTCGCCCTTAGGGAGGTTACCGATGAAGACCATCGCCAAACTCGCCTTCGCCGCCGCCATCGCCTTGGCGGCCGCCTCCGGAACCGCGACCGCATCCCCGCCGCCCGCCGCGACTTCGGGACCCTGGGCCAGCGTCGCCTATCTTTCGGGCGGTCAGCTGGTGGGCGGCGCGCAAATCTATTGCGACACCGATCCTGTGACCTGGGGCAACACCACGACCTACGATTCCGAGGTGTGGACCTACTATTACATGTGTCCCTGATTTTGACCGGCGGCGCCCCTTCGGGGGCGCCGTCCTTGCTGCGGAGATCGCCTTTTCCGCACTTGCCGCGACCACTCGTGTTGCATCGCACAAGGGGAGGCTTCTAGATGGCGGGATGCCCTCTCCGGCCACGCTGACCATCGACCTCAACGCGCTCGCCGCGAACTTCCACACCCTGCAGGCGGTGGGCGGCGCCCCCGTGCACCCCGTGGTCAAGGCCGACAGCTACGGCCTGGGCGCCGCGGCGTGCGCGACCCGGCTGGCGGCCGAGGGGGCGCGGACCTTCTTCGTTTCCCGCAGCGCCGAGGGCGAGGCCCTGCGCCAGGCGCTGGGCGGCGGCCCCGTGATCTATGTGCTGGACGGCTGCCTGACCGGCCACGCTGGGCGACTGGCGGCGGCGGACCTGCGACCGGTGCTGAACACCGCGGCGCAGCTGGCGGAATGGCGCGCCGCGAACGGTGGTCCCTCCGGCCTGCAGATCGACACCGGCATGAACCGGCTGGGCTTCCGCGTGGAAGATGCGCCCGAGCCGTTCGAGGGGCTTGAGCTGGTGCTGAGCCACCTGGCCTGCGCCGACGCCCCGGACGAGCCGATGAACGCCCGCCAGCGCGACGCCTTCGCGACGGCGGCGCTGCGTTATCCGGGGACGGTGCGGTCGTTCGCCAACTCGGGCGGCGCCTTCCTGGGTCCCGACTACGCCTTCGACGCCCTGCGCCCGGGCATCTGCCTGTACGGCGGCGGGCCGGAAGGCCGCCCCGATCCCCGTATCCGCGCCGTCGCGACGGTGGAGGCCGAGGTGCTGCAGGTGCGCGACGTGCCCGCGGGCGAAAGCGTCGGCTACTCCCGGGGCTTCCGCGCCGACGCCCCGGTCCGCATCGCCACCTGCGCGGCGGGCTACGCCGACGGCCTGCTGCGCAGCTACAGCCCCCGAGGCGAGGTCTTCGTCGGGGGCGAACTGCGCCCGATCCTGGGCCGCGTCTCGATGGATGTCTGCGCCGTCGATGTCAGCGGGCTGGACGTCTCCGTCGGCGACCGCGTCGAACTGTACGGCCCGAACCGGATGATCGACGACGCGGCGACGGCGGCGGGGACGATCAGCTATGAACTGCTGACCTCGATCACCACCCGCGTGCCGCGCCTCTACGTCGGCTAGACCGCCTCGGCGCGCCAGATCTGGTTGGAGCCGCCGTTCCACGACCACGGGATGATCGGCGTGCGCTCGTCCGTGTGTTCGCCCGCGATATCCGCGACCCGGTCATGATCCGGATTGTTGAGCGCGAACCAGCAGCCGTCGACGAAATCGATCGTGAAGCGGGTCGAGGGATCGCCCGACATGTCATCCATAGGAACGCGGTCGTTCGACAGGCTGAAGCCCCCGTCTCCCCAGATCAGCAGACATCCGGGATCGGCGCCCCAACCGAGCGTGAACGTGCCGCCCGGCGCGGCCTCGGCGACGAGGACGGTCGCGCCGTCATCCCCCAGCGACATTCGCCGCACGCCGATGAAGTACTCCAGCGCCAGGGTCTCGACCTCGCCCATGAAACCGCTCCCGCCGGACGGCCGCGCGGCGTGGAGCCCGAAAGCGATGTCGGGATCCATGTAGGAGATCAGCCGGAGGCGTCGTCCGTTCGCGAACTCCGACAGGTCGGTCAGATTGCCGTAGGCGTCCATGGGGGTTTCCTCAGCCGGGCTTGCTGGATTTGACGGGATCCGGCGCAGCCGAGGCCGCCGGGGTGTCGGCGTTGGCCAGCGCGCCGCCGGTCGGCGGGACGAAATCCACGTCCTGGGCGCGCCAGGTCTGGTTGCCGCCGCCGTTGGCCTGGAAGGCGATGATCGGATTGTTCTCGTCCGTGCCGGACTCGCTGATGTCCACGACCTGGCTGGAGCCGAAGGCGCTGAGCACGAACCAGGGACCATTCTGCCACTGGGCCTGGAACTCCGGGTAATAGGTGGGGTCGCCGTCGATGGACTGGGAGATCGGCTCCAGCGTCAGACGGCCGGTGGAGTCCCCCTCCATGGACAGGGCCTGGTTCGGGTCGCTGCCCCAGGCGAGGTAGAACATCCGGGATTTGCTGCCCGCCGCGACCCCGGCGATGAAGATCGTCTCGTTCGGACTGCCGTTCGACAACCGGTGCACGCCGACGCCGGACCAGCCGGTATCGGTGTCGCCCGTCACTCCCATGGCCACATCGGGATCAAGATAAGAGATCAAGCGGATGCGCCGGCCGGTGAGGAACTCGTCGTCCGTCGTCAGATTACCGTAGGCGTCCATGACCCGCGCTCCCTTGAGCGAACAACGATACACCGATGCAACGGCAAAGCTAGTCGCTGGGTATCCAGCGTGCGCCGCGGGCGGTACGTCAGAATTGGTCGTAGGCCTGTAGGCGCCCCCTGCCCCGCCTTCGCCGACTCCTGTAAGCCAGCGGCATGGCGAGAGACGGCGCGATCTATGTTTGTCAGTCCTGCGGGGCGGTCCACGGCAAGTGGTCCGGCCAGTGCAGCGCGTGCGGGCAGTGGAACTCCATCGTGGAGGAAAGCCGTTCGGCCCCGCCCGGCGCGCTGAAGCCGGCGGCGGCCAGCCGGACGCGCGGCCTGCAGTTCGAGACCCTCCAGTCCGACACGCCCGAGCCGCCGCGCATCATCACCGGCGTGGCCGAGTTCGACCGGGTGTGCGGCGGCGGCGTAGTGCCCGGCTCGGCTATCCTGCTGAGCGGCGATCCCGGCGTCGGCAAGTCGACCCTGCTGCTGGACGTGGCCGGACGGGCGGCGCTGGCGGGCAAGCGGGTGGCCTATATCTCGGGGGAGGAGGCGGTGGAGCAGATCCGCTCGCGCGCCCGCCGCATGGGGCTGGAGAAGGCGCCGGTCGAGCTGGCCTCGGCCACGGCGCTGCGCGAGATCCTCGGGACGCTGAAGCGCGAGAAATTCGACATCGTCATCGTCGATTCCATCCAGACCCTGTGGTCCGACGCCCATGAAGCCGGACCCGGCTCGGTGACCCAGGTCCGCGCCTGCGCCAGCGAGATGGTGCGGCTGGCCAAGTCGGGCGGGCCCGCCGTCATCCTGGTCGGCCACGTGACCAAGGACGGCCAGGTCGCCGGACCGCGCGTGGTCGAGCATATGGTCGACGCCGTGCTGAGCTTCGAGGGCGAGCGCGGCTATCCCTTCCGCATCCTGCGCGCGGGCAAGAACCGCTTCGGCGCCACCGACGAGATCGGGGTGTTCGAGATGGGCGACGGCGGCCTGCGCGAGGTCAGCAACCCGTCGGCCCTGTTCCTCGGCGAGGGCACCGACCGCGCGCCCGGCGTGGCGGTCTTCGCCGGCATCGAGGGCTCGCGCCCCGTGCTGGTCGAGATGCAGGCCCTGGTGTCGAAGTCCGCCTACGGCACGCCGCGCCGGGCCGTGGTCGGCTGGGACACCGGGCGCCTGGCCATGGTGCTGGCGGTGCTGGAGGCGCGTTGCGGCATCGGCTTCGGCGATCAGGACGTCTATCTGAACGTGGCGGGCGGACTGCGCATCAATGAGCCGGCGGCCGATCTGGCGGCGGCGGCGGCCCTGATCAGTTCGGCCATGGACATGCCCCTGCCGCAGGGCTGCGTCGTCTTCGGCGAGATCAGCCTGTCGGGCGAACTGCGGGCGGTGGGCCGAGCTGAGGCCCGCCTGCGCGAGGCCCGCAAACTGGGGTTCGACATGGCCCTTTCGCCCCCGCTGACGGTCAAGGACCGGGGCGTGAAGGCCGCCCCCGTCAGCCGCCTGTCGGAGGCGGTCGATAGAATCTCGCAAAACCGCTACGGTGAGACCCGATAGGCGCCCTCCCCGCGTCCGGCGCCCGGCGATCAGTTCCAACCCTTCCTGATGGAGCGACTGGCGTAATGGTATCCAAGCATTTCGCAATCCCCGCCCTGGCGGTGATCCTGCTGGCCGGTTGCGGCCAGAACGCGGACAAGGCCGAGAGCGCCGCGCCCGCCGAGGCCGCGGCTCCCGCGGCCGCCGCACCGACCGCCACCGCCCCAGGCGCGGCTTTCGACATCACCAAGATTCCGGTTTCGACCGCGCCGCTGGGCGTCTTCCCCTACATCACCCTGCCCGCCGGATACGTGGACGGCGGCGGGAAGACCCTGGACCTGGCCCGCTTCCCGTTCTGGACCGGAACCGCGTTCGAATTCGTCGAGGGCAAGGTCTATCAGGCCGGCATCCGGCCCGACGAGGGCAAGACCTTCTCCAAGCTTGAGCTCCAGCGCGGCATCGAGCGCCAAGTTCTGGCCGCGGGCGGCGTGAAGGTCACCGAAAGCCGGATCCCGAGCTCGGCGTCCGACGCGCTGACCGACGATGTGAAGGTCGGCATGATCGACGGGCTGGGCGACATCTACAACGACGCGACCACGACCTATGTGATCCGCAGGGCGGACCGGAGCATCTGGGTGCATGTCGTGCCGAGCATGTACGGCGGCGCCTGGACCATCGCCGAGACCGAACCCGCGCCGGCTCCGCCCGCCGCGGCCCCCGCCGCCTGATCCGGAGAGCGCGCCGGCGGACCGCACGGCGGCGCGCGCCGGAAAACATCGAACGAATCCCGCGGAGGGGCTATGCTGGCCCCTCTCTTGCCGAGCGCCCATGACCGGTTTCGACGTCTTCGCCATACTGGTCATCCTCGCCTCGGCCGGCGCCGGCTGGGTGCGCGGCGCCACGCGCGAGATCATCACCCTGCTCAGCTTCGTGCTGGCGGCCTTCATCGCCCTGATCGCCCTGCCGCTGACGGCGCCGATCGGGCGGGGCCTGGTCGATCCGGACTGGGCCGGCACGATCCTGTCCGCCGTCGGATCCTTCCTGCTGATCTATTTCGGCATCCGCATCTTCGGATCCTTCCTGTCGAAGCGGGCGCAGGCCCATCCGCAACTGGGCGGCGTGGACCGGTTCCTGGGCGTCTTCGTCGGCTCGGCCCGCGCCCTGGTGCTGCTGGGGGCGATCCATCTGGTGATCGTGGCGGCCATGCCGGGCGAGAAGACGCCGCGCTGGCTGAGCGAAGCGGCCCTGCGGCCGGCGACGGCGGGCGCCGCGCGGCTGATCCAGATCATTCTTCCCGGCATCGGACGCGGCGCTGACGCGTTGTCGCCCGTAGTCAGTTCGTCCGTGAGCAAAGGGTTTTCGGACGATGAAGCCTTGCCCTCGCCCCAAACAAGCAATACTTCGCCGCCGTCCGCCCAACGCTAGCGTTCCCCTGCTTCATCGGAGCCCCACGATGAGCCGCCTCGACCATTCCATCGCCGCCCCGGTCGTCCACCGGGAGCACCATCGCGACGCCGACGACGACCGTCCGCGTCTGGAATGCGGGGTCTGCGGGGTCTGGGGCGCGGACCAGGACGAAGCCTCCGCCGTCGTCGCCCTGGGCCTGCACGCCCTGCAGCATCGCGGCCAGGAAGCCTGCGGCATCGCCAGCGTCCACGACGCCCGCTTCTACACCGAACGGCACATGGGCCTGGTCGGCGAGGCCTTCGGCGGGACCAATCTGGCCGAGCGGATGCCGGGCTCGGCGGCCGTGGGCCACACGCGCTACTCCACCGCCGGCGGTTCGTTCCTGCGCAACATCCAGCCGATGTTCGCCGACCTGGATCAGGGCGGCATCGCCGTGGCTCACAACGGCAACCTGACCAATTTCAAATACCTGCATAGCCAACTTGTCTCGGAAGGCGCGATCTTCCAGTCGACGTCGGACTCCGAGGTCATCCTTCACCTGATCGCCCGCAGCCGTAAGGCCAAGATCGTCGACCGCTTCATCGACGCGATAGGCCGGATCGAGGGCGGCTACGCCCTGGTCTGCCAGACCCGCTCCAAGATGATCGGCGCGCGCGACCCCCTGGGCATCCGCCCGCTGGTGCTGGGCCGCCTGGGCGACGCCTGGGTGCTGGCCTCCGAGACCTGCGCGCTGGACACCATCGGCGCGACCTTCGAGCGCGACGTGGAGCACGGCGAGGTCATCGTGATCGATCACGAGGGCCTGCGCTCGCTGAAGCCCTTCCCGACCAAGGCGGCGCGCCCCTGCCTGTTCGAATACGTCTACTTCGCCCGCCCCGACAGCGTCGTGAACGGCAAGTCGGTCTATGAGGTGCGCAAGCGCATGGGCCGCGGCTTGGCGCGCGAGCATGCGGTCGAGGCCGACGTGGTCGTGCCGGTGCCGGACTCCGGCGTCCCGGCCGCCCTGGGCTATGCGCAGGAAAGCGGCATCCCCTACGAAATGGGCATCATCCGCAGCCACTATCTGGGCCGCACCTTCATCCAGCCCAGCCAGGGCGCCCGGCAGAAGGGCGTGCGCATGAAGCACAGCCCCAACCGCGAGGTCCTGGCCGGCAAGCGCGTGGTGCTGATCGACGATTCGATCGTGCGCGGCACCACCTCGGTGAAGCTGGTGCGCGCCGTGCGCGCCGCAGGGGCCACCGAGGTCCATCTGCGCTCGGCCTCGCCGCCGATCCTGTACCCGGACTTCTACGGCATCGACATGCCGGAGCGGGACCAGCTGATCGCCGCCAACAAGACGCTGGAAGAGATGCGGGCCTATCTGGAGGTCGACTCGCTCGGCTTCCTGTCGGTCGACGGCCTGTACGGCGCCATGGAGGCCGGGAAGCGCGACGACCGCAACCCGCAGTTCACGGACCACTACTTCACCGGCGACTATCCGACCCGCCTGCTGGACCGGGAGATCGAGGAAGGCGGCCGCGAGGACAACACGCGGCAACTTTCCCTGCTGGTGAGCGCTTAGGGACCTATGGTCCAGCTCGGCTATTTCACGCTCGACACCCTCGATATCGAGAAGGCCCGAGCCTTCTACGGCGCCCTGTTCGGTTGGCGGTTCGACGAGGCCGCCTCAGGTCCGACCTACGCCCATGTCGCCGACAGCGAGCCGGCCTTCGGCTTCACCAAGGTCGAGCGCGCCCGGGACTTCGCTCACCTGTATTTCCGCGTCGATGACGTGGACGCCCTATGCAAGCGGGTGACCGAGCTAGGCGGCAAGGCGGCGGTCCCTTCGGACAGCGCCTCCGGCCGCAGCGTTGTGGTGTCAGACGATCAGGGCGTCAGCTTCAGCCTGTGGCGTCCCGCCGCCGGGTTCTGACGCCGGTTTCGCTTCCGGTCCGCCCAAGGCCGCGCTATCAGGCGCGCCATGACCGACCTTCCCCTGAAAGACCGCATCGCCCTCGTCGTCGGGGCCTCGCGCGGCATCGGCTATGAGAGCGCGCTGGCTCTGGCCAAGGCCGGGGCGCATGTGATCGCCACCGCCCGCACCCAGGGCGGGCTGGAGGATCTGGACGACGCCATCTATGCGGCCACCGGGCAGCACGCGACCCTGATCCCGTTCGACCTGGTGGACGGCGGCGGCATCGATCGCATGGGCGGCGCCCTGTATGAGCGTTTCGGCAAACTGGACATCTGGGTGCAGGCCGCCGCCACCATGGGCGCCGAGGGCCTGACGCCGGTGTCGAACGCCGACCCGCGCGGCTTCGCCAAGGTCGAGAAGACCAATTTCACCGCCGTCTATCGCCTGATCCGCTCGCTGGAGCCGCTGCTGAAGGCGTCAGACGCCGGGCGCGTGATCCACCTGACCACCAGCGTCGCCGCCGCCCCGCGCGCCTTCTGGGGCGCCTACGCCGCGACAAAGGCGGGCGCCGAGGCGCTGATGAAATGCTGGGCCGACGAGATCGAGTCCATGCCGATCCGCGTCTCCGTCGTCGATCCGGGCCGGATGCGCACCCAGCTGCGCGCCCAGGCCTATCCGGGCGAGGATCCGGAACAGAACATCCATCCCTCCGCCATCGGCCCGCTGGTGGTCGAGCTGGCGCGCGGCGACCTGACCCCGCCCCTGACCGTCAGCTTCAAGGAATGGAACGCGGCGCCGGGGGCGTCGGCGCTGGTCTAGACCGCGCATGCGCCCTCTCCCGCACGGGCAATTCCTCGGTGACCTGAACCGGTCGGTCCAGGCGGGCGGGTTCAGCGTCGATCTGCGGGTGGCCACACTGCCCCCGGAGGCGGTGACTGAACATTCGCATGACACTGCGCATTTCATCCTGCCGCTGGCGGACGGATACCGCAGTCTCGCGCGCGATCCGCTGGCCCCGGTCCGAACGCTCTTCGGCGCCGGCAGCGCGATCTACAATCCGCCCGGCGTCGTGCATCGCGACTGTTTCGATGTCGCCGGAGGTCTGTTTCTGTCCGTCAGCGCGCCGGCGGACCTTCCGGCGGGGCTGTCCCACCCCGCCCTGCTTCGCGGCGACGCCGAAACAGCGATGCGATGGCTGGTCGGCATGAGCATGCGCGGCGCGCCGGGCGATGAACTGGCCATCGAACAGGCTTCGCTCACGCTGGCCGATGCGGTCGTCCTGTCTATGGACGCCTCTCGCCACGCGCCGGACTGGCTCATCAGGGCCGCGGAGATGGTCGAAGACCTGGCCTGCGCGCCGGGTCTGGAGATCCGCGCCATCGCCGACGAGGCCGGTGTTCATCCGGTCCATCTGACCCGGAGCTGGCGACGGCATCTGGGATGCTCCCCGACCCGTGCGATCCGCCACCGCCGCGCCGATCATGCGACCCAGAGCCTTATCCGCAACATAGACCTGGCCGAGGCGGCGGCCGGGGCCGGCTATGCGGACCAGAGCCACATGACCCGCGAGTATGCGCGGATCTTCGGCATTACGCCGGGGGCGTTCCGCGCCGTGATCTCCGGACAGGTTTGATCTGTTCAAGACAGGCCGTCCGGACCGTGGGATGCGGCGTCTCCAACCCAAGGAGTTCCTCGTGCGCGCCATCATCCTCGCCGTCTCGGCCCTGCTGCTGACCGTCTCGCCCGCCGAGGCGCAGACCGACGGCTGGAGGACGGCGCCGCCCGCAGCCGAACGCGCCTCCGCCGCCGGCCTGACCGCCATGGATGCGGCGGTGCGGAACGGCGACTTCCACCAGATCACCAGCGTCCTGATCAGCCGCAACGGCCGCCTGATTCATGAGGTCTATTTCGATGACGGCGGCGCGGAGGCCCGGCGCAACACGCGATCGGCGACCAAGACCGTCACCGCGATGCTGGCGGGCGCGGCGGTCGCCCGCGGCGACCTGTCGGTCTCCACGCCGGTCATGCCGCTGATCTCGTCCTGGGGCCCGTTCGATAATCCGGACCCACGCAAGGCGCAGATCACGGTCGAAGACCTGCTGACCATGAGCTCCTTGCTGGAATGCGACGACGACAATCAGTTCTCACGCGGCAACGAAGAGCGGATGTATCTGATTGAGAACTGGGTGAAATTCGCTTTCGACCTGCCGGTGCGAGGCTTCCCCGCCTGGGCGCCCAAGCCCGAGAACTCACCCTACGGCCGCGCGTTCAGCTACTGCACGGCCGGCACGACGACGCTGGGGGCCGCGATCCAGTCGGCGACGGGCCGGCCGCTCCAGACCTTCGCCCATGACGTCCTGTTCGCCCCCCTGCAGATCGAGGGCGAGGAATGGCAGTTCTCGCCCATGGGCCTGGCGCAGGGCGGTGGCGGCCTGGGCCTGCGCAGCCGCGACCTTCTCAAACTGGGCCAGCTGTTGCTCGACGGCGGGAGGTGGAACGGGACCCAGGTCCTGCCCGAGGCGTGGACCCAGGCGATGACCACTCCGCATGCGAGCGTCGATCCCCAGCGCGGCGACTACGGCTATCTGACCTGGCTGCCGACCTACACGGTCGCCGGCAGGCCCCTGAAGGCCTTCGCCATGGCGGGGACCGGAGGCAACAAGGTCGTGGTCGTGCCGGAGCTCAACGCCGTCGTCGTCGTCACCACCACCAACTATGACGTCCGCAATCCGCACGGCCTGGCGGACGCCCTGATCGCAAACCACGCCCTGGCGGCGCTGCTCTGATCCCCCTCAGCCCGTGATGATCGTGCTCGGCATGACGATGCGGCGTTCGCATTCGGCGTAGTCGACGGCGTCGCGGGTGTAGGTCTCAAGCCGGCGCAAATAGGCGTTGATCTGGTCCACGTGGGTCGAGAACTGACCCTGGTAGCGGATCATGGCCGCCTCGTACTCGCGCAGGACGTTGTTGCGGCAGGTATGCGTTCCGCGCGCCTCGTTGACGCAGCCCGGCACGGGCGGGCGGCTCGGCTTGACCGGGCGCTCGATGGCCGGCAGCGTCGGCGCGGTGCAGACCGCGGGCGCGGCCTCCTGGGCGACAGCCGCGCCGGCGACAAGGAAGGCGACCGACAGGCCGAGGACGGACTTGAACATGCTGGATCCCCCGAATCTGGAGGCCAGCTTCGCATCCACGGCAGGGAGATCAAACACCGCCGTTCGTCCCTTCGGACCGTATTCCGTCCCTCCGCCGTTGAACCCGAGGCCGGCGCCCGCCGTGATGACGGCATGTCCGTCTATCCCGCCCTCCTCGCCGTCCACATCACCACAGGCCTCGGCACGGTCCTGATCGGGGCCGCGCCCATCCTGACGCGAAAGGGCTCGCGCCTTCACCGTCAGACGGGGCGAGTCTTCGCCGTCCTGATGGCGATCCTGCTGGTTTGCGCCTGGGCGATGACCGCTCTGAAGATGAATACCTATCTGTTGGCGCTGTCAGCCTCGGCGACCCTGACCCTGTTCTCCGGCCTGCGGGTGCTGGGGCGCAAACGCCCGGACCTGCGGCGCACGGACCGGGCGACAGCGCTGGACTGGATCGTGACCCTGGCGCTGGCGAGCGTGGGGCTGATCATTCTGGCCCTGGTCCTGACGGGCCGAAGCAGTGGCCCGACGGCCGTCTCCATCGCCTCGGTCTATGGGGCGCTCAGCATGGGCGGCTGGGACGCGTGGCGCTTCCTGCGCCCGACCGACTGGCCCTTCAGTCCCGAGTTGTGGCGGTATGAGCATCTGTGGAAGATGCTTGGCGCATACTCGGCGGTGCTGAGCGCCTTCTCGGGAAATTTCCTGAGGTTCCTGCCCCCGCCCTGGAGCGCCCTTTGGCCGACGCTGCTGTTCCAGACCCTGACCGTGATCTGGATCGCCGGGTTGGTCCTGCAGCGCCGATGCCGGCCGGCAGCCGCCTGATGCGCGGCCTGCGCCGCATCCCGTTCGGGGTCGGACTGGGCCTTTTCGCGGCCTACAGCTATGCGGCGACCACGGCGTCGGCGGCGTGGTTCGTGCGCCGGGACCATGGCGCCGACCTGCCGACGTCGCTGCTCTGGGCGGGACTGCTGTATGCTCCGAACGTCGTGACGGGGCTGCTGGTCTGGGCCGTGCTGCGGCGGTTCGGGGCCGAGTGGCGGGCGATGGGCGTACTGACCGCCCTGGCGCCGCCCGCGGTCGTCTCGGCGGCCCTGGCGATGACCGGCGCGGATGGAGCCATGCGCGGCGCGGGCTGGTCCGTCGCCGAGATCATGGCGCGGAGCATCGACCGGCTGCCGGTCGCCATCCTGCTGTACACCGCCATCGGCGCGGCTGGCCTGGCGGCGGCGCACTGGCGCCGGGCGATCCGGCAGCGGGCCGAGATGGAAGCGCTGTCGGCGGCCCTGGTCGAGGCCCGGCGCGCCCAGTCCGATCCCGCCGCCCCGCCGTCGGAGCGGCTGATGGTCGGGGTAGGCCGGGGCCGGGTTCCGGTGGCGGTCCCGGAGATCGAATGGATCGCCTCGGCGGGCAACTACGCCGTGGTCCACTGGCGTGATCGCGAAGGCTTGCTGCGCGAGACCCTGCAGGCGCTGGAAACCCGTTTGGCCCCGCACGGCTTCGCCCGCAGCCATCGCTCAACGCTGGTCAATCTTGCGAGGGTGCGTGAGTTGAAGCCGCTGGCCGACGGCGCCTGGCGGGTCACGCTGGACAGCGGCGCGGAGCTGGTGGTCAGCCGATCTTACAGAGACGGGTTCCTGGCGCGACTGGGAGGTTCGGCGGCGGTAGAGGTTTCGCCCTCGGAACCTTCCGCCGTTCGGTCTTCACTGATCGGGCGAACGGGTTCGGGTAGGACCGGCGGCGTCGTTTCAGACATATAGGTCAGATAGTCGCCCCAGATGTCGCGGGTCCGTCGCCACGTCGCGTCCGTCAGACACGTCGCGTAGAACAGCCCGCCGATCGTGCCGCCGCTGCCGTCCGGAAGCCAGACGGCGCAGTGGCTTTCAGCATAGGCTTTCCAATCCCGCTGGGACTTCGTCAGCCAGTGCACCTGACGGGTTCTCGGGCCGTACTTGACCGACTCCGCGTCATTGTCCCGCGCCCGCTTCATCGCGGCCGCGAAATACCGCTGCATGCGGGCTTCTTCCTGGGCCAGATCATCGCCGGCGCAGGCCTTGATCGACGGCATCGAGCCGCTCCGATCACACTCATGAGACGGCCCCTCGGCCGGCCGCACGCTTTCTGAATCACAGGCGGACAGGCCGACGCAGAGCAAGCCCGCGGCGATCAAAACAACGGGCTTCATGGCGGAGGTTCCGGTTGGATGGCTCAGCCTATCCCAAGCCTTGAAACCGTCCAGCCTACTTCTTCGGCGCGTGCTTCTGGCCTGTCCGGATCCGACCCGAACGCGACACCTGACGCGCTCCGCCGCGCGCGCCCTTCTGGACGGCGATGGACGAGCCGGCCTTCTTGGACGAGCTGGCCTTCACGCCCGAGACGACCTTGGGCTGGTGCTTGCGGGTCTTCTTCTGCTCCAGCGCCTTGCCGGGCAGATTGGACAGCATCTCGGCCTTCTCGGCCTTCTTGATCACCCGGCGCGGCGCGGTCTTGGCGTCGCCCTTGTAGCGTTCCGGACCCGACTTGGAACCGCCCTCGGCATAGGGGTTGTCGCCGCTGGACTTGACGATCAGGCGGATCGGCGTGCCCGGCAGGTCGAAGCTCTCGCGGATCGAGTTGACCAGGTAGCGCTTGTACTGTTCCGGCATCGACTCGGCGCGGCTGGCCATCAGCACGAAGGTGGGCGGACGGGCCTTGGTCTGGGCGATGTATTTGGGCTTGATGCGCTTGCCGTCGACGGCGGGCGGCGGGTGCCGCTGGGTGGCCATGGACAGCCAGGTGTTCAGGTCCTTGGTCTTCACCTTCACCGACCAGGTGTCATAGGCCTGGATCACGGCGGGCATCAGGCGCTCGACGCCCCGGCCCGAATGGGACGACAGAACGACGAACGGCGTGCCCTTCAGCTGGGGCAGCTTGTCCTCGGCCATGCTCTTCAGCTTGGCCATGCGCGCCTGGGGCTCTTCCTCGAGGTCCCACTTGGACGCGACGTAGATCAGCGCCCGGCCCTCGCGCTCGACCAGATCGGCCAGCTGCAGGTCCTGGATGTCGAAGGCGTTGTCCTTGTCCATCATCAGGATGACCACCTCGGCGAAGGTGATGGCCCGGATGGTGTCGGCGACCGACAGCTTCTCCAGCTTCTCCTGCACCCGCGCCTTGCGGCGCATGCCGGCGGTGTCGACGAAGCGGATCGGACGGCCTTCCCACTCCCAGTCGACCGAGATGGAGTCGCGGGTGATGCCGGCTTCCGGCCCGACCAGCAGGCGGTCCTCGCCCAGCAGGCGGTTCACCAGCGTCGACTTGCCCGCGTTCGGGCGACCGATCACGGCGATGCGGATCGGCTTGTCGGCCTCCTCGACCTCTTCGATGAAGATGTCGGCCGAAGCGGCCAGAATGGCCTGGAACAGATCCGCCATGCCCTCGCCGTGCTCGGCGGAGATAGCGACCGGTTCGCCGAAGCCCAGGGCGTGGGCCTCGCCGACGCCGCCGCCGCTCTCGCGGCTCTCGGCCTTGTTGGCCAGCAGGATGATCGGCTTGTGCACCTTACGCAGCCGGTCGGCGAAGATGCGGTCCAGCGAGGTCACGCCCTCACGGGCGTCCATCATGAACAGGATCAGCTCGGCGTCCTCGATGGCCGCTTCCGTCTGCTCGCGCATCCGGGCCTCGAGGCTGTCGTCGGTGACGTCCTCATAGCCGGCGGTGTCGATCAGCGTCAGATCCATGTCGCCGATGTTGCCGTCCGCATAGCGGCGGTCGCGGGTCACGCCCGGGCGATCGTCCACAAGCGCCAGGCGCTTGCCGACGAGGCGGTTGAATAGTGTCGACTTGCCCACGTTGGGGCGGCCGACGATGGCGACTTTGAGAGCCATGTCGGCCTTCTAACGCAGTTTGGGGGTTTCCGTCAGCGAATGCTGACGACGTCGCCCCGGTCGGTGAGCACATAGACCGAGCCGTTGTAGGCGGCCGGAGCGATGAAGGCGGCGCCGCCGAGCTTGAGCGTCGCGGTCTGCAGGCCCGTCTTCGGATCCAGGGCGACCAGTTCGCCCTCGGAATTGACCAACAGCAGGCGGTTGGACGCCAGCAGCGGGCCCGACCACGCCGGAGTCACGGTCCGATCCCAGAAGCCGAGGAAGCCGCCTTCCTGGTGGACGCGGCCCTCGTTGAGGTTGCGGGTCCAGTAGACCTGGCCGCTGTCGCGGTTGACCACGGTCAGTTCGCCGGTCTTGGACACGATATAGACCACGTCGCCGACCGGCAGTGGCGCATTGACGCCCGCGATCGGCAGTTGCCACTTCGGCTGACCCGAGCGGATGTCCATGGCCGACAGCACGCCGGAGTGGGCGACGGCGTAGACGATGCCGCGGCTGATCACGGGGCGGCCGGCGATGTCGCGGATTTCCGACAGGGCGCTGGTGCGGCTGGTGCGCGACAGGGTCTGGGTCCAGAGCGACTGGCCGGTAGAGGCGCGCAGGGCGCTGACTTCGCCCGAGGAGAAGGGCGCGATCACCGTGTCGCCGGTCACCGCCGGGCTGGAGGCGCGCATGATGCGGGCCGGCTCGGGGATGCCGCGGTAGGCCCAGTTCTGGTGGCCCGTGGCCGCGTCAAACGCCAGCATCTGGTTTTCGACATCGACGACGAAGACGCGGTTGCCCGCCACCGTCGGCGCGCCGTGGATCGGCACGTCGACCGGAGTGGTCCACAGCACGGCGCCCGACGCCTGATCCAGCGCGGTGATGGTGCGATAGCCCGAGGCGACAAAGACCTTGCCGCCGCCCACGGCGACGCCGCCGCCGAAACCGCCGCCGGTCGAGGACCCGCCGATACCGAAGAAGCCGCGACGGCCCTCGCGCTCGTCAGGCTTGATGTTGGCCTTCCACGCGACCGCGCCGGTGGCGGCGTCCAGCGCCGACACCGTGGCTTCGCCGTCCAGGACGAAGATGCGGCCGCTGTCGGCCACGATCGGCGCCATGACCTGACGGGTGCGTCCAGAACCCGCGCCGATGCCCCGGCGCCAGGCGACGGTGAAATCGACGGCGCCGATCACGTGTTCGACCGAATTGTCGGCCGACCCGCCCGGCTGGGTCCAGGCGACCGCGGCCTGCGGACCCGGGATGAAGAAGTCACGGCCCGACAGCGCGGCCGAGGGAGCCAGCTGTTGCTCGAACTCCAGCACCGAGATGCGCTGGCCTTCCGTGGCGGTGGCGCCGGGGGCCTCCTTGCCGCCGAGGCCGAACGGCAGCGAACGACGCACGGTGCCGCACGAGGCGACGGTCAGGGCGAGCCCGCACAGCAGGGCGACTTTAAGCACACGATTCATGGCGAACGTCCTGGAGGCCGGGATCACGGGCGGGCCGGAGCGGCGGGCTGTGGGGTTGCAGGCTGCGGCGCGGCCGGAGCAGCGGCGGCGGCGGGACCGGCGGCGGCCGCGGCGGCCTGGGCGGTCGCCATCTGGCGGACGATCGCCTGGATGTTGGCGGCTCCACCCGATTCGATCGCGTCGAGGGCGAGCTGGGCTCGGCGGCTGACCACCTGAGGGGTGTCGAGGTCGTTCTTCAGGATCGCCAGCGCGTCCTTGGCCTCATTGACCTTGCCGTGCTGCAGCAGGGCCAGGGCCTCGGCTTCCTGGGCGAAGGCGCGGAACGGGCGCTTCTCGCCGGTCAGCGCCTTGGCGCGGGCCTGGATCTGTTCCAGCGTCTCGGTGTCCATGGCCAGCAGCAGCGCCTTGAAGGCGGCGGCGTCGGCGATCAGCGGATCACGCGAGGCCTTGGCGGCCTCGTCCATGAGGGTCAGGGCCTCGGCGTCGCGGCCGGCGTCCAGGGCGATGCCCGCCCGGTGCTGCAGGGCCAGGCCCTTGTAGGCTCCATTGCCCTCCTTCGCCGCCTGGGCGAAGGCGGCGTCGGCGCCGACCGGGTTGTTGGCCTGCATGGCTTCGAGGCCGCGCTCATAGGCGACCGAGGCCTTGTCGGCCTTGGACGTTTCCATCGACTGCCAGCCCCACCAGGACAGGGCGGCGATCAGGGCGACCAGAAGAACGCCGCCCACGACGGGCAGCCAGGTGCGGGCGAGACGCTTGTAGCGTTCGGAGCGAAGCTCCTCCTCGACCTGCTCGAAGACATCAGACACGGAACAATCGCCCCCAGAAAACGGCGATCAGAGCCGTTGAATTTCAATCCGGCCGGACCCTAGAGGGTCAGCACGGCCCCCGCAACGCAGCCTTCACTGCGAAACCGGCTTTTTCGAGAAGTAGGTCTCGACTTCGGCAGGAAAACGGCGGGTCCGGACGTCCTTCGCATAGGCCTCGACGGCGCGGTCGATCTCGCCGCGCAGATCGGCGTAGCGGCGGACGAATTTCGGCGTCCAGTCGAACAGGCCAAGCATGTCGGGCACGACGAGGATCTGACCGTCGCAGGCCGCCGAGGCGCCGATCCCGATGGTGGGCTTGTCGATGGCTTCGGTGATGTCGCGGGCCAGCCCTTCGGCCACGCCCTCGATGACCACGGCGAAGGCCCCGGCGTCGGCGGTGGCCTCGGCCTCGGCGATCACCCGCAGGCGCTCCTCCTCGGTCTTGCCCTTGGCCTTGAAGGCGCCGTCGGTCAGCACGGCCTGGGGCCGCAGGCCGACGTGGCCCATCACCGGAATGCCGCGTTGGACCAGATAGGCGATGGTCTCCGCCACCGTGGGTCCGCTTTCCAGCTTCACGCCCTGGGCGCCCGTTTCCTTCATGACGCGGGCGCAGTTCTCGTAGGCCTGCTCCTTGGCGCCCTCATAGCTGCCGAACGGCATGTCGATGACGACCATGGCCCGCTTCGAGCCGCGCATGACCGCCTGGCCGTGCAGGATCATCATCTCCAGCGTGACGCCGACGGTGTTGGGCATGCCGTGGACCACCATGCCGACGCTGTCGCCGACCAGCAGGACGTCGCAGTGGGCGTCGAGGATTTCCGCGGTCGGGGCGTCGTATGCGGTCAGGCAGACCAGCGGCTCGCCGCCCTTGCGGGCCCGGATGTCCGGCGCGGCGAGGCGGCGGACGTTTTCCTGCTTCTGGCTGGACATGGGAGAGGCTCCGGTTCGGGGAGCCCCTAGATAGGCTCCCCGAGCGGAACCGTCACGTCACACTTCCTGCGACAGACGAACCACGCCCGCGGCGGCCGCGGCGATCAGGGCCCCGGCGGCGATCCAGAACATCTGCATGCCGCTCATGGAGCCGAACGCCAGATTGCCGAGGCCGGCCTGGTCGAGGCCGGACTGGATCGCCGTCTGGGCGTTGAAGGAGACCGCCTCGAGTCCCTGCATGCCGGTCGCCGCCGAGCCGCCGCCTTCGCCCAGATTGACGTTGACCGAGACCACTTCGCGAACGGCCACCACGGCGCCGACCAGGCCGGCCAGGCCCAGGACGACGACCCGCAGGCGCGAGCCCTTCTGCATCCGTTGTTCCACCTGGGCCGTGAACAGAGCGGCGTCAGGCATCGTCGGCGTCCGGGCGAACAGACGCTCGATCGCGGGATCGAACTCATCAGCCGACATGCTGTGTTCTCCCCAGGGTTTGAGCGGGTTGGAGCCGCGCGCGGAGTTTATCCAGACCACGTTTGACATGAGACTTCACCGTACCGAGTGGCAAATTCAGGGCCGTCGCGATCTCCGGATGGGCCATTCCCGCGCCGTGGCACAGGGAGACGCACAACCGTTCCGGCTCGCTCAGGGTCTTGAGGGCTTCGTCGAGGTCCATCAGGCCTCCCGGATCGGGCGCAGTGACGGTCTCTTCCGTTTCAAGTTCAGCGACATACCGGGCTTCCTTGGCGACACGCTTGAGGTAGAGGCGCGCCGCGATCCGCTTCACCCAGGCGGCGAAGGTGCCGTCGCCGCGAAACTCCGAACAGCGTTCGAAGGCCTGAATGAAGGCGTCCTGCGCCACGTCGTCCGCCAGCGAGGGCTGAGCCCCCATCCGGCGCAGCAGGGCGCGGACGGCGGAGCCGTGCCGGCGAACGAGTTCGCCGAACTCCTGACGCCCGCCCGCCGCCGCGAGGGCGGCGAGCTCGACGTCATGTCGGTCGACCAGGGCTTGGGCCATGTGTTTTCCCCCGTCCCGAGCCGGATCAGTCCCTGTTCTTGTTGAAGAAGCTCAGGGCGATGAAGGCCAGGCCGATGGTGATCGGGATGGCGGAGATGCCCAGCATGCCCGTATCAAAGTTATTGCCGTCCCAGTCGTCGCCGAAGCCGCCTCCAGTGATCGCGCCGAAGGCGGCGATGCCGATGCCGACGGCCAGCCAGATGATGCCGCGGCGAATGTCCTTGGTGCGCGACGGCAGGTTCTTCGAGACGTCCTTGGTCATCGCCTCGATGACTTCGGCCGGCATGTCCTGCCCCTTGTCGATCGCGTGGCGCAGGGTCTCCTGCATCTCGCGACGCTCACGGCTCCTGAGCCAGGTCGGACCCACGACGATGGCGGTCAGCGTGCCGAAGACGGCGAAGATCGCGAAGATCGGAATGAAGTCTTCCATCGAATATCCCCTTTAATCCTTGTGGACCGAAGCGTGACGTTTCGGCCTTCTGAGAACAAGAGGCGCCGGGAGGCTCCTACAGATGCGAAGTTTCGGGTGAAACTTTCGTAAGGCTCATGAAACCGGTTACAAGGCCGCAAAAGGGAGAGGATTCGCCATGATCGACCGTCGCACCCTGCTGGCCGGACTGGCCGCCGTCCCTGCCGCGGCGGCCGTCACGGGCTGCGCCACCCTGCCCGCCCCCGGCGCATCGCGCCCGCTGAAGCTGGTCACCTTCAACATCTGGCACAATCAGGGCGACTGGGCCGCCCGGCAGCCCCTGCTGATCGAGGCCATCCGCGCCGCCGACCCTGACGTTATCGCCCTGCAGGAGGTGCTGGAGGACGCCAACGTCGGCCTGCCCAACCAGGCTCGGACGTTGGCCGACGCCCTGGGCGGCTACGAAATGCATTTCGTATCCACCGACGCGGAAGGCGCCCCGCGTCGCTACGGCAACGCCATCCTCAGCCGCCTGCCGGTGCTGGCGCATGATACGCGGAAGCTGGAACCGCTGGACGACTACCGCACCGCCCTGCGGGTGCGGGTCGATCTGGACGGCAAGACCATCGACATCGTCGACACCCATCTGGCCTGGCAGGCAGACGCCCAGGCAGTCCGGGCGCGCCAGATCGGCGACCTGCTGGGCTGGCTGCCGCACGACGGGACGCCGCTGATCGTCATGGGCGACTTCAACGCCGTGCAGGAGGACGCCGGGCTGAACGTGCTGACCGGCGACCGCTTCTTCAGCGCCCTGCCCCGCGGCGTGGTCCCGACGACCCTCAATCCGGCCAAGGGCCATCCGAACCGGGTGATCGACCACATCTTCGTCGAGGCGGCGCATTTCGCGCCCGGCGCATGGTCAGTGTTGGGGAATACGCCGGTGAACGGAGAGTATCCGTCCGATCACTTCGGCGTGGCGGCGACCGTCACCGTGCGCTGAAGCGCGCCGGTCAACCACAGGCCGACGCTCCCGGCGACCACGGCGCCGGCGAGGATGAAGGCCACCGGCTGGATCAGCGGGACCAGTTCCCACGATACGGTCTCCAGCAACGGATGCAGGACCCATAGGACGAGGCCGGTCACGACGGCCCACGGCAACAGGGCCGCGACCGTCATCCAGGCGCGGCGCCGTGCGATCCGCCCCGCCACCTCGACCTCGAACGCATAGTCGCGCCGGGGTGGAGCCTCGGCGGCGAACAGGGTTGCGAGTTTCTGTTCAGGCGTCATCGGGACCTCCGAGCGCTTTCAGCAGGCGCGCCCGTCCGCGCGCAACATGGGACTTCACCGTGCCCAGAGGCAAGCCCAGCGCCTCCGAGGCCTCGCCATGCGACCAGCCGTCGCCCAGACACAGGGCCACGCAGGCGCGCACGTCCGCCGGCAGTTCGGCCATGGCGGCCTGGAGGGCCATCTTCTCCTCCGCCGATATGCCCGCCGGCGTCTCGACCGCCTCCAGCCAGCCCGAGTCGCGCGCCGCGCCGCGCCGGGCGCTGCGGATCCGGTCCTGCGCCTTGCGCCAGGCGATCCCGCAGAGCCAGGATCGTACGCCCGCCGGGTCCTTGAGGCTGCGCAACGACGCCCAGCCGGCGACAAAGGCCTCCTGGGCCACATCGTCCGCCTCGGCCCAGCCGCTGCCCAGGAAGCGGCGCAGGAAGGCCCGCACCGCCGCCTGATGCCGCTCGACAAGCCGCGAGAAGGCCGCGTCCGAACCGGCGAGCGCGCGGCTCACCAGTTCGGCGTCGGTCATGGCGTGCTGCACGGTTCAATGTCCCCCCGGCTCGCCCCCTCAACGATTCCGGCGACAGGTCAGAGCGCTGATCAGAGCCCAGATCGCCACCGCGCCCATGACGAAGGACACCACCGTGAAGGCGCCGCTGTCGCCATCCATATTGGTCAGATAGGAGGCCCCGAAGAAGCCGATGCTCAGGGCCGTGAACAGGCCGAACAGCGACCAGTAGTTGGTCGGCTGGCGATTGCCGGGCGATTTGCCGTCCCAGCCGTCCTCGTCCAGCGGACGCTGCAGCACCTTCAGCAGCGCCTCCGGCGGCTCCTGCCCCTTTTCGGCATAGGTCTTGAGCAGGTTCAGCGCGTCGCGCTGACGCCGGTAGCCGAGCAGGCTGTTGAACGCCCCCGCCAGCATGAAGCCGATCGGGAAGAGCAGCCACCAGAACTGGTAGAAGAAGTTTTCCATCGTCGTCATCCCCACTGGCGAAGGCCGTCCTCCGCGCTATTCATTCCGTAGTCGGCGCCGTTCCGCGTTGCGGATGCGCACGTCCGAAAATTACTTCATCCACAGCCGCAGGCTCGACACCGGCGCGTCTGCGGTCAAGGTAGGCGACCCACGTGCGCCAACGTACGTTCCCGCAACCGCATCGTTACGGCCGCGTTGGCTGTCGCGACGTCAGACATCCCTCCCCCTGCCCGGAGTCCCGCCATGGTCCAGATCACCTATCGCATCGTCGAACACGACGGAGGCTGGGCCTACAAACTTGGGGACACCTATTCCGAGACCTACCCCGACCACGACTCGGCCCGCGCCGCCGCCGTGGCCGTGTCGCGCGAGCAAAAGGTGTCGGATGAGGACGCCTTCATCGAGTATGAAGACACCAACGGGCGCTGGATCACCGAACGGGCGGACGGGCACGACCGTCCTGACGCCGACGTCGAGGGCTGATCGGCCGCAACCGGTTGTGATCACTTCGGGGTAGGCGCGGCCCAGCATGGCCGTTAAGTCCTGCGCGAAATTTGATGGAACCGGTTACATGCATCACCGACTCGGCTCAGCACCGTCCCGTCGATGGCTTCTCGCCGGAGGCGCTCTTATGGCTGGAATGATGATGGCTCCCCGTATCGCTGCCGCTCAGGCGCAGGCAAATCTCTCCCGTGTCGACGCCCTGATCGCTCGCATGACGATCGAGGAAAAGGCCGGCCAACTGAACCTGATGAACGACCCGTTCCGCTGGCGGCCGGAGGGGGTCAACCCCGGCGACGCCCTAGACACGGACCAGTCCCAGACGGCCGCCGACATCCGCGCGGGCCGTATCGGCGCCCTGTTCAACGGCGTCGGCGCCGCGAGCACCCGCTATGTGCAGGACATGGCCGTGCGCGAGAGCCGGCTGGGCATCCCCCTGCTGTTCGCGGCCGACATCATCCATGGCCTGAAGACCACCTTCCCCGTGCCGCTGGGCGAGGCCGCCAGCTGGGACATGGACCTGGCCGAGCGCACCGCCCGCGCCGCGGCGGTCGAAGGCGGCGCTGCGGGCGTGCACCAGACCTACGCCCCCATGGTCGACGTGGCCCGCGACCAGCGCTGGGGCCGGGTCGTCGAGGGCGCCGGCGAGGACGTGCTGCTCAACAACATGTTCGCCGTGGCGCGGACCAAGGGCTTCCAGGGCGACGACCTGACCGCCTGGTCCTCGCTGCTGGCCACGCCCAAGCATTTTGCGGCCTACGGCGCCGCCGAAGCGGGCATGGACTACAACTCCACCGACATGAGCGAGCTGGCGCTGCGCTCCATCTACCTGCCGCCGTTCAAGGCCTCGCTCGATGCGGGCGCCCTGTCAGTGATGAGCGCCTTCAACGACCTGAACGGCGTGCCGACGAGCGGCAACAAATGGCTGTTGACCGACATTCTGCACGGCGAGTGGGGCTTCGCGGGCTTCGTGGTCTCCGACTACACCTCCGAGCAGGAGCTGGTGGCCCACGGCTACGCCGCCGACGGTCGCGACGCAGCGCGCCTGGCCCTGATGGCCGGCGTCGACATGTCGATGAAGAGCGGCCTGTTCCTCAAACACATCCCAGAACTGGTCCAGTCTGGCGACGTGCCGATCGAGCGCGTCGACCAGGCCGTGCGCCGGGTGCTGATGACCAAGGCCGCCCTGGGCCTGTTCGACGACCCCTATCGCGGCTCGGACGTGCGCACCGAGCGCCGCGTCACCGGCAGCCCGGAGCATCTGGCCCTCGCCCGTGAGGCCGGGCGCAAGTCGATCGTCATGCTGAAGAACGACGGCGGCGTCCTGCCCCTGCCCAAGACGGGCAAGCGCATCGCCCTGATCGGGCCGTTCGGGGCGGACAAGGCCGACATCTTCGGTCCGTGGTCGGTATTCAAGGACACCCGCCTGGCCGTGTCGCTGGAGGACGGCGTGCGCGCCGCTCTCGGCGAGGACGCGACCCTGACGGTGGTGAAGGGCTCGGATGTCGAGGCCCCGATCCCCGGCGGCATCGAGGCGGCGGTCACCGTCGCATCCGAGGCCGATGTGATCCTTCTGGCCGTCGGCGAGTCGAGCGAGATGTCGGCGGAATCCAAGTCGCGCGTCGACATCGGCATTCCCGCCGCCCAGCTGGCCCTGGCCGAGGCCGTCGCCGCCACGGGCAAGCCGGTGGTGGTCCTGCTGCGCAACGGGCGCGGCATGGAGCTGTCTGGCGCGATCCGCGACGCGCAGGCGATCCTGGTCACCTGGTTCCTGGGTTCTGAGACCGGCCACGCCGTCGCCGACGTGCTGTTCGGCGACCATGCCCCGGTCGGCCGCCTGCCGGTCAGCTTCCCCTACGCCTCGGGCCAGTCGCCCTTCTACTACGCCCACAAGTCGACCGGCCGCCCGTCGCGCCCGACCGACCGCGAGTTCACCTCGAAATTCCGCGAGGTCCCGCACGCGGCCCTCTATCCGTTCGGTCACGGCCTGAGCTACTCGCCGGTCAGCTATTCGCCGGTGAGCCTGTCGTCGCCGTCCGTGACCCGGGACGGGTCGGTCACAGCCTCGGTCACCCTGACCAACGGCGGCCGGCATGACGCCTCGGAAGTGGTGCAGCTCTACATCCGCGACCGCGTGGCCTCGATCACCCAGCCGGTGCGCCTGCTCAAGGCCTTCGAGCGGGTCACGGTCCCGGCGGGCGGCAGCGTGCAGGTTTCGATCCCCCTGCCCGCCTCGGACCTGTCATTCCTCGGCGCGGATCTGCGCCCGACCCTGGAGCCCGGCCTGTTCGACGTCTGGCTGGCCTCCAGCGCCCAGACGGGCGAGCCGGCGCAGCTCACGCTCGTCTAGCCGAATACGGCCGCATAGATCTCGGGCTTGAACCCCACGGTCGTGCGGCCGTCGACATCCAGCACCGGGCGTTTGATCATCGACGGATTGGCCAGCATCAGGCCGATGGCCTTGTCGGCGGTCAGGTCCGCCTTGTCCTCCGGCGGCAGAGCGCGGAAGGTCGTACCGGCGCGGTTCAGCACGATCTCCCAGCCGTGCGTCTCGACCCAGCCGCTCAACGTCTCACGGTCAATCCCGGCCTTCTTGTAGTCGTGGAAGGCGTAGGCGACGCCGTGCTGGTCCAGCCAGACGCGCGCCTTCTTGACCGTGTCGCAGTTGGGAATGCCGTAGAGCGTCGGGATCATGGTCTGGCCTCAAGCGTTTCAGCCGGGTCTGCCGCAGCCCGCCCTGGCCCGCAAGGCCCAGCCAAGCTGGAGGCAGCGGCCAGGGGCTAGCCGCCCGGCGGGGACGTGACCGCCGGGGCCGGCGGCGGCTCGTCGGTCAGCTCGGCGGCGGGCGTGACCCAGGCCTCTCCGGCCGCGGCGCGCGACCGGCCCAGTTCGAAGGTGCGGGTCATCGAGGCGTGATCGAATTTCAGGCTGGAGGCCTCCGCGTCGGCCGGGATGGACGCCACCCGGAAGGTCACACCATTGCGGGCCGCGAAGGCCGCGTTGGCCGCCAGGTGGGTGCGGGTGCTGGCCTTGCTCATGCTCTCGTAGGCGCGCGCCAGGATGGCCGACAGACGGCCGCGCACCACCTGGTTCGTACGACCGGTCTGGCCGTTGATCAGCACATAGATCGACGCCCGATCCGCGCCCGGCACCCGCTGGGCGCCCACCAGCAGGGTCTCGGGCACGCCCAGGAAGGGCATGTTGATGCCGCCGTCGGCGTGCATCTCCTCGACGATCTGGTCGCCCTGCAGGCCGGCGATCATCACCGGCGGAAACACGCCCGGGATGCTGGCCGACGCGATCAGCACCTCGCGGAACAGCACCAGGGCCTGCTCGTCTCCCTGGGTCGCCAGCTGTCCCATGTCCCAGACGATCGATTCCTGGCTGTCCAGATTGGTGGTCACGACCAGCAGGCGCCGTCCCTTGGCGTGCTCGGCGGCGATCTGGCGCAACAGCTCCGGCGTGACGTTCTGGTCGACCAGCCGCCGCAAAGGGGCGGCGCTGAACAGGCTCGGCCCCGTCAGCCCGGCCAGGGCGCGCGGGCTCAGCAGGCCGTCGGCGCCGCCATCGGTGTAGGCCGCGCGCAGCTCGTCGTCCCAGCCGGAGCCGAGGAAGGCGAAGGGCGCGGCCAGGGCGCCGGTGCTGATGCCGGTGACGATATCGAATTGCGGGCGAGTTCCCGTCTCGCTCCAGCCGACCAGCACGCCGCACCGAAGGCCCCGTTGGCCCCGCCTCCGGACAGGGCGAGCACGGCTCCGGTGGCGTGGGGCGAGGCCAGCCGCTGGGTGAACAGGGCGATGAGTTCGTTGACCCGGACCTGATCCCCGGGCCGGATGCGCGGGTCGACGGTGTACGACAGCGGCGCATTGAGCGTCCGCACCGGCAGGGGCTCAAGCCGCGCCACGGCGCCGCAACCCGACAGCAGGAACGCCCCCATCAGCGCGCCCGCCAGGGCTGGGCGCCACGCGGATGTCCGCCGCGGATCAACAGGGTCCTGGTTCATCTCTCTCTCCGCCACGCCCGATATTCGCCAACACAATCCGCAACCGCCACGGTTGTTGCGTGAAACCGAAAGGAACCGGCGCCCCGCGGCAGCCTCCACAGTGTTCAGGTGCGCGTCAGACCACTTTGGAGAACAGTCCGTCTTCAGGACCAGTCACGTCAATCTGATCGCTGGCTACTGGAGGGAACGAGGCGTCCATGACCCTGATCCTTCCCCCGTCCAGCCGCCCGCAACCTGTTGGCGGGCGCAGACGACCTACAAGGAAGGCCGCGAGGTGTGGCGCCGCTAAGGAAGACCTTCGTCGTGGAGGCGCTGGGCGGCGCACCCCTCGGCGAGGAAGTCCAACAGCAGGCGCACCGACGGCAACAGACCCCGCCGCGAGGGGAAGACCGCGTGGACGATCCAGCGCTTGGGCCGCCAGTCGGGGAAGAGGTCGATCAACCGCCCTTCCTCCAGGTCCCGCCCCACGGTGACAGTCGGCAGCAGGACGACGCCCAACCCCTGCAAGGCGCCCTCGTGCAGCATGTGCAGGTCGTCCGTCACCAGACGCGGCGCGTGGCGCACAGAGGCGGTCATTCCGTCCCTGTGGTGCAGGGCCCAGGTGTGATCGCGATTGGCCGGACCGAAGTCCAGACTGGGCCAGTCGGCTAGGTCCGCCGGACCGGACGGCGGCGGGAACCGCGCCATCAGTGTGGGCGAGGCCACCAGACGGTGCACGCTCTCATCCAGCTTGCGCATGACCAGGTCCGTCACCTCCAGCGGCGGCTCGCGCACGCGGATGGCCAGGTCGAAGCCCTCGCCGATGACGTCCACCCGACGGCTGGTGCTGTGCAGATGCACCTCGACCTCGGGATAGAGGGCCATGAAGCCGGCGATCAGTGCGCCCATCTGATAGGTCAGCAGCCCCGGCACGCACGCTACGCGGATCACCCCGCGCGGCTGCGCCGTGACGTTGTCGATCACCGCCTGGGCCGCCTCGGCCTCAACCAGCATGGCCAGGCAGTGCTGATAATAGGCCTGACCGATCTCGGTGACCGAGAATTTGCGGGATGAGCGGTGGATCAGCCGCGCCCCCAGCTGGTCCTCCAGCGCGGCGATGCGCCGGCTCAGCTTGGACTTCTGCATTCCCAAGGCCCGCGCTGCCGGGGCGAAGCCGCCGTGGTCCACCACCTGGACGAAGTAATAGAGGTCGTTGAGGTCTCGCATCGTTCTATTGATAGGACGCTTCGACGCGATTTCGCAATCTATCGCGGTCGGCGTTCCCGGATCATATCGGTCTCAACGCGGTCGGCCCGGTCCGATCGCTCCAAAGGAGACACGTCATGAAGAAGGTTCTGGGACGATACGGCAACGACCGCGGCCACTGGGTCGGCGACGGCTTTCCCGTGCGCTCACTGTTTTCCTATGACGCCGCGGGCAAGCAGGTCAGCCCCTTCCTGCTGCTCGACTACGCCGGTCCTCATAATTTCGAGCCGACCGACCAACGGCGCGGCGTCGGCCAACATCCCCACCGCGGCTTCGAGACCGTGACCATCGTCTATGACGGCGAGGTCGAGCACCGCGACTCCACGGGTCAGGGCGGCGTCATCGGCCCCGGCGACGTGCAGTGGATGACGGCGGGCGGCGGCATCCTGCACGAGGAGTTCCACTCGCCCGCCTTCGCGCGGACGGGCGGGCCGTTCCGCATGGTGCAGTTGTGGGTCAACCTGCCGGCCAGGGACAAGATGACCCGGCCCGGCTACCAGTCGATCCTGAACGCCGACATTCCGACCGTCGCCCTGCCTGAGGGCGCGGGCACGGCCCGGATCATCGCCGGCGCCATGGACGCGGCCAAAGGCCCGGCCAGCACCTTCACCCCCATCAATGTCTGGGACGTGAGGCTGAACCGGGACGCCGAGACGACGCTGGAACTGCCGGAAGGCCATACCGCCATCGTCGTGGTCCTGTCGGGTCACGTCACGGTCAACGGCGACCAGCCGACCGGCGCCGCCGAGGCCCTGCTGCTGGATCGCAAGGGCGACAGCGTCACCCTGAGCGCCGACGCGGACACCGTTCTGCTGGTCCTGACCGGCGAGCCGATCGATGAACCCATCGTCGGCTACGGCCCGTTCGTGATGAACAGCGAGCAGGAAATCCGCCAGGCGATCACGGACTTCAACAGCGGCCGCTTCGGGGCCATTCCCGCCATCGCCTGATCCCACCCTTGGCCCGGCTTCGGACCGGGCCGCACCGTCCCAACAGAGAAGGGTCTCCGATGATTGAGATGATAATCGACCAGCGCCGCAAGGATCTCGGCGGGTTCGAGGTGGGCCGCGTCCTGCCCTATGCGAAGCGCCGCGCGGTCGGCCCCTTCGTCTTCTTCGACCATATGGGTCCGGTCGACATGCCCGCCGGCGTGCCCAAGACTGTGGACGTGCGCCCCCACCCTCACATCGGCATCTCGACCCTGACCTACCTCTTCTCCGGCGAGATCACCCACCGCGACAGCCTGGGCGTCCAGCAGGACATCCGTCCGGCCGAGGTCAACTGGATGACCGCCGGCAGCGGCGTGACCCACTCCGAACGCTTCGAGCGCGCCCGCCGCGAAGGCGCCCTGCTGGAAGGCATCCAGGCCTGGGTCGCCCTGCCCGACGGTCAGGAAGAGATCGACCCCTCGTTCCAGCACGTGCCCACCGCGGACCTGCCGACCTGGCGCGAGAATGGGGTCAAGGGTCGCTTGGCGGCAGGCGAGACCATGGGCATGAAGGCCGGAGTCAGCACCTTCTCGCCCCTGCACTATCTGCATCTTGAGCTGGAGCCCGGCGCGCGCTTCCAGACCCCGACCGACCATTCCGAAAGCGCCGTCTATGTCGTCTCGGGCCTGATCGAGGTGGATGACGGCCGCCCGCTCGGCCATGGCCAGATGGCGGTGCTGGAGAAGGGCGTGGCCTCGGTTCTCTGCGCGCTGGAACCCTCGACCGTCATGGTGCTGGGAGGCGAGCCGGTCGGCGAACGCTTCATCGACTGGAATTTCGTCTCGTCGTCCAAGGACCGTATCGAACAGGCCAAGGCCGACTGGCGCGCCGGACGGATGAAGCTGCCCGACATGGACGACCAGGAGTTCATCCCCCTGCCGCCCGAACCGGCGCCTCCCGCCAACCCCATGTCCTGATCGGAACCGTCCCATGGCCATCGCCCACGCCCGTATCGGAACCGCCCGCTACCTGACCTCGATCAGGACAGGCGGCGACCTGAAGCACGCCCTGACCGCCGACGAGCCCGACCGTCTGGGCGGCGCGGACGCCGGTCCCGCCCCGTTCGACCTGCTGGTCTCGGCGCTCGGCGCTTGCACCGCCATTACCCTGACCATGTATGCCGAGAAGAAGGGCTGGCCGCTGGAGGGACTGGACGTCCGTCTGGAATATCTGGGCGGCGAGACCCCGCCGCGCATCGAGCGGATACTGGTTCCCGCCGGTCCGCTGGACGACGCCCAGCGCGCGCGCCTCGCTGACGTGGCCGAACGCACCCCGGTGACGCTGGCGATCAAGAACGGCGTGCCGGTGCACACCACCCTGCGATCCGGCTGAAAAGCCGCAGGCGTCAGGCGGTCGGGATCCACCGGCGATCTTCGAGCAGCCCCAGGATCCGGTCGGCGGCCGCTTCGGGTGTGAGCGCGAGTGTGTCGACGACCAGGTCCGGATCGGACGGCGGTTCGTAGGACGAGCCGACGCCGGTCAGGTCGACGATAACGCCCGCGTCGGCCCGGGCATACAGGCCCTTGGGGTCGCGCGCGCGGCAAGCGTCCAGAGGCGCGTCGACGAAGATTTCGAGGAAACCGTTCGTGGGCAGACGGTCACGAACGGCCCGGCGCGCGGTGATGCTGGGCGAAACGAAGGCGCACAGACTGATGACGCCGCCCTCGGCGAACAGGCGCGCCACCTCCCCGGCGCGGCGGACGTTCTCGGCTCGATCCTCCGGTGAGAAGCCGAGATCCCGGTTCAGGCCGTGGCGCAGATTGTCTCCGTCCAGCAGGACCGTCCGTATGCCCCGCCCATGCAGCTTGCGCTCCAGGGCCGTGGCGATGGTCGACTTGCCCGAGCCGGGCAGCCCGGTCAGCCAGATCGCGCCGCCTTCGTGGCCGTTCAGCCGCGACCGGTCGCGCCGCGAGACGGCCTCGGCGGTGGGATAGATGTGTCCGGCCTGGCCCAGCGCGACCCGGGCCACCCCGGCCGCCGCGACGGCGCCGGTCTCCCGGTCGATCAGGACGAAGGCCCCCATGGCGGGATCGTCCGCAAACGGATCGAAAGCGATCGGCGACGACAGCGTCAGTTCCGCGGCGGCGATCTCGTTCAGGTTCAGCCCCGCATTGTCGCCCGCTTCGGCCTCGGCCAGCACGACCTTGACCGGCGAGATCCGGCCTCCGATGCGGATCCTGTAGGCGCGATCGGACGCAAAGGGCCGGTCGCCCATCCACAGCAGGCTGGCCGAGAACCGGTCCACCGAGGTCGGCCGAGCGTGCGGCAGCGCCAGGACATCGCCGCGGGCCACGTCGACCTCTTCCTTCAGCACCACGGTCACCGCGTCCCCGGCCTCGGCAGAGGTCCGGTCGCCTTCCCAGGTCACGATGCGCGCCACGGTCGCCGTCTTGCCTGACGGACTGACCACGATCTGGTCGCCGGCGCGGACCCGCCCGGAGGCCACCGTTCCCGCATAGCCGCGGAAGGTGTGGTCGGGGCGATTGACGTACTGCACCAGGAAGCGGAGCGGCCGCGACACGCGGTTGTCCTCGACCGGCAGACCTTCAAGCGTCTCGATCAGCGTCGGCCCGTCGAACCACGACAGTTCAGGCGAGCGCCGGACGACATTGTCGCCCTGCCGCGCGCTGATCGGCACGGCGGCGACCGACCGGAAGGCCAGGCCCGCCGCGAAGGCGGCGTAGTCGGAGGCGATGGCTTCGAAAACCGAGCGGTCGTAGTCGACCAGATCGATCTTGTTCACCGCCAGGATGACGTGCCGGATTCCGAACAGGGAGACGATGCGGCTGTGGCGCTCGGTCTGGGCCGTGACGCCCCGGGTCGCATCGACCAGAATGACGGCCGCGTCGCAGCCGGACGCGCCAGTCGCCATGTTGCGGGTGTACTGCTCATGACCGGGGGTGTCGGCGACGATGAAGTTGCGGCGCGCCGTCGAGAAATAGCGGTGGGCCACGTCGATGGTGATGCCCTGTTCGCGTTCCGCCTCAAGGCCGTCCAGCAGCAGTGCGAAATCCAGGGCGTCGCCCGCCGTGCCGAAGCGGCGGCTGTCGCGCTCAAGCGCGGCGAGCTGGTCGTCCGCGACCTGGCCGGTGTCATGCAGCAGGCGGCCGATCAGGGTGGACTTGCCATCATCGACCGAGCCGCAGGTCAGGAACCGCAGATGGTCGCGGGCCGCGGGATCGGGAACGGTCCCGGACAGGGGCACGATTTCACCGTCCATCAGAAATAGCCCTCGCGCTTCTTGCGCTCCATCGAGGCGGTCTCGTCCGCGTCGATCAGCCGGCCCTGACGCTCGGAGGCGCGGCTGGACCGCAGTTCCGCGATGACGGAATCGATATCGTCGGCGTCCGACTCGACAGCCGCCGAGAGCGGGTAGCAGCCGAGCGAACGGAAGCGCACGCGGCGCAGGCGCGGAACCTCGCCGGCCCGCAACGGCAGGCGTTCATCGTCGCGCACGATCAGCGCGCCGTCGCGCTCGACGACCGGCCGTAGGGCGGAAAAATAGAGCGGCACGACCGGGATGGCCTCGATCCGCGTGTATTCCCAGACGTCGAGCTCGGTCCAGTTCGACAGGGGGAAGACCCGCAGGGATTCGCCGGGCTGGAGGGCTGAGTTCCACAGCTTCCAAAGCTCGGGTTTCTGACGACGCGGATCCCAGGTGTGGTCGGGGCCGCGCACCGAGAAGATGCGTTCCTTGGCGCGACTCTTCTCCTCGTCGCGCCGGGCGCCGCCGAAGGCCACGTCGAAGCCGTGCTGGTCCAGCGCCTGCTTGAGGGCGTCGGTCTTCATGACCTGAGTGTGCAGCGACGAGCCCGAGGCGACGGGACTGACGCCGCGCTTCACGCCGTCCTGGTTGATGTGGACGATCAGGCGGGCGCCGTAGGTTTCGGCGACCGTATCGCGATGCCGGATCATGTCGCGGAACTTCCAGGTCGTATCGACGTGGAGCAGCGGGAACGGCGGCGGAGCCGGATAGAAGGCCTTGGCGGCGAGGTGCAGCAGCACGCCGGAGTCCTTTCCGATCGAATACAGCATCACCGGATTGCGCGCGGTGGCGGCGACCTCCCGGAAGATCTCGATGGCTTCCGCTTCCAGACGCCGCAGGTGGGGCGACAGCCGCCCGATCGGCGCCACGGGCGCGGTCGGCGTGTTGGAAGGACGGACGAGTGGTGCGGCAAGGGTCATGGAAGCCTCGTGGATGCCCTACCCAAACTCCACCCGCGCGGCTCAGGTCGAACGATTTGATCTGGGTGAAGTCGATAGATTTTCTTACAGGTCACCCGACGAAGGCCCGCTCCAAGACATAGTCGCCGGGGGCCGCGTTCGAACCTTCCGTGAAACCCGCCCGCTCCAGCAGGGTCGCCACGTCGCGGATCATGGTCGTCGATCCGCACAGCATCGCGCGGTCGGTCGCGGGGTCGAATCCGGAGCCGAGATCCAGATCGGAGAACAGGGCGCCGTCCTCGATCCGACGGGTGATCCGTCCTGGCCGATCGAACGGTTCGCGCGTGACGGTGGGGTAGTAGAGCAGCCGTCCCAGGGCGAGGTCGCCGATCAGAGGATCTTCGAAGACATCGCGTGTCAGGAAGGTCCGATAGGCCAGGTCCTGCACCTGCCGGACGGTGTGGGTCACGACGACCTGGTCGAACCGCGCCCAGGTCTCCGGATCGCGCAGTACGCTCAACCAGGGGGCCAGTCCGGTCCCGCTGGCGATCAGGAACAGTCGCCGACCGGGGGTCAGGGCGTCCAGCACCAGGGTGCCCGTGGGCTTCTTGCCCAGCAGGACGCCATCTCCAGCGGCCAGCCGGCCGAGCCGCGACGTCAGCGGGCCGTCCGGAACCTGGATGGAGAAGAACTCAAGCTCGTCCGACCAGCCCGGACTGGCGATCGAATAGGCCCGGAGCGTCGGCTTGCCCGCGCCGTCTTCTGCCGGGAGCCCCAGCATGGCGAACTCGCCCGAGCGGAACCGGAAACTCTCGGGCCGCTCGACGGCGAAGCTGAACAACCGGTCGGTCCAGCGCCGCGTCCACAGGATGCGGGGCTCGTGCCAGGCGGAGGCCTGGGCGGCGGGACGGACGGGCGCAAGGGTTTCGGTCATGGCGATCCTTCAGGCGGGACCTCGCCCATAGGAGACTGCGCCGCCGCAGCGCGAACGACTTCTTCTGCCGCCATCGGGCAGAAAAACTGCGACCGCCCTAGAGCTGATCCAGGCCGGTGTCGTGGAACGCCGCCTGCTTCTTCAGCCAATCCGTGAAGGCCTTGGCGCTCGGGGACAACGGCCGATCCTTCGGATGCACCACGTGATAGGCGAAGCCGACGACAGCGCCGCCGTCGTGGAAAGGCGCGATCAGGCGTCCGGCCGCCAGGTCCGCCTGGGCCAGGGTGCGCTTGGCCAGGGCGACGCCACGGCCCGCGACCGCCGCCTCGATCAGCATGGCGGATTGGTTGAACCGGGAGCCCCGCCGCGCGTCGCCGTGGCGAACCCCGCGCGCCATCAGCCACATCGGCCAGTCCGGCCGGCCGGGATCCCCGTCGCCCGACATGTCGTGCAGCAGCACATGGTGGGCCAGGTCCGCCGGCGTCCGGATCGCGTTCGGCCGCTGCATCAGCGACGGCGCGCAGACCGGAAGGACGCTCTCGATCAGCAGCCGTTCGGCCACGTGGCCCGGGTAATCTCCAGGGCCGTAGCGGATCGCCAGGTCGATCTGCCCTTGGTCGAACGCGACCGGCTCCATATCCGCCGACACCCACACCTCGATCTCGGGATGAAGCGCGTGGAAGTCGTCCATGCGGGGCATCAGCCATTTGGAGGCGAACGAAGGCGCGACGCTGATCGAGACCTGGCGGCGGCGCGGCGGCTCCCGCATCAGGGCCGAGGCGTCGCGCAGCCGGTCCAGCCCCTCGGCCACCAGCGGCGCCGACGAGCGGCCCAGATCGGTCAGTTGCAATCCCTTGGCTTCGCGCTTGAACAGCGGAGCGCGAATGATCTCCTCGAGCTGCCGGATCTGCTGGCTGACGGCGCCGGGGGTGACCGCCAGCTCCTCAGCCGCGCGCGAGAAGCTCAGGTGCCGGGCGGCGCTTTCGAAGACGCGCAGGGCGTTCAGGGGTAACAGGGTTCGGGCCATCACTGATAGAAAACCTAATAGATCGACAAAGACAATCTCGTTTGTTGCGCATCACCGCCGGACCTAGGGCTGGGGTGGAAGCTCGGCCGTCAGAGAGCCGTGAAATGATCCGATGCGCGTATTCCTCGCCTCCATTCCCCTGCCGGGGACCTCGATCGTCCTGATTGGCGCGGGCGACGCCGCCGCCGCCAAGGCGCGGCTGTTTGACGGCTCCGGGGCGAAGCTGCGCTGGTTCGCGGGACCGACCGCGGAGCCTGACGAGGCGTGGATCGCGCGCTGGCCGGAGGCGGCGGACCTGTCCGGCGCCAGACTGATCTTCATCGCCGTCGCCGACCCGGCGCAGTCGCGCGCCCTCGCCGAGCTGGCGCGGGCGTCCGGCGCCCAGGTCAATGTCGTGGATCAGCCCGGATTGAGCGACTTCCACACCCCCGCCCTGATCGACCGGGACGGGGTGGTGGTCGGGATCGCCACCGGCGGTGCGGCGCCGGTCCTGGCCCGCGAAGTGCGCGCCCGCGTCGAAGCGGCCCTGCCCCCGGGCCTGGATCGTCTGGCCCGCCTGGCCGAAGGCCTGCGCGAAACAGTGATGGCGACCCTGCCGGACTTCATGGCCCGCCGCCGGTTCTGGGAGACCGCCTTCCGCGGCGCGCCCCGGGACCTGGCGCTGGCCGGCCGGACCGCTGAGGCGCGCCGCGAGATGCTACGCCTGCTGAACCGCCCAGAACAGCCGCAGGGGGTCGTGCATCTGGTCGGCGCCGGACCGGGCGATCCCGAGTTGTTGACGCTCAAGGCGCTGCGCGCGCTGCAGGACGCCGACATCGTCATCCACGACCGTCTGGCGCCGCCCGCTGTTCTGGACCGCGCGCGCCGCGATGCGCGCCGGATCTACGTCGGCAAGAGACGCGGCGAGCATTCCGTGCCGCAGGAACAGATCGCGGCGCTGATGATCGCTG
This sequence comes from Brevundimonas sp. EU05-FHT14B11, assembly GCF_058790835.1. Lineage (NCBI taxonomy): Bacteria > Pseudomonadati > Pseudomonadota > Alphaproteobacteria > Caulobacterales > Caulobacteraceae > Brevundimonas > Brevundimonas sp. EU05-FHT14B11. The sequence continues at coordinate 706,696 of NZ_JBYTCY010000002.1, forward strand.
AAGCGAAAGCCGGGCACCGCGTGGTGCGGCTGAAGGGTGGCGATCCGTTCGTATTCGGCCGCGGCGGCGAGGAGCTGGAGGCCGTGCGGGCCGCGGGGATCGAGGTCGTCGTCGTGCCGGGAATCACCGCCGCCCTGGGGTGCGCGGCGGCCGCGGGCATTCCGCTGACGCATCGCGACCAGGCGCAGGCCGTCAGCTTCGTGACCGCCGAGACCCGACCCGGCGGCGCCGGGCCCGACTGGACCGCCCTCGCCACCCCCAACCACACGCTCGCCGTCTATATGGGCGTAGCCGGAGCGGCGGCGGTGCAGGCCGGCCTGATCCAAGCCGGCCGGGCGCCGGACACGCCGGTCGCGGTGATCGAGAACGGGTCCCGGCCCGATCAGCGCGTCGTCACGGGCCGGCTCGACGACCTCGCCCGCCTGGTGGCCCGCGAGAAAGTCGTCAGCCCTGCCCTCCTGATCGTCGGTGAAGTCGCAGCCTGGGCACGTTCCGGCGCGACGGCGCGGGAGGTCGCGGCATGAAGATCGTGACCGCCAACCGCCTCTCCGACGGGCGGGTGATCTACGCCGATGCGTCGGGAGAACCCGTCGGGGCGCTCGACCAGGCCGGCCGGTTCGACGGCGAAGCCGCCGACCTCGCCCTGTCGCAGGCGGCGCTCCAGCCCGCGATCTACGTCAATCCCTATCTGGTCGAAGTCGATGACGGTCGCCCCTCAGGCCGCGACCGGTTCAAGGAGCTGATCCGCTCGAAGGGTCCCACCGTGGGCCACAGTCTGGAGCAGCTCTGATGTACCGCTACGACGAATTCGACACCGCCATTGTTCGCGAACGGATCGAAGAGTTCCGGGACCAGGTCTCGCGCCGGGTCTCGGGAGGTCTGACCGAGGACGAGTTCAAGCCCCTGCGCCTGATGAACGGCGTCTACCTGCAGCTGCACGCCTACATGCTGCGCGTCGCGGTGCCATACGGGACGATGAACAGCGGCCAGCTGCGTCGCCTGGCCCGCATCGCGCGGGTCTATGACAAGGGCTACGGCCATTTCACGACCCGCACCAACATCCAGTACAACTGGCCGGCGCTCAGCGACATTCCTGCGATCCTGTCGGAGCTGGCCGAGGTCGAGATGCACGCCATCCAGACTTCGGGGAACTGCATCCGCAACGTGACCACCGACGTCTTCGCCGGCTGCGCGGACGACGAGATCGAGGATCCCCGCCCGTGGTGCGAGATTCTGCGCCAGTGGTCGACCATCCATCCCGAATTCTCGTTCCTGCCGCGCAAGTTCAAGATCGCGGTGATCGCGGCCCCGAAGGATCGGGCCGCCATGCGCACTCACGACGTCGGCCTTCAGCTGATCCGGGGCGAGGACGGACAGGCGGCCTTCCGGGTGTTCGTGGGCGGCGGCCAGGGCCGGATCCCGCATATCGCGCAAGAGATCGCGCCGGCGGTGCCGGGCCGGGACCTGCTGGCCTATCTCACGGCCATTCTCCGCGCCTGGAACCTGCTGGGCCGCCGCGACAACATCCACAAGGCGCGGATCAAGATCCTGGTGGCCTCCCTCGGCATCGACACCTTCCGCGAGGAGGTCGAGCGGCATTTCGCCACCCTGCGCCGCGAGGATCTGCGGGTGCCGGAAGAAGAGGTCGCCCGCATCCGCGCCTATTTCGCGCCGCCGCCGTTCGCAGACCTGCCGAGGACCAGCGGAGCCTTCGACCGGGCGAGCCTGGCGGATCCCGACTTCGCCCGTTTCGCGCGCAACAACATCCGGCGCCACCGGAAGCCGGGCTATGCGACCCTTATCGTCTCGCTGAAACCGCAGGGCGGCGTTCCAGGCGACATCACCGCCGACCAGATGGATCTGGTCGCGGACCTCGCCGAACGCTTCTCCTTCGACGAGGTGCGCGCCGCCTATGAGCAGAACCTGGTCCTGCCCCATGTCCGCCTGGACGACACGCCGGAAATCTGGCGGCGGCTGACCGGCGCCGGACTGGCGACTCCGAACGCGGACCTGGTGACGGACATCATCGCCTGCCCCGGCCTGGACTACTGCAGCCTGGCCAACGCCCGGTCGATCCCTGTCGCCCAGGCCCTGTCCGAACAGCTCGCCGATCTCGACTACCAGGAACGGCTGGGGCCGGTCCGGGTCAATATGAGCGGCTGCATCAACGCCTGCGGCCACCACCACGTCGGCCACATCGGCGTGCTGGGCGTCGATCGGAAGGGCGAGGAGTACTACCAGATCACCGTCGGCGGTTCGGCGGATGAGCAGGCCGCGCTGGGCGAAATCGTCGGCCGCAGCCTGGCCGCCGACGACGTCGCGCCGGCGCTCAAGCGGGCTCTGGACCGCTATCTCGAGGTCCGCCGCGAGGGCGAGACCTTCCTGGACGCCGTTCGCCGCCTGGGCGCCGATCCGTTCCGCGACGCCATCTATGGAACGCTCGATGCAGTGGCTTGATACAGCTCCCGAGGGCGTGCGGCTGCCCGTGACGACGCCCCTTGAACAAGTCGAGGCGGCGGCGCGGGACGCCGAAGTCCTCATCCTGGAATTCGACGCCTTTCGCGATGGGCGAGGCTTCTCCCTGGCCGCGGTCCTGCGTGAGCGCGGCTATCGCGGGCGGTTGATCGCGGAAGGCCGCGTCATTCCCGACCAGGCCCGTCACCTGCGCCGCTCCGGCTTCGACGGCGTGGTCCTGGGGCCCGGCGCGGACCTCGACGCCTGGAGGCGGATGGACGCCGCGTTCAGCGCGACCTACCAGCCCGTGGAAGACAGCGCGGTCCCGATCTGGCGACGCCGGAAACCCGCATCGCAGGACCTCGAAGCTCTTGTCGGGACACTCGACCGCGCAACGCGCAAGGGCGGCGCCGAACACGTTCTTCAGGCGGCGTTGGCCCCGTCCCTCGGGTTGAAGCCCGCCGTCCTGTCGTCGTTCGGCGCCGAGGCCGGAGTGCTGCTGTCGCTGGTCGCGCGGATCGACCTGTCGATCCCTGTGATCTTCCTCGATACCGGGATGCATTTCCTCCAGACCCTGGCCTACCGAAAGGCCCTGTCGGAGCGCCTCGGCCTGACCGATGTCCGGCTGGTGACGCCCGACGCGGGCGAGCGCGCCGACCGCGATCCCCGCGACGACCTGTGGCGCGCCGATCCCGACGCCTGCTGCGACCTGCGCAAGGTGGCCCCGCTGGAGCGGGCGCTGGCCGGCGTCGACATCCTGATCACCGGCCGCAAGGCGTTTCAGACCCCGGATCGGCGGGGCCTGCGCCCCTTCGAGCTGTTCGAAGGCCGCATCCGGGTCAACCCGCTGCACGACTGGTCGGAGGAGCGGCTCGCGGCGTGGCTCGACGCCCAGGACCTGCCGAGGCATCCGCTCAGCGCCCACGGCTACCGGTCGATCGGCTGTTGGCCCTGCACCCAAGCCGTCGAGGCCGGCGAGGACGGTCGTCTCGGCCGCTGGGCCGGAGCCGCAAAGACCGAATGCGGTATACATCTGGGTCGCCGCGCGCTCCCGGTCGGCTGATTTCCCCGCCTCCTCCCGTTTCCAGAGATATCGCCTTGACGCTCCGACGTTCCGTGATCGACCTGATCGGTCAGACTCCCCTTCTTCGACTGAACCGCCTGTCGGATGCGACGGGGTGCGAAATCCTGGGCAAGGCGGAGTTCATGAACCCTGGCCAGTCGATCAAGGACCGCGCCGCCCTGTCGATCGTCCAGCGCGCCCGGGCGTCGGGCGAACTGCGTCCGGGCGGAACCATCGTGGAAGGCACCGCCGGCAACACCGGGATCGGTCTGAGCCTGGTGGGCGCCGCCCTCGGCCACCCGGTCGTGGTCGTCATGCCCCGCACCCAGTCGGAAGAGAAGAAGCTGGCGCTGCGGGCGCTCGGAGCCCGGCTGGTCGAGGTGGACGCGGCGCCCTTCTCGAGCCCCAGCCATTTCGTCCACCATTCAGCCCGCCTGGCGCGAGAACTCGACGCCGAACTTGCGAACGGCGCCTTCTGGGCCAACCAGTTCGATAACCTGTCCAACCGCCTGTCCCACTACGAAGGGACCGGACCGGAGGTCTGGGAGCAGACCCAGGGCCGCGTTGACGGCTTCGTCAGCGTCGTCGGGTCCGGCGGCACCCTGGCGGGGATCGGGAGCTTCCTGAAGGAACGCAATCCGTCGATACAGACCGCCCTCGCCGACCCGGCCGGGGCCTCGCTCTACAGCTGGTTCACCCGCGGCGAGATGAAGTCAGAAGGCTCCTCGATCACCGAGGGCATCGGGGTGGGCCGGATCACCGGAAACCTCGAAGGCTTCACGCCGGATCACGCCTTCCGGATCGAGGACGCGGAATTCCTGCCGATCCTCTTCGACCTGATCCAGGAAGAGGGCCTCTCCCTGGGGGGATCGAGCGGCGTCAACCTGGTCGGCGCCGTGCGGCTGGCCCGGGAGCTCGGCCCCGGGAAGACCATCGTCACCCTGCTGTGCGACCCCGGCATCCGCTACGCCTCCCGGCTGTTCAATGTGGAGTATCTGTCGGCGCGGGGCCTGCCCGTCCCGAACTGGCTGAACCCGGATCGGGCGCCCGGCTGATGGAAGAGTTCCTGCTGTTCGCCGCCGTCGGCTTCGCCGCCCAGATCGTCGATGGGGCGCTGGGCATGGCGTTCGGGGTCATCTCCTCGACCCTGCTGCTCAGCCTGGGCACGCCGCCGGCCGTCGCCTCGGCCAGCGTCCACGCAGCCAAGGTGTTCACCGGAACCGCGTCCGGCCTGTCCCACCTCGCCCACGGCAACGTCCGCTGGTCGCTGTTCTGGCCCCTCGCCGTCGGCGGCGTGATCGGCGGCGTGATCGGCGGCGTCTTCCTGACCTCCATCGACGGCGCCCTGATCAAGCCCTGGGTGCTGGGGTGGCTGGCGCTGATGGGGGTGATCATCCTCGTCCGCGCCACCCGCGAGATCCGGCTCCGACATGCGCCGATCAAGGGCGCCGCCCCGCTCGGCGTGGTGGGCGGCTTTCTCGATGCGCTGGGCGGCGGAGGCTGGGGTCCGACGGTGACGACCACCCTGGTGAGCGTCGGGGAACCGCCGCGTCAGGCCGTCGGCACCGGCAACGCCGCTGAGGCCGTCGTCGCGGCGGCCGTCTCGACCACCTTCATCGTCGCCCTGGTCACGGGCCACTGGGAGGAGGTCGACGGGCTAAAGCAGTATGGGACCTCGGTCGCGGGTCTGATCGTCGGCGGCGTCATCGCCTCGCCCCTGGCCGCCTTCATCTCCCGCATCCTTCCGGTGCGGCCATTCGCCTGGCTGATCGGGGTGCTGATCCTGGCGCTCGCGGGCTTCCAGCTCCTGGGACCGCTGCTCGGGCGCTGACCCGCCCGTTCTCAGTCGGGCGCGAGCAGGATCTGGAGGGTATCGGAACCGGTGCGAACGAAGCCGCGGGGCAGAAGGGCGGTCAACCGCGCCGGATCAATATCGGCCTGGTTCAGGCGAACGCAAAGGCGCCCCGCCTTGCGCTGGACGCTCTCGACATTGCCGGCACCGCCCAGGGCCGCCAGGACGTCCGGCGCCAGGTCCGGCGTTCCTTCCGCGACGGCGGTACGCGGGTCCTGCGGACGTGGAGCATCCCCTGCGCCAATGACCGCCTTGATCTCGTCCGCAACGGCGTCGGCGATCGGCCCCAGCACGACCTGAAGCTGGTCCGGGGCCGGCGCGATGACGCCGCGCGCGCCCAGCCGCTTCAGCGCCGCCTCGTCCACCGCCTCGCGCGACCGGATATGCAGCCGCAGGCGGGTGGTGCAGGCGGCGACGGAGGTCAGATTGCCCGCGCCGCCCAGGGCCGCGACGAAGCGCTCGGCCCGACTGCCCGCCACATCCGAGATCGGCGCAGCCGCGACGGGCTCGTCCTCCCGTCCGGGCGTCTTCAGGTTGAAGATCGAAATGGCGCCCCGGAACAGGCCGTAATAGAGGCCGCCGTAGACCAGTCCGACCGGCAGCAGCATCCAGGGCCGCGTCGCGCGGCCATAGTTCAGCACATAGTCGAACAGGCCCGCCGAGAAGGTGAAGCCCAGCCGCGATCCCAACAGGTCCATCGCCACCATCGACACCCCGGTCAGCACCGCGTGGATGGCGTAGAGGACCGGCGCCAGGAACATGAAGGTGAACTCGATCGGCTCGGTCACCCCGGTCAGGAAGGCGGTCAGCGCCAGGGAGAACAGCATGCCCCCGACCTCCTTTCGTCGGTCCGGGCGGGCGGCGTGGTACATGGCCAGGCAGGCGGCGGGCAGGCCGAACATCATGACGGGGAAGAAGCCGCTCATGAAGACGCCCGCGCTCGGGTCGCCAGCGAAGAAGCGGTTCAGGTCGCCGGTCGCCCCGTTGTAGTCGCCGACGATGAACCAGGCGACGTTGTTCAGGATGTGGTGAAGGCCGGTGACGATCAGCAGCCGGTTCAGGAAGCCGTAGACGAACAGGCCGATCTCGCCTGACCCGACCACGGCGCGGCTGAAGACGTCGATGGCGTGGTCGATGCCCGCGAAGGTCAGCCCGACGGCGGCGGCCACCACCAGGCCGGCCACGCCCGCGACGATGGGCACGAAGCGGCGACCGGCGAAGAAGCCCAGATAGTCCGGCAATTTGAACGTCGAGAAGCGGTTGTAGCAGGCCCCGGCGATCAGGCCGGCGACAATGCCGATGGGTACGCCCAGCCGCGACAAGGCCTGGTCCTTGAAGACCTTTGACGCCGCATCGACGGCGTCGCCGGTGAGACCCGCGACCGCTTCGGGCGGCACGCTCAGCAGGACCTTGGACGCCTCGACCGAGATCAGGAAGCAGACCACGCCCGCCAGGCCGGCGGCGCCGTTGTTGTCCTTGGCCAGGCCGACGGCCACGCCGACCGCGAACAGCAGACCCAGATTGGCGAAGATCGCCTGCCCCGCCGCCGAGATGAAGGCGATGTCCATGAGGTCCGGCTGGCCCAGACGCAGCAGCAGACCCGCGACCGGCAGGACGGCGATGGGCAGCATCAGGGCCCGGCCGAGCGGCTGCAGGCTGGACAGTCCGATCTTCATGCGACCGCTCCGACGACATGGGATTTGAGCAGGGCCGCCAGACGCTCGTCGGCCAGGGCGCGCACGGCCTCGGCGTTGTCCAGCGTCAGCGCCTGGGCCGCCAATGCGCGGCAGTCGGCCAAGGTCATGGACCGCACCACGGCCTTGATCTCGGCCACCATCGACGGCGTGGCCGACAGCTCGGTGACGCCGAGCCCGATCAGGATGGGCGCGGCCAGAACATCGGAGGCCAGTCCGCCGCAGACGCCGATCCAGCGGGTGTCTGCGGCCCCCGCCGCGGTCTGCGCGATCAAGCGCAGGACCGCCGGGTGCAGGCTGTCGAGCTGGGCCGCCAGATGGGCGTTCTGGCGATCCATGGCCAAGGCGTACTGGGTCAGGTCATTGGTGCCGACCGAGACGAAGTCGATGTGGGGCGCCAGCAGGTCAGCGGTCATGGCCGCCGCCGGCGTCTCGATCATCACCCCCAGCAGCGGCGTCTGACCGCCGGTCTCGTTCGCGGCGATATCCAGCAGGGCACGGACCTGACGCACCTCGGACGCAGAAGCGATCATCGGCAGCATGACGGCGACCGTTCCGGCCGAGCGCACCCGGCAGACGGCGCGCAGCTGGGTCAGCAGCAGGTCGGGCCGGTGCAAGCCCGCCCGGACGCCCCGCAGGCCCAGAGCCGGATTGTCCTCCTGCGGCATGGGCAGATAGGGCATGGGCTTGTCGCCCCCCGCATCGAGGGTGCGGATGACCAGCGGTCGTCCGTCCAAGGCGTCGGCGATGGCCTGATACTGGACCAGTTGCTCGTCTTCCGTCGGGGCGCTCTGGCGTTCGAGGAAGAGGAATTCGGTCCGCAGCAGGCCGCAACCCTCGGCGCCCCCGGCCACGGCGGGCGCGGCCTCGGTCACGGCGCCCAGATTGGCGAAGACTTCGATACGGACGCCGTCGGCGGTGCGGCAGTCTTCGGAGGCCAGGGCGTGCGCCTCGGCCCGCCGGCGGTCGCGGGCGGCGGCCCCGCTCTGGGCGCGCGCCTGACGGGCGGCGGAGGGGTTGGCGACCAGTCGCCGGCCGTCGGCGTCCAGCACCACCAGGGCGCCGTCCGCGACCCGGTCCAGACCAGGTCCCACGGCGACCAGGGCGGGCACGCCCATGGCCGCGGCCAGGATGGCGACGTGCGAGGTCGGTCCGCCGCGGGCGGTGCACAGCCCCGCCACCTTGACCGCGTCCAGCGCGATCAGTTGAGACGGCAGCAGGTCGTCGGCCAGGATGACCGATCCGGTCCCCAGCACCACCGGCGCCGGCGCGGCCTCGCCCGACAGTTCGATCAGGACCTGACGTTCCAGATCCATCAGATCGTCGGCGCGCTCAGCCGTGCGGGCGTCGCCCAGCGACCGGAACAGCGCCACCCCGCCCTGCGTCGCCTTGCGCCAGGCGAAACCGGCGCCGGCGCCCGCGTCGATGGCCTCCTGCGCCGCGGCGATCAGGCCGGGGTCATCAAGGAAGGCCAGATGGGCCGCCAGAATGGCGCGACGATGCGCACCGCCGCCGGCCACAGAAGCCTCGATGCGGCCACGCACCGCGCTCAGCGCCTGTTGCAGGGCGGCCTGCTCCAGTTCGACGCCGCGCCCCTGTTCCGGCGTTTCAATCTCGGCCTGACGCAGACGCACGGCGCGGCCGATCGCCAGACCCGGCGCCGCCATGACGCCCGAGAAGATCAGTTCGCCGTCCTCGCCCGCGGCCGGACCGGCTGGAGCCTCAGGCGTTTCGGCGGCGTGGACGACAGGCGCGCTCTCGCCGCCCTCACCCAGACCGGACAGGATCAGGGTGGCGATCGCCTCCAGCGCCGCCTCGGCCTGCGGACCGCTGGCGCTCAGGATCAGGTCGTCGCCATCCTTGAGCCCCAGGGTCATCATGGCCGTCAGGCTGGCGGCGTCAGCGCTGCGGTCGCCCAGGATCAGCCGGACCCGGGCATCGAAACCCTTGGCGGCGGCGGCGATGAGCGAGGCCGGGCGGGCGTGCAGGCCATGCGGCAGCGGCGCACGCACCGCTCGGGTCAGCGCCGCCTGTTCGTCGCCCGCCATCGCACCGAAGGCGGCCGCTGGACGCACCGCCATGATCGGCTCACCCGCCATCACGAGACGGTTCAGGGGCAACAGGCGGACCTCGCCCTCATTAGCCAGCAGAACCGGCGAGATCAGGCTCTTCGCGCCTCCCACCACGACGTCCATGTCCAGCGACAGCAGGAGATCGCCGGTGCGCACCCGCGCGCCCTCCGCGACATGGGCGGTGAAGCCCGCGCCGTTCAGAGAGACCGTCTCCAGTCCCAGATGGATCAGGATTTCCGGCCCGTCGTCCGAACGCACGCTGACGGCGTGGCCGGTGCGGGCCAGGCTCGAGACTACGCCGTCGAAGGGCGCGCGGACCGTCAGGCCGGTCGGGTCGATGGCCAGTCCCTCGCCGACCATGCGCGCGGCGAAGGCGGTGTCCGGGACCTCGTCCAGTGAACAGACCCAGCCGTCGATCGGCGCGTGGACGATCAGTTCCGGCGTCATCATTCGTCCTCGGGCTTGGTCGGATCGGACAGGCGCACCCAGTCGACGCCCCACATCGGATCCAAGTCTTTCTGCGTGAAGCGCAGGCACAGGTCGTGCGCGCCCGAGCGAACGGGCAGGAGTCCGGAGAGCGTGGTGATCCCGTCGTTCCCGGCGGCCGAGGCCAGGGGAATGATCAGCGCGGGTTCGCCCTCGCAGCCGTCGATGCGGACCTCCAGCTCGCCCTCCGGCGTGCGCGGGGTCCCCAGGTGGATCTTGTCGCGGTCAGCGCCGATCTGGAAGTTGAAGGGAACCTGGCCGACGGCGGCCTCGAAGCGCACGACATGGCGGAGGTCCGCCGACTGATAGATCCAGCAGGGATTGAGGATGTCCATCAGCAGGGCCGCGCGCTCGCCCTCCAGCGGGGCGTCATCGATCAGCGACAGCGGCAGGGCCGCACTGCACAGCTTCATCTGATGGTCGTAGCGGCGCTGGCCGTCGGCGGGCGGAACGGCGGCGACCTCGGTCAGGCCGCTGGTCGCATAGTCGATGCCGAGCGTGCGATAGCGCGCCAGCTGCGGATCCAGCCGCGCGCGGAAGTCGGCGAAGTCCAGCCGTTCATGCGGGGTCCAGGCCATTTCGGCCAGGGCCGATAGACGCGGGAAGGCCTGGTATTCGACCCGCTCCTCATCGCGCATATGTTCGGTGAACAGGTTGGCCTGCACCCCGAGGACGCGGCGCGCCTGCTCCGGGGTCAGTTCGTCCGGTGTCGGATCAAAGGAATAGACGTCGCGCAGGGACGAGGTGAAGCCGCGGCCCGGCGCCCCGTCGTCGGCGCTCTGGCGGTTGTCCAGATAGAGGACCGGCGCTGGAGACATCACCGTGTCATGGCCCAGGCGCGCCGCCTCGATGGCGCCCTCGACGCCGCGCCAGGACATGACGCTGGCGTTCGGATTGATGCCGCCCTCGAGGATTTCGTCCCAGCCGATCATGCGCCGGCCGTGGTCGTTCAGTCGCTTTTCCAGACGGGCGACGAACCAGCTCTGCAGCTTCTCCTCGTCCGTCAGCCCGAGTTCCCGCATCCGCTCCTGAACGCGGGCCGAGGCCTTCCACTGATCCTTGACCGCCTCGTCGCCGCCGATGTGGACGTACTCGCCGGGGAACAGATCGACGACCTCGTCCATCACGTTCTCGAGGAAGACCAGCGTCGGCTCCTCGACGTTGAACAGGGTCGGATAGACGCCCCAGTCAGCGGGCACGACCGGTACGGAGCCGCCGGGGACGTCGGTCACACCCAGCTCGGGATAGGCGGCGACCGCCGCGCTGGCATGGCCGGGCACGTCGATCTCGGGCACCACTACGATGTTACGGGCCGCCGCATAGGCGACGATGTCGCGTACCTGATCCTGGGTGTAGACGCCGCCGTAGAGGCGCGGGCGGCCAGTGGCCGGGTCGATGTCCTTCTGCGCCGCCGCGCCCGCATGGACGCGCCAGCCGCCGACCTCGGTCAGCCTGGGATAGCGTCTGATCTCCAGCCGCCAGGCCTGGTCGTCGGTCAGGTGCCAGTGGAAGACGTTGAGCTTGTGCAACGCCATCCAGTCGATGAATTCCTTGATGAACTCCGGCGACTGATAGTGGCGGGCGGAATCCAGCATGACGCCGCGCCAGCCGAAGCGAGGGGCGTCCTGGATGGCGACGGCGGGAATGGCCACCGCCCCCTGCCCCGCCTCGGCGGTAGCCAGCTGCCACAGGCTGACCGCGCCATACAGAAGGCCGCCGAAGTCGCCGGCGGTGATCACCGCGCCCTGCGGAGTCACGTCCAGGCGATAGGCGTCAGCGGTCGATCCGGCGTCATGGCGGAAGACGACGGTGCCGGGCGCGGCCTCGCCTTCGCGCACCGTCAGGGTCAGGCCACGCGTGCGCTGCATGAGTTCCGCGAAATGCGCCGCCGCCCGGGCGGCCTCGGCGTCGCCACGCGGCGTCAGGATCGCCGTTCCCGCGGTGATCCGGAATGCGCCGGGTATCGCCGTCACTGACTGGGGCCTGGGAATGATCGAGCCCGTCGTCGTCTGCGCCAATGCCGGCGCCGCCGCCGCCAGAGTGCAGATCAGGGCGAACGCCGTCGCCGATCGCGCGATCAGGGTCATCGCAGTCTCGCAGCTGGAGAAAGGGCGCGCGGGACGTGGGACGCCCCGCGCCAGTCTGGCCTCAGGAGGAGACCTTGGCGACAGGCTTTTGCGAGGACGACGGATCATCGCCCTCGCAAAACCGGGTCCTAGAACTCGATCGCCAGCGTCGCCATCAGCTTGCGGCCCGTACGATAGACGCCGCGCGGCAGGTCCACCGTATTGGCGTAGGCGTAGTACTCGCTGTCGAGCAGGTTCTGGCCGGACACGGTCAGGCTGACGCGGTCATTGAAGGCATAGCCCGCCGTGGCGTCCAGGGTGTCGACGTCACGCACATACATGGCGTCGCCGCGGTCCAGGCCGGTGAAGTACCGCGACCGCCACGTGTAGGTCACACGGGCCGAGAAGGCGCCGTTCTCATAGAAGGGGCTGAGATTGACCTGGTGCTTGGAGTTGAACGGCAGATCCTGGCCGTTGTCCGCCTCGCCGTCGACCAGGGTGTAGTTGGCCAGCAGGCCGAAGCCGTAGGCGTAGTTCTGCTGATAGGCGAGCGACAGCCCCTTCAGTTCGGCCGAGCCGGCATTGGTCGGACGGCTGATCTGGTAGGTGGTGACGGCGTTCTGGGCCTGGTTGAAGTGCTGCTCAGGCGCGGTTTTCTGCAGGATGTAGTTGGAGATGTCCTTGACGAAGACTTCACCCGACAGGATGGCGTTCTCGCCGAAATACCATTCGGCCGCGACGTTCAGGTTGGTCGACTCGTACGGATCCAGGTCCGGATTGCCGCCGCCGCCGTTCAGGATCTGGTCCGACAGCCAGAAGTAGTTGGACATGTCGGCGTAGTTCGGACGGGCGATGACCCTGGACGCCGTCGCACGGATGAGCAGATCGTCCGAGACGGTGAACACCAGGTTCAGGCTGGGCAGGAAGTCGTCGTACTCCTTGGTCGTCACGCTCCAGGCCCAGTCGGCGGCGGTCGTGCCGCAGCCGGTGGCCGTCTGGTTGACGCAGATGTAGCCGCCACTGTCCGATTCCGTCCGGACGTAGCGCAGGCCGATGTTGCCCCGCACCAAGTCGTTTTCGAAGTTCGCCTGACCGTAGACGGCGTGGATCGTCTCCTGGACGTTCCAGTTCTGGGCCGTGAACTCGGCGTTGCCGAACACGGTCGGCGTCGGCGCGGCCTGCCACGGACGCAGGTAGCCGCCGGACTGGATGTAGTCCGCCAGGGCGCTGCCATCGATGCGGAAGCGGCCGGTCATCTGGCCGTTCACGCCGTCGAAGCCGTCCAGATAGTTGCCCGGCACCTGGCGCGGGTTGAACATCGCCGCGCTGTCCGGCGCGCCGAAGATCTGGACCGTCACGCCCGACATGCGCTGGTCGGTTTCGTGCTTGCGGTATTTGTAGCCGAACTGCAGGCGGTCGAAGAAGCCGTCGCGGTCCAGACCGAAATCGACCTGGCCGTAGGTCTCCTTGTCCGTGGTCGGCTTGGAAACGATGTTGCCGCCCCAGCCGGCGTTGTAGCCGGTCGGGCCGACGGACGGATCGCCCGCGCCCCAGCCGCCGTCGAACGAGAATTTCGAGGCGTTGGACAGCACGTCGTTGTTGGCCGGATTGGTATAGGTCAGGACGCCCGGCGAACCCGGCGCGCCCCGGAAATCAACGCTGTAATCGGCCCAGTTCAGGAACTCTCCAAACAGCTGGCGCTGGGTGCCGCCGTCGGCCTTGCTGTAGCCGATGTCGCCGGACAGATCCCAGCCCTCGCCCTGCCACTTGCCGTCCAGGTGATAGGAGTCCGTCGTCAGGGCGGCCTCGCGGTACTGGACGTCCAGCACGCTCAGCGCGTTCTTGAAGGCGGCGTATTTGATGACGCCGTCCTCGATCTGGATGTCGGTGAGCGCGCCCAGGCTGTTCCAGGTGTTGCCCTGGAAGGCGAACAGCGACTGGTTGGTGTTGTTGTAGGTCGCCTCGACGTGCAGCCAGTCGAAATTCAGGTCCAGTTGCTCGACCGGTCGCCATTGCAGGGCGACGGTATAGCTGTCGCGCTCACGGTCCTGCTCGAAGAAGTGGGTGCCGAACGAGTTCAGACCGCGGGCGTTCGGATTGGCCAGCAGGGTCGAGGCGCAGGTCCCGGCGCAGTTGCCGTTGGTGATGGAGTTGGCGCCCGGGTTCTCCGGGTTGCCGCCGGCGTAGTAGTTGGCCGGGATGGTGCCGTAGGCTTCCAGACCGTCGCGGCGCAGGCCGTCCTTGGCGTGCTGATAGGAGACCAGGACGCCGAAGTTGCGGTCCTCGTTCCGCCAACCGGCCAGCAGCGAATACTGGGGATCGGACTCTTCGGACCGGTCATTGTAAAGCCAGGTCGCGGCGCCCGAGAGGGTCAGGCCGTTGCCCAGGTCCAGCGGACGGCGGGTCAGGACGTCGACCGTGCCGCCGATGCTGCCTTCGTCGATGCGGGCTTCCGACGACTTGAAGACCTCGACCCGGCCGACGATCTGCGGCGCCAGCAAGGCATAGTTGAAAGTCCGTCCCGGCTGATCGAGGATGAACCAGTCCGCCGAAGCGACCGTCTGGCCGTTCAGCAGGGTGCGGTTCAGGGCCGGGTCGGTGCCCAGGATCGAAACCTTCTCACCCTGGCCGAAGGCGCGGTCGATGGTGACGCCCGGAATGATGGTGATAGCTTCCGCCACGTTCGAGCTGGGGAATTTGCCGACGTCTTCGGCGGTGACGACATCGATGATGGCGTCCGCGTTGCGTTTGGTCTGCAGCGATTGCTGCAGCGAGGCGCGAATACCGGTGACGATCACATCGTCGATGACGGCGGGTTCCCCCGCGTCCTGTGCGGCGGCGGCGCCGGCGACCAGCGCCAGAGCGCTTACGGTTCCGGCCAGCAAGGCATAACGAAGACTCATGACGCCTATTCTCCCCTGATTGGACCTACCCCCGCAGGTCCAGAAAAGCCCAATTTAAGACCAATATGGTCCATTCCCCGACCGCGAATGCTGAATTGCGCCGCCGTTGACACGAGACTTTCATCAAACAATCACGGCGCGCAAGACCAAAATGATAATTGGGCCTATTCTTTTATTATATTGGTACTTGATTGGTCGCATGACTTGCGTTCAGATGGGCGTATCAAACGGGCTGTTTGAATTGGACGGGGCGTAATGTCGTTTCTCGAAGCCATAGGCCCGCTGGACGCCCAGCGTCCGGCGCCGCTGTACCAGCAGCTGCAGCACGCCGTGCGCGAGGCGATCGAGCGTCACGCCCTGAAACCCGACGAGGCCCTGCCGCCCGAACGCGACCTCGCCTCGGGCCTGGCGGTGTCGCGCATCACGGTGCGCAAGGCGTTCGACGGCCTGGTCGCCGAGGGCCTGCTGACCCGCCGCCAGGGCGCCGGCACCTTCGTCGCCGCCCGGGTGGAGAAGAGCTTCTCCAAGCTGACGTCCTTCTCGGAAGACATGGCCGCGCGTGGCCGCAAGGCGACAAGTTCCTGGCTGAACCGCAGCGAAGGCGCCGTGACGCCCGAGGAATCGCTGACGTTGGGGCTCAGCCCCGGCACGCCGGTCTATCGCTTCAGCCGCATCCGCTACGCCGACGGCCTGCCGATGGCGCTGGAGTATTCGACCATCCCCGCGGCCTGCCTGCCCGGCCTCGATGCGGTCGGCGCCTCGCTGTACCGCGCCCTGGCCGACACCGGCTACCGCCCCAATCGCGCGCTTCAGCGCTTGCGGGCCATCCTGTTCAACGACGAGCAGGCCGAACTGCTGGGCACGACCGCCGGGGCGGCCGGGCTGCTGATCGAGCGCCGCGCCTTCCACGCTGGTCAGGCGGTCGAGGTCACCCAGTCCTACTATCGCGGCGACGCCTATGACTTCGTCGCCGAACTGAACGACGGCCCCGCCTGATGCGCGCCGAAGGCACGAAGATGTTCGCCGAGGCCGCCGAGGCCCCGGCCGTGGTCGCCGCCCAGCTGCGTGACAACGCCGGGATCGTCGCCCGCGCCGCCGCCTATCTGCGCGCGCACCCGCCCACCGCCGCCCTGATCTGCGGCCGGGGCAGTTCGGACAACGCCGGGGTCTTCGCCCGCTATCTGATCGAAGCCGAGACCGGCGTCCTGACCAGTCCCACCCCTCTGGCTCTCAGCTCGGTCTACGGGCTCACGCCGCGCATTCCCGGCGGCGTCTGCTTCGCCGTCTCGCAGTCGGGCAAGAGCCCGGACCTGGTCGCCGCCGCCGCCGCCGCCAAGGCGGGCGGCGCCTTCGTCATCGCCCTGGTCAATGTTGAGGGCTCGCCCCTGTCGGACGTGGCCGACCTGACCGTTCCGCTGCGCGCGGGCCCGGAGCTGTCGGTGGCCGCGACCAAGAGCTTCATCGCCAGCCTCAGCGCCATCGCCCATCTGGTCGCGGAATGGAGCGGCGACCCCGACCTGTCCGCCGGACTGAAGGATCTGCCGCGACAGCTGGACGCCGCCTGGAAACAGGACTGGTCCGCCGCCCTGCCCGCCCTGACCGATGCAACCAGCCTCTATGTCGTCGGCCGCGGCGTCGGCTTCGGCGTGGCCCGCGAGGCGGCGCTGAAGCTGAAGGAGACCTGCGGCCTGCACGCCGAGGCGTTCAGCACCGCCGAGGTCCGTCACGGCCCGATGGCTCTGGTCAAGACCGGCTTCCCCGTCCTGCTGCTGCCCCAGTCGGACGCGACGCGCGACGACGCCGAGGATCTGGCCGCCGACTTCGCCCGGCGGGGCGCCCGGGTCTTCTTCGCCGGAGCCACGACCGCGCCCGGCGTCGTCGCCCTGCCCACCGTGCACAGCCATCCGTGGCTTGAGCCGATCCTGCTGATCCAGAGCTTCTATCGGCTGGCGGCGACGCTCTCGACGGCGCGCGGCTTCGATCCCGACCGACCGCCCTATCTCAACAAGGTGACCGAGACCGTTTGATGCCCATCCTGCTGTATAACGGGCGGATTCTGGCCGAGGACGCCTTTCACGAAGGCCTCGCCGTGGTCATTGACGGCGACCGCATCGCCGCCGTCGGACCGGAAGCCGCCGTGCGCGCCGCCTTCCCGGAGGCGACGGATCACGACCTGAACGGCGACCGGCTGGTTCCCGGCTACATCGACACCCAGGTCAACGGCGGCGGCGGCGTCCTGTTCAACGACGCCCCCACGGTCGAGACCATCGCCCGCATCGGCGCGGCCCACCGGCGCTTCGGCACCACCGGCTTCCTGCCGACCCTGATCAGCGACGACCTGTCGGTCATCGACCGGGCCATCGACGCGGTCGAACAGGCCATGGCCGAGGGCGTGCCCGGGGTGCTGGGCATCCACGTCGAGGGCCCGTTCCTGAACGTCGCCCGCAAGGGCATCCACGACCCCAACAAGTTCCGTACCCTGGACGCCGAAGCCGTACGCCTGCTGACCCGGATGAAGACGGGCCGGACCCTGATCACCCTGGCCCCGGAAATGACCTCGCCCGACATGATCGCGGCCCTGGTCGCGGACGGCGCCGTGGTCGCCGCCGGCCATACGGACGCCGACCATGCGACGACCCGAACGGCGCTGGACGCCGGCGTGACCGGCTTCACCCACCTGTTCAACGCCATGTCGCCGCTGACCAGCCGCGAGCCCGGCGTGGTCGGGGCGGCGCTGGAGAACACTACCGCCTGGTGCGGGATCATCATCGACGGCCACCACGTCGATCCGGTGGTGTTGAAGCTGGCGCTGCGCTGCCGTCCCGCCGACCGCTTCATGCTGGTCACCGACGCCATGCCCAGCGTCAATGCGGGCAGTGACCACTTCTACCTTCAGGGCCGCCGCATCTCGGTGAAGGACGGCGCCTGTCTGGACGAGCGCGGCGTGCTGGCGGGCTCCGACCTCGACATGGCCGCCGCCGTGCGCAACGCCCGCGACCTGCTGGACCTCGACCTGCCGACCGCCGTCATGATGGCCTCGGCCGCTCCGGCCGCCTTCCTGGGCCTGGAGCGCGAACGCGGCCACATCGCGCCGGGGTTCGCCGCGGACCTTCTGATCCTCAACAAGGACCTGTCCGTCGCACAGAGCTGGATCGACGGCGCCCCGGTCCGTCACGTCTGACGCCGACGTCGGGCGACGCCCTTCGGTTCAACGCGCCAGCATGGTTCCGGAGATCGCATCGACCGAGGTCACCCCGGACAGGGCCATGGCGACGGTCATCTCGGCGGCCAGAAGCTCCAGGACGTGCGTCACGCCGGCTTCACCCCGCGCCGCCAGCGCATAGGCCCAGGCCCGTCCGATGAGGACGCCGTCGGCGCCGAGCGCGAGCATCCGCACCACATCCAGCCCGCTGCGCACGCCGCCGTCCGCCAGGACCGTGACCTTCCCCTGAACCGCCTCCGCGATCGCCGGCAGCGCGCGCGCGGACGACAGGGCGCCGTCCAGCTGGCGGCCGCCGTGGTTGGACACCACAAGGCCATCGGCGCCCAGGTCCACCGCCGCCCGGGCGTCCTCGGGGTCGAGCAGCCCCTTGATGATCAGGGGTCCCTTCCACTGATCCCGCACCCATTCCAGATCGCTCCAGGTCACGGAGGGATCGAAATTGTTCCGCATCCAGGCGAAGAAGTCCTCCAGGCCGGAGCCGTCGCCCAAGACCGGGGCCACATTGCCCAGGGCGTGCGGGCGTCCGTTGATCCCCACTTCCCACGCCCAGGCCGGCCGCTGCACCGCCTGCCAGATCCGCCTCACATCGCCCGCAAGCCCCGGCGCGCCGGCCAGGCCGGACCGGAGGTCGCGATAGCGCGATCCCGGCACCGGCATGTCGACCGTGAAGACCAGGGCGGGACATCCCGCCTCGGCCGCCCGCGTCAGAAGGTCCTTCATGAAGGCGCGGTCGCGGATCATGTAGAGCTGGAACCAGAACGGCGCCGGCGATCCTTTCGCGACCTCCCCGATCGGACAGGCCGAGACCGTCGACAGGGTGAAGGGCACGCCGAAGGCGGCCGCCGCCCGGGCCGCCTGAACCTCGCCGCGCCGGGCGTTCATCCCGGCCAGCCCGATCGGCGCCAGGGCGACCGGCAGGGCGCTCTTCTGGCCGAACAGGGTGGTCGACAGGTCGATGTTCGACACGTCGCGCAGCACGCGCTGGCGCAGTGCGATGTCCTGCAGGTCCGACACATTGCGGCGCAGGGTCGTCTCCGAATAGGAGCCGCCGTCGATGTACTCGAACAGGAAGCGCGGCAGTCGCCGCCGGGCGAGCTCGCGGTAGTCGCCGATGGATGCAGCCTTCATCGCCCGCGCCCTACTGGAAGTTCGCCAGGGCGCCGCCATCAACCAGCAAGGCCGCGCCGGACATGTAGGACGCCATGTCCGAGGCCAGGAAGGCGACGACGCCGGCGATGTCCTCAGGCCGGCCCAGCCGGCCCAGGGGAATGCGGCCTTCCATGTAACGGCGCTTGTCCGGATCGGCGAGATCGTCCTTGTTGATGTCGGTCGCGACCGTTCCCGGCAGGACGGAGTTGCACCGGATGCCATGCCGGCCCAGGGCGACGGCGCAGGACTGCATCAGGCTGTGCACCCCGGCCTTGGTCGGCGTGTAGTGAGTCTGCATCTCGCCGCCCACCAAGGCGGAGATCGAGCTGATGGCGACGATGGAGCCGCCCCGGCCCTCGGCGTCCCTGCCCTGCCTGACCATCTGGTTGGCCGCCGCCTGGACCATGAAATAGGCCCCGTGCAGGTTGACCTCCATCGTCCGGCGCAGGGTCTCGACCGGCATGTCGAGGAAGGCGTGGAACGGGCAGATGCCGGCGTTGGAGACGAAGACGTCCACCCGCCCGAACGCCTCGACCGCCGCCGCCACGAAGGCCGGCGCGCTCTCGGGCAGGGCCACGTCGCCGTCGACCGCGATCGCCCGCCGCCCCAGAGCCTCGACCGCCGAGAGCACGGCGGTGGCTTCTTCGGCGTCGTTGAAGGTGTTGATGGCGACGTCCGCACCCTGCCGCGCCGCTTCGATCGCGGTCGCCCGGCCGATCCCGCGCGAGGCGCCGGTGACCAGCACCACCTTGTTTTCAAGCAGCATGCGGACTCCGGTGAGGGTTCAGGGTTTGGGCGACCAGCCGAGATCAAGGCTGATGGCGTTGGCGGCGTCCATGACCGTCACGGTCAGTTCGGCCATGCGGGCGTCGCTCATGTACTGGGCGGCGCTGGAGACGCTGATGGCGGCGATCACCTGGCCGTCCACCCCGCGCACGGGGGCTGCGACGCAGCGGATCTGGTCCTCGTTCTCCTCGAGGTCGAAGGCGTAGCCCTTGGCCGCGTAGCCGCGCATCCGTTCCAGCCAGACGGCGCGGGCGGCGGAATCGAACGGCTGCCCCTCCGGCGAATAGAAGTCCGTCCACTCCGCCTCGGTCTTGTCCAGGATCAAGGCCTTGCCCAGGCCCGTCGATGCGATCGGATGCCGCTCGCCCAGACGCGATCCGATGTTGATGCGCCGACGCCCGCCGACCTTGTCCAGGTAGAGGGCGTGGCGTCCGTCCAGCACGCCCAGATGCACGGTGTCCTCGGTGGCCGCCGACAGTTGCTCCAGCCATGGGCGGGCGATGCGCGGCAGATGCATCTGCTGGCTGGCCGCATGGCCGAGCTCCAGCAGCTTGGGGCCCAGGGTGTAGCCCTCGCGCGGGCGGAACGAGAGCAGGCGCCGATCCACCAACGCCGACGCCAGGCGGTGGGTGGTGCTGCGCGTCAGCTGCAGGTGTTCCGAAAGTTCGGCCAGCGACAGCGGGCCGTCGATCAGGGCGTCGATGACGTCCAGACCGCGCAGCAGCGTCTGGCTGCCGGAAGCCTTGGCGGCCTCCTCGGGCTCGCCCGTCTCGATTGACGCAGTTTGTCCCATCACGTAAGCACCTGTTTCAGAATGTAGCAAAACACGCAAGCAAAGCGGCGATTGACAGCCAGTTTGACGTGGAGCACGGAGAAGCGCCAGTGCCATCCCGAAATATGGGAAACGATCACCGGAACCGCACCGCGTGAGCCGGCTGTCCAGGATCAAGGCCGTGCGCGCCTTCGTGGTGCGGGGCGGCGGCGCCGACTATCACGACCAGTCGGACGGCCACTGGATCGATGACCACATCGCCACGCCGATGTCGAAATATCCCGAGTATCGGCAGAGCCGCCGCAGCTTCGGCATCAATGTGCTGGGCACCCTGGTGGTCGAGATCGAGGCCGAGAACGGCGTCGTCGGCTTCGCGGTGACGACCGGCGGCCAACCGGCCGCCTATATCGTCGAGAAGCATCTGGCCCGCTTCCTTGAAGGCCGCGATCCCTCCGACGTCGAGACCATCTGGGACCAGATGTATCTCTCGACCCAGTACTATGGCCGCAAGGGTCTGGTCGTGAACGCCATCTCAGGCGTCGATCTGGCGCTGTGGGACCTGCTGGGCCGCCTGCGTCAGGAGCCGGTGTTCGCCATGCTGGGCGGACCGGTGCGCGACGAGCTGACTTTCTACGCCACCGGCGCCCGCCCCGACCTAGCCAAGCAGATGGGCTTCATCGGCGGCAAGATGCCCCTGCACCACGGCCCGGCCGAGGGCGACGAGGGGTTCGCGAAGAACATCGCCGAGCTGGCCGAGATGCGGTCGCGCTGCGGGGACGACTTCTGGCTGATGTTCGACTGCTGGATGGCGCTGGACCTGGACTATGCGACCCGCCTCGCCCACGCGGCGAACGACCACGGCCTGAAGTGGATCGAGGAGGCGCTGAGCCCCGACGACTACTGGGGCTATCAGGCGCTGAAGAAGGCCGCCCCTCCCGGCATGCTGGTCACCACGGGCGAGCACGAGGCCACCCGTTGGGGCTTCCGCATGCTGCTGGAGATGGAGTGCTGCGACATCATCCAGCCGGACGTGGGCTGGTGCGGCGGCCTGACCGAGCTGATCAAGATCGCCGACATGGCCGACGCCCGGAAGGTGTTGACGATCCCGCACGGATCGTCCGTCTACAGCTACCATTTCGTGGTGACGCGCCATGACAGCCCGTTCGCCGAGTTCCTGATGATGGCGCCCAAGGCCGACGAGGTCGTGCCGATGTTCCATCCGCAGCTGATCGGCGAGCCCGTGCCCGTGAACGGCAAGCTCAAGGTTCCCGACCTCCCCGGGTTCGGCGTCGAGCTGAACCGGGACATCGCCCTTCACCGCCCCTACCCCCGCCAGGCGTCCTGATGAAATTGTTGCGTTACGGCCCCAAAGGCCTTGAGAAACCTGGCCTTCTGGACGGTGAAGGCCGCATCCGCGACCTGTCCGGCCTCGTCCCCGACATCACGCCGGACCTGCTGCACGGCGAAGGTCTGGCGAGGCTGAAGGCCGTCGATCCTGAAAGCCTTCCGCTCGTCGAGGGCGAGCCCCGTCTGGGAACGCCGGTGAACGGCAGCCGGAAATTCATCGCCATCGGCCTGAATTTCGCCGACCACGCCGCCGAGTCCGGTCTGCCCGAACCGACCGAGCCGGTCGTGTTCATGAAGGCCATCACCTGCCTGACCGGTCCGAACGACGAGGTCATGATCCCGCGCGGCTCCGAAAAGACCGACTGGGAGGTCGAGCTGGGCATCGTCATCGGCAGGGCCGCTTCGTACGTCGAGCAGGCGCAGGCCCTGGATCACGTCGCCGGCTATGTGCTGATCAACGACGTCTCCGAGCGCGCCTTCCAGACGGAGCGCGGCGGCACCTGGGACAAGGGCAAGGGCTGCGACACCTTCGGCCCCGTCGGCCCATGGGTCGTCACTGCTGACGAGGTCGGCGATCCGCAAGACCTGGACATGTGGCTGGACCTGAACGGCAAGCGCATGCAGACCGGCAACACCCGCACCATGATCTTCGGCGTGGCCGAGATCGTGTCCTACGTCAGCCAGTTCATGACGCTGGAGCCCGGCGACCTGATCACCACGGGCACGCCTCCCGGCGTCGGCCTGGGCCAGAAGCCGGAGCCCTTCTACCTGAAGCCCGGCGACGTCATGACTCTGGGCATCGAGAAACTGGGCCAGCAACGGCAGACTGTCGTCGCCTGGCGCGCCGCCACCGAAGAGGCCGCCTGAATGTCCGTGTTTGAAGGCCGCTTTTCCGGTCGCCGCGCCATCGTCACCGGCGGCGCGTCGGGCCTGGGCAAGGCCGCCGCCGCCCGCATCGTCGCCGAAGGCGGCCAGGTCTCGCTCTGGGACCTGAACGCCGAAACCCTGTCCGCCGCCGCCGACGGGATCGGCGCGGCCCATACGGTCGCACTGGATGTCTCTGACCCCGACGCGGTGGCTGACGCCGCCCGCGCCGCCAAAGAGGCACTGGGCGGCCTCGATATCCTGATCGCCTCGGCCGGGATCACGGGCGCAACCGTGCCGGTGAAGGACTTCCCGATCGACAGCTGGCGGCGGGTCATCGACATCAATCTGAACGGCGTCTTCTACTGCTGCCGCGCGGTCGTGCCCTATCTGCTCGAGAACGGCTACGGACGGATCGTCAACGTGGCCTCCGTCGCGGGCAAGGAGGGCAACCCCAACGCCTCCGCCTATTCCGCCTCCAAGGCCGGGGTGATCGGCCTGACCAAGTCGCTGGGCAAGGAGTTGGCCACCTCGGGCGTGATCGTCAACAGTCTGACGCCCGCCACCTTCGAGAGCCCCATCCTGGCCCAGATGCCGCAAAGCCAGGTCGATTACATGCGCTCCAAGATCCCCATGGGGCGACTGGGCGAGGTCGATGAGAGCGCCGCCATGGTCTGTTTCATGGCGTCCGAGGAATGCAGCTTCACGACCGCCTCGACCTTCGACACCTCCGGCGGCCGGACGACCTACTAGGGGCATGCAGCAGGTGGGCAGGGACATCCGCATCGTCGATCCGCATGTCCACCTGTGGGACCTGTCGCGCGCACACTATGCCTGGCTTCAGGACGAGCCGCTGCCCCACAATCCGGCCGGCGACATGAGCCCGATCGCCCACCGCGACTACGGCCTGGCCGACTACCGTGCCGACACCGCCGGCTGGACAGTCGACAAGATCATCCATGTGGAATGCGGTCTGCCGCGCGGCGCGCAGCTGGCCGAGACGGACTGGCTGCAAACCCTCGCCGACGACAGCGGCTTCCCGCAGGGGATCGTCGCCGGCGCGGACCTGCTGGACCCCGATCTCGACGCCCTGCTGGAGGCGCACGCCGCCAGGCGCAATGTGCGCGGCGTCCGTCAGATCGTCTGCTGGCACGCTGATCCGGCCAAGACCTATACCGCCCGCGACCTGCTGCTGGACCCCGCGTGGGAGGCCGGCTTCGCCCGGTTGGCGCGGTACGGCCTGTCATTCGACCTTCAGCTCTATCCGTCGCAGATGGCCGCGGCGGCGGCGCTGGCCGACCGCCATCCGGACATTCCCCTCATCGTCAATCACGCCGGCCTGCCGACCGATCGCGACCCGGCGGGGATAGCGGCCTGGCGCGACGGCCTGCGCGGGCTCGCCGCCCGGCCGCAGGTCTCGATCAAGATCTCCGGCCTGGGCATCACCGACCGCGCCTGGACGACAGAGTCGATCCGGCCCGTGGCGCTGGAATGCATCGAGGCCTTCGGCGCCGGGCGCGCCATGTTCGCCAGCGACTTCCCGGTCGACAAGGTCCACGGCAGTTTCGACGCCGTATTCTCGGCCTTCGACGCCATCACCGCCGGCTTCAGCGATGACGAGCGGGAGCGGCTGTTCGCCGCCAACGCCGAGGCGACCTACCGCATCTGAAAAGCACACCAAGCCGCCGCGAAAGACGGGGCCGAGAGGGAGGATTTCATGGTCATCGAAACGGACGCGGCCCACACGCCGGGCGGGCTGGCCCGACCGGGGGGAAGCCTGCGCGGCCCCCTGGCCTTCGCCATCGCCTGCTTCCTGATCTGGGGGCTGGCCTACGGCCTGCTGGACGTCCTGAACAAGCATTTCCAGGAGACCCTGAGCATCAGCCAGGCCGACAGCTCCTGGCTGCAGATCGCCTATTTCGGCGCCTATCTGCTGATCAGCTTCCCGGCCGGAATGCTGCTGCACGCCCGAGGCTACAAGGTCGGCATCGTCTCGGGCCTGGCGGTGACCGCGTTCGGGGCGCTGCTGTTCATCCCGGCCGCGGCGGCCGGCGCCTTCCTGCCGTTCGTCGGATCGATGTTCGTCCTGGCCGCCGGCCTGTGCATCCTCGAGACCTCGGCCGACACCTACGTCAATGTGCTGGGAGACCCGGCCAAGGCGTCGCAGCGGCTCAACCTGGCCCAGTCCTTCAACGCCCTGGGCGTCTTCTTCGGCCCGCTGATCGGCGGGGCGGTCTTCTTCAGCCCCAGCACCACGGCAGCCCTGGGCGGCGCGACCCGTTCGATCCAGACCGTGTATGGCCTGATCGCGGTGGCGGTGCTGGTCTTCGCCGTCGCCGTCTGGCGCGCCCGGCTGCCCGAGACGGGCCTGTCGGATCACGGCGACGCGGCCGCGGGCGACGCCCCTGCCCGCTCCCTCGCTCAACAGCCGCACTTCATCGCCGGCGTCGTCACCCAGGCCCTCTACATCGGCGCCCAGGTCGGCATCGGCGCCTATTTCATCAATCTGGTCACCCACACCTGGACGGGCCTGACGTCGCAGCAGGGCGCCTTCATGCTGTCGCTGGCCGCCATCGGCTATCTGGTCGGGCGGTTCGCCGCGACGGCGCTGCTGCTGCGGGTCAAACCGCGCACCCTTCTGACCACCTACGGCCTGGTCAACGTGGCGCTGACCCTGGTGGTCGCGGCCGGGATCGAGCGGATCTCGCCCATCGCCCTGATCGCGGTCTTCTTCTTCATGTCGACCATGTTCGCGACCATCTTCGCCCTGGGCACGACCGGACTGGGAAGCGGGACCAAGAAGGCCTCGTCGCTGATGGTCATGGCGATCGGCGGCGGCGTGCTGCTGCCCTGGCCCATGGGACGGATCGCCGACCTGTATGGCGCCAACGTCGCCTTCCTGCTGCCCGCGGCCTGTTTCGCCGTGGTGGCCTGGTACGGCTGGAAGGGCGCAGGACTGGGCCGGGGGGCGGCCGCCGCCTGACCCTTGCCGCCGGCCTTCGGGGTTCGCGTCAGCGAACCTCGAAGGTGGTGTGCAGTTCGGCCCGGGAATCCCCGCCAATCCAGACGTCGAAGGCGCCGGGATCCATCACCCAGCCGCGTTCCGCCGCGCTCCAGTAGCGGAGCTCGGCTTCGCCCAGGGTGAAGGTCACGGTGCGGCTTTCGCCGGGAGCCAGGGTGACGCGCTGGAAGCCCTTCAGCTCGCGAACGGGGCGCGTCGCCCGGCCCGCCTGCTGATGGATGTAGAGCTGAACGGTCTCGTCGCCCGTGCGGTCGCCGGTGTTGGTGACGACTGCCGAAACGGTGATGCGTCCGTCCCGCGCCACGACAGGCCGATCGATGGCGATGTCGGAGAAGCCGAACGTCGTATAGCTGAGCCCATAGCCGAACGGGTACAGCGGCGTGGACGCCTCATCCCAGTATCGGGTGGCGACGCCCGCGGGCTCCTTGGTCGCGTTGTGCGCGTAGTAGAGCGGGATCTGACCCGCTTCGCGCGGCCAGGTCACAGGCAGCTTACCGCCGGGGTTCACGTCCCCGAACAGGACGTTGGCCACCGCCGCGCCGCCTTCGGACCCGGGATGCCATGCTTCCAGGATCGCGGGGACCTTGGCCTGGGCGTCGCGGATATCGAGCGGCCGACCGTTCATCATCACCATGACCACGGGCTTGCCCAGGGCGGCGACGGCGTCGATCAACGCCTGCTGGCGTCCCGGCAGGGACAGGGACACGCGCGAGGCCTGCTCGCCGCTCATGTAGAAGTCCTCGCCGACCACCAGCACGATCAGATCAGACCGACCGGCCAGTTCAACCGCCCGCGCGAACTCCTCGTCGGCCTGGGCTTCGGTCCAGCGTCGCGGCTGCGGCCTCAGGGCGGCGAACATCGACGCCGTCCCGCGCCGCAGCTGGACGCCAGGCGCGGTTTCGACCTCGGCCGCCCCGTTCAGCTCGGCCTTCACGCCCTCATAGAGGGTCACGGTCTCGTCCGGTTTGTCGGCGAAAGACCAAGGACCGACGGTGTCGATGGGCGAGTCCGCCATCGGCCCGATCACGGCCACGCGCCGGTGCGCGCCGCGCTCGAGCGGCAGCAGGCCGCCGGTGTTCTGCAGCAGCACCATCGACCGTTCCGCCGCCACCCGCGCCAGATCGCGATGCGCGGGCGCCGACAGCACACCCTCCGTCAGCGCGGGGTCGGTATAGGGCTGTTCGAACAGGCCCATCCGGAACTTGGCGACCAGCACCCGGCGCACGGCGCGATCAATGATCGCCTCCTCGAGCCGCCCCTGCCGGACCGCGTCGACCAGCTGGCCGAAGGCGCCGGTCCCCAGCGACATCTCCATGTCATTCCCTGCCCTGACCGACCGCACCGCGGCGTCCACCGGGTCCAGGGAGAAGTCCTGCGGGATCAGGCTGCGCACGGCGTTGGCGTCCGAGACCACGAAGCCTTCGAAGCCCAGTTCGCCGCGCAACAGGTCGTTCAACAGCCAGTCGTTGGCCACCGCAGGCACGTCGTTCAGCTCCATATAGGCGCTCATGACATTGCCCGCGCCCGCCTCGATGGCGGCGACGAAGGGCGGCAGATAGACGTTGTACAGCTGGTTGTCGGACAGGTTGACGCTATCGTAGTCCCGCCCGCCTTCGGACGCGCCGTAGCCGATGAAATGCTTGGGGCCGGCGATGACCCGGCCGGGCCCTCCGATGGTCTCGCCTTGGAAGCCCCGAACCTGAGCGCGCGCCAGAACGGAGCCGAGGTAGGGGTCCTCGCCTGGGCCTTCGACGATACGGCCCCAGCGCGGGTCGCGCGTGATGTCCAGCATAGGGGCGAAGGTCCAGTGGATGCCCGTCGCGCGCGCCTCGGCGGCGGCGACCGCCTGCGACTGCTCGACCAGATCGGGGTCCCACGTCGCGGCCATGCCCAGCGGCACCGGGAAGATGGTCCGGAAGCCGTGCACGACATCGTAGCCGAACAGCAGCGGGATCCCGAGCCGGGTCTCCTCCACCGCCATGTGCTGCAGACGGTTGATGACGACGGGATCGCGCACGAACAACAGGGACCCCAGCCCGCCCGCCCGCACCCGCGCCTCGACCGGCGCGGCGCTGCCCAGCACGAACTGCTGGCTGATCTGACCGACCTTCTCTTCCAGCGTCATGCGCGCGATCAGGGCGTCGGCCCGCGCCTCGGGAGACGCCAGGGGGGCAGCGGCGCCGGGCGCGGACGCCGGGACGGCCGAGGGATGCGGCCCGGTCTGGGCCAGGACGCCGGTCCCGCTCCAGCTCACGATCGCGGCGCCGAGAAGAAGACGTTGGAGAAGTCGCGACCGCATCAGACACACACCAAAAAAATGGGCCGACGCGGAGGCTGATCCACGTCGGCCAGTCAAGTCGTCGCGGCCCGGGAGACCGCTCCGGCTCAGGATCAGAACGTCTTGCGAATGCCCACCGAGATCATCCGCCCCAGGGTCGCGCCGTTCGCCGTGCCGCCGGCCGCATTGTAATACGGCGGCGTTTCGTCGAGCAGGTTGTCGAGATTGACGGTCAGCGTCGTGTCGCTCAGGACCCCGCCGAACGACAGGTCATAGGCGGCGAACAGATTGACCGTGGTGAAGCTGTCGATCTCGGTCTGGCCGACGATGCCCTGCACATCCGCCGCGGCGTTGTGATTGACCGTCAGTTCGACGGCGAACGCATCGATCGACACGCCCGCGGATCCCACCAGGGAATAGGGGCTGGATCCGTTGTTGAACTCGTCGGTCACCGGACCGCCGGCGATGGGGCGGCTGTCGCGGGTCAGGTTATAGGTGCCGGCCAGGCCGACGTGCCAGGCCCCGAAATCGGCGGGGCGGAAATACTGCAGATTGAAGTCGATGCCGTCGACATCGAGCGTGCCCAGATTGGTGCGGCGCGCGTCGATCAGGACGGCCGGCGTCAGGAAGCCGGTGTACAGGGCCGCGATGCTGGGCGCCCCCTCGACCCGCATTCCGGAAGTGGCCGCAAGCGCCTGGGCCTGGGTCGGATTGCGGATGAAGTAGGAGGCATAGGCGGGGTTGGCGAAGAAGGGCGCGCCGCTCAGGAACGGCGCCAGGCCGATCGCATCGGTGAAGGCGACGTTGAAATAGGTCACGCTGGCGCTAAAGCCGTCCAGCGCGCCCTCGGGCTTCCAGTCGAAGCCCAGCGACCAGGTGTCGGCCTCTTCCGGCTTCAGGTTGGGGTTGCCCCCCGCCAGAAGGATGGTGGGGCGGAACAGGTCGGTGAAGGGACTGCCGGCCGGAAGGAACGGACTGACGCTCAGGACCTGGGCGCGCGTATCGACCGCCTGGCCCATGTCCGCCAGGCTCGGCGCGTGGAACGAGGTCCCCCAGTTGCCGCGCACGGTCAGCGACGGAATGGGGCGGTAGTTGAACCCGATCTTGGGATTGGTCGTGTCGCCGACGTCGCTATAGGAATCGTAGCGCACCGAAGCGGACAGATCGAACGATCCCAGCGAGACGCTGTCGAACACCGGAACCAGCACTTCGCCGAAGACCGATTTGACGTCCCGCTTGGCGGAGGCCTCGCCCAGAACCAGAGCGGACGGCGGACCGGCTCCCTGCTCGGCGTCGATCGTCTCCTCGTGATACTCGGCGCCCAGGGCCACCTTCACCTCCCCGGCGGGCAGGCTCCACAGCACGCCGTCGGCGACGGCGCGGACTTCGCGGATTTCCTGGACCGAGTGGCCATAGCTCTGGAAATTGATGATCCCGTCCAGCACCGCCCGGTTGGTGGCGCCGACATTGTAGGGATTGAGCGCGGTCGCGGTCGTCGTTCCCGCCAGCGCCGCGGCTTCCGCGGCGGTGTTGATCTGCCAGGTCCGCACCAGGTTGGTGCTCCGGCCCCAGTTCAGTGAACCGCGCAGGCGCCAATCGTCGGTCAGCTGATAGGTCAGCGAGGGCGTCAAGCCGGCGGAGGTGAAGCGGCTGGTGTTCTCGGGCGCATCGACGCCCCAGGCCGCCGAATAGTTGAAGGCGACGGAGTGGCCGAGCTCGCCCGCGACGGACTGGAAATAGGGGTTCGCCGCCGTGATTGTGCCGCTGCCCCGGATGCCGGTGCCTTCGGTGGCCGACATGCCCCGACGGGTGGTCTCGCGCTGGGCGTAATAACCGGTCGCTTCGAACACCAGACGGTCGCTCAGGTTATGAGTGACCGCGGCGAACAGGCTGTGACGCTCTTCTTCCGGATAGAAGTCGATGACATCGGCTTCGTCGCACAGGTTCGTCCCCGGCGTCCGGCTCGGCAGGGTGTAGTTCACGCCCGGCAGGAGCGGAGAGAAGGGATTGGGGGTCGTGATCGTGCCCGGCGAACAGGCGTTCGACCGCAGATCCGAGCCGCCCCGGCTGCGCAGGTCCTGGGTGAAATAGTCCCGGTCGGCGCCGATGATGTTGCTGTGCCGGGCGTAGGCGTAGGAGATGATGGCCGAACCGCCGGTCCAGTCGTGACCCGCCGTCAGGTTCAGGTCGGACTGGTCGTAGCCGTCGGCGACGCCGTAGCGGCCGGTCAGCTCGACGCCGTCGAAGCGCTTGCGGGTGATGAAGTTGACCACGCCGCCGATGGCGTCGGAGCCATAGATGGACGACCCGCCGTCAGGGATGACCTCGACGCGTTCGATCATGCCCGGCGGGATGATGCTCGGGTCCGGCGAGGTCTGCAGGACCCCGGCGCCGACCAGACGGTTCCCGTTCAGCAGGACCAGCGTCGTCGAGCCGCCCGAGGCGCCAAGGTTACGGATGTTGGGCCGGTTGATCGGCAGGGCGATCGTGCCGCCGGGCTGGGGCGCGCCGTTGAACGAGTTCGAAATCTGCGGGATCCGCGCCAGCAGATCGTTGGAAGACGCCACGCCGGTCCGGGTGATGTCCTCGCGATCGACGCTGACCACATTGGTGCCCGTCGGCGCGACGCCGCGCAGCAGAGTGCCGGTCACCACGACATCATCGATCGCGACCGGCTCGTCCTCGGGCGCGCTCGACGGAGCGGGCGCGACCTGCGCCGCCGCGGCTCCGGCCGCACTGACGCCGAGAAAGACGAGAGCGGTCGTCGCCAGCAGTCTCATGGTCAAGGTCGCATTTCGCATATGTCATCCCCCCAGGCCTCGTGGACCTGTCCGCCTCGGCGGTTGTTTCCGGACATCGGCGCGACCGAGAAACGGGGGGCCGATTAATCACTCCCAGCGACAGTTGAACCTGTCGTCCCAGATTGTGAGCGGAGGTTCCGTTATTTCAAAAGTGTCGTCAACAATTATTTGAGCGATTGCATAACCAAACCGCGCGGGGCTAGCTATCCCGTGTCGCCGTCCGCACACGGACGCTCCGAAGGGCGAGATGATCGCCGCCGTCGCCGCCCAGGAGGTCTGTCCCATGTCGTCCCCGATCACCCGTCTCGGACTCATGTTGGCCGCCTGCCTGGCCCTCGCCCTCCCCGCCCGGGCCCAGTCGCCCGCGTTCGACGTCTGGCCGGGCGCGGCCCCGGGATCGGAACATGCGACTCAGGTCGAGGCGGTCAGCCCCTTCCCCACCGGCGCCTTCCAGGTGGTGCGCAACGTCACCCGGCCGACCTTGCAGGTCTTCCAACCCGCGCCCGGGACCGCGACCGGCGCCGCCGTCATCGTCGCGCCGGGCGGCGGCTTCCGCTTTCTGACCATGCAGGCCGAGGGCGTGGACGTCGCCCGGGCGCTGACCGCTCACGGCGTCACGGTCTTCGTGCTGAAGTACCGGACCATCGAGACGCCGGTCGACGACCGCCAGCTCTGGCGCGAATTCTTCGTCTTCATGGCCCAGGCGAGCGCGCGCGGCGGCGAGTTGAACCTGGACGACGCCGCTGCACCCGGCGTCGAGGACGGCCTCCAGGCCCTGGCCCTGGTGCGCAGCCGCGCGGCGGACTGGGGCGTCGATCCGGCCAAGGTCGGTATGATCGGCTTCTCGGCCGGAGCGAGAGTGACCGCCGGCGCCCTGCTGGCCCCGGACGCGGCCGCCCGTCCCGCCTTCGCCGGCCTGATCTACGGCGCCGCGTTCAACGACGCGCCCGTGCCCACGGACCTGCCTCCGGTGTTCCTGGCCGTCGCCGGTGACGACAAACTGGCCGCCCCGACGGTCCTGCGCTTTTACCAGGCCGCCTCGCGCGGGACCCGGCAGCCCGAACTGCACGTCTACGCCAAGGGCGGGCACGGCTTCGGCATGAACCATCAGGGAACCAGCAGCGACTTCTGGATCGACGACCTGCTCAACTGGCTGACGGTCCAGGACCTCGCCAGGCCCTGACGGGACTCAGCGGGCCGCCAAGTCGGCCAGCGCGGTCTTCAACACCTTGCCCAGGGCGTTGCGCGGCAGTTCGTCCAGGCGGATGACGGCGGACAGGCGCTGAACCGGCCCAAGCCGCTCATTGGCCCAGGCCCGGACGGCCTCAACATCAACATCCGACGCGCCGACCACGAACCCCACCGGGGTTTCACCCCATTTCTCGTCCGGCACGCCCACGACGGCGGACTCGGCCACCGCCGGATGCTGATCCAGCTGCTTCTCAAGATCGACCGGGTAGATATTGAATCCGCCCGAGATAATCATGTCCTTCTTGCGCCCGACGATCTCCAGGAAGCCGTCTTCGTCGAACCGCCCCAGATCGCCGGTGCGGATGAAGGCCCGGCCGTCCGCGGACTCCCAGCGCCCGGCCGCGGTCGCCTCGGGACGATTGTGATAGCCGGCCATCATCATCTGCTCGGAGTAGCTGACGATCTCGCCGACCTCCCCGACCGCCCGTTCGAGGCCGGCGTCGTCGATGATCCGCATGTCGGCGCCCGGTGCGGGCATGCCGACGGTGTGGAGCTTGTGCGGGAACAGATGGGCAGGCAGCAGGCAGACGCCGCCGCCCTCGGTCATGCCGAACAGCTCCAGAAGGCCGCCGGGCCAGCGCCGCAGCACCTCGGACTTCAGCTCGACCGAGAACGGCGCGCTGGTGCATAGCTTCAGCAGGAACGCCGACAGGTCCGCGCCGTCGAACAGGGGGCTCGCCATCAGCCGCTGGTACTGCACCGGAACCAGCATGGTGTGGGTCGCCGCGTGCTGTTCGGCCAGGCGCAGGAATTCGCCCACATCGAATTTGCGCATCAGGACGACCGTGCCGCCCGACAGCAGGGCCGGCAGCAGGGTGACCAGCGTCGTGTTCGAATACATCGGCGTCGTCAGCAGGGTGACGGCCTGGGAACCGAACAGGCCGGCCAAGGCGCCCATCTGCCGCTCGCGCATGGCGTGGGAGTGGATGATGCCCTTGGGGACCCCCGTGGTGCCCGATGAATAGATCAGGTTGAACGCCGCGCCCGGCGCGATCTCGACGGCGGTCGGCGCCGCGCCGGACGTCGCCAGCCAGGCCGGCCAGGCCCCTTCGTCCTCGCCCTCGCCGTCGAGGATGACGACCAGGGGACCGCCTTCGGATGTCTCGATCCGGCCGAACTGGGCGCTGTCAGCGAACACCAGCGCGGGCCGGGCGTCGCCCAGCATGGCGGCCAGCACTTCGGCCGTGACGCCGGTCGCCAGCGGAACGGGCGTCATCCCGGCCCGCACGGCGCCGAGGAAGGCGACGGCGTAGGCCAGTCCCGGCTCACCCAGCAGGGCGACGCGATCCCCGACCGACAGCCCGTCCCGTTGCAGCGCGGCGGCGGTCCGGTCCATCAGCTGATCCAGGACGGCGTAGCTCAGGACCGTCCCGCCTTGGATCAGCGCTGCACGGTCGCCCGCTTCCCCGGCGTGATGGGTGATGGCCCCGGAAAGGGACGATGGTGCTGACATGTCCGGCGCGTCTCAGTTCGGCGTGAAGGTGAAGGTCGTAGCCCCGGAGCCCACCGCATAGACCGCGTGGCCGTCCTGGACCCGCAGGTAGCGCGCGCCGCGGGGCTGGCGAGCCAGGCGCTCGCCGCCGTTGGGTAGCCATATCTCCGCCCGGGTCGCTCCGGGGACGACCACGTCGAGCACGGCCTGGGTCCCGTCACGGCGCCAAGCCGACCGGATCTGTCCACGCGGCGCGTCGATCGTGGCGGCGGCGTGATCCAGCCCCGACGGCAAGGCCGGGCGAATGACCAGATCGGCATAGCCGGGCGACGCGGACCGGATGCCGGCGAGCCCCTCGTAGAACCAGTCGCTGATCGACGCGAAATAGTGGTGGTTCCAGGATCGGGAGGTCAGTCCCCACCCCTCCAGCATCGAGTTGATGTCGTTCTCCAGCCAGAAGCCCCAGCTGGGCTGGGTCGTGCGCGTGGCCGTCCGGTAGACGGTGTCCGCATGGCCGTGGTCGGTCAGCAGGGTCATGGCGTAGCGCAGCGGGTAGACGCCCATGGTCAGGGTCAGGTCGTTCGCTTCCAGATCGGCGGCCACCGCATCGGCGACGGCCTGCGCCTCACCGTCCGGAACCAGGCCGAACGCCAGCGGCAGGATGTTCTGGGTCTGGCTGAACGGCGGCGTCGGACCGTTCGCGATCGGCGGCGTCAGATAGCGCCGGGCCGCCGCATTCCAGTATTTCCGATTGTAGGCCTCGCGAACGCGCCCAGCGAGCTCGCCGTACCGCGCCGCGTCCTCCGCCTTGCCCAGCGCCGCCGCGTTGCGCGCCAGCATCGACACCATGTGGAAATAATAGGCCGAGGACGTCGCATCGACCGGACCGAAGGGCCCCTTCCCGGCATAGTCGCCCAAGCCTCGGGCATAGGTGAAGTCGGGCGCGGTGATGAGCGTGCCGGTGTAGTCGACCAGCCGCTTCTGGGCCTCGTACATCGCCGCCAGGATGGTCTCGTCGCCGTAGTGGCGCACCAGCTCGTCCGGGATCACGAACATCGCCGCGTCCCAGGCGGGCGTCGGTCCCCAGATGAAGGACCAGCCCGGCGTCTGCTCGAAGCCGTAGAATGAGGTCGAGGGCACGATCTCGGGCAGCTCCCCGCTGGACGCCTGGGCGTCGCGGAAGTCGGCCAGCCATTTGGTCCAGACCCGCGCCATCCCGAAATTCACCCCGGCGGCGGCCGACGACGCCTGGGCGTCTCCGGTCCAGCCGTTCTTCTCCAGGCTGGGCGTGTCGGTCATCAGCCCGTGCATGTTGTTCAGCAGGGCGTTCTGCGACGCCTGCTGGATTCGGTTCAGCAAGGAATTGCCGCTCTCGAAGGCGCCGATCCGGGGCACGTCGGAATGGATGATCTCGGCGACCACGAAGTCGTCGGCCGGCGGCGCGTCCAGGCCCTCGACCTGGATATAGCGGAACCCGGCATAGCTGAAACGCGGAGCCCAACGTTCCGTCCCTGCACCGGAGAAGGTGTAGCGCAGCGTCTGCAGCTGGGCGTCGATCAGGCCGCTGGCCACCAGAGCGGTTCCGTCCTCGGCCTTCTTCTCGGTCAGGACAAGGCTGACCGTCCGTCCGTTCGCTCCCGACATCGTCAGGCGGGGCCGCCCGGTCAGGATGCGTCCGAAATCGAACACCCAGACGCCCGGACGGACCTCGGTGCGTGCGACCGGGCGCAGGTCCTCGATCGGACGGATCGGCTCGGCCGCGGCGGCGACGAGGGCGCCGCGCGGGCCTGCCGCTTCCATCGCCGGCGTCCAGTCGTTCGCAGCGAACGCGGCGGTCCTCCAGCCCTGCGGCTCCAGCCGGGCGTCATAGCGTTCGCCGGCGTAGATGGAGTCGTGGCGGGTCGGCCCGTCGGCGGTCTTCCAGTTCCGGTCGGAGGCGATCACCTGACGGCGTCCGTCGGCGAAGACGATCTCCAGCTGCGCGCGCAGGGCCGGTTCGGCATGCCATGCCGCCTGATGGAAATACCATTCATTGGGCTCGGTGACGCCGTACCAGCCCCGCCCCAGTTCGGCCGCCAGCACGTTCCGCCCTCGCGCCAGCAGCGGCGCGACATCATAGGCCTGATACAGGACCCGATGATCGTAGTCGGTCCACCCCGGCGCCATCGGCAGTTCCGACAGGGGCGTGCCGTTCACCGTCATATCGGCCCAGCCGCCGACGGCGACATACAGCCGGGCGGAAGCGATCTCGCCCGCTTCCAGATCGAAGTCCCGCCGCAGCAGGGGCGCGGGATTGGACAGGGGCAGAACGATGTCCTTGGTCGGCACCCCCGAGGGCAGCAGCAGGCCGTCCGGGCCGACGCTCCCGCCGCTCAGGGGATTCTCGCCCCGCTCGAACCGGGTCTCGAAGGCCGGGCCGTCGGAGGCCGACGCCGGCGCGATCGAAAGGCCGTGGATCACGGCCGCATCGGCGGCTGGGGCCAGGAAGCCGACTGTACCCCGCGTCTGGCTGGCGTCGCGGAGCGCGTCGACCTGACGTCCGTCCAGGCGGGTGACGATCCGGTCGCCCACAGCCTCGATGCTCAGGACATGGCGTCCCTGGCGCAGCGCCTCCGCCGAAAGGCCCAGCGGCACGGTCTTCAGGGCAGTCTGATTGACCATCGAGCGGCTGCCGCCCGGATAATCGCGGACCTGGGCGATCAGGACGGCGGCGCCGCCCTCGTCCTCGGAGATGCGCCAGGCATAGGCCTCGCCATAGGTCTTGCCGACCGGGCTGGCCCGGAAGAGCACATCGAACATGCGCCCCCGCAGCGTGAAGTCGACGGTGATGACCGCGTCGGACCAGCCGGTCGGGGCCGTCGCGTTGCGCTGGATCCAGCGCCCCTGCCAATCGCCCGGCTGGAGCAGCCCGGCCTCCCAGGACGCCGGCGTGCTCCAGGGCGTGGCGCGGCCACGTTCATCCCACAAGCGGACCTGCCACACGCGCCGTTCCCGGGACGCCGCCACGGGGCCGTCATAGGTCGCGGCGGCGGCGGTCGGCGACGCCGTCCGCCCGCTGTCCCACAGCAGCCGTCCCTCGCCCAGGTCGCGTTCAGACGCCGCGACGCGCACCTGCCAAGCGGTCTGCCCGCGAACCGGCGGCCGCCATGACAACCGGGGCCGGGGCGTATCCACGCCGATCGGATCGACGGCCCCGTTGGTTCTCAAGGCGACGGGCCGGTCCGTCGGTTCCCCCTCGGCGCGAACGGCGCCGACCGACAACAGAAGGCAGGCCAGGGCCGCCATGACCAGCTTGAGCATCGACATGGCGCAATTCTCCCTCGCCGCCGCGACGGGCGGTTGCTGACGACGGTCTGGCCGCCCCTTCGGTCTGCTGTGGCTTACTGGGTCGGCGGGGTCGCCGGGATGGCGGCCAGCGCGGCGTCCAGCTCAGCCAGGGCCGCGTCGTCCAGATTGGCCTGCGGGAACTCAGCCAGCTGGCGCGGCGTCAGGCCGGCGATCATCTCGCTGATGCTGGCGGTTTCTTCCGGCGTCATCGGCGGCTGGCCGGCGGCGATCCGGCGCCGTTCGAAGAAGGCGCCGACCACCACCCGCGCCTGGGGGTCGGCGGTCAGGTCGGCCATGGTCATGTCGATCGAGAATTTCGGCTTGGCCGGCGCTTCGGCGGCGGGCGCCGGAGCGGTTTGGGCCAGGGCCGGCGCGGCTCCGGCGAGGGACAGGGCGGCGACGAAGGCGATGCGGCGGATCATGGGAGTGTTCCTGTTCTGGATCATGTGAGCGTCCGGACTATCGGACAAGAACCTGTGTCAGCGCCTCGATATGCGCCTCGATGACGTCCGGGTCGGACGGGTCGATATTCCACACGCGGCGAACCTCGGGCGCCAGGGTGTAGAAGGTCTGGGCGGCGCCGACGAAGATGTAGACCAGCGCCGGCGTGGAAACGTTCGGCAGTATGCCTTCCCGTTTGCACATTTCGATGAACCGGGCCGAGACCTTGCTGATGTCGGCGATGAAGCTGTCGGTGGCCCAGTGCAGGCGCTCGCTGTCGCGCATGCTCTCCTGCATCATCAGCCGGGCGTGTTCGGGATGCTTGGCCGAATAGACGACGACGGCGCGGATAACCGCCTTGGCATAGGCCCGGAAATCGGCGTGGACAGGATCGTCCGGCCTCGGCAGCGCCAGCTCCTTGGCCTGCCGTTCGAACAGGAAGGCGACCGCGGCTCGCCAGAGGGCGTCCTTGCTGGAGAAGTGGTATTTGATCAGGGCGTTGTGCGCGCCGGCCAGGGCCGCGATCTCTCGCGTCGAGGCGCCGTCGAAGCCCTTTTCGGAGAAGACCTCCAGCGCCGCCTGAAGCAGGCTCGCCTGGGTCGCTTCTCTTTGCTGGACTCTGAGGTTCACCCGCGTTTCCAAGACAACTCGCCCGAAATCCTTCGTTTCCTGAGTGCCGTCCTTGCCGGCGAAGCGTTCGACTCTGTGTTCGAAATCCGCGCCGCCGAAGGTCACTCGACATTCGTTATGCATCTGCATAGCGTGATGCGCAAGTGATCTGGCTTAAGGGGCGGAACTGTACTCCGTCGGCCGATCCGGGAGAAATCTCAGATGGATCAGACACGTCGATCGCGGAGCGTGCGCGCCGCATGGACCGCCGCCTGCCTGGGCCTGACGCTGGCGGCCGGCTCGGCCTGCGCCCAGACGCCGCCGTCCACGACGCCGGGGACCCCGGTCACCGCCCAGATCCCGCAAGGCGCGCTGGTCGGGGTGGACGAAGGCGACGTCCGGTCGTTCAAGGGCATTCCCTACGCCGCCCCGCCGGTCGGCGACCTGCGCTGGCGGGCGCCCCGGCCCGCAGCCGCCTGGACGGGCGTGCGCGACGCCTCGGCCTTCGGCGCCGACTGCATCCAGCCCCGCCCCGGCTGGGACGACACCCAGTCGAAACAGCCGACCAGCGAGGACTGCCTGACCCTGAACGTCTGGGCCCCGGAGACACGGACGGCGGAGCCCCTCCCCGTCATCGTCTGGATCCACGGCGGCGGCTTCATCATGGGCTCCGGCAGCCAACCGCTCTTCGACGGCGCCCGGCTGGCTTCGCGCGGCGTCGTGGTGGTGACCTTCAACTACCGGCTCGGCCGTTTCGGCTTCTTCGCCCATCCCGCCCTGACGGCGGAAGCGGGCGACGCGCCGACGGCCAACTACGGCCTGATGGACCAGGTCGCGGCGCTGCGCTGGGTGCACGACAACATCAACGCCCTGGGCGGCGACCCCGAGCGGGTCACCATCATGGGCCAGTCGGCCGGCGGCGGCTCGGTCCTGCAGTTGATGACCATGGCCGAGGCCCGGGGTCTGTTCCGGGGGGCCGTCGTCCAGTCCGGCGGCGGCCGCGACCACCTGCCGCCCCTCACGGCGCCGGCCGGCCAGCGATCGGGCGAAAGCGTCGGCGAGGCCTTCGCCGCCTCGGTCAACCTCAGGAGCGCCACGGCGGCTGACCTCCGGGCCCTTCCGGCCGAGCGGGTGCGCGGGCGGTTGGACCTGTTGAACCCTGAGCGGAACACATTCACCGGCCCGATCATCGACGGGCGGCTGGTCACCACCCAGACCCTCGACGCCTTCACGCGCGGGGAGCAGGCTCCCGTACCCCTGATCATCGGCGCCACCAATTTCGAGCTCGGCTCGATCCCGTCCTTCCTGCGCGGAATGGTCGCCGACCGCACGCTGGAGGACGTCGAGGTCTCCAAGCCGGACCTGATGACCATCTACGGAACCTCCGACACCCTCAACCGGGCCATGCCGTCCGAGCTCACCTTCGTCGAACCGGCCCGGCGGCTGGCCGCACTCGACGCGGCCGCGGGCCATCCGGTCTGGCTTTACAGCTTCGGCTATGTCGCCGAGAGCAAGCGACGCGAATGGTCGGGAGCGCCGCACGCCTCGGACCTCGGCTACGGCTTCGACACCCTGGGCCGGCTGAAGGGCGACTATTCCGAGGCCGACCAGCGCATCGCCACGGCCATGGCCGACTACTGGGCGGCGTTCGCGCGGGATGGTCGGCCGGACGCCGCGGGCCAGCCCGAATGGCCCCGGTACAACCCGGACAGCGACCGGGCTCTGCTGGTCGGCGAGACCGGCGTCTCCGTCGGCCCGTCGCCCGAGGCCGCCCGCCTCGACGCCCTGGGCCGGTTGCGCGACGCCGCCCGGGCTGTCTCGCCCTAGCTCAAGGGCCTTTATTCCCGGGGCGTTAGCACGATCTGCAGAGCCCCCGCGCCGGACGCCGTGACGCGGACGACCTGTGCGGTCCGATCATGCTCCCAGACGGCGTCCGCGCCGGAAAGAGCGGCTTCCACGCCCTCAGGGAAGCGCCAGGTCGGCACAAAGATTTCCGTCGGGGCGCCGACCGCGGGATCGGCCTCGACGGTCACCGTGAAGCGGCGCGCGTCGGCCTCGAAGGCCATGGCCGTGATCACGCCCTGCGCGCTCCGGGCATAGGGTCGCGAGAAGCCGGCCAGCCCGCGGGCGCCCGACGCCGGATCGTCCTCGGCGGTCGCCTGGTCGACGGAATAGATCGACAGGT
Source organism: Brevundimonas sp. EU05-FHT14B11 (assembly GCF_058790835.1). Taxonomy (NCBI): domain Bacteria; kingdom Pseudomonadati; phylum Pseudomonadota; class Alphaproteobacteria; order Caulobacterales; family Caulobacteraceae; genus Brevundimonas; species Brevundimonas sp. EU05-FHT14B11. Next base: position 746,773 of record NZ_JBYTCY010000002.1, read on the forward strand.
CCTCCTGGTTCCACCCGTCCCCGACCCGCAGGTCGTTGCGGTTGGTCGCCGTATAGTTCCACTGGGTTGAGGACAGCAGAAGCGTGTCGAGAGTGTCGTACATCAGCCCCAGCGCGGTCGCATGGGCGCTCCAGACCTCGTCGCCGCGCTCGCCCGACGCCCAGCGGTCGAAAGCCTCGCCATGGTTGAGGTCGTAGGGAATGCCGAATTCGCCGACCAGGGTCGGCGCGCCCCCTTCCCTCATCGTCAGCCCCATCGCCCGGATATAGCTCAGCTGGAACGCATAGCGCTGGCGGCGGGCGTCCAGATCGGACTGCGGGTCGAACAGTTTTGAGCCCAGGATCTCGACGTCATACCAATGGCTGGCGTTCACCGTCCGGGCCGGCATAGGGCTGGGGAAGGTCTTTCCCTGCAGCATGAGATAGGGGCACATCTCGCCGAACAGCAGCCAGTCCGGGCGGACGTCGCGGATCGCCGCGGCCACCCTGCCGAAGAACGGCCGCATGAAGTCTCGCTCGTGATCCAGCTTCTCGCCGTCCCGGACACGGAAGAAGTCCTCGTCCACGACCACCGCGGCGTCGCCGTGAAGCGCCCACGCCCCGGCCGTCTCGAAGGGGTCGGGTCCGTCGTCCAGCCAAATCGATGCGCGGTCGGGGTTGACCACCGTCTCGCCGACCTCGGCCATCTCGAATCCCTGACGGCGCTCGAGCACCGGCAGGCGAACGACCTGTCCCCGGGCGGCCTTCAGGCTGTCCAGCGGCGTCCACGACGGTCCCGGCCACAGCGGCGTGGCGTTGTCCGCATCCGGTCCGGTCCGGCGCTGCGACACCTTCTGCCCGACCCAGCCCTGACCGGGCTCGTTCAAGCTGTCGAAGCCGATCACATTGTTCAGGGACTTCACCCGGTCCGCGACCGCCCGCATCGCGCCCAGATAGGCGCCCTGAAGGAAGTCCTGCACATTGACGCCGCCGACCTTCCAGTCGGGTGTCAGGGTCGCCCCGGCGAAGAAGGCGGTCCACATGATCCCGTTGACCGGCATCTGGTAGTTTCGCGGCCAGCTCATCATCGGATAGCGATCTTCCTGCCGCGCATCCGGAGAGGCGTAGTCGTAGCGCTGCTGCATCACGTGGACGGCGTCGGCGGCGTCGAACGCCGCCAGGTTCAGCCCGACCGCCTCGAACACCCATCCGGGCGCGCCGTCGCCGCCGCTCATCCGGCTCCAGACGTCCTGGTGGAAGTCGATGAACACCGCCAGCCCATGCTCGCCGGCCTTGGCGCAGACCGCCGCGAGATAGTCGAGATAGGCCTCGTCATACTGGCCGTGCCCGGCATGCTCGACCGCTTCCCAGCAGGTCAGCAGCCGCAGGACGTTGAAACCCCAGCCCCGGATGCGGCCCAGATGCTCGTCCGCCTCCTCCAGCGGGAAGGGCCGCCCGATGAAGCTGACGCTGCGGTGATCGGCGAAATCGCGCGGCGGAACGGGACCGGCGTGGGACAGCGGGATCTTGCTGTCTCCCCCCAAATTGACGCCCCTCAGAATGGCGTGCCGCCCCTGCGTATCGACGAACCGGGGGCCGTCGATGTCAAACATCAGTTGCTGCATTCGCCCTATCGACCTCACACGAAACTCGTTATACAGTTGGACAATAAGAATAGGTCTGGGCCCAGTCCAGCCGGAAAAACATGGGGCGGAGAACGTGGCTAAGGACCAGGCGGCCGTGTCCGGACGCATATCGCCGTTGCGCAAGCTGGCGATCGGCGTGGGCGATTTCGGGTGCAATCTGTATTGGCAGACGACCCAGCTCTATCTGCTGTTCTTCTACACCGACGTGGTCGACCTCCCGGCCAGCACCGCCGGCCTGATCTATATGGCGGCCCTGATCTGGGACGCGGCCATGGACCCGATCGTCGGCCTGATCGCCGACCGCACCCGCAGCCGCTGGGGACGGTATCGCCCCTATCTGGTGATCGGCGGGCCGCTGCTGGCCCCGGCCTTCGTGGTCCTGTTCGTCGGCCCGGGCAGCCATGTCGCGGGGGCGGTCGCCTTCGCCCTGATCAGCCAGCTGCTGTTCCGCACCCTCTACGCCCTGGTCGCCATTCCCTACGCCTCCTTGTTCGCCCGGGTGACCAGTGACAGCGCCCAGCGTGGCGACCTGGCCGGGTTCCGCATGGTCTTCGGCGCCCTGGCCGCCATCCTCGTCGCGGCCCTGACCCTGCCCTCCGCCTCGGCCCTCGGCGGCGAGGCCGGCGGGCGTCAGGGCTGGATCATCATCGGCGTCGCCTACGGCGTGATCGCCACCGGCTGCCTGATGTTGACGGCCTGGGGCAGCCGTGGACTGGATACGCCCAATGCGGCGGCGGAACCGCGTCGTCCCCCGGCCGCCGTCTGGCGCAGCCTGGCGTCGAACCGCGCCCTGCACCTGCTGCTGGGCGCCATCGTGATCACTTCATTCTCGACCACGATGTTCTCCAAGAACCTGCTGTATTATTTCAAATATGTCGTCGGCGATGCCGACATGGGCAGCCTCGGCCTGGGCGCCATCGCTCTGACTGTGGTGGTCACGACGCCGCTCTGGGCCATCGCGCTGCGCGTGATCGGCAAGCGCAACACCTGGCTGGTCGGCGCCGTGCCCAGCGTGCTGGGGCTGACGCTGTGGCATTTCGCCGACGGCCAGACCCTGGGCGTCCTGTTCGCCGCCCTGGTGCTTCAGGGCGTGGGCATAGCCGCCGGGGTCGTCTGCTTCTGGTCCATGTTGCCGGACACGGTCGAGTACGGCGAATGGCGCAGCGGCGTGCGCACTGAATCCCTCGTCTTCGGCCTGACCGTGCTGGGTCAGAAGGTGGCCCTCGGCCTCGGCGCCGGCGCGCTCGGCATAGCCCTGACCCAGTTCGGCTATGTCCCCAATGTCGCGCAGTCCCCGCAGACCTTGGCCGACATCAAGGGGCTGATGTTCTGGGCGCCGCTGGCGGGAACGCTCGCCGCCGCCGCCCTGATCTGTTTCTACCCGATCAACCGGCGGACCCACGCCGCGATGGTCGAGGAGATCGCGGCCCGGACCGGAGCCGCGGACGCCGCCCCCCCCCCGCCCCAAGCCAGCTGAGTGACCGCATGATCCTTCGATCCAGCCTCGCCGCCGCCGTCGCTTTCGGAGCACTTGCCGCCGCGTCCTCCGCCCACGCCCAGTCGGCCGATCCCGCCTGCGACGGCCTGACCGCGCTGCGTCTGGCCAATACCCGGATCGACGCCGCCGTCGCGGTGAAGTCCGGCGACCGCCAGCCGATCGAGGCCTTCGGCCTGCCGTCGCTGACCGCCAGCGCCGCATACTGCCGGGTCTCGGTGACCCTGACCCCGGTCCCCGGCTCGGAGATCCACTCCGAGATCTGGCTGCCGGCGCCGGCCGCCTGGAACGGCAAGTTCGCGGCCATGGGCAACGCCGGCTTCGGCGGCGCCCTGGGACCGCCCCGGTTGTCCATGCGGCCCGCCCTGAGCCGCGGCTACGCCGTCGCCGGGACTGACATGGGTCACACCGAGGCCGGCGCCGACGGCAAGAACGCCAGTTGGGCGCTGAACCAGCCCGAGCGGATCATCGACTTCGGCCACCGCGCGAACCACGTCACGGCGGTCGCCGCCAAGGCGCTGGTCGAAGCCTATTACGGCCGGCGGCCCGACCGCTCTTACTTCCAGGGCTGCTCCGACGGCGGTCGCGAGGCGCTGATGGCGGCGCAGCGCTATCCCGACGATTTCGACGGAATCATCGCCGGCGCCCCTGCCAATGCCTGGACCCATCTGATGGCCTCCTTCGCCTGGTCCTGGAAGGCCGCGCACCAGTCTGCGGACAGCATGCTGAAGGCGCCCAACCTGGCGCGCATCCAGGCCGCCACCCTGGCCGCCTGCGACGACCTGGACGGCGTCAGGGACGGGGTCATCGAGGATCCGCGCATCTGCCGCTTCGATCCGGCGACGATCCGCTGCGATGTCGATGCGACCGACGGCTGCCTGACCGCGCCCCAGCTCGACGCGCTCAAGGCCCTCTACGCCGGCCCCCGGCGCGGCGTGACGGGCGCCTCCCTGTTCCCCGGCTTCTCGCCCGGCGGAGAGGCGGTCCGCAACGGCTGGGACCTGTGGATCACCGACGCGGCGGCGCAGCAGCCGGACTTCGCCCGCTCCTTCTTCGCCAACTTCGTCTTCAATGACGCGGACTGGCGGCTGGACCAGTTCGACTTCGACAAGGACTTCGACCGGGCCCAAGCCGCGATGGCGGGCATCCTCGATTCCGACAATCCCGACATGTCCGCCTTCAGGGCGTCGGGCGGCAAGCTGCTGATGTACCACGGCTGGAGCGATGCGGCCCTGCCGGCCGAGGGCACGATCCGCTATTTCGAGGCCGTGCGCGGCGCCATGGGCGCCGAGGCGGTGGACGACTTCGCCCGCCTGTTCATGGTGCCCGCCATGGGTCACTGCTTCGGCGGCCCCGCTCCCAACACCTTCGACATGCTGGGCGAACTGGACGCCTGGGTAGAGGGCGCCCCGGCGCCGGAGCGGATCGTGGCCAGCAAATACGCCAACGACCTGGCCCAGTTGCTGAACATGCCGGCGGGTCAGCCGCAGAGCACCCGTCCGCTCTGCGCCTATCCCAAGGTGGCGCGCTGGAAGGGCGAAGGCGCGACGACCGACGAGGCCAATTTCGAATGCGTCGTCCAGACGCCGCGCGCGAACGACTGAGCCCGACCATGGACAGCCACGTTCAAGGCCCGACCGAGCCGCCGCTGCTGACCCACACCATCGGCGCGGCGCTGGCGCAGGCGGCGCGGCTCTGGGGCGAGCGCGAGGCGGTCGTCTTCCCCGCGCAGGGCGTCCGCCTGACCTGGGCGGAGCTGCATCGCCGGGCCGGCGATTTCGCGGCCGGTCTGCTGGCCCACGGCCTTCTGCCCGGGGACCGGATCGGGATCTGGTCGTTGAACCGGGTCGAATGGATCATCACCCAGTTCGCCGCGGCCCGCGCCGGCCTGATCCTGACCACGGTCAACCCGGCCTATCGTCTCGACGAGCTGGAGTTCGCGCTCAACAAGGTCGGCTGCAGGGCGCTGATCCTGTCGCCGCCGTTCAAGACCAGCGACTATCCGGCGCTGATCCGCGCCCTGGCGCCGGAACTGGATCAGGCGGTCGTCGGCGACCTGACCGCGGCCCGCTTGCCCCATCTGAAACTGGTCATCCAGATGGAGGCCCCGACCCTGGCCGGGGCGGCCGGTTTCGCCGCGGTCGAAGCCGCCGGCCGGACCGCGGGCCCGGACGCCCTGCATGCGGTCGAAACCGGCCTGTCCTGCGACGACGCGATCAACATCCAGTTCACCAGCGGCACGACCGGACGGCCCAAGGGCGTCACCCTGAGCCACCGCAACATCCTGAACAACGGCTACATGGCCGGGATGACCATGGCCGTCACGCCGGACGATCGCATCTGCATTCCCGTGCCCCTGTACCACTGCTTCGGCATGGTGCTCGGGGTCATGGTCGGCGTGGCGCACGGCTCCGCCATGGTCTTCCCCGGCGAGGGCTTCGATCCCCTGGTCACGCTTCAGGCCGCCGCGGCCGAGCGCTGCACGGCGCTCTACGGCGTACCGACCATGTTCATCGCCGAGCTGGAGCACCCGCGCTTCGCCGAGTTCGACCTGTCGTCGCTGCGCACCGGCATCATGGCCGGATCGCCCTGCCCCATCGAGATCATGCGCAAGGTGATCGACCGCATGCACATGCGCGACATCACCATCGGCTACGGCATGACCGAGACCAGCCCGCTCAGCTTCCAGAGCGCGCTGGACGATCCGCTGGAGCAGCGGGTCTCGACGGTCGGCCGCATCCACCCCCACGTCGAATGCAAGATCATCGACGCCGACGGCGCCGTCGTGCCTACCGGCGTTCCGGGCGAGCTCTGCACCCGGGGCTATTCCGTGATGATCGGCTATTGGGACGAGCCCGAACAGACGGCCGACGCCAAGGACGCTGAAGGCTGGATGCACAGCGGCGATCTCGCGACCTTCGACGACGCCGGCTACTGCCGGATCGTCGGGCGGCTGAAGGACATGATCATCCGGGGCGGAGAGAACCTCTACCCGCGCGAGATCGAGGAATATCTCTATCGCCACCCGAAGATTCAGGACGTGCAGGTCTTCGGCGTCCCGGACGCGCGTTATGGCGAACAGGTCTGCGCCTGGGTGGTGCTGACCGACGGCAAGACCATGGACGAGGCCGAACTGCTGGCCTTCTGCCACGGCGAAATCGCGCACCAGAAGCTGCCGCGCCACGTCCGCTTCGTTCGCGAATTCCCGCTCACCGTCACCGGCAAGATTCAGAAATTCGTCATGCGCGACATGATGATGCGCGAACTCGGCATCCAGGACTGACCGCGCCTCGCCGCCGCAGGTTGGCCGGCTGACCCGCCGGCCCTGGCTGTCCGGCGCGCATTAGGCAATCATTGACCGCGCGCCTGACCGGCGGATCGCCGGACATAGGTGTCAAGGAACCGGAGATAGGCTTCCTGGGCCGCGATCCGATTGTCGCGCTTGCGGAACCCATGCCCCTCATCCGGGAAGACGATGTACTCGACCGGCACATTGTTGGCGCGGACGGCGGCGACCATTTCATCGCTTTCGACCTGAAGCACGCGCGGGTCGTTGGCCCCCTGCACGACCAGCAGGGGCCGCACGATCCTCTCCGCATGGAAGAGGGGCGAAATGCGACGATGGCGCTCGGCGTCGGTCGCCGGATCACCCATCTCATCGAACAGGGACGCGCGTTGCGCCCCCCACCAGGCGGGGACCGATTCCAGCGTCCGCACCCAGTTGGTGACGCCGAAGATGTCGATGCCCGCTTCGAAGGCCTCGGGGTGGAAGGCCAGGGCCGCGACGGTCAGATAGCCGCCATAGGAGCCGCCCATGACCGCGACCTGGTCGTCGGCGATCCAGTCTTGAGCGCGCAGCCAGTCGCCCCCGGCGACGATGTCGCGCAGGTCCGCCTCGCCGTGACGCCGGTCGTCCATGTGCAGGAAGGTCTTGCCGTAGCCTGAGCTGCCCCGATTGTTGGCGGCCAGCACGGCGTAGCCGTGGTTCACCAGGTGCTGGACCATGGCGGAATAGCCGCGACGGCTCTGCCCGCCCGGCCCCCCGTGCACCAGCACGACCGCCGGAGCGGGGTTCGCGGCGGAGGCGCCGTGCGGGCGGTACAGGACGGCGGGGATCATCACGCCTCCCTCCCCGCGGTACCGGACGACCGTGGCCTCGACCAGGTCGTCTTCCCGCATCGCCGGGTTCAGGGCGGTCGTCAGCCGACGGGCCTGACCCGTGGTCAGATCGGCGACGAAGATGTCGTTGGGCGAGGTGTCGGACGCGACGGTGAAGGCCATGCGCCGCTCATCATCGCTGAACCGCACCGTGCCGATGTCGCCCTCCGGAACGCCGGCCAGCGCCACGGCCCGTCCGGTGGCCGTGTCCAGCACGGTCAGCTCGGTTCGCGCATCGACGTTGAAGGCCGAGATCCGATAACGGCCTGACGGCGAATAGCTCAACGCCGTGAGATCCCAATCACCCTTCAGGTCGTCGGTCGTCTCGCCGCTCGCCAGATCATGGCGATAGCCCCGACCGAACTCCCCGACGGCGTCGCTGCCGAACAGCAGGGCTCGGGAATCCGGTGTGAAGTCGAACACCCGATACTTCACCGATCCGGTGTGCGGCGTGATCAGCCGCGGCTCTCCACCGACCCGCAGATCGACGAGATAGAGATTGCCGTCGCCGCTGCCGAGCTGCTCCTCCAGCACGACCCAACGCCCGTCCGCGGAGATGGCCCCCAGCGTCATCCCCGGGTTCTCGAACAGCAGCCGGCTGTCATAGGTGGCGGGATTGATCGCGACGATGTCGAACACCTTCGGATCGCGGGCGTTGGAGGCGACCCAGATCTCCGACCGGTCGCCCTTCCACCCGATCAGATTGGCCTTCACGGCGTCGCCGGGCGTCAGGTCCCGCAACGTACCGTCCCGCTCGCGCACATAGACGTGGCTGCGCTCGTTGCCGCCGCCGTCCGCGGCGACCAGGATCCGGTCGTCGTTGGGGAAGTAGCTTTCCGCATAGGTCGCATTGGTGGTCGAGGCGGTCAGGGGCACGGCCGTCCCGCCGGCCACGGGCAGGGCGTAGGCGTTGAAGACGCCCGAGGCGTCGCTGGACACCAGCACCGACGCGCCGTCCGGCGAGAAGGCCAGCCCGGACCCGCTGGCCAGGCCGAAGCTGGTGGTCTGGAAGAATTCCGCGGCGCTGTACGTCCGGGTCATGCTCCGGGTCTGCTGGGTCGATCGGTGCTGCTGGGCGTGGGCGGTCAGCGGCGCGGCCGCCGCCATCAGGGCGATCGCCGAAACGAGGCCGGCGCGGGTCAGCTTGAAGGTGTGTGACATGCTCAAGGGTTCCAGGCGTTCGAAAGGACAGGGAGCTATGAAGGGGCGCGCTACGCCGGTCGGCGGGCGCTGAACACGAGGTCCTGAAGCCGCTCCTTCAGAAGCGGCTCCAGGGTCAGGACGATGCCGATCAGGAGGACGGCGACGGCGGCCAGGACGTGCAGCATCTCCGGCGACAGCCCCGCCAGGCCGCCGCCGGCGAGATATCCGGGCGCCAGCATGACCGGAACCCAGACCAGGGCCGACGCGACATTGGCGACCTGGAACCGGAGGCGCGTCATGCGGGTGATGCCGGCGACAAGCGGAACGAAGGCCTGGATCGGGCCCATGAACCGGCCGGCGAAGATGGCGACGACGCCGTAGCGGCTGAAGTACAGCCGGGCCCGGGCGATCGACCGGCGATGGCGACGCAGGACCGGCGCACGAACGAACGACCATCCGGCCCGCCGTCCGAGGCCATACGACGCCGCCTCGCCAAGGACCGCGCCCGCAACGCACCAGGCCAGAACGGCCCAGAGCGGAAGAACCCCGGCCGCCACCAATCCTCCGGCCATCAGCATCAGGACCGTGGCCGGCACGAAGGCGCCCACGACCGCGAGGGATTCGCCGAAGGTCAGCACCCCCAGCAAGGGACCGGCCCAGATGGCGTTTCGCGCGATGAAGGCGGCGGTGTCCTGAGTGAAGCCTTCCATCAGTTCCGCTCCCGGTGCCGGGCGGAGGCCAGGCCCAGCAGGGTCAGGCCCAGGCCGATCCAGAACAGCAGGGCCAGCGCCCAACGACCGACCGCGGGCGGATCGACCACCGTCGCCGGACCGGCGCTTTCGACCTGTTCGCGCCACATCCCGACGCCGCCGGTCAGGGCCGTGTCCAGACCCAGTGCGCCTTCGCCGAGCACTTCCGTGACGGCCGAGACCAGGCGGTCCGGTCCCATGTCGGCCCCGATGAAGAACACCAGCGCCAGGACCACGAACCAACGCACCGGATAGCGAAGGCCGACCACCAGCACCGATCCCGCCAGATAGGCCACCAGCGCCGCGCCGAAGGGCACGAGATAGAACCAGATCCCCCCCACGCCCCACCCGACAGCCAATCCGCCCGAAACCGCCGCCAGGACGCTGAACCACGCCACCACCAGACCGGTCAGGCCCAGGACCCAGACGGCGCCCGCCGCGCCCCGGATCAGCACGTGCTTCTGTCGCTCGACCGGCAGGGTCCAGAAATCGCTGCGGTCGAACAGGCGCTGCGTCGACCACAGCCTGAGCGGCAGGACAAAAGCGGTAAGCGGAACCAGCATCATCAGCTCATGCGGGTAGTCCACGGCGTCGCCCTGAAGGATGACGAAGCTGAGCCCCATGAAGGTCACGAGCCCCAGCACCACGGCCAGCGCGATGAACTCGGGGCGTAGCGCGCGCCCGATGAACCGCACCTGGGCGCGCAGGACGGCGCTCACATCGGGGGTTGCTGCAATACGGGCCTCGGTCATGCCGGATCCTTTCCACGCATCAGGGTGACGACGGCGTCATGGAGATTGAGCGGAGCCACGTTGCGAACCTGTCCGCCGGACGCGGCGATGCGCGCCACGATGTCGGCCTCCTCGCCCTGGACGGTCCACTGGATGTCCCGACCGAACCGCCCCTTGTGGAGCACGCCCGCCAGATCCGGCGGCCCGGCCCAGCCGTCCGGCCCTCCCGCGGAATAGACCTTCAAGGTCCGGTGCAACGTCTCGCGTGAGCCCTGGAACGTCAGGCGGCCCGCCGCCAGCACGCCGACATGATCGGTCAGGCCGTCGATTTCGTGAATCTGGTGCGACGAGACCAGGACCGTACAGCCGGTGTCGGCCAGGTGATCGGACACCAGGCCCAGGAAGGCGTCCTTCGCCACCGGATCCAGTCCATCGATGGGCTCGTCGAGCACCAGCAGGGCCGGCCGATGGGCCAGCGCCGCCGCGAGCTGCACACGCCGGGCCTGCCCCTTGGACAGTTGACCCAGCTTCCGGCCGCGATCGATCTCAAGCCGCCGGCACAGGGCGTCCAGATAGCCGGCGTCCCAGGCCGGATAGTAGGCGGAGCGCTGCTCCAGCCACAGGCCCGCGCTCATCCAGCCGGGTCCGGTGTCGAAGCGATCCGGGACATAGCCCAGCTGCGCGCGCACGGCCGGACCCTCACGTCGGGAGTCCAGCCCTCCGACGCGGATCTCGCCGCTGTCGGCGCGTTCCAGGTTCAGGAGGATCCGCAACAGGGTCGTCTTGCCGGCCCCGTTCGCCCCCGCAAGCATGTAGACCGCGCCCGCCGGCGCCGTCAGAGCGACGTCCGTGAGCGCGGCTTCGCGCCGGTAGGTCTTCGAGAGCCGTCGCGTCGTGATGGACAGGCCGCCCCGCGTTTCGGGCGCAGCCCCGTCGAGATCGGGCGTCGGGATGAGGTCTGGGATTGTCATTCTGATGAAGTCCTCGTCGGGGCGGCGCCCGCGGCGGTGTCCCGGATCGCGTCGATGAATTCGTCCACTCCCAGGCCGTGACGGTGCGCTTCGATCAGGGCTCGCTGCGCGACCTCGGCCAGAAGGGCGCGGCGGTCATCCTCAAGCGGCCGGGCCGAACCGACGAACGTCCCCTGCCCCCGCTGGACGTAGACCAGGCCGTCCCGCTCCATCTCGCGATAGGCCTGGGACACAGTGTTCGGATTGACGCGCAGATCGCCGGCCAGCTGGCGGACCGACGGCAGCGGATCGTCCGGCGCGAAGGCGCCGACGACGATGGCGCGCCGGATCTCGTCCATGATCTGGACGTAGATCGGTCGGCTGTCTGAAGGATCGATCGTAAAGGGCAAAGGGGCTCGCCTCTGGTGTACTAGTTCACTAATACACCTAAAGCACGGACGTCAAGCGGCGGTGTCGCGGGCGATCACGGATCGCTCAAACAACCGTTGCTTTTTGCCTCGCGGAATCTAGCTTCCGGCGCTCAATTCGGGGGGTATCGAATGCGTCTGCGGCAGTGGGGATTGTGTACGGCGGTGATGGCGCTTCTGGCGCCGCCGGTCTGGGCGCAGCAGGCGCAGCCGGAATGGATGACCTCTCCCCGCGACTGGTCCGCGACGCTGAAGAGCGATGTCGACGCCCTGGGCCGCATCATCGAAGAGACCCACCCCGGCCTGTATGACGACCGCAATCCGGCCTTCCGCCAACGGGTCGAGGCGGGCCTGGCCGAGGCGCGTCAACGGGCGGAAACGACGACGGACGCCGGCGGCTGGTGGTGGGCCATGCGCGGCCTGATCGCCGGGTTCGAGGACGGCCACGTGGACATCGGCCTGACCAACCAGGGCGGCTTCCCGACGCGTTGGCCGGGCTTCCTGACCGTCTATCAGGGCGCCGACCAGGTGGTCGCCAGCCGGGACGAGGCCGACCGCGACAGCCCTCCCCTGGGCGCCAGGCTGATCGCCTGCGACGGCGTGGACGCCGCGCCCCTGGCCGAGCGCCGCGTCGGCGCCTTCCGCGGACGCTGGGTCCTTGAAGCGCAGAAGGTCCAGTTCGGCGACTGGGTCTTCATGAGTCCGAGCAATCCGTGGATCCCGGAGATGTCGGAGTGTCGCTTCGAGACCCAGGGCGTCGCGCGATCCTACCGCCTGAACTGGCGCGCGATCGAAGCCCAGGACCTCGGCGCCCGCCGCACCGCCCTCGCCCAACGGGTTTCACCCGGCTTCGGCATGAAGACGCTGGACGACGGCGGCTTGTGGCTATCGATGCCCTCCTTCAACGGCGACCCCGCGTCCGAAGCCTATGCCGCCCTCACGACCCTGCTGACGCAGGCGACGGAAAACCAGGCCCGTCTGCGCGCCGCCCCCTATGTGGTTCTGGACGTCCGCGACAACGGCGGCGGGTCTTCGCACTGGAGCGCGCGTCTGGCGCTGACCCTCTGGGGCGGAGACTGGGCCACGACCCATCCCCTAGCCCCGATCGAAAGCGTCGACTGGCGGGCGTCCGAAGCCAATATCGCGGGTCTCAAGGCGTTCCGCGATCAGCTGACCGCGGCCAATGGCGACCCCCAGATGATCGCCTGGGCGGACAACGCCATCGCGGGAATGCAGAACGCGATAGCCGTCGGCGAACCGTTGTGGCGGGATCAGAACACGCCGGAGACCCCGCCCACCTACCCCGTTCCGCCGGAAAATCCGATGAAGGGGACCGTTTACGTCCTGACCGACTTCCGTTGCGGCTCGGCCTGCCTGGACGCCGTCGATCTGTGGAAGACGCTGGGCGCCGTACAGATCGGTCGGGAGACCAATGCCGACACCGTATATATGGAGCTGCGCGAAGCCGCCCTACCCAGCGGCCTGGCCAGGGTGTGGATCCCGATGAAGGTCTATCGCGGCCGGGCCCGGGGCAACAACGAACCGCAGATTCCGGCGCACGCCTATGCCGGAAACATGGCCGACGAGCAGGCGCTCCAGGCCTGGGTGCGGGAACTGCAGGCGGCGGACTAGGCCCCCGAAAATGAGAAGGCCAGATCGGTCTCGCCCGTGATCTGGCCGCCCGCGTCAAAGCGGCGTTCCAGGATGCGTCCCCGCCCCTCGGCGTCGATCGCCACCACCGTCCCGCAGCGGGTGCCGTAGACCGGCCCGCGGATGAAGACGGACGAGTTGCGCGGCTCGAATGGAACGTCGGACGGCTGCGCGGGGATCGAACCGTCCACGCCCAGTCGTTCGTCCTGAAGGCCGTCGAGCAGCATCTCGGGGTGGTCCGCCGCGCCCTCCAGCCAGTCCGCCAGGGTCGCCTTGAGGCGAAGGGTCTTCGGCCAGGGTTCATCCAGCTCGCCGTTGGAAAGACCATAGAGGCCCGGCGTCAGCGGGCGGCGAACCGGCGCGGGTTGATTGGTCCAGAAGACCGCCTCGTCGTTCTCGACGCGGATCAGGTTGAACGGGCTGAAGGTCTCCAGCACGGCGTCGGACGGGTTCTGGAAGTCGCCCCCGCCCCGCAACATGTCGCTGAGCAACCGACCACGGGACGGAGCGTCGGTCTTCGGTCCCCCGAAACCTCGCAGGTTGGTCACCACGGCAAGCCGGCCCTCATCGGACACGCCCAGCCAGGTTCCGCCCGAAAGCCGGTCACGCCCCGCCAGGACGTGATCCGCGCCCGGCCATCTCGCCAACGGATCGGCGGGCCGCGTATGCAGTTCGTCGCGATTGCCGGCGAGAACGAGGCGCCAGCGAGGATGGGCGCGCCAGGCGAAGGCTAGAACGCACATGCGAGCTCCTGTTCGAGGCTGGCCGACATCCCGCTGGCTTAGGCGAGGCCCGACCGCACGTCACCCCCGATGTTGGAGACGCGCCCTGTGCGCGGCGCTACGCCCCGTAATAGGCGTCCCCGGCCTGGACGGCGTTCCACCGGCGTTGCGAGACGGCGTTGACCTTGTCGGGCCACGAGCGTCGTCCCGGCTTCAGCTCCGATGCGCGAACTACGACCGCGGGCCAGGCCGCCTGGCCGCCTTCGTCTCGAAGTTTGAGCCGCACCGTGGGATCCTCGGCGGTGAGATCGAAGTCGACCACGCCGAAATTCACGCCCGCGGAGAAGGCCTGACGGACGCGCAGAACCGGCCGAACAACCCCGGTATGTCGGCCGGACGACAGTTTCACATCAAGAGCGGGCGGCGCTCCCCTCGGGGAAACAAGCCACGCCCGAGCCGGACCTAGGTGTCCGCAGGGGCGGACTCCGCGCGCGCCTTGGCCGGCTTCTTCGAGGCCTTGGCCGGCGCCGGAGCGGCGGCCCGCGCGGTCTGCAGGGTCAGGAGCGCGGAGAACCGGTCAAGCGACGACAGATGGAAATGCACCAGCGCGAGCCATCCCCTGCGATGCCAATCCAGCACGACGTCGTCGGCCAGCCCCGCGAACTTCCCGGCGTCGACGATCTGGAAGCCTTCGAGGCCCAGCTTGCGGCCGTCCGGCAACGTTGCGTCGGCGCGGCGATCAATCAGCAGGTCCTGCGCCTTCAAGGCTTCGACGAACGCCGTGGTCGCCGCGACTTCCGACTGGAAGACCTCGCAGAACGACAGGGCCTGCCGGGTCGTTGCGCTGGGTTTGACGTCCTCGTCGAACAGCGCGACGCCGTCTCCCCCCGTCCGCACGACCCGGTCCGAGGCCCCGTCGATCGCCAGCGCGAACCGCTCCGGGTTGGCCGTGGCGATGAAGCCGAACGGATAACGACGGACATAGGCCGGAAGATAGGCGTCCTGGGCCCAGGCCCCGTTGGTGACGAACAGATTGGCCCGTTCGAGACCCAGCACCGCGATCGGCTGGGCGTTGCCGGCCGCGAAGACGATCGGATAGGACCGCGCGGAGGCCGCCAGTTCGCCGACGACGATCGGCACGAAAGGCGTGTCCGCGGCGAACGACACGTCGCCGTCCTTCAGCCGCCAGGCGCCGTGGACGGCCGCCGAGAGCGGCTCCGGCGCGCGATAGAACAGCGGAAGGCCGGACAGGGGCGCGGGCGCGCCCGGGGCCTTGGGTTCGGAAGACATGCATCTACTCCTTGGAGGGGATAGCGGCGCGGACGCCGGTCGTGGTTGCGGGTCCTGCATGCTCTCGCCGAAGCCCGGGCCTGATCGTCGCCGCCAAGACCTTCAGACCTCCGGCGAGCCGCCGCTCGCGACCCGCCGGAAGGACAGAGAACCGCCTGAGCGCTGGATCAGGCAAGAGCACTCAATGGGACCGGCGCTCCTCCGGATTCTGCCCCTGCCCGGCGTCGGACACGATCAGATCGGCTGACGGGTCCTGGTCAAGCGCGAAGACCGGGGTTTCGCCGATGGCGCGCAGCATCTGCAGGCTCTGGATCCCGCCCGCGGGCGGGATCTGGATGACGAACTCGCCCGGCGTGAAGGTCACGACGTAGTTGGACGACGCCGCCAGATCACCCTGCTGGATGACGTAGGCGCCGGCGATCTCACCGGCGGTGCGCGCCAGGCCGCCCGTCAGAACGTCGCCCTGGACGAGGCCGCTCCCGCCGACGACATAGGTCAGGGTGGGATCCACCTCGCCGAAGCGCTTGGTCTGGTTGTTCGCCGTGACGCTGATCGCCCGGCGCAGGATGTCTGCGATCCCGCTCGCGACGCCGGTCAGGGTGTAGTTGCCTGCGTCAGCCCCGGACAGGCTGGCGTTGGTGGCGTTCACCGTCCGGCCGACGCCGGCGTTGCGATTGTCAAACGTCAGCGTTCCGCTGGCCCCGACGGTGTCGCCCGCGATGACGCCGGTCAGGTTGATCGACCCGGTGGCCCCGGTGGTTCCGTCGTAGACCCTGTTGTCCGCGACGACCGTTCCGCCGATCGAGCGGCGCAGGATGTCCGCCACGCCGGATATCGGCCCCAGATCATAGTTGCCCGCGTCGGCCCCGGACAGGACCAGGCCGCTGGCGGTGACCACCTTGCCCACGCCCGCGTTCCTGTCCGCGAAGTTGAAGGTCCCGCTGGCGGTGACCGTATCGCCGGCCACGACCCCCGTCAGGCCGATGGAGCCTGTGGTGGTCGTCGTCCCGTCGTAGACCTTGTTGTTCGCCGTCAGCACGCCGGTCAGGCTGCGCCGCAGGATGTCGGCGATCCCGCTCGTGACGCCGGCCAGCGTGTAGTTGCCGGCGTCAGCCCCGGACAGGGTGGCGTTGGTGGCGTTCACGGTCCGGCCGAGGCCGGCGTTGCGGTTGTCGAACGTCAGCGTCCCGCTGGCCCCGACGTTATCGCCCGCAACCACGCCCGTCAGACCGATGGAGCCCGTGGCACCGGTGGTTCCGTCATAAACCCTGTTGTCGGCGATGACCCTTCCGGTCAGGGCTCTGGGGTCGATGATCAGCGTGCCGGAGCCGAACGAGAAGGCGTAGTTCATGTCCGACAGCAACGAGCCGAGCGAGGCGGACAGCCCGTAGGTCCCGGCGTTCCGGCTGGTGGCCCCCGAAAGCAGCGGGGCGCCGGACCAGGCGTCCGCCGCCAGATCGCCATTGATGAGTCCGGAGATGAGCGCGCTCAACGTCGGGATCTGGCCATTGTAGGTGACCCGCTGATTGATCGGCGTCACCGTAAGCGTGGGCTGATAGGCGTAGACGAACCTGTTGCCCGCATTGGGCGCGCCGCTGAAGGCGCCGGAGCCGAAGTCGTAGGCCGAGCCGTAGTAGCTTCTGCCCCCCAGACCGCCGAAATTGTTTCCCGAAGTGGACCCGCCGGGATTCCCAGCGGCCTGGCTGTAGATCAGCCAGCGGCCGTTCGCCGCCTGCACCCCGTCAGCGCCGCTGTCGTTGGTGAAGACGCCGTTCGAGGCCAGGACGACCGCATCTCCCGAACCGGCGGAACGGATCGTGCCGGTGGAGGCGATGGTCATCGGTCCCGATTGGATCCGGAGCGCGGCGGCGCTGTCCACCGTGCCGACGATACTCAGCGCCCCGTCGACGTTCAGGAAGAAGCCCCCGCCGGTCGCGGCGAAGTCGCCCAGCTGGTCGATCCGGTTGGCCGCGCCCAGACTGGCTCCGCCGTCGGCGGATCCGGTCAACCGCCCGGCGACGATGATCCCCGCGCCCGATTGGGTCAGAGGGCCGTTCTCCGCGCGCAGGTCCACCGTCTGGCCGGCGGCGTTGATCGCCCCGACGATCTCGACTCCGCCCACGCGAACGCTGCGATAGGCGAAGCCGCCGCTCGCGACGTCGACCGCGCGGAGGGTCGCGATGTCGTTGAGACCGAGCAGGCTGACGGCGTCACCGGCGTCGACGGTCAGGCTGGCGGCCGTGAAGCTGGCGTCGCTGGCCTGCGAGATGCTCCCGCCGGCGCTCAGCGAGGCGTCGCCGGCGGCGGCGATCCGGCCCGCTCCCAGGAAGCGGATGTCGCCGCTGGCGTCCACGATCAGGTCTTCGCCGACGGCGCCGGACGTGAGGGTGATGTCGGCGCCGACGATCTGGGCGCCCAACGCGGCGTTCAGGGCGCCGATCGTGAGTTCGCCCGTCGGTCCTTCGACGTCGACACGGCCGCCGACGGCCATGACCGACCCGAGGGTGAAGTCGCCGTTGCGGACGACGACGCCGACATTCCGGCTCGCGAAGACCGAACTCACGGCGTCCGCCCTGTCCAGGTGGACGAAGGCGTCGCCGCCGGTGCTGGAGATGTCGGCCGTCGTTGTCGATCCCGCGGAGCTGAACCGGTTCGCGGCCGTGACGCCGCCCGCCAGGACGCTGCCGAACACCGCGTTCCCCGATCCGCCGTCCACGTGCACGCGGAGCTGGTTGGCGCCCGCGCCGAGCAGCGCGGCGGCCCCGAGAACGGCGTCGCCGCTGGAGCTGTAGATGTAGATCGAATCCCTGGCCGTGGCCGAGGCGACCGTGACGCCGGCGGCGCCGTAGCCGTAGGCGTCGACCGTGCCGTTCGCGGCCGACAGCGCGCCGCTGTCGATACCCACGCCGCCCTGGATCAGGATGTCGCCGTTGTCGCTGGTGACGTCGCCGCCGACCACAAGCCCGACCGACTGGATGTTGATGTCGCCGCCGTAGCGAAGAGTCGCGCCGGAATAGTCCAGGTCGCCGAAGGTGTCGGTGATGTTCAGGTCGCCGGTCCTGGCCCCCAGGGGGCTCAGGGCGGCGGTCGAGAAGTCCCGGCCGACAAGCGTATAATTCCTGCCGACCGTGACCCGGGTCGCGACGTTTACGGCTCCCGCGCTCGCATCCAGATCGAGGTCGCGACCGGCGGTGATGACGTCAGCCTGGATCGCCCCCGCAGTGACGGTCACGTCGCCGTCGGCCGCCAGCTGGGCGTCGCCGGTCAACGCGCCCGCGCCGCGGACCTCGATCCGGATATCGCCCTGGGCCGCGATGTTGACGCCCGTCATGTCCAGTCCGCCGAGCGTATCGACGATGGTGTAGTTCCGCAGCGTCGACGGGACGCCGAACTCGTCCTGCAGAAGCGGGTTGAGGACGTCGCCGAGGAAGTCCTGGGCCGTGATGCTGTAGCTGCCCCCGGTGACGTTGGCGCCGATGGGCGAGCCCCCCGCCCCGGTCTCGATGGAGCCGGCGGAGACCTCGACGGTGATGTTGCGGCCCGACAGCTCGCCGATGGTCAGATTGCCGTGCAGGAGGTTGACGTTGACGTTGCCCGTGATGGCGCTGATCGCCGCGAAATCGCCGAAGACGCTGTCGAGGTTGACGTTGACGTCGCCGGACATCGAGGCGACCACGATGCCGCCGCAGCCGCAGGCGCCGATCACGCCCCGGTTGTCGGCGGTGATCAGGGCCTTGGTGTCGGCTCCGAAAGTGGCGGTACGGGCCGCGAACACGCCGATGCCGTCGCCGGCTTCCGCACCGCGAAGGGTGGCGTTCCCCGAGATGGAGCCGACCTGCAGCAGGCCGCCCGCGTTCGCGAACTCGACGTAGGCGTCGCCGTGCGTGGCCGCGACAGTGATATCCCCGTCGGCCGAGATCGCGTTCAGCAGCACATCGCCGCCGGACAGGTTCAGATCGCCGCCCGTCGTGATCGACACGGCCTGGCTGCCGTCCAGGAGGCCGTCGGTCTGCGCGATGACCTCGGACGCGCCGAAGACGCTGCCGAGCAGGGTCAGGCCGCCGCCCGCCGCATAGAGCGAGACCCCGCCATTGGCGGCGGTGGCGTCTCCGATCGTGAGGGCGCCGTCCAGGGTCTCGACATAGACGTCGCCGTTCAGCGCGGTGAGCGTGTCGAACGCCGCGGAGCCCGAGGCGATCGTGACATCGACGTTGGCGCCCTGGAGCAGGTTCAGGGCGGTGTTGGTGGTGTCGAGATAGACCCGCGCATCGCCGTTCGCGGCGGTGACCGTGACGCTTCCCGTGCCGCCGGCGGAGCGGGTCAGAACGTTGTCCGTACTGATGCTGGTATGGTCGACGGCCCCCAGGGTCGCGTCGCCGTCGGTCGCCGAGACGAGCAGGTCGCCCGTCAGGCCGGTGAGGGAGGCGGCGCCGAGGCGGGCCGAACCGTTCGTCGCCAGCACGGTGATGTCGCCCCCAGCCGTGGCCGCGCCGATGTCCGCCGCGCCGTTGGTGGCCGTCACCAGGACATTTCCGGACGCGTCGGCGTAGCCCGCGACGGTCACCGAGGCGCCGGTCAGGTTGATGCTTCCGCCGTAAGCCGTCGCGGAGCCCGCGGTCAGGGCCCCGGCCGAGGTGACGGTAACATCGTGGGCGGCGTACAGGCCGTCGATGTCGATGTCGGCGGGACCGCCGATCCGCACCGATCCGAGGATCGACTGCACGAGGCCGCCGGTGATGACATCCGCGGCGTTGATCTCGATGTCGCCGTTGTAGGTCAGCGTCAGGCCGGTGAAGTCGAACCCGCCGGTGTCGGTCAGCGTCCAGGTTCCGGCCATCGCGCCGATGGGGCTCAGCGCGCCGGCGGAGAAGGATCCGCCGCTCAGCCTGTAGTCGTTCATCACGACCAGCGTGCCGACGTCGATATGACCCGACCCGGCGTCCAGGGTGACGTCGCCGTCGGCGCCGATGGCGCTGGCGACGATGCCGGTGGCCAGGATGCTCAGGTTCCCCTGTCCCGCCGCGTCCGCCCCGGCGACCAGCGCCCGGCCGCCGAGGACATCGCCGACGGCGTTGATCGTCAGGTGGCGCTGCGCCGTCATATCGGCGTTCAGGGTCAGAGCCCCGGCGGTGTCGGTGATCGAGATATCGCGCGCCGTGCCGGTGAACCCGAATGCGCCCGACAGGAAGTCCCGGCCGGTCAGGGTGTAGTCGCCGCCGCCGATGCTGACGGCGTCCGGGTCGACGTCGCCGTCGGCGGCCTTCAGCACGACGTTGTGCCCGGTCACCGTCCCGGCGCGGATGTCGCCGGTGCTCGCGACGATCGTGGCCGTGCCGGTCGCGCCGCCCGCGGTGAGCGTATCGATCCTTGAGCCGATGGAGGTCAGGAAGACCCCGGCGTCCCCGCCGCTCGAGACGACGCTGATGGTTCCCGCGCCGCCGGTGCGGCTCAGATCGCTGGCGTACAGGCCGATGCCGGCCTCGTCCCGGGCGCCCAGGAAGGCGTCGCCCGAAGCCGAGATCAAGACATTCTGCCCCGTGCCTTCGCCGTCGCTGGCGCCGGTCAGGATCAGGTTCCAGAGCTGCGCGCCGCCGTCGGCGGCGATCACTGTGACGTCGTCGCCGGCGATGATGTTCCGGATCTCGATGTCGCCCGCGGATGCAGACACATCGACGTCGCCGTCCGTGGTGAGCGTGCCGCCGGAGAAGACGCCGCCGGCGCCGGCCAGGCGGATCAGCCCGCCGGTGGTGACGTCGTTCAGGGTCAGGAGGCCGGTGCTGGTGCTGATGGTCACGTCGCCCGTGCTCGTCGCACCCAGCACGGTCAGCGCTCGGGCGTTGGAGAAGACGACCGCGCCGGTCGCGCCGTTGGCGATGGTCACCTTGTCGACCATGTTGGCGCCGCTGAGGTCCAGGCCGGTCGCGGCGTCGAGATTCAGATCGTGCGCGGTGATGACGCCGCCGGTCTGGGTGATCGCGCCGCCGTTCGACCGCAGCCCGACATGGCCGCCGATGCTGCTGATGGTGATGTCGCCGGTCAGGGCGAAATCGTTGTCGTCAGCGAAGGTGAAGTTGGACCCGGTGCCGACCACGCCCAGACGATCGATGTCGTTGCCCTGGGCCCCGTCCAGGGCGATCCCGGTCACGGCGCTCAGGTTCAGGGTTCCGGTCTCGATACGGCCGATGCCGTGCCAGATGCCGCCGCCGCTGCTCAGCAGGCTGACGCTGTTGGCGCGCCCCGTCTGCAGAAGGCCGAACAGGGTGATGTCGCCGACGTTGCTGATGTCGATATCGCCGGCGGAGCTGGCGATATTGCCGAGAGCGCCGGTGAAGCTGGTCAGCGTGAAGTCCCCGGCCGCGGAGCCGTGCACCACATAGGCGTCGATCTCACCGGCGATCTGATTGACCGCGCCGCTGTTGGACGTCAGCGAAAGCGCGCCCAGGGGGCCCGTCACCGAGATGTCGCCCGTGATGTCCAGGTCGCCGTCATTGACGACGGTGAACGCCGAGCCGCCGGACGACGAGGCGCCCAGCACGTCGATCCGGTTCAGCTCACCCAGAACGATGTCGCCGCCCGCGCTGACGATCAGGGTCCCGGCGCGCAGTCCGGCACCGGTCTGGCTGATGCCGCCGGTAGAGCCGGCCCTCAGGGTCATCGTCCCCGTGGTCCAGATGTCGCCGTAGACCGTGGGATCGAACGAGAAGCCGTCGATGTCGCTGTAGCTGATGTCGCCGAACTGCGAGTACAGCAGGGTCACAGAATCCAGGTCGTTGTCCTGATCCAGGATGATGTCGCCGTTGGCCTGGGCGCGCAGGGTCGTCCCGGTGATGGCGGCGCCGATCGACTGGGTGATGCCGGTGTCGGCCTTCAGCTCCACGCCGTTGGTCGCGGTCAGGGCGCCGGCCAGGTTCAGGCCGCCGCTGCTGACGAAGGCGATCCGGTCCGCCGTGATCGGGCCGAGCTGCCCGACATTGTTGGCCAGGTCGCCGAGCGCGAAGGCTCCGCCGGCTGAGCCCTGGACGCGGCTGGCGCTGATCAGGCCGGTTCCCGACTGGGTCAGGTCGCCGCCGACATCAAAGGTCGCGACGCCGGTCATCGACACCGGGCCGCTGAGGCTGACCGAGTCGACATCCCGATAGGTGAAGCCCCCGTTGCGGACCGAGACGAGGTTGAGCGTATCGACGTCGTTTCCGGCCTGCCCAAGGATGACGTCAAGCTCCGCGTCTACAGCCAGCGCGCCGGCGGTGATCGCGCCGCCGGTCTGGGTGACGCCGCCGTCTTGGGACGTCAGCACGATCTGATCGCTGATGAGGTTTCCGGCGATCGAGAAGCCGTCGGCGTTGCTGAAGAAAATCCGGTCGCCGGCCGACAGATTCCCGAGCGTCGTCACCGCGTTGGCGCGGGTGAAGTTGAGCTCGCCCGTCGCGCTGGCGTTGAGGGTCCCGGCCGTGATGACGCCGGCGTTCTGGTTGATGTTCCCCGCACCGGCCGACAGCGTCATCACGCCGCCCGCGAAGATGTTGCCGTCCAGCGAGAAATCGGTGACGTCCACGAAGCGGAAGTCGGTCCCGGCGAAGCCGGCGGCCAGGCTGCCGATGTCGTTGCCCGGTCCGCCGAGATCGATCCGGCCGTTGGCGAACAGGCTCAGCGCGCCCGTGACGATCGAACCGCTGCTCTGGGTGATGTCGCCGCCCGCCTGGAGCATGACGGCGCTGCCCGAGGTGACAAGCCCCCCGATGTCGATGGAGTCGACGTCGCGGAAGTTGAAATCGCCCGCGCCCGAGTCGACGGCGCCGAGGGTGTCGACGTCGTTCATGCGGGTCAGGGTGATGCCCTGCGCCGCGCTTCCGGAGAAGGCGGCGGCGGTGATCGCGCCGCCGAACTGCTGGATCGACCCTGTGTCGGAGTTCAGCATCAATCCGCCGCCGGCGGTTACGTTGTCCTGCAGGGTGAAGCTTCCGGCGCCGCGGTAGCGGATGTCGCCGCCGGCGGTGAGGGAGCCGAGTTGGCCGACCCCGTTGGCGCTGTTGAACAGCAGATCGCCTGCCGAGGTCCCCTGCAGACGGTTGGCGGTGATCACACCGCTCGTCTGGACGATGTCGTTCCCGTCCGCGCCCGCGCCGTCGGAGACCAGTTCGACGGTCTGGCCCGCCGCGTTGATGTCGCCGGTGATCTCGAAGCCGCCCATATCGCGGTAGGTGACCCCGCCGCTGGTGCTGCTGAGGCCCGCCAGGACCCGGATGTCGTTCTGACCGCCGAAGAACTCCAGCCCCGTGGCCGCCGAGGCGGTCAGACTGTCGGCGACGACCCGGCCGGTCAGGGCGGTCTGGGTGATCCTGCCGGTGGTGGACGTCAGGCTGACGGCGCCGGGCGAGGTGATCACGTTGGCCGCGAAGCCGCCGGCGCTGGTGTAGGTGACGCTCGCGCCGCTCAGATTGACGGTGTCGACGGCGTTGGAGGTTCCCATGGTGAGGCTGCCGCCCGCCGAGAAGCTGCCCGTGGTCGCATCGACGCTACCGCCGGTCTGGGTCAGGGCGCCGGTCGTGCCCAGCAACACCGTCTGGGCGATGATGTTGTTGGAAAGGTCGAGCGGGCCGTTGTTGCCCGTGATCGAGAAGGTGTCCCCGACCTCGATGTAGCCGATCTCGTCGATGTCGATATTGGAACCGGTCAGGATGAAGCTGCCGGCGGTCGCCGTGCCGGTGAGCCGGGCCGCGGTGATGGTCGGCGCGGCGGTCGAGCTGACCGAACCGCCGGCGGAGACGACCGTCAGCGTGCCGCCGGCGTCGATGTTTCCGAGCACGACGTCACCGCCGCCCCTCAGCTCCATGTCCGCCCCGGAGCTGATCGAGCCGGCGGAGGTCATGGTGACGCCACTGCTGAGCGAGCTGATGTAGACGGTTCGGCCGCTGGCGGCGGCGGACACCTCGCCGTCGATTTCCAATGCGCTCGACGCATTGTTGATGATGGCGATGTCGCCGTTGGTCGAGGTGACGTCGCCTAGGACGTCGATGGCGTTGCCGCCCAGGTTGATGGCGACGCCGCCGCCGGCGTCGATCTCCAGCCGCCCGACGTCGAGACCGCCGCCCTGCTGGGTGATGGCCCCGCCGGCCGCCAGAGCGAGGGTCCCGCCGACGGTCTGGGTACCGTCCAGCAGGAAGTCGTTGACGTCCGAGAAGCTCATGTCCCCGGTGACGTCGACATCGCCGAGAACGATGATGTTGTTCGCGCCGTCCAGCGCGACGGACGCCGCCGTCAGCGACAGCGTGCCGACGTTCAGATTGCCGGAGCTCTGAGTGATGGCGCCGCCGGCGGTCAGGTCCGCTGTCTGTGCATTGAGCACGCTGGTGATGTCGAAGTCGTCGATATCGTTGAAGACGAAGGACGAGCCGGCGACGACCAGCCCCAGCGCGTCGACATCGTTGTCGCCGCCCAGCGTCACGCCGCCGGAGAAGGCGCTTACACCCAGGACCTGGGCGGTGATCGTCCCGCCGGCCTGCTGCGTGATCCCGCCGTTCATCGAGGTCAGGTTAACGAACTGGCTTCCCCCGGCGGTGATCGCGCCGGTCAGGTCGAAGCCGCCGGCGTTGGTGAAGCTGATCTGGCCGTTGGTGGTGTTGCTTACGGTCCCGAGGGCGTCGATGTCGTTGCCCGCGTCGTTGAGCGTGATCCCGGTAACCGCCGCAACATTCAGCGTCCCGCCGGTGATCGCGCCGACCTGGGTGACGGCGCCCGTGTTCGAGCGGAGGCTGATCGAGCCGCCCGCCGACACCCCGCCTATGCGGAGCGAGCCGGCGTTGCGGTAGACGGCGTCGCCGCCGGCCGTCAGGGTGACGTTGCCGCTGACGGCGTTGGCGCGATCCAGGTCCAGGGCGCCCGTCGCGTTGGCGTTGAGGCTGGTGGCGGTGAGGACGCCGCCGGTCTGGACGATCGAGCCGTTCCGGGCGGTCAGCACCGCCGCGCCGGAATTGATGTTTCCGCTCAGGTTGAAGCCGTCGACGTCGTTGAAGGTGAAGTCGCCGCCGGCCGAGACGACGCCGAGATTGTCGACGTCGTTGTCGCGGTGGAGCGTGATCGCGCCGCCGGCCGAGAGGTTGAGCGTGCCCGCTTCTATCTGCGGGAAGAAGATGTTGTTGGTCTCGGAGATGCCGCCGGCAACCGAAGTCAGGCTGACCGTCTGGTTCAGCGCCCGGATGGTGCCGTCGATGAGGATGCCGTTGGTCTGGCCATAGGCGATGCCGCCGCTGCCCAGGTTGAACAGGCCGAGGATCCTGGTGGCGTTATTGCCTGCGTTGGTCAGGTTGATGCCGGTCTCGGCCCAAACGTTGAGCCCGCCGGCGGTGATGTCGCTTCCCGCCGTCTGGGTGACGCCGCCCGTCGCCGAGGTCAGCATGACGTTCAGGGCCGAGGTGATGTCGCCGTCGATCAGCAGGTCGCCCAGGGTGCGGAAGCTAAAATTGTGGGCCCCGACATTGATGACGCCCAGTTCCGCGACCTGGTTCATCTCACCGATGATCGCACCTTGCGTCGTCGTCACGCTGAGCCGTCTGGCGTTGATGTTGCTGCCGCCGTTCTGGATGATTCCGCCGTTGGCGACGTTCAGCGTCACCCCCTGCCCCACCGCGCTGATGGCGCCGCTCAGGTTCAACCAGCTGCTGTTGGTCAGGCTGATCCCGCCGCTGGTGGTGTTGGTCAGATTTCCGAAATTGACGAAGTTCAGCCCGCCGGCGCCCTGCGAGATGCCGTTGACCGCATGGATGTTCAGCGTGTCGCCGGTCGAGACGCCGCCGCCGTCGATGACGACCGCGCCGGTCGAGGTGATCGTGGCGGATCCCGTGGTGTTGACCCGGATGTTCAGGTCGCCGACCGCGTTGAAGGTGGCGTCCTGCGCGGCCAACGAGGTGTAGCCGCTGATACTGTTCGCGCCGGTCAGCGTCAGGACGCCGTCGGTGTCGAGGAATAGGTTGGCGGCGGTGATGGCGCCGCCGGTCTGGGTGATGGCGCCGTGATTCACCAGCACCATCGACCCGCCGACCGTGATGTCGTCGGTCAGTTCCAGTGCGCCGGAGGACAGGCCGAGGCCTTGCACGGCGCTGAAACTCCCGCCGGCGTCGATCCGGCCCAGCCTGGAGACGAAGTTCTCGCCCAGGGTGATGTCGCCGCCGGCGCCGAGCGTCAGGGTGTCGGCGGTGATCGTCCCGGTCTGGCTGATGTCGCCCGTGGTCGAGTAGAGGCTGACCGTGCCGGCTGCGCTGATCGTGGGAACGGAGAGATCGCCGACCTGCCGGTACAGCAGGTTCTGGCTGGCGCTCAGGCCGCCGATGGAAGCGATCTGGTTGAGGCCGCCCAGGGTCAGGTCGCCGCCGGCGTTGGCGGTGACGCTGCCGGTGGTGATGATCCCGCCGGTCTGGCTGATCGAGCCGCCGTTCAGGGCGGTCAGCGCGACGCTGGTCGTGGCGGTGACGTTTCCGGTCAGATTGAAGCCGAAGCCGTTCAGGAACGTGAAGGCGCCTCCAGAACTGATAACGCCCAGGTTGGCGATGCTGTTGTTGGTCTGGTCGAACGTCAGATTCCCGGCTGCGCTGGCGCTCAACGTGCCGGCGTTGATGCTCCATCCGGCGTTCTGCGTGATGGAGCCGGCCAGCGAGGTCAGGTTCACGGCCTGGCCGCTCATGAGGACGGCGCTGACGCTGAAACCGTTCGTCTGGCTGAAGGCCGCGCCCCCGCTGTTGCTCTGCAGCCAGGCCAGTTCGCCGATGTTGTTGCCGGCGTTTGTCAGGGTTACGCCGGTCGCGGCGATTGCCTGAAGATACTGCGAGACGATGTCGCTGCCGGCGGTCTGGGTGACCGAGCCGCTGTTCGACCTCAGCGTCACGTCGAAGCCGCTGGCGGTGATGTCGTCGCCGACGACGGTGTTTCCATCGTTCCGGAACAGGACGTGGCCGCCGGCGATCACGCGCCCGAGGCTGGCCACCGCGTTGGCGTTGTTGACCCAGATGCGCCCCCCGGCCGTGAGGTTCAGGAGATTGGCGGTGATGATCCCGCCGGCGGTCTGTTCGATCTGGCCGCTGTTCGCCGTCAGCGAGACGGTCTGGCCGGCGGCGTTGATATTGCCGGTCAGGTAGAGTTGCCCGGTGTTGACGAAGCTGAAGCCGCCCCCGGAAGAAACGGGGCCAAGGCTGGTGATGCTGTTGTTCCGCGTCGCATTGATCCCGCCGGTCGCCGACAGCGACAGCGTGTCGGCGGTGATGGTCCCGCCGCTCTGGACGATGCCCCCCGCGACGTCGGTGATCGACACCGACTGACCCGCCGCGGTGATGTTGCCGGTCAGTCCAGTGTTCGAGCCGCTGTAGTTGGCGATGACGATGCCGCCGCTCGTCGTGTTAGTGATCGTCCCCAGGTTCTGGACGCTGTTGACGAAGATCGGCCCGACGTTCGGCAGGCTGATGCCGGTGACGGCGCTCAGGTTCAGGGTGTTCGCGACGACGTAGCCCGCGCCGTCCTGATAGATTCGGCCGCCGGACGCCAGCGACAGGGCCTGACCGGCCGTGACCGGCTGCCCGATCGCGAGATCTGTGGTGGTGCTGATCGAGACGCTGCCCGCGCCCGAACTGGTCGCGACGAGGCGGCGGATCTGGTTGTTGGCGCCGTTGATCGTGATCGAGCCGTTGGAGTTCGCGCCGAAGAAGCCGACGTCGATGATCCCGGACGTCTGGGTGATCGTGGCGCCGGCGCCGACGGTGCGCAGCACCACGCCCGCGCTGGACCCGGTGCTGATGTCGCCCTGGATGTCGAAGCTGTTGGCGTCGCGATAGAGAATGGAGCCGCCGGTGCTGGCCAGGCCGCCGATCGTCGCGACGTCGTTGGTGGCGGTATTGAGCTGGATGTCCGCCGCGGCGCGCGCGGTCAGCCGGTTGGCCGTGATCGCGCCGCTGCTCTGGGTGATGGCGCCCGACGTGGAATACAGGTTCACATTGTCGCCGGCCGCAATGATGTCGTCGGTCAGGACCAGGGCGCCAGCGTTGCGGAAGGTGATGTCGCCCGTTCCACCGACCAGCAGACGCCCCAGTTGGGCGACCTGGTTTTCACCGCCCAAATTCATGCCGGCGTCGGCTGTGGCGCCGAAAGTGTTGGCGGTGATGACGCCGCTGTTCTGGGTGATCGCCCCGCTGAAGACCAGGAACGACACTATCCCGCTGCCGGTTACATTCCCGGCGAGCGACAGGTCGCCGTTGCTGATCAGGATGATGTCGCCGGAGGTGGTCGACAGGCCAGTGATCTCGTCGATCTGGTTGCTGACCCTGTTGAGGTTGATCCCGGTCTCGGCATGGACGGACAGTTGGCCGACGTTCAGGGGGGCGCCGGTCTGGGTGATCGCGCCGGTGTCCGAGCGCAAGGTGAGGCTGGCCGCCGTGACGGCGCCATTAAGGTTGAAGTTCGTGCCGCCGCGATAGCTGATGGCGCCGCCCGCCGTCAGGGTTCCGAGCGTAGCGAGATGGTTGGTGAGGGTTCCCAGGGCAATGTCGCCGGTGGCGTTGGCGTTCAGGGTTCCGGCCCAGATACGACCCATGCCGCTCTGGGTGATCGAACCGTTAAGAGCAGTCAGGTTGACCGTGCCGGCGGTAACCCAGTTGTCGATCCCGCCGGTGATCTCGAAACCGTCGGCGTCAGTGAGGCTGACCGTGCCCGCGCCGTTGTTGTCGAGGCGGCTGATGGTGTCGAAGTCGTTGCCGACGTCGGTCAGGTCGATGCCCGCCCCCGCCTCGGCCCGCAGCGACGATGCCGTGATCGCACCGACCTGGCTGATCCCGGCCCACGCCGAGTCGAGCCAGACCTGGCCCGTGGCGTTGATCGGGCCGGCGACGATGGCATCCGCCGCGCGCATCGTCACGTTGGCGGCGGTCAGGGTCGAGCCGGCGTTCTGGGTGATGCTGCCGTCGAACCCGCCCCCGGGGTTGAGCGGCGTTCCGTTGACGAAGCCCGATCCGGCCGAAAGCACGATGTCGCCGTTCTCGCCCGAGGCGGCGGTCGCCGTGATGTCGCCGCCCAGCAGGATGCTGGCGGCCACGCCGCTCTTGGACACGATGGCCGCGAACACCTGGTTGGCGTTGGTCGTCCCGTTCAGGGTCAGGCCCGGCGTCCCGCCGGCGCCGTCGGCCCTCGACGGCACCTCGAAGGTGATCAGATCCAGGTCGTCGGCGCCGGTCGGCGCGAAGGTGACATTGTAGTTCTCGGCCGAGCCGTAGACGACGTCGCCCCCGTTGGTCGCGGTGACGGTCGAACCCGCCGCGGTCGAGACGATCGGCGCGATCAGCGCCAGCGATCCGCCGTTGGTGTTCAGCGAGGCCCCGCCGGCGACGCTGATCGTGCTGTTCGCCGGGGCCCCGGTGAAGGCGAAATTCATGTCGCCGTCGAGGATGTCGCTGTCGGTCAGGCCGCCGGTCGAGGCCAGGAAGCCGCCGGTGTTGATCTGGGCGTTGGCTCCGATCAGGACGCCGCCAGACGACAGGATCCAGATGTTGCCGCCGTTGACGCCGCAGGTGGACATGCAGCCGTTCAGGACGCCGTCGATCGACGCCGCTCCCGCCACGCGGTTCACCACGATGTCGCTGCGGTTGTTGAAGTAGAAGTTCAGGGCCTCCGTCGGCGTGACGGTGAGGTTGTTCCAGTTGATGATCGAGCGGCCGGCGTTGGTGGTGATGTTCGTCACGCCGCCGCCCGAGGCGACGCCGACGGCTCCGCCGTTGCTGTTGGTCGAGCCGATCGTGCCCACGCCCGTGACCTGGGCCATGGCGGAACTCGCGCCGATCGTCATGGCGGCGAGGACGCCGCACAGGGCCGAGCGCGCCAGAAGTTGGGCTCTACGGGAAGCGATCTGGTTTTTCATGGCGGTCTCTCCGGCGCGTGGCGCCTGAAGTTCAGAACAGTGTGGTCGAGAGCGAGATCAGCAGGCGCGAGGCCGGGCGATCGCCGCCCGGGCCGTAAAGGCTGTCGAACGGACGCGCCCAGCCCACGTCGATATCCATCCTCGGCGTCAGCTGGACCCGCACGCCCAGTCCGCCCGAGGACAGTTCAAGCCTGCCGGCGTCGGGCGCCAGGTTCGTCAGCTCGGCCGTCTCGAAGAAGGCGTAGGGTCGCCAGGCCATGCCCCAGGGCGACGCGAGCGGCGTGGTGGTGAATTCCACCGACGTCGCGAAGGCCCGGTCGCCCGACGCGGCCGACGGATCATAACCGCGGCCGACGGTCAGGTTTCCGACCGAGAATTCCTCATAGGACAACAGCGGGTCGTCCGTGTGCTGCCATGACAGCGTCAATGTGCCGACGATCGGCCCCGTGAGGCGCGCGCCGACCTGCAGCTCCCCGCGATAGACCAGGGCGTCCGGCACGCCGAGGTAACGCGACGCCTCGATGTCTCCGTAATCGCTGGCGCCCAGCGCCGTCGTCCCGTGCCGCACCTCGAGATAGCCCGTCATGGCCGCCGAGTGATCCGCCAGCGCGCCCGGCGCCCAGTGACCGTCCAGCCGTGCGAAGAACACCCGCAGGTGATCCTCCGTCAGGGTCGCCAGTCCGCCGCCGAACTCGACTTTCTGGTCCAGGATTTCGAGCCCGGTCGACAGGTTCAGGTTCCGGCGGCGATGGCGCACGATCGGCCAGGCCAGCTTCGCCACCCCGGAGAAGCTCTCGCCTTCCAGTTCGAGCGGCGTCAGCTCCTCGCCCGGCTTGGTCCATGCCCACGACCCCGAAACCTCGGCGGTCAGCCCGCTGCCGCCCAGCCGGACCTGTTCGACCAGCTGAATGACCCGCTGTTCCTCCAGGTCACCCGACACATAGGCGATCAGGGACGTCCGCTCGCCCAGCGGCGTCAGGCTGTTGAGGTCGAGCCGGGCCAGACCCAGCTCGCGCCCCACCGTGCGCGATCCGAAATTGTGCGCCCGCAGTGAGGCGTCGATCGGATCGTGCGAAACGGCGATGTCGAGCGCCACCGCCCCGCGTTCGCCGGCGGGTCGCATGGTGGTGCGGATCTGGACGCCCGGGATGTCGGAGGCGAGCAGCAGATAGCGTTGCGCCAGGTTCAGGTCGAACGGCGCCATGCCCTTCAACTGATCCAGATAGCGGGCCACCTGCGCCTGGGCCGGGCCGGCGTCCCCGCTGTAGGTGACGGATGTGACGCGGGCCTCCACGACCTCGAGGACCAGCCGCCCGGTGTTGATCCGCTGCTCCGGGATCGTCACGGCGGCCAGGATCCCTCGTCTCAGATAGAGCGCCGCCAGACGGTCCCGGATTTCACAGATCCTGGAGACGGAAATCTCCTGACCCAGGTGATTTGCCCACGCCGTCGACAACTCCGCCTCGGACAGCGCCAGGCGCTCCTGGCCGGAAGAGCGGACCTCCACGCTCTGCAGGGAGAACTTCAGATCGCTGTCTCTGAAGGGACAGGGCCCCGCCTCGACGCCGGCGAACAGCTCGCCCTGCGGCGCGGCCGCGAGCGGCGCCAGTTGCGAGGGATTGAGCGCCTGGCGGTCCGGCAGGGCGTCCTGCGCGGACGCGGATCCGGCGAACGCCACGAGCGCGACCGCCCCGCCGACGCCGGCCGCCCATCCCCGCCAGGCCTTGCCCACGTCCCTCCCCCGGGGCGCGAAGGCGAGAGCCGCCGCGCCCGGCGCGGTCGAACGGAGCAACGCGTCGCGCCGCCGCATGCGGGCCGGCGCGGAATCCGGAAGATAAGTCGCCATTGTCGTTGAAGCTCTCCCCCGTGCCCCCAAGGCGCAGTTCGCCCCTCGGCGGCATCCCCTTTGCCGTTGTCATTCCATCCCATTAAGCTTGACCGGCGTCCTGACGGCGCGATGCTGGCGTTCTGATATTTTTCTGATATCTGAGCGAGCTGGCCGCCACGGATGACGCCTGACAATCGTCCGGTCGGCATTGGGGGGGCGCACGGTGTATCGTTTCGCCGGTTTCGAACTGGATCAGCGCAGGGCCGAACTCCGCGGGCCTGATGGCGAGTCCATCAAGCTTCGCCCGAAAACCTTCTCCCTCCTGCTGTTGCTGCTGGAAAACAACGGACGGGTCGTCGGCAAGCAGGAGGTGATCGACGCGCTATGGCCGAACGTCCACGTGGGGGAGGACGGCCTGTTCCAGTGCGTGCGCGAAGTCCGCGTCGCTCTCGGCGACCACCGGCGCGAAATGCTCAAGCTGGTCCCCGGGCACGGCTACATCCTGAATGTCGATGTGACGGACACCCCGACCGTCCGCCCGCAGGACGTCGCCCCGGTCACGGCCGACATCGCCCCCGCAACGCCCCGAATGGACGAGCCGGTCGCTCCCCGCCACGGCGGACGCGGACGCATGATCGCCCTGGTGGTGATCGGGCTGTGCGTGATCGTCGGCCTGGGAATCGGCGCGTCCGTGTTCGGCCTCGACACCGTCTTCGGCCGCCGGCCGCCGGCGATCGTGGTGATCCCGATCGTCGATGCGAGCGCCGATCCGGAAGGGGCGGAGATGGCGGAGGCCGTAACCGCCCGTCTGATCGACGGTCTGGCCCGGATCGACACGGTCCGCGTCGTCATCGCGCAACCGGAACAGGCCGCGTCGCTGCCCCGGGAGAACACGGATTTCGTCATCCGGGGCGAGCTGCGGCGCGAGGGGCGATCATGGACCCTGCAGGCGCGCATGATCCGCACGGCCACGGGCGAGGTCCTGGCCGTGGCCGGCGCCTCGGCCGACGGAAGCGAAGAGGATCTCGAACTTCAGCAATCCCGGCTGGCGGCGGGGGCCGGACATCTGTTGGCGCAACGTCTGAACGATCTGATGGAGAGCGGCGGCGCCCAGGACTCCACGGCGGACTCCTCCGCCGGAGCCGCCCGGTTCGTGATCGATCAGGCCAGCGCCTCCATCAATCAAACCTCTCGCGAGCGGTTCCATGTCGCCGAGGCGATGCTGCAGGACGCGCTCGCCGCCGAGCCGGACAACATCGACCTGGCCGTCGCCCTGGCCGGGCTTCAGCTCCGTGGGGTCCAGATGGCCTGGTACACTCCCCAGGAGGTCGCCGCCATCCAGGCCCAGAGCCAGGCGACGCTTGAACGCGCCCGGCGCGTGAAGCCCAGCTCCATCGCGGTCGCCGAGACCTACTGCCGCTTTCTCAGCGCGACCAACCGTTTTGTCGAGAGCCTGGTGGAGTGCTCCAGGACCTTGAGCCTGGATCCCTGGGACGGCCTCGCCCTGTATCACGTCGGCCTCGGTCAGGTTCATCTCGGGCGTTTCGACGATGCGCTGGCGACATTCCAGCAGGCCGACCGGATCGACACCCCTCCGGTGTCGCGCTGGACCTGGCTCCTCGGCGCCGGGTGGGCCAATCTTCTGCTGGGCCGCCCCGAAGCCGCGCTTCCGTGGCTCCATCGATCCATCGCCATCACCCCGGCGTCCGGACGGTCCCACATGCTGCTGGCCGTGGCCTATCAGCAGACGGGCCGCATCGACGACGCCAAGGCCGCCATGCGCGAGGGGCTCAGGCTGCGGCCCGGCTCGACCGCCCTCAACATCGCCCCGCCCTACGCCAACGCCAGCCCGGCCTATGTTCAGGCGTCCGAGCGACTCATCAAGGTGATGGTCCAGGCGGGTTTGCCGGAGCGCTGATCCGTTAAGAGCCCCTCGGTCGTTGACAGCGGGGGCGCGCGCATCCGATGCGCTCCCCCGCTCCCTACGCCCGCTTGACCGTCACTGGCCGCGCCCGGCTCAGAGCAGCCAGTCGTCCATGTCGTGCGGCGACAGCACCGTGGAACTCGCGCCCGCGCCCTCTTCTATCGTCAACAGGGTTTGCCAGCCGCGGCTGGTGTCCCAGACGACCCGCGTATCGAATTCGAAGGGGTGTTCCGTCGGTCGAACCAGCGGCCCGGTATCCGTGGGCTTGAGCACGAAGTGGTCGTTCGGATCCGTCCAGCAGATGATCGGGCCTTCCGCGCCCTTCGGGGACGGCAGGTCTGAAACGCCGGGCAGGACCAGCGGCCCGCCCGCCTTCCCGTTCGTCTCGACCAGAACCGGTCGAACCTCGGGGTTGACCTCCGCCATCGGCGCCGCCTTCGAGACCGCCTGATCCGGCCCGATCGTGATCTGGGCCTGACGCGTGGCCGCGCCGCCGACAGCGTCTTCGACCGACATCCAGGTCTCGTCGCCGGCGAACCAGAGGGCTTCGACCCCGTCCAGGATATCGACCCCTTCATCGCCGACCAGGTCCGTCACCGTCACGGTGCCGTCCAGGTTCAGGACAAAGCTGAAATCGGTCGAGGATCCGAAGTAGTTGGCCTGGTCGTAACCGTCGCCTCCGAAGAGGCGGTCGTTCCCGCCACGGCCGACGATCGAATCGTCCCCGGCCAGCGCATAGACGTCGTCGTCGCCTTCGGTGCCCTCCACCCAACCGTCATTGCCGGAGGTTCCGTAGCCGGCGACCAGGTAGTCAAGTTCGAGCCACGTCTGGTTCCCGTCGAACCACAGGGCCTCGACCCCGACCAGGGTGTCTTCCCCTTCCAGACCCGTGGTGTCTTTCACCTTGATCGACCCATCGGCCGCCCGGCGGAAGGTGAAGCTGCCGGACGCCCCCGCATAGTTCGCCTGGTCATAGCCGGCGCCGCCGTCCAGATAGTCGTTGCCACCGCGTCCGATCAGTTGATCGTCTCCATCCCTGCCGAAGATGTTGTCTGCGCCTGCGGTGCCCGGCAGCCAGCTGTCGTTGCCATTGGTGCCGTAGGCGGCCACCGCCTGGTTGAGCGCCACATACAGTTCGTCACCTTCGAACCAGGCGCCTTCCATGTCGCGCAGCACATCGACCTCGCCGGTGGCATCGTTGATCGCCTGGATCGATCCGTCCGCCTGCCTGACCCACCTGATGTCCGTGCTGTCGCCGGCGTAGATCGCGACGTCCTCGCCGGCTCCACCGAACATCTGGTCGTTGCCCGCGCCGCCCCGGAGTTCATCGTCCCCGTCACCGCCGTACATCAGATCGTTTCCGTCGCCCCCGCTCAGGGCGTCGGCGCCGCCTTCCCCGCGAAGTTCATCGTTGCCCCCGGCGCCGGCGATGACGTCGTCCGAGGCGAAGCCGTTGATGACGTCCGCCCCCGCTGTCCCCGCCTGGGCGAGAAGAGCCGCGTCCATCTGGGCGGCCGTCCAGACCACCCCGCCGGCGAACTCGAAGATCTCGACCCGGGTCGCGCCCTGAACCGAAGATGAGTTCTGCCCCATCAGCTGGTAGCGGATCACCAACCGGTCGCTGCCGACATCGATCACCAGGTCCAGTCCAACACGGGACAGGATCAGGTCCTCCGGCGCGATCCCGGTGCGGAAGACGACACGATCCGCGAGATCGCCGTAGGTCTCCTCCGTTTCGATGATGGTGTCGACGCCGTAGCCGCGACCAAAGACGTAGGTGTCGTTTCCCGCGCCGCCGGTGAGCACGTCATTTCCGGCGCCGGCGTCGATCACATCCGCGGTCGCATAGCCGATCACCGTGTCCGCGCCCGGCGTCTGGTGCGCCAGAAGGGTCAACTGATCGATCTGGGCCGCCGAAAGCTCCGTGCCGTCCGCGAAGATGAACCGCTCCACCCGCCCGAAGCCCAGAACGCCGCCCGAATCCTGGGACCAGAACTGGTTGCGGATGGTCAGGCTGTCGTTCGCGCCCACGATCCGGATGACCAGGTCGCGGCCCACGCGGCTGAAGGACAGATCACTCTGCGAGATGAGCGCCCCGAAGAGCACCGCGTCATTGGGCGCGCCGTAGGTCTGGTCGGTTTCCCGGATTGTATCGTGGTCATAGCCCCGGCCGAACACATAGGTGTCCGCGCCGTCGCCACCGGTCAGGGTGTCGTTCCCCGCGCCGCCGTCCAGCCGGTCCTCGGTCGCGTAGCCCAGGATCAGATCGTTTCCAGCGGTCTGCTGGGACAGCAGCACCAAGGCGTCGACCTGCGGCGCCGACAGCTCCGAGCCGTCCGCGAACTGGAACCGTTCGATGCGCCCGGTGCCCAGCACGCTGCCCGAATCCAGCGACCAGAACTGGTTGCGGATCGTGATCTGATCGGACGTCCCAATGATCTTGATGATCAGATTCAGACCGTCACGCGTCCAGGACAGGTCGTCCATCTCGACGCCCGCCTTGAAGGACAGGATGTCGTCGGCGTCGCCGTAGGTCGCGTCCGTCTCCGAAATCACATCGACGCCGTCGCCACGCCCGAAGCGATAGGTATCGTTGCCGAGGCCGCCCCTCATGAAGTCATTGCCGGCGCCGCCGTTCAGAACGTCGGCGGTGTCAAAGGCGTAGATCTGGTCATTGCCGGAGGTCTGCTGCGCGGCGAGCAGCCGATCCTGCACATCCGCCGCGCTGAGCGCGCTGCCGTCGGCGAAGATGAACCGCTCCACCCGGTCCGTCCCGTAGATGCCCGCCGAATTGCTCGAGCGAAGCTGGCCGACCAGGGTCAGCTGGTCGGTGGCCCCGGCGATCCTGACAATCAGATTGTCGCCCTGCCGCGAGAACTGGAGATCAGCCGCCACGATATCCGGCCCGAAGCGGACCACATCGTCGGCATCGCCCCAGGTGGCGTCGCTTTCGTTGATCGTGTCGCTCCCCGATCCCCGTCCGAAAAGGTAGGTGTCGTTGCCGAGGCCGCCCTGCAGCCAGTCATTGCCGGCGCCGCCGTCCAGGACGTCCCCCGTGTCGAAAGCGATGATCGTATCGTTCCCGGCGGTCTGCATCGCCTGCAGCAACCGCAGGTCCATTTCCGCGGCGGTCCATTCGCTCCCGTCGCCGAAGACGAACCTCTCGATCCTCTGGTTTCCGGCCAGACTGCCGGAGTTCGCGCTGCGCAGCTGGTACTGAACGGTCAGGGTATCCGATGATCCAACAAGGCCGATGACCAGGTGATCGCCGTTTCGGCTGAGGATCAGATCCTCCGGCCGCACATCGGCCGTGAACGCCAGGACGTCGCCGCTGTCGCCCCAGGTCGCCGTGGTCTCAAGCACGGTGTCCTGTCCATAGCCCCGACCGAACCGGTAGGTATCGTTGCCGGCGTTGCCCTGCAGGAAGTCCGTACCGGCGCCGCCGTCGATCAGATCATTCGCCGCCGTGCCCAGAACGTTGTCGTTCCCGGACGTGGACGAGCCGGCCACGGCGTTCGCCTCGGCCTGCGCCGCCGACAGGGTGACGCCGCTCGCGAAGCGGAAGAACTCCACCCGCCCTTGTCGCGTGGGTGTGAAGTGATCCGAAATCGTCAACGTGTCGGCGACACCGGCGATGGTGATGACCAGATCGTCGCCCGTTCGCGTGAAGGTCACCTCGGAGCGCAGCACATTGCTGCCGAACTCCACCGTGTCGGGATGGTCCTCATAGAGGGTGTCGAAGCTCTCCTCGATGACGTCCTGCCCGCTGCCCTTGCCGAACTTGTAGGTGTCGCCGCCGCCGGCGCCGCGCAGGACGTCGTTGCCGCCGCCTCCGTCCAGGATGTCCGCGGTGTAGAATCCGTCGATCACGTCATTGCCGGCGGTCCTCG
Organism: Brevundimonas sp. EU05-FHT14B11; assembly: GCF_058790835.1. Classification (NCBI taxonomy): domain Bacteria; kingdom Pseudomonadati; phylum Pseudomonadota; class Alphaproteobacteria; order Caulobacterales; family Caulobacteraceae; genus Brevundimonas; species Brevundimonas sp. EU05-FHT14B11. The sequence continues at coordinate 784,242 of NZ_JBYTCY010000002.1, forward strand.
CCTCGACCAGCAGCCGCTCACGGATCTGCACGTCCGTCAGCACCACACCGTCTCCGAACGTGAAGGTCTCGACGTCCCGCCAGCCGGAGAACCAGCCGGCGTGGTGGAACTGACCGGAGACCGTAAGCTGGTCGGCCAGGCCGTCGAAGGAGATCACCAGATCGTCGCCGGAGCGGGTGAAGACCGCCTTGTCGGAATCGTAGCCCGCCGCGAAGACCACGGTATCCACGTCCTCGTAGGCGACGTTGTCGACGTGCTCCTCGATGACGTCCGACCCGAACCCCGGGCCGAACACATAGGTGTCGCTGCCGTCCCCTCCGCGCAGGACATCATCGCCCTGGCCGCCGTTGATGGTGTCGTCGGTCTGGAATCCGGCGACCAGATCGTCGCCCGAGGTCGAGGCGGCCGCGATCAACCGAAGCCGCAGATCGTTCGCCGTCCAGACCTCGCCGGTGTGGAAGCGGACGGACTCCATCTCGTTGCTGCGCAGGTTCAGCGTCGAATAGAGGAAATGGTTCTGCACGGTGATCCGGTCGGTCGTACCGGTGATGCTCAGGATCAGGTCGTCGCCGACCCGCGAGAGCACGATGTCGCTCGGCGCGATCCCCGCCCCGAACTGGATCCGGTCGTCGTTGCCCGTGAACAGATTGTCGTTGAAGTCGACGATCACATCCGCGCCGTCGCCCCGGTTGAAGACATAGACGTCGGATCCGTTGCCCCCTTTCATGAGGTCGTTTCCGGTCCCGCCCACGATCACGTCGTCGAAATGCCAGCCCCGGATCGTGTCGTCGCCCGCCGTGCTCGAGGCCGCGATCAGGTCCGCGACGATCGTGCTGAAACTCTTCACGGTGCCGTCGGCCCAGCGGAACTGCTCCACCTGGTTCATGGCGATCGTGCCGAACACCCCGGTCTCGGTCACCACGAACTGGTTCTTGATGCGGACTTGATCGGTCGTGCCGGCGATGGAAACGATCAGATCGTCACTGGCGGGATCCCGCGAGAAGATCACATCCCCGACCGCGACGCCCGCCTTGAAGACCAGCTGGTCAGGTTCGGGGCCGATCACGAATCCGGGCGTATCCTCGATGACGTCCTGGCCGTCGCCACGCCCGAACAGATAGGTGTCCCCCTCGTCGCCCCCGTTCATGTAGTCGTTGCCGGCGCCCCCGTTCAGGGTGTCGGCGTAGAAGTCGCCCGCCAGCCAGTCGTCGCCGTCTCCTCCGGTCGTGACGATCGCGAGGATGGTCTCCCAGTCGATCCGGCTTCCGTCGGCGAAGACGAAGTTCTCGACCCGGTCGAACCACTGCACGCCGAAGAAGCCGAACAGGTCCATCATCCGACCGTCGAACTGGTTCTTGATCAGCAGACTGTCCTGCGTCCCGTTGATGCTGATCAGCAGGTCCTTGGTGCCTTCGACGCGGGTGAACTGAAGATCGGCCAGGCTCACGCCCCCGCCGAAGATCACCGAATCCGTGCCCAGAAGGGTCAGGTAGATCGCTTGGTCGTGGATGGTGTCACGGCCCGAGCCACGGCCGAATTCATAGACGTCTCCCCCGTCATACCCATGGAAGACATCGTCGCCGGCGCTGGCGAGGAAGCGGTCTCCGGTGCCGAAGCCATGGACCGTATCGGCGCCCGCCGTCGTCGCCTGCTGGATCAGCAGGGCCTGGATGGCCTGCCAGGTCAGGGACCCGCCCGCCTTGAACAGGATGGCCTCGATACGGCTGTCCAGGGCGAGGTTGCCGCCCCCGATGAAGGGATTGTCGAGCAGGCCGCCGATGACGCCGCCGGGCGCGATGCCGCCGCGAATGCCCAGCGAACTGTACCAGAACTGATCCTTGATCAGGATGGAGTCCCCGGTGGAGAAGGTCAGCAGCAGGTCCGTGCTCGCGCCGTCGCGCGAGAAGGTCGTGTCATTCATCGACAGACCGTTTTCCACGACGATCATGTCGGCGGTCTGGTTCGCCGGCGTGCTCTGGATGTCGTGGATGGTGTCGTGACCGTGTCCGGCCGAGAAGTAGTAGGTGTCCCCCCCGTCTCCGCCCCGCATCAGATCGGCGCCCGCGAGACCTTCCAGTTGGTCCTCCTGGGTCGAACCGTTGACGGTCTCGCTCGCCGACGTCCCGCGACCGACCACTTCGGCGATCGCGCGAACATCCATCAGAACGCCGTCCGCGAACTGAATCTCTTCCACGCCGAAATCGACGCCCATCAGGCCGCTGCTGAAGTGATTGCGGACGGTGACGGTGTCGTTCGTGCCGATCACCGAGATCACCAGGTCGGTCCCGACGCGGGCGAAGGTCACATCCTCCCGGCTCAGCAGGGCGAAGCGAATCCGGTCCCCTTGTTCCCCCATGTCCTGGTCGATGATGGTGTCCCGCCCGAAGCCGGTTCCGAACACATAGACGCCCTGCCCCCCGCTGCCGGTCAGGGTGTCGTCGCCGGCGCCGCCCACGAAGACGAAACTGCCTGAACCGGAACGGGTCAGGGCGTCCGCCCCGGCGGCGCCCAGGCGCACGTTCTCAAGCGCAAGACCGTCCACGAGCTGCGCCAGCGTCAAAGGCTGGGTCACGCCCGCCATCGCCCGGACAAGGCTGGCGACCACGAAATCATCGCGCAGCAGGTTGCCGTCATGGCGCGCGCCGCCTTCCACGAACGCCTGCAGCAGCGGCGCCCAGGTTCCCGACCAGGCGGAGGCCGCGGTCGCCGGATCGGCGGGCAAGCCGTCCAGGATACGGTGTATGGCGTCCGCGAGCGCCGTCGGCAGTTCCGCCTCCAGGCGGTCTGTCTCCACCGAATAGCCAACGTCCTGGAAGATGGCCGCAAGGGGTCCCTGGACAGCGAGCCGCACCGTCGCGGCGTCCACGACCGCATCCCAGGCCGCCCTCAGTTCCGAGGCGTTGGCCGCCGAGGGCGCGCCGCCCGCATTGCGCGGCGTCAGCTCCACCCCGAACCACTTCTCGAGGAAGGCGAGTTTGCGCAGGTCGAAGTCGGGCCCGAGCGCACCGGGCGCCACGCCGTCGACGCCGGCCCAGCGCAGGATGATCGCTTCCGCCCCGGCGCGCAGATCCGCCCACGAGGTGCTGGTCGGCAGCTCGGAGAAATCGTCCACGAGCGTCAGCAGCGCGGGGTCGTCGGTCATCTGGATGCGCAGATCGACCACGGTCCCGAAGCCCTTGAGTTCAGCCTCGGCGGCGGCGGCGACGGAGATCGTCCGGTCGCCCAGCCAGATGGTGTCGGTCGGGCTGGAGCCCAGCAGGACGTCCGCGATGCGACGTTCCTGTCCGTTGATGGTGAAGGTGGCGTCCGCCCGCACCGTATTGCCGCGCACCGAAGCGCCCGCGCCGGTGGGGGCGCCGGCGTTCACCCCGATGGAGGTGATGCCGAGTTCGCTGAGCGTCTTCAACTCACCGGCGTCGGTCACGCCGTCTCCGTCCGCGTCCACCCACACCCGCAGGGTGGCGAAGCCCGCATCGGCGGCGGTGACGGCCCCGTCGGCATTGCTGTCCAGCGCGGAGAGCATCTGGAAGCCCGAGGTGTCCGCATTCCCGAACATCTCGCCGATATCGTCGATCCGGCCGTTGCCGTTCAGGTCCCGGACCAGGAAGCCGTCGCCCCCGCGCGTCCACGCGCTCTTCTCGGCGAAGCCGTCGGCGTTCAGGTCGAAATAGGTCGAGGGTCCGCTCGTCAGCTCCAGACCATCCCCGTCCAGGTCGAGGATCAGGGGGTCCGTGCCGATCACACACACGCCGAAGCCGGCGCGCAGGGCCAGGTTCATGTACTGTTCGAAGCGTTCCAGCGAAGCGCCTGCGGCCTGGAAGGTCTGGCGGAAGACCACGACGTTGCCGGTGGCTTCACCCGTTTCGATGTCGAGGTTGTAGTTCTGGATGACGATCTGACCGGCGCGCCCCCCGGCGACGTTGATCAGCAATTGGTTCGTGGTGGTCAGCCCGAACTGGAACATGCTCATCGCGACGCCGTCGATGAACATCGCGGCCAGACCGAACAGCAGGTTCCCCGTCATGACCGGAGCGGCGCCGAGGACGGGCGTGAGCGGCGCCCACGCGGCCCAGTCGCCCTCCATCCACCACTGCTGAACCCCGCCGAAGATCGGGAACCCGCCGGCGAGTCCGCCGAAGGCGAGCTGATCGTCCAGGTCGGCGTCATGGATGATGGATTGGCCGCCGCCGACGACGAAAACATCCCTGTCCCCATCCCGGGTCGGACCGCCCGGCAGAACGCCGTCCTTGCCGAACAGGTGCACGACACCCGAGTCGGGTCCCCCGCCCAGGGTGACGTTCAGGACGTCGCTCCCGCCGCCGCCGTAGGCGACGGTTCCGTTGGCGTTCGCCGTCAGGACATCACGACCGCCCCCCAGCCGGATCGTCGTATGCCCTTCATCCTGGATGACCTCATCGGCGCCGTCGCCGAATTTGAGATGGTCGAACTCCCGGAACACCAGCCGCCCGTCGAAGGTGAAGGGGCTTCCATCAGTGACGTGGCCTCGGGTGTACTTCACGCCGCCGCTGAGTTGAGTCAGGTCAAGAACATCGACAACACCCTGCTTCTCGCCCGCCGATATCCTCAGGTCTGAGCCGAAGCCTGGAACATTCGTAAGGACCAGCGTATCCGAATACTCTTGGGATAGCTGAAGCGTCTCTATGTCGATCAGAGACAGGGGCGCCTCCCAGTCGGCGACGCCGATCATGAAGGCGGGTTTGTCGGTGCTGCCGCTATAGGACTCGATCCAGGTGACCTGTGAGTTCAGAGCGAATTCCAGCTCGACGACGTCGAGTCCGTCGCCACCGATGATCGTCTCAATGTCGTAAAGCCGGTCGCCTTCCGCATGACCCCCATGACCGGTGGCATACCCCGCTTCCGCGAAGAAGATCCGGATCGCCTCAGAATCTTCGTATGACGAGATGTCTCGCCCCACGCCGCCGTCGAGAATATCGGCGCCTTCGCCCCCGTAGAACCGATCATTGCCCGCCAGGCCGTAGGCGACATCCTCCCCCGCGCCGAGGCGGATGGTGTCCGACCCGCCCCCCAGAAAAACGAGCTGCCTTTCGGGAGCTCCGCTGGGCAGGAAGCGTCCTTCCAGATCTCCGTAGAACCCGGCGGTTGAGTTAAGGGGAGCCCTGATGACGACGTCGATCCGTTGCCCATTGGTGAAGCTGTTTCCGGCCACTCCCAATGGATCTTCACTTCCGAACGTGGCGCTGTAATTCGGGCGATACGCAAGTCCGAGTTCTTGCGAGACCTTGATCTCTTGCCTCACGACGTAACCGACAAGGTCGTAATTATCCACCCACGATTCATCGCCCAGCCAGCTCAGGTGCGGATCTTGCCACCAATAGTTGGGTTCGCCCGTATACTGAACGTTATACTGATCATCCTCGTTCTTGTCGCCATACATGAGATGCATCATCTCATGCCACACCACGGCCTCTACGGTTGGATTGAATACGGACCCATTATTGTCGATGAAATTCATCTCGGATATTTGAGACAAATTTATAAGAACAGCGCGCACGTCGATATTGATCGACGGATCGTGCGTGCCATTGACACCGGATGTGCTTTGGATTTTTACCGGATGGGATCGATTCGCCACCCAACTGTTCATAATAGACTGTGCTGACGGCGATTCCCAGTACAACCTTTTTAGGGCGTTCCAGATTACAGATGAGTCTGAAAACCCTGTTACTTGTATCTTATCAAGAACGTTTTGAGGAAGATCCGCAAGTTCACTGTAATCGTACGACACGGCACCTCATCTCCCGACAAATGGACCGGGCGCCCGATCCACGAACAAGAAAATATGTAGAACTACCTGCAGATTCCGGATCGCTTCTCGATCACCCGATCCAAGGCGAACCGGAAGAGCCTCTCCCTTTCCTCGGCCATCAGACGAGGGCGTCGCACCAGGTTGAAGTGTTCATCGATCAGCCCGACCGGCCCCTCGGCGGCCGCCGCCTGCGCGCTGGTGATCGTGACCAGGTCCGCACAGCGCCGCAGGGCTTCCTCCGCCGCATAGTTCGCAGACTTCGAGGACCTGGCTTCGCGATAGGCCGCGCGCCGCAGACAACCCTGCGCGCGGCCGAGGGATGTTGAGGGTTCATCGACAGGGCTGGAGGCGACGCCGGCGCTCGCGCCATCATGCCCAGACGCAAGCTGGCATATAGTCGAATCCGATTGTCCACATCCCGCCAGAAGGAGAGCCACAGCCGCCATCCGCAGAACCGCAATCATCATTCGGACGCCCCAGAACTGGAGGCATCCTTCCTTCGAACCCCTCGCTTCGCAAGCGATAGATTCGCGTCGAACGCGTAAGGACCGCGCGGTCCACGGACGGTTTCGCTACCGGGGTCTTGTGCACACAACGCCCCCGCTGGACGAAGCGCGCGCAGTCAAGCTTGGCCGAAACCCCGTCGGGCATTGAATGCAGCCGGCCCTACTTCGGCCAGTCAACCAGACAGTCGGAGGCGCCCAGCGTCATCAGACTCGCGCTTTGGTCGCGCTTGCCGGATGTTGCGACAGGTCGCCGCAGGCTCCGCTTGATAGCCTCGCAACGCCTTGCCTAGCCCAAGCGAAAGCGGCTTCCAGTCCGCATGCGGCGGCCCATCGCACCGGTATCGCCAGAGTCGTGCGTAGTGGATTGTGAGACCTAAGCTCTCCATGCGATCGACTTCTAGATCTGCTTGGAAAGTCCCGGCCTCATGGGTTGAGAGAAGTGGTTCCTCTTTCAGTATCCAACGGCACATTGAAACCATTGAAGTTTTGGGTTCCCGCATGCTCAAAGAGTCGCTTCTCCCGCTTGTCATCATCGCGCTTGTTTGTACCGGCTGTACGCCCGACGCGGACCCTGAAAGCGCTGCAGCCGGCTACCGTCCCACCGCCGCCGAGCTACGGCCAGCTTCAGAACGCGAGCTGCGCCGGTATCTTTTGGAGGGAAGCAGGCGTCCGGTTTCTTACTACCCAAACGGGAGGTGGCAGATTTCAGCTACAGCCCCGGTCCGCGGCAGCTATCAGCTGACCGGTAACACCGTTTGCGTGAAAACAGACGGTCACCTTGAGAAACGCTGCGCCAGCCTTTCAATCGGACCCTATGGGCCCGTCATGTCCGCGTGGATTGACGCGCCCACTTAGAGAGTCGCCGAGTATATGGACCAACACAGAATACCACGCATGTCGTCTGATGCGACAAACCCCTGGCCTCTACATGCTCAGGATGCAGACGCGGAGCCCAGGTGATCGCCCCGTTCTCTTGCTAGGGAAGGTGAGCCGCCACGCCGAGCCAATGCACCGCCTGACCCGCATCGATTAGCTCGAACAGCGGGATGGCCAGCAGAAACACCAGCCCGTCGCGGATCGTGAGCAAGAACAGGGACGGGCGGACGCTTAGTTCGTCCGCATCGCGCCAGAGCGAGAATCGCGGCCAGAATCGGGGTGTACGAGCGAAATACCGAGCGTGGCCCTCACCGAATTCCCGCAGAAGGAAAGCCTCCTCCCGGCGAACCGTAAGATGGAACACCAGGACCGCCGCCGCCACGAATGCGGCGCCGATGACAAGGCTCCCGCTTTGCGCGCCGATACCGAACGCCCCGATAAAGCTGAACAGGTAAAGCGGATTTCGGCTGACCGAGTAGGGTCCCCGATCGACGACCTCCGCCTTCTTTCGTCCGCCGATATAGAGGGTGCACCAGGCGCGGCCGACGATGGCGAAGACGATCGCCCCAAGACCGACAGCTTCCACCGACTCATGCCAGGGGCCGTCGACGCCGCCTATGGACTGGCTGACCACCGACAGGGCGATCAGTCCCAGGAGGGCGACGCCGACGGCGACCTTTCGCAGCTTCTGAACAGTACCAAGATCCAGGGCGGGCGCCGGCGTCGGGGTCATATCAGGTCTCCAGTGAACGAAAGAAACTGCGGAACTGTGACGGTTTCGAGCCCGGATCCCGCAGGTCGGGCCGCCGGCACTAGACGATCGTCCCGAAAAGCCGGCCGATGCCAACGGTGGCGCTCATCGCGAGCACGCCCCAGAAGGCAACCCGCAGAACCGACCGACCGATATCCGCTCCGCCCGCCAGAGCGCCCAGGGCGCCCAGTCCCATCAATCCCGCCAACGCCGCACCACCGACCCAGAGGATCACGCCCTGCAGCGGCGCCAACATGACAAGCAGCAGGGGTGGAAGAGCCCCGCACGCGAACGTCAGGGCGGAGGTCAGCGCCGCCTGAACCGGACGCGCCGTGGTGATCTCCGAAATACCGAGTTCGTCCCGCGCGTGGGCGCCGAGCGCATCCTTGGCCATGAGTTGCAGCGCCACCTGCCGAGACAGGTCCGACTCGACGCCGCGCGCCGCATAGATGCCCGCCAGTTCCGCGACTTCCGCCTCACGGTCGCCGGTCAGCTCCGCCGTCTCTCGAGCAAGGTCGGCTTTCTCGGTATCGGACTGGGAGCTGACAGAGACATACTCTCCGGCCGCCATGGACATCGCCCCGGCGACAAGGCCCGCGACGCCGGCGATCACGATCCCTTCGCGCGTCACCTCGGCGGCCGCTACGCCCATCACGAGACTGGCGGTCGATACAAGCCCGTCGTTAGCCCCGAGAACCGCAGCTCGCAACCAGCCGATGCGGGCGACACGGTGACGCTCTGGATGCAAGGCGAGACGGCTCACGCGAGCACTCCAGGCCAGTGGCGCAATCTACGCCGAAGGAATGAGATCGTCTCCATCAGAGAAGACTTGGCATTGGGAGGCGCCCTTGGCGTTGATCCAACGCAAACCGCTGAGCGCCCTAGAGTGTCAGGTCGAGCACGACCCGGCCTTCCACCGTCCCGTCCCGCAATCGATCGAAGATTTCATTGATGTCTTCCAGCCGCGCCGTCGTGATGCTCGCCTTCACCTTGTGAGCGGCTGCGAAATCCAGCGCCTCCTGCAGATCAAGGCGCGTGCCGACGATCGAACCGCGGATCGTCAATCCGTTGAGCACGGTGTCGAAGATGGAGATTGGGAAGTCGCCAGGCGGCAGGCCGTTAAGCGCCACCGTCCCGCCTCGCGCCGCCATGCCGAGCGCCTGTTCGAACGCCTTGGGCGAAACCGCGGTCACCAGCACCCCCTGCGCCCCGCCGCCCGTCTGACGGCGGATTTCGGCAGCCGGATCCGCCTCGGCGGCGGCGTTGACCGTGACGGCCGCGCCCAGCCGGCGCGCCATGGCCAGCTTGGCCTCGTCGACATCTACCGCAGCGACGTTGAGGCCCATGGCGAGCGCGTATTGCACGGCCATGTGCCCGAGGCCGCCCACGCCGGAGATGACCACCCAGTCGCCGGGCTTCGTGTCCGTCACCTTCAGCCCCTTGTAGACGGTCACCCCCGCGCACAGCACGGGCGCGATCTCATTGAATCCGATACCGTCGGGGAGATGCCCGACGAAGTCGGAATCCGCGACCACGTACTCAGCGAAGCCGCCATTGACCGAGTAGCCCGTGTTTTGCTGATCGTGGCACAGCGTCTCCCAGCCCCCGAGGCAGTGACGGCAGTGGCCGCAGGCGGTGTAGAGCCAGGGCACCCCGACCCGATCCCCCTCCTTCACATGGGTCACGCCGGCGCCGACTGCCGAGACGTGGCCGACGCCCTCGTGGCCGGGAATGAACGGCAGGGACGGCTTGACCGGCCAGTCCCCTTGGGCGGCGTGAAGATCGGTATGGCAGACGCCCGAGGCGGCGATCTTCACCTGGATCTGGCCTGGCCCCGGAAGCGGCACCGGAACCTCCTCGATGGTGAGCGGCTGGCCAAAGGCGCGAACGACGGCGGCTTTCATGGTGGCGGGCATGGGCGTCTCTCCTGTCCTTCGGAGTCTAGGCCTCGCGCCGCGGCGATCCTTGACCTGGATCACGTCGAAGACTCACCCGCGTCGCGCCAATCCGCGCCACGCCCGGTCCCACAGCGCCAGGCCGGCCGGCGGATCCGGCGAGTGGTCCGCAAACGCCCACGGTTCCGGACCGGACCCCCGCGCGAGGCCGGCGGCGAACATCTCACGCATGTTGGCCGTATCGAAACTGACGAGGTTGAGAGCATCGCCGTCGCCGGACATGGACGCGACTCCCAGCGGCAGGTTCGCGCCCGCACAGAAGGCCTGTGTCGCGCCGACCGCCTGAAGGTAGGAATACCGCAGGATCGTTTCGAAGCTGCGGACCAGGATGGCGGGGATGTTTCCGGGCGTCGCCCGGGGAGCGGCGTCGAGCGCGGTGTTGATGAGCAGGTGCGCCCGCACGCCGCTCAGTCGTCCTCTCACCCCGGGCCAACTCATGAGCGCATCCGGCAGGAGGAAGAGCGGCGCGGCCAGCCCGCCGTCCGCATGCATCTCCTGATAGGATCGCCCAACCGACTCGCAGTTTATGAGCCGCGGCGGAAACATGCCGGGAAGGCTGGCGGACGCGGCCAGCACCGTGCGGAACAGCAATAGCGCCGCGTCGAGATCTCCGTCCTCTCCGAGACGCGCGATAAGCCCCATGTCCCACAAGCAGGCCTGCTGGCGGTCGAGATCGGTCGTGGCGACGAAGAGGCGGCGGCCTTCGGCGTGAGCAGCGGCGACCGCCCGAAGCAGATCGGCATCGACGAAGGGCGCGATCAAGGCGTCCAGGGCGCGGGCCCGGAACAGGCCGGCCTCCAGGCCCGGAAGGGCCTTCCGCACGTCGAAGAGGGCCGCCGCGTGACCGCCGGTGTAGGCCTCGACCAGCCGATTGTCCCAGGCGGAACCGAGGAAGGCGAATGGCGCGATCAGGGCGCCGGTGCTGACGCCGGTCACGAGCTCGAAGGATGGTCGGCGGCCGGTCCGGCTCAAGCCGGCGAGCAGGCCCGCGCCGAACGCGCCGCCCGCCGCGCCGCCGGAGACGGCCAGGATGTCGAATGGTTTGCGGCTCAGAGGTGCTCGGGACGGGAAGATTCGATCCGCTAGGGCTGCGGCCGCGCCGGCGAGCCTCACCCCCGGAAACCCGCTCGCCTCCCCCGCCTCCTCGGGGATCCTCCGGCCCGTGCGGCGGCCCCAGAGGCTGGAGCCGCCCGACGGCCGGGGCCGGGGGTCGTCCGGGGGTTCGACGGCGTCTGATCGCGGCTCCGGCTCGCGTCGTTTGTTGTGGTCTGACATGGCGGCTCCTCAAGGGCGCCGGTATCGACCCGTGCCGACGCGGGCCTTGACCGACGTCAAGAGCCGGAGACCACCGGAAGGAGGCGAGTCCGCCGCCCCGCGCCTTGCGTTCGACCCGCACCGCGCCTGTTCTGCGCGATCTGCGCGGTCCTGACGGCGATCCTTCTGGCGGCCCTCTATGTCCCGGGCGCCGCCGGCCTGTTCCACTTCGCCGCCCCCTCCCCGGCCCTCCTGGCCGCTGGACTGGGCGTCGGCGTCGCGGCCGGCGGCTGGAGCGGCGTTCTCCGCGCCCTCGGACGCCGCCGCGTCCGCCTCCGTAGCGACCCTTAGGGGCCGGTGCTTAGGGAGCGCTCCTGAATAACGCGCGTCGGCGCTCCGCCCTATCCCCGAGCTCAAGCCCAGGAGGTTCCGACCATGACGCCAGCCCTGCAAACGCCCTTCGCCCAGTCCTTCCTGCCGAACGAGGCCGACGAGTGGGCGGGCGCCGCCCGCCTCACCTTCCGGGCCGGCGAGGAGATCTACGCCCAGGACGAGGACGCCGAGCTGATCTATCGGCTCGTTCGAGGCGCGGTCCGGACCAGCCATCTGCTGGCGGATGGCCGGCGCCAGATCGGCGACTTCTATTACGAGGGCGACGTGCTGGGCGTCGAGATCGGCTCCACCCATCGCTTCTCGGCCGAAGCCCTCGGAGACTGCGAAATTCTCGCCGTTCGCCGCGCGGGCTCGGCCGCCTACGATCCGGGGCGCCTCGAGCGTGTGATCTGGCAGGCGACCGCCGCCGAACTGGGCCGCGCCCAGTCTCACATGCTGCTGCTCGGACGCGCCACGGCCTGCGAGAAGGTCGCCCGCTTCCTGCTCGACATCGCCGAGCGCTTCCGGGGCGAACTCGTCGCTCTGCCGATGAGCCGCCAGGACATGGCGGACTACCTGGGACTGACCATCGAGACCATCTCCCGCATGCTCGGTCGCTTGCAGGCGGACGGCCTCGTGGAGTTCGTCGGCGCCCGCAAATATCGCATCCGCCGTTTCGGCGCCTTGTCGGATATGGCGGCCGCCTGACCTAGGGGCGGAACGGCGGTCGGCATGCTAGGCTGGATGGACAGCCGCGCTGCGCGGCGCCGTTCAAATCCGCCAATGCCGATCCGAACCGCCATCACCCGATCCCAATCGCGCCGATACGGCTACATGGCCGCGATCGGCGGCGCGGTGATCGCGCTCGCCATCCGGCAGGCCTTAAGCGGCGCCTTCGAGGATCGCACCTCCTTCGTCCTTTATGTGCCGGTGGTTCTGGTAGCCGCGGCGCTGGGCGGACGGGGACCGGCGCTGACGGCGACCGCGCTCTGCCTGGCCGCCAGCACCGCCGTCCTGCGCGATGCGCTCTGGACCGATCCGGCCAACCTGATCGACGCCCTCGGCTTCGCCCTCCTGGGGCCGTTCGTGGCGATAGCCGGCGAACGACTGTGGCGGCGCAGCCACGAGGCGGCGAGCCGCCAGGCGCACCTTCAATCGATCCTCGAGACAATTCCGGAAGCGATGATCGTCATAGACGCCAGCGGCGTCATGCAGTCGTTCAGCACCGCCGCCGTGCGCCTGTTCGGCTGGACGCCGGAAGAGGCTATCGGGCGCAATGTGAGCCTCCTGATGCCCGACCCTTACCGATCCGAACACGACGGCTATCTCGACCGTTACATGGGCACCGGGGAACGGCGGATCATCGGCATCGGCCGCATCGTGGTCGGCCAACGCAAGGACGGCTCGACCTTTCCAATGGAGCTGGCCGTCGGCGAAGCCCGGGTCGGCGGGAGCCGCTTCTTCACCGGATTCGTTCGCGATCTGACTGAGCGGCGCGATCAGGAAAGGCGGCTGCAGGAGCTGCAGTCCGAACTCGTGCATGTCTCTCGCCTGACCGCCATGGGCGAGATGGCCTCCTCGCTGGCCCACGAGCTGAACCAGCCGCTATCCGCGATCGCCAGCTACATGAATGGCTCGGTGACGCTTCTCGAAGCCCCGGACCCCGACCTCGACAAGCTGCGGGGCGCGCTGAGACGGGCGGGCGAGCAGGCGCTGCGGGCCGGCGACATCATCAAGCGCCTCCGCGAGTTCGTAGCGAAGGGGGAAACCGAACACACGCTTGAGGATCCAGCCAAGATGATGGAGGAGGCCAGCGCCCTGGCGCTGGTCGGGGTCAAGGACCAGGACGTGCGCGTTGATCTGCGTCTGGCCCGCGACATCGGACGGGTGATCGTCGACAAGATCCAGATCCAGCAGGTGGCGCTCAACCTGATCCGCAACGCCATTGACGCCATGGCGGACGCACCGCGCCGCCAGCTCGAAATCCGCGTCCGCGCCGATGACGAGCGCACCATCCGGATCAGCGTCGCCGACACCGGCCCAGGTCTGGACCCCGAGGTCCGTGAGCGTCTATTCCAACCCTTCGTGACCACCAAGAGCACTGGCATGGGCGTGGGCCTGTCGATCTGCCGCACCATCATCGAGGCCCATGGCGGACGCATCTGGACCGAGGACAACAAAGGCGGCGGCGCGATATTCTCCTTCACCCTGCCCCGCGCCGAGGAGAACGGCCGTGGCTGATCTGGTGCATGTGATCGACGACGACGACGGCCTGCGCGAGGCGCTCGCCTTCCTGCTGGACGTCAACGGCATCGAGGCCCGCTTCTACGCTTCGGCGAACGCCTTTCTCGACGCCTTGCCCGTCGCGGACGGCTGCGTGCTCACCGACGTCCGAATGCCCGGGCTGACCGGGTTGGAATTGGTGCGTGAGCTCCGAGCACGGGGCGCGACGTTTCCGGTGATCGTGATGACCGGGCATGGAGACATTCCGTTGGCCGTGGAGGCGATGAAGGCGGGCGTTCTCGACTTCATCGAAAAGCCGTTCGAGGACGAGCATCTGATCGGATCGCTCCGTAACGCCCTGTCCGCCCTGCAGACGACCGAAGCGTCGGATGCGGGGCGTCGCGCCGCCGAGCAGCGGCTCTCGGAGCTGTCGCCGCGCGAACGGGACGTGTTGGCCGGTGTCGTCGAGGGAAAGCTCAACAAGCAGATCGCATTCGAACTCGAGATCAGCCCGCGAACGGTCGAGATCTATCGGGCCAATCTAATGACCAAAACCGGGGCCCGAAACGTCGCGGAGCTGATGCGGATCGCCCTCGCCGCCGGGCTTTGACTTGCTCTAGGTCAATGCGCGCCCGCCCGGCGCGCGCCATGGTCCGCGCGTCGGCGCCTGTCGGCGCCGAGCCAGATTCTCCTTGCCCAGCCCTGATTTCGATCGCCGGCCCGTCCTCCTGATCGTCGATGATGATCCCGAGGTGTTGAAGGCCCTGGCCTTCATGACCGGCGCCCACGGCTTTCGCGTCGAGCGCTGCAGGACCGCAAGGGAAGCGATCGCGCTCGCCGACCCGAAAACGCGTTTCGCCTGTCTGGTCATCGACCAGAGGCTCCCCGACCACCAGGGCATCGACCTTCTCACAATGCTGCAGAGCCGCGGCGTGGCCGCGCCCGCCATCCTGATCACGACAGGGCCCTCCACGGACCTCCGGCGGAAGGCCGCCGCCGCGGGGGCGCCGATCGTCGAGAAGCCGCTGCTCGACGATGCGCTGTTCACCCAAATTCGCCGCCTCATGGCGCGCGATTAACCTCGGTCAAGGCGCTTCCCGCCTAGTCTTCGCGGCGATAGACCGACGCGATCTTGCGGGCGCGGGTCGCGACGTCCTCGCGATGGCGATCGACGACGTCGCGGCGCATGCCGCCGCCGACCCCGCCGATGTTGTGATGGCCGATGATCTCCATACCCGTCATGGCCGCGAAGTGGGCGTCGAAATGCGCCTGCATCGAGGCCCAGGCGCCCGTACGCTCGACCCACTCCTGGGGCGCGCCCGATGACGTGAAGGTCACCATCTTGCGCCCGCCAAGGAGCGGCTGGTTGCCGCCGTGCCGACGGGCGGTGTAGCCGAAGTCCATGCCGAACACGCGGTCGACATAGCCCTTCATCATCGCCGGCGTGGCGTTGAACCACAGCGGATAGAAGAAGGCGAAGATGTCGGCGCCGGCGATCGCCTCGCGCTCCCGGGCCACATCGGGCCGGACAGCCGCGCCCAGACGGTCCGGCATTTCCTCCGCGCGCAGCTGCGGGTCGAACCGGAGGCGGTAGAGATCGCGCTCCACCACCTCGGCGCCGGCGGCGCGCGCCGCTTCGGCGAAGGCCTCGGCCATGGCGACGGTGAAGCTCCGCCGGCGCGGATGGGCGACGATCAGGGCGATCCGGGGGGCCAGGTTTCTCATGCACGCATTCTCAGCGCTCGCCCGCCACGGCGCCTTGATCTGGCTCAAGGTCCTCCATCGCGCTCATCCGTAGCCTGGACGGGTCGAAGGAGACCTTCATGCCCCAACTTGCTGGCCATTCACCCGGTGGGACGCCTGACGCGGTCCGAGCCGCGCACCACCAGATCGGAAACAGCCTTCAGTCGGTGATCGGTCTCCTGGCGCTCGAGAGCCGAGCCGCGCCTCCGGAAGCCGCGACCGTTCTCAGCGAAGCGGGGCGCCGGGTGCGGGTCATCATGCGACTTCATCAGCGCCTGCAGGAGAGCGACGGCGACTAGGTCCGGCTCGACGACCTGCTCGGAGACGTCGTGCGCGACGTCGCCGAACTCGACACCGTCGATCGCGACGCCGAGATCGACGTCGATTTCCATCCCCTCTGCGCTCGCCCGGCCACGGCCTCCGCCCTGGCGTTGATCACTGCGGAGTGGGTGGGCAACGCGCTGGAGCACGGGCTCGCGCACCGGGCCGGCCAGGTCACGGTGACGCTGGAGCCGTGCAGGGCCGGCGTCCGCCTGATCGTCATGGATACCGGCGCGGGCGTCTCCCAGGGCGAATGGATCCCCGGTTTCGGCCTGTCGCTGATCTCGCGCCTCGCCGGTCAGTTGCGGGGTCGCATCACCCGCGCCACGAGCGCGCGCGGCACGCGTCTCGAGCTCGTCTGCCCCGGCGTGTGGAGCGATGCGGAATGTCCCTGAGCGACCGCACCCTGTTCACGGCCGAACCGATCGAGATCAAGCGCGACGAAGCCCTGCGCGCCCTCAATGGCGCGGTGGCGCGGCTCAGGCCGGCCGATCTGGCCGACCCGGCCCTGCCGGCGAAGCTCGTCGAACGCCTGCTTCCGCGACCGCCCCGCCTGGGCGCCCGGGTGCGCTACCGGCTGTTCGAGGTCGAGACGGGCGGCCGGGACGACGACCCCGGTCCCGGCCGCTGGGGCGCCGGCCTCAAGGCCACGCTTCGTTTCTATGGCGCGGCGGACTATTTCGGCCTGCGCGCCGGGACGCAGCCGCTGCACCCGCCGGTCGGGGCGATCCGCGGTCGGCGTCTGACGCTGACCGTCATCGACACGGACGGGTCCGACGATCTGGTCGAGCGCATGGACGCCCAGCTCGAGACCGTGCGTCGCGAACTGGAAGAACAGCGGCGTCGGTGCGCAGGCATGCGGGAGGCGCTTGAGGCGGCGGCGGAGCGGCTGGTGTCGGACAGACGAAAACGTATCGCCGTGCTCGCCGGGGCGGCGGGCGTCCTTTCCGCGCGGGGCTGGCTGGCCGAAGGCCGAAAGGCCTGAAGGCGCGACTGGGCCGGAGTCCAGGCTCCGGCCCGCCACTTACGCGCTGATGACGACGTGGTCTTCGTCAGCGCTCCAGGGCGGCTTCGAGCCCGGCCAGCAGACGGGCGCGCTCCGCGTCGCCCGGCAGGGCCTGCAGCCGTTCGTTCAGCGCCACGAGGAAGGCCGCGCGCTCGTTATGCCAGTCCGGGCGGGTCGCCTGGCCGGGGGCCAGACGCGCGCCGCCTCGCGGGGCCGCCTCCGCTGTCGTCCGGGTGAGGATCCAGGTCTGGTCCAGCTCGGCGGTGACCGGCCTGAAGCCCTCGCCCGCGAGGCGGGCCGCCAAGGCGGCGATAGCGCCAGGCTCGCCATGATCCAGCAGAACGGCGCCGCCCACCGGGGTCCGCGCCTTCAACCAGGCGACCAGATCGGTGGCGTCCCCGTGGCCGGAGTAGCAGTCGAGGTTGCCGATGCGGGCGCCGACCCGGATGTCCTCCCCCTGGATGCGCACGGCCGCGCGCCCCTCGACCAGCAGCCGGCCCAGGGTGCCGGCGGCCTGGAAGCCGGTCATCAGCACCGTCACCTCCTTGCGCCACAGCAGCCGCTTGAGGTGGCGGCGGATGCGGCCGGCGTCGCACATGCCGCTGCCGGCAAGGATGACGTGCCAGCCGCTCAGCCGCTCGAGCCGGTCGCTCTCCTGGGGGTGCATGAAATGGTGCAGCCGGGTCGCGTGCCGCAGCGGCTCGAAGGGATTCTCAGACGCGTCCGGATTCCATCCCCGCCGCAGGAAGACGTCAGTCGCCTCGATGGCGAGCGGGGAATCGAGAAAGACGTCGCAGGCCAGATCGGGCTCGGCGTCCATGATCGCCAGGAGGTCCAGGATCAGCTCCTGGGCGCGGCCCACGGCGAAGGTGGGGAGAAGCAACGGGCCGCCGGCGGCGCGGGCCGCCCGCAGTTCCCCGGCAAGGGCGTGGCGCCGCGCGGCCAGCTCCAGATCGATGCGTTCGCGATCGCCGTAGGTGCTCTCTAGGATGACGTGGTCGACGCCCGCGGGCCCGTCCGGATGGGGCAGGAAGGGCTGACGACCGGATCCGATGTCGCCCGAGAAGAGCAGGTTGAGACGGTCGTCCCCCGCCCCCGCCTCGATCTGGATCGACGCCGCCCCGGGGAGGTGGCCGGCCGGCCACCAGGTCGCCTGCAGCTCATGGCCCAGGGGCATGGCCTCGCCGAAGCGGACGCGCCCGAACAGACGCAGGGTCGGATCGACGTCGCTGGAGGTGTAGATCGGCTCCACGGGCCGCAGGCCGCGCTGGGCGTTGCGCCGGTTCAGATGCCGGACCTCGCTTTCCTGGATGCCGGCGGAGTCGGCCAGCATCACCTCGCAAAGGTCCCGTGTGGCCCGGGTCGCGAAGATCGGCCCGCGGTACCCGGCCCGCACCAGCTTGGGAAGCAAGCCCGAATGGTCGATGTGGGCGTGGGTGAGCAGGACGGCGTCGATGGAAGCCGCATCGAAGGGAAAGGGCTCGTAGTTGAGCGCCTTGAGCGTCTTCGGTCCCTGGAACATGCCGCAGTCGATCAGCAAGCGCTTGCCGGCCGTCTCCAGCAGCATGCAGGAGCCGGTGACGCATTCCGCGGCGCCGTGAAAGGTCAGTTGAGCGGTCATGTGGCCGGTCCCGGGGACAGAGGAATGGACAGCAGCCAGAGCGTGGTGGCCAGGAGGCCGGCCGCGAGGAGGAGACGCAGGGCCAAGGCCCAGCGCGGCGGCAGCCTCGAGGCTGCTTCCGCCGCGCCGAGGACGACGGCGGTGTGGACCGCCACGCTGATGGCGATGTGGAGACCGCCCAGGATGAGGATCTGCACCGGGACCGGACCGGCCCACGGTTTGATGAAGGCGGGCAGCAGAGCCAGGTAGAAGATCGCCGCCTTGGGATTGAGCAGGTTGGCGGCCAGACCGCGGATGAACGGCCGGTCGCGGTCCGGGCTGGACCCGACGCCGGGGCGCGGCGTCAGGGCCTCCCAGGCGAGCCAGAGCATGTAGGCGGCGCCGACCCAGCGCAGGACTTCCAGCCCCGCTTCGGAAAACAGCGGCGTTCGGGACAGGCCGAACAGGGTCGCCAGAAGCCAGGCGGAGAGCCCGACGGTGATCCCGGCGATCGCCCGCATCGCCGCCGCCCGTCCGCGTGAGGCGGCGAGCAGGGCCAGCCAGGCCAGGTTGGGGCCGGGGGTCAGCTCGATCAGCGCCATCGCCAGGGCGAAGGCCGGCAGCACCTGGGGGTCGACGCCGAGATGCGGCATCAGTGGACCATCAGGCACGGCAGCCGCGCCTCCGTCAGCAGCGTCCGGGTGACGCCGCCGAATACCAGTTCGCGGGTCCGGCTGTGGCCGTAGGCGCCGGTCACCAGGAGGTCCGAGCCCTCCTCCCCCGCGAGTGCGAGCAGCGTCCGGCCCGCGTCCCGGTCGGCCGCATTCTCGATTGCGGTGGTCTCAGCGCGCACGCCGTGGCCATGGAGAAAAGCCGCGGCGTCGCGAAGGTCCCCGGCGGCGGCCGGCCCGACGGAGGCGATCAGGACCCGCCGCGCCCGGTCCAGCAGCGGAAGGGCGGCGGCCAAGGCCGCCCGGCCCTCTCGGGTCGCCTTGAAGCCGATGAGCACACGGTCGAAGCGCAGCTTCGGCGCCAGCCGCGGCGCCACCAGCACCGGCCGTCCGGCGGCCAGAATGGCGGCGCCGACATCGACGGGGGCCAAGGGGAGACCCTCGACCTGCGGGCTGGACATCACGATCAGATCCGACCGTACGCCCCATCGGGCAAGCAGGGTCTGCGCCAGGGGCGAGACCGCGCCGCGCCATTCGATCGGCGTGTCGGGCGCGGCTGCCCGCGCCCGGGTCTCCATCCGGTCGATCAGATCGAGCAGGTCCCGCTCCTGCGCCTTGAGCAGGCCGTAGGGCAGGCTGACGGGGCGGATCGGCACCGGAACCTCCGCCAGGGCGGCCAGCGTGAGGCCGGGCGCACCCAGGTCGCGCGCCAGTTGCACGGCCGCCGGAACCAGCGAACCCACGGTCTCGGGCGCGTCGAGGTGGACGAGAATGTCGCGAATGGCGGCGGTCATATCAGTGCGCCATCAGGAGGCTGGGCCCGTCAGGCCGGCGCAGGAAGCTGCGTGTGGCCCCGCCAAAGACAGTCTCACGCAGCCGCGAGCGCCCCCAGGCGCCGGCCACGAACAGCCCCGCCTGCTTACCTTCCGCCGCGGCGAGCAGGGCCGCGCCCTCGTCTTCTCCTTCGACCAGGGTCGCTTCGCCGACGCCGACGCCGTGCAGCCTCAGATAGGCGTTGAGCGCGTCGATGTCCGGATCGCCGGACTGCCGATCGAGGCCGGTCACGCACTGCAGCACGTGAATGGCGCTGGCCATGGCCAGCAGCGGCAGGGCCGCCCGGACCGCCCGCCCCGCCTGCGGACTGCCGTCCCAGGCGATTGCGGCCGGCCCGGCGAGCCGCTCCGGATCGCCCCGGGCCACCAGGACCGGGGCCCGGTCCGCGAGCAGCGCCTGCCCGAGCAGCTCCCGCGAGAGGCCCTCGTCGAGACTCTTCTGGGCGACCACCACCAGATCGGCCAGGGCCGCCTGACGCGACAAGGCCAGGGCCGGCCGCAGGCCGCGGGCCGACACCGCCAGCCGGGGCGCGCCCTCGCCGGCCCCATAGACCACGTCGGCCTCGTTCGCCGCCCGGCGCGCCACGTCCTCTACGCGATCCTGCAGGGCGCGCTCGGCCGCAGCCAGCTCCTCGACCGCTTCGCGCGAAAGCGACGCGCCCAAGGTCATGCCGAGCGCGACCATGTCTGCGGCCGAGTCCGGATAGACCGGCAGAACCTCGGCGACGCCGTCATGCTGGCCCGCCAGCGAGGCGGCGAAGGCCAGGGCCGGGGCGTCTCCGGCGCCGCCCGAGGCGAGGACGAGAATGTGTTTCAGGCTCATGATGGTTCTCCGGTTTGGAGACACACTGGCGGCGTCGGCGGACACGCGCCTTGATCGGCGTCAAACCTCAGAACAGGTGCGAGACGCTGCCCGGCTCCGGCTCGCCGAAAGTGAAGGTCTCCGCGTCGCTACGGCCTTGGACCACGCCGACAGCGGAGACGATGTGGGGCCGGAAACGCAGCACCGCGACCGAGCTGCCCGACGGGCAGTAAACGTGCACCTGCGGGTATCGCTCGACCACGAGGCGATTGATGCGCTCGACCGTCTCCGGTTCGGCGACTTCCACGACGCGGCCGGCCATGGAGAGGCCCACGCCGTTCCCCTGTCCGCCGCTCTCGCACCGGATCGCCACCGAGGCGCGGGGATCGGCCTGCAGATTGGCGAATTTCTGGCTTGTCCGGGCGACGATGAAATAGAGGTTCAGGCCCTCGTTCAGATAGCCGACCGTGGTCGCGTGCGGCCAGCCGTCAGGGCGATTGCACGCCAGGGTCATCAGGCGCTCCCGGTCGAGCACCTCGACCACGGCGGTCACGGCCCGGCCATGAATGGGCTGCGGGTCCCTGGGGCTCATGGTTCGGCCTTCACGGTTTCGAGGTAGGCGATCAGGTCGTCGATCTCGCTGGCGCGGAACACAAAGGCCGGCATGGCCGGATGGCCGGTGACCAGGCCTTCTGCAAAGCCCTCCTCCAGCTGATCCAGCGGATACCGATGCACGATCTCGCGGAACGGCGTCGCCTCGGCCATCGGGCTGACGCCGACGGAACCGATCGCATGGCAGCTGGCGCAGCCCCGGGCGGCGAATTGCCGACCCCGCATGGCCGCCGCCGCGGGCGTGTCCC
This sequence comes from Brevundimonas sp. EU05-FHT14B11, assembly GCF_058790835.1. Taxonomy (NCBI): domain Bacteria; kingdom Pseudomonadati; phylum Pseudomonadota; class Alphaproteobacteria; order Caulobacterales; family Caulobacteraceae; genus Brevundimonas; species Brevundimonas sp. EU05-FHT14B11. The sequence goes on from NZ_JBYTCY010000002.1 coordinate 805,803, forward strand.
GCTGCGTTGCAACCGAGGCGGTCGGCGGCTCCGGACGGGCGCAGGCGCCGCAGGCCAGGGCGAGAGCTAGGCAGAGGGTCGCGGCGGCGAGACGATGGACGGACATGGCGGATCTCCAGTGCGCCGCATCCTCACGCGAGACCGGGCCCGCGGCGTTGATCCTGATCAAGGCGGCGAACCGCCAGGCGCGGTCTCCTCACCGCGAACCGGAGACCCCGCCATGACCTATGCCAGCCTGCTCGTCGCCGTCGACGACGGCCCCGAAAGCGACAGCCGCCTCGAGCTCGCCTGCGACCTCGCCAACGCCTTCGACGCCGGACTCACCGGCCTGTGCGTGGGCTCGATCGCGCCGCCGCTGTATGATCCGATGAGCGGAGGGGCCATGGTCGGCGAGCTGTTCACCCTCTATCGCGACATGGCGGAAGCCGAGGTCGCGAGCGCCCGTTCACGGTTCGAAGCGATCGTCCGGGCGCGAGACATCACAGCGGACTGGCGCGGCCACATCGGATTTCCGGGCGAGGCCTGTTCCCGCGCCGCACGGGCGGCCGACCTGGTCATCCTGGGCGGGCGCAATTCCCGCGCCCCCTATCATGCGCCGGACGTCGCGGATGTGCTGATGGGTTGCGGCCGGCCTGTGCTGGTGACGCCGCCGACTCGCCTGCGCAACCCCGTCGGCGAACCCGCCCTGATCGCCTGGAAGGATTGCCGCGAGGCGCGCCTCGCGCTGGCCGCGGCGATCCCCTTCCTGCAACGGGCGCGGGGCGTCACCCTCTATTCCATCTGTCCGGCCGAAGAGGTCGAGACGGTGAGGGCCGAACAGGCCGACGTGATCGGCTACCTCGCCCGCCACGAAATTTCCGCCGAAGCGGTGACCGCGCTCAAGATTGAGGCCCCGGCGAGCCGCCAGATCCTGGACGAGGCGCTCGCCCGCCAGGCCGGGCTGATCGTCGCCGGCGGCTACGGCCACGCCCGTCTGCGCGAATGGGCGCTCGGCGGCGTCACGCGCGACCTGATCAACGATAGCCCCCTCTGCCTATGCCTGGCGCACTAGGAACCTCCATGACCGCTCATCCCCGCCATATCCGCCTCGAACTCGCCCGCGAACCGGGCCATCCGCACGGAGACGCCCGAACCGGCTACGACATCGTCGCCTTTCTCGACGACGAAGGCCGGCTCGATCTCGACAGCTGCCGCGCCGAAGCCGATCGCTGCCGCGTGCGGCGCTTCGTCCAGGACGCCACCATCGCCACGGGCCATCTTCGCCATACGACCGGCGACCGCTGGGTGCTGGACTTCCCGAGCGGCGCGCGCGAGGACGCGACGGGCTTCCGTCTAGGCGACGAACGGTTCGTGCCCGGCGAGTACGTCTCCATCACCGCCGGCGACGGCGCGACGCACACTTATTGCGTCGAGCGCGTCGCGGACGTCTGACGCGTGGGCCGCCGCCGCATCCTGATCCTCGACGGTCACCCCGATCCCGACCCCGGGCGCTACTGCCACGCCCTGGCGGCCGCCTACGCCCGGGGCGCCGCCGGGGCGGGCCATGTGATCCACCGCGTCAACCTGGCCGAGATGGAGTTTCCGGTGCTGGCCAGCCGCCACGACTGGGAGTCCGAAATGCCCTGCGCCACGATCCTCGCCCTCCAGGACGAGCTCGCCTGGGCGGAGCATCTCGTGATCCTCTATCCGCTGTGGCTCGGCTCCATGCCGGCCCGGCTCAAAGCGCTGCTCGAGCAGGCGTTCCGGCCCGCCTTCGCCTTCGGCGGCGAGGCCCCTACCCCCGGCGCGGGACGCCTCAAGGGGCGCTCCACCCGCATCGTCGTCACCATGGGCATGCCGGCCCTGATCTATCGGACCGTCTTCTTCGGCCATTCGCTGAAGGCGCTGAAGCGCGGCGTCCTCGCCCTCGTCGGCTTCGGTCCGATCCGGGACACCGTCCTGGGGAGCATCGAGACCCGCCGCGATCGCGAAGGGCTGCTGAAGCGCATGGCCGCCCTGGGCGCCCGGGCGGGCTAGGCTTCGGGCTTCAGCCGGCCGTCGCTGGCGAAGCGCGCGGCGCACTGGCGCACGAGGGCGGCCAGCTCCGGACGCAGGTCCGGCTCCACGCTGCGGAAGTTGAAGCAGGACTTTCCCTGCATGCGCCGCCGCAGGGCCGGGCTCACGCCGTCCAAAAGGTCCGGGTGGACATAGAGCGGCATGAGGTGGACCGAGACATAGCGCTTGCCGATCGCGACGCCGCCGAACGCCGTCCGGTAGCCGTCGCGGGCCCGCACCTCATGGGTGTCGAGATGATAGCGGGTCGGCGTGTCCGAGACGAGCTCCGCCCACGCCTGGAAAGGCGTGAACAGATCCCGCAGATCTTCAAACACCGTTTCGAGGGTCATGGCGCCCGCCCATCGATCACCGCCGCGCCGCATCGTCGTCTGCGGGCGGGTCCGGCGCAAGCGGGGGAAGGACCGTCACCGCGGCGGCGATCCGCTCCAGCTGTCGTTCGGAGAGCTGGAGCCGGTCGTGTAGCCGCATAATCTCGAGCTCGGCCCTCAGGTTGACCCGATAGTCGTGCTCCGCCGCGAGGCGGTCGCGAGCCGCCTGGCGGTTCTGGCTCATCAGGATCACCGGGGCCTGGACCGCCGCCAGGGTGGAGAGGACCAGGTTGAGGAAGATGAAGGGATAGGGATCGAAGGCGCGGTTCCAGCCGGCGAGGATCAGGTTGGTCCCCATCCACAGCGCCATCGCCAGGGCGAAGCCGCCGAGGAAGTTCCAGGATCCGCCGACCACGGCCACGCGGTCGGCGAGCCGGTCCCAGCCGCTGCGGCCGTCGGCCAGCACGGGGGTCAGGCCGGTCGGCGCCTCGGGATCGCCGCCAGGGTCCGGCGGCCGATCACCGCGAAGACGGACAGCGAGGCAGCGGCGGCGACCATCGCGATCAGGGCGTCGGCGAAGAATCCGATCATGGCTCAAACCTCCGCGTCCGGATCGCCGGTCCCGCGCGACGGCAGGCCGCTCCAGATCGAGACCCCGCCGACCACGACGATGAACACGGCGAAGGCGGCGACGATCGCCACGATGAACGGAATGGCGGACGGGGGCATGGGCGCTCTCCTTTGCAGAGACCGACCCTCGCCGCGATCCGCCGCCTCCGCCTTGATCGCGGTCAAACGCCGGCAGACTCCGTCGCGGGCTGGGATCCCGGCCGGACCGTCACTTGGCCGGCCGGGGTCATGCCTCCCACGGTCAGGACACGTTCGCAGATTGTGATCGGCGCCCGGCGATGGCTGATCAGGATCAGCCCCTGGCGGCGATCCCGCAGGCGTCGTTCCAGGCGCCGCAGGACCTGCGCTTCGGCAGCGGCGTCGAGGCCTTCCGTCGGCTCGTCCAGGACCAGCCAGGGCGCCGGTCGCAGATAGGCGCGCGCGAGGCCCAGCCGACGGCGCTCGCCGCCGGAAAGGTTCGCGCCGTTGGCCCCCGCCGCCATGTCCAGCCCTTCGGGCGCGGCCCGGACGCGGTCGGCGAGCGCGGCGTCCTCCAGGGCGGCCCACAACATATCGTCCGATGCGTCCGGCGCGGCCAGGGTCAGGTTGTCGCGCACGCTCGCGTCCAGCAGCCGGACGTCCTGCGCCGCGTAGGCGAACAGAGGCCGCGCCGCCCCAGGGACCAGGTCCGCGAGATCCTCGCCGCCCACGCGCCAGTCTCCCGCCGCCACCTCGCGCAGACCGAGCAGTCGCTCGACCAGGGTCGTCTTGCCGCTGCCGGAGGGCCCGCTCAGCGCCAGTCGGGCCGGCGGCCGCAGGACGTCGCCCGTCGCTCCTATTTCCAGGCCGGTGTCGCGCGGCCGGCCGCCCACGGCGGCCGCGGGCCGCGGAGTCAGCGCCTCCAGACGTTCGACCGCCGCGCGCGCGGCCCCACCCTGCCGGAAGGCGGCGGCGAGCGCCCCGGCCGCCTCGACCCCCGTCACGGCGGACAGCGCCGCCAGCGCGACCAGGGGCGTCGAGGCGTCCCGCGCCGCCGCGACCGCGGCGACGAGGGCGAGTCCCGTGATTCCGGCCTGGGCGGCGTTCATCCATCCGCCGGCCGCGTTCAGCCGGGCCGTCACCCGGTCCATCGGCGCCGCCGCGGCGTCGACCTCGGCGACCGCCCATCCCGCCAGACCGTAGGCCTTGAGTTCCGGCGCCGCGGCTTCGAGCGCCGCGAGCCGGGCCCTGAAGGCGCCGCCGGCGCGCTGGACCTCGACGCCCGCGGGCGCGGCGAGGCGCGCGGCGAGCCATCCCTGGGCTCCGACGGCCGCCGCCATCGCCGCCAGGATGGCCGCGCCGGCCAGGGGGTGGGCCAGGGCGCCGAGGGCCGCCGCCGCGGCCGCGCCGGCCCCGGCCGCCCAAGGGCCCGAGAGCCGGATGAAGAGGGTCTGCAGGGCATCGACGTCCTGCACGAGCCGCGACGAGGCCTCCCCGGCGGAAACCTTGAGGACGGCGCCGGGACGCCCGGCGGCGAAGCGGGCGAAGATCTCCGGCCGCAGCCGGGCCAAGCCATGGAGGGCGGCGTCGTGCCCGCTGACCCGCTCGACGTAGCGGGCGCCGGTGCGCAAGATCGCCAGCAGGCGGATGACCGCGCTGGGGGTCAGATAGTTGAAGCCGTGCGCCGTCGCGGCGCCCATGCCGCCGGCCAGGGCGGCTCCGGCGATGAACCAGCCCGACAGGCCTAGCAGCGACACCGTGGCGATGCTCACCGTCGCCCCGGCGACGGCGGCCAGGATCAGCCGTCGTCCCTGCGCCCGGCGCTGCGCGGCCAGCAGCGCCGCCACGCTCCCCGAGGAATCGCTCACAGCGTCACCACGCGATCGGCCATGGCCATGACCGCGGCGGAGTGGGTCGCCACCAGGGTGGTCCGGCCGCGGGCGGCTTCGCGGATCAGGGCGATCATGGCCTGCTCGGCCTGCGCGTCGAGGTTGGCGGTCGGTTCGTCGAGCAACAGGAGCGGCGCGTCCTTGACCAGCGCCCGGGCCAGGGCCAGACGGCGGCGTTCGCCGCCCGACAGGCCGCCGCCCCGCTCGTCGAGCGGCCGGTCCAGATCGGCGGTCAATCCCGCCCGCCGCGCGGCTTCGGCGATCCGGGCGGGTGACGCCGAGCGGTCGGCGAGACGGATGTTGTCGCCGAGCGTGCCGGGCACGATCATGGGCGACTGGCTGGCCCAGGCGACGCTTCCGGCGAAGTCGCCGCAGGCGGACAGGCGCTCTCCGCCGACCCGGACCTCGCCGGATGTCAGGGGCGCCAGGCCGAGCAGCAGGTGCAGCAGGCTGCTCTTGCCGGCGCCGCTGCCGCCGGCCAGGGCCACCAGCTGACCCGGCCGCACCTCCAGGTCAAAGGCGGCCACGGCCGGCGCCCCGCCGCCATAGGCGATCGTCACCTGATCGAAGCGGACGGCCGGGGCCCGGCGGCCGCGTGCAAGACGCGCGGCGCCCCCAAGGGGCTCCGGCGCGGCCGCAACGAGGTCGGGCACGGCCGCCTCGGCCGCCTGGCGATCATGATAGGCCGCGGCCAGCCGACGCATGGGGGCGTAGACCTCGGGCGCGAGGGCCAGGACGAAGAAGGCCCGGCCCAGGTCCAGCTGCTCGGGCGCGGGAAAGGGCAACAGCCGCAGCAGATTGAAGCCGCAGTAGACGGCCACCAGGGCCACCGAAAGGGCCGAGAAGAACTCCAGCACGCCCGACGACAGGAAGGCCAGACGCAGCACCCGGCTGGTCCGACGGGCGAGAACCTCGGAAGCGCCGGCCACCTCGCGCGTCGCGGCGGCCTCGGCCTCGAACGCCAGGATGGCCGGGAGCGCCCGGACCCGGTCGAGAAACAGGCCGGACAGCCGCGTCATGGCCAGGAACTGCCGACGGCTTTCGTCGGCCGCCGCCATGCCGGCCAGCGCCATGCCGGCGGCGAAAGGCAGGAGGGTGAACAGAAGGATCCCTGCCGCCATCGGGCTGGCCAGGGCCGTGATGGCGATGGCGACAAGCGGCGAGATAGCCGCCGACGCCTTCGCGGGCGCAAAGCGCGTGAAATACCCGTCCAGGGCGTCCACCCCCTCGACGACCGCGACGCGCGCCTGGGCGCCCACGCGCCGCCCTGCGAACAGGTCCGCCGCCGCCCGGCGCCGCACCTCGGCCTTGATCGCCCGGGCGGCCCGCGCCGCAGCGGTCGTGGCCAGCTGGCCGAGCAGTCCCCGGCCCGCCAAGCAGGCTGCGGCCAGTCCCAGCCACGGGGCGGCCGAGAGGGGCGAGGCGGAGACGGTCGACACCGCCATCGCCAGCCCGGCGGCGAACCCCGCGGCCGGAACGATGTCCAGCACGGTCAGCAAGGCCGCGAGCCCGTTCAGGCGCCGCCACGGCCGCCCGACCTCCCGCAGCCAGCGGGCGGGTCGGACTGGCGGGGAGAGGACTGCGACGCTCATGACCCGCTTGGACCGCAGCGGCGAGGAGGCCGCTTTGATCGAGATCAAGGCGACCGGCGGTCCACGGCCTAGGTGGAGGCGAACGCGGTCGTCGGGACCGCCGGTTCCGGAGCCGCATCATGATCGACCTGGCGGTCGTCGACCTCTCCCGTCTGCAGTTCGCGCTGACGGCCCTCTACCACTTCCTGTTCGTGCCGCTGACGCTGGGCCTCTCCTTCATGCTGGTCATCATGGAGAGCATCTATGTGATGACCCGCCGGCCGATCTGGCGGACCATCACCCGTTTCTGGGGCGTGCTGTTCGGCATCAATTTCGCGCTCGGCGTCGCCACCGGCATCACCATGGAATTCCAGTTCGGCATGAACTGGAGCTACTACAGCCACTATGTGGGGGACATCTTCGGCGCCCCCCTCGCGATCGAGGGCCTGATGGCCTTCTTCCTCGAGGCCACCTTCGTCGGGCTGATGTTCTTCGGCTGGGACAAGCTGAAGCCGGTCGCGCACCTCCTGGTCACCTTCCTGGTGGCGCTCGGCACCAATCTCTCGGCGCTGTGGATCCTGATCGCCAACGGCTGGATGCAGAATCCCGTCGGGGCCCGCTTCAATCCGGACACCATGCGCATGGAGGTCACCGACTTCATGGCGGTGCTGTTCAACCCGGTGGCCCAGGCCAAGTTCGTGCACACGGTCAGCGCCGGCTATGTCATCGCCGCCGTCTTCGTGCTCGGCGTCTCCGCCTTCTACCTGCTCAAGGGTCGTCACAAGGGCTTCGCCAAACGGTCGATGACCGTCGCCGCCGCCTTCGGCCTGGCCGCCTCGCTGTCGGTGGTCGTGCTGGGCGATGAGAGCGGCTACGCCCTGACCGACAACCAGAAAATGAAGCTCGCCGCCATCGAGGCGATGTGGAACACCGAACCCGCCCCTGCGGGCCTCAGCGTGTTCGGCATGCCCGACATGAAGCGGCGCGAGACCCGCTACGACGTGAAGGTCCCCTGGGTGCTCGGCCTGATCTCGACCCGCAGCCTCGACGGCAGCGTGGAAGGCATTCTGCAACTGGTCTCGGTGGCCGAAACCCGGATCGAGTCGGGCGTGATCGCCTATGACGCGCTGGAGAAGATCAAGGCCGACCCCGCAGACGTCGCCGCCCGCGCCCAGTTCGAACTGCACCGCAACGACCTCGGCTACGGGCTGATGCTGAAACGGCATGTGGCGGATCCCCGCACCGCCACGCCTGAGCAGATCGCCGCCACGGCCTGGGACACCGTTCCCAATGTGCCGGTGATGTTCTGGACCTTCCGCTTCATGGCCGCGATCGGCTTCGCCATGATCGCCCTGTTCGCCACCGCCTTCGTGCTGTGCACCCTGCGCAGGCACGAGACGCGCTGGTTCCTGTGGCTCGCGGTCGTCGCCATGCCCCTGCCCTGGATCGCGGCCGAACTCGGCTGGGTCGTGGCGGAATTCGGACGTCAGCCCTGGGCGGTCGAAGGGGTCTTGCCGACCTTCCTGGGCGCCTCGAGCCTGACCGTGCCCCAGCTGTGGACCACGATCATCGGCTTCACCCTCTTCTACGGCGCCCTGGCGGTGGTCGAGGTCGGCCTGATCCTGCGCGCCATCAGGAAGGGGCCGTTCGCCGAACAGGAGGAGTTCGCCCCCTCCCCCGCCCATCCGCCGGTCGCCGAACCCGCTCCCGCCGTCGCCTGAGACCTGAGGAAACACTGAGATGGAACTGCCTCTCGACTATGAAACGCTGCGCTTGATCTGGTGGGGCCTGCTCGGGGTGCTGCTGATCGGCTTCGCCCTGACCGACGGCTTCGACCTCGGCGTCGGCGCCCTGCTGCCCTTCGTCGCCCGTACGGACGAGGAGCGCCGGATGGTGATCAACACCGTGGGCGCGACCTGGGAGGGCAACCAGGTGTGGTTCGTCCTCGGCGGGGGCGCAATCTTCGCCGCCTGGCCGTTCGTCTACGCCGTCAGCTTCTCCGGCTTCTACCTGGCAATGTTCCTGGTGCTGGCGGCGCTGATCCTCAGGCCCGTCGCCTTCAAATACCGCTCCAAGCGGCCCTCCAAGACCTGGCGGACCTTCTGGGATTGGGCCCTGTTCACCGGCGGCTTTGTCCCAGCGCTGGTCTTCGGCGTCGCCGTCGGCAACGTCCTGCTGGGCGCGCCCTTCCGCCTCGACGGCGATCTGCGGTCCTTCTACGAGGGCACGCTGCTGGGACTGTTCACGCCGTTCAGCCTGATCTGCGGCCTGCTGTCGGTGACCATGCTGGTGCTCCACGGCGCCGCCTGGCTGGGGGTCAAGGCCGAGCGCGGTCCGATCCAGGCGCGGGCGCGGGCCATCGGCGTGATCGCCGCCGTCCTCAGCCTGCTCCTCTTCACCGCCGGCGGCCTCTATGTGGCCTACGGGCCGCTCGGCTTCGCCATCGCCGGCGTCGTCGATCCGGCGGGGGCGTCCAACCCGCTGCGCACCCTGGTCGAGGCCCGGCCCGGCGCCTGGCTGGCCAACTACGCCCTCTATCCCTGGATGATCGCGGCGCCGATCCTCGGCTTCGTCGGCGCCCTGGCCGCCATCCTCGGCCTGCTGCGCCGTTCTGAACCGCTCTCTCTTGTCGGGTCCTCGCTCTCGACCGTCGGCATCATATCGACGGTAGGGCTGTCGATGTTCCCCTTCATCCTGCCCAGCTCGATCGACCCGCAGTCGAGCCTGACCGTCTGGAACGCGTCCTCCAGCCACACGACCCTGTTCATCATGCTGGTGGTCACGATCATCTTCCTGCCGATGATCCTGGCCTACACCGCCTGGGTCTACCGCGTGCTGTGGGGCCGCTCGACCACCGCCGCCCTGCGCACCAATCCCGACCTCTACTGACCGGACCGAGGAGCAACGACCATGTGGTATTTCGCCTGGATCCTGGGCCTTGGCCTGGCCGTCCTGTTCGGCGTCCTCAACGGCGTCTGGCACGAGTTCCAGCTGTTCGACGAAGGGGACGACGGCGCCTCGGTTTCGGCCCCCGCCGATGCGGACTGAGCCGGCCGCCGCATCCGACCCGGCGGCCGCCCTGCTGGCCCGCTACGACGTCAATGCGCCGCGCTACACCAGCTACCCCACTGCGGCGCAGTTCACCCCGGCCGTGGGCGGGCGTGAGCGCGCCCGGTGGCTGGCGGCCCTGCCCGACGCGCCCGTGTCGCTCTACCTGCACATCCCCTTCTGCAAGCGGCTGTGCTGGTACTGCGGCTGCAACACCCGGGCGATGAACCGGCCGGCGCTGATCTCCAGCTATGTGGATCTCCTGCTGGTCGAGGCGGGCCGGGTGGCCCGGGCCGCCGGCCGGCGCCTGGCGGTCCGCTTCCTCCACCTCGGCGGCGGCACGCCCAACATGCTGGCGCCGGCCGACCTGGAGCGGCTCATGGCCGGCCTGTCGACGGCCTTCGATCTCGGCCCCGTCGAGGAGATCGCCGCCGAGCTCGATCCCGAGGTCCTGACACCGGACTGGATCGCCGCCGCCGGCCGCATTGGGCTGACGCGCGCCAGCCTGGGCGTCCAGGACCTGTCTGCGCAGGTGCAGGCGGCGGTCAACCGTCCGGAATCGTTCGCCACCATCGAGGCCGCGGCCGCCGGCCTGCGGGCCGTCGGCGTGCGCTCGCTAAACCTGGACCTGATGTACGGCCTGCCGCGCCAGGGCGTCGCCGAGGTGATGGCGACGCTGGAACAGGTCACCGCCCTGCGGCCGGACCGCATCGCCCTGTTCGGCTACGCCCACGTGCCGTGGATGAAGCCCCACCAGAGACTGATCGACGACACCGAACTTCCGGACGGGCCGCTCCGCTTCGCCCAGAGCCGCGCCGCCGAGCGCTTCCTCGTCGACCGCGGCTGGCGGGCGATCGGTCTGGACCATTTCGCCCTGCCCCACGACGCCCTCGCCCGCGCCGCGGCGGAGGGCCGCCTGCGCCGCAACTTCCAGGGCTACACCACCGACCAGGCGGACACCCTCGTCGGTCTGGGCGTGTCCTCGATCAGCCGCTTCCGCGAGGGCTATGTGCAGAACCCCTCGGGGGAGCGCGACTGGCGCGCGGCCGTCGAGGCCGGCGACCTCCCCGGCGCCCGCGGCGTCGCCGTCACCGCCGGCGACGCTTTTCTCGCGGCGATCATCGAGCGCGTGATGTGCGACGGGGCCGTGGACGTCGCCGCCGTCGCCGCCCGGTCCGGCGCCGACCTGCGCGACACCGCCTTCGCCTGGCCCGCTCTCGACCGCCTGGAGGCCGACGGGCTGATCATTCAGAACGGCGCGACGGTGCGCCTGACCGCCGTCGGCCGGCCGTTCGCCCGCGTCGTCTGCGCCGTCTGGGATCCGACGGCGCGACCCGCCGAGGGCCGGCACGCCCGCGCCGTCTGACGGATTGTCGCAGCGCCCGCGCGATTGCGCTGGATCAAAGCTCCCGACCAAGCGGGACCGCAGAACCGTCTCGACGCCGCGCCGACCGAATCCGCGGCCGGAAGGCGTCGGGGATCTACATCATGACTCTCAAGACCGTTTCGATGGCCGCTCTCGGCCTCCTCGCCCTGTCGAGCGCCGCTCAGGCCCAGGACGCCTGGCACGCCCCGCGCGCCGGCGACTGGCTGATCACCGGCCGCGTCACCGACGTCGCCCCGACCACGGACGCCGCCATCGTCACCTCGGCGGGAGCCGCCACGGGGCTTGAGGTCGATGTCGGCGATAGCCTCATGCCGACCCTCGGCTTCACCTACTTCCTGACCGACCACTGGGCCGTCGAGGCCATCCTCGGCACGACCCGCCACGAGGTCCGCGCCCAGGGCGGCGCCACGGACGTCGCCGTCCACGAAACCTGGGTCCTGCCGCCGGTGGTGACGCTCCAGTACCGCCCGCTGACGGAAGGCCGCTTCAGCCCCTATGTCGGCGCGGGCGTCAACGCCATGCTGTTCTACGGCGGCGACGACCGCAACGGCTTCACGGTCGATCTGGACAACGGCTTCGGCTATGCGGCCCAGGTCGGCGCCGACATCGGCCTGCAGGGCCCCTGGAGCCTCAACGTCGATGTCAAGAAGGTCTGGTTCGACACGGACGCGGAGATCAACGGCGGCGCGCTGCGCAGCGAGGTGGATCTCGACCCGTGGGTCGTCTCGGTCGGCCTGGGCCGGACGTTCTGATCCGCCGGCTGGCCGATCACGGCGGGGGCGGCCGGCCGGCCGCCCCTGTCACCGCGTCCGGGGCTCCAGCAGGATCGCCGCGCCGGTGAGCGCGGCGGCGGCGGCGGCGGCCAGCCAGATGGCGCCGAGGCCCAGGACCGCATGCGCGGCCGCCCCGAGACCGGCGCCGCCGACCAGCCCCGCCCACAGCAAGGCCCAGGGCGACCACGCCCAGGCCGGCCCGCCCCGGGCCGCCGCGGCCAGCCTCTGTCCGACCTTGACGAGGGCGCCGGTCATATAGGTCAGCCCCACCCGGGTCTCGCCGTCCTCCTCGAAGACGGCGTTCTCGGCGCCCATGGCCACGGCCAGCAGCGCCATGGGAAGCCAGGATCCGGCCCGGGCGCCGGCGACGGCGGCGAGGACGAGCAGCAGGGTCACCAGGCCGAGAACCACCGGCCGCTGCCGGGCTCCGGCCGCCCGGCCGGCCAGGGATCCCAAGACCACCCCGCCGACGAAGGCCGCGATCAGGGCCCCGGCGATGCCCGCGGCCTGCAGGTCCCGGGCCAGGCCGACCCCCAGACGGGTCGAGTTGCCGCTCATGAAGGAGACGAAGAAGCCGCCGGTCCCGACGAAGGCGACGGCGTCAACGAAGCCGGCGAGCGCCGAGAGCGAAGCGGCGAGCAGCCGCAGGCGGCGCGGAAAGCTCAGCATCGGCCCGGACTCCCGCCCGGCCGGATCGTCATTGGGACTTCATCGAGCCGGTGCGGACGTAGCGGTCGTGCCAGGACAGGGCTTCCTGCAGCAGCATGGGAGACTGCTGACCATACGACTCCCTCAGCGCCCGCGCATAGTAGTCCTCCAGCGCCGGCCGGTAGTCCGGGTGCGCGCAGTTGCCGATCACCACCGCCGCCCGCTGTTTGGGCGACAGGCCCCGGAGATCGGCCAGGCCCTGTTCGGTGACGATCACCTGCACGTCCTGCGGAATGTGATCCACGTGGGAGGCGTGGGGCACGATGGTGGAGATGCGCCCGCCCTTGGCGGTGGAGGCCGACATGAAGATCGAGATATAGGCGTTGCGGGCGAAGTCTCCCGAGCCGCCGATGCCGTTCTGGATGCGCGACCCCATGATGTGGGTCGAGTTGACGCTGCCGAAGATATCCGCCTCGATCATCCCGTTCATGGCGATGCAGCCGAGCCGGCGGATCAGCTCGGGGTGATTGCTGATCTCCTGCGGCCTGAGCACGATACGGTCCCGGAACTCGGACATCCGGGCGTTGAGGTCCCCCGCCGCCTCCGGGCTGAGGGAGAAGGCGGTGGCCGAGGCGCACCGCAGCCGCCCCGTCTCCAGCAGTTGCAGCATGCCGTCGTGGATCACCTCGGTGAAGGCGGTCATGCCCTCGAAGGGCCCCTCCCCCAGTCCCGTCAGCACGGCGTTGGCCGTATTGCCGACGCCGGACTGCAGGGGCAGCAGGGACGGCGGCAGCCGCCCTCTCGCCACCTCGTGCCTGAGAAACTCCACCAGGTGGCCGGCGATGGCGAGATCGTCGGCGCCGGGCGGCGAGAACGGCGCATTGCGGTCCGGGGCGTCGGTCTCGACGATGGCGACGATCTTGTCGGGGTCGCAGCGGAAGCCCGTCTCTCCGATGCGGTCGTCCGCCCTCAGCAGGGGGATGGGACGCCGGTCCGGCGGCAGGGCCGTGCCGTAGTAGATGTCGTGCATCCCCTCCAGCGCCGGGTTCTGCCACCGGTTCACCTCCAGGATCACCTGCGAGGCGCGGTCTAGCCAGGTCTTGTTGTTGCCGACCGACGAGGACGGGACCAGCGTGCCGTCGTCGCGAACGCCCGACACCTCGACCACCGCCGTGTCCAAGGGCCCCAGGATCCCCTGCCAGGCGGCGGGCGCGACCTGGCTCAGGTGCATGTCGAAATATTCCATCTCGCCGCGGTTGATCTTCTCGCGCGCGACGGGATCGGAGTTATAGGGCAGCCGGAACTCGATCCCGTCGGCCTCGGCCAGGGCCCCGTCCAGTTCGGGACCGGTGGACGCCCCGGTCCAGACGCGGACCTGGAAGGGATCGCCCCGCCCGTGCGCCCGCTGGATGCGCGCCGCCAGGGCGGCCGGCACGCTCTTGGGATAGCCGGCTCCGGTGAAGCCGCTGAGGCCGATCGTCGTGCCCGGAGCGATCAGGTCCGCCGCCACTTCGGCGCTGACCACCTTGCGCCGATGCGTCTCTGAATTGATCCGGGTCATGCTGACGGCTCCGCTCCCCCGTCCCATGAAAGGTCGCGGGTCCCACGACCTTGATCCGGATCAACCGGCGACGTCCCACGGTAGGTCTACGGGTTCATCGAAACGCTCATCCGGGTAATTTGGCGGCGGCTGCGCCCTCACTCCCACTCGATCGTGCCGGGGGGCTTGGACGTCACGTCGTAGACCACCCGGTTGACGCCGCGGACCTCGTTGATGATGCGCGTGGCGGTCTTGCCCAGGACGTCCCAGGGGAATTGGTAGAAGTCGGCGGTCATGCCGTCTGTGGAGCTCACCGCGCGCAGGGCCAGAACCTTCTCGTAGGTGCGGGCGTCGCCCATGACGCCGACCGTCTTCACCGGCAGCAGCACGGCGAAGGCCTGCCAGATGTCGTCGTACAGGCCCGCCTTGCGGATCTCGTCCAGATAGATGGCGTCGGCCTGTTGCAGGGTCTCGACGGCCTCCGGCGTGATCTCGCCGGGGATGCGGATGGCCAGGCCCGGTCCCGGGAAGGGATGGCGGCCGACGAAGGCGTCGCTCAGGCCCAGTTCGCGACCCAGGGCGCGGACCTCGTCCTTGAACAGTTCGCGCAGCGGCTCGACCAGCTTCAGTTTCATATAGTCCGGCAGGCCGCCGACGTTGTGGTGGCTCTTGATGACGTGGGCCTTGCCGCTAGACGACGAGACGCTCTCGATCACGTCCGGATAGAGGGTCCCCTGGGCGAGGAAGGCGGCGCCCTCGATCTTGGCGGACTCGCGGTCGAAGATCTCGATGAAGACCCGGCCGATGGTCTTGCGCTTGGTCTCCGGGTCCGACTGGCCGGCCAGCTCGCCCAGGAATTCCTTCGACGCATCAACGTGGATCAGCGGAATATTGTAGTGCTCGCGGAACAGGGTGGTGACCTGCTTGGCCTCATCCTTGCGCAGCAGTCCGGTGTCCACGAACACGCAGGTCAGCTGGTCGCCGATGGCCTCGTGGATCAGCACGGCCGCGACCGAGGAGTCCACGCCGCCCGACAGGCCGCAGATCACCTTGGCGTCGCCGACCTGTTCGCGGATCTGGGCGATCTTCTCGTCGCGATAGGCCGCCATGGTCCAGTCGCCCTTCAGGCCCGCGATGCCGTGGGTGAAGTTCTTCAGCATCTGGTGGCCGCGCGGGGTGTGCATCACCTCCGGGTGGAACTGCACGCCGTAGAAGCGACGGGTCTCGTCGGCGATCACCGCGTAGGGCGAACCCGACGACGACGCGACGACGTCGAAGCCCTCGGGGATGGCGACGATCTTGTCGCCGTGGCTCATCCAGACCGTCTCTTCCTCGCCGACGGGAGCCAGGCCCTCCAGTAGGGGCGAGCTCTTCTCGACGGTGATCTCGGCGCGGCCGAACTCGCGGGTGTGGCCGCCCTCGACCTTGCCGCCCAGCTGCTCGCACATGGTCATCTCGCCGTAGCAGATGCCCAGCACCGGCACGCCCGCCTCGAACACCGCCTGCGGGGCGCGGGGGCTGCCCTCCTCGTGCACGCTCTCGGGTCCGCCGGACAGGATGATCGCCGCCGGGCTCATCGCCGCCATCGCGGCCTCGGCCTTGGCGTAGGGATGGATCTCGCAATAGACGCTGGCCTCGCGCAGTCGCCGGGCGATCAGCTGTGTCACCTGACTGCCGAAGTCGACGATCAGGACTTTCTGGTGCGAGGCGGTCGTGGTCATGGCGTGAGCGATTCCGGGGAGGGCGTGGAATGGGCGGGGTCTTGGCCGCCTGAAGCGGCAATGGCAAGGGCGGCGAGGCCGTCGGCCTCCAGCACGCCGGTCAGCCGGTCCAGGGCGGCGGCCAGGGCCTCGTCGACGTGGTGAAGGGTCGAGGTCCAGTCCTCCAGCGCCTTCAGCTCGGCGCGGCCGTCCGACACCCCGCGCAGCGCGACCAGCGGCACGCCGAAGGTCTGGGCCGAACGCAGCAGGGCGAAGGTCTCCATGTCCACCATCTCGGCCTCGATGGCCTCATAGGCCGCGCCGCTGATCACCCCCGCGCCGGTGGACAGGGTGGCGGTCGGCACGCCCGGGATCGGACAGGGCAACGGCAGGACGGCGGGCAGGTCCAGCAGCGGCGTCCGGCCCTTTTCGAACCCCAACGCGCTGGCGTCCATGTCGCGATAGCCGACCGAGGCCGCCTGATAGACCGCCGCATGCTCCAGCGTCGGCGACCCGCACGAGCCCAGCGAGACGATCAGGTCGGGCAGGTCGCCCTTCGCCTCCAGCCGCGCCAGCGTCGCGGTCAGGGCCACCGCCGCCTCGACCGGGCCGACACCCGTCATCAAGGGCCGGATGCGGGCCTGCAGATGGGCGCCGTACTCCGCCGGGGCCGCCATGACGCAGAGGACCGAGACGTCGCCGTACCGCTCCATGCGCCAGTCGCCGCTCATGCGGCGCGCTCGTACAGGGCGACGAAGAAACCGTCGGTCTGGGTCGAGGCCGGGGACATTCGCAGGCGGTGTCCGTCGGCCTTCGCCGCCAGGGTCTCGGCCGCGGCGGGGGTCAGGCCCGCGTCCGACAGGGCCGTGGCGACCGGCAGCGGCGCGAACGCCGGATGGGCCGCTTCGAACGCGGCGATTGAAGCCTCGTTCTCGCGGCTCAGCATCGAACAGGTGACATAGACCAGACGCCCGCCCGGCTTCACCAGTTGCGAGGCCTGCGACAGGATGCGGACCTGCAGGGCGTGCAGGCGCTCGACCTCGTCCGGGGTCAGCCGCCAGGCGTCCTCGGGACGGCGCCGCCAGGTGCCCGAGCCGCTGCAGGGCGCATCGACGAAGACCAGGTCGGCCTGGCCGTTCAGGTCCTCGACGCCGCCGCCGTTCTGGCCCAGCAGGCAGAGATCAGCCGCCACGCCGGCGCGGGTCAGGCGGGGGCGGATGTTGTCGAGCCGCTTCTGCACCACGTCGCACGCGACGAGGGTGCCCTGCGCCTGCATGGCTTGCGCCAGCGCCAGGGTCTTGCCGCCGCCGCCGGCGCAATAATCGACCACGGTCATGCCGGGCTGGGCGCCCGCCAGCCACGAGACGATCTGGCTGCCCTCGTCCTGGATCTCGATATGGCCGGCCTTGAAGGCGTCCTGCGCCTGCACATTGGGCGGCGGCTCGCTGGGCAGGCGCAGGCCGAAGGCCGAGAACGGCGTCGGCTCCGGGGTCAGCCCGGCGGCGCGCAGTTCGGCTTCCACATCCGACACCGTAGCCAGCAGGCCGTTGACGCGCAGGTCGATCGGCGCGCGCGGGGCCATCAGCTCGCGGGCCTCCTCGGCCCAGCGGTCGCCGAAGGTCGCCTTGAAGTCCTCGACCGCGAACTCGGGCAGGCCCGAGGCCACCCAGCCGGGCAATTCCCCCTCCCCGGCCGCCGTCAGGCGCGCGCGCTCCTGTTTCGACAGCGGACGCGGGCCATAGCCGTCGCCGGCGTGCAGGGCCTCGATCTCGTCCAGCGGCAGGGCGTCGATCAGGCTCAGGGAGCCGATCACCAGCGCCCGGCCGTCCTCGCGGCCGCCCATGGCCCAGACCAGCCGTCCGCGGGCGCGCAGCACCTTGTAGACGCGGTCGGCGATGGCCTTGCGGTCCTTGGACCCGGCGTAACGGTTCGCGGTCCCCCAGGTCTTGAGAACGGCTTCCGCCGGCTGACGGCCCTGGGCGATGCTATCCAGGATCGAGGCGGCGGCGGCGAGGCGGGCGGCTGGGGTCAATTCAGGTCTTTCAGACGAACAGGGCGACGATCACCATCACCAGCCCGACGGTTGCGGTGACCCACATCAGCGAGCGAACGACGGGGACGCCGAAGGCGTAGAGCGGCACGTAGAGCAGCCGCCCGAAGAAATAGAGATGCGTGCCGATGAAGGTGACGGTGGTCCCGTCCTTACCGGCGATATGCGCCATGATCACGGCGGCGATGAACAGCGGCAGGGTCTCGAACAGATTGGCCTGGGCCCGCATCAGGCGCCCGGCCAGCTTGCCCGGCGGCGGATTGTCTCCGTCGCGCGGGCCCGCGTTCCATTTGACGCCCAGTTCGACGGTGCGGGCGATCGCCGCCGCGCCGATCTGGACCAGGGCCAGGATGAGCGTGAAGGCCAGGAGGATGAATTCAGGCGTCATATCCATGGCTTGCACTCTCCTGTTTAGCCCTGCCGATAGTTCGGAGCCTCTCGCGTGATCATCACGTCATGGACGTGGCTTTCCCGCAGACCCGCCCCGGTGATGCGCACGAAGCGCGCCTTCTCCTGGAAGTCGGCGATGGTGGCGGCGCCGACATAACCCATGGCCGCCCGCAGGCCGCCGACCATCTGGTGCAGCACCGGCGCGATCGGACCCTTGTACGGGGTCTGGCCCTCGATGCCCTCGGGCACCAGCTTCTGGGTCTCCACTTCCTTCTGGAAGTAGCGGTCCGCCGAACCGGCGCCCATGGCCCCGACCGAGCCCATGCCGCGGTACGACTTGTAGGACCGGCCCTGGTACAGGAAGACCTCGCCCGGGCTCTCGTCCGTGCCCGCGAACATCGAGCCCATCATGGCCACGCTGGCGCCGGCCGCGATGGCCTTGGCCAGGTCGCCCGAATACTTGATGCCGCCGTCGGCGATGACCGGCGTGCCGCTTTCCCGGGCGGCGCGGACGGCCTCCAGGATGGCGGTCAGCTGGGGCACGCCCACGCCCGCGACGATGCGGGTGGTGCAGATGCTGCCCGGGCCGATACCGACCTTCACCGCATCGGCGCCCGCGTCGATCAGGGCCCGCGCGGCGTCGTAGGTCGCGATGTTGCCGGCGATGATCTGCAGGCGGTTGTTCTCGCGCTTGATGCGCTCGACGACCCGCGCGACCTGGGCCGAGTGGCCGTGGGCGGTGTCGATCACCACCACGTCCGCGCCGGCCTCGGCCAGGGCCATGGCCCGTTCATAGCCGTTGTCGCCGACGGTCGAGGCCGCGCCGACCAGCAGGCGGCCCTGCTCGTCCTTGGCCGCGTTCGGGAAGGCGTGGGCCTTCTCGATGTCCTTCATCGTGATCAGGCCGGTCGCCCGGTAGTCCTCGTCGACGACGATGACGCGTTCGATCTTGCGGGTGCGGAGCAGCTCGCGCGCTTCGTCCCGCCCGGCGCCTTCACGGACCGTGACCAGGTCGCCCGTGGTCATCAGCTGCGCGGCGGTGTGGTTCGGATCGGTGTCGAAGCGCATGTCGCGGTTGGTCAGGATGCCGACCAGCTTGCCCGACTTGGGATCCACGACCGGGAAGCCCGAGATCTTCTTGCGGGCCACGATCGCGCGGACCTCGCCCAGCGTCGTGTCGGGGTTGATGGTCACCGGATTGATGACCATGCCGCTTTCGTAGCGCTTCACTTCGCGCACCTGGTCGGCCTGTTCCTCGACCGTCAGATTGCGGTGCAGGACGCCCAGACCGCCGGCCTGGGCCATGGCGATCGCCAGCCGGCTTTCGGTGACCGTGTCCATGGCGGACGAGGTCAGGGGGATGTTCAGTCGGATGTCCCGCGTCAGCTTCGTCGAGACATCCGCGTCAGCGGGCATGATCTCGGACGGGCCGGGTTCGAGCAAAACATCGTCGAAGGTGAGCCCTTCGCGTATCTCCATGAGGAGTCTCCGTTTTGCGGGCCGCGTATAACCGTGTCGGCCCCTGAACCGCAAGGCCTCAACGCGTGCTATGGTGACGATAGGAACAATTGGCTTGCGCTGCGGCGCTCGCGCTCCGATGTAGGTGAGAATGGTTCGCACCTTGATCAGCACCGCCCGCCGCCTCGCGCTCAAGATCGCGAGCTACGGCGTCATGCACCTGGTCGTGGCCATCCTGGTGGCCTTCGCCATCACCCGGGACTGGCGGCTGGCGCTGGCGGTCGGGGTGGTCGAGCCCTTCTTCCAGACCATCGCCTATTCGATCCACGACCGCGTCTGGCACCGCATCGAGCGCCGCCGCATGCTGTCCGGCGTCGAGGAGGCGTCCGAGGCCGTCACCGCCCGCCTGGGCCTGATGACGCCGGAAGAGCAGACCCGGGCGCACGGGCATCACGGTCACGGCCATCATGGCCACAGCCACGCCCTGCCCCGCTCGTTCAAGCAGATCGCGCTCAAGTCGGTCACCTACGGCCTGATGCATTTCACCGTCGCGGTGCTGGTCGCCTTCGCCCTGACGCGCGACATCCGCATCGCCCTGACCATCGGCATCGTCGAGCCGCTGGTGCAGACGGTCTTCTTCACCGTGCATGACCGCGTCTGGAGCCGGATCGAGGCCCGCAAGGCCAAGCGGGCCGAGGAACTGGCCCAGGCCTGACGCCGGAGTGACGCCGGGCCGCACAATGGTCTAGCCTGTCCGCCTGATGCACGGCTTCGAAGCGATCCTGATCGTGATGGCGGCGGCGGTGGCGATGTCGCTGCTGGCCCAGAAGCTCAACGCCCCCTTCCCGCCCTTCGTCGCCCTGGCCGGCGCGGGCGCGGCCTTCCTGCCCTTCGCGCCAGAGATCACCCTAGACCCCCAGCTGGTGCTGGCCCTGTTCGTCGCGCCCGTGCTGCTGGACGCGGCCTTCGACAGCTCCCTGCGCGACCTGCGCCGCAACGTCGTCCCCATCGCCTTCCTCAGTCTCGCCGCCGTGGCGGTCACCACCCTGGCCGTGGCGTTCACCGCCAAGGCGCTGATCCCCGCCCTTCCGTGGGCCGCCGCGGTCGCCCTGGGCGCCATCGTCGCCCCGCCCGACGCGGCGGCGGCCACCGCCGTGCTGCGCATCATCCCGGCCCCCTTCCGCATCCGCACCGTGCTGGAGGGCGAAAGCCTGTTCAACGACGCCAGCGCCCTGCTGACCTACCGCATCGCCGTGGCCGCGGTCCTGACCACCATGCCCGGCGGCTGGCAGCTGGCCGGCTCCGTCGCCCTGGCCACCGTGGGCAGCGTCCTCTTCGGCCTGGTCGCGGCCTGGACGCAGGCGCGCCTCACCCGACTGCTGACAGAGGCGCCCCCCTCCATCGTTCTGCAGTTCATCGGCAGTTTCGGCGTGTGGATCGCGGCCGAGCGGCTGGGCCTGTCGGCCATCGTCACCATCGTCGTCTTCGCCCTCACCCTGGCCCGGCTGGCGGCCCGCAGCCCGGCGGTGATCCGCGTTCCGGCCTATGCGGTGTGGGAGACCACGGTCTTCGCCCTGAACGTGCTGGCCTTCATGCTGGTGGGCCTGCAGATCGCCCCCATCTGGCGCGACCTGCAGCCGGTGCAGCGCGAGGAGTACGCCGCCTTCGCCCTGATCATCCTGCTGGTCTGCGTCGTCGTCCGATTGGCCTGGGTGATGGGCTACAACAGCGTCGTGCAGGTGAAGAACCGGCTGTTCGGGGTCCATCTTCCGGCCGGAGCCTCGCCGCCGACCTTCGCCTCGGGCCTGGTCGTCGGCTGGGCCGGGATGCGCGGCGTGGTCAGCCTGGCCGCCGCCTACGCCCTGCCCGCCGACTTCCCGTTCCGCGACGTGATCCTGCTGGCCGTGTTCGCGGTGGTGATGGGCACCCTCGTGGTCCAGGGCCTGACGCTGGGGCCGTTGATCCGCCTGCTGGGTCTGGGCAACGACGGCGTGCTGGACGGCGAGATCCGCAAGGCCCGCGCCGCCGTCACCGACGCCGCCATCGACCATGTCTCGGGCCGGAACGACGCGCCCGCCAAGCGCCTGAAGGCCGAGTATCACGAGCGCCGCGAGGCCCTGAAGACCGCCGGCGAAGGCGACGGCCGCGTCACCCTGCCCGTCGACGACCTCGCCGAGGATGTCCTGCGCAGCAAGCGCGAACGGCTGCTGGCCATGCGGCTGAACGGCGAGATCAGCGACGCCGCCTACTATCAGATCGAGGAAGAACTGGACCGGCGCGAGCTGGCCCTGACGCCCGTGGTGCGCTGAGGTTCTATTTGGACGTCGCCCAGACATCCTTGACCATCGCCAGGGCGATCGCCGGGGGAATCATGGCGATGCGATCCACCGATCGAACCGACATGTGGGCCTTGAACATCTCCGGAGAGATTCGACGCATATACACCCGGAAAGAGGCCGTCGGGTCGGTGGCGGGGATATCCACGACGACGCCGCTGGCCCTGCACTTTTGAAATCCTCGGACAAGCGACAGCTGACAGAACTGCGTCTGCTTCATGTGGCTTTCAGAACCGCTGCTCAACATCGCGGCGTCGCATTCTCCCCACAGCCCGTCGAAGAACCACTCGCGTCGGAGGGGTTCGAAGACGATGCTGCGGACCTTCCATTCGGCCCAGACTTCACCCGTCAATGTGAAGGCGAACCCCCGATAGGTCCAAACTCTCAGCTCGGAATCGTAGTAGATTTTCGCGATCGAGTACGGGCGTTCGGGGATGTCGGTTCTTTGCGCCCAGTAGCCCTCGTATCCGGCCGGCGCGCTCCAGATCCATCTTCGCAACGGGCCGATCCTGCGGATCTGGCTTCTGGAAACCTGAAGGATCAGGATCACGAGCGCGCTCGCGCAGGCGATGGCCGCCGCGGTGATCAGCCACGGCAATTTGAGCGGGGTAAGCACGGCCGCCGCCGCGCTGAACACAAAGACCGCCAAGGCATTCGCGATACTCTCGGCGAATTTCACTTTTACGAATTCGGTGTCAGCCAAAGCTCCGCCCTCCAAGCGTAGCTTTGTTATGCATGGTTGTGCGAACCCCACAACTTGTTCGGCGCCAGCGGGCCGATCTCGACCCTGACGCCCGTGGCGGGCTAAGGCCTCAGAGCTTCAGATTGCCGTAGGCGGTGCAGCCGGGCCGGTCATCGCTCGGCCTGTTCTCCGCGTCCCGGCACACCAGCGGCCCCAGCCCCTGCTGCCCGGCCTCGCGCCGGACCTCCCACACCACCCGGTCGTCGCGCACGCCCAACAGGCCCATGTCCGGGATGTTGTCCGCGCCGTCGCCCAGCTTGACCGCGATCACCGCGAAGCCCGGATCGACGGCGTCGCGATAGACCCGCACCCCGCGCCGCCGCCTCACGAAGGCTTCGACCCCGCCGGGCAGCACCGATCCCGGCTCGACCGAGTCCAGCAGGGCCCCGCCCTCCCGGTCCGCCCGCGATTCCTCCGCCATCTGGAAGGGCACGAAGGGCAGCACGGTCAGACCGACCATGCCCCAGATCACATCCATGCCGATGTCGCGCTGCGGCGCGCCCTGATGGACGATCGGCGCGCACAGGCTGGTCACGGACAGGTCGGCGGGCGGCGCGGGCAGCCGCCCCAGCACCGCGAGGCCGTCTGACAGCGGCAGGCGTCCCATCGCGACCGTCATCGGCGAGTACGGCTTGGGCGCGAACACCAGCGCCTCCACCCCTTCACGGGTCGCGGGCTGGTTCCCGCCGGTCCGGCGCGGGACGGGCGCCTCAGGATGCACGGCGACCAGCGCCCCGTCCTCGAACACGAACCAGCCCCGGCTGCGCCTCATCAGCTCGGCGCGCGGATTGGCGTCAGGCTCCCCCGCCAGCGGGACTTCGGGAAAGCCGGTCACGCAGACGCCGCCCTCCGGCCAGGCGCGGTGGAAGCGTTTGGCGGGATAGATGTCGACCGACCGCCCGTCCTCGACGATGCGCACGGCCTCGGATGGGTCGACCGCGGCGGGCGCACCGAGGATCACCGCCACATCGCCCGGCGTATGGCCCAGCAGATCCGATACCGCCACGCGGGTGGTCGTCGGCTCCTGGGCCTGGATCACGCCGATCAGGGCCAGGGCGACGAGACTCATTTCTTGTTCAACGCCACCAGGAAGACCTCGGCGCTGTCCTTCCGGCTGGAAGCCGGCTTGACGTATTTCACCGTCTCGAATTCCTCGCGCAGCCGGGCCAGCACCCCGCCGGCGTCGCCGCCCTGGAAATTCTTGGATACGAAATGCCCGCCCGGCCTGAGCGTCCGGATGGCGAAGTCGGCGGCGATCTCGATCAGGGCGATGATCTTCAGGTGGTCCGTCTGCCGGTGCCCGACGGTATTGTGGGCCATGTCCGACAGCACCAGGTCGGGCGCCCCGCCCAGCAGGTCCATCATCTGCTGATCGACGCCCGGATGGGTGAAGTCGGCCTGGATCATGATCGCGCCCGGCACCGGCTCGACCGGCAGCAGGTCGACCCCGACCACCGAAGTCGCGCCGCGCTTGACCGCCACCTGCGCCCAGCCCCCCGGGGCCGCGCCCAGGTCGATCACCCGGCTGCCCTGACGGATCAGGCGGAACCGGTCGTCGATCTCGATCAGCTTGAAGGCCGCCCGGCTGCGCCAGCCCTCGGCCCGCGCCTTCTCGGACCATTTGTCCGACAGCTGGCGCTTGATCCACTGCTGGCTGGACATCGACTTGGTGTCCGCCGTCTTCATCTTGGTGCCCATGCCGCGCCCGGCCGCGGTCCCGCCCGAGGGCGGCTTCACCATGCGGCGGCGTTCAGGCTTGGGCTCTTCGTCGGACATGACAGGGCTATGCCCGTCTGGCCGGCGGTTGGAAACAGACCAACAATAGTCCATATTCCATCCACGCAAGGAGGCGTGGATGGATATCTCTGTGAGCGACGCGAAAGGTCAGCTGACGGAACTCGTGCGACTCGCCGAGGAGGGCGAGGAAGTTATTCTGACCCGCCACGGCAAGCCCGTCGCTCGAGTCGAAGCCATTAGCGCGCCTCGCGCGAAGGATCGGCGCGCCGTCATGGAAGCCGTCAGGCGGCAGGCTCCGCCCAAGGGACTGAACGACGTCAGCGCGGCGCGAAGTCAGGACTTCCTCTACGACGAGGACGGTCTACCGCGGTGATTGTCGTCGATACGTCTGCGTTGATCGCCATCTTGCTGGACGAGGAACAAGCGACCGCGTGTATGGAGGCTATCGATCAGGCGCCGCGCGTCGTCATTTCCGCAGGAACTCTGGCGGAGACCTTGATCGTCGCCTCTGGCCGAGGGTTTCGGGATCGCATGGCGCGAATGATTGAGGATCTCGACCTCGAGATCGCCCCCGTGACGGCGGCGGCGGCCCAACGCGCCAGCGCCGCCTATGAGGTCTTCGGCAAGGGCTATCACCGCGCACGACTGAACTTCGGCGACTGCTTCGCCTATGAGGCGGCCAAGACGCGCGGATGGCCGCTGCTCTTTGTCGGCAATGATTTCGCCTACACCGATATTCGCTCCGCCCTGCCCTCAACCCCGACAGGTGTCATGTCCGGTGATCTTTTTGGACGGGACGAACTGCCTCGCCAGATCGAGCGTCTCTTTTTTGGCCTCATGCTGCCCGACCCGGCGGCGAGATCGGCGATCGAAGTTCTGGCGGAATCGCGGGACGAACACAGCCTGCGCGGACGCCCCATCCGCGAGGACCGCTTGCACGTCACGCTGATCCACGTTGGAGACTACCAGGGCATGCCGCCGCAGTCGGTCATCGACGCCTTGCGCCAGGCCGCCGACGCGCTGTCGCCCCCCGCGTTCGATGTCGCCTTCGACCGGGTCTCCAGCTTCTCCGGCGCTCCGGAACGGCATCCTCATGTCCTGCTTGGGGACAGAGGCATCGAAGCGCTCAGGGCCTTCCGCAACGACCTCCTGACCGCAGTCATCCGCCACGGCGTTAAGCCCCTCTCCCGGCAGGACTTCAACCCGCACGTCACCCTGTCCTACGCCGACCGCCGCCTGCCCGAGCGGCCCATCCGCCCGATCTCGTGGCGGCCCGACGAGTTCCTGCTGATCCACAGCGAGGTCGGGCGGTCGATCTATCACGCGCTCGGGCGCTGGCCGCTGCGTTGACGCTTTGCCTGCGGGCCTCGCCGCCTATATGAGCAGGCGAAACTCTAACTGGAGCGCGCCCGAATGGCCGAAACCCTCACCCTCACTCTCGACAACGGCGATGGCGCCGGCGGCGACGTGGTCATCAAGCTGCGCTCGGACCTGGCCCCCAACCACGTCAAGCAGATCACCGAACTGGCCGAAGAAGGCTTCTACGACGGCGTCGTCTTCCACCGCGTGATCCCGGGCTTCATGGCCCAGGGCGGCGATCCGACCGGCACCGGCACCTCGGGCTCCAAGAAGCCGAACCTGAAGCAGGAGTTCTCGGCCGAGCCGCACGTCCGCGGCGCCGTCTCCATGGCCCGCACCTCCGACCCGAACAGCGCCAACTCGCAGTTCTTCATCGTCTTCGACGACGCGACCTTCCTGGACAAGCAGTACACCGTCTGGGGCAATGTCATCGAGGGCATGGAACACGTCGACGCCCTGCCCAAGGGCGAGCCGCCGCGCTCGCCGGGCAAGATCGTCAAGGCCACGGTGGCCTGATCAAACAAAAGGGCCGCTCGAAAGAGCGGCCCTTTTTCTACTCGATCTCCACGACCTCGACCCGCGGCCCGTTCAGGACCAGGGCGATCTCGCCGCGCTTCAGCTTCAGCGCATCCTCGCCGAACAGCTGGCGGCGCCAGCCCTTCAGGGCGTCGACGTCGGCGTCGTCGCTCAGGGCGATCTTCTCCAGATCGGCGACGTTGGCGATCAGCTTGGTGGCCACGCCCGCATTGTCGCTCTTGGCCTTCAGCAGCACCTTCAGCAGTTCGACCACCGACGGCGGAGCCGGCTGGTTGTGCGCCGGACGCTCCAGCTTCGGCGCATGCGCCTCCGGATCGGCCATGACCCGCTTCAGCTCGGCGCTGAGCTCCTGCCCCAGCCGCGAGGCGCCGAAGCCCTTCGGCACCGAGCGCAGGCGGTTGAAGGCGTCCGGATCGGTCGGGGCCTGGGCGGCGATCTCGTCGATCGCCTCGTCCTTCAGGATGCGGCCGCGCGGCTGGTCGCGCTCCTGCGCCGCCCGCTCGCGCCACACGGCGGCGGCGACGAAGGGGGCCAGGTATTTGGCAGAGAATTTCTTCGGCTTCAGGCGTTTCCACGCCTTCTCCGGATCGGTGTCGTACAGGGCCGGGTCGGTCAGGTCGCCCATCTCGGCCATCACCCAGTCCAGACGGCCGTCCTTCTGCAGACGGTCGCGCAGCTTGGGATACAGGGCCGCCAGATGGGTCACGTCGCCCAGGGCGTAGACCAGCTGCGCGTCGGACAGGGGCCGGCGGGCCCAGTCGGTGAAGCGGCTGCCCTTGTCGACTTCCTGGCGCAGCATCTGGCGGACCAGGGCCTCATAGGAGACCTGATCGCCGAAACCGGCGGCCATGGCGGCGACCTGGGTGTCGAACATCGGCTTGGGCATGGCGCCCAGCTTCACGAAGATCTCCACATCCTGCCGGGCGGCGTGGAAGACCTTGAGAATCGATTCGTCGCGCATCAGGGCCAGGAACGGCTCCAGATCGAGCCCCTCGGCCAGCGGATCGATGATCGCGGCGTCGGTCGGCGAAGCGGCCTGGATCAGGCACAGCTTGGGCCAGTACGTCGTCTCCCGCATGAACTCGGTGTCGACGGTGATAAACGGCTGGTCGGCCAGGCGCGCGCAGAATTCTTGCAGCGCCTCGGTGGTGGTGATCGGCGTCATTCGGATGCTATAGCCCCGCGCGCGCCCGTTGTGGCAAGAGCCCCAACATAATTCCGCCCACTGATTCAGGCCCGTGACCGATGAGCGACACCCCCGAGAGCCTTCGTAACGGCCTCACCTACGCCGATGCGGGGGTCGATATCGACGCCGGCGAGATGCTGGTGCAGCACATCAAGCCCTTGGCCAAATCCACGGCCCGCCCGGGTTCCGAGCCCTCGCTGGGCGGATTCGGGGCCCTGTTCGACCTCAAGGCCGCCGGCTTCGAGGACCCGCTGATCGTCGCTACCACCGACGGCGTCGGCACCAAGCTGAAGATCGCCATCGAAACCGGCCGCCACGACGGCGTCGGCGTCGATCTGGTCGCCATGTGCGTCAACGACCTGCTGGCCCAGGGCGCCGAGCCCCTGCTGTTCCTCGACTACTACGCCACCGGCAAGCTGGAGATCGACGCCGCCCGCCGCGTCGTCGCCGGCATCGCCGAGGGCTGTCGCCAGGCCGGTTGCGCCCTCGTGGGCGGCGAGACCGCCGAAATGCCCGGCATGTATTCGGGCGGCGACTACGACCTGGCCGGCTTCTCGCTGGGCGCGGTCGAGCGCGGCCACGCCCTGCCCTACTTCGATCGTCAGCAGGCCGGCGACCTGATCATCGGCATCGGCTCGTCCGGTCCGCACTCCAACGGCTATTCGCTGATCCGCAAGGTGGTCGAGAAGTCCGGGCTCGGCTGGGCCGATGACGCCCCCTTCGCCAAGGACCGCTCGCTGGCCCAGGCCCTGATGGAGCCGACCCGCATCTATGTGAAACCGGTCCTGCCGCTGATGAAGGCCGGCCTGGTCAAGGGCGCGGCCCACATCACCGGCGGCGGCCTGATCGAGAACCCGCCGCGCTGCATCGCGGAGGGCCTGCAGGCCGGCTTCGACTGGGACGCCTGGCCGATGCCGCACGTCTTCCAGTGGCTGGGCGAAGTCGGCGGCATTTCGGATCACGAACTGCGCCGCACCTTCAACTGCGGCATCGGCTTCATCCTGATCGTCAGCCCCGAGAACGCCGAGCCGGTCCTGGAAGCCTTGCTGAACGCGGGCGAGGTCGCCTTCGTCTGCGGCCAGCTGGAAGCGGCCTAGCCGCCGGCTTCAAGGCTGGAATAGCTGACACGCACCACGGTGGCCCGGCCCTCGCTCTGGCGCACCGAAACGGTGACGCCCTGGCGCGTCCAGATCAGGCGGTTGGCGGCCTCGACGGGTTCGGCCGTGAAACCGGCCTGTTCCAGCGGCTGCCGGATCGCGCGCTTCACCGTGTCCAGCGCCGCGCCCCGCGCCTGCAGGGTGCAGGTGCGCCGGACCTCGCCGTCCTCGGCGTCGTCGTCGCCGGCCAGGCGCAGCAGATAGGCCTGCCGCTCGTCGGAACTGACCATGTCGACGACCGCCCCGTCCTCGCTCGCCACGGTGAAGCCCAGGAACTCGACCGCGGCCCGGTCGCTGTCCCCGTTCACGAACGGCAGGCAGACATCGACCAGCACATTGCGCGTGATGTCGTCGGGCGGAAGCGGCGCGGACACGAGGGCGGCGGCGAAAACGGCGGCGAGCATGGTGGACCTTCCCCGAACAATCGGCCGCACTGTTTCCGAGCCCGACGCCCGACGCAAGCGCCCCTTCGGCGTGCCCGGACGTTGACCCGCCCCGGGCGGGGCGGCAAAGGTCGCCCCTCTCCCCGAGGCCTCCGCCCATGACCGCTTCCCCGCCCCGGCGCACCCGCGTCGCCATCCTGATTTCCGGCGCCGGATCCAACATGGCCGCCCTGATTGATGCGGCGCGCAAGCCGACCGCCCCGTTCGAGATCGCCCTGGTCCTGTCCAACCGCCCCACCGCCGGCGGGCTGGCGGTCGCGGCGGCGCAGGGGGTGCCCACCGTCGTGGTCAACCACCGCCTCTTCGGCCAGGACCGCGAGGCGCACGAACGCGCCATCGACGCGGCCCTGATGGAGCATGACATCGAGGTCGTGGCCCTGGCCGGCTACATGCGGCTGCTGACGCCCTGGCTGGTGCGGCTGTGGGCGGCGCGGATGATCAACATCCACCCCAGCCTGCTGCCCAGATATCCGGGCCTGGACACCCACGCCCGCGCCATCGAGGCGGGCGATACCGAGGCGGGCTGCACGGTCCACCTGGTCACCGAGGGCGTCGACGAGGGGCCGATCCTGGATCAGGAAGCGGTGCCGGTCCTGCCCATGGATACGCCCGAAAGCCTGTCCCAGCGTGTCCTCACCGCCGAACACAAGCTCTACCCCCGCGCCCTCACCGCCTTCTGCCGGGCGCTGCATTAGCTTTTCGTAATCTGACATTTTTCCCGGCGACAGCGACCGGGGATGGGCTCAGGTTGCCGCGGATTTTCCAACAGGGGCTCCCATGCTCAGACTCCGCCTCATGGCCTGCGCCGCCGGCGCCGTGCTCACCCTCGCCGCGACGACCGCCACGGCCCAGACCGCCCCGCCCATCGTCGAGATCCCGGCCAGCACCACGCCGCAGATCGGAACCTTCGGTCTCGACACCGCGGGCATGGACACCACGGTCAAGCCCGGCGACGACTTCAACCGCTACGCCGGCGGGACCTATCTGCGAAACACGCCGATCCCGGGCGACAAGACGTCCTACGGCGCCTTCGACATGCTCTTCGACAACTCGCAGGAGGCCCTGCGCGGCCTGATCGAGGACAGCGCCTCCAACCCGTCCACGCCGGAAGCGCGCCAGGTCGGCGCCTTCTACGCCAGCTTCATGGACGAGGCGACGGTCAACCGGCTGGGCGCAAGCCCGCTGCAGGCCGACCTGGCCGAGGTCCGCGCCGCCGACACCTATCCCAAGATCGCCGCCCTGATGGGCCGCACCCAGGGCGGCTTCGGCTCCAGCCTGTTCGGCGTCTACATCGCCGAGGACCTGAAGGACCCGAACCAGAACAGCGCCTACATGGTCCAGGGCGGCATCGGCCTGCCCGACCGCGACTACTATCTGGAAGACGGCTTCGCGACCCAGCGCGCCGCCTATCTGGTCTATGTGACCAAGGCCCTGACGCTGGCCGGCTGGCCCAACCCGGATCAGTCCGCCGCCGACATCATCGCCTTCGAAACCCGCATCGCCCAGCAGCACTGGACCCAGGTCCAGAGCCGCGACATCGAGAAGGGCTATTCGCCGACCACCCTGGCCGACCTGGCCCGCAACGCCCCCGGTTTCGACTGGAACGCCTGGGCCACGGCCGCCGGCATCCAGGACGCCCCGCGCCTGATCCAGTCGCAGGACAGCGCCTATCCAGGCATGGCCCGCGTCTTCTCCGAGACGCCGATCGCCACCCTGCAGGCGTGGCAGGCCTTCCACATCGTCGATCAGGCCGCGCCCTATCTGTCGCAGCCCTTCGTCGACGCCCGCTTCGACTTCTACGGCAAGGCCCTCAGCGGCCAGCCCGAGAACCGTCCCCGCTGGAAGCGCGGCGTGTCCCTGGTCAACGGCTCGCTCGGCGAGGCCCTGGGCCGCGAGTACGTGGCCCACTACTTCCCGGCCGAGTCCAAGGCCCAGATGGAGGCTCTGGTCGCCAACCTGCGCGCCGCCATGACCGAGCGCCTCCAGCACCTGGACTGGATGAGCGACGCCACCCGCCAGCAGGCGCTCTACAAGATGAGCCGCTTCGGGGTGAAGATCGGCTATCCGGAGCAATGGCGCAGCTATGACGGCCTGCGGCTGGTCCCCGGCGACCTCTACGGCAACGTCGAGCGCTCCTCGGCCTTCGAATGGGCCTGGAACCTCGGCAAGCTGACCCGCCCGGTCGATCCGCTGGAGTGGGGCATGACGCCCCAGACGGTGAACGCCTACTACAACCCGCCGCGCAACGAGATCGTCTTCCCGGCGGCCATCCTGCAGCCGCCCTTCTTCGATCCGAACGCCGATCCGGCGGTCAACTACGGCGGCATCGGCGCGGTCATCGGCCACGAGATCACCCACGGCTTCGACGACCAGGGCCGCAAGGTCGACGGCGACGGCGTGCTGCGCGACTGGTGGACCGCCGAGGACGCCGCCAAGTTCGAACAGCGCGCCGCGGTGCTGGGGGCCCAGTATTCGGCCCTCTCCCCCCTGGAGGGCTCGAACGTCAACGGCGACCTGACCATGGGCGAGAACATCGCCGACCTGGGCGGGCTGCTGCTGGCGCTGGACGCCTACCACCGCTCGCTCAACGGCCAGCCCGCGCCGGTGATCAACGGCCTCACCGGCGATCAGCGCGTCTTCCTCGGCTGGGCCCAGGTCTGGCGTGAGAACATCCGCGATGACGCCCTGCGTCAGCAGGTCACCGTGGATCCGCACTCCCCGGCCCAGTACCGCGCCGCCGTGCCGCCGCGGAACATCGACGCCTGGTACGACGCCTTCGGGGTCAAGCCCGGCGACGAGCAGTACCTGGCTCCGGACGCCCGCGCCCGCATCTGGTAGGACGCGCGCTCCAGACATGACGACGGCCCCGGAGAGCGATCTCCGGGGCCGTTTTCATTGCGCCTTGAGGCGTTAGTTCGGGCGACGCGGAGTGGTCGCCGCGCCCGCCGCCGCGCCGATCGCGGCGCCCGCGACGGTCGCGCCGGTGTTGCCGCCGATCGCCTGTCCGGCGACCGCGCCGCCGATGGCGCCGGTGGCGGCGCGCTGTTCCATGGTCGTGCCGCACGCCGCCAGCAGGGCGAGAGCGCCGATGGCCGGTGTCAGTTTCAGGATCGTTTTCATTGTTCTGGTTCCTTGGGGAGAAAGACCCGGTGAAAACGAGAGCGGCCCGCGTCCGGTTCCGGACACGGGCCGCTCAAACGGTCAAGCCTCTGAAGGCCTTATCGTTTTAGCCGACGATTTGGTCGTCGGTGAAGAACTGGGCGATCTCGATGCCGGCGTTTTCCAGCGAGTCCGAACCGTGGACCGAGTTCTCGCCGATCGACAGGGCGAACTGCTTGCGGATCGTGCCGTCGGCGGCCTGTTCCGGATTGGTCGCGCCCATGACTTCACGGTAGGCGGCGACGGCGTTCGGGCCTTCCAGCACCTGAACGACGACCGGCTCGGCGGTCATTTGCTCGACCAGCTCGCCGTAGAACGGGCGCTCGCTGTGCACGGCGTAGAATTTCTGGGCCTGTTCGGTCGACAGCTTGACGCGGCGTTGGCCGACGATGCGCAGGCCGGCGCCCTCGATCACGGCGTTGATGGCGCCGGTCAGGTTGCGGCGCGTGGCGTCGGGCTTGATGATCGAGAAGGTGCGTTCGGTCATGACGGTGACTTCTTGTTTGGGAGATTGAAGGTCGCGGGCTTATAGACGCGCCCTCCCCGGTTTCCAACCGCCTCACAATTTTGCCTCTATCGCCCGGCGCATCGCGCCACGCGGGCGCAGGGGCGTATCGAGATTTCGACCGCCGCCATGCTCCAGATCACCGACCTGACCTTCAACGCATGGGGCCGCAAATTCCTCGAGGACGCCTCCGTCAGCCTGCCGCCCGGCGCCAAGGTCGGCCTGGTCGGCCGCAACGGCATCGGCAAGTCGACCCTGTTCAAGCTGATCCTGGGCGAACTGGCCGCGGGCGGCGACGAGATCAGCCTGCCCAAGACCGCCCGCGTCGCCTCCGTCGACCAGGAACACCCTGCCACGCCCGTCAGCGTGCTGGAGACGATTCTGGAAGCCGACGTCGAGCGCCACGACCTGCTCACCCGTCTGGAGACGGCCGAGCCCGAGGAGATGGGCGAGATCTGGACCCGCCTGATCGAGATCGACGCCGACGCCGCCCCGGCCCGCGCCGCCGAAATCCTGGTCGGCCTGGGCTTCAGCCAGGAGAACCAGCAGCGGCCGATGTCGGAATACTCCGGCGGCTGGCGCATGCGCGTCGCCCTGGCGGCGGCCCTGTTCGCCGAGCCGGACATGCTGCTGCTCGACGAACCGACCAACTACCTCGACCTGGAAGGCGCCCTGTGGCTTGAGGCCCGCCTCAAGAAATACCCGCACACCGCCCTGATCATCTCCCACGACCGCGAGATGCTGAACGAGGTCTGCACCCACATCCTGCACCTCGCGAACCACACGCTCACGCTCTACACGGGCAACTACGACGCCTTCGAAAAGGCTCGCGCCGAGAAGGCCCGCCTGCAGCTGTCGGCCAAGGCCAAGCAGGACGCCGAGCGCGCCCACCTCCAGGCCTTCGTCGACCGCTTCAAGGCTAAGGCCTCCAAGGCCGCCCAGGCCCAGTCGCGCATGAAGCGCC
This sequence comes from Brevundimonas sp. EU05-FHT14B11, assembly GCF_058790835.1. NCBI lineage: Bacteria > Pseudomonadati > Pseudomonadota > Alphaproteobacteria > Caulobacterales > Caulobacteraceae > Brevundimonas > Brevundimonas sp. EU05-FHT14B11. The sequence continues at coordinate 839,333 of NZ_JBYTCY010000002.1, forward strand.
TGGCCAAGATGGAGCCGGTCTCCACCACCATCGAGGAGCGGGTCGCCCCCTTCATCCTGCCGTCGCCGCCGCGCCCGCTGGCCCCGCCGCTGATCCGGCTGGAGCGCGCCAACGTCGGCTACGAGACCGGCAAGCCGATCCTGCGCAATCTCAACCTGCGCATGGACCTGGACGACCGCATCGGCCTGCTGGGCGTCAACGGCGCGGGCAAGTCGACCTTCGCCAAGATGATCGCCGGCGCGCTCAACGTCTCCGAGGGCGAACTGCACCGCGACAAGAAGATGCGCGTGGGCTGGTTCCACCAGCACCAGATCGAGGCCATGGACCCGACGGACACGCCGCTGGAGATCATCCGCCGCGCCATGCCCGAGGCCTCCGAGAGCAGCCGCCGCTCCAAGCTGGCCCAGTGGGGTTTGGGCTACGAGAAGCAGGAGACCACGGTCGCCTCCCTGTCCGGCGGCGAGCGCGCCCGCCTGTTGCTCAATCAGGTGGCGATGGACGCGCCGCACATCCTGATCCTCGACGAACCGACCAACCACCTGGACATCGACAGCCGCCGCGCCCTGCTGGACGCGCTGAACGACTACTCCGGCGCCGTCATCCTGATCACCCACGACCGGTCGCTGATGGAGATGGTCGCCGACCGCCTCTGGCTGGCCGCCGACGGCACGGTGAAGCCCTATGACGGCGACATGGACGACTACGCTAAATTCGTCCTGGACCGCGCCAAGATGGCCGCCGTGAAGCCCAGCCAGATCAAGGAAGAGGCCAAGGCCGCCGAGGCGCAGCCCAACAAGGGCAAGAAGGCCGAGAAGCGCTCGGGTCCCTCCCCCTCGACCCTGCGCCACGCGGTCAAGAAGGCCGAGGAGCGGATGGCCCAGCTGACCGCCGAGATCGCCCGCATCGACGACGACATGGCCAACGCCTCGATCAGCAATCCCAAGGCGCTGGAAGGCCTGACCCGCGCCCGCGCCAAGACCCAGTCCGACCTCGACGCCGCCGAGGCCGCCTGGATCGAGGCCGAGGAGACGCTGGCGGAAGCCACCGCATGACCCCGATCAAGTTCAGCCGCGAGGAGATCGTCGCCATCGCCGGCAAGCTGCGTCCCTATTTCCGGGACGAGTTCGAGGTCGAGCTGCGCGACCTCCCGGCCGAGATGCTGGTCGACTTCCTCGCCCGCGAGATCGGCCCCTTCTTCTACAACCGCGCCCTCTACGACGCCCAGGCCGTCGTCACGAAGAAGGCCGAAGACATCGCCGAAGCCATCGCCGGGCTGGAACGGGCGGAGTGACGCGTGTCTCCTCCCCGTTCGCGTTGCGAATGGGGAGGAGATCGCGCCTTCGGATCAGCCCTGTGCGGCCTGCATGTAGGTTTCCTCGTACGGCTGGACCACGACCCAGCCCTCGCCCTCGAACTTCATCTGGATGCTCTCGCCCGAGCCCCGGCCGACGAAGGTCTTGAACGAGATATCCGTCGCGATCTCCGGCGACAGCCCGCCCGACCAGGCCACCGTCGCGTTCGGGTCGGTGAAGATCGGCCCGGTCTCGCGGCTGACCTTCAGGATCAGCGGATCATAGTGGCTGGTGATCGCCACGATGCCGCTGCCGCTCAGCTTCACATTGAACAGGCCGCCGGACATCATCCCGGCCACTCGCTTCATCATGGTGATCTGGTTGCTGATGCTCGTTTCCAGCGCCAGCACGTCGTTGCCGTTGGCGAAGATCGTCTCGTTGTCCAGCCGCAGCAGGGTGATCTTCTTGCCGGTGTCGGCCAGGTAGACGCGGCCCTGCCCCTCCACCTTCATCAGCACCATGCCCTCGCCGCTGACGGCCTTCTTCAGCAGGTTGCCGAGGCCTTGCTCCATGAGGCCCTGACGGGTGAATTTCACCTGACCGGTGCGCGCCACCATGGCGCCTGCCTTGGCCCAGATCGAGCCGTTCAGCTTCACCTCCAGCAGATACTGGTTCTCCAGCTCGAAGGCGTCGGGGCTGACATCCTTCTCCTTATAGGCGGCGACGAACTCGGCGACGGTCTTCACGGGCATGGGAACCTCAAAAACGGGAACTTCAGGGAGGCGCAGGCTGACCGGAGACTTCCGGCCGGCGCAAGCCTTGTTCGTTGCAAACGCCTCGCAATCTTATAGTTTCCCACCGAACATTCGGGACCCCGACCATGACGAAGACCAAGTTGACCGCCGCCTTCCTCGCCGGGGTGATGCTGGCCCTCAACGGCGGCGGCGCGGCCCTGGCCCACCAGCCCTATCTGCGGCCCAACGTCTTCGACGCCACCGGCCGTGACCACGTCACCGTCGAAGCCTCCTTCACCGAGGAGGTCTTCGCCTCCGAGGTCGTGATGCGGTCGGACTTCTTCCACGTCGTCGGTCCCAACGGCGACACGCCGATCACCGCCGTCACCTACCTGCGCGACATCGCCGTGTTCGAGGCCGCCGTTCCCCAGGACGGCACCTACCGTCTGTCCTCCGGACCGCGTCAGGGCCGCACCGCCAAGATGTACCAGTCCGCGGACGGCGTCTGGAGAATGGTCGGCGAGGAAGACGGCCCGCCCCCACCCGGCGCCGAGCTGGTCGATGTCCAGAGCATCACCGTCGCGGACGTCTACGTCACCCGCGGCGCCCCCTCGACCGAGGCGCTGCAGACGACCGGTCAGGGCCTCGAGCTCAAGCCCGTCACCCACCCCAACGACATCATCGCCGGCGAGGACGCCGTGTTCGAGCTGCTGCTGAATGGCCGGCCGCTGGCGAACGCTCCCGTCACCGTCTTCCGTGAGGCGGGCCGCTGGGACGGCCGCAAGGTCGAGGCTGACCTCTACACCGGCCCCGACGGCCGCTTCACGCTGAAAATGTCCGGCCCCGGCGCCTACATGACCCTGATCCGCCACCGCATGGCCGCCCCGGCGGGATCACCGGTGCCCTATGTCAGCTACAGCCACACCCTGACATTCGTGGCCGAGGCGGGGTGAGGAAATCTCCCTCCCCTTCTGGGGAGGGTGGACCGCGAAGCGGGACGGGTGGGCGACGGCCGCACGGTCCAGCAATCTCTGACGCGCCCCACCCTGTCGTCGCTTCGCGCCGACATCCCTCCCCACAAGGGGGAGGGAGAAGCTCCCCCCGCCCTTCTTCCCTTCCCCGGATCACGCCATACTTGCGAATCCCATGCCCATCCGTCGCCTCCCCCCCGAGACCGTCAACCGCATCGCCGCCGGCGAGGTGGTCGAACGCCCGGCCAGCGCCATCAAGGAGCTGGTCGAGAACGCCCTCGACGCCGGGGCCAGCCGGATCGAGGTCCAGGCCGACGGCGGGGGCCTGACCCGCATCCTCATCGCCGACGACGGGCACGGCATGGCCGCCGACCAGCTGGCCCTGGCGGTCGAGCGGCACGCCACCTCCAAGCTGGAGCCGGACGACGCGGGCGACGTCGATCTGCTGCGCATCCACACCCTCGGCTTCCGCGGCGAGGCCCTGCCCTCCATCGGCTCGGTCGCCCGCCTCACCATCACCAGCCGTTCGCGCGACGGCGGCGACGCCCACCAGATCACCGTCGAGGGCGGCGACCAGAAGGCCGTGGCCCCCGCCGGCTTCCCCGGCCCGCACGGTGCCCGCGTCGAGGTCCGCGACCTCTTCTACGCCACCCCCGCGCGCCTGAAGTTCATGAAGTCCGAGCGCTCGGAGGCCATGGCCATCTCGGAAGAGATCAAGCGCCAGGCCATGGCCCATGAAGGCGTCGCCTTCACCCTGGACCTCGACGGCAAGACCACCCTGCGCCTGCCCGCCGAGCATCCGGGCGATCACGGCCGGCTCAAGCGCCTCGCCGCCCTGCTGGGCCGCGACTTCGAGGCCAACGCCCTGCTGATCGATCAGGAGCGGGACAACGTCCGCCTCAGCGGCTACGCGGGCCTGCCGACCTACTCCAGAGGCAACGCCGCCCACCAGTATCTGTTCGTCAACGGCCGCCCGGTGAAGGACCGCCTGCTGCAAGGCGCCCTGCGCGGCGCCTACGCCGACTTCCTGGCCCGCGACCGCCACCCGGCCGCCGTCCTCTTCCTCGACATCGATCCGCTCTATGTCGATGTGAACGTCCACCCGGCGAAAGCGGAAGTCCGCTTCCGCGACCCGGCCTTGGTGCGCGGCCTGATCGTCGGCGCCCTGCGTCACGCCCTCGCCGCCGCCGGCCACCGCGCCTCGACCACCGTCGCCGCCGACGCCCTCAGCGGCTTCCGCCCGCACAGCGGAGTGGCGCCGGCCTACAGCCCGTCCTCGCCCTCCGCCCAGGGCTGGAGCGGCTGGCAGCAGTGGGCCGCCCCCGCCACGCAAACCGCCCAGCTCATCCCCGGCCTCAACGAGCGCTCGGCCCGGGTCGAGAGCTTCGACACCGTCCCGGACTTCGCACCGGCGCCACAGAGCAGCGCCCAGGTCTTTGATCCGCTGGACTATCCGCTCGGCGCCGCCCGCGCCCAGCTGCACGGAACCTATATCGTCGCCCAGACCCGCGACGGCCTCGTCGTCGTCGACCAGCACGCCGCCCACGAACGCCTCGTCTATGAGCGGATGAAGACCCAGATGGCCGAGGGCGCGGTCACTCGCCAGGCCCTGCTGGCCCCCGAGGTGGTCGAGCTGGATCCCGCCGAGGCCGAACGCGTCTCCAGCCGCGCCGACGAACTGGCCGAGCTGGGCCTGATCGTCGAAGCCTTCGGCGCCGGCGCCGTCCTCGTCCGCGAGACCCCGGCCCTGCTGGGCGACACCGATGTGCAGGGGCTGATCCGCGACATCGCCGACGACCTGGCCGAACACGGCGCCGCCCTCAGCCTCAAGGAGCGCATGGCCGAGGTCTGCGGCACCATGGCCTGCCACGGCTCCGTCCGCGCGGGCCGCGTCCTCAGCGCGCCCGAGATGAACGCCCTGCTGCGCCAGATGGAGGCCACGCCCCACAGCGGCCAGTGCAACCACGGCCGCCCGACCTACGTCGAACTGAAGCTGGGCGACCTGGAAAAGCTGTTCGGGCGGCGGTGAGGCGGCGCCCGGCGCGCGGCCGAAGCGTCACCGATCATCGAATCGTGGTGAAGCAGGGCTCCGGCGCGGCGGCGCCGCATGACGGATCACCGCCGACTGCACCGTCCATGGGAGACTGCCCGATGAAATACGTCACGCTGATCGTCTCGGCGGCGCTGGCCATGGCGGCTTGCGCTTGCGCGTCCGCGCCGGCGCCGGCGCCGACGCCGGCATCGCCCCCCAAGCCGGAGGCCCGCTCCTATCTCGTGAGCGACGACGCGTCGGCCGACGTGGACGCTGCTTTGGCGCGGGCCCGGCAGTCGGGCAAACGCGTCCTGTTGGTGATGGGAGCCAACTGGTGCAGCGACAGCCGCGCCCTGGCCGGTTGGCTGGCGACCGATCGCTTCGCTGAACTCATCGACCGCAAATACGAACTGGTGTTCGTGAACATCGGGATGCCCAGAACCGGTGACGGACACAATCTGGGCATCGCCCGTCGTTTCGGCCTTCAGGAGCTGCCGGGCTTGCCGAATGTGCTGGTGCTGACCGGTGACGGCGTTCTGGTGAACCCCACGACGGCCACCAGCTGGCGGAACGCGGAAAGCCGGACAGGCGACGCGATCTACGATGAGTTGGCGACCTTGGCCGATCAGGGAGTCTGACGCGGCGCTTACCCTTTCAGTCCGCCAGCTGGGCGTTCCTTCCGGCGCTCAGCCCCAGCCCCGCCAGCACCAGGCACAACAGGCAGCAGGTGATCAGCGACGCCGACCAGCCGCCGGTCCTGTCGTGCAGGGCCCCGACCACCAGCGGCCCCATCGCCGACAGCATATAGCCCAGCGACTGGGTCATTCCCGATAGCCGCGCGGTCTGGGGCGCCGTGGTCGTCCGCAGACCCACGAAGGCCAGCGCCAGGATGAATACCCCGCCGTTGGCGAAGCCGAACAGGGCGGCCCAGATCATGGCCAGCTTCGGCGCCAGGAACAGGCCCAGGATCGCCGTCAGCGCCATCAGGGCCAGGCCGGCGGCCAGGCCGCGCTGGTCCTTCATCCGCCTGACCAGCGGCGCCAGCACCAGTCCGGGGAAGGCCGTCGCCAGCTGCATCACCCCGTGCAGCCCGCCCGCCGCCTCGGGCGCGAAGCCCGCCGCCACCAGCACCGACGGCAGGGACGAGACCATCGCGTAATAGAGGAACGAATTGACCCCGAAGAAGGCGGTGATCTGCCAGGCCAGCGGGGAGCGCCAGATCGCCCGCCCCTCGCCCGCCTCGGCCGTCTCCGCCGCCGGATCGGTCCGCCGCCGCAGCTGGGGCAGCCACAGCAGGGCGCCGGCCAGCGGCAGGACGATGAAGGCGCCCAGCGACACCTGCCAGTCGAACGCCTGGGTCAGCGGCACGACGACGGCCGAGCCCACGCCCGAGGCCAGCCCCATGGTCAGCGCATAGACGGCCGTCAGCTTGGCGATCTGATCGGGAAAGTCGCGCTTCAGCAGGCTGGGCAGCAGGGTGTTGCCGATGGCGATCCCCGCCCCCAGCACCGCCGTCCCCGCGTACAGCAGGCCGATCGGCCCGACCGACCGGGCCAGGATGCCGCCGCCGATCAGGACCAGCGCCAGGAACAGGGCCCGCTCCAGCCCCAGCCGGCGCGCCAGCCCCGCCGCGAACGGCGACACCAGGCAGAAGGTCAGCAGCGGCAGGGTGATCAGCGCCCCGGCCGCGCCGGCCCCGATCCCGAACGCCTTCTGGATCACGTCCAGCACCGGACCGACCGCCGTGAACGGTCCGCGCAGATTGGCCGCGAACAGCAGGATGCCCGCGATGATCCACACGGGGGCGAGGCGACGGGTCGAGGGCATGACACAGGAATCCGGGGGGAGGATTAAGCCTCATCCTAGCGCTGGCGGCGCCTTCCGGATTTCGCTATCCAGCCAGAAAGTATCTGAAAACGGCCAACCGCCATGGACCCCCTCAGCGCCAGCCTCGCCGCCTTCGATCCGGACATCCATGCCGGGCCGGCGTTCGCCATCGCCGTCAGCGTCAAGGACCACAAGGTCGAGGTGCCGACCCACGCCCACAGCAGGGGCCAGCTGGTCGTCGCGCTGCAGGGCGCGGTGACCTGTAGGGCCGAGGGCGGCCTGTGGATGGCCCCCATCGGCAGCGGCGTGTGGATTCCCGGCGGGGTCCCTCACAGCAATCACGTGACCGTCAACGGCGCCATCTGCATGCTGTTCGTCGATCCTGCCGTGCCGGACCTGCCGGAGCGGTGCTGCACCCTGCCCCTGTCCCCGATGGTGATCGAACTGATCCGGCACCTGGCGGCGACCGCCCCGCCGGGCCGGCCCGCCGACGGTCAGACGGACCGCATCACCCAGGTCGTCCTGGAGGAGCTTCGCCGTATCGAGACCACCGGCTTCCACCTGCCGATCACTGACGACCCCACCCTTCGCCTGATCGCCGACGCCCTGATGCAGAGCCCGGACGACCGCGCCTCGGTCGCCGCCTGGGCCGCCCGCGTGGCGATGAGCGAACGCGCCCTGGCCCGGCTGGTGGTGCGCGAGACGGCGCTGAGCTTCGGCCGCTGGCGCCAGCAGTTCCACATCGTCACGGCCCTGCAGAAGCTCTCCGCCGGCGCCTCCGTCCAGGCCGTCGCCCTGGACCTCGGCTACGGCTCGGTCAGCGCCTTCATCGCCATGTTCAAGGCCGCCCTCGGCGTCTCCCCCGCCCGCTACATCGCCCGCATGACCCGCCCGCACGCCGTGACCTCGTCCGCCGGGTGGGGCGGGTGACGCCGGGATCCTCTGGACTATCCCCTCGGCGCCGCTCTCAGCCTCAAGGAGCGCATGGCTGAGGTCTTCGGCGCCATGGCTGCTGGAGAAGCTGTTCGGGCAGCGGTAGAGGCGCGTTCGGACGAGTGCGGGTCGGCCTTATGACGCGGCGGACATTCGCCAGCCCATATCGGAGCAGGTCCAAGCCGAAGACGGAAAGGAATGGGATCGGGGCGCCTTCGTCAGGCGGAATGAACTCCGCCAAACACGTCAGGCCTCATTCGATCCCGAGTGCGTCCCTCAGATCTCCGGCGCGTCGCCGATGCGAGTCGATCTCCTGCTCCCGGCACTCAAGCTCTTCCCGCATCTTGTCTAGACCCGTCCCCGTTCGATCGGTGGTGTCCGCCCAAAGACATCGGGCGTCTTGTACAGCCGTGCTATGCTGGAAGACCTCGTCCGGAGCAGGCTCCGGCTCCGGGGCGAAGAGACGTTCGGCGAAAAATATCCAAAGGACGCCGAGGACACCGGCCGCGACGATGGCCGCGATCGCCGTACCTAGGAGCCACTCACCGCGCTTCGGCTCATTCGGTTCTGAAAACGGCCCGGGTTTGGGCGCCCCGTTCTCAAGACGACTTAGGCGGCGCTCATGATCGTCGAGGCGGCGGGTGGTCCAGCCATCCCCGGGATTATCCGGGAAGGAACCGGCTTGGGAGGCGTCGCCTTGCGCGTAAGAATGGCCTCTGGTTCTGGAACCCGCGGCGCCCCGCTGAACAGGCGCAACGGCGGGTATGGCCGGCTCGGTTGCGTTGCTATTGGGATCCATGATGCGGTGAGATCCGGAAGCCGTCACCGACTGCCTGAGCGCCGAAGTCGTACCGACAAGGACTTCCGAAGCAATCGAGTACGCCGATTGGACCTCGGCCGCTTCCAGAACCGTTGGCAGACGTCGTGTTAGCTCGGACTCGCTCAGCCCGTTCATGTCGATATAGAGCCGTTCGAAACTGCCCTCAGTCAGCCCGCCATGACGTGGAACTTGGGGATCGAATAGCGGTCGCATGCGATCCCGCACGACTGCCGCGAACTCAGCCGCCGTGTATTGGACCTCGCCGTTCTCGAACATGGCGTGGGTAAGTTGCCGCAGATACTGCAGCGTCTCGGCCATCGGCGCACTGCAATTGCACGTCAGGATTCCCACACCGACATAGGTGTTGGCCCTTGAGTTACGCGGCAGCCTGGCCCCGATATAAAAGCCGAGCCAGGTGATCGTCCGGCCTTCGAGAGCGTAGCGTGAAAGCTTGAAGACGACATCCTGCTGCGTCCGCGGCACGGCTCCGCTGGGCAGCACGCACCATTTATCGAGGCGGTTGGATATCTCTCGCCCGATGGGTCCTGTCGGCGGATCGGCGGATCTCAGCTCCGCAAGCCGCGCGCCGATCCCGACCATCTCGTGCGGAGATCCAATGACCACCACATCCAGCCAGGGCGATGGGACGCTTTTCATCAGCGCGCGGTGAGCACGGCGTTCAGCGCGTCGATCAGGGAGCGGCGGGGCGGGCCGTTGGCCACCGTCACATCAGGGAACAAGGACCGCCGCAGCCCGTCCGTCTCGGAGACCGCCCTCCGCGCCTGGGCCGCATTGCCGTAGAGCCAGTTCATGATGGTGCGCGGGTAGCGTTGGAAGGTCGCCTTGAACGCGTGAGGCGGCTCACGATACTGGCCGTCTTTGAAGTATCCCGATGAGTACTGCATGAAGGCGCGCCGTTCGCGCGCCTCGCCTTCCAGAGCCATGCCCTGGAAGGTGCCCCACGCGTTCGGGTATCGGTCGCACAGGACCCGATCCACATCGTCCGCGCCCGCCTGACTGAAAAGCGGACGCGCATCCATCGGCGAAGCGAACTGATCCCACTTCGTCAGCAGGAACAGGTGGTGGTCCTGACGCCGGCGCTCCCGAAGCTCCTCGTATCCCCGCATGGCGCCCAGAAGGCCGAAATTGCTGCCAGGGGTGTCTCGGTCGTGGCCGTCGCTGATCGAATACGGCGCCACATAGATGACGGAGATGCCATGGGGATAGTTGCTCAGCACGTCGACGATTTCGGGCTGCAGCGCCTTGAACAGGTCAGCGTTGCGATCTTCGTTCGGCTGATAGTCCTCGCCTCGCCCATCCAGGAACGCGAACTTCACCGGATCCAGCCGGCTGTTCCGCGGCTTCACATCGACCGGAATGAAGAACGGATCCCCAATCGTCATGCCCACGGGTTTGCCCGTCGCCAACTCATATGCCGCGCGGTCGTAGGTGTCCTTGGCTTGCTGATGAAAAGCCCTCGACCGCGAGTCCGACGGATCGAGGATCGGCTCCCCCAGCGAGACGCTGATATCCCGCATCGTCTGGAGTCCCAGGATCAAGGACAGGATCAAGGACGACTTTCCAGCCTGCGAGGAGCCGAAGATCAAGACAGGGTGGCGATCCGTGCGGTCGAGGTTTTCGGCGATGCTGATGCTGGGCGAGAGCCGCCGCGGCGGGGTCAGGGGGAGATCGTCCATGCGCTCAGTTCCTCTTGATCGACCGTTGCGACCACAGGAAGCGCGGGTCCGTATAGAAGCGCGGATCGACGACGACGGCCTTCGCGCGAGCGGCGCTCCCAAACCGCACATTCAGCTCGGTCAGCAGCCCGATCAGGGCCAGGTCCAGGCCGATCGCGATAAGCAGGTAGACCCAGGTCGCGATGTGCAGGAGCCGCTTGCGGAACAGGTTCAGGGTCGAGGCGTAGGAGTTCACCTCATCGATCTGCAGACTGGTGATTTCCGGAGTATCGGCGGTCGTTTGTCCGCCCAGGCTGGCGAAGGTCTGTCGGTCGGCGTTGTAGTCGTCACGCGCCCGGTACAGAGGCTGGATGTCGATGCTGTCGACCCCTCCGATGCCGATGGCGGCCGCCTCTACCGTCTCCAGGCCGCGGTCCATTTCATCGTAATTGGCGCGGAGCTCATCGAGGAAGTTCAGACGGACCGGGCCCGAGGCGCCGATCAGGCCGATGTCCCCCCGAACCATTCTCTGAGCCATTTGAGCGTAGGACTGGTACACGCGCTCGGCTTGGGCGACGTCGCACGGCTGGATCGCGCCGGAGCCGTTCAGCTCTCGAAAACCGGGTATCTCGGCGCGCAGGTCCGCGATGATCGATCGCGCGGCGGGACCGACGCCGCAGTACGCTCCGCGGTTGGGGTTGACGATCTCCTCGTGAAGATTTTCCAGCAGCGCCGCCACCCGGGCCTGCTTCTCATTGTAGCCAACTGGCGTCAGCTGCACCTGGCCCGCGTCCCTGAGGGCGCCGTAACGGCTCCGCACCTCCGAGATGTCGGTCCTCAGGATGGCGCGGCTTTCAAACATGATGAAAGCCGCGTTGAGCGTGCCCAGAGCGCTGATGATCGCCAGGAAGATGTAGAATTTCCAACCGTGGTGCCACGCCGGTCGTTCCCCGCGTTCCCGAGCGGCGGCGCGATACTGGCCGACCTGGCGCGCGCAGATCACCGCGAGCAGGGTGATGAGCGCCGCGACGATGACCGCCCCCGGTCTGCTCTCCAGGATGGGAACGAACAGGTAGTACCAGCCGGTGAAAACCAGCGCGCAGAAGATCAGCAGCACCACCCAGGTGAAGATGGTCGCGACCGTGCGATTGCCCAAGAAAGCGCCCACGTCTCCCCCCGAGAAGCGGCTAAAAATCGGCGATTTTACCGACCCATGTTCGAAGAACATTGGATACTGCAATCATTTGGTCAAGGGGAAAAGACGACCATTGGCTGCACGGCGCCGCTGACGGAAACGATCCTGGGTTGATCTAGGAGGGCGCCCCCGCGACCGGCATGAACCGCCTCCCTGCAGCGGACCTTCTCAACGGCTGCAGCGAATCAACAGGCGGCCCCAGCCGCCTCTCACCTTCCCGATTGCGCCCCCAAATGGCTCCGCTAAGGTCCCCCCGCATCACAACAGGACCGTAACCTCATGCGTCTTCGCTCGATCTCGCTCGCCGCCCTTCTGGCGGTGATGGCTCCCGTCACGCCCGTGCTGGCCCAGACCTCCATCGCGCCGACCGCCGCCGCGCCCCAGGCCGCCGAGCTGCGCGCCGCGCCGGTGTCGCAGCTGGTCAGCGAGGTCAACATTCCGTGGAAGCGCTTCACGCTCGACAACGGCCTCACGGTGATCGTGCATGAAGACCGCAAGGCCCCCGTCGTCGCCGTGTCCGTCTGGTACAACGTCGGCTCCAAGGACGAGCCGGCCGGCTCGACCGGCTTCGCCCACCTGTTCGAACACCTGATGTTCGGTGGGTCCGAGAACGCGCCGGGCAGCTACCTCGGCCGCATGCGGAACCTGGGGCCGTCGAACCTGAACGGCACCACCTGGTTCGACCGCACCAACTATTTCGAGACCGTCCCGACCCCGGCGCTGGAAACGGCCCTGTATCTGGAAAGCGACCGCATGGGCTATCTGCTCGGCGAGGTCGGACAGGACGTGCTCGATCTGCAGCGCGGCGTCGTCCAGAACGAAAAGCGCCAGGGCGACAACGAGCCCTACGGCCTGTTCGAATACGCCCAGCTGGAAGCCCTCTTCCCCGAAGGCCACCCCTACCGCCACTCCACCATCGGCTCGATGGCCGACCTGGACGCCGCCAGCCTGGAGACGGTGCGCAACTGGTTCCGCGAGAACTACGGCCCGAACAACGCCATCGTCGTCCTGTCGGGCGACATCGACGAGGCCACCGCCCGCACCCTGATGCAGCGCTATTTCGGCGCCATCCCGCGCGGCCCGGTCAACACCCCGGCCCAGGCCGACGTGCCGACCCTCGCGGCGCCGATCGTGGCTGTCATGCATGACCGGGTGGCCAACACCCGCCTGACCCGCAGCTGGGCCGTGCCCGGCCTGCTCAGCGACGACGCCGTGCCGCTGGCCGTGGCGGCCCAGGTGCTGGGCGGCCTCGCCTCCTCGCGCCTCGACAACCAGCTGGTCCGCGACGAACAGACCGCCGTCTCGGCCTCCTCGTCGCTGTCGGACTTCCACCGCGTCGGCATGTTCGACATCTCGGTCGACGTGAAGCCGGGCCAGGACGCCGCCGCCGTCGGCCGCCGCCTGGACGCCATCATCGCCGACTTCATCGCCCACGGCCCGACCGAGGAAGAGGTCTCCCGCGTCGCCACCCAGTACGTCGCGCGCCGCATCCAGGCCCTGGAGCAGGTCAACGGCAAGGCCAATGTGCTCGCCGAAGGCCAGCTCTATGCGGGCGATCCGGACCACTACAAGAAGGAGCTGGCCGAATACGCCTCGGTCACCCCGGCCCAGGTCACCGCCGCCATGCAGCGCTGGCTGACCCGTCCGGTCTACGACCTGACCATCGCCCCGGGCGAACGCGAAGCCTATGAGGAGGCCGCCGCCGCCCCGTCGGGCGCGACCCCGGTCCCGGCCGCAGAGATCCAGCGCGTCGCCCGCGAGCCCATGCCCGAGATCGGCCAGGTGCCGGACCTGCGCTTCCCGGCCGTCGAGCGCGCCGCCCTGTCGAACGGAATCAAGGTCGTCTACGCCCGGGTCGCCACCGTGCCGGTGACCCGCGTCTCGGTCGAGTTCGACGCCGGCTACGCCGCCGACCGCGCCGACCGCCTCGGCGCCCAGGCCATGATGCTGGACCTGCTGGACGAGGGCACCACCACCCGCGACGCCAACCAGCTGGCCCAGGAAGAAGAGCGGCTGGGCGCCTCGGTCAACGTCGGCGCCACCATGGACCGCACCTCGGCCGACCTGTCGACCGTGACCGCCAACCTGGCGCCGGGCCTGACGCTGCTGGCCGACGTGGTGCGCAACCCGGCCTTCGCCCCGTCCGAGATCGAGCGCATCCGCGCCACCCGCCTGGCGGGCCTGGCCAGCGAGCGCACCAACCCCGGCGCCATCGCCGCCCGCGCCCTGCCGCCGCTGATCTACGGCGAAGGCAGCCCCTACGGCCGCTCCTTCACCGGCTCGGGCGACACGGCCACCATCACGGCCCTCAGCCGCGCCGACCTGGTCGCCACCCATGACGCCTGGATCCGTCCGGACAACGCCACCGTCTTCATCGTCTCCGACCAGCCCCTGTCCGCGGTCCTGCCCCAGCTGGAAGCCGCCTTCGGCGACTGGCGCGCGCCCGCGACGGCCAAGGGGACCAAGGACTTCACCGCCGCCGTTCCGGCCACCACCAGCCGCATCGTCCTGATCGACCGCCCGCAGTCGCCGCAGTCGCTGATCTACGGCGGCGCCGTCCTGCCGGTCTCGGGCACCGACGACCTGCTGGCCCTGAACGCCGCCAACGTCACCCTGGGCTCGGACTTCCTGTCGCGGATCAACTCGGACCTGCGCGAGACCAAGGGCTGGTCCTACGGCGTGCGCGGCGGGGTCAACGCCCTGCAGCACCGCGTGCCCTACATCGTCAACGCCCCGGTCCAGGCCAACCGCACCGGCGACTCGCTCGCCGCCCTGATCGCCCAGTACGACCGCTTCCTGCAGACCGACGGCGTCACGCCGACCGAGCTGGAGCGCACGATCAACGGCAACACCCGGTCGCTGGCCGGCGGCTTCGAGACCTCGGGCCAGATCCTCGGCGCCCTGCGCTCCAACGCCCTGTACGGCCGTCCGGACGACTACCAGACCACCCTGGCCAGCCGCACCCGCGCCCTGACGGCGGCCCAGATGGACGCCGCCGCCCGCCAGGTCATCCACCCCGACCAGTTCGTCTGGGTCGTGGTCGGCGACGCGTCGGTGGTGAGGCCGCAGCTGGAGGCCCTCGGCCTGCCGGTCGAGGTGCGCGAGACGCGGTAAGAACCCGGTCACCCTCCATCCCCGGGCCGCTCCGGGGATGGAGGCGGCGGCCCGGACCGCCTCAGGCGTGCCGGCTGTGGTGCCGCTCGGCCATGTACCGACCCGGAGACGTGCCCAGCGTCTTGCGGAACATCGTCACGAAGCTGGGCATACTCTCGTAGCCCAGGTCGGTGGCCACCTGCTGGATCGACGCCCCGTCGGCAAGCCATTGGACCGCCAGAATGATCCCGAGCTGCTGTCGCCAGCGCCCGAAGCTCATGCCCGTCTCGCGGCTGATCAGGCGCACCAGCGTACGCTCGCTCAACCCCACCCGCCTCGCCCATCCTTCCAGCGTGCCGCGCTCGGACGGCGTCGCCATCATCAGTTCGGCCATGGCGCGCAGCCGCGGGTCGGTCGGCATGGGCAGGTGCAGGTCCTCGACCCGGGCCCCCGCGATCTCATCCAGCAGCACCGCGACCATCCGCGAGGCCGCGCCGCCTTCCTCATAGAGCAGCGGCAGATGCGCCGCCCGGACCAGGAGTTCACGCAGCAGGGGCGTCACCGACACGGTGCAGCAGGCCTGCGGCAGCCGCACCTCCACGTCCGACGCGACGAAGGCGGTGCAGCCCTCCAGCACGCCGGTCGCCTTGATGGCGTGCAGCGCGTCGCCGGGAATCCAGACGGCGCTGCCCGGCGGCACGATCCACAGGCCGCCCTCGATCTCGACGCTGAGCGCCCCGCGCTGCACCAGAAGCATCTGGCCCTTGGCGTGGCGATGCATGTCCAGTTCGAACTCGCCCATTCCCTTTGACGAGACGCCGTAGACGACGACGGGCCGCGGCACCTCGTCAGGCTCCACCCAATCCGTTTCAGGGGATGCGTCCGTCAGAATGGGAATGGCGACGCCCTCCACGGGTTTGGCGCAAACGAATAACAATCAGTCCAGACGTGTGAATGACGCCACGCCAACCTCCCGGTACCCCTTCGCCATTGATCCGTCGAGGTCGCTCGGCCTCATCATTAGAGAAGGACGTCTCGTGGACGCTTTCAGCACCGGTCGCGTAGCCGAAACCTTGGGCGACGATCATCAGGACGCCGAACCGGCTGGCCGCGCGGGTCCCGGCCCAGTCCCTCTGGCTCCGAAGCCGCGCCCGGAAGGCCGTCTCAGCGGCATGCTGCGCCGCCTCCTCATGCGCCGCGCCACTGTCACGGCCTGCGAGCCGGTCGCCGAAGGTTTCCGCCTGATCACCCTGGAGAGCCCGGATTTCCGAAGCCTCGAATGGACCCCGGGCGACAAGCTCCAGATCGCGATGGGGTCCGTCTTCGTCGCCCGAACCTATACGCCGATCGAGTGGGACGCTGAGGCGGGCCGCGCCCGCATCCTCGCCTACGCCCACGGGGCCGGGCCGGGCAGCGACTGGATCCGCGACCTGAAGGCGGGCGACGCCTGCGACGTCTTCGGCCCTCGCGCCTCGCTGGACGTCAGCTGGATTCCCGGCCCCGTCTTCCTGTTCGGGGACGAGACCTCCTTCGGCCTCGCCGCGGCTATGCGTCGGCAGGGCTATGCCGACAAGGTCGAATTCGTATTCGAGGTCAATGACATGGCCCAGACCCGCCGCGTTCTCGGCGCCCTGGATTTCCGGGCCTTCAGGCCGGTCGAGCGTCAGCCCGACGACGGCCACCTCATGGAGATCGAGACCCGCCTACCCGCGCTGGCCGCCTCCGGCGTCACCTTCGTCCTCACCGGCCGGTCGGTCGCGATCCAGCGCATGCGGCGCGTGCTGAAACGGCTGGAGCTTCCGGCGGAGCGGTTGATGACCAAGGCCTACTGGGCGCCCGGCAAGGCCGGCCTCGACTGACGGAACGCTCCCGCTGGGCTACAAGCGCCCCATGCCCTCCGTCCTCTTCGTCTGCCTCGGCAACATCTGTCGCTCGCCGCTGGCCGAAGGCGCCCTGCGCGCCGAGGCCGCGCGGCTCCGCCTCGACCTGATCGTCGACTCCGCCGGCACCGGGAACTGGCACGCGGGCGAGCCGCCGGACGAGCGGGCCCAGCGGACGGCGCTCAAGCACGGCGTCGACATCTCGGCCCTGCGCGCCCGTCAGGTGCGCTCCGCCGACTTCCGCCGCTTCACCCACGTCATCGCGCTCGACCACGAGAACCTGGCCAACCTCAGGAAGCTCGCCCCCGCCGACGCCACCGCCCACCTCAGCCTCCTCCTCGACCACGTCCCCGGCCGCGAGGGCCAGGCCGTGGCCGATCCGTGGTTCGGCGACGAGGCGGGCTTTGACGTGACCTGGGAGGACGTGACCGCCGCCGCCCGCGCCCTGGCCGCCGGCCTCAGCCGCGGCCGGTGATCCTGCGCCAGATCCGCTTGCGCGCCTCGAACACCGAGACGCCCAGGGCGGCGGCGCTGATCCAGAAGGTCGCCTCGGTCGCCACGGCGGCGACCACCGCCAGGATCAGCCGGGTCGTCTTGCCGACCTCGAGGTACAGCCCGACCCCCAGCGCGACCCAGCCGCAGACGGCGCACACGCCCAGCAGGGCGGCCAGGGTCCAGAGGAATTTGCGCCCCTTGCGAACCCCGGACGGGGCGGCGGCGACGGTCTCGGGGATGGGATCGGCGGACATGGACGGCGGCTCCTTCAAAAAACTCGGTCCTGATCCGAAAGTCCCGACCGCTTTCGGAGTCTTTCAGACCGAGGGCGGTTTTTCGGAACGCCGCCGATGAGGGACGCGGGATTGGGCAGGGATCAGGGGTTCGAGGCGCTGGCCGCCGAGCACGGCCCGATGCTGCGCCGCATCGCCGGCAGCTATGAAGCTGATCCGGAGGTCCGGCGCGAGTTGGAGCAGGACATCCTGCTGGCCGTCTGGCGCGCCCTGCCCCGCTTCCGGGGCGAGGCGCCGGTGCGCGCCTTCCTGGCCCGCGTCGCGCACAACCGCGCCGTCACCCACGTCTCGCGCGAGGCCTCGGCGCCGCGCCGGTCGCCGCTGGACGAGGCCCTGCCCTCGGCCGATCCCACGCCTCACGACCGGGTCGAGGCCGACGACCTGCGCGAGCGGCTGGCCGACGCCGTGCGCGCCCTGCCCCTGTCGCTGCGCCAGCCCGCCAGCCTGACGCTGGAAGGCTTCAGCCCCGCCGAGATCGGCCAGATGCTGGGCCTGAACGCCAACACCGTCTCCATCCGCCTGACCCGCGCCCGCGCCGACCTGCGCGCCGCCCTCAATCCGGAGGCCTCGCGATGACCCGACCCGACGCCAAGCCCGACGACTGGAGCGACCTGTCGCAGGTGTGGACGGCGCCCGAGGCCGCGTCCCCCGCCTTCATCCCCGCCGACCTGGAGCGGCAGGTGCGCCGCCGCGCCCTGCTGGCCACCGTCAACTTCCACGTCGAGGCCTGGGGCGCGGTCCTCGCCGGCGCCGTCAGCGGCTGGGTCGCGTTCCGGCATGACGCGCCGCTGCTGGGCTCCGCCGGCCTGGTCTTCGCGGTCTTCGCCCTGGTCGCGACCGTCTGGGCCCGGCGCGGCGCCGTTCCGGGAGAGGCCGAGACCCCCGCCGCCGCCCTCGCCGCCGCCATTCGCCAGGCCCGCTCCGGCCTGCGCTGGGCGCGCGCGGGTCAGGCGATCTGCGTCGCCGCCCTGCTCTTCCTCGCCGCCGTCGGCGTGACCTATCCGAACGCCGCCCTGCCGATGATCTATCTGGGAAGCTTCGTCTTCCTGGGCGCCATGGCCGTCTTCTACGAGCGGCACGCGCGGCGCTGCCGGCGCCGCATCGCGATCCATCAGGCGGCGCTGGAGGAACTGGAAACGGTCTGACCCAATATTCCGCTCATCCCCGCGAAGGCGGGGACCCGGTTCTGCCCAGCGGGACGCCGGCGTTTCAGGACTGGCGGACGGCTTTGAACCTCGCCGGTCCATCACTCAAGGCACGAGGTCCCCGCCTTCGCGGTGATGAGCGGATCTAAACGGTCCATCGCTCCACGATCCCCGTCGCCCGGCCGCCCGAGACCACCGCCCCGCCCGCGATGGCGTAGACCGTGTCTTCGACCCCGATGCCGACCAGGCCGTGCCGCGGCGTGCGCATGTCGGGGCCGCGCGTCCAGGCGTCGTCCGCCAGGGTGTAGACCCAGGTCTCGCGAAACACCCCGCCCCCGCCGCCTTCGCTCCGGGGCCGGAACCATTCGCCGCCGAAGGCCACCAGACGGCCCGAAACCGCCGCCAGGGCCAGCCCGCCGCCGACCTGCTGGCCCGAGGCTTCCGACATCGGGATCGGCGCCAGGGTGTCCCAGCGGTCCTCGGACGGGTTGTAGCGGTCCAGCCGCCCCGTGCCGCCGCCGCTGACCGTACGCCCGCCCGCGACCCAGATGGCCCCGTCCAGCGCCGCGGCGGCCGCGCTGTTGCGCGCCATCGGACAGGGCCGCCCCACCTCCCAGCGGTCGTCGCCGACGCGGTAGATCAGGTGCCGGTCGGTGTCCGCCTGATCGTTCCAGCTCCCGTTCGCCGCGCCCGCCGGGGTCCGGCCGGTGATCAGGTGCAGGGTCTCGCCCCAGCCCACGCCCACGGCCTCGGCCTGGGGCGACGGCAGGGGCGCGATGGGCTTCCACGCCCCCTCGGCCAGGACCCAGACGGTCGTCGTATTGGTCCACTCCCCCGCCTCGCTCCGGGCATAGCCGCCCATGACGTACAGGTCGGCGTCGCCCGCGATCAGCATCGGATGGTGCCGGGGCGCCGGCAGGCTGGGCCCCTGCCGCCACCGGCCGGTCCCGGGCTCCAGGATCGCCACCCGGTCCTCGATGTGCAGCGGCTCGCCCGGCCGCGCCATCAGGCCGCCCGCGACATAGATGTCTCCCGCGTGTTGGGCCGCATAGATCTCCTGGACCGGCCAGGGCATGTCCGGCCCGGCGGTCCACTCGCCCTCCCGCGCTCGCGCGGAGGCGGGGGCCAGGGTCGCGGCCCCGGCGACGGCGCCCGCGCCGGCCAGGAAGATTCGACGATCAATCCCGCTCATGCCCAACCCCTTTTCCCGCCCTGTTTCGAAGCTATACTGCCGCCGTCCAGCCCCTCCGGGAAGCCTATGTCCGAGATTGTGCGAAAGGCCTGAGGCCTCGCAGCATCGCCTGTGAAGAGCCTCTGAACCGCACGTCGGCGTGATTGCGCCGGCGCGTCTCTTCACGCCTTTCCGGACATTTTCGAAATGAACATCTCCCGTGCGGAGCAACGCACGCTGCACGCCCTGGCCCAGGGCGGCGGCATCGTGCTCGAACGCGACGACAGCGGCCGCATCCTGCGCGCCGACTGCTTCACCCGTGACGGCTTCCTGCTGACCGACTGCACCCTGTCGGTGTGGAAGAAGCTGAAGACCAAGGGGCTGATCCACTCGCTGGGCGGCGGCCCCTACCGGGTCAACCGCGACGGCCTGGCGCGCATGCGCAGCCAGCTCGACAACCGGGTCTCGGCCCGTCGCTGACTGGGCCTGAGAAGGACGCGCGCGGCCTACGGGTCCCGCGCGTCCACGCCCTACGTCCGGATTTGACGCATCCGCCCCCTACAGTGCCGCGTCATGACCGAGACCTATCGCATCCGATCCGCCCAGACCTGGGTCCAGGCCCGCGACGACTATCTGGCCGGCATGGACGCCGAGACCGTGTGCCGCCGCCATGACCTGGGCCTGTCGGCCTTCCGCCGCCGCGCCCGCAAATACGGCTGGCGGCGCGTGGATCAGGACGACGCCGCACCCGGCGATCCGGACCTGTCCATCTACGCCGACATCACGCCGGACGATCAGGTCGAGACGGCGCGGCTGCGCTTCGTCCAGGCCCTCAGCCAGGGCAAGGCCACGGAGGCCGTGCGCTGGCGCCGGCTGTGGCTGGAGCTGCGCGACGCGGTCGACGCCATGGACGCCGAGATGTTCCCGGGCATGAGCCGCGCCCAGATCAATGCGATCCTGGCCGCCGACCAGCGCGAAGACGACGAGACCGAGGAGGAGGCCCGCCTGCTCGCCATGCCCTCGCGCGAAGGCTCCGCAGCTCACCCCGTCTCAGTTGAAAAAGTGCACGATGTGCACTCCATTTTTTCCGGCGGCGGACGCACGGTCCCCGTCCCGCCCGGATTCAGCCCGCCGTCGGCAGGGCCCTGAGGAAAAGCACCCGCGCCGCGCCGTAGTCGCGGGCGTCCAGCCGTTCATATCCCGGCGTCTCGATCTCCGGCTCGTCCGAGCCGCGCTCGAACACGACCGTCGCGCCGGGTTTCAGCCAGTTGCCTTCCAGCAGCCGCGCCAGCGTCTGTTCGCCCAGGCCCTTGCGGTAGGGCGGGTCCAGGAAGGCGATGTCGAAGGCCTCGCCCGCCGAGCCGGGGCGCACGCCCAGGTCGGTGGCGCTGCGCCGGTGCACCCGCGTGCGGCCCATCAGGCCCCAGGCGTCGGCGTTCTCGCGGATGGCCCCGCGCGCCTCGTCCTCGATCTCGACGAACAGGGCGAAGGTCGCCCCCCGGCTGATCGCCTCATAGCCCAGCGCGCCCGAGCCGGCGTACAGGTCGATGACCCGCGCCCCGTCCAGCGGCTCGGCCCAGGCGGCGTGTTCCAGCACGTTGAAGATGGCCTGCCGCGCCCGGTCCGAGGTCGGGCGGGTGTTCTGCCCGTCCGGCGCGGTGATGGCGCGCCCCTTCAGGGTGCCGGCGACGATCCGCATTCAGCCCTCGCCCGCCAACAGGGCCTCGACCTCCGCCCCCGTCAGGCGCGGGCGCTCCCCGGCGAAGGCGTAGTTGCCCGGTTTGGAGTCGATATAGATTTCATTCTCGAAGGCGAACGCGCCCGGATCGTCGAACGCCTGGATCGACACCATGGTCATCCCGCCGGCCTTCAGCCGCCAGAACAGGCCCGCGCCGCAGGTCGGGCAGAACTGCCGCTCGGCCCATTCCGACGAGTCATAGGTCGACAGCGGCCCGGAGACCTCGACGCTGTCCCCGCAGTCGGCGCTCAGGGACACGCCGCCGGACACGCGGCGGCAGTTCTCGCAATGGCAGGCGTGCATGCCGCCCTGCGGAACCGCGGTGAAGGTCACGGCGCCGCACAGGCACCGGCCGGACAGGCGGGCGTCGCTCATCGTCTCTCCTCCAGGACCCTAGCGGGAGCCGCCGCGCGGGCCCGAGCGCGGACCCGAGGGGCGCGAGCCGCCGGGACGCGCCGCGCCGCCGCCGGCCGGCTTGCCGAAGCTGCGCCCGCCCGCGGGCTTGCCGCCCGGCTTGGCGCCGAACGCGGGCTTGGCCCCGAAGGCCGGCTTGGCGCCCGGCTTGCCCGCCGAGCTGCGAGGCCCGCCGGCGCCGCGCGGCTTGTCGATGAACTGGTCCGCGCGCGGAGTGAAGGCGCGCTTCGGCCGCTCGCCCCGGTCGCCGTCCTCGGGCTTGGCGGCGGCGGTGCGTTCGCGGGGCTTGAAGGTCTTGCTGTGCTCGAACTTGGGCTTGGCCTTGGCCCAACCCTCGCCCTTGGGCGCCCGGCGGCCGGTCTCGCCGCCTTCGCCCGAAGCGGCCTCGGCTGCGCGGGTGCGGCTGGGCTTGCGCGAGGGGTCGGACATGGCCGAGCCGGACGCGCCCTTGACGATCGGCGCCGAGGTCCGGCGGCCCGGGATGGGCGCGGGCGTCGACACCGTGTTGCCGGTGGGCAGGTTCTCGGGGCGGATGTGCTCGGCCAGCATCTCGCGGATCACCCGCGGGCCGACCTCCTCGACCGAGCCGATCGGCAGGGTGCCCAGCTGGAACGGACCATAGGCCAGGCGGATCAGGCGGTTCACGGTCAGGCCCAGATGCTCCAGCACCTTGCGGACTTCCCGGTTCTTGCCCTCGGTGATCGAGACGCTGATCCACAGGTTGGCGGGGCCGCGGCCCTCGCTGTCGCTCTTCTCGACGGCCTTCTCCAGCCGGGCCTCGATCGGGCCGTAGCGGACGCCGTCCACGGTCACGCCGTCCTTCAGCGAATCAAGCTGCAGCTGGGTCACCCGACCCCGGGCGCGGGCGCGGTACTGACGCACCAGCTCGGTCTGCGGCAGCTCCAGCGCGCGGCTCAGCTCGCCGTCGTTGGTCAGGATCAGCAGGCCCTCGGTGTTCAGGTCCAGGCGGCCGACCGAGATCACCCGCGGCAGGTTGCTGGGCAGGGCGTCGAACACCGTCGGGCGGTCCTGCGGGTCGTTGTGCGAGGTCACCAGGCCGGCGGGCTTGTGATAGCGCCAGACGCGGGTCGCCTGGGCGGCGCCGATCGGCTTGCCGTTGACCGTGATCACGTCGTCGCGGGTCACCAGGGTCGCGGGCGTGTCCAGAATCTTGCCGTTCACCGCCACCTTGCCCAGGCCGATCAGGCGCTCGACCTCGCGGCGCGAGGCGATGCCCGCCCGGGCCATGGCCTTGGCGATGCGCTCGCTGCGCTTGGGCGCCTCGTCGGCGGCGGGCTTGCCGCCCGGCTTGGAGCCGAACTTGCCCGCGGGCTTGTCGCCGCCCGGCCCGTCCTTGGGGGGGCCCTTGGCGAAGGGTTTGCCCTTGGCGGGGCCGCGCGCGTCCTCCGCGCCTTCGACGCGTTTGACGTAGGGTTTGCGGGGGCCGTCGCGGCTGTCGTCTTGACGCGGGCGCGGCTTCTTGTCGTTGTCTCGGGGATGGAAGGCCATGATGAGCGGTTCATGCACATGGCCTTGGCCTGTGCGCAAGCGGCGGCGGACGCGGGCGAGACCCCCGTGGGCTGCGTCATCGTCGACGAATCCACCGGCGAAGTGGTCGCGGAAGGCCGAAACGGCCCCATCGGCGCCCACGATCCGACCGCCCACGCCGAGATCGTGGCGATGCGCGCGGCGGCTCAAAAGCTGGGCAACTACAGGCTCACCGGCCTGACCCTCTATGTGACGCTCGAGCCCTGCGCCATGTGCGCCGGGGCCATCAGCCACGCCCGCATCGGCCGCGTGGTCTGGGGGGCGGACGATCCCAAGGGCGGCGCCGTGGCCCACGGCCCACGCTTCTTCGACCAGCCCACCTGCCACTGGCGGCCCGCCGTCCAGGGCGGCCTTCTGGCGGCCGAGGGCGGCGACCTGCTGCGGTCCTTCTTCCGCGCCCGGCGCAAAGGAACGGCGTCCGACACGGCGCGTTGATCCGCCGACCCTGTAACGGCAAGGCTTGCTCCGCATGAAGATCCTGATCGCCCCGGCCCTCGTCGTCCTGATGGCGGCGGCGGCCTGCGGACCGAAGCCCTCCGAGGCTCCGAGCGACGGCGATTCGGTGCGCGAGCGGGCGCAGGAGGCCCAGACCGCGCGCCGCCGCACCGGAGCCGAGGTCCAGGACCGCGCCCTGAACCGCGTCATCCGCACCGTCTACCTGTGCGCCAACAGCGAACGCCTCTCGGTCGATTTCGACAATCCGCGCCAGATGGCCACCGTGCGCAACTCCGGCGGCGAGGCGGTCGACCTGTTCCAGGAACGCTCGGCGGACGGCATCTGGTACCGCGCCTCCGGCTATGAACTGCGCGGCAAGGGCATCCTGGCCACCTGGACCGCCGACGGCCAGCCGCCCACCGACTGCCGCGCGGTGGACTAGCCGAAGGCCGCCAGCCGCGCGTCCAGCTTCGCCCGCACCTCGGGCCAGTCCTCATCCAGGATCGCGAACTGGGCCGTGTCGCGGATGCGGCCGGTGAAGGTGATCTTGTGCTTGCGCAACACCCCTTCGTCCCGAGCGCCCAGCTTGCGGATCGCCGCGCCGCTGGCGGGGTTCAGGGCGTCGGTGATGATCTCGACCCGCACCGCGCCCGCGTCGAAGGCGTGGCCCAGCAGCAGGCGCTTGCAGGCCGGATTGACCGCCCCGCCCCGCGCCTCGGGCCGGTAGAAGGTCGAGCCCAGCTCACACCGACGATAGTCGGGCTTGATCTCGTACAGGCTGGTCGTGCCGACCAGGGCGCCGTCCGCCTTGCGCCGCACGGCCCAGGCGATCCGGCTCCCCGCCGCCATGGCGGACAGGGCCGACGCCCACCAGGCCTCGAAATGCGGCCCATAGGCGGCGCTGACCATGATGTCCCAAGCCGCCGGATCGCAGTCCAGCGCCGCCCGGACCTCGTCCTTCAGAGCCTCCGTGAACGGCTCCAGCCGCACGAAGCGGTCCTGCAGGACTTCGGTCCGCAGGATCATCCGGCTCACGCCGCGCCCTCGGCCTTCAGGAAGGCGGCCAGGGCCGCGCGGTCGACGTTCTTGTCCACGAAGCTGTCGCCGATGGCGCGGGCCAGGATCAGGGTCAGGCGTCCGCCCTCGGCCTTCTTGTCGCCCGCCATCCGCTGGATCAGGGCCTCCGCCTTGAAGGCTCCGGCCTCGGCCAGCCGCACGGGCAGGCCCGCCGCCGCCGTCACCGCCTCGACCCGGTCGGCGTCGGCCTGGGCGCAGACCCCGGTCGCGACCGAGAAGCGGAAGGCCATGGCGCAGCCCAGCGCCACCGCCTCGCCGTGGGTCAGCAGATGCTCGTCGAAGCCCAGCTCGGCCTCGATCGCGTGGCCGAAGGTGTGGCCCAGGTTCAGCAGGGCGCGCCTGCCCGCCTCCTTCTCGTCCTCGCCGACCACGGCGCTCTTGATCTCGACCGAGCGGACGACGGCCCGCTCCAGCGCCGCCGCATCGCCCTTGGCTCCCGCCGCGCCGTCCCCGGCCAGCCAGTCGAAGAAGGCCGCGTCGCAGATCAGGCCGTGCTTCAGCACCTCGGCCCAGCCCGAGCGCAGCTGCCGTTCCGGCAGGGTGGCCAGCACATCGATGTCGGCCAGCACCAGCCGCGGCTGGTGGAAGGCGCCGATCAGGTTCTTGCCGCGCGGGGTGTCGATGGCCGTCTTGCCGCCGACCGAGCTGTCGACCTGCGCCAGCAAGGTCGTCGGGACCTGCACGAAGTCGATCCCGCGCATGTAGAGGGCCGCCGCCAGCCCGGCCAGGTCGCCGACCACGCCGCCGCCCAGCGCCACCACCACGTCGCTGCGGTCCAGGCCGAAGGCCAGCATCCGGTCCAGCACCCGCTCCAGCTCGGCGAAGGATTTGGAGCCCTCCCCCGCCGGAACGGCCAGCAGCCGGGCGCGGACGCCCGCGTCCTCCAGCGCCTTCAGGACGGCCGGGCCGTGGATGGTCGCCACCGTCTCGTCGGTCACCACCACGGTGCGGCCCCTGGCCAGCGGGGCGACCCGCGCGCCGAGCTCGCGCAGGAGGCCACGTCCCACGACGACGTCATAGGGGCGGAAGTCCCCGCCCGAGACCGGAACCGTCGTCGTCACGTCTTCGCCTCCACCGCCCCATGGGCCTTGAGCGCCTGCACGATGGCCTCGACCGCCTGCGCATGCGCGCCGCCGGCCACGTCGACCGTCACATCGGCCTCGCCGTAGACTGGATAGCGCGCCTCGGCCAGCGTCCGCAGGGTCTCCAGCGGGTCCTTGCCGCGCAGCAGCGGCCGGGTGTCCCGCCGCGCCACCCGCTGGGCGATGGTCTCCAGGTCGGCCCGCATCCACACCGTCATGGCGTTGGTCTTCATCAGGGCGCGGGTCTCGGCGTTCAGCATCGCCCCGCCGCCGGTGGCCAGCACCAGCCGGGGGCCTTCCAGCAGGCGGCGCATGACCCGCGCCTCTCCGGCCCGGAAGTCGCCCTCGCCCAGGCTGGCGAAGATGTCGGACACGGTCATCCCCGCCGCGGCCTCGATCTCGATGTCGCCGTCCGCGAACGGCAGCCCCAGCCGCCGCGCCAGCCGCCGGCCGACCGTCGATTTCCCCACCCCCATCAGCCCGACCAGGGCTATGGTGCGCTGATGCAGCGGAATCGCTTCGGAATCGGTCATCGCCGGCCTCGCATGTGCGGGCGGCGGGCGAACGGCGGGGAGGAAGGGCGCAGGCACGTCATGGTTCCCGTCACCTCTACACGAAGCGACGCTCCGGCGAAGGGGGCGTGGTGAGCAGCCCCCAGATCGAAGCCTTCCTGGAGATGATGGCGGTCGAGCGCGACGCCTCGCCCCACACCCTGTCCGCCTACGGCCGCGACCTGGCCGACGCCGAGGGCGGGGTCGACGGCGGGCTGATGGCTGCGGACGAGACGGCGGTCGAGGCCTGGTACGCCGGTCTGGCGGCGCGGGGCCTGTCCCCGGCCACCCAGTCGCGCCGCCGCGCCTCGTTGCGCCAGTTCTACCGCTTCGCCCTGGGCGAGGGCTGGCGGGCGGACGATCCCTCGCGCCGTCTGGACGCCCCGAAACAGGGCCGGTCCCTGCCCCACACCCTGAGCCGCGAGGAGATCGAGCGCCTGTTGGCCGCCTCCGCCGCCCGTGACGGGGCCGCCGGGATCCGGCTGGTGGCGCTGGTCGAGCTGGCCTACGCCTCGGGCCTGCGGGTGTCGGAGCTGCTGGCCCTGAAGGTCGAGGCCGTGCGCCGCGATCCCGCCTGGCTGATCGTGCGCGGCAAGGGCGGCAAGGAACGGCTGGCCCCGCTCAACGCGTCGGCCCGCGAGGCGGTGAAGGCCTGGCTGACCGTCCGCGACGCCGCCCGCAAGCCGGAGACGCCGGATAGCCCATGGCTGTTCCCCTCTCCCGTCGGCAAGAACGCCCTGACGCCCCGCCGCTTCGCCCAGTTGCTGGATCAGGCGGCCATCGACGCCGGGATCGATCCGGCCCGCGTCAGCCCCCACGTCCTGCGCCATGCCTTCGCCACCCACCTGCTGGAAGGCGGCGCCGACCTGCGCATCGTCCAGACCCTGCTGGGCCACGCCGACATCGCCACCACCCAGATCTACACCCACGTCGCCACCGACCGGCTCAGCCAGATGGTGCGGTCAAAACACCCGCTGGCGAGGGATGACTGAACCGCCGCTTGCTCACCGGCGTTGACCTGACTAGGTTCCGCCGCCTTCCGATGCGCCGCATGGCGCGCCAGTTCCGGACGCCTTGATGGCCACGCACTACCTCGAGTTCGAAAAGCCGATCGCCGACCTCGAGGCGAAGATCGAGGAGCTGTCGCTGCTCGCCTCGACCGCCGGCTCGTTCGATTCCGAGATCGACGGCCTGAAGAAGAAGGCCGACCAGCTGCGCAAGAAGATCTACGGCGGGCTCGATCCCTGGATGAAGACCCAGGTCGCGCGTCACCCGCAGCGGCCCCACTTCGTCGACTACGTCGAGGGCCTGCTGACCGACTTCGTCGAGCTGAAGGGCGACCGGCAGTTCGGCGACGACCAGGCCATCCTGGGCGGCCTGGCCCGCCTGCGCGGTCGTCCGGTCGTGGTCATGGGCCACGAGAAGGGTCACGACACCCAGACCCGCATCACCCATAATTTCGGCATGGCCCGGCCCGAGGGCTACCGCAAGGCGGTCCGCCTGATGGACCTGGCCGAGCAATACGGCCTGCCGGTGCTGACCTTCGTCGACACCGCCGGCGCCTATCCGGGCCTCGGCGCCGAGGAGCGCGGCCAGGCCGAGGCCATCGCCCGCTCGACCGAGCGCGGCCTGACCCTGGGCGTCCCCTCCATCGCCACCATCACCGGTGAAGGCGGTTCGGGCGGCGCCATCGCCATCGCCGCGGCCAGCCGCGTGCTGATGCTGGAGCACTCGATCTATTCGGTCATCTCGCCGGAAGGCGCCGCCGGCATCCTGTGGCGCGACGGGACCCGGGCCAAGGACGCGGCCATGGCCATGAAGATCACCGCCCCGGACCTGATGGAGCTGAAGATCGTGGACCGGGTGATCGGCGAACCGGTCGGCGGCGCCCATTCGGACCGCGACGCCGCCATCCAGGCGGTCGGCGATGTGCTGATCGAGGAACTGGACGCCATGGCGGGCCTGTCGCCCGACCAGCTGCGCAAGGCCCGGGCGGACCGCTTCTATGCGATCGGTCGCCTCAGCTAGGCTTGGCCGTTAACCTTCTGAACACCGCCTGCTGCGAAGCATTCTCACGCTTCGCGGGATTGAGTCGCACCCGCCATTGTGGAGTACGGCATGAGTGCGCTGGAGGGGTTGCGCGAAAGCGCGGTGATCAATCTGACCGGCGCCGTGACCATGATCGTCGACGATTCGCCGTTCGGTCTGGACATCACGGCCAGCGCCCTGCTCGGCTTCGGCATCAAGACCCGCTACGCCTGCCACAGCGCCGCCGAAGCCATTGAGATCCTGAAGGACCATCCGGTCGACCTGCTGGTCGTCGATACCGAGATGCCGGACATGGACGGCTATGAGCTGGTCCGCTGGCTGCGCCGCTCGGGACTGGATCCCAACGCCTTCGCCCCGGTGATCATGACGGCCACCCACGTGCGCCGCTCGCGCGTGACCGAGGCGCGGGACTGCGGCGCCAACTTCGTCATCACCAAGCCGTTCAGCGCCGCCGGCCTGCTGGAACGGATCGTCTTCGTCGCCCGCGACACCCGGCCCTTCCTCGAGGTCGGCGACTATTTCGGCCCCGACCGCCGCTTCCGGGAAGGCAATGCGCCGGGCGAGGAACGTCGGGCCGACGTTCTGCGCAAACTGAGGCACGCCGCCGACAAGGCCGCCGCTGCCGCCCTCACGGAGCAGGGCGAATGACCGTCATCACCCACAACCGGCGCCGATCGCGTCTCTCCAAGATCATCGACGAGGCCGGCGGCTTCAGCGTCGGCACGGCCCTGGCCAACGCCAAGGCCAATCTGGACGCGCTGCAGCCGCGCTGCGCGGCCGAGGTGGCCGACAGGGTCGCCGAACTGGCCGCGATCGTCCCGCCGGAGACGCCGGAGCAGGCGACGGCCGCGCTGGGCGTCGCCTACCGGACGGCCAACGGCGTCATCGACAGCGTCGGCCCGTTCGGCATGGACGATATCCGCGCCGTCGCCCTGGGCCTGTGCGACCTGATCGACGCGGTGACGCCCGAGCGCCCCTTCGACTGGCGCGTCCTGCCCGTCTACGCCCAGTCGCTGCAGCTGCTGCTGGCCCTGCCCGACGACGCGGAGGCGCGCCGTCAGGTGCGCGAAAGCCTCGACAAGATGGTCGACCGGAAGCTGGGTCAGCCGGGCTAGACCGCAACCCCGGTCCGCGCCCCGCGCGTCTGCTTGCGCCACAGGGCCGCATACTCGCCGCCCTGACGCGCCACCAGCTGGTGGTGGGCGCCGCGCTCGACGATCCGCCCGGCCTTGAGCACCAGGATCTGGTCGGCGTCGGCGATGGTCGACAGGCGGTGGGCGACCACCAGGGTCGTGCGCCCCGTCCGGGCCTTGCGCAGGGTCTTCTGGATCGCCGCCTCGGTACGGCTGTCCAGCGCGCTGGTGGCCTCGTCCAGGATCAGGATGCAGGGATCGGCCAGCAGGGCGCGGGCGATGCCGACACGCTGGCGTTCGCCCCCCGACAGCTTCAGGCCGCGCTCGCCCACGACGGTGTCCATCCCGTCGGGCAGTTGGCCGATGAACACCGCCAGCTCCGCCGCCTCCGCCGCCGCCCAGATGGCCGCCTCGTCCGCGTCAGGGCGGGCGAAGCCGATGTTGGCGCGCAGGGTGTCGTTGAACAGGGCCACGTCCTGCGGCACCAGGGCGACGGCCGCGCGCAGGCTCTCCTGGGTCACGTCGCGCACGTCCACGCCGTCGATCAGCACCTGCCCTTCCTGCGGGTCCAGCAGGCGCAGGGCCAACTTCACGATCGTGGACTTGCCCGAGCCGGAGGGCCCGACCAGCGCCGTCGTCGTGCCCGGCTCGGCATGGAAGCTGACGTCCTCCAGCCCGCTGGCGCGGGCGTCGTGGCGGAAGCCGACGTGCTCGAAGGTCAGGGCCGCGCCGTTGACGCCGGTGGCGCGGGTCAGGGGCCGGGCGTCCGGCGCATCGGCCACCTGCGGCGTCTGGCGCGTGACCTTCAGCATCTCCTCCATGTCGATGAAGGACTGGCGGATTTCGCGATAGGCGAAACCCAGGATGTTCAGGGGCGCATAGAGACTGATCATGATCAGCACCGCCGCGGTCACGTCGCCCGGCCCCATCCGGCCCGCCGCGGCCTCGAACCCGGCCATGACCGCCATGACGCCAAGGCCGACGTTCATGATCACCGCCTGGATGACATTCAGCAGGGCCAGCGAGCTGTTCGCCTTCAGCGCCGCCCGGGTGTAATCGCCCAGCGCGGCGTCATAGCTGCGCGCCGCCCGCGCCTCGGCCCCGAAGGACTTGACCGTCTCATAGTTCAGCAGGGCGTCGACCGAGACGCCCGCCGCCTGGGTGTCGGCGGCGTTCATGATCCGGCGGTGCTCGATCCGCCAGTTGGACAGGGCGAAGGTCGAGACGGCGTAGATGGCCACCACGGCCACCGCCACGGCCCCGAAGCGCCAGTCGTACTTGCCCGCCAGCACCCCCGCCGCCAGCACCAGCTCCACGCCGGTCGGAACCAGGTTGAAGGCGAGGATGCGCAGCAGGAAGTCCACGGCCCGGGAGCCGCGGTCCATGGTCCGCGACAGCGAACCGGACCGCTTGGTCTGGTGGAAGTCCAATGACAGGCTCAGCGCATGGGCGAAGGTCTCGGTCGCCGCCGTGCGCTGCGCCGCCGAGCGGACCGGCGCGAAGACCACGTCCGAGGCGTTGGGCGCGATGGCCGACAGCAGGCGGACCGCAGCCCAGCCCAGCGCGAAGGCCGCGAAGCCCAGGCCGATGGCGACCTCGGCCCCCTGCCCGGCCGCCAGATGGTTGACCGCCGCGCCCAGCACCAGCGGCGCCAGCACGCCCAACCCCTTGCCGGCCAGGGTCATGCCGATGGCCGCGACCAGGCGCAGTTTCAGCTGCGGGGCATTGGAGCGGCCGACCAGACGCAGCAGGTCACCCAGCGCCTGCAGGGTCGGCGGGCCGTCGACCGGCGCGGTCACGCCGGCCTGGGCCGCCTTCGCTTCAGGACCTTGCCGTCGCCCGGCCCCGCGTTCGCCTCTCATCGCCATGCCCGGCATATGGCCCTGTTGGCCGCCGGGCGGAAGGGCGAACGGACGGTCAGCCGCCGCGGCCGCCGTGCTTGGCGTACTCCAGCCGCGCGATGGTGCGGTTGTGGACCTCGTCCGGACCGTCGGCCAGACGCAGGGTGCGGACCCCGGCGTACAGCTCGGCCAGCGGGGTGTCCCCCGACACGCCGGCGCCGCCGAAGGCCTGGATGGCGTCGTCGATGATCTGCAGAGCCATGCGCGGCGCGGCGACCTTGATCTGGGCGATCTCGGACTTGGCGTTCTTGGCGCCGGCCTGGTCGATCATCCACGCGGCCTTCAGCACCGACAGGCGGCACATCTCGATGTTGATGCGGGCGTCGGCGACGCGCTGTTCCCACACCGAGTGCTCGGCGATCTTCTTCTTGAAGGCCGTGCGGCTCAGCAGGCGTTCGACCATCAGGTCCAGCGCATGCTCGGCCGCGCCGATGGTGCGCATGCAGTGGTGGATGCGGCCCGGCCCGAGGCGCCCTTGCGCGATTTCGAAGCCCCGGCCCTCGCCGGCGATCAGGTTCTCGACGGGAACGCGGACGTTGTCGAGCACGACTTCGGCGTGGCCGATCGGGCGCTCGTCATAGCCGAACACCGACAGCATGCGCTCGACGCGGAAGCCGGGCGTGTCGGTCGGCACCAGGATCTGCGACTGCTGCTGGTGGGTGGCCGCGCCCGTGTCCGTCTTGCCCATCACGATGGTGATGGCGACGTTCGGGTGGCCCATGTTGGTCGACCACCATTTACGGCCGTTGATGACGTAGTGGTCGCCGTCGCGGACGATGCTGGTCTCGATATTGGTCGCGTCGGACGAGGCCACCGCCGGTTCGGTCATCAGGAAGGCCGAGCGGATGTCGCCGGCCATCAGCGGCTTGAGCCACTTCGCCTGCTGCTCGGGGTTCCCGTACATGTGCAACACTTCCATGTTGCCGGTGTCCGGGGCGTTGCAGTTGAACACCTCGGCCGTCCACAGGTGGCGCCCCATGATCTCGGCCAGCGGGGCGTATTCGAGGTTGGTCAGGCCGGCGCCGTGGTCGCCCGGCAGGAACATGTTCCAGAGGCCGGCGTCCTTCGCCTGGGCCTTCATCTCTTCCATGGTCCTGGGCTGGACGGTGTGGTCGGCCCGGACCTCGGCCCAGTAGTCCGCCGAGCGGGGCAGGACCTTCTCGTCCATGAAGCGCTGCACGCGTTCCTGCCAGTGCAGGCCCTTGTCGCTGTGACGGAAATCCATGGTCGTCCTCCGGTACAAGAACGGCGCGGCCCTCTTCAGGGACCGCGCCGCAAAAAATCAGATCGTGGTCTTCAAGCTCAGCGCTTCAGCAGCGCCGGCAGCTTCTGGGCGATCATCATGTCGCCGGCGATCTTCAGCTTGCCCTGCATGAAGGCCATCATGCCGTCCAGCTTGCCTTCCGACAGGGCGATGAAGTCGTCCCAGCTCATCGACACGGTGGCGTCGGCGGGCTTGTCGTCGTTGGTGACGGTGTTCGGCGACGAAGCGCCGTCGATGAAGATCTTGCCGGCGTCGCCGAGGTCGATCTTCACGGTCTTGCCCAGACCTGAATTATCGCCGACGGCGCCGCGGATGTGTTCGGTGACTTGAGCCAGATCGACCATGAGCGTCTCTCCCTAGGGACGGTTGAGCTTCCGACCTAGACCTCCCGGCAGCGGCTGCCAAGATCACGCCGGGTCAAGTTCACGCCATCGCTTGCAAAGATGTCAGTAGAAGGCGTTGTCCCGGTCCAGTCCGGGCGTGGTTGCGGGGCCGTCCGCCCTGACCCGCGCGGCCTGTTCGGCCTGGATGCGATCCAGCCGCTCCTGCCGCGCGCGGCGCTCCGCCGCATAGTCGGGACCGGGCGTATCGAAGCCAAACTGGCCGCCCTGCGCCTGCGGCTGGGCCTGGGTCGGCTGCACCACAGCCTCGCCGCTCGCCCACACGGCCGGCTCCGGCGTGCGCAGGGGCGGCAGGGGTTCGACCCATGCGGTCTGGTGGCCGGGGTCGTAGACATCCTCCCCCACGGCCTGCGGCTGGATGGCGACGTGGGTGTAGCCGTCGACCAGGTCGCCGACCTCCATGGTTCCGCCGGGCTGGACCTCGCGTTCGACCGGCGCAACGACCTCGACCGCCATGCGGCCGCCGCCGACCGGCGCGGCGCCGGGCAAGGGCATGCGCAGGGCCAGCACGCCCACAGCCGCCACGGCGACGGCGGCCAGCGGGACGACCGCCATCCACGGACGGAAGCCCGGACGGCGGCGCGAGACGGCGGGATCGATGGACATAGGGCGGCTCCGCCAAGGAAAGGCGCGAACCGGCGTTTGGTTCGCGCCCTGCCCGTCTATCAGTTCACGCGGGCCCGCTCACGCTCCAGCCGCCGCTCCAGCAGGACCTCGTACTTGTCGGCATAGGCCCGGCAGGCGGTCGGGTCGATGAAGGGGTTCGGCGTCGCCCCCTGCCGCAGCTGCGCCAGGCGCGTGTCGCCGTCCGACTGTCCCGGGTGGGCGGTCAGAAGGATGTCGCAGGGCATGGCGCGCAGGCTGGCGAAGGTGGAGCGGAAGGCATCGACCAAGGCCCGGTTGGCGGGATCGGTGAAGCGGTAACCGTCCGCCGAGACGGGATTCAGGCTGGAGCCGAACACCACCGTCTTGCACGTTCCGGCTTCACAGGACCGCCAGCTCCAGCTCATGCTGCCCGGCGTATGGCCCGGCGTGGCGCGGGCCGTGATGGCCACATCACCCAAATTCAGAATTTCCCCGTCTCGCAGGACCCGGATGCGTTCGACCGGCGGCATCGGCTCCAGGATCGCCGCCTGGGGGTCATCGGCGCCGCTGCGTCCCCGACGAAGAACGGCCGCCGCCGCAGGACTGGCGACCACGGTCGCCCCGGTGTCGCGGGCCAGGGCGGCCAGACCGCCCGCGTGATCGTAGTGCGGCTCGGTGCTGAGAATGTACTTCACATCCTCGATCCGGAAGCCGAGCTGGCGGATGTTGTCCTCTATGGCCGGAACAGCCTGCGGCAGGGCGCCGTCGACCAGCACCAGCCCCTCGGACGTCGAGATCAGGACCACCGTCAGCCCACCGAAGCCCACAAAGAAGGTATTGCCATAGATGCGTGTCGGGATCTCCACGCCCAGCCATTGGCGGGCGTACTCCGGCGCGATCGGTTGCAGCAGGGGATCGCGGGCGGGATCGGGACGCGCCTGCGACGCGGGCGGTCGCTGCTTGGGTTCAGCCTGGGCGCAGCCCGCGGCAAGGGCCAGAAGGCCCGCGGTCAGGGCGACGGAAATGCGTCTCATCACTCACTCCTTGATGGGGGAACCCGGCAAGGATGCGGAGCCCGCCTCCGCCGCACAAAGCATCATATCTGGACAGAAGCATGAACTGACCTCATGCCTGAGCGATGGACCGCGCCCAACTTCCCCTGAACGCCCTACGCGCATTCGAGGCGGCCGCCCGGCACCTGAACTTCACCCGCGCCGCCATCGAGCTGTGCGTCAGCCAGGGCGCCGTCAGCCATCAGGTCGCCCAGCTGGAACGGCGGCTGGGCGTCACCCTGTTCCGCCGCCTGCCGCGCGGCCTGGCCCTGACTGACGAGGGACAGGCGCTGGTGCCGGTGCTGGCCGACGCCTTCGACCGGGTGGGGGCGACGCTGGACCGCTACGCCGGCGGACGGTTGCAGGAGGTGCTGACCGTCGGCGTGGTCAGCGCCTTCGCCGGCGGCTGGCTGCTGCCGCGCATGGACGCCTTCGCCCGCGCCCACCCGCACATCGACCTGCGGATCATGACCAACAACAACCGGGTCGACCTGGCCGGCGAGGGCCTGGACCTGGCCGTCCGCTACGGCGACGGGGCCTGGCACGGAACCCATGCGGAGCCGATCCTGAGCGCGCCGCTGACGCCGCTGTGCGCGCCCTCGGTCGCCGCGCGCCTGAAGGGTCCCGCGTCGCTGGCCGGCGAGACCCTGCTGCGCTCGTATCGGGCCGACGAATGGACCCGCTGGTTCGAGGCGGCGCACGCGCCCTGCCCGCCCCTGCGCGGCCCGGTCTTCGACAGTTCGGTGCTGATGACGGCGGCGGCGGCCTCGGGCCTCGGCGTGGCCCTGGCCCCCGCGGCCATGTTCGCGCGCGACCTGTCCGCCGAGCGGCTGGTCCGCCCCTTCGACATCGAGGTCCACCTCGGCGGCTACTGGCTGACCCGGCTGAACTCCCGTCCCGACAGCCCCGCCATGGCGGTCTTCCGGGCGTGGATGCAAGCCGAGACGGTCCCGGAGGCCGGCACGGTCCATCCACGCGGCCCGGACCGCATAGGGTCGTGACGGACTTCACACAATCTTGAGGGGAACATAATCCCTCGGAGGTTGCGCAAGCGGCGGAATGCTGCGCTCTTTTCCACGGAAGACTGACACTTCAGGAGAAGACAGATGCGTTTCCTTCGTAAGGCTTCGACCCGCTGCGCCGCCGCCGCGTTCGTCTTCGCGGCCTCGGCCCTGTCGACGAGCACGGCCATGGCCGCGCCCGGCGACTACTGCCTGCATGCGGACGGCACGGTGTACTGCGGCGTCGAGGAGAACATCGTCGAGGGCGATCCGGGCCTGCGCGCCTGCATCGACCGCTGGGAGCGCGCGATCCGCGACTGCCCGCCCGAATAGGTCCGGGCGACTATCCGGCAGGTCGGCTCACCACCGCGCATGAACCGGCGAGATCACCGCTCGCGCAGACAGTTCCGCAGTTCCGCCGCGGCCTGCAGGCCATTCTTCCACGACATGCGGAACACCTCCCTGCCGCCCATGGACAAGGCGAACTCCTGCTCGTCGGCCATGCCCGCGAGCGCAGCGTCCATGGCCGGCACGGCGATGACCAGTGTGCCGAGCGTGTTCATGCGGGGATCGCGGGCACGATTGTAAGCCCGGATCGTCACCGGCGGTTCGCCCGTCTGAGTCAGCCTGACCGTCACCTCGCCAAAGCGCCGCGGCTTGGGGATATCGTCGCCGGTGAACATGAGCAGCGCGCCGTCCCAGCTCTTGTCGACGCCGCTCAGCGCGATCATGCCCTGGGGACCCTGGAACATGGCGGCGCAGAATTCGCCTGGTTCGGCCGGTTCCCGACTCTGGAAGAACCGCCAACTCCCCTCGAGCCAACGCTGGTACTCCGCATCTCTCTCGGCGTTCCTCTCCCGGATCGCCGCGTCAAGAGCGTTGGCCTCTTCCAGTGTCAGGCCCGGCGGCGGCGGCCCGCCGGAGTTTCCCTCGTCGGCGTCGTATCTGCGACTGAACTGCTCGTGCAGGCTCGCGGCGTACTGCTGCTGGGAAGCGAACGCGCCTTGGGCTTCCAGCGCGCCAAACATGTCCTGCGCATTGACGGGAGCGGCGGTGAGGCCGCCGGCGATGAGAAGCGCGCCTCCCAGATAGGGAATGAGCGCGCGGGCCAGAGCGGGGCGGCGGATGCGTTCAGACATGGGACGTCTCTCCGTTTCGGTGCTGATCGTCGCCGACCGCCCCGGTCAGACATGAGGAAGCCAGAACACCATGACCGCCATGCCGATGCCGCCGGCCATGAGCAGGGTGAACGCCGCGATGGTCCCGGCCATCGCCCACTTCGGCACGACCGACCGTTGGCGCCGACTGGCGAAGTAGAACTCGAGGATGATCAGGGGAACGAGGTAGCAGGCGAATTTGAGGAAGGTGCCGACAGGCCCTTCAAGTCGACCTCCGAGCCCCTCGGTTCCCATCGTCAGGATCCACATCATGACGCCGACCCGAAGAAACCAGACGCCGCTCATGGCGAGGAACAGCCGCAAGGCCCAGCGCCGGTGAATGTCGATCCGGCGCGCCATGGCGTTCTTCAACGTCATCCAGGCGAAAACCATGATCAGAAGGGCGTTCAGCGTCAGGGGCGACGACCCCAGGAGGGTATCGTCCGCGTCGCGATACCCCCAGATCAGGTAGAGACCGCCCAGGCTGATGACGAACGCCAGACTCACATAGACCCGCCCGGTCCAGCGATGGAGCCCCGGCAGGCGCGCCCGAAGGGCGGGGATCAGTTGCAGCGGACCGGCGGCGGTGACGACGAACGCCAGCGCGACATGGGCCGCCATGGCGAGAAAGCCGACCCCATCACCGGCGACCACGCGGCCCGGGACGACCTCGTTCCAGGCCTGGACATCCCCTCGAAGCGACGTGCCGCCATAGAACAGGGCGATGTAGATCGCGAAGAACGCCTGCCCCGCCGCCGCGACGACGAACCAGAAGATCGTGGAGGCCGTCAGCGCCTTGTCGGCAAGCGGTGCGCGATGCCGTCCCCGCTCAGACCGGGTCGCGGCGGAAAGGCCTTCGCCCGCGGTCTGATCTCGGTTGTCGATCATGTTCATACTCAGTCTGATGTTGCTCGGCGGCGCCCGATCTGCCGCCGCGCGCAAGGCGACCCGGCGGCGGCCCCGGTCGCGGCGGGCGGAGTTGAGCTCTAGCGTGTCACGACGCCGACGAAACCGCCCCGAAACGGAATACAGCCATTCACAAATGAATGGGTTCACGCTTCCCAGGCCAGACCGCCGCCAGCAACGCCACCGCCAGCGCCGACATGATCAGCACGGGCAAGCTCAATCCGAGCGGCTGAAGGTCGTCACCCCCCGGGCGTGTGATGGCGCCGCCGTACAAGCCTCCGAAGGCACAGGCGAGGATCAGAGACCCCACGACAATAAGGACGAGCCCCGCCGCCAGGCGCTCGCGTCCGCGCGCCAGGGCCAGCCATAGGGCCGTCGCCGCCAGGCCCGCGTTCGTCAGCAGTTGCCAGGCCTCATGGAACCGGGCGTGGGCGGGCCAGTCGGGACTGAAGAGGTGGGTGTCGTTCACCTCCAGCACGGGGATCAGCACGACCAGAACAATCGCCGACAGCGTCACAGCCCCGGAGCGCCAACTCCGCCTGCGCCGTGCGGCGGCCCCGTGCGTCGGGTGAGACATGCGCGCGAAGATCGACATGGTTGCGGCTCCCTGCCCTGACGATGCCCTCGTCCCGCTTGCTTTCACCAGCGCCGTGCGTGAATTGGACCTATGCAAGAACGTATCGATTGGCGATCCCTGCGCTTTGACTGGAACTACGCGCGGGCGTTCCTCGCGACGGCCGAGCTCGGCTCGCTTTCGCGCGCCGCCGTCGCCCTGGAACTCAGTCAGCCCACCCTGAGCCGACAGGTCGAGGCCCTGCAACAGACCCTCGGCGTCGTGCTGTTCGAGCGCGCCGGCCGGGGCCTTGTCCTGACCCACGCCGGCCTCGAGCTGCTGGATCATGTCCGGGGCATGGGCGAGGCCGCCGCGCGCACGAGCCTGGCGGCCGACGGTCGCACACAAACCCTCCAGGGTTCGGTGGCGGTCGCGGCCAGCGATGTCTACGCCACCACCCTGTTACCCGATGTCGTGGCCGACATTACGAAGCGGCATCCCGGCCTGACGATCGAGATCGTGGTCGCCAATGATCGAACGGACCTGAGGCGTCGCGAAGCCGACATCGCCGTACGCAGCTATCCTACGGAGCATCCGGATTTGATCGTGAAGCGGCTCGGGTCGGATGAGGGGGGTTTCTTCGCCTCGGCCGACTGGCTTTCCCGCCACCCCACGCCCGTCACGCCGGCGGATATGGAGGGCGTCGATATGATCGGCTACCCGGGCCAGAACTGGCTTCTGAAGGGCCTGCGCGACCTCGGCTTTCCGGTCTCGGAGCAGAACATGCGGATCGTCTCTGATTCCCATCTGGCTCAGTGGGCCATGGTCAGGGCCGGAGCAGGCGTCGGGATCATGACCCTTCGTGTCGGCGAATCCGATCCCACGGTGCAACGCCTGCTGCCGGACCTTCCCCCGCTCACCTTCCCTGTCTGGCTCGTCACCCACCGCGATCTTCGCACGAGTTTGAAAGTGCGCACCGTGTTCGATCAGCTTGCCGTCAGACTGGCCATGGCTCTCCAATCACAAGCGCCCGGCCGCCTCGGCTAGGGGGCGGCGCCATGCGCAGTAATTCAATGATGGCGGGAAGGTTCTGGCGGAGACGGAGGGATTCGAACCCTCGGTACCCCTTACAGGGTACGACGATTTAGCAAACCGTTGCCTTCAGCCACTCGGCCACGTCTCCGGCAGGCGGCGTGCTTAGCCGAGCATTTCGGACGGCGCAACGGGTCAGACGCACGCGAGCGTTAACGGGACAGTCAGTCGGGTTGTGCATGATGCGTGAGAACTCTTCGTCCGAGCATGATGACCGACGCCGCGAGCCGCCTCTCCAGCCCTGACGCCCCGTCGCCGCGCGCGCGGGCCGCAGGGCCGTCGGCGACGCGGGCGACGGCGCCGACTCCGTTCGAGGACGCCGGCGCCGCCCGGCGCGGTCCGTTCCGGCCAGAGGTCTGGCTGAACGCGCGCCAGCGGCACGCCTCCCGTCTGGCCGCCCACTATTTCCGCGCCTTCGACGTGCTGGCCGTGGTCGGCATCACCCTGCTGTGCGCCTGGGCCGCCTCGCCCGGCGTGCTGGTGCATGCCGAGGTCTCGCGCATCGCCCCGTTCGCCCTGGGCGCCGGGACCATCCTGGCCCTGCTGCGCTCGCTGGGCCGCTACCGGTTCTCGCGCGGCCAGAGGACCGCGACCCACCTGCTGTCGGTCGCCGCCATCTGCGCGGTCGGCGCCGCCGTCGCCTTCGCCTCGGGCGCCCTGCTGCGTCCGGGCGCCGGGGCCCAGTGGACCGCCTGGACCGTCTGGGCCGGACTGACCTTCGCCGCCCTGATCGCCCTGCATATGGTGTGG
Source organism: Brevundimonas sp. EU05-FHT14B11 (assembly GCF_058790835.1). Lineage (NCBI taxonomy): Bacteria > Pseudomonadati > Pseudomonadota > Alphaproteobacteria > Caulobacterales > Caulobacteraceae > Brevundimonas > Brevundimonas sp. EU05-FHT14B11. Next base: position 879,579 of record NZ_JBYTCY010000002.1, read on the forward strand.
AGCGGGCTGGTCTCGCGCTGGCGCGCCACGGGCGCCCTGACCCCGAACATCGTGCTGGTCGGCGCCACCCGTCACGCCGAGGACCTGATCCGCGAGGCCCTGAAACGCCGCGACCTGAACGTGCTGGGCATCTTCGACGACCGGCTGGCGCGCAGCCCCCGGGCCATCGAAGGCGTGCCGGTGCTGGGCGCCGCCGACGACCTGCTGACCCACAAGATGACGCCCTATGTCGACCGCGTGGTGCTGGCCATCGACCCGAAGGCCGAGGCCCGGGTGCGCGACCTGACCGCGCGGCTGGGCGCCCTGCCCAATGAAGTCACCCTGCTGGTCGAGCCGAACGGCGCGCAGGAGATGACCTCGGCGCTGGACCGCCTGGCCGCGGCGCCCCTGGCCGACATCCAGGGCTCGGTCGACGCCGACCGCCGCGCCTTCAACAAACGTCTGCAGGACCTGATCGTCGGCCTGATCGCCTTCATCCCCCTGGCCCCGGTCATGGCCCTGATCGCGGTGGCCGTCCGGCTGGACAGCCCCGGCCCGATCCTGTTCCGCCAGCGCCGCCACGGCTTCAATCAGGAAGAGATCGTGGTCTGGAAATTCCGCTCCATGCGCCAGGAGACGGCCGACGCCACCGCCAGCCGCCAGGTCACCCATGACGACGACCGGGTCACCAAGGTCGGGAAATTCATCCGCAAGACCAGCCTGGATGAACTGCCGCAGCTGGTGAACGTGATCACCGGCGAGATGTCGCTGGTCGGGCCGCGGCCCCACGCCATCGGTATGAAGACCGGCCACGTCGAGAGCGCCCGTCTGGTCGCCGAATACGCCCACCGCCACCGCATCAAGCCCGGCATGACCGGCTGGGCCGCCGTCAACGGCTCGCGCGGTCCGCTGCACACCGCCCAGGACGTGCGCCGCCGGGTGCAGCTGGATATCGACTATGTCGAGCGCCAGAGCCTGTGGATGGATCTGTGGATCATGGCCGTCACCATTCCCGTCCTGCTGGGCGACCGTTCGGCGATCCGGTGAGCCGCTAGATGTTCTGGAAAGGCGTCTGGGGCTACCTGCCGGCCAATATCGTGCAGGGCGTGGTCGGCTTCCTGACCATCGTCCTCTTCACCCGTCTGCTCAGCCCCGAGGACTTCGGGCGCTACGCCCTGGCCTTCTCGGTCATGACGCTGGCCCATGTGGCCGTGTTCAGCTGGCTGGAAGCCTCGATGGCGCGGTTCTGGGCCGCCGAGAGCGGGGCCTCGCTGCAGGGCCATTTCGCCAGCCTGTACCGCACTGCCTTCGCGCTCAGCGTCGTGTTCCTGGTGGTCATAGGCGTGGGCCTGTGGCTGTGGCCGACGGACCTGCTGTTCAAGACCGCCCTGGCCGTCGGCCTGGCCGGCGCCCCCGCCCGCTGCCTGATGAAGCTGGGCCAGGAGCGGTTCCGCGCCGCCGGAGAGGTGCGCAAGGCCGCCGGCTTCGACATGGCGGTGTCCATCGGCGGGCTGGTCATCGGCGTCGGCTTCGCCCTGGCGGGCGCGGGCGGCGCGGCGCCCCTGCTGGGCCTCGGCCTGGCCCCGCTGGCGGCCCTGCCCTTCGTCCTGCCGGGTGAATTGAAGGAAGCGCGCGGCGGCCGGTTCGAGCCCGAGCGGATGCGGAACTATGCGCTGTACGGCTACCCCATCGCCATGTCGCTGGCGCTGACGGTGGTGCTGTCCTCGACCGACCGCTTCCTGCTGGCCGCCTTCATGGACGAGGCCGCGGTGGGCGCCTATCACGCCGGCTATTCGATCGCGAACCGCACCCTCGACGTCCTGTTCCTGTGGCTCGGTTCGGCGGGTCAGCCCGCGCTGGTCATGGCGCTGGAGCGCGGCGGGGCGGACCGGCTGAAGATCGCCGCCCGCGAACAGCTGTCCACCTTCCTGCTGGTCGGCCTTCCCGCCGCCGCCGGGGTGGCCCTGGTCGCCCGCCCGCTGGCCGAGGTGCTGATCGGTCAGGACCTGCGCGCCGCCGCGGCCTCGATCACCCCGTGGATCGCCCTGTCGGCCCTGCTGTACGGCCTGACGGCCTACTATTTCGGCCAGGCCTTCACCCTGGGCCGCAAGACCAAGCACCTGCTGATGGCCATGGCCATTCCGGCGGGGGCCAATGTCCTTCTCAACCTGATCCTCGTGCCCCGCTTCGGCGTCATGGGCGCGGCGTGGGCCACCGCGGCCAGCTTCGGCCTGGGCCTGCTGGCCACCATGGCCCTGGGCCGCCGGGTCCTGCCGCTGCCGGTGCCGTGGGAGGCGCTGGTCCGCTGCGGCGTCGCCGCCGCCGTCATGGCCGCCGCCGTCTCGGTCCTGCCCCCCATCGGCGGCGTGTTCGAGCTGGCGCTGGACGCCACGATCGGCGCGGTCGTCTACGCCGCCGTCGCCCTGACCATCAACGCCGCCGGGGTCCGCGATGTGGCCCTGCGCCTGATCGCGCGCCGCCGCGCCGGAAAGGTCGCCGCATGAAGACCCCCGCCCCCAAGGCCTCCGCCTCCAAGGCCTCCGCCTCCAAGGCGAAGATAACCGACAACGCCGCGCGCAAGGCGGCCCGTCCGGCGGTCTCGGTGCTGATCCCCTTCCTGCGCGACGATCCGTCCGAGCTGCTGCAGCTGCTCGACGAGGAGGCCGCCTCGGTCGACGGGGCCGTCGAAATCGTCGTGCTGGACGACGGCACCGCCGACGCCGATCTGACCGCCCGGCTGGTGGCGCAGGTGAAGGCCATGGCCCTGCCGGCGCGGCTGATCACCCTGCCCGCCAACGAGGGCCGCGCCATTGGGCGCAACCGGCTGGCTTCGGCGGCGCGCGGCGGCAGCCTGCTGTTCCTCGACAGCGACATGCGGCCCGACCATCGCCGCTTCCTGCGCGACTGGGCCGATCTGGTCTCGCGCGAGGATCCGGCCGTCGCCTTCGGCGGCTTCTCCCTGCTGCAGGCCCCGACCGACGCGAAATTCCAGGTCCACCGGGCCATGGCCGCCAAGTCCGAATGCGTGCCCTACACCGAGCGGGCGAAGCAGCCTGAGAAATACGTCTACACCTCCAACCTGCTGGTCCGCCGCGACGTGTTCGAGGCCGAGGCCTTCGACCCGGGCTTCACCGGCTGGGGCTGGGAGGATGTGGAGTGGGCCATGCGCGTGTCGCGCCGCTTCCGCGTTGTTCACCTGGACAACCCGGCCACCCATATGGGCCTGGACACCGTCCAGGCGCTGGCGGGCAAGTATGAGCAGTCGGCCCCGAACTTCGCCCGCATGGCCGCCCGCCATCCCGAGATCGTCGCCGCCTATCCCAGCTACAAGGCCGCGAAACTGCTGAAGACCCTGCCCGCCCTGCCCCGCCTGCGCGCCCTGATGCGCCGGGTCGCCGGGATGGAGCGCCTGCCGGTCGCCGCCCGCGCCTTCTCCCTGCGCCTGTACCGCGCGGCCCTGTACGCGGACGCGGTGTGATGGGCGACGTCGCCGTCATCGTCCCGACCCTGCGCCGGCCCGAGAGCCTGGAGCGCGCCCTGCGGTCCCTGTTCGCCCAGACCGGCGTCGAACGGCGAATCTCGGCCATCGTGGTGGTCGACAATGACCCGACCGCCTCCGCCGCGCCCCTGATCGAGGCCCTGAAGCCGCAGAGCCCCTGGGCGCTGGTCTATGTGTCCGAGCCGACGCCCGGCGTCGCCCGCGCCCGCAACGCCGGGCTGGCCGCCACCGACGCCCCCCTGATCGCCTTCCTCGACGACGACGAGGCCGCCTCGCCCGGCTGGCTGGCCGCCCTGCTGGCCGCGCAGGTCCAGACCGGCGCCGACGCCGTCTTCGGCCCCATCACCGGCCGCGCGCCCGAGGCCCAAGAGTGGCTGAAGCCGTATCTGGAGCGCTTCTTCGGGCGTGAAGGCCCGGCGACGACCGGCCTGGTCGATCACCCGTGGGGCTGCGGCAACTCCCTGCTGGTGCGGACCACGGCCCTGCCCGGCGATGCGCCGTTCAGCGCTTCGGCGGACCATACGGGCGGCGAGGACGACGTGCTGTTCGCGGCGCTGGCGGCCCGGGGCGGCCGGTTCGGCTGGGCCGCCGACGCCTGGGTCGAGGAGTTCGCCCCGGCCCACCGCGCCACCCTGACCTACGCCCTGACCCGCGCCTTCGCCTATGGCCAGGGACCCAGCCAGACCGCCGCCGCCGCGCGCGACTGGCCCGGCGTCCTGCGCTGGATGGCGATCGGCGCGGCGCAGACCGTCGTCTGGGGCGGGGCCTCGCTGGCCCTGACCCTGATCACCAGCCCGAAGCGCGCCGAGATGTACGACCGCACGGCGCGCGGGATCGGCAAACTGTTCTGGATGAAGGGCTTCGAGCCCCAGTTCTACGGAACCGCCGAGGTCGCCCGGCTGGACCGAACGGCCTAGCCCGTCAGGCGCCGCAGGAAGGCCGGCGGATTGTAGGTCGAGCGGTTGACCACCACCCCGGCGATCTTGCCGCCCACGGCCTCGATCTCGTCGCGCAGGATCAGCGGATCGCCCGCCGAAGTGCTGCCCGCCGCCACCACCAGCACCGTCGCGTCGACGAAGGGCGCCAGGGTGATGGCCGTGTCGCTGCGGTCGGCGGCGGGGGAATCGATCACCACGGTGTCGGCATGGCGGCGCAGGGCGTCCCAGTAGCGGGCGTCGCCCAGCACCTCGGCCCGCTGGCCCGATCGCAGGTGTTCACCCGCGAACCGCGTGCCCCACAGCCGCCCGCCCAGGAAGGGCCGCGCCGTGACCAGCCGGGCGGGGTGCACCGGCTTGCCCTCGCGGTCGGTCACGCGCGGGGTGATGGCGAAGAAGATGGAGCCGTCGGGCGTGGCCATGGCGGCCTTGCCGGCGCGGCCGAAGCGGTCGGGTTCGGCGGCCATGGCCTCGACCTGCGCCTGCTGGGCTAGGTCGGCGTCGACCAGCCAGACCGGACGGCGGGCCCGGACGGCGGCCAGGCGGGCGTACTCGCGCGCGACGGTGGAGACGCCCTCGCCGGTGTTGGCGGCGGCGATCTGGATCACGCGGCCGCGATGGCCCGGCGCCGGACCCAGCGCCGCCCAGAGAGCCGCCATTTCGGACGTCAGATCGACCATCGAATCGTTACGCGCCTGTCCTCAGCCTGAACGCTACCACGGCTCCCGCCCGCCTCATCGGGCCTTCACCGGGGCGACGGCCAGAACCGGCATGTCCAGCGTGCGGCCGGTCGACGCGGGGGTGACGTAGCCCCGGCGCATGAACACCCGCAGCAGGCCGACGCACAGGGCGGTGAAGCCGGCGAACAGGAAGACGGCGGCCAGCAGCGGAACCTTCAGGCTCTTGCCCTTGGTCGGGGCCTCGGCGCGGGCGATGACGGTGACGTTGTCGGCGCCGGCGGCCACCAGGGCGCTGTCGGCGCGGGCCTCGGTCTCGCGCTGCTGGAACTCGCGCACCTTGGCGGTCAGCACTTCCCGGCTGCCGGCCAGGGTCGAGTTGGTCGATTCCAGCTGGGTCAGGTGGGACTGACGTTCGCGCAGGGTGTTCAGCTGACCCTCCAGCACCGACAGGCGGGCGGCCAGGGCGTCGCGGTCGGCGGCGGCGTTGATCCGGGCGGTCTCGATCTCGGTGAAGATGGTGCTGGGGCCGGTGCGGACCTCCTTGGCCCCCACCGTCGTGCCCGTGGCCACATAGGCCTGCAACTGGGCGATGCGCTGGTCGATGTCGCGGACCGGCTGGGCGTCCTCGGTGTAGCGCGCCAGCAGGTTCTCGCGCTCGGTGCGCAGCGTCAGGATCTGGTCCTGGGCCGAGATGTTCAGGTCCTGCTGCAGCACCACCTCGGCGGGCTGCTGGGCCAGCTGGGCCTCCAGCGTCCGCAGCCGCTGCGAGGCCTGGTTCAGCTGGGCGCGGACCGACAGGGTCTCGGCGAAGGTGGTCTGGTAGGTCGCCGCCAGGGTGACCTTGGCCGTCGCGAAGTCGCCGATGTCGTTGGACTGCAGGAAGGCCTCATAGGCGTTGTCGGCCTCGCCCAGCTCGTTCTCGAAGACCTCGCGCTGGGCGGTGAAGGCCGGGCTGGCGCGGTCGCGGAACACGGCGCGGCGCTGGATCAGATACTGGTCGATCACCGCGTTCAGCACCCGCGCGGCCCGATCGGGATCGCCCGCTTCATAGGAGACCGAGATGATGGCGCTGGCCGGGGTGGTGCCGACGCCCAGTCCGCCGTCCAGCGCCTTCAGCGCGGCGGTTTCCTTCTGGGCCGGCGTTCCCTTGGCGTCCGGCCCCAGGATGGCGTCGGCGCCCAGCACTTCAACGGTGCGTCGCTTGACCTCCAGACTGCCGAGGATCCGCGCCTCGGCCTGGGCCACGGCGGAGGCTTCCAGCGGCTGGCCGGTGCGGTCGCTCAAGCCGACGCGCGGCTGGTACACATATTCCTGCCCCGCGCCCGCATAGACCGTCGAGGTGGCCGTATAGGTCTTCTTGAGCGTCAGCACCGCCGCCGTGCCCAGCGCGAACACGGCCAGGAAGATCACGATTATCAGCAGCAGTTCGCGGAACAGCAGGCCGACGATGTCAGCGAAGCCGTAGCGCGGCCGGACTGTCGTGTAGGCCGTCGTGCGCATTCGGGCGGACTGATTCCATCAAACGGGACTGTGAGTCTCAGACTTCGCCTACCCGCGTTAACCATGGGTTACCCATAGGCTGGAGGTCGATCGCTCGCCTCTCTTATGAGAGCGCCCTTCAGGTCGGGTCGCGCCTAGCAATCAGATTTGGCCAGACGTCCGGCACCCATACGCCACCTTCCGGAACATCATCTTTTCTATCCAGCCTGAAAACCTTAGAAGTTTGCCTTCTCTCATCAGATCCTGGGATATAGTAGAAAACAACAACAGCAAAACTCCAAGATCGTCCGACCTCCCCATCTAAACTATAAAGCCAGATGTTACGGGAAGACCTTTCTTCCTCGTTTGGAAATATCGTACGCCCCGCTTTTTGCTGCCAATCCAAATGCTCATCAGTAAGTTGGTCTACAAGAGAACAATCATTCTTGTAAGATTCAGATTTCTGAACGACCCAAACACCTACTGCTGGAGTTTTTCCTATATTCTTTATGCAAACATCGACATTTATACAATATCCATCTTTTCGCTTTATGATTCGACAGTTTTTTCGATTAACGTCGAGGCTCATCCACGGACGAGTTGTTTGAGCTGCCGTATCTGCAGCAACCACTGCAGCGTCCGCACTTCGAGCGGCATCTTTGAGCGCGCGCTCGTTGATCCGAAGTTGACGCCAAACCAGATATAGGCCGACGCCATTTATGGGCAACGCAATGAGAGCTGCCCAAGCCGCAACAGCCGACACTCCCGCCCAATAAGCCGCATCCCTCTGCGCCATCAGAGCATCAAACGCGGTGCCATCCATCAATACCCCCATCACCATCCCGAGTTGCATACAGGCCGGTCCCTGCGAAGGCGACACCCGCGTTAACCATGAGTTACCCATAAGCCTCCACCTTGCCGCCAACACCGCTTTCGGGAGCGATTCCGCCATGTCCATTGACCGCCGCCTGATGCTCCTCGGCCTTCTCGGCGCGAGCGGCGCTCTGGCGGGCTGCGGAGGATTGTCGATTGGCGATGATTCGCGCCTGCCCCTGCCCGCTGCATCCGGCGCCGGCGGCGGTCGGGTCGAGCGGGTCAGCCGCACCTCCTTCCCCGAGATCGGCTTCTCCGACTGGACGGACGACGAGCCGGAATACGTCCTGTATCCGGGCGACGAGATCGAGATCGCGACGCCGACCGCCGTCGAGCTGACCCGCACCCAGCGCATCGGACCGGACGGCCGGGTCTCCCTGCCGCTGGTCGGCCAGCTGATGGCCGCGGACCGCACCATCGCCGAACTGGAGGCCGACGCCTCGACCGCCTACGCCAGCCAGCTGCGCCGCCCGACGGTCGAGGTGACGCTGAAGACGGCGGGGCCGATCCGCGTCTGGGTCGGGGGCGAGGTCCGCACCCCGGGCATGATCGAGATGACCGGCGATCTGGACGCCTATCAGGCCGTGATCCAGGCCGGCGACTTCCTGCCCGGCGCGAAACAGGACCAGGTCGCCCTGATCCGTCGCGGCCGTGGCGGCACGCGCATGTTGCGGGCTGTGGACCTGCGGCCCCGTCGCGGCGAGGTCGTAGCCCTGCGCCGCGGCGACATCATCTACGTGCCCCGCACCGAACTGGCCGAGGTCGCCAACTGGGTCACCCAGTTCCGCAACGCGCTCCCGATCGGATTCACCTATGCCATCGGCGGGCAGTACCAGAACTTTTAAGGGGCGCTAGCGCTCGCGACGCGGTCGCTCGCTGCTTGAGCGCGGATCGGCTTACTTCGGTCGCGTGATCGGCCATGCGCGAAGCGCCAGGCCGCGTCGTGTCGGGAGGTCCCGAAGGGCCGACGGTCCGCGGCCCACCAAGAAAGGCGAGCCGCCGTCAGGCGGCGAGCCGCACCACGCCGGCGTCGATGTAGCGGCGCGCGGCCTTCTGGGCTTCGCTGATCTCTTCCTGCTCCATCTCCTGGCTCATCTCGCGGCGGTAGACGCGCGCTTCGACGGAGCCCTTCATGGCGGCGAGGTTGAAGATCATGTGGGCCGAGACGCGGTCCATGGGACAGCCGTTCTGGCCCGTGGAATACATCATGCCCAGCCGGAACAGGTCGTCCCCGTTCATGTCGGCGGTCGGCAGGGGCAGAGCCTCTTCGACCATTTCAGGCGCCGTTTCTTGCGCGTTCATCACCGTGTCTCCGGTTCGCAGGCCGTTCTGGCCTCGTCCTGTGACCCGAGTGAAAGACCCGCGGTTTGAATACAGAGTTAACAACGCGCGCCTGAAGCGCCTTTTCAGACGAATCCGTCGAACTTTCTGCGCCCCGTAAAGACCTCTGAAATCTCTCGATAATCTCTGATTCAGAGGCCCTAACGAGACGTGACTCGCGTCCTTACAGAGGGTTACCGCGCGCGCTGCCCGAACAGCACCTTGCGGGCGTCCTCGGCCGCCTTTCCGGACGCCGCCAGGTTCCTGCGCAGCTCTTCGCCGAGCGCGCGGCCCTTCTGCACCGCGGGCCGATCGCCCACTCGCGCCAGCCAGGCCTTCAGGTTCGGGAACTCGTCGACGTTCTGGCCCTGCAGCTCGGGCAGGATCCACGGCCAGGCCGCCATGTCGGCGATGGAGTACTCGCCCGCGAGGTAGGCCCGGTCCGCCAGCCGGCGGTCCAGCACGCCATACAGGCGGTGGGTCTCGTCGGTGTAGCGGCGCACGCCGTAGGCGATCTGGCGCTGGTCCTGGACGATCGCGGGCGCGTACTGGCGGAAGTGATGCGTCTGGCCCGCCATCGGTCCCAGTCCGCCGACCTGCCAGAACAGCCACTGGTCGACCTCGGCCTTGCCGCGCAGGTCGTGCGGATAGAATTTGCCCGACTTGGCGCCGAGGTACTGCAGGATGGCCCCGGACTCGAAGATGGCCAGCGGCATGCCGTCCGGGCCGTCCGGATCGACGATGGCGGGCATGCGGCCGTTGGGGCTGATCTTCTGGAAGGCGGGCGCGAACTGCTCGCCCGTCCCGATATTCACCGGCTTCAGCGTGTAGGGCAGCCCCATCTCCTCCAGCGCAATGGACACCTTCCAGCCGTTCGGCGTGGGCCAGTACCAGAGTTCGATCGGGCGGGTCATGACGGCTCCTGTGACGGTTACGGTCGAGGTGGGCGCCGCCCCTCCCGCGCGCAACCGGCAAGCTGACAGCGATGTTCAGCGGCAGTTCATCGGCCCGGGCCGAACCTCGCTCCATGCTTAACGGACGGGCCCCCGCCCCGCTCCGACAGGGAGAAGAAGGATGAACCGTTTCACCAAGGCCGCCGTGATCGGTCTGGCGCTGGCGACGACGGCCGCGCCCTTGGCCGCCGAGGCCCAGAGCCGTGGCGACCGCCAGGAGCGCCGCGACGACCGTCGCGACTATCGCCAGGATCGCCGCGATGACCGCCAGGACTTCCGCCGCGAACGTCGCGATGACCGCCGCGACTGGCGTCAGGGCGACTATGACAACCGTCAGGACTACCGCCAGGACCGCCGGGACGACCGTCGCGACTACCGAGCCGAGCGCCGCGACGACCGGCGGGATTACCGCCAGGACCGCCGCTGGGACCGCAACAACCGCGACTGGTGGCGGGGCCGCGACGACTTCCGCGACTATCGCGGGGCGCGCAGCGGCTACTGGTATGCGCCGAGCTACGGCTACTACCGGGTCGAGCCGCGCTATCACGGCTATCGCTGGCAGCGCGGCGGCTACCTGCCGTCGGCCTACCGCGGCTACTATGTGCGCGACCCGTACGTCTACGGCCTGCGCCCGGCCCCGCGCGGCTATCGCTACGTCTACGCCAACAACGACATCGTCATGATCGCCATCGCCTCCGGACTGATCGCCAGCGTGATGTACGACGTCTTCTAGAACGCCCGCGCCTCGCGCGATGACCGACGCCCCGTGGATCCGTCCACGGGGCGTTTTTCATGACCGAAGCTTAACGTGACGACGCCGTTCGTTCAGTCACCGTTCAGCATGAAAGCACGACCGTGAGGACAAGCCGCCTGACAGGGGCGTGCGGAGAAGCAAACGAGAATGAAACGCTCACTTATGGTCGCCGTGACCCTCACGGCTCTGATGGCGCCGCTGGTCGCGCCCGTCGTGGCGGCGGCGCAGGATCACGGACGCGGCGGCCGCGACGGCGGCGAACTCCGTACGTCCGAGGGGGAGTCCGGCAACCGGGCGGAACGACCGATCTCGGAGCCGCGACCCGACCGCCCGGATCGACCGGAGCGCCCCCCGCAGCCCGACCGTCCGCAGCAACCGCGCCCTGACCGCCCGGACAGGCCCGACCGTCCGGATCGGCCGGATCGACCGGACCAACCCCGCCCGGACCGTCCCGACAGACCGGACCGTCCGGATCGCCCTGACCGGCCGCAACAGCCGCGCCCCGACCGTCCGGATCGTCCGGACAGGCCCGACCGGCCTCAGCAGCCCCGTCCCGACCGCCCGGACCGTCCCGGCTGGCCGGATCGTCCGGGGCAACCCGGCAGGCCCGACCGTCCGGACAGGCCTGATCGTCCGGATCGTCCCGGTCGTCCGGATTGGCCCGGCCAGCCTGGCCGTCCTGATCGGCCGGACCGGCCCGACAGACCCGACAGGCCCGATAGGCCCGACCGGCCTGGACGCCCGGATCGCCCGGATCGGCCCGGACGTCCGGATCGCCCGGACCGTCCCGACCGCCCCAACGGCGGCTGGAACCAGGGCCGGGACCGCGACCGGGACCGCGACGACTTCCGTCGCCGCTTCAACGGCGACCAGTGGCGCCGGGACTGGAACCGGAACCACGGGCGTGACTGGTGGCGGAACGACCGTCGCTGGCGCGACTATCGCGGCGTCCGCTTCGGCTTCTATTTCGCGCCGGGCTACGGCTACTATAACGTGCCCCGCTCGTACTGGAACCAGCGCTGGCATGTCGGCGACTTCCTGCCGTCGATCTTCTGGCGCTACCAGCTGAACGACTGGCGCACCTACGGCCTGGGCTATCCGCCCGCGGGCACGCGCTGGGTGCTGGTCGACAACACCATCTACCTGATCGACGAGTTCGACGGGTACATCATCGACGTCATCTACGACGCCTGGGCCTGGTAAGGGCCCGTGCACGGCGGCGCCGGTTGCTCCTGAGCGGCCGGCGTCCGCGCGTGGCAAGTGGTTAGTGGCTAGTGATTAGTGCGCAGCTTCGTCGTTAGCGGAAGGGCGGCGCGGCCGCACCCCGTCGGCCAGCCACTAATCACTAGCCACTAACCACCCGTCTCCCCGCTCCAAGTCCAAGTGTCATCCCACGAAGGTTGCAGCAAGCCGCGCGGCGCGTCAGAACCGGCGCATGACCGATCCGGCGATCAGCGACAGCACCTCCGGCGAGGAAGTCCCTTCCTCCCGCGCCCCGCAGTTGCACCTGTCGGAAGAGCTGATGGCCTCGCCCGCCCGGTTCTTCAATCGCGAGACGTCCTGGCTGGCCTTCAACGGCCGCGTTCTGGAAGAGGCGGCCAACCCGGCCCACCCGCTGCTGGAACGCCTGCGCTTCCTGTCGATCTCGGCCAACAACCTGGATGAGTTCTTCATGACCCGCGTGGCGGGCCTGAAGGGCCAGGTGCGCGAACGCGTCCGGGTCGTCTCCCCCGACGGCCTGACCCCGGCCGAGGCGCTGGAGCAGGTCAATGTCGCCGCGGGCGGGCTGATGGCCGAGCAGCAGCGCCGCTGGCGCAAGCTGCGCCGCGAGCTGGCGGTCGCCGGGATCGAGGTGGTCGACGCCGCCCGCATCACCAAGACCGAGCGCGACCGGCTGGAGCCGGAGTTCCTGAACCAGCTGTTCGCCGTGCTGACGCCGATGGCGATCGACCCGGCCCACCCCTTCCCCTTCCTGCCCAACCTCGGCTTCTCGCTGGCGTTGAAGCTGAAGCGGCGCTCGGACCGCCGCACCCTGTACGCCCTGGTGCCGGTGCCGACCCAGGTGAAGCGCTTCTGGCCGCTGGCCACCGACGGCCGCTCCACCCCGGGCCGCAGGCGGTTCGTGACGCTGGAGAGCCTGCTGATGCTCTTCATCGACCACCTGTTCCCCGGCTGCGACGTGCTGGAGCGCGGCGTCTTCCGCCTGATCCGCGACAGCGACATCGAGATCGAGGAAGAGGCCGAGGACCTGGTCATGGAGTTCGAGGAGGCGCTGAAGCAACGCCGCCTGGGCTCGGTCGTGCGCATCAAGATCGAGGCGTCTATGCCGGACGACCTGCGCACCTTCATCACCGACGAACTGGACGCCGCGCCGCAGGACACGGTCCTGGTCGACGGCATGCTGGGCCTGGCCCAGCTGTCCGAACTGATCCCGGCCGGCCATCCGGACCTGAAGTTCCCCGGCTATGAACCGCGCTACCCCGAACGGGTCCGCGACAACGGCGGCGACATCTTCGCGGCCGTGCGCGAGAAGGACATGCTGATCCACCACCCGTTCGAGAGCTTCGACGTGGTGGTCCAGTTCCTGCGTCAGGCCGCGCGCGACCCCAACGTGCTGGCGATCAAGCAGACCCTGTATCGCACCTCCAAGGACAGCCCCATCGTGGCGGCCCTGATCGAGGCGGCCGAGAACGGCAAGAACGTCACCGCCCTGGTCGAAATCAAGGCCCGCTTCGACGAAGAGGCGAACCTGAAATGGGCCCGCGCCATGGAGCGCGCCGGGGTCCACGTGGTCTTCGGCTTCGTCGAGTGGAAGACCCACGCCAAGCTCAGCGTCGTCGTCCGGCGCGAGGGCGACGGGCTGAAGACCTACTGCCACTTCGGCACCGGCAACTACCATCCGGTCACCGCCAAGGTTTACACCGACCTGAGCCTGTTCAGCTGCGATCCGGTGATGGCCCGAGACGCCTCGCGGGTGTTCAACTACATCACCGGCTATGCGCCGCCGGACGAGCTGGAGGCGCTGGTCGTCTCGCCCCTGAACATGAAGAAGACGCTGATCGACCTGATCTCGAAAGAGATGTCGGCGGCGGCCCAGGGCAAGCCGGCGGCCATCTGGGCCAAGATGAACGCGCTCGTGGATCCGGAGATCATCGACGCCCTGTACCGCGCCAGCCAGTGGGGCGTGCGCATCGAACTGGTCATCCGCGGCGTCTGCTGCCTGCGTCCCGGCGTCGAGGGGCTGAGCGAGAACATCCGGGTCAAGTCGATCGTCGGCCGCTTCCTCGAGCACAGCCGCATCGTCGCCTTCGCCAACGGCCGCGACCTGCCCAATGACAAGGCGAAGGTCTTCATCTCCTCGGCCGACTGGATGCCGCGCAACCTCGACCGCCGGGTCGAGCTGATGACCCCGGTCCGCAACGCCACCGTCCACGACCAGGTGCTAGACCAGATCATGGTCGCCAATCTGAAGGACGACGCCCAGAGCTGGGTTCTGACCTCCGACGGCGGCTACACCCGGGTGACGCCCGCCGATCCGGAGCGACCGTTCTCGGCCCACCGCTACTTCATGACCAACCCCAGCCTGTCGGGCCGGGGCCGCAAGGTGAAGACCCTGCCCGGCCACCTCAGCTACGTCCGCCCCGAGCGGAAGAAGCGCTGATGCCCAAGGCCCTGCAGGAGGCTATCGGCGCACCCCGGGACGTCGCCGCGATCGATATCGGCTCCAACTCGGTGCGTCTGGTGCTGTACCGGCTCGAAGGCCGGGCCATCTGGACCGTGTTCAACGAGAAGGTGCTGGCCGGCCTCGGCCGCGACCTGTCCGCCACCGGCAAGCTGTCCGTCGAGGGCGCGGCCCAGGCCCTGACCGCGCTGAAGCGCTTCGCCGCCGTCATCGACGGGGTGAAGCCCGCCCACACCTTCGTCGCGGCCACGGCCGCCGTGCGCGAAGCCGCCGACGGCCAGGCCTTCTGCGACACCGTCGCCGCCGAGACAGGGCTGAAGATCCGCGTCCTGTCGGGCGAAGAGGAAGCGCGGTATGCGGCCCTGGGCGTGCTGGCGGGCATTCCGGACGCCGACGGCGTCGCCGGCGACCTGGGCGGCTCCAGCCTCGAGCTGGTCCGGCTGGGCCAGGGCAAGGTCGAGCGCGGCGTCACCCTGCCGCTGGGCCCCTTCGCCCTGATCGATCCGAAGGGTTTCGATCCCGACCGCCACCGCGCCGCCATCGCCAAGCGGCTGAAGCCCGCGCAGGATTTCGCCACCGACACCCTCTACGCCGTGGGCGGCGCCTGGCGGACCCTGGCCCAGGTGCACATGGACATCAGCGGCTACCCGCTGCACGTGGTCCACCAGTACCGGTTCAGCGCCGCCGACGCCCAGGACACCGCCCGCCTGATCGCCCGCCAGTCGAAGGCCTCGCTGGAGAAATGGCCCGGCCTGTCCCGCAAGCGCGCCGAGACCCTGCCCCACGCCGCCCTGGTGCTGGAGGGGCTGATCGACCGGCTCGGCCTGAAGTCCATCGTCCTGTCCGCCTGGGGCGTGCGCGAGGGCCTGCTCTACGAGGCGCTGGACGCCGAGACCGCCGCCGCCGACCCGCTGCTGGCGGGCTCATCGGCCCTGGGCGCGCGTCAGGGCATTTCGCCCACCCTGCCCGCCGCCCTGCGCGCCTGGATCGAACCGGTTCTGGCCGCCCTGCCGCCGTCCTTCGAACGCGGGCGCGACGCGGTGCTGGCCGACGCCGCCTGCCGGCTGGCCGACCTCGGCGCCCGCCTGCATCCCGATCACCGGGTCGAACTGGCCTTCGACCAGGTGCTGCGCGCGCCGGTGCCGGGCCAGACCCATGCCGAGCGCGCCTGGCTGGCCTGCGCCGTCAACGCCCGCTACGGCGGCCCTTCGGCCACGCCCGAGCCCGCCACGGTCTCTCGCCTGCTGACCGAGGAACAGCGCCTGGGCGCCCGCGCGGTCGGCCTGGCCATCCGGCTGGCCTGCGACCTGTCCGGCCGCTCGCCCCAGTTGCTGGTCAACGCCCGCGCGATGGTGAAGGACGGCGCCCTGCTGCTGACCGCCGCCCAGGGCTATGCCGACGTCCTGCTGGGCGAGCAGACGCGCCGCCGGGGCAAGGCGCTCTCCGAGGCCATGGGGCTGAAACTGCAGATCGACGGCAGGGACTAGGTCAGTCGCCCATCCACCAGCGCAGGCGCACGGCCTGCGCCGGGGCGTCGCCGACCTTCAGCGATCCGGTCAGCACGGCGCCCTCGTCGCCGAGGTTGCGCCGCGCCGTGGCCAGCGCGCCCTGGTCCAGCCGGCCGCTGAACTGGACGACGCCCAGCTCGGGCGAACGGCCCTCGAAGCGGATCTCGGCGTCATTGACGCTGTAGGAGGTCGGCAGCACCCGGGCGGTGACGCTGCGCGCCTCGCCGATCTCGGTGGCGACCATGGGGCTGGTCGTGTCGTCGAACTGCAGCATCACCGGCGCGAACGCCCCCTCGCGCTGCCCGGCCTTCCAGCTTTCGAACTCGGCGGCCTGACCGACGAAGACGTGGTCAAGCGACCACTTGCCGACCCGCGCCTCGTCCATCGGCATGTAGAAGCCGGACAGGTCGCCCGACGCCGTGTTGGTGAAGACCGGAGCCGCCGGCGCGGCCGGACCCGATCCGCCCCCGCTGTCGCACGAGGCCAGGGTCAGGCCCGCGAGGGCCGCGGCGATCAGAAGACGGCGCATAGGGGAAACCTCAGGGCAGATGGAAGATCGGAGCCAGCCAGCCGATGGTCTGCAGCTTCTCCACGGATTCGAACAGCGGCACGGCCAGAATGAACACCAGGCCGTCCCTCAGGGTGGTCAGGAAGAAGCGGGGCCGGATCTCCAGCGTGCCCTCGTCGCGCCACTTCGAGAAGTCGGGACCGAAGCGCGGGGTGCGGGCGACATAGTCAGCGTAGGTCTGACCGAACGCCTCGGCCAGCCAGGCCTCCTCGCGCTTCACGGTGAACCAGAAGACCGCGACGGTCAGGGCCAGGAAGAGCACGGCCAGCGAAATGCTGCCAGTCTGCGCCCCGACGCCGAACGCGCCGATGAAGCTGAACACATAGAGCGGGTTGCGGCTGACCGAATACGGGCCGCGGTTGACGATCTCGTCCTTCTTGCGGCCGCCGATGTAGAGCGAACACCAGGCCCGACCGACGATGCAGATCGCGATCAGCGCCAGGCCGAAGGCTTCCAGCCCCTCATGGAAGCCGGTCTCGCCGCCCAGCGACTGGGTCAGCACCGCCACCGCGACCACGGCCAGGATGCCGAGGCCCATGACCAACTTGCGGATTCTCTGCACCCGACCGAGGTCGAAGCTCGCCGTCGCCATCACGCCCACTCCGTTCGAAACCGCATGCTTCGATGCGTCGGCGGAGTCTTGCAACGGCAATCTTGGCGAAATGACGCCGTCAGCGGTCCAGCGCGCGGTCCAGCGCCCGGAACGAGGCGATCGACAGCGTCGTCGCGCTGGTGAACACCGCCGGCGTGATGCGCTCGAAATCGTCCGACGGGCGGTGATAGTCGGGGTGGTAGTTGACGCCCAGGTACAGGAACGGCACCTGCGCCCGGAAGAAGGCGCCGTGGTCCGAAGCCTCGACCCAGTTGTCCTCGCCCTTGTCCTCCGGGGTGTCCTTGCCGAAGGCCAGCGCCACCGAACCGTCCGCCGGAATGGCTTCCAGGATCGGGCGGAACGACGGGTTCTGATAGGTGCCCGTGACCCACAGCTTACCGTCGGTCTCGGCGCGCGCGGTCATGTCGAAATTCAGGTTCATGGTGATCGAGCTCAGCGGCACCGGCGGAGCCTCGACGAAATGCTTTGCCCCCAGCAGCCCGCGTTCCTCGCCGTCCAGGGCGACGATGATGACGCTGTGCTCGGGCGCCTGGCGCTTCAGTTCAGCGGCCAGGGCCAGCATGGTGGCCACCCCCGAGGCGTTGTCGTCGGCGCCGTTGAAGATCTGGCCGTCGTTGGCGCCGACGTGGTCGTAGTGGGCGGTGACGACGATGTATTTGTCCGGCACCCGCGTGCCCGGGATCACGCCGATGACATTGACGCCGTTATAGGTCTTGGGACCCGCGCGGGTGCGGCCCGTGGCCTCCCACGGCTGCAGGCGGCCCATGGCCGGCGCGGCGACGCCCAGCGCCTCCAGACGGCCGACGATATAGGTTCGGGCCAGCTCGCCCCCGGCCGAACCGGTGTCGCGGCCCGCCATTTCGTCCGAGGCCAGGATGCGCACATCCTCCAGCAGCTGCGCCTGGAAGGCCGGGACCGCCGGCGTGACCGGCGCCGGGGGCGCGATCACGGTGGGCGCGCAGGCGGCGAGCAGCAGGCTCGCGGCGGCGCACGACAGGAACAGACGGTTGAAGCGGGCCAAGGGATTCTCCTGAGGAACGATCGACGCTAGCGGTCCGCGGACGCGGCGTCAGATTAACTTCCTGTCATGGCGGGGCGACGGACGCCGCCGGAATGCTAGAACGGCGCATCGATTCCGGAGCGACCCATGTCTGACCTGCCCGTCGACCAGCTGAGCGAAAGCGACGCCCGCGCCGAGCTGGATCGTCTGAGCGCGGAACTGGCCCGGCACGACGCCCTGTATCACGGCGGCGACGCGCCCGAGATCAGCGACGGCGAGTACGACGCCCTCAAACGACGCGCGCTGGAGATCGAGGACGCCTTCCCCGACCTGACCTCGGCCAGTTCGCCCTCGCAGGTGGTCGGCGGTCCGATCTCCAGCCAGTTCGCCGAGGTCCGCCACGGCGTGCCCATGCTGTCGCTGGACAACGCCTTCTCGCCCGAGGAGGTGACGGACTTCGACGCCCGCATCCGCCGTTTCCTCAAGCTGTCGGCGGAAGAGCACATCGCCTTCGTCGCCGAGCCCAAGATCGACGGCCTCAGCGCCAGCCTGCGCTACGAGCACGGCAGGCTGGTGCGCGGCGCGACGCGCGGCGACGGCAAGACCGGCGAGGACGTGACCGCCAACCTTCTGACCCTCGACGACATTCCGCAGACCCTGTCCGGCTCCGGCTGGCCCGAGGTCATCGAGGTGCGCGGCGAGGTCTATGCGCCCAACGACGAATTCGACGCCTTCAACGCCGCCGCCGAAGCCGTCGGCCAGCGCACCTACGCCAACCCCCGCAATTTCGCCGCCGGCTCGCTGCGCCAGAAGGACCCGGCCGTCACGGCGACGCGCCCCCTGCGCTTCTTCGCCTATGCCTGGGGCGAGATCTCCGCGCCGTTCGCCGACACCCAGGCCCATGCGCTGGACGCGCTCAGGTCCTGGGGCTTCAAGGTCAACGGCCGCTCGCAGCGGGTCGAGGACGCCGCCGGGCTGATCGCCCTCTACGACGGCCTCCAGACCGACCGGGCGACCCTCGGCTATGACATCGACGGCGTGGTCTACAAGGTCGACCGGCTGGACTGGCAATCGCGGCTCGGCTTCGTCTCGCGCACGCCGCGCTGGGCCATCGCCCACAAATTCCCGGCCCAGCAGGCCCAGACCATCCTCGAAGGCATCGACATCCAGGTCGGCCGCACCGGCTCCCTGACCCCCGTCGCCCGCCTGCATCCGGTCACGGTCGGCGGGGTCGTGGTCCGCAACGCCACCCTGCACAACGAGGACGAGATCGCCCGCAAGGACGTGCGCATCGGCGACACCGTGATCCTGCAGCGCGCCGGCGACGTCATCCCGCAGATCCTCGGCGTGGTGCAGGAGAAGCGCCCTGCCGACGCCGTCCCCTATGTCTTCCCGACCCACTGCCCGGTCTGCGGCTCGGAGGCCGTGCGTGAGGGCGACGAGGTGCGCCGCCGCTGCACCGGCGGCCTGATCTGCGACGCGCAACTGGTCGAACGGCTCAAGCATTTCGTCGGCCGCCGCGCCTTCGACATCGAGGGCCTGGGCGAGAAGCAGCTGGTCGCCTTCCATGAGCGCGGCTGGCTGCATGAGCCCGCCGACATCTTCCGCCTCGCCCGCGACGAGGCCCGGCTGGAGGAACTGCGCAACGAGGACGGTTATGGCGAGACCAGCGTCCGCAATCTGATCACGGGCATCGACGCCCGCCGCGTCATCGCGCTGGACCGGCTGATCTTCGCGCTCGGCATCCGCGACATCGGCGAACAGACCTCCATCCTGCTGGCCCGCCACTTTGGATCGTGGAGCGCCTTCCACGCGGCCTGCCTCGATGCGGCCGAAGGCATTCCGTCGGCCGAATGGACCCAGCTCAGCGAAGGCCACGGCGTCTCCGAGCGCACCCTGTCCGTCCTCGCCGCCGCCACGCCGCCCGCCGACGATCCCTGGCCCGAGGCGCCCCTGGACCAGAAGCTGTCCCTCGCCTTCCCCGGCGTCGCCTCCCCGGCCCGCCGCGCCCTGGCCCTGCTGGCCCCCGACTGGCCCGCCATCGTGCGCCTTGCCCAGATCGCGCGCGAGGAAGGCCCCTCGATGACGCTGGGCGAGATCGCGGGCATCGCCGGCGTCGGCCCCGTCGCGGCGCGGGCCCTGGCCCAGTTCTTCCACGAGCCGCACAACCGCGCCGTGGTCGACGCCCTGATCGCGCAGCTCGACACGGTCGAGGACGCCGAGAGGCCGAAGACCGACACCGCCGTCGCCGGCAAGACCGTGGTCTTCACCGGCGCGCTGGAGCGCTTCACCCGCGACGAGGCCAAGGCCCGGGCCGAGGGCCTCGGCGCCAAGGTCTCGGGATCGGTGTCGAAGAAGACCGACTACCTCGTCGCCGGTCCGGGCGCGGGGTCTAAGCTGGCCGAGGCGCAAAAGCACGGCGTTGTGATTTTGACCGAAGACGAATGGCTGGCCCTGATCGGCGGCTGAAACCTGTTCCGGAGTTCCCCATGCGCCTCGCCCTCCTCGCCGCCGTCCTGACCGCCTCCGCCGCCCTCGCCGCCCCCGCCCTGGCGAGCGATCCGACCGGCCTGTGGCAGACCCCCACCAACGGCGGACAGGTCCGCATCAGCCGCTGCGGTCAGGCCCTGTGCGGCGTGCTGGTGACCTCGGACCACATCCGCGCCGAACCCGGCGCACTGGACGAGAACAATTCGGACCGGTCGCTGCGCACCCGCCCCCTGCGCAACCTGCCCATGCTGCGCGGCTTCACCGGCGGCCCGACCGAATGGACGGGCGGCAGCGTCTACAACCCCGCCGACGGCCGCACCTATCGCGGGACCATCACCATGCAGGGCGACAACACCCTGCGCCTGCGCGGCTGCGTCGTCGCCCCCCTGTGCCGCAACCAGACCTGGACGCGGGTTCAGTAATCGCCGGGCGCCAGCGGCCGCATGAAGGTCCGGTCGTATCGGATCACGCAGCCGCTCTCGTCACGGATGCGGTCGGCCGCGATGAAATCGGGATCGCGCCCGAACAGCGCCCGATAGGCTTCATAAGCTGCGAGGCTCGGAAAGCTGAACAGGGCCAGCGCACGATCGCTGGCCCCCTCGCCCGGCAGGAAGTAGCCGTGATGCTGTCCGCCATGGCGGTTCACCAGTTCAATCCATCGCGCGCCGAAGCGCTCGAACGCCTCGATCTTTGATGGATCGATCACATAGTCGATGACGCACGTGATCACGGGACCGACCTCCTCAGCGGTTCAACGCCGCCCGGCCCGCCGGCGCATAGCGTTCGCCCTGCGCCGCGCCCTTGGGGAAGACCGCTTCGATGCGGCTCAGGTCTTCCGGCGTCAGCACGACCTCCGCCGCGGCGATGTTGTCCTCCAGCGTCGCGATGCGCCGGGTGCCGGGGATCGGGACCAGGTGCTCGCCTTGCGCCAGCACCCAGGCCAGCGCCAGTTGCGCCGCCGTCACGCCCTTGTCGGCGGCGACGCCCTTCACGGCCTCCACCAGGTCGAGGTTCTTCTGGAAATTCTCGCCCATGAAGCGCGGGTTGGAACGGCGGAAGTCGTCGGCGGCCAGATCGTCGATCGACCGGATGTCGCCCGACAGGAAGCCCCGGCCCAGCGGGCTGTAGGGCACGAAGCCGACGCCCAGTTCCTCG
The DNA here is from genome assembly GCF_058790835.1 of Brevundimonas sp. EU05-FHT14B11. NCBI lineage: Bacteria > Pseudomonadati > Pseudomonadota > Alphaproteobacteria > Caulobacterales > Caulobacteraceae > Brevundimonas > Brevundimonas sp. EU05-FHT14B11. Next base: position 901,067 of record NZ_JBYTCY010000002.1, read on the forward strand.
CAGGTCGCCAGGATCTCGTCCTCGGGCTCGCGGCTCCACAGCGAGTATTCCGTCTGCAGGGCGGTGATCGGGTGCGCCGCATGGCCCCGACGCAGGGTCTCCGGCGCGGCCTCGGACAGGCCCAGGAAGCGCACCTTGCCCTCCTTCACCAGCTCGCCCATCGCGCCGACGGTCTCCTCGATCGGCGTGTTGGGGTCGACGCGGTGCAGGTAGTAGAGATCGACGTGGTCCATCCCCAGGCGCTTCAGGCTGCCCTCGATGGCGCGGCGTACATTGGCCGGCGAGCCGTCCACGGTCAGGGCGGTGCGGTCGGCGTTGTAGCCGATGCCGAACTTGGTCGCGACGAAGGCCTTGTCGCGCCGGTCGGCCAGCGCCTTGCCGACCTGGATCTCATTGGTGTGCGGGCCGTACATCTCGGCCGTGTCGAGGAAGGTCAGGCCCAGATCGAGCGCGCGGTGGATGACCGCCGTCGCCTGCGCCTCGTCCGACGCCTGCCCGTAGAATGCGGCCATGCCCATGCAGCCCAGGCCGATGGCCGAAACCTCGGGGCCCGAACGGCCCAGCGTGCGCGTCTTCATCACCGCGTCTCCTGAAATGTGAGGAAGCCGGCGGCCACGCCGCCGGCCCTCAGGAGATGGGCGCCGAATGGCCTTATTTCAAGGGCGCGATCCGCCAGTCATCCGCCACGCACTCGAAGGTTTCGTCCCTGAGGTAGAACAGGAAGTGCCGACCAGCGCTCGTGTCCGCCCCGATGATCTGCCAGTCCTCCGGAGCGTTTCGTTCGGGATCATCTCCGATGATCTCGTAAAATTCACCCCATCGCGGGGCCACATCCGAATACCGGCACTGACCTTCAAACCAGCCTTGATCGTTGGTCACGCCCAACCGCCAACGGGTGCAGCCGGCAAAGGTGAGAACCGCCTCATCGCCCTTGCTGACGCCCTCGTAGGCGAAGGGATTGAGTTCAAAACGGAAGGTCAGAGTGTCGCCGACACGCGCGACAACAGACTCCGAACCGTTCGGATACGCGTTCCATCCCTGATTGAGCTGCTCGAACACTAGCGTCATGGCTTGCCTCAAAGCGGCGCGCAGGCCGTCTCCAGCCACGCCTTGGCCTCGCCCTCCATCAGCGGCCCGACCTTGGCCCAGACCTCGGCGTGGTAGGCGTCGACATAGGCGCGCTCGTCCGGGGTCAGCAGGGCCGTATCGATCAGCTTACGGTCCAGCGGGGCCAGCGTCAGTTGCTCGAAGCCGTGCATCGGCCGCTCGCCGCCGGGGATCGGCTCCGGCGCCGTGACCACCTGCAGGGTCTCGATGCGGATGCCCCAGTGGCCCTCGCGGTAGTAGCCGGGCTCGTTGGACAGGATCATGCCGGTCAGCAGCGGCTGGCTGTTGATCGCCTTGGCGATCCGCTGCGGCCCCTCGTGGACGCCCAGATAGCTGCCGACGCCGTGGCCGGTTCCGTGGTCGTAGTCGAAGCCCTGCATCCACAGTGGCAGGCGGGCCAAGGCGTCCAGCTGATGCCCCGTCGTCCCGGCCGGGAAGCGCACGGTGGCCATGGCGATGTGGCCCTTCAGCACGAGGGTGAACATCCGGCGTTGATCCGCCGTCGGCTCGCCCACGGCCATGGTCCGGGTCACGTCGGTCGTGCCGTCCAGATACTGGCCGCCGCCGTCCACCAGCAGCAGGGAGCCCTTCTCGATCCGGCGGATGGTGCGGGTCACCGGCTTGTAGTGCGGCAGGGCGCCGTTGGGCCCGGCGCCCGCGATGGTGTCGAAGCTCAGGTCCTTGAGCGCGCCGGTCTCCTCGCGGAAGCGCTCCAGCGTCTCGGCCACCTCGCGCTCGTCCGGCAAGGTCTGCTGGGCGACCGTGTCGACCCAGTGCAGGAAGCGGCTCAGGGCCGCGCCGTCGCGGATGTGGGCCTGACGCGTTCCCTCGATCTCAACCGGGTTCTTCTGCGCGCGCGGCAGGGTGCAGGGATCCATCCCGCGCACCACGGTCGCGCCCGCATCGGTCAGCCGGTCGAAATACCAGGCCGAGGACTGGCCCGGATCGACCAGCACCTTCTGGCCCGCCAGCGCGTCCAGCGCCCCGTCAAGCGCCTCGGGCGCCTCCAGCGTCACCGCGTCGCCCAGCCAGGCGGGCAATGCGTTGGTCACCTTGCGCGGATCGAGGAACAGCCGCGCCGTCCCGTCGGTCTTCACGACGGCCTGCGACAGCGGCAGCGGCGTGCGGATCACGTCGCCGCCGCGGATGTTGAACAGCCAGGCGATCGAGGCCGGGGCCGTCAGCACCGTCGCGTCCGCCCCCGCCTTGGCCACGGCCTCGCCGATGCGGGCGCGCTTGGAGGCGCTGCTTTCGCCGGCGTATTTGTCCTCATGCGGCACGACCGGCGCCATCGGCTGTTCCGGGCGCTCCTCGGCCCAGGCCTGATCCACCGGATTGACCGCCACCGGCGTCAGCTCGGCCCCGGCCTTGGCCGCCGCCCGCTTCAGCACCGCCAGCGCGTCCGGGCTGTGCAGCCGCGGGTCGTAACCGATCACCGCCCCCTTGGGCGCGCGCTCCAGATAGGCGGGCACCCCGCCCTCGACGAGGTCCAGGATTTCGAACTGTCCGGCGTCGACCTGGGCCCTCACCTGCACGGTGTAGCGGCCGTCGGCGAACACCGCCGCCTTGTCCTTCAGAACCACGCCGGCCCCGGCCGAGCCGGTGAAGCCGCTCACCCAGGCCAGCCGGTCGTTGGCGGCGGGCAGGTATTCGTTCTGGTGCTCGTCCTCATGCGGGACCAGCATCCCGTCGAGGCCCTGTTCGGCCATCTTGGCCCGCACGCGGGGGAGATGCTTGGCCCCGAAGGACGGATCGGTCGTTTCATCATAGGTCTGGCGCATGGCCGGAGGCATAGCACCGCCCCAGAGGCAGGCTCAACGCTTCTCCCTCCCCTCATGGGGAGGGTGGCCGAGCGAAGCGAGGACGGGTGGGGAGCGGCCGCGCGGACGCGCCGCCGCAAAGCGCCCCCACCCTGTCGCCGCTAACCCGCCGACATCCCTCCCCACTTCGGGGAGGGAGAATGCGGCCTAGTTCTGCGGCGCCGTCGGGCTGACCACCGCCGGAGCCGTGGGAACCGTCGGGGCCGGCACGGTCCGTTCGATCACCACCGGTTCCGCCGCCTGCGCCTCCGCCGTGCGCGCTTCAGCGGCGGCGCGCGCCGCATCGGCCCGGGCGATATCGACGCTGGCCTGGGCGCCCGCGACCTGGCCGGCGACGGCGGCGCGATCGGCCTGGGCCTGGGCGGCGACCGCGTCCGCCTGGGCTTCCAGCAGGGCGTCCTCCGTGGCCGGGGCCGGCGCGCGCGAGAACAGGATCCACAGCACGGCGATCAGCACGAGGCCGCCGAGGATGCCGGCGATCCACCAGCCGGTGTTCGACTCCCTGACCACGACCGTCTCCACGGTTTCGATCACGGGGCCGCGCGTCACGACGGTTTCGCGGACGGGGTCTAGGTCAGGGTCGTGCTGGGTCACAGGGGCATCCTCCGGTTATGTGACCGGAACACCCCCGCCGGGCGGCTGTTCCGCCGTTAACCCACCCGTCTCAACACCAGCGCGCTCCACGCATCGCGGTGGATGCGGCGCTCCAGCACGAAGCCGCGCGACAGATAGGCCGCCGTCACCCGGCGTTCCTGCGTCCGCAGCAGGCCGGACAGGATGGCCACCCCGCCCAGCTTCAGCGCCTCCTTGATGTCCTGCGACAGGCTGACCAGAGGCGGGGCCAGGATGTTGGCGAAGACCAGGTCGTACGGCCCCTGCCCGCGCACCTTGCGGTCGTTCAGGCCGAAGGCGTGCACGAAGCGGGCGTCGGCCTGGTTCAGCTTGGCGTTCTCATTGGCGATGCGGACGGAGGGCGCGTCGATATCGGTGCCCACCGCGACCTTCGATCCGGCCCGGGCCGCCGCGATGGCCAGCACGCCGGTGCCGCAGCCGACATCCAGCACCCGTTCGAAGCTTTCCTTCTTCAGCAGCTCGTCGAAGGCCAGAAGGCAGCCGACGGTCGTGCCGTGGTGACCCGTGCCGAAGGCGGCGCCCGCATCGATCTTCAGATTGATCTTGTTGACCGGCACGCGGCCCTGATCGTGGGCGCCGTAGACGAAGAAGCGCCCGGCCTCGACCGGCGGCAGGCCCGACAGGGACATGGCCAGCCAGTCGGCGTCGGCCAGCTTCTCGACCACGACGGTCAGCCCGTCATGCGCCGACAGCGTCTTCTCAATGCCTTCGGCTTCCTCGTCGGTGGTCGGGAAGGCGTCGATGCGCCAGACGCCCTTGTCCTCGTCCTCTTCCAGGATCGAGTAGGTGGCGCCCTCCAGCAGGGGGTCGGCATCCAGCGCCAGGGCGGCGGTTTCAGCGATGACGCGGGGGCCGCGCGCGATTATCTGAACAGCGGACTCGGACATTTCTCAAACGCCGCTATGATCACGAATCGAGACACGCGCTGGCGTGCTCTCCATCGCCAGCAATCGCAACATCCGAGGGGTCGGGGAATTCATGGCCAAAGCACCATCCAAGTCGAGTACCGCCAAACCGGCGACGTCCGCAGCTTCCAAGCCGAAACCGGCCGCGAAGTCGAGCGCCGTTAAGCCCGCGGCCGCAAAACCCGCCGCCAAGGCCGCCGCTCCCAAGCCGGCCGCCAAGGCTCCGGCCAAGCCCGCCGTGAAGGTTTCGGCCCCGGCCAAGGCCGCCGCGCCGAAGGCCGTCGCCGCCAAGAAGCCGGCCGCCAAACCCGCTGCGAAGCCGGCTGCCAAGCCCGCCGCCGCCAAGGCCGCTGCGCCCAAGGCCGCCGCCAAGCCCGCCGTGAAGGCTGCGACCAAGGTCGCTCCGAAGGCTGCGCCGAAGCCCGCCGCCAAGCCGGTCGCCGCCAAGAAGCCGGCCGCCGCTCCGAAGGCCGCCGCTCCGGCCGCCAAGCCCGCCGCCGCCCCGGTCGCCGCCGCTCCGAAGCCGACTCCGGCTCCTGCCGCCGTCGCCCCGGCTGCTGCGCCCGCCGCCGCCGCTCCGGCCGCCGCGCCGAAGCCCGCCGAGAAGACGGGCTTCTTCGCCTCGCTGAGCCGACTGATTTTCGGCAAGAGCTGATCGCGCTGAAATGACGAAGGCCCCGGGGATCGCTCCCCGGGGCCTTTTTCACGTCCGCTGTTCGGCGGCCTATTCCGGCAGGTCTTCCGCCAGGATGGCCATCTCGAACATGAAGCTGCCCGCCTCGTCCTCGTCCTCGAAGACCACGCCGATGAACTCGTCGCCGACATAGACCTCGGCCGAGTCCGCCGGCTTGCCGCGCGGCTTCACGATGATGCCGCCCGTGTTGAAGGTGCGCTTCAGGTGCGTCTCGACGCGCTTCATGTCGTGGGCGTTCATGGGGAAGTCCTCGGTCCGTCTGGAATTGGCGCGGACCCTAGAGAATGGCTCGGCTGAGGGAAACCCTAGATCACGAAGTCATAGACGATGTCGGCCAGCGTATGGTCCATGGTCCGCGCCGGGGTCGCCTCGGTCGGGCAGTTGACCAGCCGCGCCGGCACGCCCGCCACGGTGCAGCCCGCGGGCACGGCCTTCAACACCACCGATCCGGACGCCACCTTGGCGTAGTCCCCGACGGTGATGTTGCCCAGCACCTTGGCCCCGGCGCCCAGCAGGACACCCTTGCCGATCTTGGGATGACGATCACCGCGGTCCGCGCCCGTGCCGCCCAGCGTCACGCCGTGCAGCATCGAGACCTCGTCGCCGACCACCGCCGTCTCGCCGATGACGATGCCGGTGCCGTGGTCGAGGAACAGGCCCGAGCCGAGCTTCGCCGCCGGATGGATGTCGATCTGGAACAGCTCGGACATCCGGCTCTGCAGGTGGAAGGCCAGGGTGTCGCGCCCCTCGGTCCACAGCCAGTGGGCCACGCGGTGCGCCTGCAGGGCCTGGAAGCCCTTGAAGTAGAGGAAGGGCTGCAGCAGCGAGCGGATCGCCGGATCGCGCTCGGCGACGGCCAGAAGGTCGGCCTCGGCGGCGGCGACGATCTCCGGATCAGCCTCGAAGGCGTCGCGGCACACCTCGCGGATCGACATGGCGCCCAGTTCGGCGTCGCCCATCTTGCGCGCGATCTGGAAGCTCAGGGCCGAGGCCAGGTCGCCGTGCGACAGGATCACGGCGTTCATCTGCGACGCGAGGTGCGGCTCGTCCCGGGCCGCGGCTCCGGCGGCGGCGCGCAGCAGGGTCCAGGCGTCCGGTTCGGCGATGACGACTTCAAGCTTGGGCATCACGGGCTCCATCAGGCGGCCATCATACGCTGGCCAGCATGGCCTTCGCCAGTTCCGGCGGCAGTTCGCCTTCGCGCGCCATATGGTAGGCGCGCAGGACGGTCGCGAGAGTAAACATATCCCGGATCGATCCGCGCCCGATCTCGCGCAGAAGATCGCCGAACGGCACGCGGGCGACGCGGATGATCTCGGTCTCGTCGGGTGCGATCGGAACCTCGGTGAAATCCCACGCCAGCCAGGCCATGGCCCGCTCGTCGGTGATGGAGTTGGTCATCTCGGCCCGATAGGCCAGCCGCCACTGCGCCGCCGCCAGCCCGGCCTCCTCGGCCAGTTCGCGCTTTGCGCCCTCCAGCGGGTCCTCGTCGAACGGCGCGCCGCCTTCCGGCATCTCCCAGGACCAGTTCATCAGGGCGAAGCGCTGCTGGCCGACAAGGGTCACCGTGCCGTCCGCGTGCAGCGGCAGCACCCCCACCGACATGTTCCGCGGCCGCATGACGACATAGTCCGCCTTGTGCCCCGTCGGCGCCGTGGCGTCGTGGCGGGTCAGCCGCATCCACGGGTTCTCGAACAGGATCGTCGCGCCCGCGTCCCGCCAAGGCGGCGGACGGTCGCGTCCGTCATCCCAGATCGGCAGCGGGCGGTCGGCGTCGAAAATATCGCGGGAGTCGGTCATGATCCGGGTATGGCGCAGAGCCGGCTGCGCGCCTAGCTAGGCCCCATGACCGACACCGATCTGGGCGCCGCCCTCCCCCTCCCCGTCGCTTCCGAAGATTTCGCCGACCGCCTCGCCCGCCGCCGTTCCGCCCCGGCCCAGAGCCTGACCGGCCCCGGCCCCTCGCGGCAGGAGATCGAGCGCATCCTGACGCTGGGCGCCCGCAGCCCCGACCACGGCAAGCTGTTCCCGTGGCGCTTCGTGGTCATGGGCCCGCAAGGCCGCGCCGATCTGGCCAACAAGCTGCTGCCGCTGGCCGAACGCCAACCCGGCGCGGACAAGGCCCGCAAGGTGCTGATGAAGCTGACCGCCGCGCCCCTGACCATCCTGGTCGTCTCCGTCCCGGTCGACAGCCAGAAGGTGCCGGTCTGGGAGCAGCAGCTCTCGGCGGGCGCGGTCTGCATGAACATCGAGCACGCGGCCAACGCCCTGGGCTATTCGGCCAGCTGGATCACCGACTGGTACAGCTACGACGCCGAGGCCGTGGCCCTCTATGGCGTCAAGGACGGCGAACAGGTGGCGGGCTTCATCCACATCGGCACGTTGGCCGAGGCCCCGCTGGAGCGGCCGCGCCCCGATGTGGCGGCGATCACCGAATGGCGTGATTAGCGAATACGCCCGCGACCTGCAGGCTGACGCACAGGCCATACAGGATCGTTGTCGCGATGGTGGCGACGACCAGTCCGAACTCGACCAGATCGCGTTTCATCCGCGGATTGTGCGGGGATTCGCCTTAACAAACTACCTATGCGCGCTCGCCTGACACGTACCGCGCGTGCAGCAGCGGCTTGCCCAGCCAATAGCAGAGCTCGGCCGGGCGGCTGATGTCCCACACCGCCAGATCGGCCGTCTTGCCGGCCTCGATGGTCCCGACATCGGTCAGGCCCAGCGCCTTGGCCGCCACCCGCGTCGCCCCCGCCAGCGCCTCTTCCGGCGTCAGGCGGAACTGCACGCAGGCCAGGTTCAGCGCCGCCGTCATCGACGCCACCGGCGAGGTGCCGGGATTGCAGTCCGTCGCCACCGCCATCCGCACGCCATGCTGTCGGAACAGCGCGATGGGCGGGGGCGTGGTCTCGCGCAGCATCAGGAAGGCCCCCGGCAGCAGCACGGCGACCACCCCCGCCTTCGCCATCGCCGTCACGCCCGCCTCGGTCGTGTGCTCCACATGGTCCGCCGACAAAGCGCCGTATCTCGCCGCCAGCGCCGCGCCGCCGCCGTCCGACAGCTGGTCGGCGTGCAGCTTGACCGGCAGGCCCAGCGCCCTGGCCTTCTCGAACAGGCGGCTGACCTCGTCGGTCGTGAAGGCGATGGGCTCGCAATAGGCGTCCACCATGTCGACCAGCCCCTCGGCGTGGGCGTCCGGCAGGATCCGGTCGATGGCCAGGTCGACATAGGCGCCCCGGTCCGCCTTAAGCTCCGGCGACACGGCGTGCAGGCCCAGATAGCTGGTGCGCACCCGCACCCCCGCCTCGCGCCCGATCCGCCGCGCCACGCGCAGCATGGCCAGCTCACTGTCCCGGTCCAGCCCGTAGCCGGACTTGATCTCCACGGTCGTCACGCCCGTGGCCTTCAGACCGTCCAGCCGGGTCAGGGCCGAGGCGTAGAGCTCATCCTCGCTCGCCGCACGGGTCGCCTTCACCGAGGAGACGATGCCGCCCCCGGCGCGCGCGATCTCCTCATAGGTGGCGCCGCCGAGCCGCTGCTCGAACTCGCCCGAGCGGTCGCCGCCGAACACCAGATGCGTATGGCAGTCGATCAGCCCCGGCGTGACCCAGCGCCCGTCCAGCCGCTCCACGACATCGGCCGCCGGCGCCTCGGCCCGCGGCCCGACCCAGGCGATCCGGTCGTCCTCGATCAGGATCGCCGCGTCCTCGATGGCGCCATAGGCGGTCTCGCCCACCATCGTCGCCACATGGCAGTCGGTCAGCAGGCGGGTCATCGGGCCTCCGGTCGGGCGGGAGAGAAGCGGGCGACCAGATCATAGGCCTGCCCCGGGAAGGTCTGCCACGCCCAGGTCACGCCCAGGCCGTCGGCCCAGGTGCGGCGCTCCAGCTTCAGGCAGGCCTCGCCGGGCGCCAGGTCCAGCCGCAGGGCGGTTTCCCGGTCCGCCGCCACCGCCGCGATCCGGTGCTCGGCCTCGGTCCATGGTGCCCGCTTCAGCAGCCAGCCGCCCGGGGAGACCGTCTCGAAACGCTCGTCCGCCGCCTCGGGCGTGGCCTGAAGGCCGATCAGCCGCCGTTCCAGCGCGAAGGGCGCGCCGTCGGCGCGATGCAGGCAGGCCAGGGCCACGACCCGTGCGCCCAGCCACGCCTCCTCATCCGTCGCCGCCCGTTCGGACCGCTCCAGCAGTTCATAGCCATAGGCCATGCCGCGCGCCTCGATCTCGGCGGCGATGTCGGGAATGTCCAGCACGGCGGAATGCACCGGCGGCCGCGCCACCACCGACCCGGCCCGGCGCCGGCGCAGGATCAGCCCGCGCGCCGACAGGTCGGTCAGGGCCTTGGACACGGTCATCCGCGCGCAGCCGTATTCCGCCTGAAGCTCGGCCTCGGTCGGCACCCGCGCGCCGGGCGGCCACTCGCCCGACAGGATCCGCCGCTCGATGTCCGCGCCGATGCGGCGATGCAGGGCGCTCATCCGCCCAGCACGGCGTCCAGCGCCCGGCGATAACGGGCCTCGATGGCGTCCCGGCCCACATGGCGGCCGTTCTCGACCACCACCCGGCCCCGCCGCCAGACGGTACGGATCGCCCGTTTCGGTCCGGCGAAGACCAGGCTGTCCAGCAGGGCGTCGTCCGTCCGCCCCGCATAGGCCAGGTCGTCGGTCTCCAGCGTCACGAAGTCCGCCGCCTGGCCGATCGCGATCCCGGTCGTCCCGCTGGTCGCCTGCGCTCCGCCCGCCAGCGCGCGCCGGTACAGGGTTCCGCCGGTCGAGGCTTCCTTGTCCGCCAGCACCGCCCGGCCGCGCCGGGTCAGCCGCTGGCTGTACTCCAGCGCCCGCAGCTCTCCCGCGGCGTCGATCAGCACATTGGAGTCCGTTCCCAAGCCGAAGGCCCCGCCCTGGGCCAGGAACTCCACCGCCGGGAAGACGCCGTCGCCCAGGTTGGCCTCGGTCACAGGGCACAGGCCCGCCACCGCCCCGCTCTTCGCCATTCGCGTCGTCTCGTCGGCGGTCAGATGGGTCGCGTGGATCAGGCACCAGCGCCGGTCCAGCCCGACATTGTCCAGCAGCCACTGCACCGGCCGCGCGCCGGACCAGGCCAGGCAGTCGTCGACTTCCTTGGTCTGCTCGGCCGCATGGATGTGCACGGGCCCGTCGCCGGCCATCGGAACCACGGCCGCGATCTCCTCCGGCGTCACGGCCCGCAGGCTGTGCGGGGCCACCCCGACGACCGCGTCCGGCAGGGCCGAGACGATCCGTCGGCTCTCATCCATCAGCTTCGCGAAGTCGTCGATGTCATTGATAAAGCGGCGCTGTCCGTGCGCGGGCGGCGTCCCGCCGAAGCCGGCATGGGCGTAGAAAACCGGCAGTAGGGTCAGGCCGATCCCGGTCCCGTCCGCCGCCGCCGCGATCCGCCCCGCCAGTTCGCCCCGGTCGGCGTACGTCCGACCGTCGGGGTCGTTGTGCAGATAGTGGAACTCCCCCACCCGGGTGAAGCCGCCCTCCAGCATCTCGGCGAAGGCCAGCGCCGTGATCGCCTCGATCTCCTCGGGCCCGCCCCGGTCGAGGAAGCGGTACATCAGCGCCCGCCAGGACCAGAAGTCATCGCCCTCGTTCGGTCCGCGCTCTTCGGTCAGCCCGGCCATGGCGCGCTGGAAGGCGTGGCTGTGCACGTTCGACAGGCCCGGCAGGACGACGCCCAGATCGGCTTCGCCCGCGCCCTGCACGGCGTCCGTCTCTACCCCCGCGACCGCCCCGTCCGTGACGGCGATCCTCACATTCGCCGTCCAGCCCTGCGGCAGCAGGGCGCGGCGGAAGAACAGGCTGTGGGCGGCTTGATCCGGCACTGGACAACTCTCCATCGTCGCGAATATGTCTATACATAATCGAGAAACTGGCAAGGAGGCGGAGATGACGGACTGGCTGACGGTGGCGCCCGGCGACGCCCCCCTGATCATCGCCTTCCCCCACACCGGAACCGACATCCCGGCGGCCATCGAGGCGCGCATGGCCGACCCCTGGCGGGCTCGCAAGGACGCCGACTGGTGGATCGACCGCCTCTACGCCTTCGCGACCGAACTGGGCGCGACCACGGTCCGCACCGCCATCTCGCGCAGCGTCATCGACATGAACCGCGACCCGTCGGGCCAGTCCCTCTATCCGGGCATGACCACCACGGGCCTGTGCCCCACCGAGACCTTCGACGGCGAGCCCCTCTACAAGCCCGGCCAGGAGCCCGACGCGGCCGAGATCGAGGCCCGCCGCGCCGAATTCTTCGATCCCTACCACGCCGCCCTGACCGCCCAGATCGCGCGGCTGTCGGCCGACGGCCCCGTCGTCCTGTACGACGCCCATTCGATCCGCTCGCACGTGCCGCGCCTGTTCGACGGCGAGCTGCCGCAGTTCAACATCGGCGACAACAGCGGCGTCACCTGCGATCCCGCCCTGACCGCGGCGGTCGAGGCCGCCTGCATCGCCTCCGGCGACAGCCATGTCGTCAACGGCCGCTTCAAGGGCGGCTGGACCACCCGCCACTACGGCCAGCCGACCCGGGGCGTGCACGCCATCCAGATGGAGCTGGCCTGCCGCGGCTATATCGACGAGCCCGCCGTCATGGACGCCTCGACCTGGCCCACCCCCTTCGACGCGGCCCGCGCCGCGCCCATCACGCGCACCCTGCGCGCCGTCCTCACCGCCGCCCGCGACTTCGCGATCAGCCAGCGAGCCTGACCCATGACCAACAGCAACGCCCGCATCGTCCGCTCTCCGCGCGGACCCGAGATGACCGCCAAGACCTGGGCCGCCGAGGCGGCCCTGCGCATGCTCATGAACAACCTCGATCCCGAGGTGGCCGAGCGTCCGGAAGACCTCGTCGTCTACGGCGGCATCGGCAAGGCGGCCCGCAACTGGCAGGCCTTCGACCGCATCGTCGAGGAGCTGCGCAACCTCGAGGCGGACCAGACCCTGCTGGTCCAGTCGGGCAAGCCGGTCGGCGTCTTCCGCACCCACGCCGACGCCCCGCGCGTGCTGATCGCCAACTCCAACCTGGTGCCCAAATGGGCGACCTGGGAGCATTTCAACGAGCTCGATCGCAAGGGCCTCATGATGTACGGCCAGATGACGGCCGGGTCTTGGATCTACATCGGCACCCAGGGCATCGTTCAGGGCACCTATGAGACCTTCATGGAGGCCGGTCGCCAGCACTACGGCGGCGACTGGTCGGGCAAGTGGATCCTGACCGCGGGCCTCGGCGGCATGGGCGGCGCCCAGACCCTGGCGGCCACCATGGCCGGTGCCTCCTGCCTCGCCGTCGAGTGTCAGCGCAGCCGTATCGAGATGCGCCTGAAGACCCGCTACCTCGACGTCATGGCCGAGACGCTGGACGAGGCCCTGGCCCTGATCGAAGACGCCAGGACGACCGGAAAACCCATTTCCGTCGGGCTGTTGGGCAATGCGGCGGATGTTCTGCCTGAACTGGTCAAGCGCGGCGTCCGGCCCGATCTGGTCACCGACCAGACCAGCGCCCACGACCTCGTCAACGGCTACCTGCCCAAGGGCTGGACCGTCGCCGAATGGGAGACGAAGCGCCAGTCCGATCCCGACGCCGTCGTCGCCGGGGCCCGCGCCTCGATCGTCGACCACGTCAACGCCATGCTCGCCTTCGAGAAGATGGGCGTCCCGACCACCGACTACGGCAACAACATCCGCCAGGTCGCCTTCGACGCGGGCGTGGCCAACGCCTTCGACTTCCCCGGCTTCGTCCCGGCCTACATCCGCCCCCTGTTCTGCCGCGGCGTCGGCCCGTTCCGCTGGGCCTCTCTGACCGGCGATCCGGAGGACATCCGCAAGACCGACGCGGCGATGAAGAAGCTCTTCCCCGACAACGCGGGCCTGCACCGCTGGCTCGACATGGCGGGCGAGCGCATCGCCTTCCAGGGCCTGCCCGCCCGCATCTGCTGGATCGGCCTGGGCGACCGCCACCGCGCCGGCCTGATGTTCAACGACATGATCGCCTCGGGCGAGCTCTCGGGCCCCATCGTCATCGGCCGCGACCACCTGGACAGCGGCTCCGTCGCCAGCCCCAACCGCGAGACGGAATCGATGATGGACGGCTCGGACGCCGTCTCCGACTGGCCCCTGCTCAACGCCCTGCTCAACACCGCCTCGGGCGCCAGCTGGGTGTCGCTGCACCACGGCGGCGGGGTCGGCATGGGCTACAGCCAGCATTCCGGCGTGGTCATCGTCGCCGACGGCACGCCGGAAGCCGCCGCTCGCCTCGAACGCGTCCTGTGGAACGACCCCGCCACCGGCGTCATGCGCCACGCCGACGCGGGCTATGAGATCGCCAAGCAAGCCGCCCGAGACCATGGGCTCAACCTCCCGAGCCTGAAGGCTTGACCATGACCACCATCACCATCGGCTCCGCCCCCCTTTCCCTCGCGCAGCTCCGCACGGTCCTCGACGGCCCCGTCACCGTCAGCCTGACCCCCGCCGCCTGGGCCGACGTCGAGAAGAGCGCGGCCGTCGTCGCCGCCATCCTCGCCGAGGGGCGCACCGTGTACGGCATCAACACCGGCTTCGGCCTGCTGGCCAACACCAGCATCGCGCCGGAAGACCTTGAAACCCTTCAGAAGAACCTCGTCCTCAGCCATGCCTGCGGCGTCGGCGCCCTGCTGCCGGACGCGGTCACCCGCCTGCTGATGGTGCTGAAGATCGCCAGCCTCTCCAAGGGCGCCTCGGGCGTCCGGCGCGGCACGCTGGAGGCCCTGATCGCCCTGGTGAACGCCGACGTCCTGCCCTGCATCCCGTCCAAGGGCTCGGTCGGCGCCTCGGGCGACCTGGCCCCGCTGGCCCATATGTCCTGCGTCCTGATCGGCGTCGGCGAGGCCCGCCACAACGGCGAAACCCTCTCCGCCGAAGCCGCCATGGCCAAGGTCGGGCTCAAGCCCGTCGTGCTCGGCCCCAAGGAAGGCCTGGCCCTGCTGAACGGCACCCAGTGCTCCACCGCCCTGGCCCTGGCCGGCCTGTTCGCGACCGAGGCCGTCTTCGCCGCCGGGATCGCCGCCGGCGCCCTGTCGGTCGACGCGCTCAAGGGGTCGGACGCGCCGTTCGATCCGCGCATCCACTCCCTGCGCGGTCAGCCCGGCCAGATCGACGTCGCCGCCCGCCTGCGCGCCCTGATCAGCGGCTCGGCCATCCGCGACAGCCATCGCCACGACTGCGCCAAGGTGCAGGACCCCTACTCCCTGCGCTGCCAGCCGCAGGTGATGGGCGCGACCCTGGATGTGCTGCGCAACGCCGCCGCCATGCTGGAGCGCGAAGCCAACGCCGTGACCGATAACCCGCTGGTCTTCATCGAGGACGGCGACGTCATCTCGGGCGGAAACTTCCACGCCGAGCCCGTCGCCTACGCCGCCGACCAGATCGCCATGGTGCTTTGCGAAATCGGCAATATCTCCGAGCGCCGCACCTCCATCCTGGTCGATCCCAAGATGAGCGAGCTGCCGGCCTTCCTGGTCAAGGAAAGCGGCCTGAACTCCGGCTTCATGATCGCCCAGGTCACCGCCGCCGCCTTGGTGGCCGAGAACCGCATGGTCGCCCACCCCTGCGTCATCGACACCGTGCCGACCAGCGCCAACCAAGAAGACCACGTCTCCATGGCCACCCACGGCGCCCGTCGCCTGCTGGAGATGGCCGAGAACACCGCCACCGTCGTCGGCATCGAACTGCTGGCCGCCGCGCAAGGCCTGGAGTTCCACCGCCCCCTGACCAGCTCGCCCGATCTGGAACAGGTCTGGGGCATCGTCCGCGAAGCCGCCGAGCCCTACGTCTCGGACAAATACTTCGCCCCGGACATCGAACGCGCCACCGACGGCGTCCGTGCCGGCCGGTATCGGGCGTTCGCCGGAGACCTGCTGCCGTCGGCTTAGTTCCGTCCCTCTCCCGATGGAGAGGGCTTGAGCCTCCAAGAGCGCAGCGATTGGTCAGGCGAAAGGGTAAGGGTCGCCCTTCGGCATTCGGCGATGAGGGGCGGCGGCTAAGGCCGACTGAACCCGCCGACCCTCATCCGACGGGGCTCCGCCCCGCCACCTTCTCCCATCGGGAGAAGGGAGCAGAACCCACGCCCAAATCTGACGCCTCGACCTGCTAGGGTTGCTCCCCTCAAGTCTTTGACAATCTACCGGTGGAACCTCGCCCCGCAGCCCCCGCCTCACGGGAAAAAGTGCACGATGTGCACTCCATTTTTTCCGAGTGCGCTTTTTCAGTCCTGCAGCGGCGCCCGCGCCAGCGCCGTCAGATTGGCCGAGCCGGTGCAGAAGCAGACGGTCTTCAGCTGGCGGATCACGGTCTGGAAATGGGCCACGACGGCCTCGGTCGAGACCGTCGCCGCGGCCAGGACGCCTGCCGCCTGACCGACCATGTCGGCGCCCAGCCGGATCGCCCTGGCCGCATCGACGCCGTCGCGGATCCCGCCTGAGCCGATGATCAGGGTCCGGGGACAGGCCGCCCGCGCCTCGGTGATCGCCCGCGCCGTGGGGATGCCCCAGTCGCCGAAGGCGGCGGCATGGGCCTTGTCCGCCGGGCTTTCCGCCCGTTCGCCCTCGACCAGGGCCCAGTTCGAGCCACCCGCCCCGGCCACGTCCAGCGCCGCCACCCCCATGGCCGCCAGCCGTTTGCACGTCGCCGCCGACAGGCCCGCGCCGGTCTCCTTGACCACCACCGGGAAGTCCACCGTCCGGATCAGGGCCTCCAGGGCCGCGCCCACGCCCCACCAGTCCCGGTCGCCCTCGGGCTGGCAGGCCTCCTGCAGCGGGTTCAGGTGCACGATGAGGGCGTCGGCGGCGACCATGTCCACGATCCGGCGCGCCTCGTCAGGCCCCACGCCCCGCGTCAGCTGGGCCGCGCCGATATTGGCCAGGATCGGGGTGTCGGGCGCCTTCAGCCGCAAGGCCATGTCCAGCCCCGGCGCCCCGCCCGCCTCCAGCGCCGCGCGCTGCGAGCCGACGGCCAGGGCGATGCCCAGGTGCTGCGCGGCCTCGGCCAGCCGGGCGTTGATCGCCTCGGCCCGCGCCGGCCCGCCGGTCATCGAACTGATCAGCAGCGGCGCCTTCAGCCGCCGCCCCAGGAAGTCCGCGCCCAGGTCGATCTTGCCGTAGTCCAGATCGGGCAGCGCCTCATGCACGAAGCGCACGGCGTCCAGGCCGCCGTCACGCCCATGCCGCCCGCGGCCGGACAGGATCACGTCCAGATGCTGGTCCTTGCGGTTGACGATGTCGGACATGCCGGACCGCTCCGCTGCGGGGCCCTAGGGCTTCTTCTCGACGATCAGGGCATAGGACCCGGTCTGGCCCTGCTGGAAGGTGCCGGCCCGGATCTCGTAGGTGCCGTCCTCGGGCGCCGTCCATTCCAGCTTGGCGTGGGTGTCCGACAGGCTGTCGTCGTCCGAGGCCAGGCCCTCGAAGGTCCCGCCCTCGTTCTCGCGCCCGACGACCAGATAGCTGTCGACCTCGTTGGAGACCATGATGATGACCAGCTTCTCGTCGGCCTTCACCGTCACCCGATAGGCGTCATAGAAGCTGTTGTCGTCGGCGGTGGCGTCGCTTTCGGTCAGGACGCCGTGGGCGCTCGTGCCGATCAGCAGGCTGCCCGGTTGCGGCTGCGGACCGCGGTCCTGCAGTTCCAGCGAATACAGGCCCTTGCCGTCCGACCCCAGCGGCGAGGCGCGCAGCACATAGCGGCCGTCCTCCGGCAGGGTGAAGCTCAGCCGCGAATCCGTGCCCTCGCCCAGGCCGTCGTCGTCCTGCGCCAGCGGGGTGAACTCGCCTTCGGCGTTGCCGATCTGCAGATAGGTGTCGAAGTCGCCCGAGCGCATGATCGCCCGCACGCGCTGGCCCTTGTGGCCGTCGAAGACAAAGGCGTCGTAACCCCGGTCGTCGTTGTCCCGGGAATCGGTCTCGCCGATCTCGCCTTCAAGCTTCGCGCCGAAGGCCAGCGGCTGCGGCGGCTTGTCGGGCTCGACCTCCGAGATCGCCAGGCTGTAGCGCCCGCGCGCGTCGGAGAAGGCCCGCGCCTCGATCACATAGGAGCCGTCGCGCGGCAGGGTGAAGATCAGCCGCGAATTGGTGCCCTCGGGCCCGCCGTCGTCGTCCGTCGCCAGGCTGACCTGGTTCTCGTCGAACAGTTCCAGGTAGGTGTCGAAGGCCGTCGAGGTCATATCGATGCGGATCCGCTGCCCCTCCTTCCCGCTGAACCGGTAGGCGTCGGCGTGCTCCTCGTTGGCGCTCAGGCCGTCGTCATCGGTCAGCTCGCCGCGAACGGTGTCGCCGATACGGATGGCGGTGGCCTGGATCGGCGCCGGGCCTTCGGACAGCGTCAGGCTGTAGGCCCCGGTCGAGCCGGCGCTGAGCGGCGTGGCGCGGATCACATAGGTCCCCGCTTCCGGCAGGGTGAAGACCAGGCGCGAGTTCAGGCCGGCGTCCCCGCCGTCGTCGTTCATGCCCAGCTCGGTGAACACGCCGTCCGCGATCCGGCCCACGCGAACCACCGGATCGAAGGCCTCGCTGTCCAGGCCGATCTGGACGCGGTCGCCCTGGCGGCCGGTGAAGGCCCAGTCCTCATAGGCGGCGCCGGCGTCGGTCTCGGCGTCGTCGTCGCTCAGCTCGCCCTGCACGGTCGCGCCCAGGGCGATCTGGCCCGGCTCCGGCGCGGGCTTGGCGGGCGGGCGCTCTGTCAGGCTCAGGGTGTAGGCGCCGCCCTCCGTCCCCGACAGGGTCCGGGCGCGCAGGACATAGACCCCGTCCTCCGGCGCGGCGAAGCGCAGGCGCGAGTTGGTGCCTTCACCCAGACCGTCGTCGTCGCTGGCCAGCGGCTCGTCGTCCCCGGCCTCGCCCTGCGGCTGGACCTGCAGGAAGGTGTCGAAGCCCTCGGCGCGCATCACCGCCTCGAACCGCTGACCGGCGGTCGCGGTGATGGCGTAGCTGTCATAGCGGTAGGCGTTGTCGGGACCATTGGAATCGCCGTCGGCGATCTCGCCCTCGACCTGGTCTCCGGGCGCGAGCGGCCGGGCGTCCTGGGCGAAGGCGGGCCCCGCCAGGGCGGCGGCGAGCGCCAGGCTGCTGACGGCGGCGAAAATGGTCTGACGGCGCATGCGTATCCCCTGGGAGTCGACAGTGATCATAGACGCCGAACGCGCCCCTCTGTAAATCGCGCGGACCGCACGATTCCTGACGACCGGAGCCGAAACCCATGACGGCCGAACCCACCCGCGCGACCCTGATCGACGGCAAGGCCTTCGCGGCCGGCCTGGTGGACCGCGTCGCCGCGGCCTCGGCCCGGCTGGAAAGCGCCCATGGCGTGAAGCCCGGACTGGCCGTCGTCATCGTCGGCGAGGACCCCGCCAGCCAGATCTATGTGCGCAACAAGGGCGAGACGACCCGGCGCGCGGGCATGCGTTCCGACACCCACCGCCTGCCCGACACGACGACACAGGCCGACCTGCTGGCCCTGATCGCCGATCTGAACGCCGATGCCGGCATCCACGGCATCCTGGTCCAGCTGCCCCTGCCCGGCCACATCGACAGCGCCGCCGTGCTGGACGCCATCGACCCGGACAAGGACGTGGACGGCTTCCACGTCGTCAACGCGGGCCGTCTGGCCGTCGGCCTGCCGGGGCTGGTCCCCTGCACGCCGCTGGGCTGCATCATGATGCTGCGCGCCGAACTGGGCGACCTGACCGGGCTCAACGCCGTGGTCGTCGGCCGCTCCAACATCGTCGGCAAGCCGATGGCCCAGCTGCTGCTGGCCGAGAGCTGCACCGTCACCATCGCCCACTCACGCACTCGCGACCTGCCCGCCCTGTGCCGCACCGCCGACATCGTCGTGGCCGCCGTCGGCCGTCCGGAGATGGTGCGCGGCGACTGGATCAAGCCCGGGGCCACGGTGATCGACGTGGGCATCAACCGCGTGCCCTCCAGGGATCCGGTCAAGGCCGCCGAGGGCAAGACCCGGGTGGTCGGCGACGTCGCCTTCGAGGAGGCCGCCGCGGTCGCCGGACGCATCACCCCGGTCCCCGGCGGCGTGGGTCCGATGACCATCGCCTGCCTGCTGGCCAACACCTATTCGGCCGCCTGCCGCGCCGCGGGTGTGGACGCCGAGTCGCTGGACGCTTGAACCTGGGCCGCTCCGGCCCAATAGTCCTTCTCAACGCAGTCTGAGGAGACGACCATGATCCGGATCCCCCCCCGCCTTGCGGCCGTCGCCGCCGTGGTCGTTCTCGCCCCCGCCGTGGCCAGTTGCGGCATCAACAGCATTCCGACCAAGGAAGAGGCGGCCAAGGCCCGCTGGGCCGACGTCCAGTCGCAGTACCAGCGCCGCGCCGACCTGGTGCCCAACCTGGTGGCCACCGTTCAGGGCGCGGCGGTGCAGGAACGCACCACCCTGACCCAGGTGATCGAGGCCCGCTCCCGCGCCACCGCCGTCCAGGTGACGCCCGAGACCCTGAACGACCCGCAGGCCTTCCAGCGCTTCCAGGCCGCCCAGGGCGAGCTGTCCCAGGCCCTGTCCCGCCTGCTGATGGTGACGGAAAACTATCCCCAGCTTCAGTCGAACCAGAACTTCCTGGCCCTGCAGTCGCAGCTGGAAGGCACCGAGAACCGCATCGCGGTCGCCCGCCGCGACTACAATGAGGCCGTGCGCGACTACAACACCTCGCTGCGCACCTTCCCGACGGTGATCTGGGCCAAGACCATCCACGGCGGTTCGCAGCCGATGCAGGCCTTCAGCGCCACCGAGGCCGCCCAGTCCGCGCCCGGCGTCAATTTCGACGCCCTGAACCCCGCCGCTCCCGCGCCTTCGGCGGCGCCGGGCTCCGCACCGCCGGCCGCGCCCGCCCGGTGATCCCGCGAGGTCTTGAGGGACTGACCACCCGCGCGGCCGCGTTCGTCGCGGTCCTGCTGGCCGCCGTCTGGCTGGCGGCGAGCCCCGCCTCGGCGCAGAACGGCCCGCGGTTCCCGTCCCTGACCGGGCGGGTCGTCGACGGGGCCGACCTGATCTCGCCCGCCACCGAGGCCGCGCTGACGACGAAGCTGGAGGCGCTGGAGCGCGACACCACCGATCAGGTGGTGGTCGTCACCGTGCCGGACCTCCAGGACTATCCCATCGAGGACTACGGCTATCAGCTGGGCCGCGCCTGGGGGATCGGCCAGGCGGGCAAGAACAACGGCGTCCTGCTGATCATCGCCCGCGATGAGCGCAAGGTCCGGATCGAGGTCGGCTACGGTCTCGAGCCGGTGCTGACCGACGCCCTTTCGGCCCTGATCATCCACAACGACATCCTGCCGCCCCTGCGCGAGGGCTCCTATGACCGGGGCGTCACCGCGGGCGTGGACGCCATCGACGCGCAGCTGCGGCTCGACCCGGCCGAGGCGCAGGCGCGCGCGGCGGTCGCCGAGCGGCCCAGGTCCAGCCTGCCGATCGGCCCGGCCGTGCTGATCGCCGTGGTCTTCCTCTTCCTGCTGCTCGGCCTGCTGGGCGGCGCGTCCGGCCGGGGCCGGCGACGCAGCAGCGGCCTGGGCCCGATCCTGATCTGGGCCGCCAGCGAAGCCATGCGCAACAGCGGGCGCGGCGGCGGCGGAGGCTGGGGCGGTGGAGGCGGTGGAGGCGGCGGCTTCGGCGGTGGAGGGGCCTCGGGCGGATGGTGATGCAAGCGACCTCCGAAGCCCACGCCCGCATCGCCGCGGCCATCGCGGCGGCCGAGCAGACCACCTCGGGCGAAATCTTCTGCGTCCTGGCCCGGCGCGTCTCGTCCTATCGCGACGTTTCCTTCGGCTGGGCCGCGGCGGCGGCCCTGCTGCTGCCGCTCGGGCTGATCCCGCTGGGGTTCGAGCCAGATTGGATTCCGGGCCTGACCGACAGCTGGGAGGCCGCCCACCTGGCCGCCCGCGAGACCACCATCGGTCATGCGCTGACCGCCTACGCCCTGATCCAGTCGGCGATCTTCCTGGCCGTCTTCCTGCTGACCTCCCTGCCCGTCGTGCGCCGCTGGGTCACTCCGCGCAGCGTGCGCCGCGCCCGGGTGCACAAGGCGGCGATGCAGCAGTTCCTCGCCCACGGCCTGCACGTGACCGAGGCGCGCACCGGCGTGCTGCTGTTCGCCTCGCTGGCGGACCATCAGGTCGAGGTCATCGCCGACGAGGGCATTCACTCGAAGGTCGACCAGACCGTCTGGGCCGACGCCGTCGAGGCTCTGGCCCGGGGCCTGAAGCGCCGTGATCCGGCGGCCGGGTTCGAAGCCGCCGTCGGCCTGTGCGGCGCCGTGCTGGCCGAACATTTCCCGCCGTCGCCCCGCGACCGCAACGAAATCGAGGACAAGCTGGTCATTATCTGAGCGGGCGGCGCCCCTTTGGAGTCGCATTCAGGGCGGAAATGCCCTTGACCATTTTCGCTTCAGGTCGGCTCGACCTGAATCCAACCAATGGTCCAACATCAAACTCGAGCGAAATCTGAGCCGGGTTGGACGCCGTCCAACTCAACCGGTTTCGCTCTAGCCCGCCCGCGAAGCCGACCGAACCGTCATGCCCCGCCTGATGACCTACAATGTACACCGCTGCGTCGGTGTGGACCGCAAGCTGGATGTCGGCCGCATCGCGGGCGTCATCGCCGAGCATGAGCCGGACATCGTCTGCCTGCAGGAGCTGGACGTGGGCCGCGCCCGCACCGGCTTCGTGGACCAGGCCCGCTCGATCGCTGACCAGTTGGCCATGAGCTACCACTTCCATCCGGCCATGCGGGTCGAGGCCGAGCTGTACGGCGACGCCATCCTGACCCACCTGCCCGAGCGGCTGATGCGCTCAGGCCCGCTGCCCTCGGTGCGCGGCGTGCCGGGGCTGGAGCCGCGCGGCGCCCTGTGGGTCGCCATCGAGATCGACGGCGTGGCCCTGAACGTCTTCAACACCCATCTGGGCCTGGTCCCGCGCGAGCAGCGCCTGCAGGCGGCGGCCCTGGTCGGCGAGCAGTGGGTGGGGCATCCGGACTGCGTGGGCCCGACGCTGCTGACCGGCGATTTCAACGCTACCTCGGTCACCCGCCCCTACCAGACGCTGGCGCGCCGGCTGGCCGACTGCCAGCGCTCGCTCGGGCTGAAGCCGTCGGTGAAGACCTTCCCGTCCAGCTTCCCGGCCATCCGCATCGACCACTGCTTCACCAGCCCGGAGATCGTGGTCACGGCGGTCAAGGCGCCCTTCTCGCCGCTGGCGCGGATGGCCTCGGACCACCTGCCGCTGATCGTCGACTTCGAGATCAGGCGTCCGTAATCGCCCGCCGGCGGTGCGAGGTCGCCCGCCGCCGCCACGGACGGAAGGCGTCGCGGACCGAGGTCGGATCGCCCAGCTGGAACTCGGCGATGATCTGTTCGACGCTGGACGGCGGCGTGGCGCCCAGCAGACGCATCCGGCCGTTGCCGAACTGCTGCACCGCCGTTCCGACCGACTCCGCCAGAGCCTCCGCGGCGGCGAAGACCTCCCCCTCGACGCCGATCCAGTGGCCCAGCGTCCGGTGCCGGAAGGCGCGGATGGTTTCCCGCCCCGCCGCCGTCCCAGGCTCCACGGCCACGTCGCACTCGGTGTCGAAGCCCAGCGAGCGGTTGTTCAGGTTCGTCGACCCGATGCGCAGGACCTCGTCGTCATAGATCGACATCTTGGCGTGCACGATGATCCGCTCCCCCTGGGCCGTGTGCGGGGCGAAGGCGAAGAAGCGGTTGTTGCGATCCGCCTGCTCGAGCCGGAACAGCACCTCGGACCGGGCCGTGTCCATGGTCATCTTGTCGAACCAGCTCGGGCTGCCGCCGGTCGAGACCAAGACCACCTCCGGTCCGTCCCATTCGGCCAGCCGCTCGGCCAGGGCTGCGGCGATGACCGGCGAGGTGAAATACTGGTTCTCCAGATAGATCAGCTTCTTGGCCCTGCGAATGGCGTCCAGGTGCAGGGCCTCGTTCTCACGCACCTCGGTGCGCTGACCCCAGCCGGGCTCGGTGCGGGCGATGGCGAAGGGCGTGTCCGTGAGGTCCGGCTCCACCCCGTCCGGCCAGGGATCGCCGGGGGCCTCGTCGACGATGGTCTGTTCGTCCGTCGCCAGCCGCCAGCGCTCGCGGGCCAGGTCGCCCAGGGCGCGCGCGGCCGGGCCATCGACCACGCACATCACCTCGTGCCGGGGTGATGCGATCAGGCCCGAGGGCATGCAGCGGCGCGGATCGTCGTCCAGGTGCTCACAGGAATCCCAGCGGTCGACCGAGATGTCCCCGCCGCCGCAGAAGGCCACCGCGTCGTCGATGATCACCACCTTCTGGTGATGGCAGGCGCCGGGCGCGGGCGGCGGATCCAGCCGGAACTCGACCATCCGCTTGCGGAACCACTGCTGGGCCCGTTGCGGGAAGAACCCCTGGGAGGCGGCGATGACCAGCGGCGACTTCCAGATGAGCAGCCGCACGTCCAATTCGGGGCGCGTCTTCACCAGCATGCGTAGAAGATGGCCGATCTCATCCAGCGGACCGGCGTCCGCGATGTCCGGATGCAGCCGGGTGCGCGGGTCAAACTGCCAGCCCAGCACCACGACGGACCGCTGCGCCTTGTCCAGCGCCGAGCGCAGCGCAGCGAAATAGGCGGCGTTCTCCATCAGGACGGCGAAGCGGTTCGCCGTCTCCACGCGCCAGCAGTTCCGGCCGGGCGCAAACAGTCTGTCGTGCTCTTCCATGCCGCTACGCCTGACCGATTCGCATGACGGCGGCATGCGCCTCCCCCATCAGGAGACGCGCGCCACGCCTTTCCGTTCCCACGCGAAGACGGGAACGGTCAATGGTGACGCTTTGTTCATGTGCGCCGCATTGTTTCAGACGAGATTTCGGCGCATAACAGCGTCCGTCATTCGGACAAGGGGGATCGGCGATGCAAGCGCTGATCGAGATGATCGCCAGCTTCGTCGCCATGCTCGCCGCTGCGGCTCTGTCGCAGTTCGGCCTGGATCTCAGCGCCCCGCAGAAGCCCGAACGCGAAATCCACCGCGTCCGCGACTGTGGCGGCTCCAACACCCCCTCCACCGTCATCACCGTCTCGGGCGACCGCAAGCACGAGTGCTGAAGCTCGCCGGAATCGTCCGGGCTCGCCTTTGCTCTGCGCCTTTGAGTCGCTAGGGTTCTGTCGTCCCCCAGCGGGCGTCCCCACGACGCCGTTCGAGACGAGATCACCGCCTGATGAAGCCTCCCCGCCAACGGTCGCCGCTTAATCTGTCCGATCCCGTGTCGGAACCCGCGACCGAGTCCGCCGTCGAGACCCCCGCCGTGGCGGAGGACGCCCCCGCGCCCGCCGGCCGTTCGGCCGAGCGCCCCATGTCCGAACGTCGCCGCCGCCGCCTGGCCGAGGAACAGCGCCTGGCCGCCGAGCGCGCCGCCGCCGGCAGCGAAGTCGCGCCCGAGCCCGCGCCGATCGCCGCCCCCGAACCCGCCGCCTTCGAGATCCGCGCCCTGGCCGAAAGCGCCGAGGCGCCGCCGGCCGCCTATGATCCGCCGCCCGCTCCGGCGTCGACCCTCGCCCTGCGCC
This sequence comes from Brevundimonas sp. EU05-FHT14B11, assembly GCF_058790835.1. Lineage (NCBI taxonomy): Bacteria > Pseudomonadati > Pseudomonadota > Alphaproteobacteria > Caulobacterales > Caulobacteraceae > Brevundimonas > Brevundimonas sp. EU05-FHT14B11. The sequence continues at coordinate 925,812 of NZ_JBYTCY010000002.1, forward strand.
GCCGCGAGACTCCGCAGCCGTCGGGCCGTCACGCCTATCTGGTCGCCGGCGTCGCCGCGGCCCTGTGGATCGGCGGCGTCGCCGCCTGGGCCGCCTTCGAGATCGGCTCGGGCGCGGTCGACCTGGAGCCGCTGCGCCTCGCTGTCTACGCCCTGATCGCCCTGGCCCCGGCCGGACTGGCGATCATGCTGGCCCACGCCGTCCGCCAAGGCGCCGGACTGGCCGCCGAGACCAAGCGCGCCCGCGACCTGTCGGAGGCCCTGATCGCGCCCACCGCGCTGGCCGCCCAGCAGACCGGCGAGGTCCTGCAGAGCCTGCGCATGGATATCGACCAGGCCTCGCTGGCCGCCGAGCGCGCCCGCAACGATATGGCCCTGCTGCGCGAGGCGCTGGCGCAGGAGACCACCCGCCTGAACGAGGCGGCCGAGGTGGCCGGGCGCACGGCCCGCCGTCTGGTCGAGCAACTGGGCGGCGAACGCGACCAGATGCAGACCCTGGGCGACAAGCTGGACAGCCAGGCGACCGGCGTCCTCGACGCTGTCGAACGGCAGTCGCGCATGGTCGTGGACGCCTCGGACCTGGCCCAGACCCAGCTTCGGGAAGCGGAAGCGGCCCTGGCCGCCCGCGCCGCGGACCTGGCCGCCGCCGCCGGCGAAGCCCAGGACGCCGCCCGCGTCGCCGCCGACGACCTGGCCCGCCAGACCCTGCGGCTGGAGAACGCCGGCTCCGGCGTCGCCGAACAGATCCAGTCGGTCGAGGAAGGCCTGGGCCAGCAGCGCGCCGCCCTGGTGACCGCCGCCTACGCCCTGCGCACCGATCAGGAGGACTTCTCCGCCCAGGTCGAGAGCCAGCGCGCCCAGCTCAGCGAACAACTGTCGGCCGCCCGCACCGCCGCCGGCGAACTGGGCGAGACCTCGACCCGCACGACCGAGACGGTCAAGGATCTGGTCGAGGCCGCCACCGACCAGTTCAAGGCCCTGGTGGAAATGTCCCAGCGCGAGGCCGACGGCTTCGACGCCGCCACCAAGGTGGCGCTGGACCGCTTCGAGGCCTTGGCCGCCGAGGCCCGCGACGCCCTGGTCGAGGAAACCCGGCGGGCGCTGGCCGCCCTGCAGGCCACCGCCGAGGACTCGCGCATCGCCGCCAGCGAGGCCGCCGATCAGGCCCAGCTGCGCGCCGACCGGCTGGGCGAGGCCCTGTTCGAGGCCGCGCAGAAGGCCGACGCCGCCGCCGACTCCCGGGTCGACAGCGCCCGCCGCATCGTCGCCGAGACCGGCAATCTGGTCGATCAGGCCGGCGACCGGGCGATCGAGAAGCTGGAGCTCACGGTCGAGCGCATGGACGCCGCCCTGGCCCGCATCGACGAGGCCATCGGCGACCTGGACGACCGCGCCGGACGGCTGCCCGAAGAGGCCCGCAAGCGGGTCGAAGAGGTGCGCAACACCGTCGAGGAAGGCCTCGCCGCCCTGTCCGCCGCCTCGCAGAAGGCCGCCGCCGACACCGAGGCCCTGGACGCCGGTTTCCAGGAACGGGTGCGCCGCAACTACGACATGCTGACCGAGGCCGTGCGCCTGATGGGCGTCGTGTCCGGCGAGACCCCGACCACCCGCCGCCGCGAGGCCGCCGCCGGCGCTCCGCCCCCGCCCGAACCGCCCCGCGCCGCGCCGAAGGCCGACGAGGGCAAGGGCTTCGGCTTGCGCGGCCGCCTCAAACTGGAGCCGACGCCGGGGACCGCCTCGCCCACCAGCCCGCTGGACTGGGCCGATCTGGTCGACGACGGCCCCGGCGAGACCCCGCTGGACCTCGACACCCCGGTCATGCCCACGGGCGGCGGCGAAGCCGGCCTGGAAGCCCTCGGCCAACGGGTCGTCGCCGCCATCCGCCGCATGGGGGTCGATCCCAATGCGCTCCTGCCCCGTTCGCGGGTCGAGGAAGCCGCCCTGGCCGTCACCGAACGAGACCCCGACCGGGCCCGCCAGATCGTGCGCCGGGTCGCCCCGGCCGCCGTGCGCAGCGTCTCGCGCCGTGTGCTGACGGATCCGGACCTGCGCGCCGACGCCGAGTCCTATGTCCGCGCCTTCGGTCGCGAACTGGCGAACCACGCGGCGAGCGGCGACGGTCCCGCGGTGCTGGGACGGCTGACCTCGGACGGCGGACGGGCCTTCATGCTGCTGGACGCCGCCATCGGCGATCTGGCCTGATCCAAGGGTTCGCGTGGCCGTTGAATCTGCCTCCCGCCAAGCTTGGAAAGGGTGTTTTCGCCTTGACGGCAGGGGCGCGATAACGACACCGTTCGCTCTCGTCACGTAATTGTCACGCAATAGTCCGGGTTCATGACCGACATCGATCAGACGCTGACGGACACCCGCCCCGGGATCGTCATCTGCGCATGGGACGCCGGAGAATCCGGTTGGGACCCGATCGAAGACCTGTCCGGAGAGCCGTGGAGCCCCTCGGGCGCGCGCACCGTGCCGGTGCCCTCCGCCGATCCCGACACCCTGGCCGCCACCCTTTCCGCCCATCTGACCGATCGCCGCTGCCGCGCCCTTCTGCTGGTGGGCCGGACCCGCGGCCACGAGGGCTTCCGCCTGCAGATGCGGGCCGAGAACCGGGCGCTGGACGGCGCCCAGCGTCCGGACGGCGTCGGTCCCAGCGTGGCCCGGGCGACGGCCCCGGTCGCTGAGATGGTCCGTGCACTGAAAGAGGCCGGCCTGGCCGCCGACGCGACCTCGGAAGCCGAGGACGACGCGGGCAGCTATCTGCTCTATCGCGTGCTCGCCAACCTGCCGGACGGATCGGACACCCCCGCCGTGGGCCTGCTGCGGGCGCCCGAGAACGAGACCCACGACGCCGTGCAACGCGCCGTGAAGACCGCCGCCCAGGCCATGGCGCGGCATCTGTCGCCCCTGCCCCGCTCGCGCGCGGTCTGAGGCTTCAGGCCCGGAACGTCAGGCCAGCCGTCGCCGCAGCGGCAGGGCGGCCAGCAGACCCACCGCCGACATCACCGCCATCGCCACATAGCCACCCGCGCCGAACCGGTCGTACAGCGGCCCGGACAGGGCCGTGGCGACCCCGATCAGAACGCCGGCCGACAACACCGAACTGAGCGTCTGCGCCGCCGTCTGGCTGTCGCGCGGGGCCAGCTTCTCGACGATCTGGACCCCGGCCAGGAAGGTGGCGGCGAAGGTCAGGGCGTGCAGCGCCTGTAGCGGCCACAGCAGCCACAGCGGCGGGGCGAAGGCCATGGCGGTCCAGCGCAGGACGGCGGCGACCGCGCCGATGACCAGCAGCGCCCAGGGCCCCACGCCCGCGCGCCGCCGCCACGGCTCGACCAGCCACATCAGGGCGATCTCCACCACGACGCCGAAGGCCCAGAGCTGGCCGGTGACGGCCGCGCTGATCCCCTGCGCCTTCCACAGCAGGGCCGAGAAGCCGTACTGGAAGGCGTGCGCCGCCTGCACCGCGCCGACGGCGAAGATGGCGGTCATGAACACCGGATCGGCCAGCAGCCGGCCCAGCCCCCGGAACCGCTCGCGCCCGCGCAGCGGAGCCCCGTCGCCGACGGGTTCGCTGGGCAGGACCAGGGCGGCGACGGCGGCGATGGCTAGGCCCATGCCGGTGATCCAGATCACGATCACATCGACCGGCGCGTTCAGAAGCGCCGCGCCCATGCCGATGTTGACCGCCACGAAGGCGGCCGAACCACAGCCGCGCGGCAGGGCGAAGGTGAAGCCGTCGCGCGCCGCCAGCCGCAGGGTCAGCACGTCGCTGAGCGGGATCAGGGCCGCCGCCGCCGTGGCTCCGACGAACCAGCCCAGCGCCTGGAGCGCGAACACCTCGGTCAGCCCCGCCCCGCCGTACCCCAGCGCCATGACCAGCCCCAGCAGGGCGATCGGCGCGCGTCGGGTGCGGAAGCCGTCGGCCCAGACCGCCAGCAGCGGCCCGGTCGCCACCCGGCCCAGCATCGGCGCCGCCAGCAGCACGCCGATCTGCGCCCCGGTCAGGCCCTGGGCCCGAAACCACAGGCTGGCGAACGGCAGGCTCACGCCACTGGCGCCGAAGAGCAACACGTACTGCAGGCCCATGCGCGCGGCGGAATTCATGTCAGGCAGATAGCAGACGGCGGGGTTTCTGTCGGCTAGCCTCGGAGCATGACGGTGAATCGTAATCTGGCGGCCTTCGCGGCTGTGAACGGCGCGGTGGCGGTGGCTCTGGGAGCCTTCGCCGCGCATGGGGCCGGGCCGCAGATCAAGACCCTGCTGACCACCGGCGCCCAGTACCAGCTGACACACGCCCTGCTCGGCCTCGCCTGCGCCCTGTGGCCGGCGCGGACCGGGCTGCTGAACCTGGCCGGCTGGCTGGCGACCGTCGGTGGACTGATCTTCTCACTGTCTCTGGCCCTGCTGGGCCTGCTCAGCCTCCCGGCCCTCGGCGCGATTACCCCGATAGGGGGAGTGCTGATGATCCTGGCTTGGCTTTTGCTCATGCTTGCCGCATTGCGAATCAACCCCTCCAACGCCTGATACGGGCGAGCAGAAAGACCGGATTACTGTATGGCCTTCCCCCTGCCCGAAACCCCGCGCCGTGACCTCTTCCCCGAGATCGAGGCCTACGCCTCCGGCTATATGAAGACCGATAGCGTGCACGAGGTCTGGTATGAGGAGTGCGGCAATCCGCAGGGCCTGCCGGTCATCGTGCTGCACGGCGGTCCTGGCGGCGCGGTCAATCCGGGCATGCGGCGCTATTTCGATCCGGCCAAATACCGGATCGTCCTGTTCGACCAGCGCGGCTGCGGCAACAGCCGTCCGAACGCCTCACTGGAAGACAACACCACCTGGACCCTGATCGAGGACATCGAGCGCCTGCGCGAGCTGCTGGGCATCGACAAATGGGCGGTGTTCGGCGGCAGCTGGGGGTCGACCCTGGCGCTGGCCTACGCCATCACCCACCCGGAGCGGTGCACGGCCCTGCTGCTGCGCGGCATCTTCCTGCTGACCAAGCCGGAACTGCACTGGTTCTATCAGGACGGCGCCTCGCAGATCTTCCCGGACGCCTGGGAACGCTTCCTGGCTCCGATCCCCGAGAATGAGCGCCACGACCTGATGGCCGCCTACTACAAGCGGCTGATCGGCGACGATCAGGCCGAGCGCGAACGCTGCGCCATCGCCTGGTCCAGCTGGGAAGGCGACACCGTCAGCGTGCAGGGCCCCGCCGCCCGCCCGGACAAGTTCGCCGAGCCCGATTTCGCGGTCGCCTTCGCCCGCATCGAGAACTGGTACTTCACCAACGGCGGCTTCTTCCCCGAGGAAGGCTGGCTGCTGAAAAACGTCCACCGCATCCGCCACATCCCGTGCTGGATCGCGCAGGGCCGGTTCGACGTGGTGACGCCGATGACCAGCGCTTGGGCCCTGCACCGCGCCTGGCCCGAGGCCAAGCTCGACGTCATCGGCGATTCCGGCCACGCTTCCAGCGAACCGGGCATCATCGACAGCCTGGTCCGCGCGACGGATTGGGCCGCTTCGCTCTGAAGGCAGTAGGGAATAGGCAGTAGGGCGACGGAGAACGCCTCCGGGACCGCTTCCCTACTGCCTACTGCCTATTGCCTATTTTCACTCACTTCGGGTTCGTCTTCTCCACCAGCTCCGACAGCTGGAAGCCGATGCGGCGCGCCTCGCGCTCCTCCGGCTTGCGGCGGGCGTCGAGCAGGACGTTGATCTGGGCGTAGTGCTGGATCAGGCGAACCGGGCGGCCCTCGCTGTTGCGCCCCAGGAACAGGATGAAGTCCGGCCCCCAGAAGCCGACGTCCTCGATCTGCATGACGCCGTCGCCGGGCAGGCCGACGACGCGCGCGGCCACCTCCTCGTCCTTGTCGAGCCCCTTCTCATAGTCCTCGATCAGCTTGGAGAGGCGCACGAAGGCCCATTCGGCGGGGTTTTCGCGCATCCGCACGCCGTCGGTCAGCGCGGCGGCCTGCTCCGGCGTGGCGCTGGGCAGGACGGGCTCGGGACAGGGCTTGTCGCCGCAATCCGAGAACATCGAGGGCGGAGCGACGACAGGAGCGTCGGGAGCGGCGGCGTCAGGAGCGGGCGTGTCGGGCATGCCCCCAATCTAGGGAGTTCGAGCGCCCTAGAACAGGCTGTGGCCCTTCGGCAGTTCGGCGTAGCGGTTCACGCGGGTCGCCAGCACCAGGCCGAAGCCGATCATCACCGTCAGCATCACCGTGCCGCCGTAGGACAGCAGCGGCATGGGCACGCCCACGACCGGCGCCAGACCCATCACCATGGCCCCGTTGATCAGGACGTAGAGGGCGAAGGTCGCCGTCACCCCCGCCGCGCCCAGACGGCCGTAGTGGCTGTGCGACAGGGAGGCGATGCGCAGCGCGATCAGGATGATGGCGATGTAGCAGGCGATCACGGTGAAGGAGCCGAGGAAGCCGAACTCCTCCGACAGGGCCGCGAAGATGAAGTCGGTGTGCTTCTCGGGCAGGAACTCCAGCTGGCTCTGGCTGCCCAGGCCATAGCCCTTGCCCAGCAGACCGCCCGAACCCATCGCGATCTTCGACTGGGTGATGTGATAGCCGGTGCCCGTCGGATCGCCTTCCGGGTTGAGGAAGGTCAGCACGCGGTGGCGCTGATAGTCGTGCATGCCGAACATCACATAGAAGGGCACGGCGACCAGGGTGGGGACCGTGACCCCCGCGATGATCTTCCAGCTCAGGCCGGCCATGAACATGATCGCCGCGCCGGTCAGGCCCAGCAGCATGGCCGAGCCCAGGTCGGGCTGGTGCGCCACCAGCAGGAACGGCAAGCCGATCATGGCGGCCGGAACGATCAGCTTCCAGTGGAAGCTGGCCTCCTTGGCGGAGGCGCTGTGGTACCAGCGGGCCAGGGCCAGCACGAGGCCGATCTTCATGATCTCGGACGGCTGGATGCGGGTGACGCCGACGTCCAGCCAGCGGGTCGCGCCCATCGCGGTGTAGCCCAGGCCCGGCACCTCGATCGCCGCCAGCATCAGCAGGGCGACGCCGTAGATCGGATAGGACAGGCGGAACCACCACTTCAGGTGAACCATCGACAGCGCCAGCATCACCACCAGCAGGACGCCGAAGCGGATCAGATGGCGGGCCGCCCAGGGCTCCCAAGAGCCGCCGGCGACCGAATACAGCATCATCGCGCCGATGCCGGCGATCACGCACAGCAGGCTGGTGAAGCGCCAGTCGATCTGGCCGATCTTGACGACCAGCCGCTCGCGCTCGCCGGGACGGGTCAGGGCCGAGGCGGTCATTGCGAAGCGTCCGGATTGTAGGGGCGCGGACCGGAGGTCGCGCTGGGCGCCGCGGCGCGCGGAGCCTGGGGTTCGGGCGACGCGGGGATGTCCGGCTCCGGCGCGGCGCCGATGTCGCCCTCGTCGATCTGGGGCCCGGTGGGCTCGGGCGGCAGCGGCCGGGTGATGCGGTCGCGCATCTCCGGGTCCTTCAGCAGCGCCGTACGCATCACCTCGCGGGCGCGCGGCGCGCCGGCGGTGCCCCCGCCGCGGCCGCCGTGCTCGATGATCACGGCCACGGCGTAGCGCGGCGCGTCGATCGGGGCGAAGGCGATGAACAGATTGTGGTCTTTCTCAGCCCAGACGTTCGACTTGCGCGACTGGCCGGGACGGTAGTCGCGCGACTGCGCCGTGCCGGTCTTGCCCGCCATCTGGATGTCGCCCAGGCCCAGCTGGCTCTGGCGATAGGCGGTGCCCGAGGTGTCGTTGGCCACCGCGATCATGCCCTGGCGCACGATCTCCAGGTGTTCGCGCGAGAACTCCAGATCCGGCACGTCGCCGCCGCTCGGCCGCTCCACGCCGCCGACCGACTTGATAAGCCGGGGCTGGATCGCCTTGCGTCCGTTGGCCAGGCGCGAGGTGTAGACCGCCAGTTGCAGCGCATTGACCAGCACCGCGCCCTGGCCGATCGCCACCGAGGTCGTCTCGCCCGGATGCCAGACCGGGTCGCGGGGGAAGGTCCTGCGCTTCCACGCCGTGGACGGCAGCAGGCCCTTGCGCTGGTTGCCGACGCCGATGTCGAACTCGTGCTCGAAGCCCAGCTTCAGCGCCGCGTCGCGGATGCCGTCCACGCCCGCGCGGTTGCACATGGAGTAGAAGTAGACGTCGCACGAGTTCTTGATGGCGTTGTGCATGTCCTGCGAACCGTGCACGCCCCAGCAGCGCTGCGTCCGGTTGCCGTTCCGGAAGCTGCCGGTGCACACCACCCGCTGGGCGGGATTGACCCCCGCCGCCAGCAGCGCCAGCGCGGTGGCCGGCTTGAACGTCGATCCCGGCGGGAAGGTGCCGTTGATCGCCTTGTCCAGCAGCGGCTTGCGCTCATAGTCGGCGAGCGCCCGATAGATCGAGGTCGGCACGCCGCCGACGAACAGATTGGGATCGAACGACGGCGACGAGGTCATGCACAGGATGTCGCCGTTGCGCACATCCATCACGACGCAGCTGCCGCTCTCGTCGTCGAACACCTCCAGCGCACGGTTCTGCACGTCGGCGTCCAGCGTCAGGACCACGTCCTTGCCCGGCACCGCCGGGCGCGAGCCGCCGATGTCCTCGGCCACCACCCGCCCGCGCGCGTCGACCTCGACCCGGGTGCCGCCGGCCTCGCCGCGCAGGTCCTTGTCGAGCGACTTCTCCAGGCCCTGCCGCCCGATCCGGAAGCCCGGGTTGTAGAGGATCTGGGGCGGTTCTTCCCCCTTGTCGCGGATCGCCTTGATGTCGCGGTCCGAGACCTTGGCGACATAGCCGATGACGTGGGCGAAGGCGCCGCCGAACGGATAGAAGCGCGCCTCGTTCATGTCGGCCATCACGCCGGGCAGCTCGTTGGCGTACAGGTTGACCCGGGCGAACTCCTCCCAGGTCAGGTCGCTCTTGACCGGCACCGGCGAGAAGCGCGGCGCGGCGTTGACGTCGCGGATGATCGTGCGGCGGCGGTCCAGGGTGTCGGGCAGCAGCCGGCCCAGCAGGTCCAGGGTCTGGTCCAGGTCCTTGGTCTCGTCGCGCACGACAAGCACGCGGAAGCTGGGACGGTTGCCGGCGATGACCACGCCGTTGCGGTCCAGCACCCGCCCGCGCGGCGGCGGCACCAGGCGGAAGTTGAACTGGTTCTGGCTGGCCAGGGTCGAATATTCGTGCGCCTGGAACACCTGCAGCTGGGCCAGACGGCCGGTCAGGGCCAGCCCCCCAAGCGTCGTCAGGCCGCCCAGCACGAAGGTGCGGCGCAGGAACGAGCCCTGACGCTCGTTCGGATCCGAGAAGATGATGGACGGTTCCGAGCTCATCGGAACCTCACGTCGCCGTCGTCGAACCGCTCGATCATGGTGTTCGCGAACGGGAACAGCAGCAGCGTCGGCACGACCTGGCCCAGGAGGGCCAGGATGCTGGGCATGTTGCCGATCTTGAACGACGCGATCGCGTAGCAGATCGAGAAGGCCAGGCCGCAGCACGAAGCGTACCAGATGAACAGGACCGCCGTGTCCTGGCCGATCAGGAACGACCGGGCGCCCAGCACCACGGCGTAGACGGCCAGCAGGGCCAGGGCCCACATGCCCAGCAGCCCCTGCCCGCCCCAGAAGATGTCCAGGAACAGGCCCACCCCCATCAGCACCATCGGCGCGACCCAGGACGGACGGATCAACGGCCAGGCGAAGGCCAGCACCAGCGGGATGACCGGCTCAGGCAGGCTGAAGCCGAACAGCTTGACCGGCGTGGCCAGGATCATGGTCACCGCGACCGTGATGAGGGCCGGATAGACGATCCACTGCACCGGCCCGACGACGCGGACCGCGACGGGCCGTCTCATTCGGTCCCTCCCGAGGGCGTCTCTTGCGGCGCCGGCTGAACCGGTTGCGGCGCGGGCCGGGCGGGCGGCGGCGCGGTCTGCTGGCGCGGCGCGACGGGCGCGGGCGTCGGAACCGGCGGCGCGGCGTTGGCGGCGCGGATGCGTTCGGCCTGGGCCGCGGCCGCGGCGCGACGACGGGCGGCGGCGTCATCGATGGCGGCGGACTGGGCGCCGGTCGCTTCCGGCAGGGTGTCCAGCGCCGCCAGCGGCGGGGCGTTCAGGTCATTGGAGCCGACCAGCTGGCCGAAGTCCTCGAACAGCAGGATCTTCACATAGTCGATGGCCCCGCGGTCGCTGAACAGCTTGACCCGCCATGAACCGTCGATGCCCTTGGCCGCGACGCCGATCGGCACGCCGCGCGGGAAGCCGCCGCCGTCGCCCGAGGTCAGGATCCGGTCGCCGGCCTGGACCGAGCCCACGCCGCGCACGAACTCCAGGCGCGGATTGCCCGAGCCGTCGCCGGTCAGGATCGCGCGGGCGTCGGTGCGGTCGACCAGGACCGGCGTGCGGCTGGCCACGTCGGTGAGCAGCACCATGCGGCTGACGTTGTCGGACGCCCCGACGATGCGGCCGATCAGACCGTGCTCGTTGATTACCGGATTGCCGACCTTCACGCCGCGGCCCGAACCGATGTCCAGCAGGCGGGCGTTGGAGAAGGGGCCGCGCGAGTCGGAAACGGAGCGGGCCGTACGCATCGGCACGTCAGGCTCGGGCCGCAGGCCCAGCATGGCCTCGTAGCGGCCGTTGATGTTCTTCAGGGCGATCGCCTGGTCGCGCCACGGCTCGAGTTCGGCCAGTTCGCGCTTCAGGCGGCGGTTCTCGGAGACGGCGAAGAAATAGCCGCCGATGTAGTCGCTGGCCTGGCCGAACCAGCGGACCGGGGCGGCGAAGACGCCGCCGACCGGACCGGCCACGGTCTCCACCCCGGCGCGAGCAGGCTGGTAGGGCGAGGCCTGCGCCCGTCCGTCGCTGACCAGCAGCAGGCCGGCGCAGATCGCCGCGGCCGCGACAGCGACCGCCGCGGTCGCAACCAGCGGCACCTTGATGTTCTCGAACGGTCCGTCGCGAAACGCCACGGCGCGCCTTCCTCAAAAAAGGGAATCAGCGGGACTCCCCCAGCCGATGTGCCGAGCCTATCGCAAAATCCGGGCCAGTTGGGAACCGGCGTAATCCCTGTGATGACAGGGATTTGAGGCATTCTCTGGAACTTGGCCTTAGAGGGCCGAGTCGAGCACGCCCTTCATCCACCGGGGATGCTCCAGAACGCGACCGCAGCCGATGGCCACGCACGACAGCGGATCGTCGGCGACCGAGACCGGCAGGCCCGTGTGGTCGCGGATTTCAGCGTCCAGGCCGCGCAGCAGGGCGCCGCCGCCGGTCAGCATGATGCCCTTGTCGGCGATGTCGGCGGCCAGTTCCGGCGGGGTGGCTTCCAGGGCGACCTTCACGGCCTCCACGATCTGCGACACCGGCTCGGCCAGCGCTTCGGCGGCCTGGCGTTCCGAGATGCGGACTTCGCGCGGCACGCCCTGCATCAGGTCGCGGCCCTTCACATCGATCGACAGGCCTTCGCCGTCGGCCGGGATGCGGGCGGTGCCGATGTCCTTCTTGATGCGCTCGGCGGTGGTCTCGCCGATCAGCAGGTTATGGTTGCGGCGCATGTACGAGATGATCGCCTCGTCCATCTTGTCGCCGCCGACACGGACCGAACGCGAATAGACGATGCCCGACAGCGACAGCACGGCCACCTCGGTGGTGCCGCCGCCGATGTCGACGACCATCGAGCCGGTCGGCTCGTGGATCGGCAGGCCGGCGCCGATGGCGGCGGCCATCGGCTCGTCGATCAGGCCCACGCGGCGGGCGCCGGCGTTCAGGCAGGAATCGTTGATGGCGCGACGCTCGACGGCCGTGGCGCCCGACGGCACGCAGACGATGATCTTCGGGTTCACGAAGCCGCGGCGGTTATGAACCTTGCGGATGAAGTGCTTGATCATCTCTTCGGCGACTTCGAAGTCGGCGATGACGCCGTCGCGCATGGGGCGGATCGCCTCCATGTGACCGGGGGTGCGGCCCAGCATCTGCTTGGCCTCGATGCCCACGGCGTGGACGATCTTCCGTCCACCGACATTCCGCAGCGCGACGACCGATGGCTCGTTCAGAACGATGCCCTTGCCCTTCATGTAGATCAGGGTGTTGGCGGTGCCGAGATCGATGGCGATGTCGTTCGAAATCGTGCCGAATACGTGGGAGAACATGGGCCTGGGATACCGTTCGTTCGGGCCTTAAGGGCGTGCGTCTGACTTGATCCGTTTCGGCGACGCCCCGGCTTCGCATATCCCCATACGCGCCGCCTCCTGATCGTCTTCGCCGGACCGACCGAGGGCTCGTTTGCCCGTGTGCGGAGGCGAATACAAGCCCCGTGAACGCTGCATGGTCCCGGAAGGGGGACAGGCCGTTCACGATAGTGTCAGGCAAGGTCGGCGCGCCGTCCGCTCAGGCCGGGTGCAACCCCTCCATATGCAGCACCTTCGCCACCGCCGGACGCGCCTGCACCAGGTTCAGATGGGCGTTCAGCTTGGGGAAACGCTCCTTGTCCAGAAGGTCGTTCAGCCTCAGCCAGCGGGTGAACACCGACAGATAGCCGTCGGCCACCGTATAGGCCTCGCCCATCGCCCACGGCCCCTTCAGCAGATGGTGTTCGACCAGGTCGTAGCGGGCCAGCGCCTTCTCCAGCGCCGCCGCCCTCGCCTCGCCCTCCAGCGGCGGGTGGGCGAACAGCACCGGGCCGATGGCCGGATGAAGGGAGGACGCCAGGAAACCGTTAAAGGACTGCATCTGGCCGAACTCGAACGGCGAGTCGTTGGGGGCCAGCTTCGCCTCCGGATGGGTCTGGGCGACATAGCCCATGATGACCAGGTTCTCGGTCAGCACGCCCGCGTCCGCGACCAGGGCCGGCGTCACGCCCGCGGGGTTCACGGCCAGATACTCCGGCGTCTTCTGCTCGCCCCTGCGCAGGTCGATCTTCACCAGCTCATAGTCGGCCCCGGCCTCCTCCAGCGCGATATGCGAGGCCATGGCGCAGGCGCCGGGCGAGTAATAGAGCTTCAGCATGGGGGTCTCTCCTGCGGGGATGGACAGCAGGGAAACGCGCGGAGCCCCGTCCCTTTCCCTCAGCCCTCAGTCTTCGGCGACGCCCGCCGCCTTCTCGCGCCGCTTCACGAACTCGCGCACCGCCAGCATCAGGCCCAGCCAGACCACCGCGACCGCCGCCAGGATCAGCGAGGTCCAGATCCCGTCGCCTGACACCGCCGACACCACCGCCCCGCCGAAGAAGGCGACCAGCACCGTCTTGGGCAAGACGCCGAGCGCGCATCCGGCCAGGAAGCCCCAGAAGTTCGCTCGCGTCGCCCCAAAGGCCATGTTGACCACGATGAAGGGCGCCGAGGGCACGTTGCGGATCATGAAGCTGGCGTAGAAGGCGTTGTCGCCGACGAACCGCTTCAGCCGGTCGGCGGTGCGCCCCCCGAACCGCTCCAGCGCCCGCGCCGTCGGCCCTCGCCCCAGCCAGTAGGTCGCGCCCGCCGAAACGATGGTGGCGACCCAGCTGTAGAGGAAGCCGAACCACGGCCCGAACGCCACCACGCAGGCGGCGATCAGCAGGAACTGCGGAAGGCCCAGGAAGGCGGCGACGGTGAACACGAAAATGGCGACGAACACGCCCCACGGCCCCGTCCGGAACCCGCTCATCCACGCCTCGAGCTGACCTTCAGCGCCGAGCTCGAGCTGGTGCTTGCCGACCAGGAACAGGGCGACGACCCCGGCCAGCAGCAGCGCGGTCGCCAGCAGGGCCCGCCACCGGCGGCCCTCCATGTTCAGGATGAAGTCGAGGATGCGGCGCAAGGGGCGGTTCCGGCTCATTCAGCGAATGCGCCGCCATTTGCACGGACTCCGGCCGATCCGTAAACCGCCTCGGGCTCAACTCGGGTCCAGCATCCGCTCCAGCGTCGCCAGGTCATCCGCCTCTCCCGCCGGCTTGTCCCAGCGGATGCGGTGGATGCGGGGAAAGCGCATGGCGACCCCGGACTTGTGCCGCTTGGAGCGTTGCAGTCCCTCGAACGCCACCTCCAGCACCAGGCCGAAATCCCGGCTCGCCTTGACCGACCGCACCGGCCCGAACCGCTCGACGGTGTTGTCGCGCACGAATTTGTCGAGCTGTTTCAGCTCCTCGTCGGTGAAGCCGAAATAGGCCTTGCCCACGGGGGTCAGCACGTGGCTCCCATCGACGTCCTCGGTCCAGACGCCGAAGGTGTAGTCGGAATAGAAGCTGGAGCGCTTCCCGTGCCCGCGCTGGGCGTACATCAGCACCGCGTCGATCAGGTGCGGGTCGCGCTTCCACTTGAACCAGGGCCCCTTGGGCCGTCCGGCCTCATAGACGCTGTCCAGCCGCTTCAGCATCAGCCCCTCGGCGGACTGCGGATCGCCCGGCGGCGGTTCGGCCCGCTGCGCCGCCAGCGCCTCCCAGCTGTCGAAGGCCACCAGGGGCGACAGGTCCAACCGGCCGGAGCCCGCCGCCGCCACGAAGGCCTCCAGCCGCGCCCGGCGCTCGGCGAAGGGCAATCCGCGCAGGTCCTCGCCCCCGGCCGCCAGCAGGTCGTAGGCGCGAATGCCCGCCGGATGCGCCGCCGCCAGCTTGGCGTCCGCCGTCTTGCGGTTCAGCCGCTGCTGCAGGTCGCCGAACGACCCCGCCCGTCCCTCGCGCAGGACCAGCAGCTCGCCGTCGATCACGCCGTCATAGGTCAGGGCGGCCAGCACGTCGGGAAAGGCGGGCGACACATCCTCGCCGGTGCGGCTGTACAGCCGCTTCACCCCGCCCTCGCTGACGGCCTGCACGCGGATGCCGTCCCATTTCCATTCCGCCGCATAGGCCGCCGGGTCCAGTCGGGCGAAATCCACGGCCTCGTCGATCGGCTGGGCCAGCATGACCGGGCGGAACCGCCCGTGCGCCTCAGCCGAGGGCCGCTCCGCCCTGCCGTCCAGCCAGGCCAGAAGGTCGGCGTAGGGCGGGCTCTGGGCGTGCCAGACCTCCTGGATGTCCGCGACCTCCACCCCGCCGAAATCCGCCGCCGCCTGCCACGCCAGCCGCGCCGACACCCCGACCCTCAGGCCGCCCGTCACCAGCTTCAGCAGCGCCCAGCGGCCGTCGGCGTCCAGGGCGTCCAGCCAGCCTTCGAGAAGGCCCTGCACCTCTCCGCGCTTCGCCTGGCCCAGGGCGTCGACGACCTCCGACAGCTCCGGCTCCCGGTTCGCGCCGTGGCGGGCCGGCCAGATCAGGGCCACGGTCTCGGCCAGGTCGCCCACATAGTCGTAGGACAGGCGGAAAAGCTCGGCGTCCACCCGGGCCTCGACCGCCGACCGGATCATCCCCGGCTTGGCCGCATTGAATGACAGCGCCCCGGTCAGCGCCGCCAGGGCCCAGCCTCGGTCCGGATCCGGCGCATCGGCCAGATGGTCGCGGATCAGCCGGAGCTTGGCGTTGCGCGACGCCGTCAGGGACAGCCGGTCCAGCAGGGCGGCGAAGGCGCGCATCAGTCGTCGTCCTCGTCCTCATAGCCGACCAGATGCAGGGCGCGCGCCTTCAACCCGTTCAGTTCCGCCCACCGGCGCAGGGCGTCGTCCCGGCCATGGGTGATCCAGGTCTCGTCCGGCGACAGCTCGGTCAGGGTCGCGGTCAGTTCGTCCCAGTCCGCGTGGTCCGACAGCACCAGGGGCAGTTCCACACCCCGCTGCCGCGCCCTCGCCCGCACGCTCATCCAGCCCGAGGCGAAGGCGGTGACCGGGTCGGGGAACCGGCGGCTCCACCGGTCCGCGATGGCCGACGGCGGCGCGATGATGATCCGTCCGGCGAAGTCCGCCTTCGACCCCGTCGCGGGCGCCAGCGGTCCCAGATCGACGCCGAAATGCTCATACAGCCGGTTCAGCCGCTCCAGCGCGCCGTGGACATAGATCGTCTCGTCATAACCCGCCTCGCGCAGCAGCCGGATCACCCGCTGCGCCTTGCCCAGCGCATAGGCGCCGACCAGATGCGCCCGCTCGGGAAACTGGACCACCGACCGCAGCAGGCGGGCGATCTCCTGGCTGTCCGGCGGGTGGCGGAAGACCGGCAGGCCAAAGGTCGCCTCGGTGATGAACACATCGCTGCGCACCGGCTCGAACGCGGCGCAGGTCGGGTCGCGGCGGCGCTTGTAGTCGCCCGACGCCGTGATGGTCAGCCCGCCCCGCCGCACCGTCGCCTGCGCCGAGCCCAGCACATGGCCCGCCGGGGCCAGCGACACCTCGACGCCGCCGACCGTCACCCGCTCGCCGTAGGCCAGCCGCTGGGTCGAGCCCGCGAAGTCCTGGCCGTACCGCTCCGCCATGATGGCCAGCGTCTCCGGCGTGGCCAGCACCGCGCCGTGACCCGCCCGCGCATGGTCGGCGTGTCCATGGGTGATGACCGCCCGATCCACCGGCGCCGGCGGATCGATGAAGAAGCCGCCTTCCGGGCACCACAGCCCCTGCGGCGTCGGGCGCAGCACGGCCTCCGGCAGCAGCGGCGCATCAGAGTTCTGGATCGGTCGCATGCGTCTCCGACGGCAAGGGTCGAGAGCTGAACGCGGCGGACGGCAAAGGTGTCCGTCCGCCGCCGATTTCAGCTCAGGCGGCGGCGCACGCTCCCACAGGCGCGGCGCCCAGCTCCCGCCCCCAGTTGGTCGCCTCCGCCCGGTCCGTCAGGGTCAGGTCCAGACGGCCGCCCCGCTTCAGACGGTCCCAGCCCAGCCAGACCTGGTCGACCGCCTGCCCGTCCCAGCGCACGCCCGCGATGTACTGCGCCCGCGCCCCGCCGGCGCCCGGCGCCTTGATGCGCAGCGTCCGCCCCTCGCCCAGGTCGATCTCCACCGCCTCGAACCGCGGCGCGCCGACCAGCAGTTGCCCCGTCCCCGGCATCCCGGGGTACAGGCCCATCGCCCCGAACAGATACCAGGCGGACATGGTCCCCAGGTCGTCGTTGCCGGTGACGCCGTTGGGAGCGTTGGTGAACAGGGTCTGGGCGGCGCGGACCACCTCGGCCGTCCGGTCGGGCCGGCCCAGCAGGGTGTAGATCCACGGCGTGTGCATGGTCGGCTCGTTGTTCGGGTTGTAGCGGTGCTGGCCGTAATAGGCGTACGGCCCCGCCACCCACTCCGCCCGCGCGGCCTGTGGGTCGGCGGCGACCTTGTCGATGGCGAAGAAGCGGTCCAGCCGCGCCAGGGTGCGGTCCCTTCCGCCCATGGCCTCGCTCATCCCCGCCACATCCTGCGGGACCAGCCACTGGTACTGCCAGGCCGTGCCTTCGTGGAAGCCGTAGTGGGAGGTCGGATCATAGGCGCCGGTCGGGGGCGTGAACCAGTCGCCGTCCTCCATGCGCGGGCGCGGGAAGCCGGTGAAGTCGCTCTGCGGATCCGCGACGCTCGCGTCCCAGACCCTGCGCCAGTTCCCGCCCCGCCGGCGCAGCGCCGCCGCGTCCGCCGTCCGGCCCAGCGCCTCGCCCATCAGCGCCAGCGAACAGTCGGCCAGCGCATATTCCATCGTCGCTGAGCCGCCGTGGTGCGGATCCGTGTCCATGCCCTTGGCCGGATAGGCGCGGTCGAACTGGACATAGCCGTTCGCCAGATAGCTGGGGTTGCCCGGCCGGCCGCCGTGGCGCGAGTTCAGCGGCGGCGTCTCGAAGGCGTTGCGGCGCAGCGCCGTCCACGCCTGTCGCTCGCGCCCCTCCAGCGCCCCGAAGCGCCACAGGTCGACCAGGAAGGGCGTCACCGGGTCGCCGGTCATGACATTGGTCTCGAAGCTGGCGTAGCCCCAGCGCGGCAGCCAGCCGCCCTGTTCGTCGATGGCCAGCACCGACCGGGCGATGTCGCGGGCCCGATCCGGCTTCAGCATGGCCAGCAGCTGGTTCTGGGACCGGTAGGTGTCCCACAGCGAAAAATACTCGTGATAGGTCCAGCCGTCGGCCACGCGGATCTGGTCGTCGTAGCCGCGATAGCGCCCGTCGGCGTCGCTGCCGGTCATGGGCTGCAGCAGGGCGTGGTACAGGGCGGTGTAGAAGACCGCGCGGGCGTCGTGATCGCCGCCGGCGACCCGCACGGCCCCCAGCTCGCGGTTCCAGGCGCCCTGGGCCGCGTCGCGCATGGCGTCGAAGCCGATCAGCCGCCCGTCGGCACGCCCCTCGGCCTCCAGATTGTTGCGCGCGCCCTCCTGATCGACATGCGAGATGGCGCTGACCGCCGTCACCGCCCGACCGCCGGACAGATCGAACGTCACCCAGGCGCCGTTCCGGGGATCGTGCTCGCTCTCCATGCCGAAGCGCGCGCCCGGCGTTCCGCCCGCCTGCCCCCAGACGCCGAAGCCGCTGAACGGCCGGTCGAACTCGATGCGGAACCAGGTCGCGTACTGATGGCCGCCGCAGAAGCTCGAGGTCGTCACCTTGCCCTCGATGGCGCGGTCGCCGACGACGCGGACCTGGCTGCCGACGACGCGGTGGCGCTCATTGGCCTGGCTGACGTTGATCAGGACGTGACCCTGCGTCTGGCCCGCCGCGAAGGTGTAGCGCTCGGCCGCCGCCCGGGTCAGGGCCGTGGCCTCCACGTCGATGCCGCCGTAGTCGGTCAGCCGCACCTTGTAATAGCCCGCCTGCCCCACCTCGCCCTCGTGGGTGTAGCGGGACGCATAGGCCTTGTGGTCGAAGCTGGCGGCCTTGGCCGTGTCGAAGGCGCCGCCCGGGGCGATGGAGCCGGTCACCGGCAGCACGGACACCTGCCCGCCCTGCTCCCAGCAGCCGGCGCCCGAGACGAACGAGCGTCCAAAGCCCCGGATGGTCTCGTCGTCATAGCGCCAGCCCGCATAGTGCGAACCGATCGGACTGACCTGGATCAGGCCGAAGGGGGCCGAGGCGCCGGGGAAGGTGTTCCCCTCGTCCCGCGTGCCGATGAAGGTGTTCACCGCAGCCGAGGCACCGGGCGAACCCGGACCCGGCCGGGCCAGAACCGGGGCGGCCTGCGTCAGACTCAGGGCGACGACCGCCGCCATCGCCCGTCCGATCCGGGCGATCGTCTTCCCCGTCATGGCTTCCTCCCCGAAGCGCTGTTTTGTGGTCGCGAACCTAGGGGGATGAGGGGCGGCTGTGAACCGGCAAGGAAGCGTAGCGTCTCGTCATTTGATCCCTCCTTCGCAACTGCGTAATGAGGACCGCCGTCCTCGGGAGTCGCCATGTCCAGCCTGCAGTCCTCCGCCCTCGCCCGCGTCAAGCCTTCGGCCACCCTCGCGGTGACCGCTCAGGCGCGGCAGCTGAAAGCGGAAGGCCGCGACGTGATCGGCCTGGGCGCCGGCGAACCGGACTTCGACACCCCCGAGAACATCAAACAGGCCGCCATCGACGCCATCACGCGCGGTGAGACGAAGTACACCGACGCCGACGGCATGCCCCAGCTGAAAGCCGCCATCTCGGCCAAGTTCAAGCGCGAGAACGGCCTGGACTACAGCCCGGCCCAGATCCACGTCGCTCCCGGCGGCAAGCCGGTCATCTTCAACGCCCTGGTCGCCACCCTGAACTCCGGCGATGAGGTGATCGTGCCCGCCCCCTACTGGGTCTCCTATCCGGACATGGTCCTGCTGGCCGGCGGCGAGCCCGTCACCGTGGTCGGCGAGGAGAAGGACGGCTTCAAGCTGCTGCCCGCCGTGCTCGAGGCGGCGATCACCCCCAGGACCCGCTGGCTGATCCTGAACAGCCCGTCCAACCCCACCGGCGCCGCCTATACCCGCGCCGAGCTGGAAGGTCTGGCCGAGGTGCTGCGTCGCCACCCGCACGTCTGGGTGCTGACCGACGACATGTACGAGCACCTCGTCTACGGCGACTTCGAATACACCACCATCGCCCAGGTGGCGCCGGACCTGATCGACCGCACCCTGACGGTCAATGGCGTCAGCAAGGCCTACGCCATGACCGGCTGGCGCATCGGCTACGCGGGCGGGCCCAAGCCGCTGATCGACCTGATGCGCAAGGTGGCCAGCCAGACGACCTCCAACCCCGCCAGCATCAGCCAGTGGGCGGCGGTCGAGGCCCTGAACGGCCCGCAGGACTTCATGGCCGAACGCCGCGCCGCCTTCGAGAAGCGTCGCGATCTGGTCGTCTCCATGCTGAACCAGACGGCGGGCGTCACCTGCGCCACGCCCGAGGGCGCCTTCTACGTCTATCCGTCCATCGCCGGCCTGATCGGCAAGACGACGGAGACGGGCGTGGTCATCGACAGCGACGGGACCTTCGCCGCCGAACTGCTCAACGCCGAGGGCGTGGCCGTCGTGCAAGGCGAAGCCTTTGGCCTCAGCCCCTATTTCCGCATCAGCTACGCGACGTCGGAAGACGTGCTGGAAGCCGCCTGCGAGCGGATCCAGCGCTTCTGCGCCAGCCTCAAGTAAGCCCTTCTCCCCTCGGGGGAGAAGGCGGGCGGTGGAGCCGCCCGGATGAGCGGGCTGTCAGCTCCAGAAACGGAAAGAGGGGGAGCCGTCCACGGCATCCCCCTCATCCGTCTCGCTTCGTGATCCACCGTCTCCCCCGGAGGAGAGAAGGTTCAATGATCAGATCATCGCCATGCCGCCGTTCACGTGCAGCGTCTGCCCCGTGACATAGGCGGCCTCGTCCGACGACAGATAGACGGCCGCCGCGGCGATCTCGTCGCCCGTGCCCAGGCGGCCGGCGGGGATGTTCTTCAGGATGGTCTCGCGCTGCTGGTCGTTCAGCACGTCGGTCATCGGCGAGGCGATGAAGCCCGGGGCGATGCAGTTCACGGTGATCCCGCGCGAGCCGACTTCCTGGGCCAGCGACTTGGAGAAGCCGATCATGCCGGCCTTGGACGCCGCATAGTTGGTCTGGCCAGGGTTGCCGGTGACGCCGACCACCGAGGTCACGCCGATGATGCGGCCCGAGCGGCGCTTCATCATCCCCTTCATCGCCGCGCGCGACAGGCGGAAATAGCTTTCCAGGTTGATCTTGATGACCTGCTCGAAGTCCTCGTCCTTCATCCGCATCAGCAGGCCGTCCTTCGTGATCCCCGCATTGGCGACCAGGATGTCCAGCGGCGAACCGGCGGCTTCCTCCGCGCGAGCGACAAGGCCGTCGACCGATTCGGCGTCCGACAGGTTGGCGGCGGCGGCGAAGGCGCGCTCCCCCAGCTCCTTGGCCAGGTCCTGAAGCACCGCTTCGCGCGTGCCGGACAGGACCACCGTCGCGCCTTGCGCGTGCAGGGCGCGGGCCACCGCGCCGCCGATGCCGCCGGTCGCGCCGGTCACCAGGGCCGTCTTGCCAGTGAGGTTGAACATTTTCAAAGCTCCGCCATTTCGTGGGTGGGGTCTAACCGAGCCCGCGCCAGATCGCCAGAGGAACGCCCGATGGACCGAAACCGCCTCATCGCCGACCGCCGCGCCCTCCTGCTCGGCGCCGGCGCGTTCGGCCTGTCCGGTTGCGCCACGTTCGGCGGCGGCGCGGCCGCGCCGGAGGTCCGCGGTCTGGAGCGCCTGCCCCTGAGCCAGAGCGTGCTCAACCGCTTCGTGGCCGAGCGCCGCCTGCCCGGCGCCTCGGTCGGGGTGCGAGCCCCGGACGGCAGCGACATCTTCATCCGGGCCGGAACGCTGGACTTCAACGTCTTCGACCGCGTCGGCCCCGACAGCCTGTTCCGCATCTTCTCCATGACCAAGCTGGTCACCGGCGCGGCGGCGGCCGTGCTGATGGAGGACGGCAGGCTGACGCTGGATGCGCCGGTCGCCGAGATCATTCCCGAGTTCGCCGCCCTGAAGGTCGCCACCAACCCCGCGCAGGGTTTGGCCGCCCGCCCGGCGCGCAACACCATGACCATCCGCCACCTGCTGACCCACACCAGCGGCCTGACCTATTCCATCGCCGGAGACGGCCCGGTCCAGCGCGCCTATCGCGAGGCCGGCATCACCCCCGGCGCGCCCCGCGGAGACGACCCCCAGGTCCGCGACCTCGACGAACTGGTCGCCAGGCTGGCCGACATCCCCCTGATCGCAGAACCGGGCACAGCCTATAACTACAGTGTCTCGCTGGACGTGCTGGGCCTGGTGATCCAGCGCGCATCCGGCGTGGCCTTCCCCGATTTCGTCCAGCGGCGCATCCTCAATCCGGTCGGCATGGACGACACCGTCTGGCGGCTGCGCGAAGGCGACGCCGCGCGGCTGATGCAGGTCTACGCCTATGGCCGCGACCGCGCCGCGCCGCCGACCGCCGTGGCGGCCCTGTCGGCCGAGGCCTACGCCCGGCCCGTGACCCTCTATTCGGGCGGCGGCGGCCTGATCTCCTCGACCCGCGACTACCTCGGCTTCCTGTCCATGCTGCTGAACGACGGCCGCGCCGGACGCGTGCGGGTGATGAAGCCGGAGACCGCGCACCTGATCCGCACCGACATCCTGCCCGAGGGCCTGACCGCGGAAGGCGGCGGCTTCGGCTTCGGCGGCTGGGTCGCCCGGCCCGGCCACAGGCGTCAAGGCGAGTTCGGCTGGAGCGGCGCGGCCGGCACCCAGGGCTGGATCGATCCGGAGCGGAATTTCGCCGCCACTTTGATGATCCAGGCCATGCCCTACCGCGCGGTCGACATCCTCAGCGAACTGCGCCCCGCGCTGGACGCCGATCTGGGGATCGTGCGGGCGAGCTAGGCGCCCGCGCCCAGCCATCCCCACAGGACCGTCAGCACCAGCGGCGCCCAGGCCAGGGCCAGCAAAATCCAGCCCTCCCGGACGTCGCCCTTCAGCAGCTTGAACGCCCCGGCCCCGACCGCCGCCAGCATGACCAGGGCGGTGGCGATCCCCATGCCGTCCAGCCCAGCGCCGCCGAACGACAGCACCAGCGTCAGCCCCGCATAGAGCACCGGCGGGATCGCCAGCGCCGCCCAACTCGCGATCGCCAGATACCGGACGGCCTGCGCCTTCACGACCGCGGCCTTGCGTCAAACAGGCCATGCCGCCGCAGGTCCAGCCCGCAGCGCGAACAAGCGTCGCTCGGCCTCCAGACCCGCCGTCGCAGGCGTGAGAACAGGTACTGGCCCGGCATTGGACGCCAGTGCTCCCTGATCTCCAGAAAGATATTCAATCCGCATCGCGGGCAGGCCGGGACGGTTAGGTACAATCCGATGTTCAGCCCGATCCACACCAGGATCGCAACCGGCCATCGCCAGTTGTCCGACAGGGGTAGAAAAGCGGAAAGCCAGAGCAGCAACAGCAGGCTCGCGACCCCAACGAGGAAGCCGAGCCCCCAGAGCCACATCATCCCGAAGAGATAGACGCTCGGCCCCCGCACGGCACCTAGCCCAGCGACTTGGCGAACGCTTCCAGCTCTTCCGGCGTGTTGAGCGACAGGCTTTCGGCGTCCGGCGCGATGCGCTTGGCCATGCCGGTCAGCACCTTGCCCGAGCCGATCTCGGCGAAGCGGGTCACGCCGCCTTCCGTCGCCATCCACTCCATCGACTCGCGCCAGCGCACCCGGCCCGTGACCTGTTCGACCAGAAGGCGGCGCAGGACTTCCGGATCGGTTTCCGGACGGGCGGTGACATTGGCCACCACCGGCGCGACCGGGGCCACGATGGTCGCGGCGGCCAGGGCGGCGGCCATCTCGTCGGCGGCGGGCTGCATCAGCGGGCAGTGGAAGGGCGCCGAGACGTTCAGAGGGATCGCCCGCGCGCCCAGTTCCTTGGCCTTCTCGATGGCGCGATCCACGGCGGCCTTGTCGCCCGAGATGACGATGTTGCCGGCGTTGTTGTCGTTGGCGACCACGCAGACGCCGACTTCCGAGCCCGCCTTCGCGGCTTCCTCGGCCAGGGCCAGGTCCGTCTTCGGTCCGATCAGCGAGGCCATGGCGCCCTTGCCCACCGGCACGGCGCGCTGCATCGCCTGGCCGCGCAGCTTCAGCAGGCGGGCGGTGTCGGCCAGCGAGATCGAACCGGCGGCGCACAGGGCCGAATATTCGCCCAGCGAGTGGCCGGCCACGAAGGCGGCGCGGCTCACGTCCACGCCGAACTCGACCTTCAGCACGCGGGCGGCGGCGGCCGACACGGCCATCAGGGCCGGCTGGGCGTTCTCGGTCAGGGTCAGCTGGTCCTCGGGCCCTTCGCGCATCAGCACGGACAGCTTCTGGCCCAGCGCCTCATCCACCTCGGTGAAGACGTCGCGGGCCGAGGCGAAGGCGTCGGCCAGCGCCGCCCCCATGCCGACCGACTGGCTGCCTTGTCCGGGGAACAGAAGGGCGAGGGTCATGGGTGGGCTCCGAAGCCGTGAATCAAGGCGGCAGCGATAGGCCGGGCGTGACGCAGGGGCAAGTCGTGCGGCTTCAGATCACGCCCAGAGGTGGATCGCGTCGGCCGCCGGCTGGACCTCAACCGGGGCCGTCTCCCCCGCATAGCTGATGCGGCTCTCGCGCCCGCCGCAGACGCAGCGGAAGCGTTGCGAGCGCCCGGCCGTCGGCCAGTCGCGGGCCGGACCGAACAGGACCTTCGCCTCCAGCAGGGCGACGTGGACGCAGCCCGGCGACAGGCAGCGCACGATCATCCGCCCGCGCGGCATATCCATTTGAGATTCGGCCATGAGTCCTCCCGGACCCGGACGCTAGCCGGGCTCGCCTGTGAGTCTCAAGGCCAATTCGTTCTACTTTTGTTCTATATCCACAGCGATGATCGAACCGGCGTGATCTGAACCAGGATCCCTAGAACAGCACCGCCGGGTTCATGATCCTGAGCGGATCGATGGCCGCGCGCACCGCCTGCATGGTGGCGACCTCCAGCGGCGTCTTGTAGCGCCGCGCCTCTTCCGTCTTCAGCCGGCCCAGGCCGTGCTCGGCCGAGATGGAGCCGTCGTAGCGGGCGACGATGTCGTGCACGATCTCCGACCCGGCCATCCAGCGGCCGATAAAGGCGGCGTGGTCCACGCCCGGCGGGCACAGCACGTCGTAGTGCATGTTGCCGTCGCCGACGTGGCCGAAAGCGCTGATCCGCGCGCCCGGCTCGAACTTTTCGACCGCCACGGCGGCCTCGTCCAGGAAGTCGGCGATGCGCGAGACGGGCACCGACACGTCGTGCTTCCAGCCGCCGCCCTCGGGCTTCTGGGCCGCCGACTGCTCTTCCCGCACCTTCCAGAAGGCGGCGCGCTGGCCGTCGTTCTGGGCGATGGCGGCGTCCACGATCAGCCCGGCCTCGAAGGCGTCCGACAGCAGCCGTTCCAGCGCAGCGTCCGCCGCCCCCGGCTCGCCCGAGGCCAGTTCGATCAGCACATACCAGTTCGGCGTCGACTCCAGCGGCTCGCGCGTATCGGGGATGTGCTTCAGCACGAACTCCATGCCGATCCGCTTCATCAGCTCGAAGGCCTCGACCCCGCCGCCGGTCTCGGCCTTGGCCCGCGCCAGTAGTTCGATGGCCGCATGGGCGGTCTCCAGCCCCACCATGGCGGTGGCCCGCGAGCGCATGATCGGGAACAGCTTCAGCGTCGCCGCCGTCACCACCCCCAGCGTCCCCTCGGCCCCGATCAGCAGTTGCTTGAGATCATAGCCGGTGTTGTCCTTCCTCAGCCGCTTGAGGCCGTGGAACACCCGCCCGTCCGGCATCACCGCCTCGATGCCCAGGACCAGGTCGCGCATCATGCCGTAGCGCACCACCTGGGTGCCGCCCGCATTGGTCGAGATGACCCCGCCGATGGTGGCCGAGCCCTCGGACGCCAGGCTCAGCGGAAACCGCCGCCCCGCCGCCGTCGCCGCCTGCTGCGCCTCCAGCAAGGTGACCCCCGCCTCCACCGTCATGGCGTCGTCCAGCGGGGTCACATCGCGCACCGCCCTCAGCTTGCGCGTCGACAGCAGCACCTCGCCGTAAGGGATCTGCCCTCCGACCAGGCCGGTGTTCCCCCCCTGCGGCACGACGGCCACCCGATGCGCGGCGCAGATCGTCACCAGCCGCGCCACCTCCTCAGTCGAGCGCGGCGTCAGCATCAGGGGCGTGTTCCCGCTCCAGCGGTTCCGCCACTCCGTCAGCCACGGCGCGATATCGGACGGATCCTCGGTCCAGCCGCCATGACCGGCGGCGGCCTTGAGGGCGGCGAGAGCTTCAGGCGACGGGGAGGTCATGGGGATTTGTGGCAAGGCGCGGGCGATTGCGCCAGATCAAACGTCCGCTGACGGGGCTAAAACCACCCCGCCTCTTTCATTACCGACCGATAGGTCCGGCTCACCGGCGCCGTCAGCCCGCCGGCAAGGCGGATTTCCCCCGCGCCGCGCCGCCACTGAACCCCCTCCACCGCGCCGGCCGCCACCCACCACGAGCGGTGCACGCGCCAGCCGTGGGCCAGGGCCAGTTCGTCCAGCGCATCAGCGAAGCGCAGGGTGATCAGCTCCGCGCCGGCGTCGGTATGGACCTTCAGATAATGGTCATGCGCCTCGATCGCGATCAGCCGCGCCCCGCGACGCTTCGCCGACAGCCGCCGCCGGAAGGCCGCCTCGGCCTCGGGCAGCGGCGGGGCGATGACGGTCCGGGTCTCGACGCGCACGGGCGGGCGCCGCCAGACCAGGGCCCGCACCGCCATCACCGCCAGCATGATCGGCCACACCTGCCACAGCAGCCATCCGTAGGCCGCCCCGGTGATCGGCTGGTCCACGAGCAGAGACTGAGTGATCAGCACCAGCAGCGTCACCGGCGGCGTCATCAGCACCGAGACCGCCGCCACCCGCCGCCAGGGTCTGGTGATGCGCCGGCCCAGCCGTTCGTCCGCCGCGACCCCGATCAGCCCGCCCCCGACGATGCAGATCATCCAGTAGACATAGCGCTCTGTCGCGGGGGCGCTGTCCGAGTCGAAAGGCCCGAGGAACCCCATCAGCAGGCCGATCGCGGCCAGCAGGACGAGGTCGATCGCCCAGCGCCCCGCCCTCGCCGTCCCGATCCGCCGTTCCGCCCTGTCGCCCATGCCGTCCCGTTCGCGCAGTCCCGGCGCCGTTCGCGCAATCGGGCCTAGCGAGCCGCCGCGTCACCGGCAAGGACGGTCGCGAAACCGCAACCCTGCTGGATCGGAAAACCTGTGTCTCACTCCCGGCTCGCTGTCGCCGCCCTCGCCCTCGCCGCATCGATCGTCGCCTCTCCCGCGCTGGCCCAGCTTCCGGGCGCCGATGTCGACGCCCGGCCCGATCCGGCCACGGCCTGCCACATCGGCCTCTATCGGCTGGACGACGGGAGCTGGGTGGATGTCGCGCCGCTGGTGAGCCGGGGGCTCCGCTGGCGTCGGCTCGACGGGGCCACCGCGAAGATGACCCTGGGCGCCGACGGCCGTTGGGTCAGCACCCTGGGCTCGACCACCCGCGTCGAAGGTCCGCAGCCCCAACTCGGCGGTTGCGACGAAGGCCGGATCGTCTTCGAAGGCCAGCCCGGCGCCCGCGAGACGCTGGATGAGCGGGACACCACCTTCATCGGCCAGGGCGGCGCCCGCCTCCACGGGCGGCTGATCCTGCCGCCCGGCGACGGTCCCGTCCCCGTCATGGTCGAGGTGCACGGGTCGGAAGGGGCCAACGCCCTCGACTTCAACGCCTTCCAGCGCTTCGCCCCGGCCTCGGGGGTCGGCGTCTTCGTCTACGCCAAGCGCGGCTCCGGCGGATCGGAGGGCCGCTACACCCAGGACTTCCACATCCTCGCCGAGGACGCCGCCGCGGCGGTCGTCGAGGCCCGCCGCCTCGCCGGTGCCCGCGCGGGCCGGGTCGGCCTGCACGGCGCCAGCCAGGGCGGTTGGGTCGCGCCGCTCGCCGCCAGTCTGACGCCGGTCGATTTCGTCATCGTCGGCTTCGGCCTGGCCTACGGACCCCTCTCCGAAGACAGCGACCAGGTCGCCCAGGATCTGAAGGCCAGGGGATGGGGCCCCGAGGTTCTGGACCAGGCGCGCCGGATCACCGACGTCACCGGCGCCTTCGTCGCCTCCAAAGGCGCCGTCGGCTTCGAGGGGCTGGAGGCTGTCCGCGCCCGCTACCGCGTCGAGCCCTGGTTCGCGGACATCAAGGGCGAGTTCACCGGCCTGCTGCTGAACGCGCCCAACGAGCAGATCATCGCCATGGCCCCGCAGCTCGAGAACGGACCGTCGTGGGACTACGATCCCCTGCCCGTGCTCAACCGCCTGGACGCGCCCATGCTGTGGATCCAGGCCCGGGACGACATCGGCGCCCCGCCGGAGGCCACCCGGGCGCGGCTGATCGACCTGTCCGCCCAGGGCCGGCCGATCACCCTGCTGGAATATCCGGCCACCGACCACGGCATCGTCCGCTACGAGACCGCCCTGGACGGCCGCCGCACCTCGCTCGGCTACGCGCCCGGCTACTATCAGGCCGTGCTGGACTGGGCGCGGACGGGCCGGCTGGACGGAGACTACGGCGACGGGCGTCTTCTGGCGCGGGGACGTTGAGGGGCGGCGTCCCCATCTCCATCGTCGACGCCGATCAGGCCGCCCCGCGAGACTCGTCCGACGGCGAGGACGCCGGCTCCCCGGCGGCGATCCTTGTCGCCATGTATCCGGTCCTGAAGTGGCTCACCAGGGCGCGCGCCGTGGACACCGCCCAACGACCGAAGGAGGGCGTCAGCAGGCGCATCGGCCAACTATGTGGAATGGCTCGAATGCTGATCTCGGCGGGCAATCCCCGTAGCTGATGGGGCGGCAGCTTTTCGGTGGGCGCGACCCGGACAAAACCTTCAGCCTTGAAGTGCACCAGTTCGTTGCGGATCTGGACCAACTGGGTGAACGCCCGCCAGAGCGCCGGAGGTGGCGGCCACGTCAGACCACACATCGCTTTGCCCAGTTCATCCCATTTCAGGGTCAGTTCCGTGAAGCGCTGATACTTCGCGGCGTCCTCGACCAGCCCCGCGGGAAGGTCAAGTGGTCGGCTGTCCGACGCCTCCCTCGCGAAATAGATCGTGGAGTTGATGAAGGCCTCCAGCCCGCTCACGGCCAGCATGGCGCAGGCCAGCGGTTCATCCACCGACTCCGGCTGGGCGTTCTGGATCAGCGCTTCGGCGGCGTTCAAGTGGATGTTGGCCATGTCAGGCAGTTCAAGCACTTCGAACCAGCCGTCATGGCCGCGCATCTCCGACCAGGAGACCCTCCGCCGGGCCTCGTCCGTTTCCCGCATGGCGAAATCGAGAGGACCCGGCTCCAGGCCCAGCCGCCGAAGGTCCCCGGCGAGGGGTTGGACATCTTCCGACTCGCCGCCGACCGGCATTCTCAATGCGAGCGGCTCATGGTCCGCGCGCCCGCAGCAGGCCTCGTAGGTCTTCCCGGATTCGCACGCGCAGGGCGCGATGGGCCCCAGCGGTATTCCGGCTATGCCGGCGGCCTTTCCCTGGGCCTCGATCATTCGGGTGATGCCTTCGGTCTTGGCCATAATCTCCGGATTCTGCAGACGCTGACCGATCTCCAGGGCCTCGGCGTTGTGCTTTCGGGCCTGAGTGAGCTGCCGAAGCTCCACATACATCACCGCCAGGTTTCCCAGGGTGGCCGCAAGCCCCCGTTCGTCTCCCTGAACCCGCGCCAGCATCAGATCCTTGCGGCCGTAGGCGATCGCCCGTTCGAACCGCTTCAAGCGGAAGCAGTGCATGCTGAGCTGGGAGAAGTTGTTGGCCGCGCCCTCGATATCTCCGATCCCGATCTTGACGTCACACATCTCTTCGAGAAGCGCCTCACCCTGCGCCACCTCGTCGCTATCCTCGGAGTAAAGCATGAACCCGCCGAGATTGGAGCGGGCCCGGGTGAGATGCTCCAGCTCGTCCTGGGCCTCGAACAGCCTCACGGCTTCACGGGTGACGGTGATGGCGTCCGCCGTTCGACCCGCCAGCCTGTAGGTCCGGCCGGCCTCCAGACACCACCAGGGCCGGAAGACATCGTGCCCGTCCTCCTTCAGAAGCTTGTCGAAAATCCGGGCGCCGGCCGGAGCGTCGCCCAGATGGGTGAGGGACGTTGCTCGCAACTGTTTCATGTTCTGGCGCACGGCGGAGGATACGCGCCCCGACATCGCGTCAAGCCGATCCAGAGCGCCCTGGTGGTCGCCACGTCTTTGAGCGACCGTGACAAGCGACAGGTCGATCTCGGAAGCAGTATGGGCCGCCAGCCCCGGCGCTTGGCGAAAGCGAAGAAGGCGGCTTTCCGCTTCGTCCCTCACGCTGCGATCATGTTCCAGCGTCAACATCCGGGCCGCCATGATCTCGTCAGTGAGAGGGGCCGCGCCGCCCGTATCCTGCCCCATGCAGCACCGCTTGTACTTCTTGCCGCTTCCGCAGCTACAAGGCGTATTCCGTCCCGACCCCATGAAGCTCTCGTTCCCTTTCTTTTTTCCGCCCTACCAGACACGCCGAAGATGCGCGATGCATGAACTTCCCGTCCCCGCCGTCGGCGTCGTCTGCCTGCGCGGCGACGAGGTCCTGCTGATCCGCCGGGGCAAGCCGCCGCGCATGGGCGAATGGAGCCTGCCCGGCGGACGCATCGAACCCGGCGAGCGCGCCGTCGACGCCGCCCTGCGCGAACTGCTGGAAGAGACCGGCGTCGCGGCCCGCATCACCGGCCTGCTTGACGTCGTGGACGGGATCTTCCCCGAGGCGGGGCGGCACTACGTCCTGATCGACTACGCCGCCGAATGGCTGTCCGGCGAGCCCGTGGCGGGCGACGACGCCCTGGAGGCGCGGTTCGCGCCCCTGGATCAGGTCGAGGCCCTGATCGACTGGTCGGAGACGCGGCGGATCATCGCCCTGGCGGTCGCCCGGCGACGCTGAACGGCCAAGATTACGGGGATGTCATCGGCCGCCGTCCGGTTTCTGTGGCGCGCGGGCCACAGCCTGATACCGTGACGGGAATAGGGAGGCTTTGATGGACTTTTCCGTACTCTTCTTCGTGGCCCTGGTCGTTCTGGCCTTCGTCCTGTTGTTCAGCGTCGTGAAGATCGTGCCGCAAGGGCGTGAATTCACGGTCGAACGCTTCGGCAAATACACCCGCACCCTGCCCCCGGGCATCAGCCTGCTGACCCCCTTCGTCGAGAAGGTCGGTCGCCGTATGAACATGATGGAGCAGGTCCTGGACGTCCCGACCCAGGAGGTCATCACCAAGGACAACGCCGTGGTGAAGGTCGACGGCATCGTCTTCATCCAGGTCATGGACGCCGCCCGCGCCGCCTATCGCGTGGACGACCTGCCCTACGCCATTTCGCAGCTCTGCATGACCAACCTGCGCACCGTGGTCGGCTCGATGGAACTGGACGAAGTCCTCAGCCAGCGCGACGCCATCAACACCCGCCTGCTGCACGTCATCGACGCGGCGACCGAGCCGTGGGGCGTCAAGGCCAACCGGATCGAGATCAAGGACCTGACCCCGCCGACCGACATCACCAACGCCATGGCGCGTCAGATGAAGGCCGAGCGCGAACGCCGCGCCGTGGTCACCGAGGCGGACGGCGAAAAGCAGGCCGCCATCACCCGCGCCGAGGGCGCCAAACAGGCCGCTATCCTGGAGGCCGAGGGCCGCCGCGAAGCCGCCTTCCGCGACGCCGAGGCCCGTGAACGCGAAGCCGAGGCCGAGGCCCGCGCCACCGAGATGGTGTCCAACGCCATCGCCGCCGGCGACGTCAACGCCATCAACTACTTCGTCGCCCAGAAGTATGTGGAGGCCTTCGCCGAACTGGCCCGCAGCCCGCAGCAGAAGACGGTCATCGTCCCCGCCGAGATGGGCGCGCTGGTCGGCACCATCGCCGGCGTGGGCCAGCTCGTCAGCCTGGCTCAGGATCAGCAGCAGAGCCGCCCCGCCCCGGCGCCGATCCCCGCCGCGCCGCGCCCGCCCGCTCCGCCGCGCCCGCCGCGTCCCACCGTTCCGAGGACCTGATCCATGGACGCCCTGATCGAGTTCCACAGCAATCAGCCGTTCTGGATCTGGCTGGCGCTGGGCGTGATCCTGCTGGCCGTCGAGGCCGCCTTCTCGACGGAATGGCTGCTGTGGCCCGCCGTCGCGTCCGGAGTGGTGGCGGTCATCACCGCCATCGGCGTGCCGCTAGGCTTCTGGGGCGAAGTCGCCCTGTTCGCCGGCCTGACGGTGGCCGCGACCCTGCTCTCGCGTCGCCTGATCCAGCGGGTGAACCCGTCGGATTCGCCCGACATCAACGCCCGTGAGGGCCGTCTGATCGGTCAGCGCGCCCAGGTGGTCCAGGCCTTCGTCGACGGCCGCGGCCGGGTCTTCGTCTCGGGCGCCGAATGGCCCGCCGAGATCGAGGGCGTCGCCCCCCTGGCCGGCGAAAGCGTCATCGTCGAAGGCGTCGACGGACCGAAGCTCAAGGTCCGGGCGGCCTGACTTCAACGTCACCGCTCCATTCGCGTGGGCGAATGGAGCGGTGAGCCCGGTCAGCCCTTCCGCATATCCTCGATCCCGCGGTTGGCCAGGCCGTCGGCCCGCTCGTTCAGCTCATGCCCGGCGTGGCCCTTCACCCAGTGCCACTTCACCTCGTGGCGGGCCCGGGCGGCGTCGAGCCGTTTCCACAGGTCCTCGTTCTTGACCGGCTTCTTGTCGGCGGTCTTCCAGCCGCGCGCCTTCCAGCCGCGGATCCATTCGGTGATCCCGGTCATGACGTATTTGCTGTCGGTGTGCAGATCGACGCGGCACGGACGGGTCAGGGCCTCCAGCGCCATGATCGCCCCCATCAGCTCCATGCGGTTGTTGGTCGTCAGCGGCTCGCCGCCCCACAATTCCTTCTCGTGACCGCCGCCCGTCTGCAGGATCGCGCCCCAGCCGCCAGGGCCCGGATTGCCCTTGCAGGCGCCGTCGGTGTGGATGATCACGTGACTCATCCGCGCGCTGTATCAGGTTCACTTGGCGTCGCGCCACCGAACGGCCTATATGCGGCGTGAAACTGTGAACGGGCCGCGCATCGGTCCGACGAAGGAGATGTCGCCGTGGGTTCTCTCAGCATCTGGCACTGGGCTATTGTCGCCGTCATCGTGCTCCTGCTGTTCGGCGGACGCGGCAAGCTGTCTGGCCTCATGGGCGACGCCGCCAAGGGCGTGAAGGCTTTCCGCGACGGCCTGAAGGACACCGACGAGACCAAGCCGAAGGACGACCGCGCCGGCGCCCTGCCGCGCACCGACGCGGAAAAAGAAGACCTGAAGTCGTAATCGCGCGTTCGCGCCGGAGAGACTGACGGATGGGTGGTCTGGGCCCCGGCATCGGGGGCATGGAATATATCGTGATCGCGGTCGTGGCCCTGCTTGTCGTGGGGCCCGAACGGCTGCCCGCCATGCTGCGCAAGCTCGGTCAGCTGGTCGCCAAGGCCCGCAACATGGCCAACGAGTTCCGGCACAGCTTCGACGAGATGGCGCGCCAGTCCGAGCTGGACGACCTGCGCAAGGAGGTCGAGGCCCTGCGTCAGGGCCAGACCAACATGATGCCCCTGGGCGCCGACGCCGAGGCCACCTTCCGCGGCATCCGCGACGACCTGAACCGCCCCCTCGACGCCCCCGCGCCCGCCCCGGCCCTGACGGGTCCCGAGGAATGGCCCGACAGCCCGCCGGTGATGGCGCCGCTGGAGCCTGAAACGGCGCCCAAGCCCCGCGCCCCGCGCAAGGCCGCCGCTCCCAAGGCGGCCGCGAAAAAGGCCGCCGCCAAGCCCCCGGTCGCCGCGAAGACGCCCGCCGCGAAGCCGTCCGTGGCGAAGAAGACCCCGCCCTCCCGCAGGAAGGCGGTTGAACTGTGAGCCAGATCGACCGGGACGAAGCCGAGATCGAGGCGTCGCGCGCGCCGCTGATGTCTCACCTGATCGAGCTGCGCGGGCGGCTGGTGGTCTGCGTGGTCGCCTTCGCCGTCGCCTTCATCGGCTGCTTCTACTTCGCCGCCGACATCCAGATCTTCCTGATCAAGCCCTTCCAGGCCGCCTATGCCCTGCACGCCGCGGCCAAGGCCGCCGGCCAGCACGGCGGCAATCCGTTCGAGCTGATCGCCGTCACCGCCGGCCTGCATCACCTGCCGCCGGGCGCCCCGACCAACCTGGCCCTGCAGGCCACAGGCCCGCTGGAGCAGCTCTTCACCAAGATGAAGGTGGCCGGCTTCGGCGCCGTGGTCGTGGTCTTCCCGGTGCTGGCCTGGCAGCTCTACAAATTCGTCGCCCCGGGCCTGTACCGCAACGAGAAGGGCGCCTTCCTGCCCTTCCTGTTCGTGGCCCCGATCCTGTTCCTGATCGGCGCGGCCCTGGTCTATTTCGTCATGCTGCCCTTCGTGATGTGGTTCTCGCTGAGCCAGCAGATCACGGCGGACGGCATCACGGTCGAACTGAACACCAAGATCTCCGAATACCTCAGCCTCGTCACCTCGCTGATCCTCGCCTTCGGCCTGTGCTTCCAGCTGCCGGTCGTCACCACCCTGCTGGGCATGGCCGGGATCGTCTCGTCCAAGATGATGGTCGAGGTCCGCCGCTACGCCATCGTCGCCGTGGTGGTGGTCGCCGCCGTCGTCACCCCGCCCGACCCCATCAGCCAGCTGATGCTCGCGGTGCCGCTGGTGCTGCTCTACGAGATCTCGATCTGGTGCGTCCGCCTGATCGAGATGCGCCGCAAGAAGGCCGACGTCGCCGACGGCCTGGCCGCCTGATCCAGCGTTAGCCCGTCCGTAACGCCCCGCGGGGCAACTTTGCGGGAAACCGGGAGCGTGGACATGGGCCTGATCGACCTTTCGAACGACATCATCGCGCGCGGCGAGGTGACGAGCGCCGACATCCTGTCCCTGCGCCAGGACATCTTCGGCGAGGTCACCGTCACCCGCGACGAGGCCGAGGCCCTGTTCCGCATCGATGAGGGCACGGAACGCCGCGTCGCCGAATGGCGCATGCTCTTCCTGGAAGCCCTTACCGACTGGCTGGTCCGCCAGCAGGAGCCTCCGGGCTATGTCACCGACGCCCAGGCCGACTGGCTGATCGCCCGCATCGAGGCCGACAGGCGGGCCCGCGACGGCACCGAGATCGAACTGGTGGTGCGGGTGCTGGAACAGGCCGACAGCGCCCCGGCCGCGCTCGCGGCCTTCGGCCTCAGCCTGGTCAGCCGCTCCGTGGTCGAGAACGACGGCGTGATCAGCGCGACCGAGGTCCAGCGCATGCGCCGGCTGATGTTCGCCCCCTCCGGCCCCGGCCGTCTCGCCATCTCGCGCGAGGAGGCCGAGGTGCTGTTCGACCTCAACGACGCCACGCGCGGCGCGGCCAACGATCCGTCCTGGACCGACTTCTTCATGCGCGCCGTGGCCAACGCCGTCACCGCCGCCGCCGGATGGGCCCCGCCCGGCCGCGAGGAGGCCCTGCGCCGCGAGCGCTGGCTGGCCGACCCCGACGCCGGCATCATGAGCGGCATCGTCAAGGAGTTCGGCCAGACCGCCGTCCACAACATCGGCTGGCATGCCCCCGCCCTGCTGATCCGCGGTCTGTTCGAGCCCGACGCCGCCGAAGCCCTGTTCAGGGAGCGCGAACAGACCCGACAGCAGGCCGCCTCGACCGCCGCGCCGGTGAACGCCGAGGAGGCGCGCTGGCTGGTCGACCGCATCGGCCGCGACGGCGAGTTCGACGCCAACGAACGCGCCTTGATCGGCTTCCTGAAGGACCTTGCTCCGTATACGGACGAAGCGCTCCAGCCGCTCATCGAACAGCTGGCGGCCTAGGTCGCCGGGCCGGCTGTTCGGCGGTACTTGCACATGACCTCGGTTCTTTCCTTTCGCATTCTCCCCTCCCCTTCCAGCAACGATCATGAGGCGCGGCCGCTCGTGGACGGCGCCGACTGGCTGGCAGAGGACTGCCTGGGCCTCGACCCGCCTGAACTTGTCCTTGAGTTCGCCAGGGACCCTGCGCGCCTCCTGATCGGACGATGCGGTTGCGGCGTGGTGGGCTGCGGCGACGTGACGGTCGAGGTGGAGAGGACGGAGAGCACGGTCGAATGGCGGCTGTACGACGGCTCGCCGATCACTTTCGATCGCCGTCGCTACGACGCCGAGATCGCCCGCTTCAGCACCGACCACTCGTGGGAGCCCCTTGAACGGCGGGTGGAGCGCGAAGTCGGCCAAGTGTTCGCCGGGTCCTCCACCAAGGCGGGCCCGACCTTCGACTGGGCCTCAACCCGCATTCGCCAAGGCCTGATCTGCCTGTCCTATTCGCGCCAGGGCGTGGGCCAGAGCCTGCTGGAGTTCGGCTGGGACGGCCAGAACCTGGACGACGCGCTGACCAGTGCGCGGCGGTTCCATGCCGAACATTTCGACGACAGCTCACCCAAATGAAAAGGGCGCCGGCGGTTTCCCGCCGGCGCCCTCCTCGATCAGCCCCCGCTGTCGATCAGCAGCTGTAGTACATGTCGAATTCGACGGGGTGCGGGTGCAGTTGCAGACGCATCACCTCTTCCATCTTCAGCTCGATGTAGCTGTCGATGAAGTCGTCATCCATGACGCCGCCCTTCTTGAGGAAGGCGCGATCCTTGTCGAGGCTCTCCAGGGCTTCGCGCAGCGAGCCGCAGACCTCGGGGATGTTGCCGCGCTCTTCCGGCGGCAGGTCGTACAGGTTCTTGTCGGCGGGCGCGCCCGGATCGATGCGGTTCTCGATCCCGTCCAGGCCGGCCATCAGCAGGGCCACGAAGGTCAGGTAGGGGTTGCCCATCGGATCCGGGAAGCGGGCTTCAATGCGCTTGGCCTTGGGCGAGTTGACCCACGGGATGCGGATCGAGGCCGAGCGGTTGCGGGCCGAGTACGCCAGCTTGACCGGGGCTTCATAGCCCGGGACCAGGCGCTTGTAGGAGTTGGTGGTCGAGTTCGCGAAGGCGTTGATGGCCTTGGCGTGCTTGATGATGCCGCCGATGTACCAAAGACAGAGGTCCGACAGGCCGGCGTATTTGTCGCCCGCGAACAGCGGCTTGCCGTCGCGCCAGATCGACTGGTGCACGTGCATGCCCGAGCCGTTGTCCCCGAAGGTCGGCTTGGCCATGAAGGTGGCCGACTTGCCGTAGGCGGCGGCCACGTTGTGGATCACGTACTTATACATCTGGGTGCGGTCGGCCATGGTCAGCAGGTCGCTGAACTTCAGGCCCAGCTCGTGCTGCGCCGGGGCCACCTCGTGGTGGTGCTTCTCGGGCTGCATGCCCAGGTCGCGCATCACGCCCAGCATCTCGCCGCGCAGGTCCTGGGCGCTGTCGGTCGGATTGACCGGGAAGTAGCCGCCCTTGGGCCCCGGGCGGTGGCCCATGTTGCCTTCGGAGTATTCAGCGCCGGTGTTGGCCGGCAGCTCGATCGAATCGTAGGTGTAGCCGGTGTCGTGCGGGGCGGTGGACCAGCGCACGTCGTCGAAGATGAAGAACTCGGCTTCCGGGCCGAAATAGACGGTGTCGCCCACGCCCGAGGACTGGACGTACGCCAGCGCCTTCTTGGCCATCGAGCGGCTGTCGCGGTTGTAGGGCTCGCCCGTGTCCGGGTTCAGCACGTCGCAGAACAGGAACAGCGTCGTCTGCTGGTAGAAGGGGTCGATCCAGAAGTTTGCAAGGTCCGGCTTCAGCAGCATGTCGGACTCGTTGATGGCCTTCCAGCCGGCGATCGACGAGCCGTCGAACATCGTGCCCTCTTCGAGGAATTCCTCGTCGACAAGGTCGATGTCGAAGGTCACGTGCTGCATCCGACCCTTTGTGTCGGTGAAGCGGAGATCGACGTAGCGAACGTCTTTCTCCTTGATCTCTTTAAGGATCTTGCCCGCGTCGCTCATTCTTCGAGGTCCTGTTTCTTATGGGGAGGTTTCGTTGACGACCGCGCCCGGGGACGCGGCCGGTGGGCTGAGCGATCAGACGGCTTGTGCGCCCGTTTCGCCAGTGCGGATGCGAATGACGTCCAGGACGTCAGACACGAAAATCTTGCCGTCGCCGATCTTGCCGGTGCGGGCTGCGGTCTGGATGGCCTCGATCACCGACGGGGCCAGGTCGTCGGAAACCACGACCTCGATCTTGATCTTGGGCAGGAAGTCGATGACGTACTCGGCGCCCCTGTAGAGTTCCGAATGGCCCTTCTGACGCCCATAGCCCTTGGCTTCGAGCACCGTCATCCCCTGGACTCCCGCGTCCTGCAGGGCCTCTTTCACTTCATCCAGCTTGAAAGGCTTGATGACGGCTTCAATCTTTTTCATCGGCGTTCCCGGCGGGCTCTGGAATGCCGCGCGCTCGGGCAGCAAAGGGACATTGCATTGCACAATAAGGCAAGTGTTTTTCGCATGCGCGGCGAACCGTAAGCGGACGAAAACGTATCGGCATGGAGGCTGGAATGGCGAGCATCAGGTTCAAACAGACCGACAGGCGGGTAGGACTGGCCGTCGCCCTGGGATTCCTGGCGGTCGCGTTCGGCGGACTCTTCTTCGTTTTCGGCTTCGGCGGACTGGCGGATTTCGTGAACGCCTTCCCGTCGGTGAAGCTGATGGGGATCATCGCCGCGCTGGTGTTTCTCCCGCTTCCGATCCTGATGGTGCGGCGGCTGTACAAGGCCACCGACGTGGACTTCGGCGGCGACGCCATAACTGTCCGCACCGCCGGACGGCCTGAGACGACCCGCATCCGCTATGCGGAGATCCAGACCGCCGATCTCCACAAGTCGACGCCCGGCGCCCTGTCCCTCTTCTCCCGCGACGGACGCCTGCTGCATCGGTTCGCGCCCTACAACGACAGTACCAGCCTGGACGCCCTGGTCGCGGGACTGATCGGGACCGGGCAGTTCCGGATCGAGGACCGACCGGTCAAGGTCTTCGGCGGCGCGATGAGCGGCCGCGTGTTCACGCGAAAGGCCTAGGACCATGGTCGTCGAAGACTGGCACGCCAAACTGCCCTGGCCCGGCGTCGATGCACACAAGCATGCGCGCGGGCGGCTGGGCGTGGTCTCGGGCAAGGCGACCCAGACCGGGGCCGCCCGGCTGGCGGCGCGCGCCGGCCTGCGCATCGGCGCCGGGGTGGTGCGCATCCTGTGCCCGCCCGACGCGGCGGCGGTCATCGCCCCGGCCATCGAGGCGATCATGCTGACTCCCTTCGCCTCCGATGAGGCGCTGAAGGCGGCGGCCCAGGGCATGGACGCCGTGGTGGTGGGACCGGCGGCGGGCGTCAACGACGCCACCTCGGCCAACGTCCGCGCCCTGGCCGAGACCGGCGCGGCCCTGATCGTGGACGCCGACGGCCTGACGGTGTTCGAAGCCTGGCCCGGTGAACTGTTCGGCCTGCTGGACCGCGACGACGTCCTGACCCCGCATGAGGGTGAGTTCAAACGCCTCTTCCCCGGCCTGCTGGCCAAGGGCCGCGAGACGGCGGCGCGCGAGGCGGCCGAGCGGGCGGGCGCCGTGGTCGTGCTCAAGGGGCCGGAGACGGTGATCGCCGCCCCCGACGGCCGCCTCGCCCTGAACCACAACGGCGTGCCCTGGCTGGCCACCGCGGGCTCCGGCGACGTGCTGGCGGGCATGATCGGCGGCCTGGTGGCCCAGCGCATGGACAGTTTCGACGCCGCCCGCGCGGCCGTCTGGATGCACGCCGAGGCCGCCCGCGCCTTCGGTCCCGGCCTGATCGCCGAGGACCTGCCCGAACGCCTGCCCGCCGTTCTGGCCCTCCTCTATGCACAGGGCGGCTGAGCCGCGACCCCGGGTCCGGTTCAAATCGTCACCGAAGCGGCCTAACAGGACCGCATGCTGATCGTCCTGTCCCCGGCCAAGCGTCTCGACTTCACCGAAGCCGACCCCGCCGTCCCCGCCTCGGAGCGCCGCTTCCTCGAGGACACGGCCTCCCTGTCCAAGACCGCCCGCGCCCGCACCGTGGCCGAGCTGCGCCGTCTGATGGGCATTTCCGACGATCTGGCCCGGCTGAACCGCGAGCGCTTCCAGGCCTTCGCGCCCGATTCCACCGATGGGGTCCAGGCCGCTTTCGCCTTCGCCGGCGACGTCTACGAGGGCCTGCGCGCCCGCGAGTTGGACCCGGCGGGCCTGGCCTTCGCCCAGGCGCACCTGCGCATCCTGTCCGGCCTCTATGGCCTGCTGCGCCCGCTGGACCGGATTCAGCCCTACCGCCTCGAGATGGGCACGCGGCTGAAGACCCGGCGCGGCTCCAGCCTCTACGACTTCTGGGGCGACCGCATCTCGAAATGCCTCAACGCCGACGCCGAGGGCCAGAGCGATCCGACCCTCGTGAACCTGGCCAGCCAGGAGTATTTCGGCGCCGTCGACGCCAAGGCCCTGAAGCTGCCGGTGGTCACGCCGAACTTCTACGAGGACAAGGCCGGCGACCGCCGCATCATCTCCTTCTTCGCCAAGCGGGCGCGCGGGACCATGGCCCGCTTCGCCATCGACGAACGCATCGACCGGGCGGAGGATTTGAAGGCCTTCGACCGCGACGGCTACCGCTTCGACAAGTCCGCGTCCTCGGACACGGAGTGGATATTCATCAGGTCGGGAAATACTTGAGCCCGACAGTCGCCATGACGTATGCCTGACGCTAGAGTCGCGCCGAGGCCAGAGTCGAAAAGTCCTCCGAGGAAAGACAACATGTTCCAGTGGCCCAAGCGTGGTGAAGGCGCCTCCAGCGAGAGCGAACCGTTCCGCGACGTCGGCGACCTCAAGGGCCAGGTGGCGGTGATCTCGGGTTCGACCTCGGGCATCGGACTGGCGCTGGCCAAGGCCGTGGCCAGCCGGGGCGGCGACGTGGTCCTGAACGGCCTGGGCGACCCGGCCGAGATCGAACGCACCCGCGCCGGGATCGAGGCCAGCTGCGGCGTCCGCGTCCGCTACCACGCCGCCAACATGATGCGCGGCGACGAGGTCGCCGACATGGTCGCCTTCGGCAAGCACGAGCTGGGCCGTGTCGATATCCTGGTCAACAACGCCGGCATCCAGCACGTCGAGGCGGTCGAGAAATTCCCCGCCGACAAGTGGGAGCAGATCATCGCCATCAACCTGTCGTCGACCTTCTATGCGACGCGGGCGGCCATCCCGATCATGAAGGCCCAGGGCCGCGGCCGGATCGTCAACATCGCCTCGGCCCACGGCCTGGTCGCCAGCCCGTTCAAGTCGGCCTATGTCGCCGCCAAGCACGGCGTCCTCGGCTTCACCAAGACCGTCGCCCTGGAAGTGGCGCAGGACAACATCACCTGCAACGCCATCTGCCCCGGCTTCGTCGAGACCCCCATCGTCGAAAAGCAGATCGCCGACCAGGCCCGCACCCGCGGCATGTCCAAGGAGCAGGTGCTCAAGGACGTCATCCTGGGCTCCCAGCCGACCAAGAAATTCGTCACCACCGACCAGCTGGCCGGGATGTTCCTCTACCTCGTCTCCGACCTCGGCGCCTCGGCCAACGGGGCCAGCTTCTCCATCGACGGCGGCTGGACGGCGCAATAGCCATGGCCAAGCCGGCGGCCCCCAAGCGTCGTCCGGTCTGCCTCGCCCTTCAGGGCGGCGGCTCCCACGGCGCCTTCCAGTGGGGCGTGCTCG
Source organism: Brevundimonas sp. EU05-FHT14B11 (assembly GCF_058790835.1). Lineage (NCBI taxonomy): Bacteria > Pseudomonadati > Pseudomonadota > Alphaproteobacteria > Caulobacterales > Caulobacteraceae > Brevundimonas > Brevundimonas sp. EU05-FHT14B11. Next base: position 967,250 of record NZ_JBYTCY010000002.1, read on the forward strand.
ACCGCCTGCTCGAGGACGACCGCCTGGACGTCCGCGCCGTCACCGCCGCCTCCGCCGGAGCCATGAACGCCGCGGCCCTGGTCAGCGGCCTGGAGACCGGCGGCCCCGACGGCGCCCGCAGGCAGCTGGATCTGCTGTGGCGCGAGGTCAACCAGTCCGGCGGCCGCAACGTCTTCGGCGATTCCTCGATCTGGAGCGCGGCCCTGACGCCCGGCTGGCTGAAGGACACCGGCCTGTGGCGCACCGGCGAGAACATCGCCCTGTCGATGAGCCCCTATCAGTTCAACCCCTTCAACCTGAACCCGCTCCGGCGGGTCCTCGACACGGCCATCGATTTCGAGGCCGTGCGCGCCTCGTCCATCTCCGTCTTCGTCTCGGCCACGGCGGTGAAACAGGGCCGCGCCCGCGTCTTCAGGACCGCCGAGATCACGCCCGAGGTCCTGCTCGCCTCCTCGTGCCTGCCGCACCTCTTCCAGGCGGTGGAGATCGACGGCGAAAGCTATTGGGACGGCGGCTATCTGGCCAATCCGGCGCTGTGGCCCCTGATCCATCCGGACACGCCCGACGACGTCCTGATCCTGCCGCTGAACCCCTTCGTGCGCGAGGACACGCCCCACGCCGCCGGCGAGATCATGGACCGCCTCAACGAGATCGTCTTCAACGCCCCCCTGGTCTCCGAGCTGCGCGCCTTCGCCCTGCTCCAGTCCCTGATCGCCGACGGTCAGCTCCAGACCGGAAACCGCCACCGCGCCCAGGCGATCCGCATGCACGCCATCGACAGCGACCGCTGGCTCGCGCCGCTTTCACTGGGGTCCAAGTTCGACACCGAATGGACCTTCCTCAACCGGCTGAAGGGCCATGGCCGCGAGGCGGCGGAGGACTGGCTGACGACCTGTTTCGACGACGTGGGCGAACGCTCCAGCGTGGATATCAGGGCGCGGTTTCTCTAGGATCAGGTGGTCGACGCTGACACCGGATCGACAAAGGCCTGATCAGGAAGCGGCGCTCCACCGCGAAACCCGCCCGCTGCGAAACCGTACCTGGAGCCGACGAACCGATCGCGGTCGAAACCGCAGCAGCGGCTCGCGTCCATATCGCGCGCCCGAGTCTTTGATCTCCCCAGCAGTGACGAACAGCGCCGCGCAAACGCCCTCCGGGTTCTTGGTGCTGGGATAGAGAACGCCGTCGAGGCGCTCGCCGGCCGAGGTTCGATACACCCGGCGTATGAACTCGGTGACGATTTGAGACGGGACATATTCAATATGCTCGCGACCGTCCCGGGCAACCGGCCGAGCGATCTCGTTCCGGAACGCTCTTACGAACTGGGGCATTCCCCGCTCGACGCTCGAGGCCTTCTCGAAGATGCTGCGGTAAGGCACGGGACGGTCCCCCCGCAGGTCAAGCAGACGCAGCGCGCGCATCGGCGAGAAGGCGGCCATGGACGCCCGACCTGAGCCAGACATCGTCTCTTCCAGGGCGGTTTTTTCGTCCAGCGCCACATAGAGCAACGGGATGCCGGCCGGGCTCATACGGCTGGCCGGCGGTCCCGTTGGCGAAGACGGTGGCGGTCCGAGGTCTTCCGGGGTTGTGAACCAGCCACTGTCGCTCACCGACCTCACCCGGTACAGGCGCGTTCGGGCTCCAAGCGTGTGGATCAGGTTGCATGCCTCGATCGCTTCTCCGAACAGATCCAGCATTTCAGTCGAACGCACCAGCGTGTCGTCCTGCTCGTCGGAGAACCGACGGCCGCTTTCATCCGGGCGCAGGAACATGAAGCGCGACCTGTGTTTGACGTAGTCGCAGAAGATCTCCCAACTCACCCGCAGGTGCTCCTCGGGCATGAACAGGGCGGGATCTGCTTCGCACCATTCGAAATCGGGATTGAAGCAGGCGATGATCGCTTCCATCACCGGCCAGTCGGCGGCGACCGTCTCTTCAATCAGTTCCGAATTGCTCCAGACATTCCCCGCCCAGCCGCTTTCGCTTTCCCGGTCGTAGAACAGCACGTTTTCCGGATGGTCGTAGTTCCGTCGCAGGCAACCTTCGACGAACCGCGCCACCGTCTCGAGCGGCGCAGCGCGGTCTTTCCTGAAGCGCCTGCCGCAGAAGTCGCAGACTCGCGCGTTCGCTGCATGACGAACGTAGCGCCGTAGGCCCGCGTCCTGAAAGCAATGATGACAGACACTGCGGGGATCGCATTCGTGGCTGCAGGCACGATCGGCCATCCCGTCGGCCCACTCGGCATACTCGGGGGTGTCGACAACGCGACCGAGTTCGCACTCCGATTCGTCGGCATCGCTCTCCGGGTCGATCTTTGCGGTACTTCGGCCGCGCCTAGCCCTCGCCATCCCCTCCTCCCAAACCGCGGCGGTATCGCCGCGACGGCCGATCTTGAGTCGGGCTTCGGCGTATCCCGAACGCCGGCGTCCAACAATGCAGATGAGGCCGAGAGCGTGATGCTCGAATTTCTGAGGGGCGCGCGGGGCGCACCTTGATCTTCCCGCTGGACTCCAGCCGCCGGAACAGCTCGCGCGCCGCCAGGTGGGCGCGGCCGCGCTTCCCCGGACGAACCAGTGAAATCCCCGTCACCTTTGCGGTGGGATCAGCCGATCGCCGTCGCTTGCGGATGAATGGGTCGCCCCTGTTCATCATAAGGCAGAGGCGGCACGAGCGGCCCGATTGCCATTGCAAGGATCGGCAACGACAGGGTGCATGCGGCCAGCACCAGAATCATCACGCCCCACCGTCTCTTTTCCAGCATCCAGTAGGCCACCCCGGTCCCCGCCAATGCGCCCAGACCTACAAGCCCGAAGACGGCGCCCAAGGCGAATATGGACCACGAAGAGCCCAAAGCCGGCAGCAAGTTACCAGCGATCTGCAGCGCCCCCCATGCGGTCAGCAATGCACCCGCCGAGCCCACGGCGAACACCCCCCACTGAGCGCCCCGAGCGAATGTCACCCGATATGCCCCGCCGCGCGCCGCAGCCGGTCGTTGATCGCCTCGCCCAGGCCGTCCAGCGGCACGGGCGCCACGGCGATGCCCGACGGCTTCTCGCGGTCGGCCTCGCGGAACCGCCGGAACAGGTTGGCCGCCGCCTCGCGCAGGTCCCCCGTCGGGCTCAGGCTCCAGCGCGGATCGCCCACGCCGGGGCCGAAGCCCAGCAGCAGTTCGCCCTTGTGCAGGCTCGTCGCATTGATCCGCACCGGCGCGTCCGGCGCATAGTGCAGGGTCAGGCGGCCGGGCGAACGATGTCCCTCCCCGCCCCCGTCCGGCGCCCCGTCCAGCGGTCCGACCACCGCCTCCAGCTCGTCGCGGGTCACGGCGCCGGGGCGCAGCAGGCTGACCACCCCGTTCAGCACCGACACCACCGTGCTCTCCACCCCCACGGCGCAGGGGCCGCCGTCCACGCCCTCGGCGGCGGCGAAGCCGGTCTCCTCCATGGCGTCGGCGAAGGTCGTCGGGCTGGGCCGGCCCGAGCGGTTGGCCGAGGGGGCGACCACCGGCCCGCCGAAGGCGCCGATCACCTCGCGGGCGCGGGCGTGGCCGGGCACGCGCACCGCCACGCTGTCCAGCCCGGCCCGGGCCAGGTCACACACCGCCTCGCGGTTCCTCACCGGGGCCACGATGGTCAGGGGGCCGGGCCAGAAAGCCTCGGCCAGGCGCCGCGCGCGGTCGTCGAACACCGCGACGGCCTCGGCGCCGGCGGCGTCGGCCACATGGGCGATCAGGGGATTGAAGCGCGGCCGCCCCTTGGCCTCGAAGATGGCGGCCACGGCGCGGGCGTCGGACGCGTCGGCCGCCAGGCCGTAGACGGTCTCGGTCGGCAGGACGATCAGCTTGCCGTCCGCCAGCGCCCGGACGGCGGCTTCCTCGGCCCCCGCGTCCCGACCCGTCGTCAGATCCAGCCGTTCCACGCGTCTCAAATCCTCATGCCGTCGTCGCCGGTCATGTGCGCCCTCGCCCTACCCCGGCGCAACCCCCGCCTCCGGTCTCAGGGCCGACGCGGAATCAGCGGGATCATCCGGTGCAGGATGTTGTCCCGGTCGATGAAGTGGTGCTTCAGCGCCGCCGCCACATGCAGGGCCAGCAGGACGTAGAGCGCCTTCACCGCGATCCCGTGCGCCTCCATCAGGGCCCGCCCCGCCTCGCGCCCGCCCCCGATCGGCAGCAGGGGCCAGTCGAACAGGCCGAAGAACGGGATGTCCCGCCCGCCCGTCGAACTGGCCGCCCATCCGGTCAGCGGCAGGGCGATCAGGGCGACGTAGAACAGCACATGCGTCACGCGGGCGAACCGCCTCTCCCACGGCTTCATATGGCCGGGCAGAGGAATGGCCGGATGGGCGATCCGCCAGCCGATCCGCGCCAGGGTCAGCAGCAGGATCGTCAGGCCCACCGACTTGTGGATCTGTATGAACTCTCGCGACAGCGGCCCCTCTGTCGCCTCATGGGCGGTGATCAGCAGAATCTGGACCAGGATCAGCACCGCGATCAGCCAGTGCAGCACCAGCGAGGTCACGGAGTATCGGTTGCGCGGTTCGGCCATCACATCCCTCCCGGTCAGCCGGCCGCCAGAAGCGCGGTCAGGATCGCCTGGGACCGGCGCTGGCCATAGCCCCGGCCATAGGCGCTCGACGTGACGGCCACGACCATGTTCCGGGCCGGAACGACATAGATCTTGTTGCCGCCGTTGCCCGAAGCGAACCGGATGTCGACGGTCCTGTCCCCCACCGGCAGGGCCTTGGCGTACCAGAAATAGCCGTAGCCGTCGGCGTACGGATCCACCGCGCCGATCGCCACCTTCGGGCTCAGGCTCTCCTCGATCCATCCGCGGCTGATCACCTGACGACCGCCGGTCGATCCGCCATCCAGCGCCATCTGGCCGATCAGGGCCATGTCGTGCGTCGCCAGCGACAGGTTCCCCTGCCCCTTCAGCCGGCCCGCCGCGTCGACGGCCCAGTCGAAACGCGTGATCCCCAGCGGGTCGAACAGCGCCTCGCGCGCGAAGTCCCGCCCCTGCCGGCCCGTGGCCTTCTCGACCACCAGCCCGGCCACATAGGCGGTCAGGGAGTTGTAGAGATAGGTCGATCCCGGCGGCGCGGCGCGGGGCGTCTCCAGAACGAAGGCCACGGGATCGGGCGCCGCATCCAGCCGGTCCTCGTTGCCCGGCGATTCGGACCGGTCGTCGTCGGCCGCCAGTCCCGACCGCATGGTGAGGATATCCGACAGGGTCACGTCGCCGATCGCGCTGCCCGCCGCCTCCGGCCAGTAGCGCCGGACCGGATCGGCCAGGCTGTCGATCAGTCCCCGATCGCGGGCCGCGCCCACCAGCAGCGAGGTCACGCTCTTGCCGGCGGACCGCATGTCGTGAAGCGTGTTCGCCGGCTGGCCGTTGTAGTGGCGCTCGGCCGCGACCTGCCCGTCCACGCGCACGACCACGCCCCTGAGATCCGGATGCTCGTCGGCGTCGAACCCCCTCAGCACGACGTCCAGGCCGCGGGCGTCAGGGGCGCGCGCCGCGACCAGACCGCCGGCCGCCAGCATCCCGCCGATCATCAGCTCCCTGCGCCGCATGGTCTTCTCCGCCTCCGACTGTCGCGAGTATGTAGGGCCGCCGCTCCCGATGTCGATGCGTCGATGCGGCGCCCGCACTTGCCTGCCGTGGCGTCACGAGGGCAAAGCTGACGTGACGTTCCAAGGACTCTCCATGACCTACCGCGCCCCGATCCGTGATCTCGCCTTCACCCTGCAGGCAGTGGCCGGCATCGACCAGGTCGCCGCCACCGGCGCCTTCCCCGACTATGACGCCGACCTGATGGGCGCGGTGCTGGAGGCGGCGGGCCAGTTCTCCGAGGGCGTCCTGGCCCCGCTGAACCGCATCGGCGACCAGAAGGGCTCGATCTGCAAGGACGGGAACGTCACCGCCGCCCCGGGCTTCGCCGACGCCTACCGCCAGTTCGCCGAGGGCGGCTGGACCGGCCTGACCGCCCAGGCCCACTCCGGCGGGCAGCAACTGCCCAAGGCGCTGGAGCTGGCCGCCTATGAGACGGTGCACGCCGCCAACATGGCCTTCGGCCTGTGTCCCATGCTGTCGCTGGCCTCCATCGAGGCGCTGGAGGCCCAGGGCACCGACGCGCAGAAAGAAACCTATCTGACGAAGCTGGTCTCCGGCGAATGGACCGGCGCCATGGTGCTGACCGAGCCGCAGGCCGGCTCGGACCTCGGCGCCCTGACCGCCACCGCCGTCCCCCAGGCCGACGGGACCTACCGGCTCTCGGGCCAGAAGATCTTCATCACCTGGGGCGACCACGACGCCACGGACAACATCGTCCACCTGGTGCTGGCCCGCCTGCCCGACGCCCCCGCCGGGCCCAAGGGCATCAGCCTGTTCCTGGCGTCCAAGTATCTGGTGAACCCGGACGGCTCGCTGGGCGCGCGCAACAGCTTCCATCCCGTCAGCGTCGAGCACAAGCTGGGCATCCACGGCTCGCCCACCTGCGTCATGGCCTATGAGGACGCCGTCGCCGAACTGGTCGGCACGCCCAACGAGGGCCTGGCCCACATGTTCATCATGATGAACGCCGCCCGCCTCGCCGTCGGCGTCGAGGGCGTCGGCATCGCCGAGCGCGCCTACCAGCACGCCCTCGAATACGCCCGCGAGCGCAAGCAGGGCCGCAGCGTCTGGACCGGCGCCGCCAACAGCCCCATCGTCGATCACCCGGACGTGCGCCGCACCCTGTCGGTGATGAAGGCCAGGATCGCCGCCGCCCGCGCCATCTGCCTGTCCACCGGCGTCGCCGCCGACCTGGCCCGCCACGCCGCCACCGAGGATGAGCGCCGCCAGTGGAAGGGCCGCGAGGACCTGTTCACCCCCATCGCTAAGGCCTGGTCCACCGACGTCGGCTGCGAGGTCGCCTCCCAGGGCGTCCAGGTCCACGGCGGCATGGGCTTCATCGAGGAGACCGGCGCGGCCCAGTACTACCGCGACGCCCGCATCACCCCGATCTACGAGGGCACCAACGGGATCCAGGCCATGGACCTGGTCGGCCGCAAGCTGTCCCAGGACGGCGGCCAGTCCGCCCGCGACCTGATCGCCGACTTCAAGATCACCCTGGCCCAGCTGCACAAGCTCTACACCGGCAAGCCGGTCGAGCGCTTCGCCAACGCCGTCGAGGCCGTCGAGGACGCCACCCTCTGGCTGCTGGACGCCAAGAGCGACAAGGACCGCGCCGCCGACGTCCTGGCCGCCGCCGACGCCTATCTGAAGCTGCTGGGCGACGTCACGGGCGGCTGGATGCTGGCCAAGGGCGCCCTGTGGGCCCGCGCCGAGCTGGACGCCGAACGGGGCGATCCGGTCTGGCTGGAAGGCAAGATCGCGCTCTACGAAGTCTACGCCGCCAACGTCCTGGGCCACGTCTCCAGCCGCCTCGCCGCCGTCGGCCAGGGCGGCGCCCTGCTGGAACGGATGAGCGTGGACGTGCTGGCCGGCTGAGCTCACCGATGTTCACCCTCGCCCTGTTCAGCCCCATCCTGACGCCTTTCGGGCTGGGCTTGGCGTTCTGGGCCTATCCGTGGCGCATGCATCCCGTACGGCCCTACCTCTGGGTCGTCCTCCTCCTGCTCGCGCCGCTGCTGTGCATCATCGCGCTGCAGACGGCGTTCGGCCTCCCGGCGGTGTCGTGCGTGGAGCGGTCGCTGAACGATGTCCCGATGATCCTCGCGCTGATCAGCATCATCGGAGGCGTCGTCCTCACCCTCTTCGCCAAGGGCTATCGGCGGTTCGTCGCGGGCGTGGCCCTCGCCGTCTGTCCGATAACCCTGGCTTGGTCGATGATCGCCGTCATGTCCCTGGCCGGCTGCTGGATCTGACGGCTCAGCCCTCTACTTCAGCGGCAGGTGCAGCTCCGCCGCCGCCCCCTGCTCCGGATCACCCAGCACGAAGCGCTGGCAGTAGATGGGGAAGTCCCGCATCTCCTCGCCGCTCGCCGGCAGCCAGTCGCGGTACAGGTACAGGGCCGCGGGCTCCAGGTTGTGGGTGTCCCCGGTCACCCGCAGCACGGCGCAGCGGCCGCCGGGGATCTCGCCTTCCCGGACCCCCTCGCCCCGATCGATGATCGGCTGGTCGGGGCTCAGCCCGACGCACAGGTCCATGCGGTAGTCCGCGGGGTTCGCGGGCCGCCGCTCGGAATACCAGATGTTGAAGGTCGGGCTGGTCTGGGGCGACAGCCCGGCGGCCTTCCGCCAGGCGATGAAGCGCTGGATGGTGACGTCCAGGGTCTCCGGGTCGCCCCGGTGTTCGAACATCGCCACGCGGGTCGGGGCCACCTCGCGAATGGTGATCTGGTCGGGGGTGAAGGTCGTCGGCATGAGCTTGCTCCTGGCTGCGTTGAAAGGCCCGAAGGCCCGGAGCCACGGCTCCCAGTCGGGAGACTTCCGGAAACTGGACGGCGACTGCCTCAACCTCTGCCGAAAGGCGCGGGCGAAGGCGTCGGGCGTCTCGTAGCCGGCGTCCAGGGCGATGTCGGTCACGCTGGCCCCCTGCCCGTCGGCCAGCCGTTTCGAGGCCTGCCTGAGGCGGGCCAGCTGGACGTAGCGATGCAGGGACACCCCGAAGGTCGCCTTGAACTGCCGATGGAAGTGGAATTTGGAAAACGCCGCGACGCCGCTCACCGTCTCCAGGTCCAGATCGCCGTCCAGATGCCGGTCGACATGATCCAGCACCCTCCGCATCCGGGCATGATAGTGGTCCAGCGCCGCCGTCATCGTCCTCATCCGTTGTGGCGATCCGGGTTTGACGCGTCGGCCCGTCGCGCGCTCGACCGATCTTGCGGTTCTGCGCTCCGCCCTAGGATCCGGCCGTAGCGTCGCTGAACACCCTCACGAAATTGCCGCCCACGATCTTGTCGACGTCCGAGGCGCCGTAGCCTCTCCGCGCCAGGGCCCCGGCCAGCACCATCATCCGGTCCGGGCCGTCCATGTCCGCACAGGTCACGTGGCCGTGCAGCGGCTCTGCCCCGGCCCGTCCCAGGTTCCGGGCCTGATAGTCGGCTAGCCGGGCGACCTTGGCGGCCTGGGGACTGGGGTCGCCCATCGCCGGCTGGTCGCTGCCGAACCCCGCGACCTCGACGCCGCCGATCTTCACCACATGGTCGATGTGATCCACGACGTCCTCGACCGAGGAGGTGTCGCGGTCCGTCAGCCAGCGGCTCATCATGAAGACGCCGAAGAAGCCGCCCTTGTCCGCCAGCGCCCGGATCGCCTCGTCCGTCTTGTTGCGCAGGCTGGGGTGCAAGGCGCGGCAGCCGGCGTGGGTGACGGCGATCGGTCCGGCGGACAGGCGGATGGCCTCGATGGTCGTCCGCTCGCTGCAATGGGACAGGTCGATCAGGCCGCCCAGCCGGCCCATCTCCTCCACGACCCGGGCGCCCAGCAACGACAGGCCGCCGTCCTGGGGCTCCATGAAGCCGTCGCCCGCGCCGGTCCTCTCGTTGTGAGTCAGCTGGAGGATTCTCAGCCCCGCGGCGTGCATGGCTCTCAGAGCCTCCAGGTTCCGGTCGGAATAGGAAATGACCGACGGTCCCAGGATCGACGCGTCCTGGCACGCGATGACCACGCCCAGCTTGCCGGCGTCCCGGGCGGCCTGGAAATCAGCCCCCTTGCGGATGAGGCTCAACGCCGCGCCGTCCTCCGCCACGCGGGTGTTCCACGCCGACAGGGCCGCCGTCGCCTCCCCCTGCGCGCGCGGGAAGATGGTCATGTCCAGGACCAACGCATCCATTCCGGCGGCCAGGACTTCCGGACCGTCCACCGATCCCGCCCCGCCGATCGCCAGCGCATCCACCATGAAGCGTCGAGGCGTCCGGCCCTGCGCCTGCACGGGCCCGAGGCCGACCAGGGCCGCGCCCCCGAGAGAGCCCGCCAGCAATTCACGTCGGTTCATGTGCGCTCTCCCAAGCCTGGAGCTTGGCGGCGGTTGTCCGGGAACCACGAGTTAAATCGCCGTAACGTCGCCGGCGTCTTCACACCGGCTCACCTCCCTACGTCCAATCCCGACGCATGGCCGTGTCATCCTGTCGGGCATGATCAGCCCATTCCTCCTCGACGACGGCTCTGCGGACATGCGGGCGATCCATCGCTTCGCCGTGGAGCAACGGACCGCCGCCCGCCGTCAGCGCCGCGCCCGCGCCGCCCGCGACTGGGGCCGTCTCGTCATGAAAGCCCTGCGCGCACTGCGCTTCGCCGCCCGCGTGAAGGCCGGACGGCTGCACGGCCATCCGCACTCTTCGCACTCGCTTTTTTCCGAAACGCCGAAAAAAGTTTCCGACCCGGTCATTCCGGGGCTCGCGCCCAATTCCGACCGCCGCCGGACCTTCCGCGAGAGACGAAGGCGACGAAGAGGCCGCCGAAAACCCCCGCCACACCCACGTTTTTCATCTCCGCTCATCCCGGCGAACGCCGGGACCCGGCGCCTTGGGCGATGAGCGGCGCCGGGCTGACCTCACGCCGTCAATCCAGGGGCTCGTGTCACGCTGGACAGGACGGGGTCCCGGCGTTCGCCGGGATGAGCGGTGTGGGAGAGCGAGCCGGAATGACGATCGCGATCAGCGCGAAACCGCCACCCCATCCATCACCGCGATCGCCTCGCGCACATAGTCCGCATGGGCCACGATCCCGATGCCCACCGTCTCGCCGCCGACCCGCATCTCCTGCACCAGCACCCCGGCGATGAAGGGGTGCTCGGGCTGGGCCGTGCCCGGCAGCTTGCGCGCCGACGGGGTCCAGAACACCGGCCCGCCCGAGTTGCCGGGAAAGACGTTGAAATCCAGCAGGAAGGTCGGGAAGGCCCGGATCGGGGTCAGCGGCCAGGACGCCACCCGCCCGGTCCGCAGGATCGGGAAGCCCGCCGTATTGGCCGAATACCCATGCGGATAGCCCAGGGTCATCAGCTCGTCGCCCGGCCCCACCTGCCAGGCGTCCAGCGCATAGGCGTTGGCCAGCCAGCCCAGCGGGATGGCCGCCTCGGCGAACTCGGACGGGGCGGTGATGGCCATGACCGCGATGTCGCGCTCGGGGTGCTTGGTCCACAGCGGATCGCCGTCGTCCTCGCGGATGCGCAGGGGCTGCGGCGCGAACCGCCAGCCGCCGTCCGGGGTCTCGACCCGCCAGCCGATCCGCGCCTGCGCCGACGGCATGCCGTCCAGCACATGGGCGGCGGTGACCAGCACCGTGCGCGGCTTCCCGTCCGGGGTGGGGGCGTTGATCAGGAAGGCCGTGCCCACCTTGCGCTCGGTCGCATTGATCGGCTGGTCCAGCTGCACCGTCGCCTTGATCAGGCCGACGGTCAGGTCCCAGACGGGCGCGGCCTGCACCACCTCGGCGACAGGCGGATCCTGGACGGGTTCGGGCGGGACCTGAAGATCGAACATCGGCATACCGGGGCCACGGGCGTTTGTTCATTTGACGGCGCGGGGCCGGGACGCACAAGGTCCGCCGTCCATCCGGGGGAGACTTGAGATGAATCGCCGCGACCTGCTGACCACCGCCTCCGCCGCGCTCGCCGCGACCGCCCTCCCCGCCATGGCCCACGCCAAGTCCCCTACCGGAGCCTCGATGCCCAACGCGCCCGTCCCGCCCGTCGCCAAGAAGATCCCCGTCACCATCGAACAGCTGGGCCGCACCCGGACCGACGACTATCAGTGGATGAAGGACGACAACTGGCAGCAGGTCCTGCGCGACCCATCGCTCATCAAGGCCGACGTCAAGGAACACCTGACCGCCGAGAACGCCTATCGCGAGGCCATGATGCGCTCGACCGAGCCGCTCCAGCAGGAGCTGTTCGAGGAGATGAAGGGCCGCATCAAGGAGGACGACAGCTCCGTCCCCCTGCCCGACGGTCCGTGGGAGTATTACACCCGCTTCGAGGCCGGCCAGCAGCACCCGCTCTACTGCCGCCGTCCCAAGGGCCGGACCGACGGCGAGGTCGTCCTGCTGGACGCCAACGCGCTGGCCGAGGGCAAGGCCTATTCCTCGGTCGGCGAGACCGAACACAGCCGCGACCACCGCCTGTTCGCCTATGCCGAGGACGCGCAGGGCTCCGAGGTCTACCGCATCTTCATCAAGGACGTGGCCTCGGGCCAGTCCGTCGGCGCGCCGATCGAAAGCGCCATGGGCGGCCTTGCCTTCTCGGCGGACGGCGACTGGATCTTCTGGATCAACCGCGACGACAACGGCCGCTCGGACAAGATCCTCAAGCGCCGGGTGACCGGCGGCGACATCACCACCGTCTATGAAGAGCCGGACGACGGCATGTACATGGGGCTGGGCCGCAGCGCCGACGACAAATACATCCTCATCACCTCGGCCAACGGCGAACAGTCGGAATGGCGCTACGTCCCCGCCGACCAGCCGGATGCGGCGCCGGTCCTGATCGAGCCGCGCCGCGAGGCCCTGCGCTATGACGCCGATCACTGGGGCGACCGCTGGGTCATCCGCACCGACGCCGACGGCGCCGTGGACTTCAAGATCGTCACCGCCCCCACCGACGCCCCGGGCCGCGCCAACTGGACCGATCTGGTGCCGTTCACCGCCGGTCGTCTGATCGAATCGGTCGCCGCCTTCTCGGGCCATCTGGCCCGGGTCGAGCGCCACGAGGCCAACACCCGCATCGTCATCCGCACCCGCGCGGGCGAGGAGCACGCCATCGCCGTGGACGAGCCCGCCTATGTCCTGGGTCTGGGCGGGACCTATGAATACGACTCGCCGATGACGCGGTACGTCTACACCTCGCCGTCCACGCCCGCGCAGACCTTCGACTACAACATGGCCACCCGCGAGCGGACCCTGCGCAAGACGCAGGAGGTCCCGTCGGGCCACAACATCGCCGACTATGTGGTCGAGCGGCTGAACGCCCCCGCCTCGGACGGCGAGCTGGTCCCGGTCACCATCCTGCGCCGCAAGTCGACCCCGGTGGACGGCTCGGCGCCGGTCCTGCTCTACGGCTACGGATCCTATGGCATCCCGATGGGCGCCGGGTTCAACACCAACCGCCTGTCGCTGGTCGACCGCGGCTTCATCTACGCCATCGCCCACATCCGGGGCGGCTCGGACAAGGGCTGGGGCTGGTTCCTGGCCGCGCGCCGGATGACCAAGAAGAACACCTTCACCGACTTCATCGCCGCCGCCGAACACCTGATCGACAAGAACTACGCCCGCGCCGGCAACATCGTCACCCACGGCGGCTCGGCCGGCGGCCTGCTGATGGGGGCGATCAACAACATGCGCCCCGACCTCTGGGCTGGGGTCATCGGCGACGTGCCCTTCGTCGACGTCATCAACACCATGTCGGACGTCAGCCTGCCGCTGACGCCCGGCGAATGGCCCGAGTGGGGCGATCCGATCACCGATCCCGCCGCCTACGACTACATGCTCAGCTACAGCCCCTACGACCAGGTCGAGGCCAAGGCCTATCCGGCCGTGCTGGCCACCGGCGGCCTGTCGGACCCACGCGTCACCTACTGGGAGCCCGAGAAGTGGGTCGCCAAGCTGCGGCCCGCCACGACCTCGGGCAAGCCGGTCCTGCTCAAGATCAACATGACCGCCGGCCACTTCAGCTCGTCGGGCCGGTTCGACTATCTGAAGGACATCGCCGTGGTCTACGCCTTCGCCATCTGGTCGATCCAGAAGGGCTGGGAACAGGCCTGAGCCCCGCGAGCGAACCGATGAGCCCCATCCTGCGCGACACCGTCGCCGCCGACCTGCCGGCGATCACCGCCATCTATGCGGACGAGGTCCTGCACGGTACGGCGACGTTCGAACTGGTCCCGCCGGACGAGGCCGAGATGGCGTCGCGCCTGGCCGGGGTCCGGGCGCTGGACCTGCCCTGGCTGACGGCCGAGCTGGACGGCGCGGTCGTCGGCTACGCCTATCTGTCCCCGTTCCGGCTCCGCCCCGCCTACCGCTACTGCGTCGAGCTGTCGGTCTACCTCGCCCCCGAAGCGCGGGGACGGGGGATCGGCCGGACCCTGATGCAGGCCCTGATCGACCGGGCGCGCGTCATGGGCCTGCGCCATCTCATCGGGGCCATCGGCGACAGCGCCAACACGGCCTCCATCGCCCTGCACAAGGCCGCCGGCTTCCGCGAGGCCGGGGTGTGGCGCGAGACCGGCTGGAAGTTCGACCGCTGGATCGACGTCGTTCTGATGCAGCTGGACCTGACGCCCGACGGCCGCCCGCCAGAGGGCGAGGGCCTGCGGCTCTGACGGCTCGCCCTCAGTGCGGGGCGATGTCGTCCGGCGGGGTGGTCAGCCACGGCGCCAGGCGGAACCGGCGCGGGGGCTCGCCGACCGTCCGGTGCAGGATGAACTGGCGGGCGAAGTTCACCACGGCGCGGATGGTGTGCTCGTCGAACGGCTTGGACACCGCGCCCAGGGCGCCGGCGAAGCCTTCCGGGATCTGTTCGGGGTTGGCGGTCAGGAACACCACGGCCGTGCCGTACTCGCCGACGATTCGCTGGGCGATCTGCGGGCCGGTGATGCCGTCCAGCAGGTTCACGTCGATCAGGGCCAGGTCCGGCCGTTCGCGCTCGGCGATCGCGAACGCGCCCGCCTTGTCCATGGCGCAGCCCACGACATCGCAGTCGGACTCGCCCAGCACGAGTTCGAGCTCCATCGCCAGCAACGCCTGGTCTTCGACAATCATGACCCGAAGGTCAGGCAGGTCGGACAACTCCACACCCCCAACGCTAACCAGACCTCTTTACCATTACTGTGTCCGCTAGCGGACGGTCGAACGCGTGATTGGCTATTTGGTTCGGCGTGGGGTAAGAATTTCCGGCCTTTTCAATCGTTGGGGGAACGATGGCCGCGGTAGCGGAAGACCGAATTGTCGAGCTCGAGCGACGCTTGCTCGGCGGCTACCAGCTCCTGCAGACGTTGGTGGGGATTCGCCTGCGCAGCGTCAGGGATCCGGAGAGCATCCGCCACCTGACCTGGCTCAGCGACGTCACCGCCGCCATGCAGCTGATCAGCCGCCGTATGACCGCCGAAGGGCCGCTGGACTTCGCCGGCTATCTCGACGACGTCGCCGCCTTCTGGAGCCGGGCCTGCGAAGGCCGCCCCGTGCGGCTGGACGTGCGCGGCCAGGCCACCCTGCTGCCGGACAGCCATCTGCTGCCTATGGCCATCATCACTCACGAGCTGATCTCCAACGCCTGTCGTCACGCCTTCCCCGACGATCGGCGCGGCTCCATCGCCGTCGCCTTCTCGCGCGCGGTCGGCGGGGTCAGCCTGGTGGTGCGCGATTCGGGCGTCGGTGCCGACGTCATCGAGCCCGGCGAAGGCCTGGCCCTGGTCCACGGTCTGGTCGAGCACCTGGGCGGCTCCATCGCCATCGAGACGGCGCCGGGCGCCGGCGTGGGCGTGCGCATCCGCCTGCCGCTTGAGACGGCGCCGACGCACTAGGCCTCGCGGTCCGCGGTCCTGTCCCGGCGCTCGCGGGCGAGGACCGCGCGGTTGGCGGTCGTCCACTCCCGGCGCGTCCGGCCCATGCGGGCGGCGGCCATGTCCGGCGCGGTCGGCACCCGGCGCTTCACCGTCGGCTTGATCCGGCCGTAGCGCCGCCGCGAATAGGCCCGGGCGCAGTCCATGCAGTGGCGATAGTTCCGGGCCGCATAGGACGCATGCCAATTGCGTCCCTCCTGAAGGATGACCTCGCACTCCCGACATCTGAACATCGCCGCACACGCCCGCACCTCGGGCGTCGACCGCCCCGTTTCCGCAACTGGAGAGCCGCACACGCGGCGAGCCGGTCAGAGGAACGCGCCGCGCTGTCGCGAGCGGTTCGTGGGAGGGCCTGTCAGAGGACGAGGCGGATGGCTGGGGAACTAGGACTCGAACCTAGAATGACGGTACCAAAAACCGTAGTGTTACCATTACACCATTCCCCAGCAGGTCCGGCGCAGCCCCGCCCGGAAGCGAGGAGGCGGTCGGATACGCCAAGGCCGCGCCGGACGCAATAGGTCTTTTCGAGCAATGGCGTTGTGAGGCTTTCGGGGCCGTCCAGACTATTTTCGGGAAGGCCGTTTCGGCGCTTGCGGGGGGGAAAACCCGTCGCTATAAGCCCCCTCCTCAAGTCGGAGTGTGGCTCAGCCTGGTAGAGCACTGCGTTCGGGACGCAGGGGTCGGAGGTTCGAATCCTCTCACTCCGACCATTCTTTCAAGGGGTTCCCGAAGCCCCTGGAAGCGAGCGAATGAGCGCCCCACGGGGCGCTCTTTTCGTTTCAGCCCCCCGCCCTGGACGCCACATCCGCCAGATGCGCCCCGACGCGCTCGATGGTGCGCTCGCCCAGGGCCTTGCGGCGGGCCAGCAGCTCCGGCGAGCCGGCGTCGTAGTCGGTCATCAGCTTGCGTACGAAGGCGCCCGACCGGACCTCGGACAGCACCTCGTCCATGGCGGCCTTCGAGGCCTCGCCGATGATGCGCGGCCCGGTCAGATAGGCGCCGTACTCGGCCGTGTTGGAGATTCGCCCGAAGGCGCCGGCGACGCCCTTCTCGAACATCAGGTCGGTGACCAGCTTCAGTTCGTAGAAGCATTCGAACCACGCCACCTCGGGCGGATAGCCGGCGTTCACCAGCTTCATGAAGGCGCCGTCGACCAGTTCGGCCACGCCGCCGCACAGGACCACCTGCTCGCCGAACAGGTCGCTCTCGCACTCCGCTGCGAAGGTGGTCTCCAGAATGCCCTTGCGGCCGCAGCCCAGAGCCGCGGCGTAGGACAGGCCCAGGGCGTGCGCCCCGCCCGAGGCGTCCTGATGCACCCCGAACAGGCAGAAGACCCCCTCCCCGGCCTCGTACAGGTCGCGGATGCGCGGCCCGATCCCCTTGGGCGAGGCCAGGATGACGTCCAGGTCGGCGCGCGGCGCCACCAGCCCGAACCGCACCGACAGGCCATGGGCGAAGATCAGCGCCGCGCCGGGCTGGATGTTGGGCTCCAGTTCGTCGCGCCACAGGTCACGGTGCGCCTCGTCCGAGACCATGACGGCGACCACGTCCGCGTCCGCCGCCGCCTCACCCGCCGTCAGGACGGGGAAGCCGTCGGCCTGGGCCTTCGCCCGGGTCGCCGACGACGCCTTCAGGCCGATGACGATGTCGGCGACGCCCGAGTCGCGCAGGTTCAGCGCATGGGTCCGGCCCTGGCTGCCGTAACCGATCACGGCGACGCGCCTGCCCTGAATTATGGACAGATCGCAGTCCCGGTCATGGAACGCGGGCAGAGGCGTGGCTATGTGCTGGGTCATGAGCAACGATCTAACGCCTTCCGACGTCGTCGGCTTCTGGAAAGAGGCCGGACCCGACAAGTGGTACAAGAAGGACGAGGCGTTCGACGCCCTGTTCCGCCATAGGCTCAAGGCCGGGCACTGGGACGCGGCGGCCCGCCGGCATGACGACTGGATGGAGACGCCGGAAGGCGCTCTGGCCCTGATGATCCTGCTGGACCAATACCCCCGCAACAGCTTCCGCGGCTCGGCGCACCAGTTCGCCACCGATCCCCTGGCGCTGGCGTTCGCCAAGGCGGCGATCGCGCGCGGCTATCTGTCGGCCTTCGCCCCCGACCTGCGCCAGTTCCTGGTGATGCCGCTGATGCATTCCGAGGTTCTGGAGGATCAGGACGCGCTTCTGCCCCTGTGCGGCGACATGCCCGAGACGCTGAAGTACGCCCACGTCCACCGGGACATCATCGTCCGCTTCGGCCGCTTCCCGCACCGCAACGCCTGCCTTGGGCGGACGACGACGGCGGAGGAGCAGGCGTTCCTGGACGGCGGCGGCTTCGGGGGCTGACCGCGTCAGGTCAGGCCGTTGCGCCGGGCGTAGGCCTCGACCGTATCCTTGGCCTGCTTCAACCCCATCCCCGGGTTGGCGTCCTTCAGCGCCTTGATGGCGTTGATCAGCGCGCCGTTCTGCAGGTGGTGATGCACCTCGGGCGGCACGGTGAGCGGTTCGGAAGCCGGCGGGGGCGCCGCTGATAGGGTCGAGGCCAGCGACGCCCGTGCCCCGGCTTGGCGGCGCAGGCGGCTGACGTCGCTGGGATCGCCCCGCCGGCCCGCGGTGAAGCGGCCCAGGCCGAAGCCGACGGCCAAGGCGACGAGGGCGATCAGCAGCACGGCGACATCAGACATGGCGATTCCCGGCGTCCCTGGGGACTGTCCTGTGCAAAGGCGAATCATGGAGGCGCGGTTCCCGCTCGAATCAGGCAACCTGTGTGGATGACCGCCCAGTTCCTCGCTGCAGACATTCAGGCCCGCACGGGAGCCATCCCGGCGGATCACCCTGAGTGGCAGTACCTGAACCTGCTGCGCGACATCCTGCAGAACGGGGCGCAGCGCGACGACCGGACCGGCACCGGGACGCTGGGCGTGTTCGGCCGCCAGATGCGCTTCGACCTGTCCAAGGGCTTCCCGGTCCTGACGACCAAGAAGCTGCACCTGCGCTCGATCATCGTCGAGCTGCTGTGGTTCCTGCGCGGCGAGACCAATATCGGCTGGCTGAAGGAAAACGGCGTCAGCATCTGGGACGAATGGGCCAACGCCGAGGGCGAACTGGGGCCGGTCTACGGCAAGCAGTGGCGCTCGTGGTCCGCCCCGGACGGCCGCGTGATCGACCAGATCGAGAAGCTGGTCCACGGCCTGAAGACCAATCCGAACGGCCGCCGCCATATCGTTTCGGCCTGGAACCCGGCCGACGTGGACGACATGGCCCTGCCGCCCTGCCACTGCCTGTTCCAGTTCTTCGTGGCCGACGGCAAGCTGAGCTGCCAGCTGTACCAGCGCAGCGCCGACGTCTTCCTGGGCGTGCCGTTCAACATCGCCAGCTACGCCCTGCTGACGATCATGATGGCGCAGGTGACGGGACTGGAGCCCGGCGAGTTCGTGCACACCTTCGGCGACGCCCACCTGTACCTGAACCACATCGAGCAGGCCGAGCTGCAGCTGAGCCGTCAGCCCCTGCCCCTGCCGACGATGACCATCACGCCGAGGGACGACCTGTTCGCCTACCGGCTGGAGGACTTCGTGCTGGAGGGCTACCAGCCCTGGCCGCACATCAAGGCGCCGGTCGCGGTCTAATGTCCCTCGATATCAAGGGTCTGCAGGACTCCGTCCTGCGCATCTCCGACATCTACGCCCGGGAGCACGGCATAGACCGCGGCAAGGCGGCGTCCGGCGACTGGGCCCTGCTGAAGGTGCAGGAGGAGCTGGGCGAACTGGTCGCCGAGCATCTGCGCGTCACGGGCCGGGCGCGCGGCGCGGCGGATCACGACAAGCTGGGCGATGAGGCCGCCGACGTGCTGGGCATGCTGCTCATCTACTGCCGGGCCGCGGACATCGACATCGAGGCGGCTATGCAGCGGAAGTGGCTGCACTGGCTTGAGACGGCGCCGGCGCAACCCTGATCGATCAGGCCGTCGCCGGCGCGACCATCTTCATCCGCCGCAGGTCGTCGGCCAGGGTCCCGACGTCATCGTCGCGCTCGACCTTGATGGTGTTCTTGCCCATGCCCATCGAGATGGTGGCGCGGTAGGCGACCACCTGACCCTCGGCCACCGTGACCTGGACGATTTCGCGCTTGTTCTGGGCGGCGGCCAGGCCGACGAAGCCGACGCTGAGCGTGTGGGCGCCGGGATCGACCTCCACGGCCGTGAACTGGGGCGACTTGAGCTGACCCAGCACGCGGTCGTCCAGCGCCACCTCCATGCCCGCCGCCTTGCCGACGAAGCCCTGCCGATGGACGATGATCAGGGCCTTGCCCGGCGAGGGGCGAAACGCCAGCACCGCCGCCTTCTGCTCTTCCGAAGCGGCGGGCCCCGCCTTCGTCCCCTGCAGATTGGCCATGATGTAGCCGGTGAACAGGCCCGCGATGAGCGGGACATACCAGGCGGCGAAACCACGGAAGCCGATCAGGCCCAGGAGAAAGCCGACCACCACCGTGACGACGACGCCGGTGACGATGGCGGGAAGGTATTTGCGCATGCGGATCTCGCACTGAGGGGGACGTGGGCCCCTTGAAGCGGATGAGAACCTTGACCGTTCCCGGCGGCGGACATCGACATCGGGCCGTCGCGCCGGCCCGGTCGAAGACCGGCGTTCCTGCAACCTAGCGTCACCTTGAGACTCGGCGCACCGTCGCGATCGACCCCGCGCGAGGCGGGGCCGTAGCAACGGGGAGGTTGCCGTGGTGAAGACGTTTTCGGCCGAGTTCGTCGGCACGATGGTTCTGGTGCTGTTCGGGTGCGGGGCGGCGGTTCTGGGCGGGTTCGACCATGTCGGCCAGCTGGGCATCGCCCTGGCCTTCGGGTTCGCGATCGTGGCCATGGCCTATGGTATCGGACCGGTGTCGGGCTGCCATGTGAACCCCGCGGTCAGCCTGGCCGCCTTCGTGGCCGGGCGGATGTCGCTGAAGGACATGGGCCTGTACTGGGTCGCGCAATTCCTGGGCGCGGTCGCCGGCGCGGCGATCATCGGGCTGATCGCCAAGACCGGCTTCACCAGCCTGGGGGCCAACGGCTTCGACGCCGGGTCGCCGGGCGGCTACGGCCTGCATGCGGCGCTGGTCTTCGAGGTCGTGGCCACGGCCATCTTCGTGGTGGTGATCCTGGGCGTCACCGGCGACAAGGGCCACGGCGCCTTCGCCGGTCTGGCCATCGGCCTGACCCTGGCGGTGATCCACATCGTCGGCATCCAGGTGACGGGAGTTTCGGTCAATCCGGCGCGCAGCTTCGGCCCCGCTCTGCTGCAGGGCGGCGAGGCCCTGACCCAGGTCTGGGCCTTCTTCGTCGCCCCGGCCGCCGGCGCGGTGATCGGCGCCCTGCTGTTCCGCTTCAAGGTGCTGGAACCGGCCGCCTGATGGCGTAAGAACAGGCGGCGGCCGCACGGGCCGCCGCCTGTTTCGTTCGAGGTCCGCTTGCCCCTGCCCATCATCGCCCTTGTCGTCGCCCGGGGTTCGAACGGCGTGATCGGGCGCGACGGCGACCTGCCGTGGCGGCTGCGCAGCGACCTGCAGCGGTTCAAGGCCATCACCATCGGCAAGCCCTGCATCATGGGCCGCAAGACCTGGGAGAGCCTGCCGCTACGGCCCCTGCCCGGCCGGCTGAACGTGATCCTGACCCGCGACGAGGGCTGGGGCGACGACGGCCAGGCCAAGGGCGCGCTGGTCTGCCGGACGCTGGACGAGGCCATCGAGATCGCCCGAGAGACGGCCCAGGACGATGGCGTCGACGAGCTGTGCGTGATCGGCGGCGCGGGCCTGTTCGAAGCCGCCCTGCCCCGCGCCAAACGGCTCTACATCACCGAGGTCGACGCGGCGCCCGAGGGCGACGTCCTGTTTCCGGCCTTCGACGAGAGCCAGTGGACGGAAGTCACATCCGAAGCGCATCCTGCGGGCGAGAAGGACGACCACGCGTTCGTCTTCCGCACCCTTGAAAGGCGCTGACCATGCTGATCGTGACCACCAACGACGCCCCGGGCTATCGGATCGTGAAGACCATCGGCGCCGTGCGCGGCATCACCGTGCGCTCGCGCAACGCCGTCAGCGACATGGTCGGCGGCCTGCAGTCGATGCTGGGCGGCCGCGTCGGCGCCTATGTGAAACTGGCCGAGACCTCGCGGGCCGAGGCCCTGTCCGAACTGATCCAGCACGCCGAGCAGATGGGCGCCAACGGCATCCTGGCCATGCGCTACGACGCCAACGAGATCATGCCCGGCATCACCGAAGTGCTGGCCTACGGCACCGCCGTGGTGATCGAACCGGAGTGAAGCGGCCTAGCTGAGCGTCAGCATCGCCTGACGTTCGAAATCCATCAGCTCGTCATGACGGCCCTCGCGGATCTTCTCGACCCAGCGGGGATCGGCCAGCAGGGCGCGGCCGACGGCGACGAGGTCGAACTCCTCGCGCTCCAGCCGTTCGATCAGCCCGTCCAGCGAGGCCGGCTTTGAGCCCGCGCCGCCGAAGGCCGCGATGAACTCCCCGTCCAGCCCGACCGAGCCGACGGTGATGGTCGGCAGGCCGGTGACCTTCTTGGTCCAGCCGGCGAAATTCAGGTCCGACCCCTCGAACTCCGGCTCCCAGAAGCGACGCTGCGAACAGTGGAAGACGTCCACGCCGGCCTCGGCCAGCGGCGTCAGCCACTGCTCCAGCTCCGCCGGATCGTGGGCGTTCTTGGCGTCATAGGCGCCGCCCTTCCACTGCGACAGGCGCAGGATCAGGGGCAGGTCGGGGCCAACGCCTTCCCGGACGGCGCGCACCACCTCGGCGCCGAAGCGCGAGCGCTCGCCGATGGTCGAGCCGCCCCACTGGTCAGTGCGAACGTTCAGGACGTTCCAGAAGAACTGGTCGATCAGATAGCTGTGGGCGCCGTGGATCTCGACCGCGTCGAAGCCGAGCTCCCGTGCGGCGCGGGCCGAGCGGCCGAAGGCGGCGATGGTGTCGGCGATGTCCTCGTCGGTCATGGCCTCGTATTTCGGCTTGCCTAGGCCGACCAGGCCCGAGGGGCTGTCGACCTTGCCCAGCGGCTCCCACTCGGCGCCCTGGCCCCGCGCGGCGCCGACGTGCCAGATCTGGGGCGCGATCAGACCGCCCGCGGCGTGGACCTCATCCACGACCTTCTTCCATTCCGGCAGCGCCTCGCCGTGGAAGACCGGGACGGCGGCGTCGTTGCGGGCCGCGGGACGCTCCACCACCGTGCCCTCGGTGACGATCAGGCCCACCCCGCCCTCGGCGCGGCGGCGATAGTAGCCGGGCACGCCCTCCGACGGGATGCCGTTGGGCGAGAAGGACCGGGTCATCGGCGCCATGACGATGCGGTTGGGCAGCGTCAGTCCCTTGATGGTGAAGGGACGGAACAGGGCGTCGATGGACATGGATCGGCTCTCAAGGAAGACTGGAACCGGCAAGGTGGCGAATAAAGTTTCTTTTGGAAACCCTCAGAGGCCGAGTTTTTCGCTGACCGCTTTCGCGAAGCCCGCGAACCGCAAGGCCACGGCGCCGTTCGGATCGGCCAGCACCACCGGCGCCCCGGCGTCGCCGCCCGTGCGCACAGCGGCGTCCAGCGGCACGTCGCCGAGGAAGGATACGCCGAGGCGACCGGCCTCGGCCTCGCCTCCGCCCCGCCCGAAGACATCGCCGCTCATGTTCTCGATCAGGCCCAGAGTCGGGACGTTGACCTTCTGGAACAGGGCGTGGGCGCGGCGGGCGTCGGCCAGCGCCACCTCCTGCGGGGTGGTGACGATGACGGCGCCGTCCAGCGGCGTCTTCTGGATCAGGGTCAGCTGGATGTCGCCGGTGCCGGGCGGCAGGTCGACGACGAGGATGTCGAGCGGCGCGTCCTCCGTGCCCCAGCGGGTCTGGGTCAGCATCTGGGTCAGGGCCTGCGAGGCCATGGGGCCGCGCCAGACCATGGCGTCCTCGGCCCGGGTCAGCAGACCGACCGACATGGCCTTGAGCCCCCGGGTCAGGTGCGGCTGCATCATGCCGTCGACGTATTCCGGCTTGCCCGAGAGGCCGAGCATGGTCGGGATCGACGGCCCGTGGACGTCGGCGTCCAGCAGGCCGACGGAGAGGCCGCGTGCGGCCAGGGCGGCGGCCAGATTGACCGAAACCGTGGACTTTCCGACCCCGCCCTTGCCCGAGGCGACGGCCAGGACGCGGCGGACGTGGGCGGGTCGATCCGTAGGCACCGGAGCCTTGGCGCGGGTCTGGTCGACGGCCTGGGGCGAGAGGGAGGCGGTTCGCACGGGCCGCGTCGCGGCGACGGCCTCGGCGGTCAGGACGACCGAGACGCGGGCCATGCCGGGCAGCGCCTTCAAGGCGGCCTCGGCGGCGTCGCGAACCGGAGCGTACAGCCGGGTGTCGCCCGCCGGGACCTCAATGACGAAGCCTGCGCGGTCGTCCGCGACGGTCAGGCCCTGCACCAGGCCGGCGGCCATCAGCCCCTGCCCGGACTTCGGGTCGAGGATAGCGTCGAGGGCGGCGATGACGGCGGCTTTGTCGGGCAAGGCGAAAGGTCCAGCGGGTTGCGGCTGCGGGGCCTGCGTTCTATCGCCGGACGACCCGCCCCGCGAGCCTCGAATTGTCCCACCCCTCCATCACGCTCATCGCCGGCCCCACCGCCTCGGGCAAGTCCCGGCTGGCGCTGGAGACGGCCGCACGGACCGGGGCCGTGATCGTCAACGCCGACAGCCAGCAGCTCTACGCCGACCTGCGGGTGCTGAGCGCCCGTCCGTCGGAGGCCGACGAGGCGCAGGCCGAGCACCGGCTGTACGGCGTGGCCGACGCCGCCGAGGCCTGGTCCGTCGGGCGCTGGAGCCGCGCGGTCCTGCCAGTGCTGGCGGAGCTGGCCCAGGCCGGCCGCCCGGCCCTGCTGGTCGGCGGCACGGGTCTGTATTTCACGGCCCTGACCAAGGGGTTGGCGGATATTCCCAACATCCCGCTGGAGGCGCGCGACGCCGCCGGAGCCGCCTTCGACGCCGAGGGCGAGACGGCCTTCCGCCGCCGGCTAGCCAGCCAGGACCCGCAGGCCGAGGCCCGCATCGAGAGCGGCGACCGCCAGCGCCTGACCCGCGCCATGGCGGTGGCCGAGCACACCGGCCGGGCGCTCAGCGACTGGACCGCCGACACCACGCCCCTGCTGGCGCCCGGATCCTGGACGGGAATGGTGGTCGAGCCGGACCGCGCCGCCCTCTACGCCCACTGCGATCTGCGGGTCGGGCAGATGGTCGAACAGGGGGCGCTGGAGGAGGTGCGGGCGTTGGTCGCGCGCGGCCTGTCGCCGGACCTGCCCGCGATGAAGGCCGTCGGCGTACGCGAGTTCGCCGCCCACCTGGCGGGCGAGACCACCCTGGACCAGGCCATCGACGCCACCCGTCAGGCGACGCGCAACTACGCCAAGCGGCAACTGACCTGGTTCAGGAACCAGACGCCGGGATGGGCGCGGATCTGAGACGCGCCGCCAACAGGCCGACGCCCAGCCAGAAGCCGAGGATCGGGCTCATCCCCACGCCCAGCAGCGGCACGGGGAAGGCGCCCAGGACGGTCGTGGCGGCGGCGGCCAGCATATAGGCCGAAAGCGCCAGGCCCGCGTCGCCGGCGGGTGTTCCCCGCGCGGCCAGAGCGGGCGCCGCGGAAGCCCCGGCGATGAGCGTGACGGCCAGGACGGCGAGGACGGGCGAAACCGCACTGGCCAGGGCGATGATCTCCTCGACCTCGGCGACAGCTTCCAGGGGATCAGGCCGGAACCAGCTCACCAGGGCCAGGCCGGACGCCAGCAGGACCAGGCCGATCCGCCACGGCCGAGGCGCGGGCGCGACGACGGCGAGGACGGCGAGCCCTGCTCCGAAGGCCGTGGCCTGCGAAGCGTCGGGCTGGACGACCAGCACGGCCTGCCCGGCGAAGGCCAGAGCCCAGCTCCACCAGTGTCGGAGCGTCCACGACAGGGCGACCACCACCAGCGGCAGAACGACGAAGGCGACGTTGATGTGCAGCGGCCCGGCGTCCAGCCAGCGGCGCACTCCGTCCTGGGGAATTCCGGCCAGACTGGATCCGAGGATCACGACGCCGACGACGAGCAGGATGGTGGCCGCCCTTTCCCGCGCCAGGGCGGCCAACGCTCCGGCCAGCAGCAGGCCGATGGGCCAGACCGCCACGTTCCGCAGCCATGAACCCGCCGGCACCCCGGACAGGGCGCAGACCCATCCTCCCAGCGCCACCGCCGCGAGCGACAGCAGGCCATAGAGAACGAGCAGACGCATCGGCGAAGGGATCGCGGGCATGTGAGGAATGGATCGCTCGTGGATAGAGTCGGGACCGCCACTTAAGACCGGTCCGACGGCGCTTGGAAGTGGGCCGTCTTGCGCCTATATTCCCCCTGTTCGGTTTCGGCCGGACTATGGCGATAAACGTGCCTGTAATAAGCGGACCGGACCCGGGTGCGATTCCCGGCGGCTCCACCATTCTCTCCCGGTTATCAGCGGGTTAGTGCGGGGCCGACTAGCATCGACGGACGTGTAAAGAGGATTGCTTTCGCTCGTCCTGACCCACCGTATCGGGTCATTTTCTAACTGCGAACGATAACTTCGCTGGGGAATACGCCGTCGCCGCGTAATGCGGTTCCGGTAATTCCGAACTAAGTCCTCAGGGTTCAGATCCTGGGGCGGGGCCCGGAGGGCGCCTGGCAACAGAAGCCCTCCACTTTCCACATCTCGAGGCGCCCTCCTCTTCCCAAGCAAGAATGGGCGGGCGCCTGGCAACAGAAGCCCTCCACTTTCCACATCCCGAGGCGCCCTCCTCTTCCCAAGCAAGAATGGGCGGGAGCCTGGCAACAGAAGCCCTCCACTTTCCACATCCGAGGCGCCCTCCTCTTCCCAAGCAAGAATGGGCGGGAGCCTGGCAACAGAGTCCCGGCGCTTTCCTCATCAAAACCGCCCGCAATCGTCACCTTGTGAACAGGGCCGTCGCTTAACCCAGATTCCGGCTTTCGTCCGTGCTCCGGCGCGGTTAAACCCGGTGCCGAACAGCTGAGGCGCCCGATGGCCGAAGAGACGCCCCCCGTCGACGACATGCACTACGAGCAACTCGCGCAGGACGCCCTGCGCGGCGTGATCCGCTCTGCGCTCGAGCGCGCGGCGGAACCGGACGGCATTCCCGGCGCCCACCACTTCTACATCACCTTCAAGACCCGGGCGCCCGGCGTCAGCGTGCCGCCCGACATCCTCGCCAAATATCCGGACGAGATGACGGTCGTGCTGCAGCACCAGTACTGGGACCTGAAGGTCGAGCCGACGAAATTCTCGGTCATGCTGAAGTTCGGCGGCATGCCCAAGGTGCTGGCCATGCCCTATGTGGCGGTCACCCGCTTCTACGACCCGTCGGTCCAGTTCCTGCTGCAGTTCGAGCCCCCCGCGACGATCGAGGAGATCGCCGCCGAGGTAGCCGCCGCGCAGGTCGACGACACGCCGGTGCCGCCCCTGGGCGGCGACGATGCGCCCAAGGTCGTTTCGCTGGATCAATTCCGCAAGAAGTGACCCCTTCCCCTCTCCGCAGCATGGACTAGAGCGAAATCGGTCGAGTTGAACGCAGTTCAACTCGGCTCAGATTTCGCTCCAGTTTGATGCTGGACCATTTTTTGGATTCAGGTCGTTCCGACCTGAAGCAAAAATGGTCTAACTTGAGCGGACTGGAACAGCGGGGGTTGCGCATGCTTCGGGGTTTGATCGTTCTGCTGGCCGGGCTGCTGACGCTCGCCGGACCGGCGGCCGCGCAGGCGCCCAGCCGCTTTGAGGGGTGGACCTCGGCGATCATCCAGGCCGACTGGCGCGACAGCCGCGGACAGCCGATCCAGGCCTTCGACAACGCCCGGCGCGACCTGATCCGGGGCTTCCTCGACGCCGGCTTCAGCCGCACCGACATGGTCGATTATTCCCTGCGCACCGACAGCCCGGCGACGGTGCTGGCCGGCGTGCGCGCGGCCGCGGCGAAGACCACGCGCGGCTGCCTGATCTATTTCACCTCGCACGGCGCGCCCGACGGCATGGTCTTCGGCGATGCGCCGCGCATGGCGCCGGACCTCATGTCCAACATGGTGCGCAACAGCTGTGGCGCGCGCCCGACCGTGGTGATCATCTCGGCCTGCTATTCCGGCATCTTCGTCAACGCCCTGCAGGCGCCGAACAGGATGGTCCTGACCGCGGCGCGGCGCGACCGGCCCTCGTTCGGCTGCGGTGCTGACGAGCACTATCCGTGGTTCGACGGCTGTGTGCTGGAAAGCCTGCCGACCGCCACCGACTTCCTCTCCCTGGCCGCCACCACCCGCGCCTGCGTCAGCCGCAAGGAGCAGGAGGCGGAGGTCGATCACCCTTCCGAGCCGCAGCTGTTCGTCGGGGCCGACATGCAGATGCGCCTGCCGACGCTGCGCTTTCAGCGCAGCGATTCACGTTAGGCCGCGCTCAGAAGGCTCCGCCTTCTCGACCCGACGCGGCCGGCGGTTCAATCAAAGGGCGCCGTAGCTGTCCCTCCCCTCCTGGGGAGGGAGGACCGCGCAGCGAGACGGGTGGGGAGCCGAGCGCTCGGATACGAACCCCACCCCGTCGCCGCCGACGCGCCGACATCCCTCCCCACAAGGGGGAGGGAGAATTCAGTTTCGCGGAAACACCCGGATCGTGATGCGCTCGCGCTCGCCCTCGTGGCGTTCGACCAGCAGGCGGGCGACCTGGCTGTCGTCGTGGAACAGATAGCCCTTGATGGCGTCCAGCAAGGCCTTGGCCAGGTTGTCCAGGTCCATCCAGGGCGGATCGCCGACGTGCTCCATGACGATCTCGACGACGTAGTCGCCCCAGGACGGACGCGAGGTCCATTCCTTGCGCATGAACTCATAGACCAGCGGCTTGTAGTATTTGGCCTGGGTGGTCAGCCCCTCGACGGTGATCTCGACCACGCCGTCCAGTTCGCGCGCCCGAACCTTGCCGGTCCCGATCCAGCCGGCGGTCATGGTCGGCACTGGGCCGGGACCTCACCCACGATGCGGGCCGAGCGGAGGACGACCGGCGGAGTCAGTTGCTCCTGGCCGTTCGCCGGAGACATCTGGATGCGGCGCGCCACATCCAGCCCCTCGACCAGATGACCGAAGGCGGCGAAGCCCTGGCCGTCCGGATTGCGCCCTCCGCCGAAGTCGAGCACGGGCGTGTCCTGGGTCACGATGAAGAAGCTGGAGGTGGCGGTGTCCGGCCCGTCGCGGGCCATGGAGACGGCGCCGGCGACGTGGCGCAGGCCGGTGTCGCGGGTGCGCTCCAGCGGGATGGGCGGGCGCGAATCGTCGTCCGAACCGCGCGGCGTGGCGGCCTGGATGACATCGATCGGATGGGGATTGGCGTTGGTTTGGCGCACCACGGTGCGGAAGAAGCTTCCCCCGTCGTAATCGCCGTCGGTGACGTAGGCGAGGAAGTTGCAGGTCGACAGCGGCGCCCTGTCGAGGTCGAGCGCGAGCACCATCCGCCCGGCGTCGGTCTCGAGCACGACCCGCGGCTGTTCCGCGGCGGTCGCCGTGGTCGCGCAGGCCGCGAGCGCCAATGCGCCCATGACCGTCGCCGTCCTGATCCGCATCACCGACCTCCTCCGCCTTGTCCGCGCGCGTGCTCGTGCTACACCGCCGCGCATCCTCCCGCCACGCCTGAAGAGCCTCTCCGCCATGACCCACCGCATCGAAACCGACACCTTCGGCCCGATCGAGGTTCAGTCCGACCGGTATTGGGGGGCGCAGGCCGAGCGGTCGCTGGGCAACTTCAAGATCGGCTGGGAGAAGCAGCCGCTGCCGATCGTCCGCGCCCTGGGCATCGTCAAGCGCGCCGCCGCCGAGACCAATATGGCGCTGGGCAAGCTGGACCCTGCCATCGGCAAGGCCATCGTCGACGCCGCCAACGAAGTAATCGAGGGCAAGCTCAACGACCACTTCCCGCTGGTCGTCTGGCAGACGGGCTCGGGCACCCAGTCGAACATGAACGCCAACGAGGTGATCTCGAACCGCGCCATCGAGATGCTGGGCGGCGAGATGGGGTCCAAAAAGCCGGTCCATCCCAACGACCACGTCAATATGAGCCAGTCGTCGAACGACACCTATCCCACGGCGATGCACGTCGCCTGCGCGGAACAGGTGGTGCGCGACCTGCTGCCCGCCCTCAAGCACCTGCACGCCGCGCTGAAGGCCAAGTCGGACGCCTGGCAGGGCATCATCAAGATCGGCCGCACCCACACCCAGGACGCCACCCCGCTGACCCTGGGCCAGGAGTTCGGCGGCTACGCTCAGCAGGTCGCCAACGGCATCGAGCGGATCGAGCAGACCCTGCCCAAGCTGATGGAGCTGGCCCAGGGCGGCACCGCGGTCGGCACCGGCCTGAACGCCCCCGTGGGCTTCGCCGAGAAGGTCGCCGAGCAGATCGCCGGCATCACCGGCCTGCCCTTCGTCACGGCCCCGAACAAGTTCGAAGCCCTGGCCGCCCACGACGCCATGGTCTTCAGCCACGGCGCGATCAACACGGTCGCCGCGTCGCTGTTCAAGATCGCCAACGACATCCGCTTCCTGGGCTCCGGCCCGCGATCGGGCCTGGGCGAACTGGCCCTGCCCGAGAACGAGCCGGGCTCCTCGATCATGCCGGGCAAGGTCAATCCGACCCAGTGCGAAGCCCTGACGCAGGTGTGCGTGCAGGTGTTCGGCAACCAGGCCGCCGTGACCTTCGCCGGCAGCCAAGGGCATTTCGAGCTGAACGTCTTCAACCCAGTGATGGCTTACAACTTCCTGCAGTCGGTGCGCCTGATGGCCGACGCGGCGATCAGCTTCACCGACAACTGCGTCGTCGGGATCGAGCCGCGCGAGGACAACATCAAGCGCGGCCTTGAAAACTCGCTGATGCTGGTCACGGCCCTGAACGGCAAGCTGGGCTATGACATCTGCGCCAAGATCGCCAAGACGGCGCACAAGAACGGCACCACCCTGCGCGAGGAAACGGTCGGCGGCGGCTATCTGACGAACGAGGAGTTCGACCAGTACGTCCGTCCCGAGAAGATGATCTCGCCGGGCTGAAGCGGTCCCGGCGAGGTCACGCTGAAGGCTAGGGGAAGGTCTTGAGCGCGTAGTCGATCATGTTGACGAGATAGGAGCCGCCGGAGGCGCTTTGGCCGATGTCCATCGCCTGGCCCGGCGCCGGCTTGCCACGACGGCCGTTCATGATCGCCGCGACCCGCGGCGCGGCCTCGTTGCCGAACCAGGAAAAGATCGGACCGCCCGAATGCCCGCCTTCGATGTCGAAGGTGTTGATCATGTTGGTGGCCTTGATGACGCTTCCGTTCGGCATGCGGAAATCCTTGGTCCGCAACTCGACGATGGCGGGCAGGCTGTCCGGTCCCTGGTAGGTGGGCCTTCCGTAAAGCAGCTCGGGCGGCGCCTGGTCCGACAATTGCGGATAGCCGATGTGGCTCCACATCGCCTTGCCGTTCCAGTCCTTGTTCCAGCCAGTGAAGCCGAACCAGCCGACCGCGTTGCCGATGGGCTCAGCGAGGATCAGAACGGCCAGATCCAGCGCCCGGGTGCTGACGGAGCCGCCCGTGGCCGCATCCACGATGCCCGGCGGCACGAAGGGCGACGGCAGGTAAGGCACGGCGGTCACGACCTTGACGACCGGCACGTCTCCGAAGGGCGTCACCGGACCCTGATCCGCACGGTAGCCGGCGGCGAACAGGACCGGATGGTTGTGGGCGTCGTAGCGCAGGTCCGGCTTATTGGGATCGGAGCTGACATTCACCCAGTTCACCGCATGCGACACCGTCAGCACATGCCGGGGACCGACGAGGACGCCCGTGGCGAAGTCCGGATCGCCGGGTCTGCGCAGACGACCGACGGCGGCCCACGGGAAACGCCTGTCCAGCAGGAAGCGACGATTGTCGGGACCGACGTTCCCTTCCCAGTTCACGTGTTTGGGCGACCCGCCCAGCGTCGGCGTCTTGCTGACCGGCGCGTTCGGCGGGACATAGCCGGGGCGCAACACCGGCTCGGCCAGGGTCTCGAACTCAGGCGCCCAGACGACGGTGTCGTCATCCCGACTTTGTAGTTCAATGCTGTCAGTCATCATGTCCTCCCTTTGGATGTCCGGACAGCATCCGGATATGGGAGAACGACGTTACTTACGAAACCTGACGTTGTGGCGCGCCGCCAGCCGTGATCAAGGCTTGTCGCGGATCGTCCGACCGACCGGGGCCAGGGCCAGCTTGGCCAGCTCCAGGTCCTTCAGCGCGAACGGGATGCCGATGATGGTGATGAACTCGGCCACCGCGATCAGCAGGTGCGACAGGGCGATGTACCAGCCCGCCACAAGGAACCAGATCACGTTCAGCACGACCCCGAGGCCGCCGGCGACGGGGTTCACGTTCTCTTGCCAGACCACTTCACGGCCGAACGGCCAGAAGCTGTAGCTGGCCATCCGCCACGCCGCGAAGGTCCACGGCAGGCCGACGATGGTCAGGGCCAGGACGGCGCCGCCGAACAGCCAGAGCAGGCCGGACAGCCAGCCGCCGAAGATGAACCAGAGGATGTTGAGGAGCAGACGGATCATGCCCCCAACATAAGCCAACGGCCCGCCGGTAACAGCGGGCCGCAGGTGAATTCGGGGTAACCTGGGAAAGGCTAGTGGGGCTTCTCGGTCCAGCGGGACTTGGCCTCGTCCTTCGTCACATTCAGGTGGACGTGCTCATCGACATGGTCGACCCAGCTGACCGGAATCATGTGGTGTTTGAAGCCGCCGGCGAGATCCAGCTTGGCCAGTTCGATCTGGTCGCCGACGACGTGATCGACGCGGCCGACGTGTTCGCCGTCGGAACCGACGACTTCGAGGTGTTCGCGGATTTGCGATGCATCTACCATGAGTTCTCTCCTCAGACGGTTGGGTCTGGGAAACCGCCCGATACGCATCGGGTTGCATCACGGAGGTCGTCATGGGCGAGGTCGTGAACCTGAACCGGGTCCGCAAGGACCGGGCGAAGGCCGAGGCGAAAACCGCCGCCGCCGCCAATCGCGCCGCCCACGGGCGCTCGAAGGCGGACAAGACCAAGGCGCAAAAGGAACGGACGCGCGCCGAACGGCTTCTGGATGGATCCAAGCTGGAGGACTGAGATGGGCGGCTACGCCCCGCACACCCGCGCCGGCCTGATCGCCCTGATCGCCATGCGCCGGATCACGGCTGAGAAGATCCGGCGCGAAAAGCTGGCGAAGGCCAAAGATCCCGCCGAGGCCGCCCCTCTGGTCGAGGCCGACCGGCGACAGAAGAAGGCGGGCTGGTTCCGCCGCTAGACCTTCTTCGGCGCGCGGATCAGCAGCGCCTGACCCGACAGCACCAGCAGCAGGCCGGCCAGGGCGGTCCAGCCGAAGCGGGCGCCCTCGAAGGTGACCGACACCAGCATGGCGATGGGCGGGGTCAGGGCCGAGATGTAGCTGGCCATGGCGTAGCCGAGGGTGCGGGCGATGGTGAAATACAGGCCGAAGGCGATCACCGATCCGAACAGCGACAGATACAGCAGCGAGCCGATGTAGGTCGGGTTGAGATCGATGGTGAACTTCACCCCGGTCGCCAGGCCGAAGAGCACCAGCAGGCCGGTGCCGTAGGCCATGGCCCAGGCGGTCGAGGGAATGGCCGCCGAACCATGCTGCTGCCCCTTCCAGGCGAAGAAATTACCGAAGGCCGAGGCCGTGGTGGCGACCAGGGCCAGGCCCACGCCCACCGCCGCCCGACGGTCGAAGCCGGCGCCCAGCACCTCTCCACCCGACAGCACCGCCACCCCGATCAGGCCGAGGATCGCCCCGCCCCACGAGGCGGCCGCCGCCTTCTGACGGGCGATCAGGCGGAACAGCACCAGGTTGATGAAGGTCAGGGAAGCGAAGGTCACCGCCACGATGGCCGAGGCGACGTGGGTCTCGGACGCGTAGGTGAAGCTGTAGCTGACCGAGAAGGCGAACGCCCCCTGCCCCAGCGCGGCCAGATGCTGGGCGCGGGTCAGCTTCAGGTTCTGGCGGAAGATCAGGCAGCCGACGAACAGCACCGCCGAGGCCAGGCCGAAGCGCCACACGATCGAGGCCAGCAGCGCCGTCGAGCCCATCTGCAGGGTGATGGCGTACCAGGTCGTGCCCCAGATCATCGCGCAGATGATGACCCCGCCGATCCCCAGCAGGGTGGTCCGGGACAGGCGCGGACGCGAGACGGGGGCTTCGGTCGGAGCGGTCATGGCTTGCAGATGAACCGCGCCGGGGTCCGGGCACAAGCCGGGTTATCGGTGGCCCGACATAAGGCGTGCTTGTCCGTGCGGACGCGGGCTCAGGCGCGCAGCTTCAGCGCCTGCCGCGCCTCGACCGGGACGGCGTGATAGGCGCTGGCCGGACGGATGCCCAGATGGGCCCGAGCCTCGTCCAGCGGGCGGGCGAACAGGACCTCATAGTCCAGCCCCGGCAGCCAGCGCGCGGCGCGGCCGTTGCGGTAGGCCTGCCAGACCGCGCGGCGGGCCGGGATGAAGCGGTTCTCGCGCTGGATCTCGCGCGCCGCGCCCCAGCCGATGAAGGCGAAGCCGAGGTTGTGGGTCTGGGCGTAGGAGAAGGCCACCACGCAGGCCTCGCCCAGCGCGTCGGTCTCATAGCCCGTCAGCACGTGCCAGATGTCATGCACGTCGCGCAGGCGGCGCGAATACCAGATGACCGGATGCTCGGCGTCGGCCAGGGGGGCGACCTTGCGCGCTTCGTCGGCCAGCCCTTCGGCCGTGAAGCCCCGCGCCTCGCGGAACTCGCGGTAGGCGGCGCCGACCGTGCCGGGACCGAAGCGGACCAGCCATTCGGGGTCGTCCAGCCGGTGCGCCAGCTCCTCGCGCAGGAAGGCCTGGCGACCGCCCTCCATGGTCTTGAGCATGCGGTTGTAGCCATGGCCGATCGAACCGCCCGAAAGGGCGCGCATGATCTCGAACACCTGGGCGGTGTCCTCCTTGTTGCGGATCAGACGACGGAAGGCCCGCAAGGCCGTCAGCGGCTCCAGCCGTTGCGGCTTGAATTCATCGAAGTCGGCGGCGGCGGTCATGGCGCGTTCCGGTGGAGGACAGCGGCACCATACCGCGATCCGGTCCCCGGGTGAACGACGTTACGGTCGCAGCCCGAACGCTCCACATGTGTTAGGTTGTCTGAACCTGACGGAGGACCCTTCATGCAACGCGCCATCCTGATGACCCTTCTGCCGCTGGCCCTGGCGGCCTGTGCGCCCTCGGCGGCGCCGGATCCGCAGATCGGACACGGCATGACCACCGTGAACGTCACCGCCACCTATCGCGAGCGCATCCTGCTGCCGCCGGGCCATGTGTTTAAGGTGCGCGTCGAGGACGTCAGCCTGGCGGACGCCCCCGCCCGGGTGCTGGCCGAACATAGCGAGACCCTGGACGGACGGGGACCGCCGTACCGGGCGACGCTCGGCCTCCCCTCCAGCCAGATCGATCCACGGCACACCTACGCCGTCCGGGCCGAGATCCGTGATCCCTCGGGCGCCCTGCGGTTCACCACCGACACGCGTCACGCGGTGCTGACCAACGGCGCGCCCGCCAGCGCCGATATCGTGCTGGTCGGCGTGCGCTGAGCGTCCTACTGAGACCGGATGCTGAAGAAGCGCTCCGTCTCCCTGTCCGGCCACGCCACCTCGGTGGCGCTGGAGGCTGAATTCTGGACCGTGCTGGACGGCGTCGGCGCGGCGTTGGGGCTGTCGCATGCGGGCCTGATGAAGCGGATCGACGAGACCCGCGGGCGCACGCCTCTGGCCTCCGCCTGCCGCCTTCTGGCCCTGGCCTGGGCGGGGGGCGACCGATCTTTCGCGGGTCAGGTTTCGACCGATTGACAACCACCGTGGCGAGCGCATCGTCGGCGCTTCTTCAGGGAGCCCCGCCGTGGCCGTTCAGTTCGACAAAAACCTGCTGCCGCCCGCCATCTTCGGGGGTCTGATCGCCATGGGACTGATCGGCGCGGGAGCCTTCATCGGCTCAGGCGTGGTCAACGCCCAGGTCGGCAATCGGCAGGTGACCGTGCGCGGCGTGGCCGAGCGGAACGTGGTCGCCGACCTCGCCGTCCTGACCCTCAGCTTCAAGTCCGCCAACGACGACCTGCCGACCGCCCAGGCCCAGATCGACCGTGACCTGGCCGTGGTGCGCACCTTCCTGCGCACGCAGGGCTATCCCGACGCGGCGGTGTCTATCGGCCGAATGCAGGTCACCGACACCAAGGCGCGCGAATACGGATCGTCCGAGAACCTGGTCCGCTACATCGTCTCCCAGAGCGTGACGGTGCGAACCAATGACGTGCAGCGGGTGGCGACCACCGAGCGGGCGCTCAACGACCTGGTGCGCCAAGGCGTGCAGCTGGACTTCGCCGCGCCGAACTACGTCTTCACCAAGCTGAACGACGTGCGGCCCTCGATGATCGCCGAAGCCACCGCCTCGGCCCGGTCGGGCGCCGAGCAGTTCGCCAAGGATTCCGGCGCGCCGCTGGGGCCGATCCGTCAGGCCACCCAGGGCTCGTTCGAAATCCTGGCCCGCGAGGACATCGACAATGAATCGACCTCGCTGGACAAGCGGGTGCGCGTCGTCGCGACGGTGACCTACCAGCTGCGCTGATCAGCCGACCGGCGCGGGCGCGGGTTGCGGATTTGGGACGGACGGCGGTTCGACCGGCGGCGGGGCCGGCAGGTCCGGCAGCCTCGGCGCGTCAGGCAGCGTCGGACGCGGCACATCAACGTTGATCTCGACATCGGTTCCGTTGGGCGTCTCGACGCCGCCGCCCCGCGTCAGCAGGACGACCCCGATGATGATCACCACCACGACCAAGCCGCCGACCAGGAAGCCGATGAAGCCGGCTCCCCCGCTGCGCGGCGCGGGAGTGTTGACGGTCGTGTGATGCACGACCGGCCGCTCGGGCGGCGGAACATTGGGATCGGTCATGGTCAGTTCCCGGTCGAGGGCGCCGCCGGAGCCGAAACCTCGGGCACGTTGATGTCGACATCGACCTTCTTCGTCTCACCGCCGGGCAGACCGCCGCGGGTGAAAAGGAAGATGGCGATGACGGCGACCACGACGACCAGGCCGCCGACGATGAAGGCGAGGCCCGAATTGCCGCCGCCGCTGCTGTTGGTGTTCTCGGCCATGCGATGACCCTCCTGTTGTTGACCCTGTCCCGGGGCAAGGAACGGAGGCGTGGCCGTTACGGTTCCGGACGCTTCTGATCGCGACGGCTGACAAGCGTCTCCGGTCTCCTTATGTTCTCCCGGTTCCCATGACCGATTCCGCTCCCCCCCGTATTTCCGACCTCGCCCGCGCGCACGGCCCCGGCGGCCTCGCGGCCTCGGCCGCGCCCGATTATCTGAAGGGGCTGAACCCCGAGCAGCGCGACGCGGTCGAGACCACCGAGGGACCGGTGCTGGTCCTGGCCGGCGCGGGCACGGGCAAGACGCGGGTGCTGACCACCCGGCTGGCGCACATCCTGGCCACGGGCAGGGCCAGGCCGTGGGAACTGCTGGTCGTCACCTTCACCAACAAGGCCGCGCGCGAGATGCGCGAACGGATCACCCACCTGATCGGCCCCTCGGCCGAGGGCCTGCGCTGGCTGGGCACCTTCCACTCGGTCGCCGCCCAGATCCTGCGCCGGCACGCGGAGCTGGTCGGGCTGAAGTCCAGCTTCACCATCCTGGACACCGACGATCAGGAACGGGTCTGCAAACAGCTGCTTGAGGCGGCCAACCTCGACACCAAGCGCTGGACGCCCAAGTCGCTGAACAACCTGATCGACCACTGGAAGAACCGCGGCTGGACGCCCGACAAGCTGCCGCCCAGCGAGGACTTCGCCAACGGCAAGGGCCATGCGCTGTACGCCGCCTATCAGGCCCGGCTGGTCAGCCTGAACGCCTGCGACTTCGGCGACCTGCTGCTTCACAACCTCACGATCCTGTCGAAACACGCGGATATCGCTGAGGAATACCGCCGCCGCTTCCGCTACATCCTGGTCGACGAATATCAGGACACCAACGTGGCCCAGTACCTCTGGCTGCGCCTGCTGACCTCCTCGACCGGCAACGTCTGCTGCGTCGGGGACGACGACCAGTCGATCTACGGCTGGCGCGGGGCCGAGGTGGACAACATCCTGCGCTTCGAGCGGGACTTCCCGGGCGCCAAGGTGATCCGGCTGGAGCGCAACTACCGCTCGACCCACCACATCCTGGGCGCGGCCTCGGGCCTGATCGCCGCCAACCGCAGCCGGCTCGGCAAGACGCTGTGGACCGAGGACAAGACCGGTGACAAGGTCCGGGTGCGCGGCGTCTGGGACGGCGAAGCCGAGGCCCGGCTGATCGCCGACGAGATCGAGACCGCCCGCAAACAGGGCATGGCCTACAAGGACATGGCGGTGCTGGTGCGCGCCTCGTTCCAGATGCGGGCGTTCGAAGAGCGCTTCGTCATGCTGGCCGTGCCCTACACCGTCATTGGCGGGCCGCGCTTCTTCGAACGGGCCGAGATCCGCGACGCCCACGCCTACCTGCGCCTGATCCTGTCCGAGGATGACGACCTGGCCTTCGAGCGGATCGTCAATGTGCCCAAGCGAGGGCTGGGCGACACCAGCGTGCAGAAGGTGCTGCAGATCGCCCGCGAAAATGGCGTCCCGGCCCTGACGGCGGTGCGCGCCCTGATCGGTTCCGACGAGCTTCAGGCGCGCACGCGCACGGCCTTCTCCAACTTCATCCGCGACATCGACTGCTGGCGGGCCCTGGCCCAGACCACCAGCCACTGGGAGCTGACCGAGGCCGTTCTGGAAGAGAGCGGCTACACCGACATGCAGAAGGCCGACCGGGCGACCGGCCAGACCCGGCTCGACAACCTGAAAGAGCTGACGCAGTCGATGCAGCAGTTCGACGGCCTGACCGCCTATCTGGAACACGTCTCCCTGGTCATGGACCTGGACCGGGGTGAGAGCGCGGATTCGGTGCAGATCATGACCCTGCACGGGGCCAAGGGGCTGGAGTTCCCGCTGGTCTTCCTGCCGGGCTGGGAGGAAGGCGTCTTCCCCAGCCAGCGCAGTATCGACGAGAAGGGCGAGAAGGGCCTCGAGGAGGAACGCCGCCTGGCCTATGTCGGCGTCACCCGGGCCAAGTCGGACGCCCGCATTTCGTTCGCCGCCAACCGGCTGGTCTACGGCCGCTGGACCTCGCAGCTGCCCAGCCGCTTCGTCGACGAACTGCCCCTCGACCACGTCGATCCACAGTCGGACACCGGCTACTACGGCGCCTCTGGCGGGATGAAGGAGGCCAAGTCCCGCTGGGACGAGATGCCCACCTTCGGCAGCGGCTATTCCTCCCCCGGCTGGAAACGGGCCCAGTCGTTCACGGCCGCGCGCGCGCCGGCGGCCAAGCCCGCCCGCCACACCCTGATTGAGGGCGACGGCCGCCTGATCGCCACCGCCGACCCCAAGGCCGGCTCCGGCTGGAGCAAGGGCGACCGCGTCTTCCATCAGAAGTTCGGCTACGGCGCCGTCACCGGAATTGAGGGCAACAAGCTGCTCGTGGCCTTCGAGAAGGCCGGCGAGAAGAAGGTGATCGACACGTTCGTGGAGAAGGCCTGAGTCCCCGCGCATGATCACCCGTCGCACGGTCCTCGCCGCCTCGATCGCCACCGCCGCGGCGCCGGCCCTGCCCGCCTTGGGGCAGACGTCGGCCGCCGGCTTCGTGCGGCGCGACGGGCCCCGGCTGATGCTGGACGGGAAGCCCTATCGCTTCGTCGGGGCGAACCTGTGGTACGCCGCCTGGATCGGACATGAGGACCGGCTGGCGCGGGAGCTGGATGCCCTGGCGTCGGACGGGGTGAGCAACCTGCGCATCACCGCCTCGGCCGAGTTGTCGCCGCTGAAGAACTCGGTGCGCCCCGCCTTCCATGACCCGGACGGCCGGTATGACGAGACGCTGCTGACGGGCCTGGATCACGCCCTGGCGGCGATCGGCGCGCGCGGCATGAAGGCGGTGCTGTACCTGACCAATTTCTGGGAATGGTCGGGCGGGATGGCCGCCTATCTGCAGTGGACCAACGGCGGCCATTACATCGACGCCAACGACCCGGCGCATCCGTGGCCCGAATTCCCGGACTTCGTCTCCGGCTTCTATCGCAGCCCGGAGGCCGTCGCCCGCTATCACGCCCACGTCCGCCGCATCGTCGGGCGGGTGAACACGGTGACCGGCACGCCCTATGCCGAGGACCCGGCCGTCATGGCCTGGCAGCTGGCCAATGAGCCGCGTCCGGGCGGATCCGGGGCCGTGGTCGACGGCGCTCTGCCCGACTTCCACGGCTGGATCGCCTCGACCGCCCGCCTGATCAAGACGCTGGCGCCGAACCATCTGGTCTCCACCGGAAGCGAAGGGCTGATGGGCTCGATGGAGCGGCCCGCACTCGTGCTGTCGTCACAGGCGGACGACGCCGTCGACTACCACACCGCCCACGTCTGGCCCGCCAACTGGAACTGGCTGGACCGCGCCGATATGGCCGGCACCCACGACCGCGCCCTGTCGCTGGCCTCGGACTACGTCGCCAGACACATCGCGCTGGCGCAGCAGGCCCGCAAGCCGCTGGTGGTCGAGGAGTTCGGCTATCCGCGCAACGGCGACGTCTATGGCCTGGATGTCTCGACCGGCATGCGGGACGACCTCTACGCCCTGATTCAGGACGCGGTGATCGCCAGCGCGCGAGAGGGAGGCCCCCTGGTCGGCTCCAACTTCTGGGCGTGGAACGGCGAAGGCCGGGCCCGGCATGCCGACTTCCGCTTCCGGAGCGGAGACACGGCCTTCCTGGGCGATCCGCCGCACGAACCGCAGGGCTGGTACGGCGTGTTCGACGATGACCGTTCGACCCGCGCGGTCATCCGCTCGCGGGCGGCGGCGCTGGCGGCGGTCTAGGGCTTCGCCCGTGCGCCGGCGGAGGGAGCGACGACGACCGGCGGGGCCGCCGGGCACTCGATCCGCGCGCACAGCTGACGCCGCATCTCTTCCTGCATGATCGGCTGGAAGCGCTGGATCATCTCGCCCGACTGCCGGGACAGAACGACCGTCTTGGCCATCAACGAGCGACCGACCGGGCTTTCGTAGAAGGCGACCAGCTGTTCGAGTTCCTCCAGCGTGAACGCCTGTGCATAGATCTCGATGTTCGCCTCGACCATCTGCGGCAAGACGTTCCCAAACGCCTCCAGCGCCGCTTCGCGCAGGACCGGAATCTTGTCCTCCGGGATCCGGCCGTTCTCCATCATCGACGCCATCATGGATTCCATCATGACGTTCATCAGCTTGTCGAACTGGATGGCGTCGAAATACCGCCGGACCAGCGCGGCCTTGGCCTGCTGTTCGGCGCCCTGGGCCGCGGCCGGAACCTGCGGGGCGGTCTGGGCGGCGACGGGCGCCGCCGCGCCGAGGACGGCGATCGCCGCGAGGCAGGCGAGAGCGGATTTCGACATCATGGTTCCCCTGTTGACCCTGCCTTCCTAGCCGGGCCGCTTGTGTGAGGGAACCAGCGTCTCCCACGCCCCGACCGCCATCAGAACCACTGTCGAGGCGGCGGTCAGCAGCAGCGGCGTCAGCAGGGGCGCGGCCGCCGCCAGCGCGCCCAGCGCCGCGAGCCCGACCAGGCGCGAGCGCGGCCAGTGGCCCCAGACGGCGAAGATGGCCACGGCCGTGCCCGCCAGGAACAGGGCCGGCCCGCCCACCAGCACCCAGATCGCCGCGGCTTCCATGTGCCCGGACGGATGCATCAGCACCATCTCGTCGCCGACGGCGGTGACGACGATGCCCGCCACCACCGGAAGGGGGGCGTAGGTATAGGCGGCGCGGGCGATGGCGCCGGCGTTCTCGGCGCGCGCGATCACCTCCGACGCCGCGTCGTGCTTGGCGCTGAAGAACAGCCACCACATGGCGATCGTGCCGAGGAAGGCGCTGACGAAGGCCAGCACCGTCGTCGCGGTCCACGGCAGCTCGGCGAAGGTCGCGCCGGTGATGATGATCGACTCGCCCAGGCAGATGATGACGAACAGGCCCACCCGCTCGGCCAGGTGGGCGCCCTCGACGTTCCATTCGGTGGCCCGGCTGTGACCCAGCCCTGGGCACCAGAAGGCGGTCATCGGCCCGAGGAATTCCAGTGACAGGGCCAGCAACCAGAGCAGCAGCCGGGTCTGGCCGTCCGCCAGGCCGCCCGATATCCAGATCGCCCCGCCGACCGAAGCCCAGATCACGATGCGCTGGAAATTGGCCCGCTGGACGGGGTCGCCGCGCACCGCCCACAGGGTGAACAGGCCCCGACCGATCTGCAGCGAGGCGAAGGCGATCGCGAAGACCAGCCCCTTCTCGCCGAAGGCCTCGGGCAGGGAGGTGGACAGCACCAGCCCCGCCCCCATCAGGCCGAACAGCATGACCCGCACCAGAGGGCGCTCGGGATCCAGCCAGTTGGTGATCCAGCTGGTGTCGATCCACACCCACCAGACCGCGCCCAGCATGATCGCCGCCTGCAGGGCGCCCAGCCATGTCAGGTGAGCCAGCAGGGTATGGCTGATCTGGGTGATGGCGAAGACGAAGACGAGGTCGAAGAACAGTTCGACGAAGCCGACGCGCGCATGATGTCCATCACGGCGCCTGAGCAGCCCACCCGTCATTTCCCAACCCTTCCTTAAGCCTGAACGCCGACCCTGCATCGGTGCGCGAGTCCCGTCCAGAAACACTCTCGACCGATCCGGA
Source organism: Brevundimonas sp. EU05-FHT14B11 (assembly GCF_058790835.1). NCBI lineage: Bacteria > Pseudomonadati > Pseudomonadota > Alphaproteobacteria > Caulobacterales > Caulobacteraceae > Brevundimonas > Brevundimonas sp. EU05-FHT14B11. The sequence goes on from NZ_JBYTCY010000002.1 coordinate 1,009,588, forward strand.
ACCCACCTGGTGGGAGATGGCGCTGTGCGTCGGGCTGATCGCCATGCTGACGGGGGCCCTGATCGGTCCGGTGTTCGCCCCGCTGCAGGAGGAGACGCCGCTGCTGCGCCTCGTCTGGCTGCCGGCCTATGCCGCCATCGCGGGCCTGATCCTGTACCGGCTGGACCGGGTCTGGCGCGCCTGGCCGGCGGCGCTGTGCCTGGCGATGCTGGTGGGGCTGTGCTTCGCCTCGAAATACTGGTCGATCGACTTCCACACCACCAGCCGCCGGGTGATCGCCCTGGCCATCAGCGGGGTGTTCGCCCTCTATCTGGGGGCCGCCTTCCGGGGGCCGCACCTGCCGCGCCTGCTGATGCTGTCCTGCCTGATCATGGCGGTCGGCAGCCTGGTGATGGTCTTCGCCTTCCCGGCCATCGGCGTGCACCAAGACGTCAACGCCGGCCTTTGGCGCGGCCTGTGGTACGAGAAGAACCAGATGGGCGCGGTCATGGTGATCGGCGCCACCGCCTCCGCCGCCTGCCTGGCGTCGCCCGATCCGCGCCGCCTCGCGCCCGCCGTCGCCCTGGCCCTGTCCAGCGGACTGGTGCTGGCCACCCAGTCCAAGACCTCACTGCTCTGCCTGATGCTGGGCGTCGGGGTGGTGGCCGGCTTCTGGACCCTGCGTCGGGGCGGGGCCGCCTTCGCCGTGGTGGCGATCTGGACCGCCGTGGTGCTGTCCGCCCTGGGCCTTTGGATCTGGGAGACCCACTCGGTCGCGGTGCTGGAGGCGCTGGGCAAGGACCCGTCGCTGACCGGCCGAACCGACATCTGGGCCAGCCTGATGCGCCGCGTCGCCGAGCGGCCGTGGACCGGATACGGCTACGGCGCCTTCTGGGGCCGGATGGGCGAATCCCCGCCGGCCGACTGGGTGCGCAAGGAGACCGGCTGGATCGTGCCCTCGGCGCACAACGGCTGGATCGACCTGCTGGTCCAGCTGGGCTGGCCGGGCGCGATCCTGGTCGGCGCCCAGCTGCTCCTGACCTTCGTCATCACCCTGTTCCGCAGCGCCGGATCCGGGTTGCGCGAGGGCTGGTGGGCGCTGGGATTCCTGGTCTCCTTCTTCATGCTCAGCCTGTCGGAATCGATCCTGCTGACCCACCAGAGCCTGCCGTTCGTGCTGTTCCTGGCCGTCATGACCCGCGCCATGCTGCCGTCGTCCACAGCCCAGGCGGCGACGCTTGCTCCAAAGCCCCGTCGGGCCTACCAGACCGGTCCCCGAATCGCCGCACAATCGCTGAATGGCCAACTCCGCCGACCTCCTTTCGCTGTTCGATGACGAGCCGACGCAGCCGCGTCCGGCCGAGCCCGCTCCCGCGCCTCAAGTCGCTCCCGCCCCGACACCGGAGGCCGTCGCGCCCGTGACGCCCCCGCCCGCCGTCCCCAAGCCCGCGGATGCGCCCTCCCCGGCCGCCATGACCGCCGCATCCACCGGCTATTCGGCGTCCTCGATCGAGGTACTGGAAGGGCTGGAGCCGGTCCGCAAACGCCCCGGCATGTACATCGGCGGCACCGACGAGCGGGCCCTGCACCACCTGTTCGCCGAAGTCCTGGACAACGCGATGGACGAGGCTGTGGCCCGCCACGCCAAGCTGATCACGGTCGATCTGGACGCCGACGGCTTCCTGTCGGTCAAGGACGACGGTCGCGGCATCCCCGTGGACCCGCACCCCAAGCATCCCGGCAAGTCGGCGCTGGAAGTCGTGATGACCGTCCTGCACTCGGGCGGGAAATTCTCGGGCAAGGCCTATGAGACCTCCGGCGGCCTGCACGGCGTCGGCGTCTCGGTCGTCAACGCCCTGTCGGATCATCTGGACGTCACCGTCTGGCGCGACGGCTTCGAATGGAAGCAGTCTTTCAGCCGCGGCCTGCCGCAGGGCTCCATCGCCCAGGTCGGTCCGTCGAAGAAGCGCGGCACCCTGATCCGCTTCCACCCGGACGCGGAGATCTTCGGCGTCGGCGCGGCCTTCAAGCCCGCCCGCCTGTTCCGCATGGCCCGCTCCAAGGCCTATCTGTTCCGCGGCGTCGAGATCAAATGGACCTGCGCGCCCGAGCGGATCACGGATGCGACCCCGGCCAGCGCCCTGCTGCACTTCCCCGGCGGCCTGGCCGACGCCCTGTCCGAACGGATCGGCGAGATCGAGACCGTCACCCCCGCCTTCGCGGGCCGGGTCGAGCGCAAGGGCGAGGCCGGCGCGGTGGAATGGGCCGTCACCTGGTCGCCCATCGGCTTCGGCGAGGCCGACGGCTTCGTCAGCTCGTACTGCAACACCGTCTCGACGCCGGACGGCGGCACGCATGAGGCCGGCTTCCGCGCCGCCCTGGTCAAGGGCCTCAAGGCCTATGGCGAGCTGACGGGCGAGAAGCGCGCCACCCTGATCACGGCTGAGGACGTCATCGCCAACGCCGGGGCCATGATCTCGGTCTTCATCCGCAATCCCGAGTTCCAGGGCCAGACCAAGGACCGCCTGTCGTCGCCGGAAGGCACGCGCCTGGTGGAACAGCTGCTGCGCGACCCGCTGGACCACTGGCTGACCGAAAGCCCCAAACAGGCCAACACTCTGCTGGGCTTCATCATCGAGCGGGCCGAAGACCGGCTGCGCCGCCGCAAGGACAAGGAGGTCGCCCGCGCCTCCGCCACCCGCAAGCTGCGCCTCCCCGGCAAGCTGTCCGACTGCACCCGCCAGGGCGCCCACGGCACCGAACTGTTCATCGTCGAGGGCGACTCGGCCGGCGGCTCGGCCAAGCAGGCGCGCGACCGCACCACCCAGGCCATCCTGCCCCTGCGCGGCAAGATCCTGAACGTCGCCTCGGCCACGATCGACAAGCTGCGCCAGAACGTCGAACTGTCCGACCTGGCGCTGGCGCTGGGCGTGCAGCCGGGCAACCGGTTCAACATCGACGACCTGCGCTACGAGCGCATCGTCATCATGACCGACGCCGACGTGGACGGGGCGCACATCGCCGCGCTGCTGATCACCTTCTTCTACCGCGTCATGCCCGAGACCATCCGTCAGGGCCGGGTCTTCATGGCCCTGCCGCCGCTGTACAGGATCCAGGCCGGGGCGCTGTCCGAGTACGCCCGCGACGACGCTCACCGCGACGAGCTTCTGGCCACCGTGTTCAAGGGCAAGAAGACCGAGATCGGCCGGTTCAAGGGCCTGGGCGAGATGATGGCCTCCCAGCTCAAGGAGACCACCATGGATCCGAAGAAGCGCACGCTGGCGCGGGTCGAACTGCCCTCGGACGAGGCCGAGATCGAGGATCTGGTCGAGCGTCTGATGGGCAAGAAGGCCGAGGCCCGCTACCAGTTCATCCAGGACAACGCCCGCTTCGCGGTGGCCGACCTGGACGTTTGATCAGACCCCTGCCGTCGTCGCCGGTGCTTCCAGCCCCGCCAGCTTCACCTTCAGCTGATGGCGCAGGAACAGCAGGGCCACGACGGCGTGGATCAGGGCCGAGATGGCCGACATCCACCAGATGTGCTCCAGCCTGGCCCACGGCTGAGCCGAGATCCACACCGCGCCGGTGACGAAGACGACCAGCCGCAGCAGGCCGCCCGCCAGCGCCGGCCGGGTGTCGCCCAGCGCCTGGAAGGTCCCGGACGCGGTGAAGATCAGGCCGGTGGCGATGAAGTTCAGCGAGACGATGCGCAGATAGGTCGAGGCGACCTCGGCCACCGCCGGATCGGGAGTGAAGGGTGCCACCAGCCAGCGCGCCTCGAACAGGCACAGCGCCGTCAGCACCGCCATCATGACCGAGCTCATGACGGCCGCGTCGCGCACCGTGCGCCGCACCCGGTCCGGCAGGCTCGCGCCGAAATTCTGGCCCGCGACCGGGGCGACGGCGAAGGACACGGCCATGGCCGGCAGGAAGACCGCCTGCATGACCCGCGAGCCGACCCCGAACCCGGCCTGGGCCTCGGCGCCGAAGTCGCGGATCAGGACGTAGATCACGCTCATGGTCATGAACATCAGCAGGAATTCGACCGCTGACGGCAGGCCGATGCCGACGATGCGGCCAATGACGGGGCCGTCGGGCCGCGCCAGCCGCAGCGGCGCCTGGATCAGGGTCTGGACCCGGCCGAACAGCCACACGGCGGCGACGAAGCTGACCAGGGCGGCCATGGAGCTGGCCAGTCCGGCTCCGAAGGCGCCCAGCGGCAGGCCCGAGCCCCAGCCCGCGATCAGGATGGGCGCGAGGATGGCGTTCAGCAGCACCGAGCCGCTCTGCACCAACATGGTGGGCCGCACCACGCCCGCGGCGCGCAGGGCCGAGGACAGGGCGCCGGTCGGGAACATCAGGGCCAGGGCGGGCAGGAAGCCGTACAGATAGGCGGTCCCCTGCTCCGCCGTGCCCGGGTCGGCGGCGACGGCCCGGATCGCCATGCCGCCGAACCCATAGCCGACCGCCAGCGTCAGCGCCGACAGGCCCAGCGACAGCAGCATCGACTGGCGATAGACGCCATCGATCTGGGCGAAATCCTTGGCGCCGATGGCGCGGGCGATCAGCGACAGCGCGCCGACGCCGACCATCTGGGCCGCCGCCATGGCCAGGAAGAAGACGATCCCCGCCAGCCCGACGCCCGCCAGCGCATCCGGGCCGATCCCTGCCACGAAATACAGGTCCACCAGATAGTAGAGCGTCTGGAACAGCAGCCCCATGCCGATGAAGGCGGCCATGCCGATCAGCTTTCGGCTGATGGAGCCCTGGGTCAGGTCGTGCTGCATGGTCGTGCGTTCCGCGCCGCGCATGGCCTATCCCATGCCGGACGGCGGCGATTTACCCGGACAATAATGCGCCCGTCAATATTACCCGGTATTTATTATATCAGCAGGTCGAGGCCGCGCCGTAGCGGCTGACCTGGCCATGAGCGCGCTCGCCCATCAGGTGCAGCAGGGTCAGGCGATCGTATTCGCAGTCCGGCATGTCGGCCGCCTCGGCATAGCCCAGCGCCCGGGCGATCAGCGGCACGGTGTTGCTGTGGCCGACGATCAGGACGACGGCGTCGGCGGGCTGGGCGCGGACCCGGGCGACGACGGCGGCGACATGGCCCTGGGTCCCGCCGTCCAGCGGCACGACGACCGGCGTCGCGCCGTGATGCGAGGCGGTCGGAGCGGCGGTCAGGGCGGTGCGCTGCAGGGGCGTGACCAGAATCAGGTCCGGATGGGCGTCGGCGAGCGCGGCGGCCAGCGCGCCGGCCCGTTCCGTCCCCGCCGCCGACAGCACCGGATCGGCGCTCTGGTCGGCCTTCTCGGCGTGGCGGACAAGATAGACCGTCTGGGCCATGGCCGAAGTGGCGGTCAGCAGCGATAGCGCGGCGGCGAGCAGCAGGCGTTTCATGGAGTTTCCCCGTTTTGCGGGGAGACTGCTCGCGCCCGTAGCCGCTGTCGAGCCTAGAGCGAAATCGATTCAGATGCGATCGCACCTGAACTTAGATTTCGCTCAACGTATTGATGCTGGGCCATTATCTGAGTTCGGATTGAGTCAATCCGAACCGATAATGGCCTAGTGCTCGGCCCAGTCGCCGGCCGGTTCGATGAAGGCGCGCTTCCCGCTGACGTCAGCGTAGGTCATGCACAGGTCCTCGAACACCCGGTTCCAGGCGAAGCGTTCGACGGCCCTCTGGCGGGCGGCGGCGCCCAGGGCTTCGATATCGCGCGCGAACAGGGCCTCGATGGCCTCGGCGTAGACGCCGGGTTCGGCGGCCTTGGCCAGCTGACCGACCGAGTTGTCGACCGTCTCCTTGACCCCGCCGGCGTTGACCCCGACCACCGGACGGCCGCAGGCCATGGCCTCCAGCACGATCAGGCCGAAGGGCTCCTTGTCATTGGCGTGCACGAAGGCGTCGCAGGAGGCGATGATCTTGGCCACCGCCTTGGGATTGGCCTCGTACGGCAGGGAGATGACCCGATCCTCGGCGGGCAGCCCCTGCCCCGCGCCGACCAGCACCAGGTGGTAGGGATCGCCCAGCTTCTGGACGGCCTCGATCAGCACGTCGATGTTCTTCTCGCGCGCCGGACGACCGGCGAAACACAGCAGACGGGCCGAGGCCGGCAGGTTCAGCTTCTTCAGCAGCCAGTCGCGGTCGCGGCGGTCCGGGCGGAAGGTGTCGATCTCGACGCCCAAGGGCTGGATAACGATGTCGCGGATGCCCGCTTCTTCCAGACGGCGGGCGATGTAGCGGCTGGGCGAGACGACGCGGTCGAACTGGCCGAACAGACGGGCCCAGCGCTTCTCGACCGGCTTCTTGGCCCATTCGCCGAAGTGCAGCGCGGCCAGGCCGGCGGGATCCGAGTGGCAGAAGCCCACGACCGGACAGCCGGCGCGCTGGCCGGCCTCCAGGGCGCCCTGCCCCGGCGTATAGGGATCGCCCGCCTCGATGAGCGAGGGGTTCAGCGACGCGACCCAGGCCGCCCAGCGGCGCACCGAGGTCGGCCAGCGGTAGCCGTCGCCGAACGGCAGCTTGGTGGCGTGAAGCTGGATGATTCCGTCGTCTCCGGCCTTATGGTGCGCGCCCGGCACGACCAGCGAGTGGGCGACGCCGGGACGGTTGGTCTCCAGCCAGGCCTTCTTGGACAGCAGGTAGCGTTTCACCCCGCCCGACTTGGGCGCGTACAGCATGGTGGTGTCGACGAAGCGCGGACGCTCGTCCTCGCCCGCCAGCTTGGTGGCCTTCAGGGTGTCGGAGACTTCCTCGTCCCAGCCCGGAATCAGGCGCAATTCGCCTTCCTGGACCTCCAGACCCGCCAGACTCATCAGCTCCTGCTCCGCCGCGCTTACATTGGATGCACCAACGCGCTTGACCCGTTTCTGGATGCGGCGGGCCTTGCGGACCCGGGACATATGCGACTTCACCATGACGGGGCCGTAGCGCCGGTCGCGATCAAGCTCAAGCGCCGTCGTCAGAAGAGCGATCGTCCGCGGTCGGAACACCTCGTCTGGCGAGAGCTTCGCGCAACAGCACCTCGACCTGGGCGTTGACGGAACGCAGTTCGGCGGCGGCCAATTTCTCGACCGCCGCCATCACCCCCGGAGAGGCGCGCATCAGGAAGGGTTTCCTGGGCTTGCCGGCCATGATCAGCCGTAAAGCGTGCCGGTGTTGACCACGGGCTGCGCCTCGCGGTCAGCGCACAGCACGACCAGCAGGTTCGAGACCATCGCCGCCTTGCGGTCCTCGTCCAGATCGACCACGCCGCGTTCGCCCAGGTCGGTCAGGGCGGCCTCGACCATGCCCACGGCGCCCTTCACGATCAGGCGGCGCGCGGCCAGGACGGCCTCGGCCTGCTGACGCTTCAGCATGGCCCCGGCGATCTCCGGCGCATACGCCAGGTGGGCCAGCCGCGCCTCGTCGATGGCGACGCCCGCCACCTTGACCCGTTCGACCAGTTCGTCGCGCAGGCGGGCGGCCACGTCCTCGGCGTCCGAGCGCAGGGTCATCTCCGGCGCCGCATCCTCTTCGCCGTGGTCGTAGGCGTAGTGCGAGGTGATGTCGCGCAGGGCGGTGTCGACCTGGATGTTCACGAAGGCCTGGTAGTCATCGACATCGAACAGCGCCTGGGCCGAATCCTCGACGCGCCAGACGACGTTGGCGGCGATCTCGATCGGGCTGCCGCGCTTGTCATTCACCTTCAGCTTGTCGCTGGTCAGGTTTCGGACGCGCAGGCTGACCTTCTTGCGGCTGTACCAGGGCAGGACCCAGCGCAGGCCGGTCTTGCGGTCGGTGCCGCGATATTCGCCGAACAGCAGGATCGCCACGCCCTCGTTCGGCTGCAGCGAATAAAGGCCGCAGAGCAGCAGCAGGCCGAGGACGGCCGCCAGGACGCCGCTGACCACCAGCGCGATATTGTCCGGGTCCAGCGCGATGCTCACGGGCCCGGCGATCATCATCGCCAGGCCGATCAGCAACATCAGCACGCCGTTGGCCGTGGACGCGGGGCGTTCCGTGGACTTCGAATGGGTGGTGGTCATAAGGCCCTCTCCTGAATCAATATAAAAGTGATATCACTTTGATCTCAGAAATAGCAATAGCCCCGCTTCCAAAGCGGAGCGCCGTCGAGGCTTCGGCCTTGCATTCGCCTCAAATTCGAGAAACTTGAGGCAGGCTGGCACGGTCCCTGTTAGAGGATCGCTGGCGTCTCTGGCGTGTCGTCCACAGGGGTTTCTCTCGAATGCGTATTCTACTCGCGACCGCGGTGGCGATCGCTCCCCTGCTGGTGGCTTCGGAGGCCATGGCCAACGTGGTGATCAACACCGCGCGGACCACGCCGATCCGGACCTCGACCGCGACAGGCACGACCGCCGACAACATCGAGATCGCCTCGGGCGGGGCGATCAACGTCGCCACCGGCACGGCCGTGACGATCGATTCGAACCACAATTTCCTGGTCGCCACCGGCGGCGGGGTCAACATGGGGAACTCCGCCGACGGCTCGACGGGCGTTCTCGTCGGCCCCGGCGTCACCTCCAACGTCACGGTCAGCGGCCAGATCGTCCTCACGGATTCGATCAACGACTATCCGGACACCGATTCCGACGGCGATCTTGACGGTCCGTGGGCGACCGGGACCAACCGTTTCGGCATTCGCTACGCGGCCGGCGCGCCGGTCACGGGCGACCTGCTGGTGAACTCGGGCGGCGTCGTCTCGGTCGAAGGCAACAACTCCTACGGCATCTCGATCGAGTCCAACCTGATCGGAAAGCTGCAAAGCTTCGGCAGCGTCACCATAACCGGCGACAACTCGGTTGCGGTGCGCACCACCGGAAACATCAGCGGCGCGGTCAATCTGCTGGGCAACGTCTCGGCCACCGGCGCGAACTCCTCGGCGGTGTCCATCGGCGGAGATGTCGGCGGCCGCGTCAGCCTCCAGGGCAGCATCGCCGCCTCCGGCTACCGGTACACGACGCGAGGCTCCGATGCGTTCGTCGGGAAACTCGACGCGGACGACCTGCTGCAAGGCGGCCCGGCGGTGCTTATCGCCGGCAACGTCGCCGCCGGCGTCCTGATCGACCGGGCGCCGGTCGATACCGATCCGACCAGCAACGACGATGACGCCGACGGGATTCCGGACGCCTCGGAAACCACCGGCTCGGTCACCAGCTACGGCAAGGCCGCCGCCGTCCAGATCGGTTCGGCCTCGAGCTCGATCACGCTCGGCGTCGCCGGCGTGGGCGACAACGCCTATGGTTTCATCAACCGCGGCAGCCTTTCCGGCCAGGGCGTCTATGACGGCGTTACGGCCACGGCGCTGAGCATCGGCGGCAACGCCGGCCAGACGGTCACCATCAACGGCGGCGTCCGCAACGAATCCGCCATATCCGCGCTGGCCTTCGACGCCAACGCCACGGCCGTGCACCTCCAGGCCGGCGCCCAGACCCCGATGCTCTTCAACAGCGGGACGATCACCTCGGGCGTTTCCAGCAAGGTGGCCGCCACCGGCACCAGCGTCCTGATCGACGTCGGCGCGAACGTGCCGGTCTTCAACAACAGCGGCACCATCCTGTCGACCGCCGGCGGCGCGACCGTGAACACCTACGGCGTGCGCGACCTCAGCGGCACGCTGACCTCGATCACCAACACCGGCCAGGTGCAGACCAATATCTCGCCGATCAACGCCGGCGACACGGTGACCGGCCAACGCGTGGCTATCGACGTCTCCGCCAACACCACCGGCGTGACCCTGGTCCAGAACGGGACCCTCAGCACGCCGACGAGCGCGGATCCGGATACGGACGGCGACGGCGTTCCGAACAGCAAGGAACCCCAGATCTACGGGGACATCCGGTTCGGCTCGGGCGCGGACGTCATGGACATCCGAAACGGCATCGTCCGGGGCGACATGTCCTTCGGAGCCGGTGCCGACAGCCTGCTGGTGTCCGGCGGCGCCGACGTGCGCGGCGCCATTTCGGACACCGACGGCAATCTGGCGATCTCGGTCTCCAAGGGCGTCCTGGAAACCACCCAGACCAACACCCAGACGATTTCGAGCCTGAACGTCGGCACGGAAGGCAAGCTGGTCCTCACGGTCGATCCGCAGGCCAGCTCCAACGGCGGCCTCAATGTGACCGGAGGCGCGACCCTGAGCGCCGGCTCGCAGCTGGGTGTGCGCTTCAACTCCCTGCTGGCCGCGCCCACCCGGTTCAACCTGATCACCGCCGGTTCGCTGAACGCCGGCGGGGTCAATCTGGGCTCGCTGCAGGAAAACGCGCCCTACCTGTATGTGGTCGAAGGCGGCATCAATTCGGCCACCAACACCATCTACGCGGACGCCCGACAGCGCACGACGCAGGAAGCGGGCCTAATCTCGGTCGAGGCGTCCATGTACGACGCCTTCTACAGCTCGCTGAGCCGTGACACCGACATGCGCAACGCCTTCCTGGCCCAGCTGTCGCGCGACGACTTCATCAACCTGTACGAACAGCTGCTGCCGGATCACTCGGGCGGCCCGCTGGTGTCCCTGGCCTCGGGCGTGGACGCCGTGACCCGCGCCCTGACCGGCCGCAACGCCTCGGCCGCGCCGGGCGAAACCAGCGCCTGGGTGCAGGAGATCAACTTCTACGCCGACAAGGAAAAGACCGACTCCTACGGCTTCCGCTCGGAAGGCTTCGGCGTCGCCGGCGGCGTCGAGCGCGGCACGGGTCTCGGCGCGGTCGGCCTGTCGGTCGCCTTCACCTCGTCGGACCTCGAGGACCCCGAGTCCGAGGCCGAGGAAGTCCTGTCGGCCAACCTGCTGGAGCTGGGCCTCTACTGGCGCGCCCAGGGCCAGTACTGGACGACCTGGGCTCGCGCGGCCGCCGGCTACGCGACCTTCGAGTCCGAGCGCCGCTTCGTCGGCGCCGGCCTGAACCTAACCAACACCTCCGACTGGAACGGCCTGACGCTGTCCGCCGCCGGCGGCGCTTCCTATGAGCGCAGCTTCGGCCGCTTCAGCATCCGTCCGGAAGTCTACGCCGAGTACTTCTCGCTCAGCGAGGACGGCCACGTCGAAAGCGGCGGCGGCGACGGCTTCGATCTCGAGATCGACGACCGTGACGGCCACCTGTTCTCGGCCACCGCCGCGATCAACGTCGCCATGTCGATGGGCCAGAACAGCTGGCTGAAGCCGGAACTGCGTCTCGGCTGGCGTCAGAACATCTCGGTCGATCCGGGCGAGACCATCGCCCGCTTCCGCTCAGGCGGTCCGGACTTCCGCCTGTCGCCGGACACCATCGAGGGCGGCGGCCCGATCGTCGGCTTCCGCCTGAACGTCGGCAACGAACTGGGCATGCTGTCGGTCAGCGCCGATGCCGAAATGCTCGACAACTACGTGCGCTACATGCTGTTCCTGCGGGCCAGCTTCCGGTTCTAGGATCGGTAGACGACACACGACAAAAGGCCCGCCGGGATCACCGGCGGGCCTTTTTCTTTTCCGCGGTCCGGCCTACAAGGCCCACCTCGCTTCACGCGACCGGGCGGCTAGCTCAGCTGGTCAGAGCACCTCGTTTACACCGAGGGGGTCGGGGGTTCGAACCCCTCGCCGCCCACCACTCCCGCCCCATTTCAAGCCGCACTCTGCGTCAGAGTGTATTCACCAATCCCGAGTTAACCCTGCCGGGTCGGGAGAATTCGCCATGAAGATCGTCAAACGCGCCGCCGCCCTGTCCGCCGTCCTCGCGGGATCGCTGATGCTGCAGGGCTGCCTGGTCGGAGCCGCCGTCGGCGCGGGCGCGGCGGTCGTCGGCGCCGGGGCCTCCGTGGTCGGCGCGGGCGTGGACGCCGTCACCACCTCGGATGAGGAATCCCGGGCCAGGCGCGAGCGCGAACAGCGCCAGTGGGAACGCGAACAGCGCCGCTGCGAGCGCCGCCAGCAGCAGGGCAAGACCTGCTAGCGCGGGCTTCTCTACAGGCTCAGGACGCAGCGCTCGTTGATGGTCGGGCGCGCCACCTGGATGCGGCACAAGCCCGGCCAGTCCGGCTTCAACTGGCCGACGAACCACAGGCACAGGTTCTCCAGCGACGGCAATTCCAGCCCCTCATGCTCGTTGAGCATGCCGTGATCCAGCTTCTCGGCGGCGGCCTTCAGGGCGCGGTCCAGGGCGCCCAGGTCCGCGACCCAGCCGTGTTCGGCGTCCAGCACCTCGGAGCGGACCGTAGCCTCGACCGTGAACGAATGGCCGTGGACGCGACGATAGATGCTGCCCTCGGGTTCGTTGGGGAAGTGATGGGCCGCGTCGAAGGTGGCCTGTTTGGTGATCTCGAAGACGGGCATTAGCGGACGCCGATGTATTTGTGGGTCTGGACGCTGAGCCGCCATTTGGGGTGCGTCAGGCAGTATTCGATGGCCGCCGCCGTGTTGGCGGCCTGGTCGGGGCCGTCCATGGGCTGCAGCCAGAAGCGCTCGAAATCGAGCCCCTCGAAGCGGTCGGGCATGGCCTTGGCCTGGGGGAAGACCAGTTTCAGCTCCTGGCCGGCGGTCTGAACCACGGGCGCGTCGGCCTTGGGGCTGACGCAGATCCAGTCGATCCCGGCGGGCGCCGCCAGGGTGCCGTTGCTCTCGATGGCGATCTCAAAGCCGCGCGCATGCAGGGCCTCGATCAGGGGGGCGTCCAACTGCAGCAGGGGCTCGCCGCCTGTGCAGACGACCAGCCGGGGATCCCCCTCGCGGCCCCGCCACATCGACGCGACATGATCGGCCAGCAGATCGGCCGTGGCGAACTTGCCTCCGCCGTCGCCGTCCGTCCCCACGAAGTCGGTGTCGCAGAAGGTGCAGACGGCCGCCGCGCGGTCGCGCTCCAGCCCATTCCACAGATTGCAGCCGGCGAAGCGCAGGAAGACCGCCGGGCGGCCGGCCTGGCCGCCCTCCCCCTGCACCGTCAGGAAGATTTCCTTGGCCGCGTAGGTCACGACGCGATCCACGCCTTGTAGCCCGCGCCGCGCAGTTCGCAGGCCGGACAGTCGCCGCAGCCGTAGCCCCAGTCATGCCTATGCTCGCGGTCGCCGCGGTAGCAGGTGTGCGAGGCTTCGACGATCAGCTCGACCAGCGCCGCGCCGCCGATCCGGTCGGCCAAGGCCCAGGTCTCCGCCTTGGTCAGGGCCATCAGCGGGGTGTCGATCACCACCGGCTTGTCCAGCCCCAGGCTGAGCGCCCGCGCCATCGCCTCGATGGTGTCGCGGCGGCAGTCTGGATAGCCCGAGAAGTCGGTCTCGCACATGCCGCCGACCAGCACCTCCAGCCCGCGCCGGTCCGCCAGAGCCGCCGCGCAGGTCAGAAAGACCAGGTTGCGGCCCGGCACGAAGGTGGTCGGCAGGCCGCGCGCGTCCATCTCGATGGCCCGCTCGGCGGTCAGGGCGCTTTCGGCGATCTTGCCGTAGCCCGTCAGGTCGACGACGTGGTCGGGCCCCAGCCGGTCAGCCCACTGCGGCAGCACCTTGATCATGCCGTCGCGCACGTTCAGGCGCGCGTCCATCTCCACCGCGTGCCGCTGGCCGTAGTCGAAGCCCACCGTCTCGACCCGGTCGAACCGCTCCAGCGCCCAAGCCAGGCAGGTGGCGCTGTCCTGCCCCCCGGAGAAGAGAACAAGGGCAGACTTTTCGGCGTGCTTTTCAGCGTCTTGGGACAATTCGCTCATGACAAACCTGCGGTCGGCCGGTCGGCCGCGCGCATGGACAAGGGGATGGGGCCTGAATTCGGCGGACGGGCCTTCTACACCAGCCCCGGCGGCGGGGCAAAAAAGGCGATAAGACGGCAGGTTCCATCTTAACCCTTCCGAAAACGGTTCCGCTGCATTGTCCACCGGTCGCAGTGGAGTGCCGGCCAGTATGCCGACAATCGAAACCCTTACCGAACGCGCAGAAGCCATCGGGCCTCAGACGCCGGGCAGCGACGTCTTCGCGCGCTTTGAGCGCGAACCGGACACCCTGGTCATTCCCGTCGTCGAGGGCGATCGCCCCGTCGGCCTGATCGAGCGCAACGCCTTCCTGCTGAAGATCGCCGGCGCCTTCGGCCATGCCCTGTACGCCAAGCGGCCGGTCATCCACGTGATGGATCCCGAGCCCGCCGTGGTCGAGGCCGGCGTCAGCATCGACGCCTTCTGCGACACCCTGCTGAAGGGCGGCCCCGGCGCGCTGATGCGCGGCTTCATCGTCACCCGCAACGGCCGTTACCACGGCGTCGGCACCGCGGTCTCCCTGCTGCAGGCGGTGAACGACCGCCAGCGCGAGGTGAATCTGGAGCTGGCCGACCAGGCCCGCATCCTGACCGACACCAAGACCCAGGCGCTGATGTCCGCCCGCGCCAAGAGCCAGTTCCTGGCCATCATGAGCCACGAACTGCGCACGCCGATGAACGGCGTCCTGGCCGTGGCCGAGCTACTGCGCCGTCAACCGCTGAACGCCCAGGCCCAGGCCCACGTCTCCACCATCGTGGAATCGTCCGAGACCCTGCTGCGCATCCTCCAGGACGCGCTGGACCTGTCGCGCGCCGAGGCCGGCGAGCTGGAACTGAACGCCGAGGCCACCCCGCTGCGGGCCCTGATGGACGACGTCGAGGCCATGTGGGCGCCGCGCGCCTCGCAGGACAACGTCACCCTGATGGTCAGCTACGAGGGCGACACCGAGCTGGCCGCCGTCATCGACGCCATGCGCATGAAACAGGTGTTCAACAACCTGATCGGCAACGCCCTGAAATTCGCCCGCAACGGCGTCGTCGAGGCCGGGCTGAAGGCGACGGCGCAGGGCGACCGCATCCACATGGAAGCCCGCGTGCGCGACGACGGTCCGGGCGTGGACGCCGACCGCGTGGACCTCATCTTCGAACCCTTCGTGCACGGCTCCGGCCCCGACGGCGCCGGTCTGGGCCTGTCGATCTGCCGCCAGATCGTCGACCGCATGGACGGCCGCATCTGGGCCGAGAACAATCCGGGCCGCGGCGCCACCTTCGCCTTCGACCTGAACGTCGAACGGGCCGAGCTGGAGACCGCGCGGACCTCGAACGTCGAAAACCTCACCGATCTGGACCTGCAGGACAGCCCGCACGTGCTGATCGTCGACGACAACGCCACCAACCGCGTCGTCGCCCAAGCCCTGTGCGAGATGTTCGGCTGCACCTCCGAGACCGCCGAGGACGGCGTCGAGGCGGTCGAGGCCGTGCAGGAGCGCCGGTTCGACCTGGTGCTGATGGACATCAAGATGCCGCGCATGGACGGCGTCCAGGCGACCCAGGCCATCCGCGCGCTCGACGGCCCCGTCAGCCAGATCCCGATCGTGGCCCTGACCGCCAACGCCGACCCGGAGGACGCGCGCCGCTACCTCTCCATCGGCATGGCCGCCGTGGTCGAAAAGCCGATCAAGCCGGAACGCCTGCGCATGGCCATGAACGCCGCGCTGGAACAGGCGGCCGAGATCGCCATGGCCGGGGCCGCCCCCGCCGCCGGAGCCCGCTCGGTCGCCTGATCCGGCGGCCTGAACGCACCAGATCCACGCACCGCGCTTGCGCTCGACCGCCGAAGCCGCAGATAGCTGGATCATGTCCGCTTCGCCCCTCGCCGCCATCCTGCCGCAGCTCGCCTCAGCGTCCGCCCACACCCATGCGCTCGGCTTCGCCTATGACGGCGTTGTCGGCGACCGGGTCCGCCTCAAGGCGCCGTGGCGCGAAGACCTGGTCGGCGATCCGCACACCGAGGTTCTGTCCGGAGGCCTGGTCACCGCCCTGCTGGACCATGCCGGCGGCATGGCGGTCTGGGTCGCCCTGAACCGGTTTGAGCCGATCGCCACCCTCGACCTGCGCGTCGACTACATGCGCGCGGCCCGGGCGCGCACCGGCCTGATCGCCGAGGCCCGCTGCTTCCGCCTGACCCGATCCATCGCCTTCGTCCGCGCCTGGGCCTTCGAGGACGATCCCGAGGATCCCGTGGCGGCGGCGCAATCGGCCTACATCCTGACCGCCGGCGACGCCCGCGGGGCCGGAGCCAATCTGAAGCCGCGGCGGGAGGCCGGCGCA
Source organism: Brevundimonas sp. EU05-FHT14B11 (assembly GCF_058790835.1). NCBI lineage: Bacteria > Pseudomonadati > Pseudomonadota > Alphaproteobacteria > Caulobacterales > Caulobacteraceae > Brevundimonas > Brevundimonas sp. EU05-FHT14B11. The sequence continues at coordinate 1,025,601 of NZ_JBYTCY010000002.1, forward strand.
TGAGCGACCTGCTGACCACCCTGCCCTACGCCCGCTTCCTCGGCCTGCTCACGCTGCGCGAGGGCGACCTGCTGACCGTCACCATGCCCTTCGCGGACAAGCTGATCGGCAACCCCGTCCTGCCCGCCCTGCATGGCGGATCGACCGCCGCGATGCTGGAACTGACCGCCGTGGCCCAGGTCGCGGTGCTGTATCCCCGCCTCGAACTGCCCCGGCCGATCAACGTCAGCGTCACCTACCTGCGCTCGGGACGCCCCCAGGACGTCCACGCCCGCGCCCGCATCAGCAAGGCGGGCCGCCGGGTGGCCCACGTCCAGGCCGAAGCCTGGCAGGACGACGAGACCCAGCCCATCGCCTCGCTGAGCGCACACTTTCTGGTGGCGCAGCACGACCTTTAGTTGTCATGGTTAACATCTTATGATTGATTCGCCCTCGTGACATGCGGTCACGGAGAGAATCAATCATGTCCAGACAATCCATCGGCGAAGCCCTTGCTGTCCGCCTCTATGCGGCTGAAACCGCGATCGATCAGGCGCTTACGGAAACCGCCTTCCTGGCGGCGGCTCTGCCGTCCGCCCGGGCCGAGGCCTATCTTTCGGCGGTGACCGGTCAGCGCGTCTTCGACGGCGCCGCGGCCAGCATCAGCGCCCTCGCGGAAGCGCGCTCCCACCTCATCCAGACCCACACGGCCCTCGCCGCCTTGGCCCGCAAGCTCGGGCTGGACACGCTCGCGATCGGCCCGCTGGACAAGCCGGGCGACCAGCCTCCGATCGGCGGCGGCCCCGGCAAGGACGGCGATACCGGCGGCACGCCGCTGGCCCGATCAGAAGTAAACAAACCCCTGACAAACAAGGACAACAAAGTACTACCGAATACCGCCGCTCCGTGTTAATATCCCGGTTACTGTGTTTTTTGTTTCGGAGGGTTTTATGGATAGGGCTGAAGTTATCGCCAGCGTCGCCGGCGATCTGAATGCGACCGAACAGGCGGTCGACGCCGCCATCGCCAAGGCGACCACTCTCGTCCAAGCGATGATCGGTGCTCGCACCGCCCTCAGCCTGTCCCCGGTGGCCGCCGCCGAGGCTCAGTCCAAGGCCATGGAAGCGATCGCCGCCCTCGGCGCCGCGCGTTCGGCCATCGTGGCTAGCCACGAAGAGCTCGCCAAGGACCACCGCCGCCTCGGTTGGGGCACCTACGCCATCGGCATTCTGGACAAACCGGCTGAAACCGGTCCGGAGCAGAAGCCGGTCGGTCGCCTCCGCGCGGTTTAATTCGGCGTAATGTCCGCCGCCGGTCATTCCGGTTTGTGCAGACTCGATGCAAAGTCGCCCTCATGCCGTTCGGCATGGGGGCGATTTCATGTTTGACACCCTCGCATCGCAGATCGGCTTCGCAATCGCGGTGCTGGTGACGGCGTTTGCGTTCCTGAAGGGCGACGAGCCCGAACGCGTCGGCGCGGGCGCCTATATGCTCGGCCTGTTCGCGTCCCAGCTCGTCCAGGACAAGGGGGCGCTGTACGGCACCCAATGGGGTCTGATGGCCATCGACGCCGTCTTCCTGGCGGTCTGCGTCGGCCTCGCCTGGAAGAGCCGCCGGGCCTGGCCCGTCTGGGCCTGCGCGCTGCAGTCGCTGATCGTCATGAGCCACCTTCTGACCCTGGTCGATCTGCGACCGTCCCTGACCGCCTTCTTCGCGGTCATCAATATCGCCAGCGCCGGCGTGCTCGTCTCCATCGCTGTCGGGACCTTCTGGGCCTGGCAGGAGCGGCGGGCGGCCGGGCTGGAATAACCCTCCGGAACCCCTCCCCATGGCCGAAATCCGTGATCAGACCCTGACCGGCGCGCAGACGCTCGACGGCAACACCTACATCAACTGCCAGTTCAGCAACGCGCGCCTGACCTTCCAGGGCGGCCAACCGCCCGGGTTCGTCAACTGCACGTTCGAGGACACCGAGTTCGTCTTCGACGGCGCGGCGGGCCGGACCATGGCCTTCCTCAAGGCCATGGCCCCTGCGAGCACCAACATGCGCCACATCGTGCTGGGCCTGCTGCCCGAACTGGGCGTGAACGGCTGAAGCGGCGGCTCTCGGCGCCCTGCCCGGAAACTCCCGGGCCGGACCGGTGATCATCGCCGACCGGCGTTGACCTCGGCGTCGCATAGGCGGATATTCCTAACCTCGAATCACCGAGGTCCGCCCTGCCCCTCTCTCACAACCAGATATGGACCGCCATCGACCGCCTCGCCCGGCGCGAGGGGTTGAGCGCGTCCGCGCTGGCGCGGCGCGCGGGCCTGGACGCCACCAGCTTCAACCCGTCCAAGCGCTTCGGCCCGGGCGAGCCGCCCCGCCCGCGCTGGCCCTCGACCGAAAGCCTGACCCGCATCCTGGAGGTCACAGGCGTGTCGCTCGGCGACTTCGCGACCCTGGCCCATGACGCGCCGGAGCGCCTGGCCACCATCCCCCTGCTGGGCATGGCCCAGGCGGGTCAGGACGGCTTCTTCGACGATGCGGGCCTGCCCATTGGCGAAGGCTGGGAGCAGACCGAGCTGCCGCGCCCGTCCGACAGCCTGCTGAGCCTGCGCATCAACGGCGATTCCATGGCTCCGCTGTATCGCGAGGGTGATCGGGTGATCGTGGACCGCGAGGCGTCCGACGTCCGCCGCGGCGACCGTGTCGTGGTCCGCACCGTCGGCGGCGAGACCCTGGCCAAGGAGGTGTCCTCCCTGACCGCCAAGGCGGTGACCCTGTCCTCGGTCAATCCGGCCTATCCGCCGCGCGCCGTTCCCCGCGCCGACATCGTGTGGATGGGCCGCATCCTCTGGGTCAGCCAATAACGCGCTCAAGCCGTGAGCCGCCGCGCGGCGAGCGATAGCGCGCAAACGAAAAGAGCCGCCCCTTTCGGAGCGGCCCTCATCGTCATCAGGGAAGGTGACGCTTTTAGTAGGCGGTGACGTAGCGGGCGTTCACCCAGCCGCCGCCGGCGATCTGAACCCATTCGCCTTCCGAGCCGGTCGCCGTGAAGGGCTGGCCGGCCGACAGGGTGCCGACCTGACGGTAGCCGGTGCCCGGACCCGAGCGGATGCGCAGGTTGGACGAGGCGCGGTACTGGGCGCCGCTGCTGGCGTTGGCGTCAGCGCGGGCGCGCTGCTGGTTGCAGCCGATGTACGAGCCGGCCGCCGCACCGGCGGCGGCGCCGCCCACGGCGCCCAGGGCGCGTTCATTGCTGGAGATCTGGCTGCCGGCCAGACCGCCGACCACGGCGCCGATCAGGGCGCCGGCGCGCTGGCGGCCGCCCGGGGCGTCGCAGTTGGTGACGCCGTTCGCCTGCTGGGCGACGGCGACGGTGGGGAGGGCCATCGGGCCCAGACCGCCCAGCATGGCGGCGGCGGCGATAGCGGCGGTGAAGGTCTTGTTCGACATGGCTCTGCTCCTGTCATCGAGTTGGTCGATGAAGGCTAGAATGCCCCAACCAACCTGAAGGCTCCCACAGCGTTGCCGTTATATTCGGTTCATCTTCGTTGCGCGGCGACGGCCGATCAGCTGCACGGCGGCGCCGGCGCTGGACACGACCAGATGCTGGCGGCCGGGGAACTGGAAATCCATGACCCGCGCCCACAGGTGCAGGAAGCGATCGTCGGTGGCGAAGGCCGTAATGGCCGACCGCGCGGGTCTCTGGAACATCTCCGCCAGCCGGGCGATCTGGTCGACGGAGGCGTCCGTCGGCACCACCCGGGTATCGACGATCCAGTCCCAGCTCCACAGTTCCGGATGGGCCTCGAGCACCGGAATCACCTGCTCCAGCGCCCGCGCGGCGGTGACGCCGCTGTTCAGGTCCAGATGCAGTATTCGCTCGGCGGCGTAGAACCGGTGGCGCAAGGTCGGGCTCCCGTGACCCGACCACCGTTACGGGCCGCCCCCTTAAAGACTCCCGGATGGCGCGATAGGGACTATTCCTTGGTCAGGGCCCCGTTCGCGCCCGCCTCGATCAGCGAAATGGTCTGCGGCAGGCCGTAGATGGCGGCGAACGAGCCGAAGCGCGGGCCCTGCGAGGCGCCGAGCAGGACTTCGTACAGCGCCCCGAACCAGGCGCGCAGCGGCTCGAAGGCGTGCGCCTTGCCCACCGCATAGACCTCGTTCTGGATCGTCTCGCCGTCGGTCGTGTCGGCCGGCAGGGCCTTCAGCCGTTCCGCCAGGTCCAGCAGCGCCGTCTTCTCCTGCTCGGTCGGCAGGCGATAGGACTTCGTCGGCTTCACGAAGTCTTCGTAGTAGTTCAGCGCATGGCCCATCAGCCGGTCGAGCGTGGGCTCGCTCGAGGGCGTCGCCTCCGGCAGATACTTGGCGAAATAGGCCCAGAGCTGGTCCTTCGACGAGGCGTTGGCCACGCCGACCAGGTTCAGCAGCAGGCTGAACGAAACCGGGCTGGCGACCTTGGGCGGGTTCCCAGCGTGGATCGACCAGACGGCGTTGTCGATCCGCTTGGCCGGCTCCTGCGCCTGGAACTGGTCGATGAAGCTCAGATAGTCGTCGATAGCGCGCGGAATGACGTTGAAGTGCAGCGACTTGGCCGACTTCGGCGACTGGAACATGTACCAGCTCAGGCTCTCGGGCGTGCCGTAACGCAGCCACTCGTCCATGGTCAGGCCGTTGCCCTTTGACTTGGAGATCTTCTTGCCCTCGATGTCGAGGAAGAGCTCGTAGTTGAAGCCCTCGGGCGGCACGCCGCCCAGGGCGCGGCAGACCTTGGAGCTCTCGCGCACGCTCTCGATCAGGTCCTTGCCCGACATCTCGTAATCGACGTCCAGCGCGGTCCAGCGCATGGCCCAGTCGGGCTTCCACTGCAGCTTCACATGGCCGCCGGTGACCGGGACCTCGGTGCGCCCGCCGGCGGGGTCGTCGAAGACGATGGTCCCCTTCTCGACGTTCCGCTCCAGCGTCGGGACCTGCAGCACATGGCCGGTGATCGGGCTGATCGGCAGGAAGGGCGAATAGGTGGCGCGGCGTTCCTCGCCCAGGGTCGGCAGCATGATGGCCTGCACGGCGTCGAACCGCTCCAGCAGGCGCAGCAGCACCTCGTCGAACCGGCCCGAACGGTACTGCTCGGTCGAGGACAGGAACTCGTACTCGAAGCCGAAGCTGTCCAGGAAGGCGCGCAGGCGGGCGTTGTTGTGCGCGCCGAAGCTGTCGTGCGTGCCGAACGGGTCGCGCACCACCGTCAGCGGCTTGTGCAGGTCCTCGGCCAGCATCTCGGGGTTCGGGATGCCCTCGGGCACCTTGCGCAGGCCGTCCATGTCGTCGCTGAAGGCTATCAGCCGCGTTTGCCAGTGGTCGCCGGTCAGGGCGCGGAAGGCGTTGCGCACCATGGTCGTGCGCGCCACCTCGCCGAAGGTGCCCATGTGCGGCAGGCCCGACGGGCCGTAGCCGGTCTCCAGGATCACTGGCCGCTGCAGCGCCTCAAACGTCGCCAGCGCCTCGTCCGCCTTGCCGGCGTCGATCAGCAGCTTGGCCGCGTCGCGCTCGGCGTCGGACAGCCGCTTCTTCAGAACATGGTTCAGAAGATTGCGGGCCTGTTCAAACGGCCACGACTTGGCGTCGCGCGCGAGGAGTTCGATGTTCTGCAGCATGGTACGGGCTTTGCCGCCTCACGGGCGTGCGGTCAACGACAGACCCGATCTCAGCGCCGATACAGGCCCATGACCCATCCGCCGACCGCCGCCGGCCAGACGGCGACATACAGGGCGAAGATCGGATTGATCGATCCGCCGGCGAGGGTCATCGCCAGGTAGAAGGCGAACACCACCGCTGCGCAGACGAGCGCGTAGACCCACGGCGTGCGCCAGCCCAGCCCGCGCAGGGCGAAATCGACCAGCAGGGTGATCACGGCGGCGACGGCGACCACGTTCAGGATCGCGATCCCGCCCACCACGATCAGCGTCTCGATCCGGGCGCCGTTCAGCTTGAACTGCGAGATGAACGGCATGACGGCCATCGTCAGGATCGCCACCGCCGCATTCGCCAGCAGGCCGAGCCAGTATCCGCCGCGCCGCGTTCTGGGCGCCTCCGCCACCGGCCTTGATGCGACGACACCTGCCGGCGCCGTGGTCCGCCTGCCGAAACTCATGCTCGCCTCCCCGTCGCCTCACCGACCCTAGAGGCTATGGGTAAAGACGATCTTCAGTCGGCGCGGCGCCGCCGCAATCTTTGAATGCGGGGCCCTTCAGCGCCGTCGCCGCACCGTCCCGGCCACCACCGCCAGCCCCGAAGCCACGACCAGCGCATCCTCGATCAACCCGCTCCTCGTCTGGCCGATCCGACGCATCGCCGTCTTGCGGCCCGCCAGAGTCAGATAGGCCAAAGGCACGGCCGTCAGCACGGCGACAATCGCCCCCGCCCGCTCCCGTCCCCTCGGCGCCAGGGCTGAGCCCGCGATGCCGGCGCTCATCACCCGGGCCAACAGGCCCAGGAAGACGGTGCGGTCCGGCGCCGACTTCATCTTGTCCCCGAACAGCTCGCCCACGCCCATGGCCAAGGCGCCCGCCGTGAAGAGCGGATGGGTCAACAGCCGCAGCCTGCCTGGCGTCCTGCGGTGCGCCAGATGGGCCCCGGCGAGGGCGGCCATGGGCGTCATCGACCGGGCGCTGGCGACGGCGCCGATCAGGGCGGAAGGCAGGAGTTCGGTGGTTTTCATCCCGCCCCAACACCGTCCGGACGCCTACGGTTCACGGTCGCGCTTGCGCCATCGCGCCGGGCGCCTCAGTTTTCCGGCCATGACGATGTTCATTCACGCGACCGCGTTCGGCTTCCCGCTGGCCTGAGGGCCGCCGCCGAACCTCTGTTTCGCCCCTGGCCACGCCGGGGCGATGTCTGTTGCGAAAGATGATCATGACTCCTCCCGCCTCCCCGCGCGCCCTGACGCGTGCTCAGATCGATCAATTCATCACCGACGGCGTCGTCCGTATCGATGACGCCTTCCCCACCGATGTCGCCGAACAGGCGCGCGCCGTCCTGTGGCGCGACCTCGGCCTTGAGCCCGACAGACCCGACACCTGGACGCATCCGGTCATGCGCCTGGGCATGTACAGCCAGCCGCCCTTCATCGAGGCCGCCAATACGCCGGTGCTCCACGCCGCCTTCGATCAATTGGTCGGACCGGGCCGCTGGCGCCCCTGCCGGGCCATGGGGACCTTCCCGGTCCGTTTCCCGTCGCCGAAAGACCCTGGCGACGCGGGCTGGCACATCGACGTCAGCTTCGGGACCGATGACCCGAACTTCCTGAACTGGCGGGCGAACATCCGGTCCAGGGGCCGGGCGCTGCTGATGCTATTCCTGTTCTCCGATGTCGGCGAAGCCGACGCCCCGACCCGCATCCGCCCCGGCTCGCACCGCCGGGTCGCCAGACTGCTCGCTCCTGCCGGGGAAGCGGGACTGACGCTGGGCGAACTGGCGGCCCGGGACTTCGGCGGCCCGGGCGACGGATCGGAGATGTCGGCCGCCGGCCCCGCCGGTACGGTTTACCTGTGCCACCCGTTTCTGGCGCACTCGGCCCAACCGCACCGCGGGACGGCGCCCCGCTTCATGGCCCAGCCGCCGCTGCCGCCGTCAGACTGGCCCGACGGAGGCGTCGATCCTCACGCGCCGGTCGGCCAGGCGATCGCCGACGCCTTGATGGACGGCTAGGGAGCTTCAGCCCTCGGCGCCGGCTTCTCCCTCGCCGGAGCGGCCGGCGCCGGGAATGGCGATGCAGCGCTGGCGCGTTCCGCCGCCGGGCGCGGCCTCGACGCGCGGGGCGATGGAGCTGACCGTGGTCCCGTCCGCCGCATAGGTGCCCAGGAACTGGCAGCCCGTCTGCAGGTCGGTTAGCACATAGATCCCCGGCTGGTCCGTCGCGGTCTTCGACAGGGTCGCGCCGATGGTGGCCCGCAGCGCCGCCGCCGGATCGTCAAGGATCTGCTGCGCCTGGGCCGAGCGGGTGTTGATCTCTTCCGCCGTCGCCTGGGCCTGGGCGGCCCGGTCCTGGACCTCCTGCAGGGCGGAGGTGTCGATGTCACAGGCGGCGACGGCGAAGCCGAGGGCGGTGACGGCGAGGCTGGTCAGGATTTTCATGCCCCGATCATGCCCGACCGCCCGCGCCGGGTCTGCCGGACAGATGGTCTCAGCCAGACGCCGCCCGCAGGCGGGGACCACCGCCTTGACCCCGCCGCAGACGCGTGGCCTTTGCGCCGCCTGATGAAGACCGCTGATTTCGACTTCGACCTGCCCGACGACCACATCGCGCTTCGCCCCGCGGAGCCGCGCGATTCCGCGCGCCTGCTGGTGGTGCGCGGCGGCGGGCTGGAGGACCGGATCATCCGTGACCTGCCGGAATTCCTGCGCCCCGGCGACGCCCTGGTGTTCAACGACACCCGGGTGATCCCGGCGCGGCTGTCGGGCGTGCGCCAGCGTCCAAACCCCGTGATAGGGGGACCGGACGGCGAGACCCTGACCGTCGAGGTCGAGGCCACGCTGCACCATCGCGACGCGCCGGATGTCTGGTCCGCCTTCATGAAGCCGGGCAAGCGGATCAAGGCGGGCGACCGCATCCGCTTCGGCCAGGTCCACGACGGCGCCTGCGAACTGGGCCGCCTCGACGCCACCGTCGCCGACAAGGGCGAGGACGGGCTGGTGGTGCTGAAGTTCGACCTGTCCGGCCCGGCGCTGGACGACGCCATCCGCGATGTCGGGGTCATGCCCCTGCCGCCCTATATCGCCGCCAAGCGGGCGGAGGACGACCGCGACCGTTCGGACTATCAGACCGTCTTCGCCGAGCATGACGGCTCGGTCGCCGCGCCGACGGCGGGCCTGCACTTCACCCCCGCCCTGCTCGACGCGATCCGGGCGAAGGGCGTCTCGACCCATGCCGTGACCCTGCACGTCGGCGCCGGCACCTTCCTGCCGGTCAAGGCCGACGACACCGCCGACCACAAGATGCACTCGGAGTGGGGAGAGGTCTCGGCCGGGACCGCCGAGGCCCTGAACGCCGTACATGCCTCCGGCGGGCGCATCGTCTGCATCGGCACCACCTCCCTGCGCCTGCTGGAAAGCGCGACGGATCAGGACGGCGTCGTGAAGCCGTTCCACGGCGACACCGCCATCTTCATCACCCCCGGCTACCGCTTCCGCGCGGTGGACGTGCTGATGACCAATTTCCACCTGCCGAAGTCGACCCTGTTCATGCTGGTCAGCGCCTTCGCCGGGTTGGACACCATGAAGGCCGCCTACGCCCACGCCATCAACACCGGCTACCGCTTCTATTCCTACGGCGACGGCAGTCTGCTGATCCGCGAGACCGCCTCATGACCGCCCTCCCCCGTCCCCTGATCCAGAGTCTCGAAATGCTGGCCGCCACGGCCGAGGCGCTGGAGCTCCGCAACGACTGGATCGTCTTCGGCGGCGCGGCCATGGCCCTGTCCGGCCTGCCCGACTGGCCCGTCCCCGACATCGACGTGCTGGCCTCCGAAGAGACCGCCAACGACCTGATCGACGCCTTCGGCGGCCGGATCATCACCCCGGCGGGCCAGGACCGTTTCCGCTCCCGCCTGCTGGCCCGGATCGACGGCACGCCCGTACCGATCGAGATCATGGTCGGGCTGGAGGTCAGGACCGACGACGGCTGGACCCCCGTCGCCTTCCGGACCCGCGTTGACCGCCCGGTGCTGGATCGCCACATCCCCACCGCCCGAACTTCCGAGCAGGCTCAGATGGCGCGCCGCTTCGGCCGCCCCAAGGACCTGCAGCGCGCCGAGGCGCTGGACAAGCTGACTGACTGATGACCTTCCCGTTTGAGATTTCGAAGACCGACGGCCGCGCCCGCACCGGCGTGCTGAAGACCCCGCGCGGCGACATCCGCACCCCCGCCTTCATGCCCGTCGGCACCGCCGCCACGGTCAAGGCGCTGACCGTCGACCAGGTGAAGCAAACAGGCGCGGACATCCTGCTGGGCAACACCTATCACCTGATGCTGCGCCCCGGCCCGGAGCGGATGGAGCGCCTCGGCGGACTTCACAAATTCATGGGCTGGGACAAGCCGATCCTGACCGACAGCGGCGGTTTCCAGGTCATGTCCCTGTCGGGCATCTCCAAGCTGACCGAGGAGGCCGTGACCTTCTCCAGCCATATCGACGGCTCCAAGCACGTCCTGACGCCCGAGCGGTCCATCGAGATCCAGGCCGACCGCATCGGCTCGGATATCGTCATGCAGCTGGACGAGTGTGTCGCCTGGCCCGCCGAGGAGAAGCGCGCCCGCGAGGGCATGGAGCTGTCCGCGCGCTGGGCCCAGCGCTCCAAGACCGCCTTCGGGACGCGCGACACGCAGGCCCTGTTCGGCATCCAGCAGGGCTCGACCTTCCAGAACCTGCGCAAGGAGTCGTCCGAACGGCTGCGCGAGATCGGCTTCGACGGCTACGCCATCGGCGGCCTGGCCGTCGGCGAGGGCCATGAGGCCATGTGCGAGGTGCTGGACTATGCGCCCGAGATGCTGCCCGCCGACAGCCCCCGCTATCTGATGGGCGTCGGCAAGCCGGTCGACCTGGTCGAGGCGGTGTGGCGCGGCGTCGACATGTTCGACTGCGTCCTGCCCACCCGCGCGGGCCGCCACGGCCAGGCCTGGACCTGGAACGGCCCGATCAACCTGAAGAACGCCCGCTTCGCCGAGGACCAGGCCCCGCTGGACCCCGAGGTCCCCTGCCCGGCCTCGCAGGACTATTCAAAAGCCTATCTGCACCACCTGATCCGGGCCGACGAGATCCTCGGCAAGATCCTGCTCAGCTGGCACAACATCGCCTTCTTCCAGGCGCTGACCGCCGCCATGCGCGCCGCCATCGCCGAGGGCCGCTTCGACCAGTTCCGCAAGGACTTCCACGCCCGGCACACGTCGAACTAGCGGAGCGCCCGACATGAGGATCGAGAAGTCCGGCTTCCACGCCTACAACACCTATCTGGAAGAGCCGCCCCGCCCAGAGGGCAACGAGCGCGCGCTGCACCGGCACGTGATCATCATCGGCGGCGACAAATATTCGTTCTTCGCCCACTGGTCCGGCAAGTTCGCGCACAAGGGCGAACTCATCTCCTTCGACTGGGACTGGGACCGGACCGGCGAATTCCGGAACATCGACAAGCCGTCCTTCGAGGCCTTCACCAAGGACGGTCGGGTCGAAATCCGGGGGGACCGCAGCGACAAGCCCCGACGCTGACGCCTACCGCCGGCTGCCGCCCCGCGGCCGGAACCAGCTGGGCGCCGCGGGCGGGGCGCAGTTCCGCTGCATGCCGATCCCCTTCAGGAAGGCCCGGCGCATCCGCCCGGCCTGCACCGCCGACTGGACGTGCAGCCGATGCCGCTCGGCCCCGCTGAGGCGGCGGATCCACGCCCGCCCGGGAATGAAGTCGGTCGTCGCGTCGCGGATCGCATCCAGCGCGCCCTTGGACGCCGCATCCGCCGCCCGCTCGCTGAGATAGGGATTGTCCGGCGCCGGCGGCTCGTCCGTGTCCGCCCCCAGCGCCTCGTTCAGCCGCGCGATCTCGGCCCCGATGGTGCTGCACTGATTGAGATTGCGCAGGTCATAGGGATTGGCCTCGGCCTGTAGCAGGACGGTCGGGATATACTCCCGGCGCAGGTTGAAATCGTCCAGCGGCGCGGTCGCCGCCGCCCCCAGCCCGGAGCCGAAATCGCGCATGGCCTGCCCGCCTCCGCAGGCGGCCAAAGCTGGGAAGAGAGCGAGGACGGGGAGAAGCAGGACGAGACGGCGCATGCGTCCTTCAATCACGCCCGGAGACCTGACGAAAGCACCGCGATGTCGGGAAAAGATGATGGTACGTCCTCTCGGGCTCGAACCGAGGACCCTCTGATTAAAAGTCAGATGCTCTAACCAACTGAGCTAAGGACGCACATCGTCTCCGGCCGCGTCTGCGAATCCGGAGGCGCGGCTTTTCCAACATAGCGGCCTCCGGGTCAAGCGTGCCTCGACAGGTTCGTCGCGGACCGGCTAGGCAAGGGCCATGACAACCCCTGCAAAACCGCTCGCCGGCGTGCGCATCCTCGAATTCGACGGCCTCGGACCCGTGACCTTCGCGGGCATGGTCCTGGCCGACATGGGGGCGGAAGTGCTGCGCCTGACCCGCAGCGCCTCGGCGGGCGCCGCCGTGTTCAGCGACGTCGGCGGCGAGGTGCTGCACCGGGGCCGGGCGGCGGTGGGCGTCAATCTCAAGGACCCGGCGGACCACGCCCGCGTCCTCGACCTGATCGACGGCGCCGACGCCCTGATTGAGGGGTTCCGCCCCGGGGTGATGGAGCGGCTGGGCTTCGGACCCGACGCGGTGGCGGCGCGCAATCCCCGGCTGGTGTTCGGACGGGTGACCGGCTGGGGCCAGAGCGGACCGATGGCGGACAGGGTCGGCCACGACATCAACTACATCGCGCTGTCGGGCGCCCTGCACCCGATGGGCGAGCCGGATCGCCCGCCCCGCGCGCCGCTGAACCTGGTCGGCGACTACGGCGGCGGGGCCATGTTCCTCGTCGCCGGGGTGCTGGCGGCCCTGCTGGAGGCGAAGACGACCGGCAGGGGCCGGGTGGTCGACGCCGCCATGACCGACGGCTCGGCGCTGCTGACCGGCCTGTTCCACGCCTTCCGCCCGCGCGGCCTGTGGAGCGACGCGCGCGGGGCCAACCTGCTGGACGGCGGCGCGCCCTTCTATCGCTGCTTCACCTGCAGGGACGGGAAGTTCGTCGCCGTCGGCGCGCTGGAGCCGCAGTTCTACGCCGCCCTGATCGCCGGCCTGGGCCTGACGGCGGACGAGGCGCCGCAATTCGACATGGCGAACTGGCCCGCCCTGCACGCCCGGTTCGAGGCCCTGTTCGCCGCGCGCGACCGCGACGACTGGGCCGCCCATTTCGAGGGTACGGACGCCTGCGTCACCCCGGTGCTGACCCTGGGCGAGGCGCCCGCCCATCCGCACAACGCCGCGCGCGGGACCTTCATCGATCAGGGCGTCATCCAGCCCGCGCCCGCGCCCCGGTTCGACGGTCAGGCGACGCCGGAAGCCCAGCCCCCGGCCCTGTCGCTGGACGAGGCCCTGTCGCGCTGGGCCTAAGGCTCAGGCGACCTCGGCCCGGGCCTCGGCCGAGACGATGCAGGCCGCCGCAAGGGTCCGGGCCAGGACGACGGGGTCGATCGGCTTGGTCAGGAAGGCGTGGACGCCCGCCGCTTCCCACGCCTGGCGGTGCACATCCAGCGCATTGGCGGTCAGGGCGATGATCGGGGTCCCGGCGTTGGCGGCGCTGGTCAGGCGGATGCGCCGCGTGGCCTCCAGCCCGTCCATCACCGGCATCTGCATGTCCATCAGGATGGCGTCAAACCGTTCCACGGACGCGGTCTCCAGCGCCTCGGCGCCGTTCTCGACCAGCGTCAGGCGACAGCCGTGCGGCTCCAGCAACAGCTTGAGGATGCGACGGTTCACCTCGTGGTCGTCGGCGGCCAGGATCGAACGTCCCTCCAGCGAGCCCGTCTCCTCGGTCTCGATGAGCGCCGCCGCCGGCCGCGACGCGGAGACCTCGACCGGCAGATGCAGGGTGAAGGTCGAGCCCTGCCCCACCGTGCTCTGCACCGTCAGTTCGCCGCCCATGATCTCGGCCAGCCGGCGGCTGATCGACAGGCCCAGGCCGGTGCCGCCGTAGCGGCGGGTGGTGCCGGCGTCGGCCTGTTCGAAACTGTTGAACACATGCGCCAGCCGGTCCGAGGGAATGCCGCAACCGCTGTCGGCCACCGACACGATCAGTCGGCCGTTCATCCATTCGGCGGTGACGGTGATCTGGCCCTGATCGGTGAACTTCACCGCGTTCGAGATCAGGTTGAACAGGATCTGCTGGAAGCGCAGCGGATCGGTGCGCACGCAGTCCGGCACCGTGTCGGCGATCCGGACGATCAGGGCGACGCCCGCCGCGGCGGCGCGGGGCTCCCACAGCCGGGTCAGCGAGGCCAGACGCGCATGGACCTCCATGTCGTCGACCTCCAGCACCATCTTGCCGGCCTCGATCTTGGACACGTCGAGCACGTCGTTCAGCAGGCCCATCAGCACGTCGCCGGCGTCTGTCAACATTGACACATGCTCGGCCTGCCGCGCGTCCAGATCGGTCCGGCGCAGCAGGTTGGCGGCAGAGATCACCGCGTTCATGGGCGTGCGGATCTCGTGACTGATGACCGCGAGGAAGTCGGACTTGGCCGCGCTGGCCTCCTCGGCCCGGTGACGCGCCTCCTGCGCCTGATCGCGGGCCGCCTGCAGCAGGCCGGTGGTGGTCGAGCTCTGGCGGACCGCCACGACCAGATGGCTCATGTACAGGACACAGCCGAAGGCGATCAGCAGGGGCTGCCAGCTGCCGGTCAGGATGGCGGTCACCACCGGCAGGCCCATGAAGTAGACGCCGTGCGGAGCGACGGCGGACACCAGGATGGCGCGGGCGTGGTGCATGTGCAGGCTGACGTGCAGCAGGCCGCCGGCCACCTGCACCATGGCGAAGATCCGCCCGATCTCGCCGCCCGCGAACCACAGATAGGCGGCGATGGACGAATAGACGGCCACGCCGAACGCGGTGACCGCGCACGACAGGATCAGGTAGGCCCGGTCGGGCTCCCACTCCGGATGACGGCGGTAGCGGCTGAAGGTGAGCCAATCGACGCCCTGGCTGACCAGGACGGCGGCGAACCACACGATCGGCCATATCCCCGGCGCGACGAACCAGGCCGTGGTTCCGATCACGGCGGCCAGGGCGATACGGGTGGTGAGCTCCCTGTACCGCACTTGCGACACGAGGGCGTAGGCGGTGGCTTGCATTGGCCGGTCTCCCCAACCTTCAGGTTGCACCGAAATGTGAAATTATTGGTTGCCGGACATGATGACCGGCGCTCGCAAGGCGGCTACACGGCTCAAGCGTGGCTGGAGACGCCCAAAGGTGTGCTTTGGCCCGAAACACTTTATGGAACAGGCGATACGGCCCGCGCGTTGGAAGGCCGAATCCCGGGGGAGACTTCGACCATGAAACGCCTTGCCGCCCTTCTGGCCCTGACCGGCGCCTTCGCCGTCGCCGCGTGCGACGATCCGCGCTCGTCCGAGGAGGATAGCCTGGCCGACAAGGCCGCTGAACAGCCGCTGGCTCCGGCCGCCGAGGACGTGGGCGTCCCGGCCGAGGCTGTCGCCCCGACTGCTCCGCCGCCCACGGACACCAACGCCATCCCGCCCGAGAAGCGGACGTCGGAAGAATCGGTCAAGCCGGAAAGCGAAACCCTCTTCTATTGAGGCGCGGTGAAGCCGCCTCCGCGCGGTCAGGACGACGACGGGAGTGCGCCGTCTGTTTATGGGCCGACCGGCCCTCAATGAAGGTTCGAGTTTGACGCCAAGGCCCGCCCTCTTCCTTGTCAGCCTGGCGGGCATGGCCTTCGCGTCCGCCGCCGCCGCGGATCCCCGCGCGCACATTCGCGGCGACATGGACGGAACCCTGCGAGAGCAGCTGGTCCGCGCCGTGGGCGAGGTCGATGGTCCGCCAGCCAACCGCTTCGAGGCCCGCCGACGCGCCCGCGGGGCCATGGAGGCGGCCCAGGCCCTGCTCCGCTCCGAGGGCTACTACCAGCCGACCCTGGAAGACGTCGTCGAGGGCGAAGAGACCCCGATCGCCATCGTCAGCGTCATCCCCGGCCCACGCTTCGTGCTGGCCGACCCCGCCGTTCATTGGGTCGCGCCTGAACCGCAGGCCGAGGCGGCGCAGGCCGCCGTGAACGATATCGGGCTGAAGGCGGGCGAGGCGGGCCGCGCCGTGGACGTCATCGCCGCCGAGGGCCGGATCGTCTCGGGCCTGGTCCGCAACGGCTACGCCGACGCGCGGCCCGAACCCCGCCGCGTGGTCGTCGACCATGCCGCCTTCACCGTCCAGCCCACCTACAACATCGCCGCGGGCCAGCTGGTGCGCCTGGACGGCGTCCGGCTGGAGACGCGCGGCCCGACCAATCCGGATTGGGTCGCGGGCCTCGCGCCCTGGTCCGAAGGCGACGTCTACGATCCCGAAGACGTGGCGGAACTGGAACGCCGCCTGCTCGAGACCGGGGTCTACGACGGCGTCGGCGTGGCCCTGGCGCCGGCGGACCAGACCAATGCGGCGGGCAACCGGCCCATCGTCGTCACCCTGACCGACCGTCCGCGCCGCATCCTCGAGGCGGGCGCCACCTTCTCGACCGCCGAAGGCTCCGGCGTCGATCTGCGCTGGACGTGGCACAACCGCTTCAAGCGCGCCGACACCCTGGTCTGGGAAGCCCGCGCCGCCAACGTCGATAGCCGGCTGGGCGTGGATCTCAGCCTGCCGCACTGGCGCAATCCGGGACTGACGCTGAAACTGTCGGCCGCGGTGGTGAACGAGGATACCGACGCCTACGAACGCACCGCCGCCACCTTCGCCGCCGACCTGCAGCAGCGCCTGGGCAAGACCTCCTGGGTCAGTTACGGCGTCGGCCTCGACATCGGCCACTACAACGAGAACCGCTTCGATCCGCTCACCGCGCTGCCGGTGAATTTCAACCGCGACCTCTACATCCTGACCGGGCGCGGCAGCTTCTATCTGGATCATTCCAACGATCCGCTTGATCCGACCACGGGCTGGCGCCTGACCGTCTCGGCCCAGCCGACCGCGGTGGGGGGCGAGGAGTCGGTGCTGTTCCTGCGCGCCGAGTCCCAGGCCACCGCCTACCTGCCTCTGCAGGACAACGCCAAGACGGTGCTGGCCGGGCGGGTCAGGCTGGGCTCGATCCTGGGCGGCGGCGAGCTGACGGTGCCGTCGGACCGCCTGTTCTATTCCGGCGGCGGCGGATCGGTGCGCGGCTATGAATACCAGGGCGTCGGCCCGCGCCTGCCCGACAACACCCCGCGCGGCGGGCTGAGCCTGTTCGAGACCTCGCTGGAAATCCGCCGCGACGTGTGGCGCAGCTTCCAGGCCGTGGCCTTCGTCGACGCCGGCGCCGTCGGCTTCCAGGAAACGCCCAACTTCAGCAACCTGCGCTACGGCGCGGGTCTGGGCGTGCGCTACAAGCTGCCGTTCGGCCCGATCCGCGCCGATATCGCCTTCCCGCTGTCGGCGCGTGAAGGCGACGCCAAATTCCAGATCTACGTCAGCATCGGGCAGGCGTTTTGACCGACGCCCCGCCGCCCGAACCGACCCCGGCCGAAGCGCCTGACACGCCCGCGAAGAAGGCCCGGCGCAAGCGCACGCGCCTGCAGGCCCTCGCCTTCTTCAGCGGCATGGCCCTGGCCGCCCTGGCCGCCCTGCTGGTCGTCGTGCTGGTCGGCGGGCGGATGTACCTGGTCAGCGGCCCGGGCCGCGAACTGGTCACCAGCTTCGTCGCGGGCAAGAAGATCGGCCGCTACGGCCGGATCAACGTCGAAGGGGTCAAGGGCGACATCTTCAACGACTTCACCATCGACCATGTCACCGTCACCGATGCGAAGGGCGTCTGGCTGGAAGCGCGCGCCGTCCGGGTCGACTGGGACTGGCTGCCGCTGATCACCCGCCGGTTCCACGCCACCAACATCGAGGCCGGCGTCATCCGCCTGATCCGCCGCCCGCTGGTCGAGCCCTCGACCACGCCGCCGGGTCCGCAGGCGCTGGGCATCGACATCGACCGCTTCGCCGCCAACGTCGAACTGCTGGAAGGCTTCAGCAAGGAGTACGGCCGCTGGAACCTGTCCGGCGAGGCCAATGTGCCGCGCCAGGGCGCCAAGTCCGCCGTCGTCAACGCCAACAGCCTGAGCCGTCCGGGCGACCACCTGCGCCTCAACGCCGTCTTCGGCGGCGATCTGGCCGAGACCCGGCTGAACCTGCGGGCGGTCGAGGCGCGCGGCGGCCCGATCGCGGGCGCCCTGGGCTACTCGCCGGACCAGCCCTTCCTCGCCAGCGCCATCGTCAACGGCCAGGTGGTCGACGCCGTCGTCCGCTCCGGCGACTTCGTCCCGCTGACCGTCAAGGGCCGCTACGGCAAGGACAACACCCGGATCAGCGGCTTCTTCGACTTCTCCGGCTCGGACCTCCTGGCCCCCTTCATCGCGCGCCTCGGCCGCACCGCGAAATTCGGCTTCGCCACCTCCCCCGACACCGACGGCGACGGCCAGCAGGGCGTCGCCTGGCGGCTGATCACCGAGAACCTCACCTCCGACGCCAGCGGCCAGATCAGCATCAAGGATCGCCGCAGCCGGGACGGCGTCCGGCTGGACATCGCCACGCCGTCGCTGAACCGCCTCATCGGCCACCCGTCCGCCGGCCCCGCCTCCTACGTCGGGGTCTTCAAGGGCGACGCCGCGAACTGGACCCTGGCCGGCGCGGTCGATCTGGTCGGGGTGCAGGCCTCCAGCTACCGCGCCGCCCGCTTGCGCGGCCCGCTGAACGTGCAGGTCAAGTCGGGCCGCATGGATCTGGACGGCGACATCCAGGCCGACGGCGGGTCGACGGCGGGCATCATCGGCGGCCTGCTGGGCCCTCGCCCGCGCATCGTCTTCGAGGCCGCGCGCCTGGCCGACGGCGCCATCCTGCTGGAGAAGATCAACGCCAGGGGACAGGCGCTGGAACTGACCGGCTCGGGCGGCCGCGACCTGACCGGCGGTCTCGGCTTCCGCGGCGAGGCCCGGATCACCGACGCCTCGAAGATCCACCGCGACGCCCGCGGCGCCTTCGGCGGCCCCATCAGCGCCGCCATGGCCCGGAACGGCGCCCCCTGGCGGCTGACCTTCGACGGCCGCGGACGCGGCCTGGCCACGGGACAAGCCGAACTGGACCGCCTGCTGGGCGGCACGCCCCGCCTGCAGCTGACCGGCGCCCTGAACGGCGGACGCATCGAGGTCGAGCGGGCCGCCCTGACCGGAGCGCAAGGCTCGGCGGGCGCGCGCGGCCTGATCGAGGGCGACGGCCGCCTGCGGCTGGCCCTGAACTGGAACGCGCGCGGCCCGTTCGGCGTCGGCCCGGTCGAGATCGATGGAGCCATGACCGGCGACGGCGCCCTGACCGGCACCCTGGCCCAGCCCCGCGCCGACCTCCGCGCCGCCTTCGGCCAGGTCAGCGCCGGGGCGCTGAAACTGACCGACGCCAACCTGATCCTCAGCTTCCGCAAGGGCGCCGACGCCTCGGACGGCCGCATCGCCGTGACCGCAGGCTCGAACTACGGCCCCGCGCGGGCCAGCGGCAACTTCTACCTCGGCGGGTCGCGTATCCGCCTGACCGATGTGGACCTCGACGCCGGCGGCGTGGCGGCCCAGGGCGCGATCGCCCTGTCCAACCGCATCCCGTCCAGCGCCGACCTGACCTTCACCGCCCGTCCCGGCGCCTTCCTGGCTTCCGGGGAGGCCAATGGCCGCGTTCGCCTGACCGAGGGAGACGGGGCCGAGACGGCCATCCTCGACGTCAGCGGCCGCAATGTGCGTCTGGCCGGTTCGCCCTATGTAATCCGCACCCTCGACCTGGACGGGCGCGGGACCCTGGACCGGCTGCCCTTCAACCTGAAGGCCGACGTGGGCGGGCCGACGCCGCTGTCGTTCAACGGCACGGGCGTCTACGCCCGCGAGGGCAAGGCCCAGTCCGTGGTGTTGGAAGGCGCGGGCTCGGTGCGCGAGATCGACTTCACCACCCGTTCTCCCGCCGTGGTCGCCCTGTCCGGCGACGGCCGCGTCGCCCGGATCGACCTGTCGGTCGGCGGCGGCGTCCTGAGCGGCGAACTGCGCCAGGATTCCCGCGCCGCCATCATCGAGGCCAATCTGACCAGCGTCGAGCTGGGCTCCATCGCCCCGGACGTGCGCGGCCGGGTCACGGGCCGCCTGTCCCTGCGCGGCGCCGGCGACGACCTGTCCGGCTCGGCCAACATCAGCCTGGAGAACCTGCGCAGCATCGACGCGCCGCGCGGCCTGTCGGTGGACGGCACGCTCAGCGCCATGCTGGTCGACAACACCCTTCGCCTGGAAGCCCGCGCCACCGACGAGAACGCGGTGGAGGCCAGCGCCGACCTGACCCTGCCGGTGGAAGCCTCCGCGGCCCCGCTGCGGCTCGCCATCGCCCGCACCCGGCCGATGGAGGGCAAGATCAACATGCGCGGTCAGATCCAGCCGATCTGGGACCTGTTCCTCGGCGGCGACCGCTCTTTGTCGGGCCAGGTGACCGCCAACGCCACCCTGGGCGGCACCCTGAACGAACCGCGCATCAACGGCCGTCTCGACCTGCAGCAGGGGGCGTTCCGCGACAACGCCGTCGGCCTGCGGCTGGAAGGCGTCACCCTGAGCAGCCGGTTCGACGACACCACCGCCCTGATCGAGACCTTCACCGCCAACGACGGCTCGGGCGGCACGGTCAACGGCGACGGCCGCATCGGCCTGCGCCAGGGCTCGGGCTCCAGCTTCGAACTGGCCCTGACCCGCTTCCGCATCATCGACAACGACATCGCCGAGGCCCGGGCCTCCGGCCCTCTGACCGTGGTCCGGGGCGAGGACGGCAACATCCAGCTGGCTGGTCAGATCGACATCGACGACGCCCGGATCGAAGCCAACCCGCCGGGCTCCAACGGCATCGTCCGCATGGATGTGGTCGAGATCAACCGCCCCGGCGGCGACGTCCCCGAAGAGGCCCAGAACCGCCCGCGCGGCCCGCAGATCGGCATGGACATCGCCATCCGTTCGCCCGGCGGCGACGTGCATGTGGTCGGGCGCGGCCTGAATGTGGAGATGGGCGTCAATGCGCGCGTCACCGGCACCATCGGCCGCCCGATCCTGAGCGGAACCGCGCGGGTCATCCGCGGCGACTATGATTTCGCGGGCAAGCGGTTCGTCTTCGACGACACCGGCTCGGTCACCCTGTCGACCCGGCCCGACCAGATCCGGCTAAACCTGTCGGCCACGCGCGAGGATCCGGCCCTGACGGCCACCATCCGCGTGACCGGCACGGCGGTGCGGCCCGAGATCGCCCTGACCTCGACCCCGGCCCTGCCCCAGGATGAGATCCTGTCCCAGGTGCTGTTCGGACGGTCCGCGTCCCAGCTGTCGCCCTTCGAGGCGGCCCAGCTGGCGGCGGGCGTGGCCGCTCTGGCGGGCGGCGGCGGCTTCGATGTGATCGGGAACCTGCGCCAGCTGGCCGGACTGGACCGCCTGTCCTTCGGGGGCGAGGCGTCCAGCATCACCGTGGCGGGCGGACGCTACATCACCGACAATGTCTATCTGGAGATCATCGGCGGCGGCGAGGACGGGGCCGAGGTCAACGTCGAGTGGCAGGTGCGCCGCAATCTGACGGTCAGCTCCAAATTCGGCGGACAGGGCGACGCCAGCCTGTCCATCCGTTGGCGCCGGCAAAGCCGGCAGCCGGGCGGCGGATCCGAAGACCGCCGCCCGAACCGGTAGGCTTAGTAGGTTTCGGCGGCGCGCGTCCGGATCTTGTCCAGGGCGCTGGCGCCGCGGATGCCGGCGATGTGGGTCACGGCCGCAATCAGCATCAGGACCAGGATCGCGATGGTCAGCCACAGCGGCTGGGCCGCGCCGAACGCCGGCACGACCAGGGCCAGCAGGGACCCGCCCAGAGCCCAGATCACCAGCACCAGGAACAGGATCGGCAGCACGATGTTCGGCTTGCGCCACTGAACGAAGGCCAGGATCAGCTGCAGGACGATGAAGCCGCCCGCGATCATGATGCCGAACTGCGACTGCTGCGCGATCTGGGCCGGATCGGCCGTCTGTCCGGTCAGGTCATGAACCATGCGCGCCGCCGCTTCCTGCGCGGCCGGCGTTGAGGAGTACCAGCCGCCGATCGCCGTGTTGACCGCGCCCACCACCATGCCGACGGCGCTGACCTTGGCGGCGCCCAGCGCGGCTTCCTCGGTCGCCAACGGCGCGGTCGGGTTCATTGCCTTGAAGATATCAGTCATCCGTTTCCTCCTCTGGATGGAGCTTGACCCTAACGCGCCGCCGGAGGGAGTCGATAGCCGTCCCCGCCTTCACCTTTCTTCCGAGGGCGTCTAGGGTCCCGGCGCATGCGGATTCTGCCTTCTGATCAGACCGTGCTCGACCATGTCGCGGCGCGCGAAACCGTCATCATCGGACGCGCCGTGACGTGGGCGAACGTCAACTCCGGCAGCCGCAACGCCGAGGGGCTGAACGCTGTCCTGACGCTGCTGGAGGCCGAGGCGCGCCATCTGCCCGTCGCCGTCGAGCGCATCCCCACCCAGGGCTCCACCACCGTCGCCGACGACGGCTCGGTGCGGGCCGAGGCCCACGCCGACGCCCTGAAGATCACCTGCCGCCCGGACGCGCCCCTGCAGGTCGTGCTGACCGGCCACTACGACACCGTCTTCCCGGCCGAGAGCGGCTTCCAGACCGTCGTGACCCGCGCTGACGGAGCCCTGAACGGCCCGGGCGTCGCTGACATGAAGGGCGGCATCTCGGTGCTTCTGGCCGCGCTGGAAGCCTTCGAGACCCATCCGGACCGCGAGCGCGTGGGATGGACCGTCCTGCTGAGCCCGGACGAGGAGATCGGCTCTCCCGCCTCCGCTCCCCTGCTGGCCGAGCTCGGCGCGCGCGGCCATGTCGGCATGACCTATGAGCCCGCCCTCTCCGACGGCACGTTGGCGGGCGAACGCAAGGGCAGCGGCAACTACCACCTGATCGTGACAGGCAAGGCCGCCCACGCGGGCCGCGCCTTCCACGAGGGCGCCAACGCCGTCGCCGGCGCCGCCATGATCGCGGCCCGCCTGCACGGCCTGAACGGTCAGCGCGAGGGCGTCACCGTCAATGTCGCCAAGATCAGCGGCGGCGGGGCTCTGAACGTCGTCGCCGACAACGCCGTGGTCCGCTTCAACGTCCGCGTCCCCGACGCCCAGGCCTCGGCCTGGATCTCCGAGACCGTGCGCCAGATCGCGGCTGAGCCGCCCTTCCCCGGCCTGACGCTGGACCTGCACGGCGGCATGACCCGCGCGCCCAAACCGATGGACGCCTCCCAGACCGCGCTTTTCAACGCCGTGCGTGATGCCGGCGCCCTTCTGGGCCAGACCATCGCCTGGAAGCCGTCGGGCGGCGTCTGCGAAGGCAACAACCTGCACGCCGCCGGCCTGCCCAATATCGACACCCTCGGCGTGCTGGGCGGCGATATCCATTCGGATAAGGAGTTCGCCTGGCCCGCCAGCTTCGTCGAACGCGCCCAGCTCAGCGCCCTGATCCTGTGCAAGATCGCGTCGGGCGAGATCGACGCCGTGAAACTGAAGTCCCTGCGTCTGGAGACGATGTAACCCCCATGCTCGTCGTCCGCCCCGCCGGCCCCGCCGATCTCGACTTCCTGCTGGAGCTGGCCATCCTCAGCGGCCCGGGCTTCACCAGCCTGCCCGAGGATCCGGACCAGCTGTCCGAACGCCTCGACCTCAGCCGCGACAGCTTCCACGGCAAGATGGAGCCGCAGGAGCGCTGGTACACCCTGATGCTGGAGGAGTCGGAGACCGGCGACGTCGACGGTATCGGCTCGGTCAAGGCGGCCGTCGGCCTCAAGCGCCCCTTCTTCAGCTTCCGGGTCGTCAACAACGCCCAGTCGTCGCCTTCGCTGGGCATAAAGCTGGAACAGAAGACCCTGGTGCTGGTCAACGAGTGCACCGGCTGGACCGAGGTCGGCTCGCTGTTCCTCAAGGCCGACCGGCGCAAGGGCGGCGCGGGCCGCCTGCTCAGCCAGTCGCGCTACATGCTGATCGGCGCCGAGCCCGAACTGTTCAATGACAACGTCCTGGCCGAGCTGCGCGGGGTCTTCACCCCCGACGGCGCCTGCCCCTTCTGGGACCACGTCGCCCACAAATTCTTCCCGATGGAGTTCGACGAGGCCGACCGCATGACCGGCTCGACGGACAAGCAGTTCATCCTCGACCTGGCTCCACGCCACCCGATTTACATCGACCTGCTGCCCGAGCCCGCCCGCGCCGTGATCGGCAAGGTCCACCCGCAGGGCGTGCCCGCCATGGCCCTGCTGGAAAGCGAGGGCTTCCGGCCCAACGGCCTGATCGACATCTTCGACGCCGGACCGACCGTCTCGTGCCAGCGTGACAACATCCGCACCGTTCGTGACGCCCGCCCCCTGACCGTCGCCGTCGCCGACGAAGTCGAGGCCGAGCTGCCCGCCCTGATCTCCACCAACAGCGTCGGCGCCTTCCGCGCCGTGCGCCAGCGCGCCCATATCGAGGGCGACGTCGCCACCCTGAATCGCGAGACCGCCGATGCGCTGAAGGTGCGCGCCGGAGATACGGTCCGCGTGAAGACCTGAGTGATCCCATGACCGTATTCCAGTCCATCGACCCCGCCACCGGCGAAACCGTCTGGGAAAGCCCCGCCGCCTCCCCCGCCGAGGTGCAGGCCGCCGCCGACCGCGCCCGGGCCGCCTTCCCCGATTGGGCCGACCGCCCGCGTCAGGACCGGATCGACGCCGTGAAGCGCTATCAGGCCGTCCTGAAAGAGCGCGCGCCGCATATCGCCGAGGCCATCAGCCGCGAAACCGGCAAGGCCCTGTGGGAGACCACCACCGAGCTTCAGGCCATGCAGGGCAAGGTCGACATCTCGATCCGCGCCTATGACGAGCGCACGGGCGAGCGAACGGCCCAGACCGCCTTCGGCTCGGCGACCCTGCGTCACCGCCCGCACGGCGTCGCCGCCGTGCTCGGCCCGTTCAACTTCCCCGGCCACCTGCCCAACGGCCACATCGTTCCGGCCCTGCTGGCCGGCGACACCGTCGTCTTCAAGCCGTCGGAAGAGACCCCGCTCACCGGCCAGCTGATGGCCGAGGCCTTCGAGGCCGCCGAACTGCCGACCGGCGTCGTCAACGTCGTCCAGGGCGGCCGCGACACGGGCGCGGCCCTGCTGGATAGCGGCATCGACGCCCTGATGTTCACCGGCTCCGGCGCCGCCGGCGCTCACTTCCGCCGCAAGTTCGCGGACGATCCGCACGTGATCCTCGCGCTCGAGCTGGGCGGCAACAATCCGCTGGTCGTCTGGGACGCCGCCGACGCCGAAGCCATCGCCGGCATCGTGGTCCAGTCGGCCTTCATCACCACCGGCCAGCGCTGCTCCTGCGCCCGTCGCTTGATCGTACCGGAGGGGCCGCAGGGCGACGCCGTCATCGAGGCCGTCGCCGCCCTCAGCGACCGCCTGCTCTTCGCCCCCTGGAACAGCGCGACGGAGCCCTACGCCGGTCCGCTGATCTCGGAGCGCGCGGCCCAGGCGGCCCTGCAGGCCCTGCAGCAGCGCATCGACCTGGGGGCCAAGGTGGTCCGCGCCTCCGGCCCGGTCGGCAACCTGCCCGGCGCCTTCGTCCGCCCCGCGATCATCGACGTGACCGGCCTGAACGTGCTGGATGAGGAGATGTTCGCCCCCTTCCTGCAGGTGATCCGGGTTCCGACCTTCGAGGCGGCCATCGCGGCGGCCAACGCCACCCGCTACGGCCTGTCCGCCGGTCTGGTCAGCGACAATCCGGCCAACTGGGACCGCTTCATCCGCCGCATCCGCGCGGGCGTCGTCAACTTCAACCGCCCGACCACCGGCGCTGCCGGCGACATGCCCTTCGGCGGCCTCGGCGCCAGCGGCAACCACCGCCCGAGCGCCTACTACGCCGCCGACTATTGCGCCTATCCGGTCGCCAGTTTCGAGGCCGAGGCGGTCAAGAACATCGAAAGCGAGATCAAGGGGTTGTCGGCGTGACCGTCCCCGCCGTCGAAGCCAACGCCGACGGCCTGATCGGCCCCACCCACTCCTATGCGGGCCTGTCGCCGGGCAACCTCGCCTCCAGCCTGAACGAGGGCCAGGAGTCCAACCCGCGCGCCGCCGTCCTGCAGGGCCTCGACAAGATGAAGCGGCTGGCCGACCTCGGCCTGCCCCAGTTCGTCCTGCCGCCGCACGAGCGGCCCAACCTGCCCTTCCTGCGCAGCCTCGGCTTCTCCGGCACGGACGCCCAGGTGGTGGAGCGGGCGTGGAAGGAGGCCCCGACCTTCGCCGCCGCCGCCAGCTCGGCCTCGCCCATGTGGGCGGCCAACGCCGCCACCGTGACGCCCAGCGCCGACAGCGCCGACGGCCGGGTCCACTTCAGCCCCGCCAACCTCGTCACCAACCTGCACCGCTCGCTCGAGCACGCCCAGACGAAGCGGGCGCTGGACGCCCTCTTCCCCGACCCCGCGCGCTTCGCCGTGCACGACGCCCTGCCCTCGGTCGCCCACCTGGCCGACGAGGGGGCCGCCAACCACGTCCGCCTGTGCGCCGACCACGGAGAGCCCGGCGTCAATCTTCTGGTCTGGGGCCGCGAGGCCTATGAGCCGTGGACCGGCGCCTATCCCGCCCGCCAGACGCGCGAAGCCTCCGAGGCCCTGGCCCGCCGCCATGGCGCATCCGGCGCCGTCTTCGCCCGCCAGTCGAAGGCCGCCATCGCCGGCGGCACCTTCCACAATGACGTGGTCTGCGTCGGCGCGCTGGAGACCCTGTTCCATCACGACCTGGCCTTCGAGGACACCGCCGGAACCCACGCCGCCATCCGCGCGGCCGCGCAGGGGTTCGAACCGATCTTCGTCGAGGTCTCGTCCGCCGACCTGCCGCTGGCCGACGCCATCTCCAGCTATCTGTTCAACTCCATGCTGGTGCGGATCCCGGGCGAGGATCGCCTGACCCTGATCTGCCCGACCGAGACCCGCGACAACGCCCGCAGCCATGCGGTCGCGCAAGCCGTGGCCTCGTCCAACGGCCCCATCGGCAAGGTCGAGTACGTCGATGTGCGCCAGTCGATGCGCAACGGCGGCGGCCCCGCCTGCCTCCGTCTCAGGGTGGTTCTGAACGACGCCGAACTGGCCGCGACCAATCCCGCCATGCGCCTGACCGAGGGCCTGCACGGCGCGCTCAGCGTCTGGGGCGCGACCTGGTACCGCGACCGCCTCGGCGTCGCCGACCTGGCCGATCCGGCCCTGCTGGACGAAAGCCGGGGCGCGCTGGACGAGCTGACCTCCATCCTCGGCCTCGGCTCCGGCTTCTATCCGTTCCAGAGGGATTGACCGCCATGATGACCAATCCGGCCCTGATCGCGGGTGGCGTTCTCAGCGCCGGAGCCTCCCTTCTGCACCTCGCCGCCATCGTGGGCGGGGCATCCTGGTACCGGACCCTCGGCGCCGGCGAGCGGATGGCGCGGCAGGTCGAGCAGGGCTCATGGACCCCGCACCTCATCACCCTCGGGATCGCGGGCGTGCTCGCCGTCTGGGCCGCCTACGCCTTCTCCGGCGCCGGACTGATCCCGCGCCTGCCGCTGATCCGCACCGCCCTTGTGTTGATCACCGCCGTCTATCTTCTGCGCGGACTGGTGCTCGTCCCGGCGTTCGTCCTGAACCCCGGCGGCGTCACGCCCTTCGTTCTGTGGAGTTCCCTGATCGTCCTGGCCTATGGCGTCGCCTACGCCATCGGAACCTGGACCGCCTGGCCCGCCCTCTCCGGCCGTCCCTGACCTTGAGCGAGACCGAAAGGCCGATCCGATGACCGAAGCCGCCCCGACCGAAGCCATGTCGCCCGCCCGGCGCCTGCGCAACATCATCGGCGGCTCGGCGGGCAATCTGGTCGAGTGGTTCGACTGGTACGCCTATGCGGCCTTCACCCTCTATTTCGCTCCCGTCTTCTTCCCCAAGGGCGAGCCCACCGCCCAGTTGCTGTCGAGCGCCGCCATCTTCGCCGTCGGCTTCCTGATGCGGCCGGTCGGGGCGTGGATCATGGGCGTCTACGCCGACCGCAAGGGCCGCAAGGCCGGGCTGACCCTGTCCGTCACCCTGATGTGCACCGGCAGCCTGATCATCGCCTGCACGCCCGGCTACGCCACCATCGGCCTGGCCGCCCCCGCCCTGCTGCTGCTCGCCCGCCTGATGCAGGGCCTCAGCGTCGGCGGCGAGTACGGCTCCTCGGCCACCTACCTGTCCGAGATGGCCACGAAGAACCATCGCGGCTTCTGGTCCAGCTTCCAGTACGTGACCCTGATCTCGGGCCAGCTCCTGGCCCTGCTGCTGCTGATCCTGCTGCAGAACACCCTCAGCGAGGACGCGCTGGCGTCCTGGGGCTGGCGCATTCCCTTCTTCGTCGGCGCGGCGCTGGCGGTGATTGTCTTCTGGCTGCGGCGTCGCCTCGATGAGACCCGCGCCTTCGTGGCCTCCGACGCCAAGGCGCCGCCGAAATCCAGCGCCCTGCTGCTGATCCTCAAGCATCCCAAGGAGGCCCTGCTGGTCATGGGCCTGACCGCCGGGGGGACTCTCGCCTTCTACGCCTACACCACCTACCTGCAGAAATTCCTCGTCAACACGACCGGCTTCACCAAGGACGTGGCGACCGAGATCAGCGCCGCCGCCCTGTTCCTGTTCATGTGCCTGCAGCCCGCCGTGGGCGCCCTGTCCGACCGCATCGGGCGCAAGCCGGTGATGATCGCCTTCGGGGTCACCGGCGTCCTGTTCACCGTGCCGATCATGTCGGCCCTGGCCACGGCCGACAGCCCCTTCGTCGCCTTCCTGCTGGCGCTCTCGGCGCTGGTGATCGTCAGCGGCTACACCTCCATCAACGCCGTGGTGAAGGCCGAGCTCTTCCCCGCCCACATCCGCGCCCTGGGCGTCGCCCTGCCCTACGCGATCGCCAACGCGGCCTTCGGCGGCACGGCGGAATATGTGGCGCTGTGGCTCAAGGGCGCCGGGATCGAGAGCGCCTTCTTCTGGTACGTCACCGCCATGATCGGCGTCTCGCTGCTGGTCTATCTCTTCATGCGCGACACCAAGCATCAGAGCCTGATCGCCCACGAGGACTGAGCCCTCCCCGCCGTCATGAGGGGCGCTCTCGCCCGGCGCGTAGAGATGCACAGGGCCGGATCGGCCCCGTCAGGAGACCGAGCATGCGCCGTTTCAGCCCCGCCCCCTTCATCGCCCTGGCGGCGATGACCGCCTTCGCCGCCGGCCCGGCGGCGGCCCACGCCCGGCTGGTCACGGCGACCCCCGCGCCGAACGCGACCGTGGCGGCGCCCTCGACCATCAGCCTGACCTTCAGCGAGCGCATGGCGCCCGCCTTCTCCGCCTTCGACCTCGTCAACGCCGCGGGCGAAAAGGTCCCGGTGCGGATCGCGGTCGGCGAGGACGGCAAGACCCTGACCGGTACCCTGGCGCGCCCCGCCCCCGCCGGGGTCTACCGCGTCGACTGGCGCATCGCCTCGGGCGACGGCCACCGCATGACCGGCTCCTACACCTTCACGGTGCGCTGACGCATGCTGGAAGGCGCGGTCATCGCGCTCCGCTGGCTTCAATACGGCGGAGCGGTCGTCCTGCTCGGGACCCCGTTGTTCCTGCTCTACAGCTTCAGGGGGACAGACGGCCCGAACCTCGCCTGGGCGCGGCCCACGCTGATCGGGTCGGCCCTCGTCGTCGCGCTCGGTTCGCTCGCCGCCCTGGTCGCCCAGACCGCCGTCATGGCCGGCGCGTTGAGCGAAGCCCTCAAGCCCGCCTCCCTGTCCTTCATGGTCACCGGCACGACCCTGGGCATGGCCATGGTCGTTCGCGGCGCCTTGGCGTTGCTGAGCCTCGCCGCCGTCGTCGTCTTCAGACCGGGCCGCGGCCTGTGGGCCTTCCTGGTCGCGGCGGGGCTGATCATCGCCGCCAGCTTCGCCTGGACCGGCCACGGCGCGGCGACGGAAGGCCCCGGCGGACCTGTCCATCTGGCGGCCGACATCGTGCACATGGCCGCCGCCGCCCTGTGGCTCGGCGCCCTGGCGGCCCTGACCGCCCTGCTCGTGCGCCGGACCGCTTCGGATGATCCGGCGATCCATCGCGCCCTGCACGGCTTCGCCGGCCTGGGGACGCTCGCGGTCGTCCTGCTGGTGCTGACCGGCCTTGTGAACAGCGGGTTCCTGGTCGGGCCCGCCCGGGTCGGCGCGTTGGGCGCCGGCCTCTACGGCCAGCTGCTGATCGCCAAGCTCGCACTGTTCGCACTGATGCTCGCCATGGCGGCGCAGAACCGCTTCCGCCTGACGCCCACGCTCGGCGTCGTCCTGGAGAGCGGCGACGATCCCCGACCGGCGCTTCAGCGGCTCCGGTGCAGCATCGTCGCCGAAACCGCGGTCGGCGCCCTGCTGCTCGCCGTCGTCGCGGTCATGGGCACGCTGGCCCCGCCCTCGGCCCTGTGACCGCCTAGAGCCTGATCCGTTGAGGAGGAATCGCTTCGCGATTCCGCCGATGCGGTGAATCAGGCTCCAGATTTAAAGCGAGAGCCTGATTCACGCTTCAGCCGGAACCGCGAAGCGGTTCCGTCTAAAACGATCAGGCTCTAGCGCGGCGACCGTGACGACCAGTGGATGTGATGGATGCGCCAGCCGTCGGCGTGCCGCTTCAGCACCATGGTCTCGGCCGTCAGCCGGTCCACGGCGCGGCCGTTGAACTGACCCGTCGTGCGGCCCTCGCTGGTGATCCAGGCCACGTCGCCGTCGGCCCATCCCGACCGGCGCGACACCGTCGCCTCCGAGGCCGCGGCGAAGGCGGCGTCCGAGCCGAGGTGGTGAGAGGCGTATTCGTCCCGCGACCGCTCCGCCCCGCCCTCCTCGAAGATCATCACCTCCGGCGCCAGCAGGGCCAGGGCGGCGGCGGTGTTCCCGGCCTTCAGCGCGGCGTGGAAGGCGTCGACCACCGTGGCCGCGTCCGCCGCCTCGGCGGCGACGGCGCCGGCGGCTGTGCTGTGGTCGTGGGCGTGATCCTGGGCGAAGGCGGGCGCCGCGCACAGCATGGCGGCCGAAAAGGTCAGGGCGAGGCGGGTTCGGGACATGGTCGGCTCCGGTGCGTCAGGTTCGGGGGTGGATTCAGGCGGCCGGCTGGTTGTGGCGGGCGAACACGCGCGGGGCGCCCGATCTGAGCACCAGCAGGGTGTCATAGGGATCCTTGTGGCCCTGCGGCGTCTCCATGCCCGGCGAGCCCAGCGGCATGGCCGGCACGGCCAGGCCCACGGCGGTCGGTCGGTCGGCCAGCAGACGGACGACATCTTCGGCCGGCACATGGCCCTCGATCAGATAGCCGCCGACCAGACCGGTGTGACAGGACGCCAGCGCGTCGGGAAAGCCCCGGCTGCGCCGCACCGGCTGAAGGTCGTCGACCACGACGACGGTGGCGGTGAAACCCGCGCGGCGCATGTGCGCGACCCATCCGTCGCAGCACGGGCAGGTCGGGGTCTTGTAGACCGTCAGGGCGCGCGACGGCGGGGTCTGGGCGCAGGCGGCGCCCCCCATGCCCACGGCGAGGCCCGCGCCGAGCAACAGGCGGCGGTTCAGTGTCGATCGCATCAGATGTGTTCTCCGCGGGGCGTTCATCTCTATACGGGAGATGGCGTCGCCCCCCTCATGAGGGTTATCGCCGGTGCGTGCGTATGCTGGACGGGGCATGGAGGCAGGTGTGCAATGACGGATGACCTCAGAACAATGATCGCCGCCGCCGGACCGGTGGACGAGGCAGGGCTGGCCGGTCTGGAAGACGGCGTCTGGATCCGCGTCGATCAGCGCCGCGCCCAGATGCGGATGGGGCAGGTGCGGCTCGCCGCCGTCGCCATGGCCCTGGTCATCGGCGGGGTGAACGGGGGCCTGATGCTGGCGGCGTCCCGGTCCGCGCCGTCCGAGATGCAGGTGTTCGCCGTCTCGGCCGACGCCTCGCCCCTCACGCGCCTGGACGCCCGCGGATGAAGACCGCCTGGACCTCCATCCTGATCACGGCGGTGCTGGCCGCCCTGGCCAGCGGCGCGGCGACCTGGGTCAGCGCGACCTGGATCCTGCGCGACCGCCAGCCCCCCAGCCTGCACAGCGTCGTCCATGAGAAGCTCGACCTGAACGCCGAACAGGACCGCCGCCTCGACGCCATCGAGGCCCGCTTCGCCCCGCGCCGCACCGCCCTGGAGACCGAGGTCCGGGCCGCCAACCGCGAACTGGCCGCCGCCATCGCCGTCAACCGGGGGGACACGCCCGAGGTCCAGGCGGCGGTCGATCACTTCCACACGGCCATGGGCGACCTGCAGAAGGCGACCCTGGCCCATATCTTCGAGATGCGATCCGTTCTGACCCCGGCCCAGGCCGAGGTGTTCGACGCGGCGGTCGCCGACGCCCTGCGCCGCGACGCCGGTTAAGCGCGGGCGTGGAGGGCGAGGCGAACATCGAAGCCCGCGCGGCGCGCGGGGACCGGGCCGCCTTCACCGCCCTGATGGCCGCCACCAAGCGGGACCTCCACCGCTTCATCCGCCGCTATGTCGGCGACGAGGACGAGGCGCACGACCTGCTGCAGGAGACCTATGTCGCCGCCTGGCTCGCCATACGGCGCTATGACCCGGCGCGGCCGTTCGATGTCTGGCTGCGCGCCATCGCCGTGAACAAATGCCGCGACTGGGGCCGGCGGCGCGCGGTCCGGCGCGTGGTGCGCGGGGTCATGGGCCTGGACGCGCCCGAGGCGGCGGCGGTGGGCGACGATGCGCCCGCGCCCGAGGCCCGCCTGGACGACCGGCGCCGGGCCGAGGCCCTTCAGCGCGCGCTGTTGGACCTGCCGGACGCCCTGAAGGCGCCCCTGCTCCTCGCCACCCTGGAAGGGCGGTCGCAGGCCGAGATCGCCGCCATCCTGGGCGTCACGGTCAAGGCCGTGGAGACCCGGATCGCGCGCGCCCGCAAGGCGTTGACGGAACGGATGGCGGCGTCCTCCGCCACCGGGACCTGATCCGAAGCCGGCCTGTGGCGACCCGCCGCAGGGGGAAGCCGGTTCCGCTGCGTATCTGAACGAACAGCCGAATTCGCCCGAGGACCGCCCGCCCCATGCCGACGCCCCGCCTTGATCGCCGAGCCCTTCTGCGCGGAGCCGCCGCGGGCGGCGGACTGCTGGGCCTGCAAGGCCTGATGCCCGCCTGGGCGCAGACGGGTTCGCCGGGACTGCGCGCCGATCTGCCGACGCTGACGGGGCCGAACATCGACCTGACCGTGGGCCATTCGGACTTCACCGTCGGCGGCCGCACCGGCCACGCCTTCACCGTCAACGGCCTGCTCCCCGCGCCTCTGCTGCGGATGCGCGAAGGCCAGAACGTGCGCCTGTCGGTGACCAACACCCTGGACGAGGACACCTCGATCCACTGGCACGGCCTCTTGCTGCCCTTCCAGATGGACGGCGTGCCGGGCGTCAGCTTCCCCGGCATCAAGCCGCGCGAGACCTTCGTCTACGAGTTCCCGATCCGGCAGTCCGGCACCTACTGGTACCACAGCCATTCGGGGCTGCAGGAGGCCATGGGCCACTATGGCCCCATCGTCATCGACCCGGCCGGCGCCGATCCGGTCGGCTATGACCGCGAGCACGTTCTGGTCCTGTCGGACTGGAGCTTCATGCATCCGCACGAAATCCTGGCCAAGCTGAAGAAGAGCCCCGGCTACTTCAACCACCAGCGCACCACCCTGTCCGGCCTGATCTCGGGCGAGGACCGGATGAGCCTGGAGGAACGCCGCATGTGGGGATCGATGCGGATGGATCCGCGGGACATCCTGGACGTCAGCGGCTCGACCTACACCTATCTGATCAACGGCCACGGCCCGCAGGAGAACTGGACCGGACTGTTCCGCCCCGGCGAGCGGGTGCGGCTGCGCATCATCAACGCCTCGGCCATGTCGATCTTCAACGTCCGCATCCCCGGCCTGGCCATGACCGTGGTCCAGGCCGACGGCGAGCACGTCCGTCCGGTCGAGGTGGACGAGTTCCAGATCTCGGTCGCCGAGACCTATGACGTCATCGTCCGGCCGACCGAGGACCGCGCCTACACCATCGTGTCCGAGGCCATCGACCGCTCGGGCATGGGCCGCGCCACCCTGGCCCCGCGCCTGGGCATGACGGCCGAGGTTCCGCCGCTGCGCGAAGTTCCCAACCTGACCATGACCGACATGGGCATGGGTGGCGGCATGGCGGGCATGGATCACGGCTCCATGGCCGGGATGGATCACTCGGCCCATGGCGAAGCCGCCGCACCCATGGATCACGGCGCCATGAGCATGCGCGACCCGAACAACGCCCCCGCCGACATGGCGGTCGGCGTCGGGGTGGACGCCGTCGCGCCCGCGCCCGCGAACCGCCTGGGCGAGCGTCCGCAGGGCCTGCAGGACGTCGATCACCGGGTGCTGGTCTACACCGACCTGCGCGCCCTCGAGCCGAACCGCGACACGCGCCCGCCGTCACGTTCGATGGAAATCCACCTGACCGGAAACATGGAACGGTTCATGTGGGGCTTCGACGGCCGCAAATTCTCGGAGCTGGTCGAGCCGATCCGGTTCGAGCTGAACGAGCGGGTCCGCGTCACCCTGGTCAACGACACCATGATGGCCCACCCGATCCACCTGCACGGCCACTTCTTCCAGCTGGTCAACGGGCATGACGGGCATCAGCCGCTGAAGCACACGGTCAATGTGGCGCCGGGCTCAAAGGTGACCTTCGACCTGACCGCCGACGCGCCCGGCGACTGGGCCTTCCACTGCCACCTGCTGATGCACATGCACGCCGGGATGTTCAACGTCGTCACGGTCCGGCCGATGCAAGGAGCGGCCCGATGAACCGCGCCCTGCTCGCCGCCGCCGCGGTCCTGCCGCTGGTCCTGGCCGCCGGTTCCGCCGCCGCCCAGTCGCACGCCGGGCACGCCATGCCCGCCCAGACCCCGCCCCCGGCTGATCCCCACGCCGCCCACAGGCCCGCGCCTCCGCCCCCCGCGACGGCCGCAGATCCGCACGCTGGGCATGACATGAGCGGCATGCAGGCGGCTCCAGCCACGCCGCCCGCCGCCGATCCGCACGCCGGCCACGACATGAGCGGGATGCGGACGGCTCCGGCCCCGGCGCCCGCCGCCGATCCTCACGCGGGCCACACCATGAGCCCCGTCCCGGCGGCGGCCGATCCTCATGCCGGGCACGACAGGGGCGGCATGACCGCCGGCCCGCCCAATATTCCGACCAGCGTGGACGCCGTCGGCGGCCGCATGGTCGAGACCCCGCCCCCGCCCTCCGCCCGCGCCGCGCCCGCCCACGCGGCGGACCTGCTGTTCGATCCGGCCGCCATGGCGGCGGCGCGCAGGCAACTGCTGGTCGAGAACGGCGACGTCCGCACCACGGCGGTTCTGATCGACAGGCTCGAGGCCCGCTTCGGCGACGGCGAGGACGGCTACGGCTGGGAGGCCCAGGGCTGGACCGGCGGCGACATCAATCGCTTCTGGTGGAAGACCGAGGGCGAAGGCGACTTCGGCGGCAAGCTGCACGACGCCGAGATTCAGGCCCTCTATAGCCGCGCCGTCGCCCCCTTCTGGGACGTTCAGGCGGGCGTGCGCCAGGATGTCCGCCCGGACGGCCCGGACACGACCCACCTGACCGTCGGCGTGCAGGGCGTCGCCCCCTACTGGTTCGAGATGGGCGCCGCCGCCTTCCTGTCGACCGACGGGGACCTGACGGCCCGCGTCGAGGCGGAATACGACCAGCGTGTCACCCAGCGCTGGATCCTGCAGCCCGCGCTTGAGCTGAACCTGTCGGCCCAGGATGTCCCGGAACTGGAGATCGGCTCGGGCCTGACCTCGGTCACGGCGGGCCTTCGCCTGCGCTACGAAATCCGCAGGGAGTTCGCCCCCTATGTCGGTGTCGAATGGAGCCGATCGTTCGGAGACACGGCCGACGACATCGAGGCCCGGGGCGGCGAAGCGGACGACACCCGCCTCGTCGTCGGCCTCAAGGCCTGGTTCTGATCAGGCCGCGAACCGCCCGCCCTTGGCCGCATAGGCCTGGGTGCCTTCGGTGAAGACCTCGTCGGTGGGCAGGACGGTCTCGATTGGGATGGCGTCCGCGCCCTTCAGCCGGTCGTAGATCGGGCCGAAATCCTTCAGCGTCTCGCCCTTCAGCGCCTCGATGCTGTCGATGACGAAATAGACCTGCTGGAAGTCGTCGATCCGGTACAGGGTCTTCATCACCCGCTCCAGGTCGAAGCCCAGCCGGTTCGGCGACGGGTCCTCGATGGCGAACACGCTCTCGGTCGCCGAGGAGACGATGCCGGCCCCGTAGATGCGCAGGCCGCCGGTGTCCTGCATCAGGCCGAACTCGACCGTGTACCAGTACAGGCGCGCCAGATTGGGCAGCATGCCCAGCGAGGCGGCCCGCTGCCCGCCCTTGCCGTAGGCTTCCATATAGGCGGCGAAGGCCGGGTCGGTCAGCATCGGCACATGGCCGAACACGTCGTGGAAGATGTCCGGCTCCTGCAGGTAGTCCAGCTGGTCCGGCTTGCGGATGAACTGGCCCGAGGGGAAGCGACGGTTGGCCAGGTGGTCGAAGAAGACCTCGTCCGGCACCAGACCCGGCACGCACACCACCGTCCAGCCGGTCAGGGCCTGCAGCTTGGGGTTCATCAGCGAGAAGTCGGGAATGCCGCCGGTGTTCAGGTCCAGCGCCTTCAGCCCCTTGAAGAAGACGTCGGCGGCGCGACCGGGCAGGATCTTCATCTGCCGGGCGTACAGGGTGTCCCAGGTCTTGTGCTCGGTCTCGGTATAGGCGCGCCAGTCCTGCGGAATCGTCCAGTCTTCGGCCGCGCCCGCGGGCGGCTTGTCGAAGACGTGCTCGAAATCGGACATGACGGTGCTCCTGCATCCGGGCTCTGGCGGCCCCTTGCCGACAATCTAGAACCCGGCGCGGGCGCGCGCCAGCAGTGTCAGTGGATCGCCTGCTCGCGGGGCGCGTGCCGGCCACGGGCGTCGACGGTGAAGTAGCGCTCCTCCGCATCCCGGGTCAGCATCGACAGCTCGGGGTCGTGCTCCAGCGAATCCTCGGACGCATAGGCCATGAAGCCGCCGTCGGCCCCCAGGGCCAGCACCTGGTAGAAGGGCTGGTCCGGCGAGATCGCGCCGGTCGCGCCGGGCTGCCCCGCGAAGACGGGATCCACGTCGATCACCACGCCGCGAAATCCCGCGGAACGATGCCGGACGATCTGGCCGAGGCCGAAGCGGGCTGAGACGGGATGGGTCATGCCGCCACGGTTACGCTCCCGAACCTGAGCAGGATCATGTGACCGCCGTTCATTTTCGCGACAGACACGCTTGGCGCGGACGAGTTTCGCGGTCTAGGCTGTCCGGGACGGGCGCCGTTCCGGACCGCCCACCTTGAAAGATTCGGCCATGCCGGAGACCGAAGGCGCGTCCTCGCGCCGCCGGTCCCAGCCCCGTCGATCCGACGGAGAGCGCGCCCGCGGCGGCGCGCCCGCCGGACCGGGGGCGTCAGGTCGCGACGCGCCGCTCTACGGCGCCCTCGATCTGGGGACCAACAACTGCCGTCTGCTGATCGCCCGCGCGGCGAAGGACGGCTTCCGCGTCGTCGATTCGTTCAGCCGCATCGTCCGCCTCGGCGAAGGCCTGTCACGCACCGGCCGGCTGGACGACGCGGCCATGGAGCGGGCCTATGAGGCCCTCATGCTGTGCGGCGAGCGGGTCGCCAAGCGCGGGATCGACCCCTCGCGCCTTATGGCCGTGGCCACCCAGGCCTGCCGCCAGGCCGAGAACGGCGCCGCCTTCATCGAACGGGTCCGGCAGGGCACGGGCCTGAAGCTGCGCATCATCGACCCCGCCGAAGAGGCCCGCCTGGCCGTCCAGGGCTGCCTCAACCTGTTCGATCCCAACGCCGAGGCCATTCTGGTCGTAGATGTCGGCGGCGGCTCGACCGAGCTCAGTTGGCTGCGCCGCAACGGCTCGGGCTTCGCGCTGGAGGGCTGGATTTCGGCCCCCATCGGCGTCGTCACCCTGGCCGAGCGCCACCCCGAACCGATCGGCGGCGACCTGACCCCCTGGTACGAAGCCATGGTGGCCGACATGGGCGCCGCCATCGCCGACACGCCGATCGATCCGGCCCTGCGCGATGTCTTCGTCCAGGGCCGCGCCCATCTGGTCGGCACCTCGGGCGCCATCACCAGTCTGGCGGGCATCCACCTGGGCCTGCCCCGCTACCAGCGCAATCTGGTCGACGGCCTGTGGATGACGCGCGGCGACTGCGAGGCGGCGGCCGAACGGCTGAAGGCGCTGGGGCCCGAGGGTCGGGCGGCGGAATCCTGCATCGGCCCGGACCGCGCCGACCTGGTCCTGGCCGGCGCCGCCATCATGGAAGCCGTGCAGCGCGCCTGGCCGTCAGAGCGCGTGCGCGTCGCCGACCGCGGCCTGCGCGAAGGCCTGCTGCTCCAGCGCATGCGCGAGGACCGCAAGCCGCCCCGCCGCAAACGCCGGCGCGGACGCGGCCGCGCTCAGCCCCCCGCCACCTGAACCGGCAGGGTCACGTCGCACACCGAGAAGTCGGCGCCGCGCGCCGCGCGGGCCTCGGTCACCAGGGTGCGGAAGCGCTCGGAGCCGGTGGCCAGCACCTGCACCGTCGGCCGCTCGGCGGCGGGGATGTCGGCGGCCACGCGCACGCGGGTCATGCGGTCCGGCTGGACCGAGGCCATCATGCCGTTCTCGCCGTCCCCGACCTGCAGCGACCGGACCACGTCCAGCCCCGACACCGTCACGCCCCAGATGGTGTAGCGCTTGTCCAGCGCCGGATAGGCCTGACGCATGATGAAGAACTGGCTGTTGGCGGTGTCGTTGCCCTCGTCGCGGGCCATGCCGACCACGCCCGGGCAGTACAGGCCCCAGCCGTGCACCTTGCCGTCGCCGGTCTGGGCGAAGGCGGCGTCGGGCTGGGTCTGGACCGGCAGGGCGCCGAGGAAGCCGACCCGCGCGCCGGCGGGCTCGGCCACGGCGGCGAACGGCATGGCCGGGTCGCGGCGGAAGGTGAACTCGGCCTTCAGGTCGGGATAGGCGCTCTGGCCCTCGCCGCTGCCGAGCGGGTCGCCCGTCTGGGCCATGAACCAGTCGATCACCCGGTGCCACAGCAGGCCGTCGAAGAAGCCGTTGTGCGCCAGCAGGCGGATGCGCTCGACATGCAGGGGCGCGATCTGCGGAGTCAGCTCGACCAGGATGCGGCCCTTGGTCGTGTCGATGACCAGCAGGTTCTCGGGCGCGACGGCGCGCCAGTCATTCTCGGCGATCGTGGTCTGCGGCGTGGGCGCCGGGGGCGGAGGCGGCGGGCCGCCCGCGTCCTGGGCCAGGGCGGCCCCCGTGGACAGGGCCGCCACGGCGGCCACAACGAGCGATCTTGCGAGCGTCAGTCTCATGGTCCCCTCCCCTTGCGTCCGGCTCAGCCGCCGGTGACTTCGGCCGGCGGCTGCACATCACAGACGGTGAAGCGATCGCCCAGTGCGGTGCGGGCTTCGGCGATCCGGGCGGCGAAGGCCGGGCCGGCCGAGACCATGACCCGCGCGGTGGGCCGCTGCCCCGCCGGCAGGGCCGCCGCGGTCCGCACCCGGGTCATGACGTCGGGATCGGTCACCCGGCCGTTCTCGGCGCGCACGCCGGGCTTCAGCGCCTTGACCGCGTCCAGTCCGGCCAGCACCCGGCCGAAGGGCGTATAGGTCCCGTTCAGGGACGCGTTGGGGCCGGTCATGATGTAGAATTGGCTGTTGGCGCTGTTCGGATCGTTGGCGCGGGCCATGCCCACGACGCCGGGGCAGAACAGGCCGATGGCCGCGACCTTGAAGTCGGCGGTGACCATCATCTGGGCGTCCGGCTGGGTCTCGACGGGCATGGAGCCCATCAGCCCCATCTGGGCGCTGCCGCTATTGCCCGGTCCGATGGCGGCGAAGCCGTCGGCGCGGCCCCGCCGGAACGAGAACTCACCGGGCACGTCGGGCAGTTCGCTGCTGCCCTCGCCGGTGCCCAGGGGATCGCCGGTCTGGGCCATGAAGCCCTCGATCACCCGGTGGAATTTCAGTCCGTCATAGAAGCCGCGGTCGGCCAGGGTGCGCACCCGTTCGACCGACTGGGGCGCCACGCGCGGATCCAGTTCGATCACGATCCGCCCCTTGGCGGTGTCGATGATCAGCAGGTTTTCCGGCGCGATCGTGCGCCACTCCGCGGCGGGCGCCGCTGTCTGCGACAGGGCCGCCGGGGCGGTCGCGCCGGTCAGGAGGGCGGCCGACACGGCCGCCGCGAGCATCGTCTTGGTACGCATTCTAGTCCTTGACCCTGTCCAGCACCTGGGCCGCGACGGCCGGGCTGACGAAACTTCCGATATCCCCGCCCAGTCGGGCGATTTCCTTGACCAGCCGCGAGGCGATCGCCTGATGCCGCGGGTCGGCCATCAGGAAGACGGTCTCGATGTCGGCATTGAGGCGCTGGTTCATCGCGGTCATCTGGAATTCGTATTCAAAGTCGGCGACGGCGCGCAGGCCGCGCACGATCACCGTCGCGTCCAGCTCTTCGGCGAAATGCATCAGCAGGCTGGAGAAGGGCCGAACCTCGACCTTGTCGCCGAACTTCACCACCTCGGCCCGGACCATCTCGACCCGTTCGGCGGTCGAGAACAGCGGGCCCTTGTCGTCGTTCTGGGCGACGCCGATGACCAGCCGATCGACCAGCTTCACCGCCCGGCCGATGATGTCCATATGCCCGTTGGTGATCGGGTCGAACGTGCCCGGATACAGGCCTATGCGCATCGAAGTCCTCCCCGACTTTGGTCCGGTTTAGCAGGTGCGAAACCGACGGCCTAGATCGCCTGCGGCGCGTTCGACGCCCATGCGGCCTGAAGCCGGTCGATCAGCGCCGGATCCACGTCCAGGGACCGCCCATCGATGTTTCCGACCGGGCAGGCGGGCGTGGCGCTGTTGCAGATGAAGGCCTGCCGGAAGCCCGCCAGCGCGGTCCGGTCTATCGGCCGGATCTCGCTGTCCAGCCCGACGAGATCGAGCCCGTTCTCCAGCAGCGCCTGCCCCGTCCCGCGCAGCATCGGCGCCCGGGGCCAGACGATGCGCCCGTCCTCGACGAAGCCGATGTTCCAGATCGTTCCTTCCGACACCAGGCCGTCCGGCCCGACGAAAAGCGCGTCGTCGAAACTCGCCGCCTTCGCCGCCCGTCGCGCCCGCGTCAGGCCGAAGGTGCCGTTGTGCTTCAGCTCCGGCGCTTCGCGGGCATAGTCCTGCGTCTGCAATCTCAGCGGATCGCACAGCGCGTTGGCCGGATCGGACACGACGGTCAGCACACTCGGCTCGCCCATGGCGTCGGGCATGCGCAGGGTGACGGTCTCCAGGAACAGCTGAACCCGCAGGCTGCGCCGTCCCTCCTGTCCCGCCAGCGCCGCCCGCATCCGCTCGCGCAGCCTCGCCTCGGGCACGGCCACGCCGAACAGCGTCAGCGCCTCATGCTCCAGCCGGTCCAGATGCAGGTCCAGGCCCCGCACGGCGCCGTCCTCGACCTGCATCGAGGTGAAGGCGCCGTAGTTCGACATCAGCACGGGAGCCAGCGCCTCGACGCTGGCCGGTTCGCCGTCGATCCGGAACAGATTCATGAGGTCCGCTCATCCCGGCGAAAGCCAGGACCCAGTGTTTTGGATGATCGGTTCAACCGAAGCTTCCTCCCTTTCGGTCCCCTTCGACGGCGTTTCCACGAAAGGACTGTGTCCCGGCTTTCGCCGGGATGAGCGGAAAGAGAAAACTCAGCCCTCGCCGCCCTCGATCTCGCCGCCTTCTCCCTCGATGACGTCGTCATCAGCGCCGCCGCCGGAGTCCGGCAGGCGTTCGACCGAGACGACCTTCTCGCCGTCGGCGGTCTTGAAGATGGTGACGCCCTGGCTCGAGCGGCTGACGATGCGGACCTGCTCCATCGGCGTGCGGATCATCTGCCCGCCCGAGGTGACCATCAGCAGGTCGTCGCTTTCCTCGACCGGGAAGGACGCCGCTAGGCGCGTGCCCGCGCGGCCGCCCAGGCCGTGCGCCGTCAGCCCCTGCCCGCCGCGACCCGTGCGGCGATACTCATAGGCCGAGGAGCGCTTGCCGAAGCCGGTCTCGGTGACCGTCAGGATGAACTGCTCGGCAGCGCCCAGTTCGGCGATCCGCTCGACGCTCAGCACGGCCTCGCCGACCGCTTCATCGTCGGCCTCGACCGCCGGAGCCTCGTCCTCGCCGTCGGCGCCGGCCAGCGCCTTGCGCATGGCGTTCGCATGCTTGACGTAGGCGGCGCGCTCTTCCGGCGTGGCGTCCACGCGGCCCAGCACGGCCATGGAGATGACCTCGTCCCCGGCCTGCAGGCGCACGCCGCGCACGCCGGTCGAATCCCGGCCCTTGAAGACGCGCACGTCGTCGGCCTTGAAGCGGATCGCCCGGCCCAGGGCCGTCGTCAGCATGACGTCGTCCTCGGCGGTGCACAGGGCCACGCCGACCATCCGGTCGCCGTCTTCCAGCTTCATCGCGATCTTGCCCGCGCGGTTCACCGTGGCGAAGTCCGACAGCTTGTTGCGGCGCACGTCGCCCGAGCTGGTGGCGAACATGATGTCGTACTCGCCCCACTCCGCCTCGTTCTCGGGCAGGGGCAGCACGTTCATGATGCTGTCGCCCGGCTCGATCGGCAGCAGGTTGACGAACGCCTTGCCGCGCGACTGCGGATTGCCCAGCGGCAGGCGCCAGGTCTTCAGCTTGTAGGCCTTGCCGTTGGTGGCGAAGAACAGCACCGGCGTGTGGGTCGAGGCCGAGAACACGCCGACGACGGCGTCGTCCTCCTTCATCGCCACGCCCGAACGGCCCTTGCCGCCGCGATGCTGGGTCCGATAGGCGTTCAGCGCCACCCGCTTGACGTAGCCGCCGTGGGTGACCGTCACGACCATGTCCTCGCGCGGGATCAGGTCCTCGTCCTCCATCTCGCCGTCGCCTTCCCCGATCAGGGTGCGGCGCGGCACGGCGAACTCGTCCTTCACGGCGATCAGGTCGGCGCGGATCACGGCCAGGATGTTGGCGCGGTCCGACAGCAGGGTCAGGTGCTCCTGGATCGTCTCGGCCAGGGCGCGGGCCTCGGCGAAGATGTCGTCACGCCCCAGGCCGGTCAGGCGGCTCAGGGTCAGCGACAGGATGGCCCGGGCCTGTTCGTCGGTCAGGTTCAGTTTGTCGCCATCGACCAGCATCGAGCGCGGGTCGGCGATCAGCTCGACCAGGGCGATCATGTCGCCCACCGGCCAGGACTTGGCCTGCAGACGCTCGCGCGCCTCGGTCGGATCGGCCGACGAGCGGATGATGTGGATGACCTCGTCGATATTGGCCACGGCCACGGCCAGACCGACCAGCACGTGGCCGCGGTCGCGGGCCTTGGCCAGTTCGTACTTGGTGCGGCGGACGACCACCTCTTCGCGGAAGTCCAGGAAGATCTGCAGCAGGTCGCGCAGGCCCATCTGCTCGGGACGGCCGTGGTTCAGGGCCAGCATGTTGACGCCGAACGACGACTGCATGGCGGTGAAGCGCCACAGCTGGTTCAGCACCACATCGCCCGAGGCGTCGCGCTTCAGCTCGATGACCATGCGCATGCCGTCGCGGTCGGACTCGTCGCGCACGTCGGCGATGCCCTCGATGCGCTTCTCGCGCACCAGTTCGACAATCCGCTCGATCAGGGTCTGCTTGTTGACCTGGAACGGCAGCTCGGTGACCACGATGGCCTCGCGGTCCTTGCGGATCGTCTCGATCGAGGCCTTGCCGCGCACGATGACCGAGCCGCGGCCGTCGCGCAGGGCGTTGCGGGGCGCGGTGCGGCCCATGATCTCGCCGCCGGTCGGGAAGTCCGGACCGGGCACGATGTCCAGCAGGGCGTCGTCGCTGATGTTGGCGTCGTCCAGCAGCGCCACCGCCGCCTCGACCACTTCGCCCAGGTTATGCGGCGGGATGTTGGTGGCCATGCCGACGGCGATGCCGC
Source organism: Brevundimonas sp. EU05-FHT14B11 (assembly GCF_058790835.1). Lineage (NCBI taxonomy): Bacteria > Pseudomonadati > Pseudomonadota > Alphaproteobacteria > Caulobacterales > Caulobacteraceae > Brevundimonas > Brevundimonas sp. EU05-FHT14B11. Next base: position 1,069,456 of record NZ_JBYTCY010000002.1, read on the forward strand.
CCGCGCCGTTGACCAGCAGGTTCGGGATCCGGCTCGGCAGGACGACCGGCTCCAGCTCCTTCTCGTCGTAGTTCGGCTGGAAATCGACGGTGTCCTTGTCGATGTCGGCCAGCAGCGCCACGGCGGCCGGGGCCATCTTGGCCTCGGTGTATCGCATCGAGGCGGGCATATCGCCGTCGACCGAGCCGAAATTGCCCTGGCCGTCGACCAGCATCAGACCCATCGAGAACGGCTGGGCCATGCGCACCAGCGCCATGTAGACCGAGGCGTCGCCGTGCGGGTGGAAGCGGCCCAGCACGTCGCCGACCACGCGGGCGCACTTGGAGTACGACTTCTCGGGCGACATCTTCAGGTCGTGCATCGAGTACAGGATGCGGCGGTGCACGGGCTTCAGCCCGTCGCGCGCGTCCGGCAGCGCCCGGCTCACGATCACGCTCATGGCGTAGTCGAGATACGAGCGGCGCAGCTCGTCTTCGATGGTGATGGTGGAGATGTCGCCGCCCGCCGGGGCTGCGGCGTTTTCGTAGGTGTCGTCGGTCAAGGAAATCAGGCTTTAAATGGCCGGAATCGGAACGTGATCCGCTATCCGGTTTTCTAGCATCCAGGGTCTCCTTAAGCAAAAGGATCGCCCCGGTTTCCGGCTTGTACACAGGGATTTTCGACCATGCGCCAGCGCCTCCTCGCCGCCCTCATCGCCACACCCCTGCTCGTGGGCGCCGCCGGGGCCCTGGCCCAGACGGCGGCCCCCGCCCCCGCGCCCGCGCCTGCCCCCCCGCCCCAACCCGTCGTGACCGCCGCGCTGAAGGCCGCCGACGGCTCCGACGCCGGCACGGTGACCGGCTATGAAGGTCCCATGGGGATGATCTTCCGGGTCGAGGGCAAGGGCTGGCCGGCCGGCTGGCACGCCGTCCACCTGCACGCCGTCGGGACCTGCGAAACCCCGGCCTTCACCTCGGCCGGCGGCCACGTGAACCACGCGGAGGGCGCCCGCCCCCATGGCCTGCTGAACAAGGCCGGCGGACCGGACCTGGGCGACCTGCAGAACATCCACGCCAACGCCGACGGAACCGCCAACGCCGACGTCTACCTGGCCTGGGACGGGCTCGACGCCCATGAGGAGAACTATGTCGATGGCGACGGCCTGTCGTTCGTCGTCCACGCCAACCCGGACGACTACGTCAGCCAGCCGATCGGCGGCGCCGGCCCTCGCATCGCCTGCGGCGTGTTCCAGCCCGCCTCCTGATCCATCGGGGTTGATATCGCAGGGCTATTTCGCGCATCGTCGCGCGATGGCCCTGCTGCTCGGCGATCCCGCCCCGACCTTCTCGACCCAAGGCGTCAGCAATCCGCGCTACGTCTTCGACACCGCCGCGGGCCGTTACCTGCTGCTCGCCATCGTCCCCGCGGGACCGGCGGTCGAGCGGGCGACGGCGCTGGTGGAGGCCCGTCGCGCGGCCTTCGACGACCTGCACGCCAGCGCCTTCATCCTGATCGTGGGCCCGGATGAGGCCCGCGCCGCCCGGCAGGACAGCCTGCCCGGGCGCCGCTTCCTGTTCGACGAGGCCGGCGAGGCCGCCGCCCTGTACGGCGCCCAGGACGCCGAGCGGTGGGTCCTGATCGATCCGGCCCTGCACGTCATGGGCATGGTCGGGGCCGAGGCGGCCGAGGCGCTGCTCGACCGCGTCGCCGCCCTGCCCCCGCCGAACCGTCACGGCGGCTTCTCCGGCATGGCCCCCGTCCTGGTCGTCCCCCGCATCTTCGAGCCCGGCTTCTGCGAACAGCTGATCGCCCTGTATCGCCGGACCGGCGGCGAACCCTCGGGCTTCATGCGCGAGATCGACGGCGTCACCACCCTGATGATGAACGACCAGCACAAGCGCCGCTCGGACGTCCTCGTCGAGGAGGACGCCCTGCAGAGGCAGGTCGTGGCGCGGCTGAACCGCCGCCTGATCCCGCAGATCGAAAAGGCCTTCAACTTCAAGCCGACCCGGATCGAACGCTATCTGGTCGCCCGTTACGACGGCGAGACCGGCGGCTTCTTCCGCCCGCACCGCGACAACACCACCAAGGGCACGGCCCACCGGCGGTTCGCGGTCTCGATCAACCTGAACGGCGACTACGACGGCGGCGATCTCCGCTTCCCCGAGTTCGGCGACCGCACCTACCGCCCGCCCCCCGGCGGCGCCTGCGTCTTCTCCTGCTCGATCCTGCACGAGGCGACGCCGGTCACCCGCGGCGAACGCTTCGCCTTCCTGCCCTTCCTCTACGACGAGGCGGCCGCGAAGGTGCGGGAAGAGAACCTGAAGTATCTGGACCCGGCGCTGACGGCCTAGCGCCCGTCTTCTCGCGCGAGGTCAGACGGCCCGCAGCTCGGGCTTTGCGGACTCTTTCAGCAAGTCGAACGGCTTGCGATGAACCACGGACACGCCCGTTCCGGGTTTGAGCGCGGTCACGGTGATCGTCGCGGACAATTGGGCGGCCAGCGCTTGGACGATCGCGGTGCCGAGGCCGGCTTTCGCATCGTCCGGGGAGGCGGGCATGCCGATCCCGTCATCGCAGACGGATAGAGCCCACCCCTCGTGTTCCGAGTGGTAATCCACGGTCACCACGCCGGCGCGCCCGGCTGGGAAGGCGTGCTTCAACGCATTGATGACCAGTTCGGTCACGATGAGGCCCAGGCTGACGGAGACCTCGCCGGTCGTGGCGCTGCCGTCGCCATCGACCTGGATGGACACCAGATCATGATCCTCGATCATGGAGGCGCCAATGCTTTGACAGAGCTGAGTCAGATACGGTTTCAGCACCACATCGCTGATGCTCGAGGCCGCCAATTGGCGTTGGATCGCGGCCACCGACATCACCCGATGGTGCGCATCACGCAGGTGAATGCGGCTCTCCTCGGAGCCGACCTTCTTCGCGTTCTGAAGCAGCACGCTCGCGATGATCTGCAGACTGTTGGCGACCCGGTGCTGGATCTCCTGAAGCAGAATGTCCTTGTCGCGGATAAGGTCGCTCTTCAGCTTCTCGGCGGCCTTGGCTTCAGTGGCGTCGACGATAGTCAGCATGATGCGGACGGACGGCCCCTCGGTGAACTCCAGTCGCTGAGCCGCGAGGATGAGGCTCCGGTGCGGCTGATGCGCTTCGCTCCAGTCCAGTTCATAGGCGTCGACAAGGGCGTCGCCGGACCCGACCGCGGAGAGCAGCGAACGCAGCCGGGGCAGATCCCACTCCCCGGCTCCCAGCGAGAACAGGGATCGACCCCGAACCGCGCCGGATGCGTAGCCGAACGACCTCATGAATGAATCGCTCGCGGCGATGACGTGCGCGTTTCCATCGAGCAGCAGCAAGGGCGCCTGCGATGCACTGATCACGGCGAGCGCCAGGGAGGAGCCCAGGTCGGGAGAAAGAGGCGGAGCAGGAGCCATATCGGCCCTTCCCGGCTGAAAAGGCTCGCGAAGCGAAAGCCCAATCTCAACCATTCGGAAACGTCGCCGAAGCCCTGATTGTAACAGGAAGGCGGCGGTATGGATACGCGCGCCCTACGTCCGTCTTTGACGTGGCTTCCGTCGGAACACGTCCCCTTGGGAGGGCGGTCCAGCGATTGACGGCAAAAAATATTACAATATATTGTACAATATATTTCATTATGGATTGACCATGTTCTCTCGGCTTTGTGCTTGCCTGTTGGCCGCCGCTACGCTGTGTCCCGCGCCGGTCCTCGCCCAGACCGTGGCCCAGACCCTCGATCGCGACGGCCAGCGACAGGTGATCGCCCGCCTTGAGACGGCGCTGCGTGAAAACTACGTCTTCCCCGACCGCATCCCGGCCATCGCCGCCGAACTGGATCGACGGGTTCAGTCCACTCCCGTCGGCAGCGAACAGTTCGCCGAAAGCCTCGCCCAGGGCTTGGTCAAGGCGAGCGACGATCTCCACTTCTCGGTCGCGTTCGATCCGGATGAGGTCGCCGCGAACAGGCGGGCGAAAGCAGAGGGCGAGACGACCACCCAGGCGCAGCGCGATGGCGAGCGGGCGGCCAATTTCGGCTTCCGGGACGCCCGGCGGCTGGACGGAGGGCTGGCCTATGTCCGGTTCGATTTCTTCGCCGATCCGCAATACGCCCAGGAGGTCGCCGCCGGGGCCATGCGCTTCGCCGACGGCGCCCAGGGGCTGATCATCGATCTCCGCTACAACAACGGCGGCGTTCTGGAGATGGCCCAGTTCCTGATGAGCTACCTCTACCCGGCGGGCAAGGAACAGAAATTCTTCGACTATTTCTACAACGAGAACGGCGCGCGGGTGCAGCGCAGCCAGTGGAGCCTGGCCGCCGTGCCCGGAAGCCGGTCGGCGACCATCCCGGTCGTGGTGCTGACCGGGTCGACCTCCTTCTCCTCCGCCGAATGGATGGCGTTCTCGCTGCAGAAGCTCGGCCGCGCGACTCTCATCGGTGAACAGACCGCCGGCGGCGCGCACCCCGTCACCCGCGTGCCCATCGACGACCGGTTCATGCTGCAGGTGCCGTTCGGTCAGATCCATGACCCGGTCAACGGGCAGGATTTCGAGGGCGTCGGCGTCACCCCCGACATCGCCGTAGAGGCCTCGGACGCTCTTCTGGCCGCGCAGAGATTCCTGCTGAAAAGCCGGGCGGAAGCGGGCGACGCCGAGGCCCGGTGGGCCCTGCCCCCGGTCGAGTTCGCCCTCTCCGGCGAACCGGTGAGCCCGTCGGACCTGGATGAGGCGGCCGGAACCTATGAAGGCCGCGCGCTCGTCCGCACCGCGACCGGCCTGGCCTACCACTGGCGCGAGCGCTTCGTTCTGGCGCTTGATCCGATCGGAAAGGATCTGTTTGCGGTCGAGGGAACGGATGACTACCGATTCCGCCTGGTTCGCGAAAACGGACGTGTGAGCGGCCTTGAGCGCGTGTGGAAGTCGGGCGAGACGGCCGGCTATCGCCGCCTGGATTAAGGAGCTGTCGGGCGAATGATCGAGTTGAACCGCACCTTCCTGGGCCGCCTCAGCGAACAGTTGAGCGAACTGATCGAGCAGCAGTCGGCCGAGGTGTTCGAGCGGGCCGGCCTCGTCATTCCGGTCAAGTCTTCGTCCCTGATGGGCGCCATTGCGACGCTCGGCCCGGTCTCCGTCGCCGACCTCGTGCGCGCCCTGAACCGGTCGCACCAGCTCATCCAGCAGAAGATGCCCAAGCTGCTGAAACTGGGCCTGGTCAGCCGCCGGCCCGATCCCGACGACCAGCGCGTCGTCCTGATCGAGCTGACCGACAAGGGCCGCGAACAACTGGCCCTGCTCGACAGTCTGGATGCGGAGTTCGAACGCGCCTACGCCGAAATGGAGGAAGACGCCGGCCCGGTGTTCGACTCGATCAGCCGCGCCATCGCCTCGCTCAAGGCCCGTCCCCTGATCGACCGCATGATCGTCTGACGGTCAGGATAAGGAAATCGGCCCTTACGACCAACTCTGACACATCGGCCCGCTAGGCTTCGCGGCCTTGGGTCTTTGACAATCAAGCAGCGCAGCTCGGGTTGAGCCCCGCGCACCATCCCCCGTCACACGCGAATTTGTGCACAATGTGCACTCATTTTTTTCGAGTGCGCATTTCCGCCCCCGACCATGCCGGAGGTTCGGGATGACCGCCTCAGTCCGCCCGGAACTGCAGTTCCGCCAGCCGCGCATACAGGCCGCCCTTGGCGATCAGGGCGGCGTGCGTCCCCTCTTCGACCACCTTGCCGTCCTCCATCACCACGATGCGATCGGCGCGCAGCACGGTCGCCAGGCGGTGGGCGATGACGATGGTCGTGCGGTCCTCCATGGCCTGGTCCAGCGCCGTCTGCACCAGCCGCTCGTTCTCGGCGTCCAGCGCCGAGGTCGCCTCGTCCAGCAGCAGGATCGGCGCCTCGCGGACCAGGGCCCGGGCGATGGCCAGACGCTGCCGCTGTCCGCCCGACAGGCTCTTGCCGCGCTCGCCCAGGGGCGTGTCGAACTGCTCGGGCAGGGCCTCGATGAAGCCCAGCGCCTGCGCCTTCCCGGCGGCCGCGCGGACCTCGTCCTCGCTCGCCGCTTCCCGCCCGAAGCGAATGTTTTCACTGGCGGAACCGGAGAACAGCGGCGCCTCCTGCGAGACCCAGGCGAAGCGGTCGCGCACCGCCACCGGATCGGCCTCGCGCACGTCCACCCCGTCCACCGACACCACCCCGCCCTGCGGATCGTAGAAGCGCAGCAGCAGGCGGAAGACGGTCGACTTGCCCGCGCCCGACGGCCCGACCAGGGCCACGGTCTCGCCGGGCCGCACGGTCAGGCTGAAGCCCTTCAGCGCCGGCAGGTCGGGCCGCCCCGGGTAGGCGAATTGCACCGCCGACATCGACACCTCGCCGACCGGCGGCTCCGGCAGGGCGATGGGCCGTTCCGGCGCGGCGATGGCGGTCTGGGCCCGCATCAGCTCGTCGATCCGCTCCATGGCCCCGGCGGCCTTCTGCACGTCGCCCCAGCTCTCGCCCAGGGCGCCCACGGCCCCGGCCGCGAAGACGGACAGCAGCACGAACTGCAGCAGCGCCCCCGGGCTCATCCGCCCGGCGATCACGTCCTGCGCGCCCAGCCACAGCACCAGGGTCACGCCGCCGAACATCACGACGATGATCATGGCCGTCATCAGGGCCCGCGCCCGCATGCGCACCAGCGACGAGTTGAAGGCGTCCTCGACCGCCGCGCCGAACCGGGCGACCGCGCTGGCGACGCGCCCGAAGGCCTGCACCGTCTCGATGGCGTCCACGCTCTCGCCGGCGAAGCCGACCGCATTGGCGAACCGGTCCTGGGTGGCCACGGTCAGTTTGCGCACCCGGCGCCCGAACAGGAAGATCGGCCCCAGCAGCAGCGGCACCACCAGCAGCACCAGCCCGGTCAGCTTGGGGCTGACCACGAACAGCAGGACGGTCCCGCCCACCAGGGTCAGGAAGTTGCGCAGGGCGAACGACACCGAGGTCGTCATCAGGGTCTCGACCAGGGCGATGTCCGTCGTCAGGCGGCTCAGCACCTCCCCGGTCCGGATCTTGGCGTAGAAGGCCGGGTCCAGCGTCAGGATGCGGTCGAACAGCCCCTTGCGCAGGTCGGCCACGACGCGCTCGCCGGTCTTGGTCACGTAGAAATAGCGCACCGCCGTGGCGACGCCCAGGAACAGGGCGTTGGCGCCCAGCATCAGGAACCACAGGTTCAGCCCGGCCCCGCCGTTCTCGAACCCATGGTCGATGGCCCCGCGCGCCGCCGCCGTCAGGCTCAACGAGGTGGCCGTCGACACGATCAGCCAGAAGGCCGCCATCGCCAGATGGCCCTTGTGGCGCAGGGCGTAGGGCAGCAGCCGGGCCAGCGGACGGATGTCGCGGCGCTTCTCGCGGCGGTCGCCCGCCTCGGCCATCTGCTCGGCCAGGACCGCGCCGGCGCCCGGCCGTCCGCGAAGGTCAGGGGCGTCGGTGATCGGTGCGGAGGTTTCGGTCATGGCCGCGCCTCTTGCCCCGGAACGCCCCCCGGTGTAAACGCCGCCGCTCATTCCCGCCGCCTAGCGTGGCGGGTTTCTCATTTTACGCGCACAGACGGTCGGCATCGTCACCGCGCAGAGACCGGACGACGACCATGAAGGCGGACACGCACCCCGACTACCACTTCATCACCGTGGTGATGACGGACGGCACCAGCTACCAGACCCGTTCGACCTACGGGAAAGAGGGCGCGACCCTGAACCTGGACATCGATCCGTCGACCCACCCGGCCTGGACCGGCGGCAACCAGCACATGCTGGACCGCGGCGGTCGCGTGTCGCGCTTCAACAACAAGTTCGCCGGCTTCATCAAGAAGTAAGCCGCTTCCGGTCTGGCTTTCCAGCCACACCGCAGGTGCAAGACGACAAGAAGGCGTCGGTCCCCGGACCGGCGCCTTTCTGTTTGGCCGGAACGCCGATAATGTCGTCCGCGTTGGGCTTTCGGGGCGTGGGCGTTGGGTCCGTGCGACGGAACGGACGAAGAGCGACGTGATGAATCGAAGGCAACTGGGTCTGGGCGCGGCGGTTTCGGCGCTGGCGTCCTCGTTCGGCGCGAGCGCGCTGGCGCAGACCCGTGATCCGGGCGCCGTCGCCTTCTACGACAGCTTCAACGATCAGCTGGCCCGCCTGCCCGCCACCCTCCAGCCCGACGTGCGCGCCTTCTACGAGCTGAACGGCTGGCGTCCGGTGTGGACCGCCGACCGCCTGCGCGCCCTGCAAACCGCCGCCGCCCGCGCCGAACGCCACGGCCTGTCGCAGTCCGACTTCTTCGATTTCACCGCCCTGGCCGCCGACCGCGACGCCGCGGAGATGAAGACCACCGCCGCGGCCATGACCTACGCCCGCGTCCTCGCCGAGGGCCGCGTCCGCCCCGAGGCGGTCGAGGACCTGTGGGAGATGCAAAAGAACCGCGTCGACCTGCCCGCCGGGCTGAATGACGCGCTCGCAACCAACCGCCTGCTCGACTGGTTCGAGGGGCTGGCCCCCACCGACATCGGCTACTCCAACCTGTCGGCAGGCTATGTCCGCTACCGCCGCCTGATCCGCGACAACGGCGGTTGGCCCGCATTCCGCGTCGGCGCGAACATCGAGCCGGGCGGCAGCGACCCGCGCATCCCGATCATCGTCCAGCGCCTGGTGGCCGAGGGCGACCTCTCGGCCGCCGACGGCGCCCGCATCGCGGCCATGGGCCCGGTCTACGGCCCCGACCTGGAAGCCGGCATGCGCAGCTTCCAGACCCGTCACGGCCTCGTCGCCGACGGCCGCATCGGCACGGGCAGCCAGCGCTCGCTCTCGGCCTCGGCCGAGGATCGCGCCCGCCAGATCGCCCTCAACCTGGAACGCCGCCGCTGGCTCAAGCGCGAGGTCAATCCCGAGCGTATCGAGGTCAACACCGCCGCCGCCATCATGGTCTACTGGAAGGACGGCCGTCCGGTGCACTCCAACCGCGTCGTCTGCGGTTCGCCCAGCAACCAGACGCCCAGCCTGGAGAAGCCGTTCGCCTCGGTCGTGGCCAATCCGCCCTGGTATGTGCCGGCTTCGATCGCCCGCAACGAGATCCTGCCGCGCGGCCCCGGCTATCTGGCCAGCCAGAACATGTACGTCCAGAACGGCACGGTCATCCAGCGCGCCGGCCCGACGGCCGCGCTCGGCTATGTGAAGTTCGAGCTGCGCGACAGCTACGCCATCTTCCTGCACGACACCCCGTCCAAGGCGGCCTTCAACCTGGCCATGCGCCAGCGCAGCCACGGCTGCGTGCGGGTCCAGAACGCGGTCGACTTCGCCCGCCTGCTGCTGTCGCCCGATCCGGCCCTGCTGGCCCAGTTCGACACAGCCCAGGACACGCGCGAGACCAAGCGCATCCAGACGGGCCGCGAGATCGGCGTGCGCCTGCTCTACTGGACCGCCTTCGTCGACGGCCAGGGCCGCGTCGCCTTCCGCGAGGATGTCTACGAACGGGACGCCAAGCTGGCCGACGCCCTCGGCATCGGCGTCAGCCTGCCCAAGCCGGTGGACGACGGCCGCGGCCGCGACGCCAACGACGTCGGACCTTAAAGCTTCAGGGGATCGTCCGCACGTCGATCTGGATCGCGGCGCAGCTGCCCGCGACGATGTCGACCCGCTGCGGACGCCCCGGGGCGACATGGCCGCCCCTCGTCCGGTTGATGCCGCTCTCGTCGCGGCACGTGACGACGAAGCTGTGGTCCGGGACACGGGCGGCCTTCAGCACCCGCCTGCGGGGCGCCACCTCGCCCTTCCAGGAGAAGGCGCCCGCATCGACCGTCTCGACCGACAGGGTCAGCGGCGCCGTGCTCCGGTTCTCGATGATGATCAGCGAGCGCTCGCTCACCATCCAGGCGGTCGCCAGACCGGCCACGATCAGGGCCGCCACGCCCAGGGCGATCAGCAGCCGCGGGCCGCGCTTCATTGCCGGAACGCCGCCGCCAGCCGGTCCAGTTGGCTCTGCACCGGGTTGATCGCCTCTTCCTCGGGCGCGTCCAGGTACATCTTGCGGTCCAGGTGCACGACGCGGTCGTACAGCCGCTCGGAGCGCACCAGGTATTCGACCAGGGCGATGGGCAGTTCGCCGTGGGTCGGCTCGGTCTCGACCTTGCGCTCGGTCAGGCGATAGCGGGGCTCGCAGGCGGCCAGGGCGCTCATGTCCCCTTCCCGCACGGCCCGCTGCACCAGCAGCCACGAGGCGATCTGCATCAGCCGGGTGGTCAGCTTCATGCTCTCGCCCGCATAGGCCAGGGCGGCGGCGCGCGACAGCAGCTTGGATTCCCGCCGTCCGTCCCCGTCCAGATAGGCGGCGGTCTCCTCGACCAGCTCCATCCCCTCGCGGAAGGTGCGGTCGAACAGCTCCGAGCGCGCGAAATCGTCCACCACCGCTTCGCGGCTGCGGCCCGAAGGCGTCAGAAGGGTGGTGTCGTCGGTGGACATAAACTCAACCAGGCTCATGGAGTGCAGGCATCCGTATCATGGCCGGCACGGTTGCGCGCGGTCGGACAGCCGACTGCAACGCCTGTGCCATACCCGTAACGGGGGAAAACCCTCAGCTGCGGAAATTGAACAACGCATCCGCGGCGTTACGTTGCGAGGACTTGCCGTCGATGGCCGCCTGCGAACGGGCGATCTCCGCCTCCAGCGCGGCGATCCGCTCCTTCAGGTCCTCGACGGAATAGCCGTCCAGGTCTTCCCGGGTCAGAGCGATCAGGGGGGCGCCGCGCGCCGGGCGTGGCTCAAGATCCTCGAACACTGCCGCCTCCTTCGTGGCCATCAGGGACGTAACCCCCTATCTGAACGCCCGGACACGGACGATTGCAAGGACGGGAACAGCGGATGCGGGTGATCGAAATCGCGGGCGGAGCCGGTCCGGCAGAGGCCCTGACCCTGTCCGAACGGCCCGATCCGGTCGCCGGGCCCGGCCAGATCCGCATTCGGGTGCGCGCCGCCGGGGTGAATCGTCCCGATCTGCTCCAGCGCAACGGCCTGTACCCGCCGCCGCCCGGCGCGCCCGATCTCCTGGGGCTGGAGGTCGCGGGCGAGGTGGATCAGGTCGGTCCCGGCGCGGGACGCTGGGCCGTCGGCGACCGCGTCTGCGCTCTTCTGGGCGGCGGGGGCTACGCCGAATACGCCGTGGTCGACGCCCGCCACGCCCTGCCCGTCCCGGAGGGTCTCGATTTCGTCCAGGCCGCCGCCCTGCCCGAGACGGTCTGCACCGTCTTCGCCAATGTCTTCGAGGCCGGCGCGCTCAAGGCGGGCGAGACCCTGCTGATCCATGGCGCGACCAGCGGCATCGGCGTCACCGCCATCCAGATGGCCAGGGCGGCGGGCGCGACGGTCATCGCCACCTCGCGCGGCGCGGCCAAGGCGGAGGCCGCCCGGGCGCTGGGCGCGGAGCTCAGCCTCGACGCCACGACCGGCGACATGGCCGAGGCCATCCGCGACTTCGGCGGCGTCGATGTGGTGCTGGACATGCTGGGCGCCGACTACGCCGAACTCAATCAGGCGGTGCTGAAGCCGTTCGGGCGCTGGGTCGTCATCTCCACCCTGACCGGCGCGGCGGCGCAGGTCGACCTGCTCAAGCTGATGATGAAGCGGATCGTGCTGACCGGTTCGACGCTGCGCGCCCGTCCGGCGGACGAGAAGGCGCGGCTGATCGCGGCGGTCGAGGCCGGGGCCTGGCCCTGGGCCGCCTCGGGCGCCCTGCGGCCGCCGGTCGAGGCGGTCTTCCCACTCGAACAGGCGTCGGCCGCCCACCTCAGGCTTGAGGCGGGCGGCCACGTCGGCAAGGTCGTGCTGACGCTTTAGACGCTCCAGACTCGGCCGATTTCGCTCTAGCGGCGCACGGGACGCAGCGACGAGATGCTGTCGTTCATGGCCAGCAGCACCAGGTTCCGGATGTCGCCGCGGACGGTCTGGCAGCGGCCGCGGAAGTAGGCGTCCGAGCAGACCTCCCACTCGCCCTCGACCTGAACCGAGCTGATCTGGTCGTTGAAGCCGGTGCTGCCCAGGTTCGCCATCTCGCCGTCATAGCGCGTCGAGGCGCCGCGGAAGTTGGAGTCCTGGTAGACGGTGATCGACTGACGGCCCCAGCCGGGCCCGCCGCCACCGTTCTCGTCCTCATACTGGCCGCGCCACGAACCGCAGACCAGCAGGCCGTTGTCGTTGCGGATGTCCTCGCCGCGGCAGCGGCTCAGTTCGATCGACGACCGGCGGGTCTGATTGCTGCGCGAGCGGCAGCTGGCGTACAGTCGGTCGCGGCGGACGTCGGCGCCGCTGCAGCTGTTCTGATAGTCGCCGCGCGGAGGCTGGTTGGGGTTCCAGCCGCCGCCACCGCCGCCGCCCTGATCCTCGAACTGGCCGCGCCACGAGCCGCACACCAGCAGGCCGTTGTCATTGCGGATTTCGTCGTTGCGGCAGCGGCTCAGCTCGATCGACGAGGTCCGGAAGCCGGGGCTGCGCGTGCGGCAATCGGCATACAGCCGGCCCCGCTCCACCCGCGTCCCGCCGCAGCTGCTCTGATAGTCGCCGCGCGGCGGTTGGTTGGGGTTCCAGCCCCCGCCGCCGCCGCCACCGCCACCGCCGTTGTCGTCCTCGTACTCGCCCCGGTTCGGCCCGCACACCAGCAGGCCGTTGTCGTTGCGAATTTCATAGTCGCTACAGCGGTTCAGCTCGATCGAGGTGCCGCGGATCTGATTGTTGCGCGCGCGACAGTCCGCATACAGGCGTCCTCGGTTCGTATAGGCGCCGCTGCAACTGTCGCGATAGTCGCCACGGGGCGCGGCCCGCTCCTGGCCTCCGCCGCCCATGGCCGCCATCTCCTGGCCGCCTCCCAACAGAACCGCCACGGCGGCGAGAGTCTGGATAAACATAGGTCCCTCCCATTGCTCAGCTGGACGCACAACGCGCCATTGCGGCCAATGTTCACGACGGAGATGAACCTTGGCTGTACGGTGGATCGGCAGTCGTTTCCTTTTCCACCGAATAGGCCTATATCCGTATCATCAGCGCCCGGCCGAAAGGTCGGGCGCCGTCGTATCCGGAACCCGCCGACCCCCGGTCTGGGCGGGTCAAATCAAGAAGCGAAGACGCCTATGACCGACATTCTGATGCCCAAGGCCACCGCGGTCTGGATGGTCGACAACACCTCGCTGACGTTCGAGCAGATCGCCGACTTCTGCGGCCTGCACCCGCTGGAAGTGCGCGGCATCGCCGACGGCGACGTGGCCCGCGACATCCGCGGCGTCGATCCCATCACCGGCGGCCAGCTGACCCGCGAGGAGCTGGACAAGGCCCAGGATAACCCCGACTACCGCATGAAGGCCGTGGTCAGCCGCCACGCCGAACTGATGAAGTCGGCCAAGCCGGCCCCGAAATACACCCCGGTCTCGCGCCGCCAGGACCGTCCCGACGCCATCGCCTGGTTCGTCCGCAATCACCCGGAAGTGACCGACGCGCAGATCTCCAAGCTGCTGGGCACGACCAAGGCCACCATCGAAAGCGTGCGCAACCGCACCCACTGGAACTCGGCCAACATCAAGCCGGTCGATCCGGTGACCCTGGGTCTCGTCGGCCAGCTGGCGCTGGACGACCTGGTCAAGAAGGCCGCCGACAAGAAGGCCCGGGACGACGCCAAGAAGGGCGGCGCCACCCTGCAGGCCGTCGACGCCCCGGTCGAACCGGTCGAGCCGGAGTTCGTCCCCGAGGAACGCGAGCGCCGCGGCGCCGAGCCGACCGCCGCGTCCGTCTTCGGCACCAAGAACTAGGACCCTTCCTCCCCTCGGGGATGAAAAACGGCCCCGGAGATCGCTCTCCGGGGCCGTCGTCGTTTCGGGAGGTCTGGACCGTTAGTGCGCCCGGGCCTCCAGACTGGTGATCTCTTCCTTCAATCGCAGCTTTTGCTGCTTCAGCTCCCTGACGTGAAGCGAGTCCGAGGCCGGGCTGCGGGTCTCGCGCTGGATGGTCTCATCCAGGCTGCGATGACGGTTTCCCAGTTCGCGGATACGAGCTTCGATGGTCATGGCTTGCGCCTCCATGTCTAAGGGACCACTAGAGTGAGCGCCCGGCTTGACCGCCTGTGGAATCACATTCCGGTGAGGCTGGCGGCCTTCCGGACGCGAGTACCCTGGAGCCCGAATTGGCCGAAGATGTGAACGGAGCCGCAGGAACCCCGCCGCGGCGTCTCGTTGTTGGAATTTCCGGAGCGTCCGGCGTGACTTACGGTGTCCGCGCCCTCGACGCCCTGCGCGAACTGGGGGTCGAGAGCCACCTCGTCGTGACCCGCGCCGCCCTGCTCACTTTGTCGCAGGAGACCGATCTGTCGGCGGACGATCTGCTGGGCCGCGCCGATGTCGTGCACAAGCTCAACGACGTGGGCGCCAGCATCGCCTCCGGCTCTTTCCGGACCATGGGCATGCTCGTGGCTCCCTGTTCGGTGCGGACCATGGGGGAGATCGCCACCGGCGTGACCTCCACCCTGCTGACCCGCGCCGCCGACGTTGCGCTGAAGGAACGGCGGCCGCTGGTGCTGATGGTGCGCGAGACGCCCCTGCATCTGGGCCATCTGCGCACCATGACCGCCCTGGCCGAGATGGGCGCGGTCATCGCCCCGCCCCTGCCCGCCTTCTACGCCAGGCCCGCCACCATCGCCGAAATGGTCGATCAGTCGGTCGGGCGGGCGCTGGACGTCTTCGGCCTCGACTGGTCGGCGGTGAAGCGCTGGGACGGGCTCAAGGGCCCGGCGTCCGAATGAGCCTGTGGGATTGGTCGGTCCGCGCCTGGGCCGTGGAGGGCGTGCAGAACGCGGGTCTCGACCTGCAGGACGCCCAGGGCCAGAACCTGCCGCTGCTGCTGTGGGCCGCCTGGTGCGCCCGGACGGGCCGCGCGCCCGACGCCGACGACATCGAGGCCGCCTGCGACACCGCCCGTGTCTGGCAGGAGACCACCGTGGCCCCGCTGCGCGCCATCCGCCGCACGTTGAAGACCCGCACGCCCGACCTCGACGACGAGGACCGCGAGGCGGTGAGGGCCCAGGTAAAGACCATCGAACTGGACGCTGAACGGCGGCTGCTGGCGGCGCTCGAAGCCCTCGCCCCCGAGCCTGCGGGCGCGGCCAGGCCGGTCCTGCCCGCCCTGATCGCCGTGGCCCGGGAATGGGCGCCGATCACGCCGCGCCGCTCGCTCGAACTCCTCGCCGACCGCCTTCCGGCCTGACCGGCGGCGCGCTATAACCGCCCGGTCCGGGACCCCATCATGAACGACGACGAACCATTTCTCACCGAGGAAGAGCTGGCGCTGCACGCCCGGCTCAAGGAACTCCAGCAGGAGCACGCCGACCTCGACGCCTCGATCGAGGCGCTCGGCCACATGCCGATCCCCGACCAGCTGATGATCGCGCGCCTGAAGCGCAAGAAGCTGATCCTGCGCGACGAGATCGTGAAGATCGAGAACCGGATCCTGCCGGACATCATCGCCTAGTCGAGGCTCAACGCCCCTTCTTGCGGACCCACATGGCGGCGTCGGCCTCGGCCAGCCAGATTTCCGGATCGGCCTGGCCCGCATAGGCGCGCACGCCGAACGAGCCGCCCAGTCCGGCGCTGCGGCCGTCCCATTCGAACGGCTCGGTTTCCAGGGTGGCGGCGAGGCGGCGAGCCTTCTCGCGGCCTTCCTCCAGGCCGGCGTTGAGCATCAGCAGGCCGAACTCGTCGCCGCCCAGCCGGCCCAGGGCGTCCGACTCGCGCAGATTGGCGCGCATCATCTCGGCCACATGCACCAGGGCGGCGTCGCCGGCGGCGTGGCCCAGCTGGTCGTTGACGCCTTTGAAGCCGTCCAGGTCGAGGTAGAGCAGCACCGCCGGCACGTCGTGGCGCTGGCAATAGGCCATGGCGCTCTTCATCTGGGCGACGAAGCCGCGCCGGTTCAGCGCGGGGGTCAGCACGTCGTGATCAGCGGCCGCCTCCGCCGCCTCGGCGCGCAGGCGCAGGGCCTCAAGCTCGGCGCGCAGGCGCTCGATCTCGGCATACGGGTCGATAGTGGCCGCGTCGGTCACGGAAGCTCCCCAGACCATTTTCGCTTCAGGTCGGGACGACCTGAATCCAGAAAATGGTCCAGCATAATTCGAGAGCATGATTCACGCTCTCGATGGAACCGCGAAGCGGTTCGCATCTCGAACGATCATGCTCGAGCCGGCGACTCAACACGTCCGGCCAGTGCGGAGCCTAACGCCGTCGGTTGCGGGCGCAACGCGAGTCCTGTATCGCGCCGCTTTCCGCGAGAAGGTGCGTGTAATGGCGACCGAGACCCCGCCGGTGGCGATCATCATGGGCAGCCGTTCGGACTGGCCGACGATGAAGCACGCCGCCGACGCCCTGGACCGGCTCGGCGTGGCCTGGGACGCCAAGGTCGTCAGCGCCCACCGCACCCCCCAACGCCTGGTCGAGTTCTCCACCGGCGCCCGCGCCGCGGGTTACAAGGTCATCATCGCCGGGGCCGGCGGCGCCGCCCACCTGCCGGGCATGGCCGCCTCCATGACCGAGCTGCCCGTGCTGGGCGTGCCGGTGCAGTCCAAGGCGCTCAAGGGCCTCGACAGCCTGCTCTCCATTGTCCAGATGCCCGGCGGCGTGCCGGTCGCGACCCTGGCCATCGGCGAGGCGGGCGCCAAGAACGCGGGCATCCTCGCCGCGCAGATCCTGGCCCTCAACGATCCGGTGCTGATGGGACGGCTGAGCGCCTTCCGCGAAGCCCAGACCGAAGCCGTGCACGAGTCGGTCGAGGACTGAGTGAGCGTCTCCCCCCTCTCCCCCGGCTCGACCATCGGCATTCTCGGCGGCGGACAACTGGGCCGGATGCTCAGCCAGGCCGCCTCCCGCCTCGGCTTCAACGTCGTCATCCTCGATCCGGAAGAGAACAGCCCGGCGGGCCGTGTCTCCCAGGGGCAGATCGTCGCCGCCTATGACGATCCCACCGCCCTGACCGTGCTGGGCCGGGTGGCGCAGGCGGTGACCTTCGAATTCGAGAACGTCCCGGCCTCCTCGGTCGCGACCCTGGCCGAGAGCGGCGCCCTGGTCGCCCCCGGCCCCCGCGCCCTGGCCGTCGCCCAGGACCGGGTCGAGGAGAAGACCTTCCTGAACGGCGTCGGCGCGACCACGGTGGACTTCGCCGCCGTCGACAGCCTCGACGACCTGCTGGCCGGGCTGGAGCGTCTCGGAACGCCCGCCCTGCTCAAGACCCGCCGCGACGGCTACGACGGCAAGGGCCAGGTCTGGGTGCGGTCGGCCAAGGAAGCCGCCGACGCCTGGCACGCCATCGGCGAACGCCCGGCTATCCTGGAAGCCAAGGCCGCCTTCACCCGCGAACTGTCGATCATCGCCGCGCGCGGCCGCGACGGCGCGGTGGCCGTCTATCCGCTGGGCGAGAACATCCACAAGGGCGGGGTCCTGAAGACCACCCTCGCCCCCGCCGCCGTCGATGCGAAGACCGAGAAGCGCGCCAAGGCCATCGCCGCCGCCGTCCTCAACGGCCTCGACTACGTCGGCGTGCTGGGCGTGGAGCTGTTCGACCTCGGGAACGGCCGGCTGCTGGTCAACGAGATCGCGCCGCGCGTCCACAACACCGGCCACTGGACCCAGGACGGCTGCGTCTGCGACCAGTTCGAACAGCACATCCGCGCCATCGCCGGCTGGCCGCTGGGCCCCACCACGGCCCATTTCCGCGTCGAGATGACCAATCTGCTCGGCGACGAGGTCGAGCAGTGGACGAAGGCTTCCGCCCGCGCGGACGTGCGCATCCACCTGTACGGCAAGGCAGAGGCTCGCCCGGGCCGCAAGATGGGCCATCTGAACCGGGTCAAGCCGCTCTGACCTCTTCCCTCCCGATGGGAGAGGGCCCCTACTCCGTCTTCGCTCCGTACCGCAGCCGGCTCAGCGCATCCGCGACCTTCCTCAGCGGGGCGTCGAAATCCTTGCCCGCCTTCCACTTCTCGAAGGTCATGACGTTCTCGATGCGGGCGGCGACGAAGGCCTCGGCGGCCTCGCGTCCGTCGAACAGGCGCATCGTCAGCGCCGGGATCAGGATGCCCGACAGGATCGCCCGCTTGGAATAGTGGTTCCAGTCGGTCGCGGTGTCCCCGGCCCAGTTCCACAGCAGGTCGGCGCTCTCCCACGCCAGCTTCAGCCCCAGGTCGGCGTTGACCGGCAGGGCCAGGAAGGCGGCGCATTTCTTCGAAGCGTCCAGGTCGGCGGCCGCGGCCTCCAGCCGTTCCGACACGGCGCGGGCGATTCGCTCGCGCATCTTCAGCGACGACGCCTCGACCTGTCCCAGCGCGGCCATGGCCCGATCATCGTGGCGGCGCGACAGCAGGGCGGCCAGATCCCGGGGGCCGTTGGGCAGCAGCAGTTCCTCGTCGCCCAGCGACAGCCCGTTGTCCGTGCAGGCGGCGCGCACCAGCCGCGCGTTCCAGCCCAGGGCGGGCGCACGGGCCACGGCGGCGTCCAGCACGGACTGTTCCATCCGGTCGGCCCAGTCGGCTTTGAGAGCCTCTCCCTCGGGCTGCGCGTTCGACAGGTGCGGTGCGTCGGTCATGAACACACCATAAGCCCGTCCGGCGGGGGTTTCGAGCCTCCAGAAGTGATCGCGACCATATGGACAGCGTGGGTCGGCTCGTGTATCAGCCCGCCTTCATCCGCGGACCCTGTTCGCCGGAAGACGATTTTATTTGTTCGCCCGTCTCCCTCACAGGACGCGGCGGGCGGCCAAAGGAGAGTTCAACCTGGTACAGATTTTCGTTCGCGATAATAACGTCGATCAAGCGCTGAAAGCCCTGAAGAAGAAGATGCAGCGCGAAGGCAGCTTCCGTGAAATGAAGCGCCACGTTCATTACGAAAAGCCGTCGGAAAAGCGCGCCCGTCAAAAGGCCGAGGCTGTCCGTCGCGCCCGCAAGCTGGCCCGCAAGCGCGCCCAGCGCGAAGGCCTGCTGCCGGCTCCGAAGCCCCGCGTGCCGGGCGGCGCCGGTCGCAGCTAAGCGACGGCCCTACGGCTGAAAGATCAAAGGGCCGCTCCGGGAACGGAGCGGCCCTTTTTCTTTGGCTTCACCTCCCCCATCGCCCCTTCGAGGCGATGGGGGAGGACGGGGTCAGACCTAGTTCCCCCCGCCCCGGATCGCCGCGCCGAAGCTCTTCCAGCTCAGCTTCACGTCCGACAGAGCGCCCGCCCGGAAGGCGCGGCCCGAGATCCAGACCATCAGCAGGGCGAAGGCGAACATCCCGGCCATGGCGCCGATAACCTCCCACAGGGGCGGATCGGACGGCAGACGGGCGATCATCAGGAACGGGGTGAAGAACGGCACCCACGACAGGACCTGCACCACCGGAGAATCTGGCTGACGCAGCGCCAGTTGCATGACGACCAGCGGCACCACCAGCACCATCATGATCGGTCCCATCAGCGTCTGGGCGTCCCGCGGCGTGTCGCAGAAGGCGCCGATCGCCGCGAACAGCACGGCGTACATCAGATAGCCGCCGATCATGAAGGCCGCGAACCAGCCCAGCATCCCGCCGTGCAGCAGGATTTCACCGGTCCAGGCGGCGTATTTCGGCGCCACGGTGATCAAGGCCCCGCTGCCCAGTACGCCCCAAGCCAGCGAAACCGTCAGGGTCAGCAGCGCCACCCCCAGCACCTTGCCCGACAGGATTTCGGTGGTGGAGGCCGACGACAGCAGCACCTCTAGGATCTTGTTCGACTTCTCCTCCATCACGCTGTTCAGCAGGATCGAGGCGCCGGTCAGGATCAGCGACCACAGCATGAAGCCGGAGATGAAGCCGATCAGTTGAGGCAGACGATCCCGGAACGACACCTCGGCGCCGGTCGAGGCCTTGGGCGAATAGGCGGTCACGTGCGGGCGGAATTGTTCGGAGCTGACGATAACCTGTGGCGAAACACCCGACGCGCCGAATACCTCGCGCCGGTTCGCGGATTTCAGGGCCTCGCGCACGAAATCATCGACCGCGTCCTCATTGGTGCGGGCGGTCCAGACCCGGGCCGCCGGCTTGCCGTCCTCCCGCGTCAGGAAAACGATGGCGCTGAGTGAACGATCGCTCTTGTCCGCGGCCAGATAGGCCTTGGCGGCGTCGTCGCGCGCCTTCCCCGGCGCCGCGGCGACGACCTGGGCGGGCGCGGGCGCCAGGGTGACGGGCGTCTTCGGCTCGCGCCATGCTGCTGCGGCCATGGGCGCGACCCGGCGTAGTTCCGCCATGCCTGCGTCGAAGCCCTGCGTCTCGGCGATCTCCCGAACCCGATCCGCCGCCCCGGTCCCGGCGTCAGGCGTGGTCTGCGTCTCGGCCAGCGCCGCGGCGCGAAGGCTACTGGCGCGCCGGCGGTCGTTCTCGACCTTCAGATGGTCCTGCACGGCCGTAGCGAGGCCGGCGGCGCCGGCTCCGTCCTCGACGACGGCCACCGCCGGAATGGTCTCTCCGGTGCGGACCAAATAGGACACGCCGCCGCCGATCACCGCGAACAGCGGGAAGGCCAGCAGCGACAGCCAGAAGCCCACGGTCATGGCGTAGGCGGCGTATTCGCGCCGCGCGATCAGGAACATCCGGTTCATCGGGCGGCCTCCACGCCGGTCGGCTTCACGCTCTGGTCGACGTCGGGGCGGTCCCCGGTCAGGTCGATGAAGGCGTCGTGCAGGCTGGGCTCGCGCAGTTCGAAACGGCGCACGTCCAGGCCGGTCAGGAAGGCCGCCTTGAGCGCCTCCTGCCCCTGTGCGCCCTGGGCCAGCGCGGCCTTCAGCACCCGGACTTCGCCGTCATCGGAGACGACCTCGACCCCGGCCACGCCGGGCAGGCGTTCGGCCTGGTCCGGCGCGATGGCGCCCTCCAGCTCCAGGAACCGGCGCGAGGTCGCGCGGGCCTCGGCCACCGTGCCCTCGAACGCCTTGCGGCCCCGGGCCAGCAGCACGACCTTGTCGCACAGCCGCTCGGCGTGCTGCATCACATGGGTCGAGAACAGGACGGTGGCGCCGTCGGCGGCCAGCCCCCGGATCATCTGCTCCAACCCTTGCTGGTTGACCGGATCGAGGCCCGAGAACGGCTCGTCCAGGATCACGAACTCGGGCCGGTGCACCACCGACGAGATCAGCTGGACCTTCTGGGCCATCCCCTTGGACAGCTCCTTCATCTTCTTGCGCTTGGAGGCGCCCAGCCCCTGGGCGTCCAGCATTTCCCTGGCCCGCTTGCGGCCCTCGCCCAGCGGCAGGCCCTTCAGCGAGCCGAAGAAGGCGATGGCGTCCACCGGCGTCATCTTCTTGTAGAGACCGCGCTCTTCCGGAAGGAAGCCGATGCGGTCGCGCACCCGGCGGCCGTCGTCGGCGCCGAGGATCTCGATCCGGCCCGAGGTCGCGGGCTGCAGACCCAGGATCATGCGGATGGTCGAGGTCTTGCCCGCCCCGTTCGGCCCCAGGAAGCCGCAGATCGAGCCCTTGGGCACCTCGAAGCTGAGATCGCGCACGGCCTGGAATTCGCCGTATCGCTTGCTCACGCCCTCAAGCGTCAAAGCCGCCGTCATAAGCCCCTCCTTGCAACAGAATAGAAGCCTAGGGATGTAAAGGACGTTTGACAACCCGGAGCGGGACGCTTCCCGGATCGATTGTCATGAATTCCGTGTCATGTTCGGCGGATAGCGAGTCGCCCCGCGCGCACGCTCCAGTGGAAGCGCAATGCCCTACGAAGCCGCTCAGTCCCCCGTCGCCCCGTCCGCGGCCTCGCGCCTGTGGACCGTGGGCGCCAGCGCGGGCGTTTCGGTGGTCGTGCTGCTGACGCTGGCGGTCTTCTATCCCGCCCTGGCCCAGTGGCTGATCGGCGGCGCCGTGCTGGTGGGCGTCTCCACCTGGGCCGTGAACCGCCGCCCGCGTTCCGCGCCGAGCGCCGAAACCGCCGAAGCGGCCGCGCCGCCGTCGATCCCCGCCGCCGACCAGCGTCTGCTGGACAGCGCCTTCGAGGCCCTGGCCGATCCGGTGCTGGTGGTCTCGGGCGGCGAGGCTGACGACATCGCCGGACGCCGCGTGGTGCTGGCCAACGGGGCCGCGCGCGACCTGTTCCGCATCCAGCGCGAGGGCGCCCTGCTGGTCTCCGCCGTGCGCGAACCGACGGTGCTCGAGGCGGTCGACGAGGCCCTGTTCGGCGGCATCGCCCGCACCACCGACTATTCCGGCGTCGGCGCCCAGACCCGCCACTGGCGGGCCCTGACCCGCCCCCTGCCCGCCCCGCCCGGCGACGGCGCCACCCTGGCCCTGCTGGTGCTGCGCGACGAGACCGACGTGCGGCGCATGGAGCTGATGCGCGTCGACTTCCTGGCCAACGCCAGCCACGAACTGAAGACGCCGCTGGCCTCGCTGGCCGGCTTCATCGAGACGCTCAAGGGCCACGCCCGCGACGACCCCAAGGCGCGCGACCGCTTCCTCGACATCATGGCCGTGCAGGCCGACCGCATGAGCCGGCTGGTCGCCGACCTGCTGTCGCTGAGCCGGATCGAACTGAACGAGCACGTCCCCCCCTCGGGCCGGGTCGACCTGGCGCGGGCGGCGGTGGACGTCATGGACGCCGTCAGCGTGCTGTCGGCCGAACGCGACGTCAGCATCGTCATGCAGGACCGCGAACTGTCCGCCCCGGTCCACGGCGACCGCGACGAGATCGTCCAGGTGGTCCAGAACCTGGTCGACAACGCCATCAAATATTCCCCGTCGGGCGACACGGTCGATATCGTCATCCGCCCCGACGTGACGCTGGACGAGGCCGCCGCCCCCTGGTCGGGCGGCAATCGCGAGGGCGGGGTCACCCGCCTGCCCCTGGTCACGCCGGACCGCGAACCGGGCAACCGCTACGCCGCCATCACCGTGCGCGACCACGGCCCCGGCATGGCCCGCGAACACCTGCCCCGCCTGACCGAGCGCTTCTACCGGGTCGAGGGCCAGAAGAGCGGCGAGCGCCAGGGCACGGGCCTGGGCCTGGCCATCGTCAAACACATCGTCAACCGCCATCGCGGCGGGCTGACGGTCGAAAGCGCGCCGGGCCAGGGCGCCGTCTTCACCGCCTATTTCCCCATCGCGCTGAAGGCGGAAAAGACCAAGACGTGACGCGCCTGCGACAACAGGCCCGACGGCGTAACAGAACTGTCATGCGCCCGTCTTAATCCGCTGACCATTCCCGGGCAGTTTCCGCCCCGGGGCGAACCGGGCGACCGGGACCGCTCCGATTCTTCCTCCCGGATCCTCATGACCTGGCTTTTCCTGCCGATCCTGATCGCCGCAGCCGTCGCCGCCTATTTCGGCGCGCGCCGACTGGCGAGCCGACGTGCGCGGGGGGCCAAGGCCCATTCGCGGCCCGCCCAGCACGGGGCCTACGCCCTGATCTGGACCGCGCTTCCGGCCCTGGCCGTGCTGCTGGCCGCCTCCGTCTTCTCGGGCCCGGTCCAGCACCAGCTGATGGCCTCCGGCGCGCCTGAGGCCGTCCAGCAGCTGGAGCCCTTCCGCCGCCAGGCCTTCTACGCCGACGCCCACGCCGTCGGCGCCGGGCAGCAGACCATGCAGATCTGGCCCGCGCCCTACGCCGAGCTCCTGCCCGCCGAGGGCCGCCGCGCCGCCCGCATCGAGCTGATGCTGAGCCTGGCCGGGATCGCCGGCGCCGCCCTGGCCGCCCTGCTGGGCGCCCTGTTCGTGTTCAGCCAGATCCGCCCCGACATGCGCGCCCGCAACCGGGTCGAGGGCTGGATCGTCGGCGCCCTGTTCGCCTGTTCCGCCGTCGCGGTCCTGACCACCGTCGGCATCGTCGCCTCGCTGGTCTACGATTCGATCCGCTTCTTCAGCTCGGTGCCCGTCACGGAGTTCCTGTTCGGAACCCAGTGGAGCCCCCAGACCGCCATCCGCGCCGACCAGGTCGGATCGTCCGGCGCCTTCGGGGCCCTGCCGCTGTTCGCCGGCACCTTCCTGATCATGATCATCGCCATGTGCGTGGCGGCCCCGGTCGGCCTGTTCTCGGCCATCTACCTGTCGGAGTACGCCGGCCCGGTGTTCCGCGCGACGGTGAAGCCGATCCTCGAAATCCTCGCGGGCGTCCCGACCGTGGTCTACGGCTTCTTCGCCGCCCTGACCGTCGGCCCGGCCATGCGCGTCTTCTTCCACACCATCGGCAGCTGGTTCGTCGGCGGGCCGCTGGACGGCCTGGGCCAGTATCTGATGCTGGTCCAGAACCAGATGGCCCTCGTCGCCGGCGGCGTCATGGGCATCATGCTGATCCCCTTCGTCAGCTCCCTGTCGGACGACATCATCAACGCCGTGCCGCAGTCGCTGCGCGACGGCTCCTACGCCATGGGCGCGACAAAGTCCGAGACGGTCAAGCGGGTCCTGCTGCCCGCCGCCCTGCCCGGCGTCGCCGGCGCCATGCTGCTGGCCATGTCGCGGGCCATCGGCGAGACCATGATCGTGACCATGGCCGCCGGCCTCGCCGCCCGCCTGACGCTGAACCCGCTCGAGACCGTGACCACCGTCACCGTCCAGATCGTCACCCTTCTGACCGGCGACCAGGAGTTCAACAGCCCCAAGACGCTGTCGGCCTTCGGTCTCGGCCTGACCCTGTTCCTCGTGACCCTGCTGCTGAACATCGTGGCCCAGCGCATCGTCCAGACCTACCGGCAGCAATATGACTGACGCAGCCGACAACGCCCCCGTCTCTGGACCCGTCTCCGGGGTCGACGCCGCCCGCGTCGACCGCCTGCGCTCGGGCCTGAAGAAGCGCTACGCCCGCGAGAACCGCTTCCGCCTGTACGGCCTGCTGGCCATCGGCGTGGCGGTCGGCTTCCTGCTGCTGCTGCTGGGCCGGATCATCGATCAGGGCCACACGGCCTTCTACGCCCACACGGTGACCCTGCCGGTCTACATGGACCCGGCCCGCGTCGACCGCGCCTATCCGCAGGGCACCAATTTCGAACAGCTGGTCGCCGAACAGCAGCTGCGCCGCATGGGCGAGCAGGACGACGCCTCGGGCGCCAAGGCCACCGCCATGCGCGGCCTGTTCTCCTCGGAGCTGAAGTTCACCGCCGCCGAGCGCGTCCAGAAGCAGCCGGGCCTCATCGGCCAGACGGTGATGATCGCCGCCCCCGCCTCGGACGACGCCGACCTCTATTTCAAGGGCGAGATCTCGCGGTCCACGCCCGCCGACCAGCGCCGCCTGTCGGACCAGCAGATCGACTGGCTGGACCGGATGAAGGCCGACGGCCACGTCTCGGCCCACTTCAACACCGCCCTGTTCACCAAGGGCGACTCGACCGAGCCGGAGCTGGCCGGGGTGCTGGGCGCCGTCATCGGCTCGGCCTTGATGCTGCTGGTCACCGCCCTGATCGCCATCCCGCTGGGCGTCGGCGCGGCCCTCTACCTCGAAGAGTTCGCGCCCAAGAACCGGCTGACGGACATCATCGAGGTCAACATCAACAACCTCGCGGCCGTGCCGTCGATCATCTACGGCCTGCTGGGCCTGGCCCTGTTCATCAACTGGCTGCACCTGCCCCGCGCCAGCCCGCTGGTCGGCGGCCTGGTGCTGGCCCTGATGGCCCTGCCGACCATCATCATCGCCACCCGCTCCTCGCTGAAGGCGGTGCCGCCGTCGATCCGCGAGGCCGCGCTGGCCATGGGCGCCTCCAAGACCCAGACGGTCTTCCAGCACACCCTGCCCCTGGCCATGCCCGGCGTGATGACCGGCGCCATCATCTCGATGGCCCACGCGCTCGGCGAGACCGCCCCCCTGCTGCTGATCGGCATGGTCAGCTTCGTGCCGGGCATCCCCCACAGCGTCGTCGAGCCGACGGGCGCCCTGCCCTCGCTCGTCTACATCTGGGAGAACGCGTCCGAACGCGCCTTCCACGAGCGGACCGCCGCCGCGATCCTGGTCCTGCTCGCCTTCATGATCGTCATGAACGCCGCCGCCATCCTGCTGCGCCGGCGCTTCGAACGCCGGTGGTAAGCCCCATGTTCTCGAAAATCTTCCGCGCCGCGGACGGCGTTGAGGGCGGCACGCCCGCCGAAACCCCGGTCATCGCCGCTCCGGCCGTGACCCACGGCGGCGGCCCCGTCGGCCCGACCAAGATCGCCGCGCGCGACGTGTCGGTCTTCTACGGCGGCAAACAGGCCCTGTACGACGTCTCGCTGGACATCCCGGACAAGACCGTCACGGCCCTGATCGGCCCGTCGGGCTGCGGCAAGTCGACCTTCCTGCGGACCATGAACCGCATGAACGACACCATCAGCCACGCCAAGGTCACCGGCCGCATCGAGATGGACGGCGAGGACGTCAACGCCCGCTCCGTCGACCCGGTGCTGCTGCGCGCCCGCGTCGGCATGGTGTTCCAGAAGCCGAACCCCTTCCCCAAGTCGATCTACGAGAACGTCGCCTACGGCCCGCGCATCCACGGCCTGGCCACCGGCAAGGCCGACCTGGACGTCATCGTCGAGGCCTCGCTCAAGCGCGCCGGCCTGTGGGAAGAGGTCGCCGACCGCCTGCACTCGCCGGGCACCGGCCTGTCCGGCGGCCAGCAGCAGCGTCTGGTCATCGCCCGCGCCATCGCGGTCGAGCCTGAAGTCATCCTGATGGACGAGCCCTGCTCGGCGCTGGACCCGATCGCGACCGCCAAGATCGAGGAACTGATCGACGAACTGCGCGAGCGCTACTGCATCGTCATCGTCACCCACTCGATGGCCCAGGCCGCCCGCGTCTCGCAACGCACCGCCTTCTTCCACCTCGGCCGTCTGGTCGAGACCGGTCCGACCGAGGAAATCTTCACGAATCCCCGCGAGCGGCGCACCCTCGACTACATCACGGGGCGCTTCGGCTGATGAACCAGCACACCGTCAAGGCCTACGGCGACGAACTGAACCAGCTGACCGCCGAAGTCGCCCGCATGGGCGGCCTCGCGGAGGCCCAGGTCGCCGACGCCGTCGAGTCCGTCGCCCGCCGCGACGTGGCTTTGGCGAAAGCCGTGGTCGAGCGGGATGTCCGCCTGGACGCCATGCACCGCGACATCGAGAAGAAGGCCATCCGCCTGATCGCCCTGCGCCAGCCGGTCGCCTCGGACCTGCGCAAGACCCTGTCGGCCATGAAGCTGGCGGTGGACCTGGAACGCACCGGCGACCTGGCCAAGAACATCGCCAAGCGCGCCCTGATCCTGGCCGAGGGCGAACCGATGCAGCCCCTGACCCGTTCGATCGAGCGCATGGGCAAGCTGGTCTCCATGCGGCTGCGCGACGTGCTGGACGCCTATGCGGTCGGCGAAGTCGACCGCGCCATCGCCGTCTGGAACACCGACGACGAGGTCGACGAACACTACAACAGCCTGTTCCGCGAGCTGCTGACCTACATGATGGGCGACCCGCGCACGATCAGCGCCTGCACCCACCTGCTGTTCATGGCCAAGAACCTGGAACGCATCGGCGACCACGCGACCAACATCGCCGAGACGATCCACTACGAGATCACCGGTCTGGAATTCACGGGCGAGCGCCCGCGCTGGAATCCCGAGCCGGACGCTGATCTGCCCGCCGCCTGAGACTGAAGACCGGAGAGCCTGAAGTGCAGCCTTATATCCTGGTGATGGAAGACGAGGACGCGCTGGCCACGCTGCTGTCCTACAATCTCGAAAAAGAGGGCTACAAGGTCGTCGTCGCCTCCGACGGCGAGGAAGGCATGCTCCAGATCGACGAGCGCCTGCCCGATCTGGTCCTGCTCGACTGGATGCTGCCCAAGCTGTCTGGCATCGAGGTCTGCCGGCGCATCCGCGGCCGGTCCGAGACCCGCAACCTGCCGATCATCATGCTGACCGCCCGCGGCGAGGAATCCGACCGCGTGCGCGGCCTGGACACCGGCGCCGACGACTATCTGACCAAGCCCTTCTCGATGACCGAGCTGACGGCCCGCATCCGCGCCGTCCTGCGCCGCATCCGTCCGGGCCTGGCCGACGACCGCATCAACCACGGCGACATCGTCATTGACCGCGTCGCCCACCGCGTCCGCCGCGCCGGCCTGGAGATCCACCTGGGCCCGACCGAGTTCCGCCTGCTCGACCACTTCATGCAGCACCCGGGCCGGGTGTTCAGCCGCGAACAGCTGCTGGACGCCGTCTGGGGCTCGGACGTCTACGTCGAGGCCCGCACCGTCGACGTCCACGTCGGTCGCCTGCGCAAGGCCCTGAACGTCGAAGGCACCGTCAACCCGATCCGCACCGTCCGCTCGGCCGGCTATTCGCTGGATCTGGGGGGCTGAGCCACCCTCAGCCCAGCGCGATCTTGCCGTCCACCACCCGATAGGCGACGCCCGTCCGGTCGAACAGCCGCGCGATGACCGCCGCCGGGTCGGCCGCGCCCGCCGTCAGCAGGGTCTCGATGTCCGTCCGCAGCGTCGGGTCCCCCGACACCTCGGTCAGGCGGCTCAGCCACGCCTCGCGGGTCAGGACGCCGTCCGCCCGCCCGGCGTCGATCAGCGGCTTCAGGAAGTCGAACCAGTCCCCGCCCGTGGCCTTCTTCTGCGCCGCCTCGGCGGCCAGGGCGAAGACCGCGCCGCAGGAGTACCAGGACCGGTGCTCGCCGCGCTGGCCGGCCTCGATCACCGGACGCACGGCCAGGCGGGCGCAGTCGTCCACCTCGGCCTGCAGCACGGATCGTTCGTCGAAGCCCGGGTCAAGCGCCTTCATCGCCCGCACTGCCATCAGGTCTGCGCCGCCCTCGGTCATCCAGGACTCCCGCGCCCGCTCGGCCCGCACCGTCTGGCCCAGCCAGAAATGCGCGCTCTCGTGGCCGATGAACCAGCGGTTCTCGGCCAGCACCGCGTCGCTGGAGGCCAGCAGCTCCTTGCCTTCGAAGGTCATGACGATCAGGCCCGGCAGGACGCTGCCGCCGTAGTTGGTCGTGCCGGCGGTCGGCCCATACCAGGTGGCCATGATGGTCGGCCGATCCGTCTGCCCCGCCCCCAGGCGCGTGGCGTAATAGTCGGCGACGCGCGGTGCGAAGCCCTCGATGGAGGCCGCGATCCAGGAGGGCAGCTCGGGATCCACGACCGTCACCAGCCGCTCCGCCGCCTTCACCTCGGTCTGGCCGAACAGGACATAGGTGCGGCCGTCGTCGCCCTCGGCCTGCGCCTGCCGGCGGCCGTGATGCAGCACCGGCCCCGCCGCGTCCCGCCAGGTGATCCACGCATTGCCCACCGAGCGCCTGTAGGCGCCGCGCTCATCATCGGAAAGCTGGACCGCCTCCAGCGACGGCAAAGGAAATACATCGAACGCCCCGGTCGGCATGGCCACCGACCCATCGGTGAACATCAGCACCGGATAGTCGGCTTCCAGGTTCTCGCCGCTCGGCGTCAGCCTCAGGCTCACCTCGCGGGGCACGGGTCCGCCGTCCACGGTCCTCAGCACGTCAAGGTCGCCGACCCGCTCCAGCACTACGCCGGGCGTGACCACCCGCCAGTCCCGCGGCCGCCACGGTTCACGCGTCCCGTTCGTCACCGTCGAGCGATAGAAGGCCCAGACCGGCGCGTCCTGCGACAGCACATAGTCGGCTGTCCATCGGTCGCCGTCTCGCGTCACCGTGATCCGCGCGCCCGGCGCGGTCTCCTCGGCCTGCCGGACCAGAGCCGACGGAGCCGTCGCCGCGAAGGCGGGCGCCCCGCCGGCGGACAGGGCGGCCAGCAGGCACGTCAAAGCGATCCGGTTACGCATCTCACTCTCCCAAACTGGAGGGGAGCCTAGCGTGGCCGTTCGACGCCGCGCCCGTTACAACCGGTTCACCAAAGTGGCCATTTCCGGCCACGGGGTCACCCCGTCCACGTATCCGCGAAGACGCGCTGAAAATTGCCGCCCAGGATCTTGTCGACGACCCGCGCGCCGTAACCGCGTCGCCGCAGCTCGTCCGCGATCACCGTGAAGCGATCCGCCCGGTTCAGCCCGGTGACGAAGGGCGGCGGCCCCTCGCCCGGCGCGGCGACGCCCGCGGCCTTGCGCTGCTCCAGGCTCGCGTTCCACTCCGCCATGCTCTCGGGCGAGGTGTCGAAGGGCCACAACAGGGCGTCGCTGCCGATGCCGACGTGGTCTTCCCCACCGATGTTCAGCGCGTGGGTCAGGTGGGCGAAATAGACCTCCAGCGAGGGCTGGGCCGGAGCCGTGGTCAGATAGCTGAGTTCATAGATCCCCATCACCCCGCCGCGCTCGGCCAGGGCGCGGATCAGGCGGTCGGACTTGTTGCGGGGGTGGGCGTGAACGGCGGCGCAGCCGGCGTGGGTGATCAGCACCGGCTTGTGCGACGCCGCCACGGCGCCCAGGCTGGACATCTCGTCGCTGTGGCTGACGTCGACCGTCACGCCCCGGGCGTTCATGCGTTCGACGGCTTGCCGTCCCAGCGCGGTCAGGCCGGTGGACGGCGACGACATCGTGCCAGAGGCGAAGGGCGTCGTGCGATTGTAGCTGAGCCCCATCACCAGAACCCCGGCGGCGCGGAACGGGTCGATCGCATCGACATCGCCCTCCAGCATCTCGCCGGCCTCGAACGAATAGATGACGCCCAGCCGGCCCGTCGCCCTGGCGCGCGCCAGATCGGCCGTCCCCAGGACCTTCAGATAGACGTCGGGGTTCAGGGCCACGGCCTTGTCGATGTCGGCGATGGACTGCGTCGTCTCGGCCCGGGACTGGTTGCCGGAGCCGCCGATGGTCAGCTTGGCCGCCGTCAGGCCCGAAGCCCGGATCAGGTCGCGCGCCTCCTGGTCGAGGGGCGTCTCCGGATCGATCGGCAGGACCAGATTGCCGTTGATCAGGACCGGTTCGCGCGCCCCTCGACGGGCGGAAGCGCCGGGACCGGCGGCGCAGGCCGTCAGGGTGGAGGCGGCGACGGCGCCCAGGAAGATGCGGCGATTGGCGGTCATGGGCTCGCGGTCTCCAGCTTTATCCGGAGAATATGTAGGCACCTACCTATATGTCAATCGGCGGACGCGTCCCCCGACACCCGGGCCATGATCCGGTCGAACATCGACCGCCGCTCCAGCGCGTCGTCCAGGCGGTCCAGCAGGCGGACCAGGTCCCCGGCCTCGTCGTTCAGCTCCTGCGCGGCGGCGTTGAAGGCCTCCCACAGCGGGGTGAGCCGGGTCGCCAGGGCCTGCCCGCTCTCGGTCAGCTGCAACAGCCGGCGCCGGCCGTCCTCGGCGGAGGGCGACGAGGCGATGAACCCGGCCTTCTCCATGGACCGGCTGGCTTCGCTGACCGAGACGTGGGTGATGCGAAGGATCGCGGCGATCTCGCCCACCGCCATGGGGCGGCCATGCTCGACCAGCTGACGAAGGATGCCGTACCAGCGCTGTTCGAACCGGATGTCCTGGGCCGCATAGACACGGGTCCCGTCGCGGTCCAGCCGCTCCGACGCCCGGCGCAGGCGGGCGCCCAGGGCCGCGCCGCCGAAGCTGCGGCTGTAGTCATGAGGATCGGACATGGCGAAATCCGGCGAGCGGGAAGGCGAACCTCCCTTCTGAGCCCATTCGCCCGGACTGCAAAACCGGGAGCCATGGTCAGCGAGAGACCGACGGACAGGCTTCACAGTCGCGTTAGACCGGCTAGGGTCCCCCGCACATTTCGTGGAGTCTGCCGATGCGTCGCCGCACCTTCCTGTCCTCCCTGCCCGCCGGGGCGTTGCTGGCGGGGGGCGGGATCGCTCACGCGCAGACGCCGCAGCCGCAGGCCGCCCCGCCCCGGCCCGCGCCGCGCCCCGATCCCTATGTCGGCATCGGCATGGGCGACCGGATCACGGGGCCGAAATTCGTCGGCCGCTCGACCGTCTGGGGGGCCAACGGGGCCGCCGCCACGGCCCATCCGCGCGCCACCCTGATCGGCATCGACACGCTTCGTAGAGGCGGCTCGGCCATCGATGCGGCCATCGCCATCAATGCGGCGCTGGGCTTCCTGGAGCCCGTCGCCAACGGCATCGGCGGCGACGCCTTCTGCATGTTGTGGGACCCGGCCCAGCGCAAGGTCGTCGGCTTCAACGGCTCGGGGAACAGCCCCCGCGGCCTGTCGCTGGAGACCGCGCGGTCCAAGGCGAAGGCCGACGGCCACCTGCCTTCGTACGGTGCGGTCACGGTCAATGTGCCCGGCACGGTCGACGCCTGGTGGAGCGCCCACCAGCGCTACGGCAAGCTGCCGTGGAAGGACGTCCTGCTGCCTGTCGCCGAGCTGTGCGAGGAGGGCGTGCCGATGCCGCAGGTCATCGCCTACTACCTCGAGCGCAACATGGCCGGCTTCGACCGCTCGGCGTCGATCATCGAGGAGAACGACAACCGCAGGAAGGTCTACGCCCCCGGCGGCGAGACCCCCAAGGTCGGCCAGATGTTCGCCAACCCCGACCTGGGCCGCACCCTGCGCCTGATCGCCGAGCATGGCCGCGACGCCTTCTATGACGGCCCCATCGCCGATGCGATCGCCGCCTATTTCCGCCGCATCGGCGGCTGGATGACCCGCGCCGACCTGGCCGCCCACCGCACCGAATGGGTCGAGCCGATCCGCACCGACTATCGCGGCGTCCAGGTCTACGGCCTGGGCCCCAACACCCAGGGCCTGTCGACCAACCAGATCCTCAACGTCTGCGAACAGTTCGACCTCAGGAGCATGGGCTTCCAGTCCGCCGCCTCGATCCACCACCAGGCGGAGGCCAAGCGCCTCGCCTTCGAGGACCGGGCCAAGTGGTTCGCCGACGACCGCTTCAGCCGCACCCCGGTCGAGTGGCTGAACTCCAAGGACTACGCCCGCCAGCGCGCCGCCCTGATCCGGCCCGACCGGGTCATGGACCGCGTCTTCCCCGGCGACGCCCCGACCCAGGGCGACACGACCTATTTCAGCGTCGCCGACAAGGACGGCATGATGGTCAGCTGGATCCAGTCCAACTACCGCGGCATGGGCTCGGGCCTGGTGTCCGACGACGGCGCCGGAAACACCCTGGGCTTCATGTTCCAGGACCGGGGCGAGCTGTTCGCCCTGACCGACGGCCACCCCAACGTCTACGCCCCGGGCAAGCGGCCCTTCCACACCATCATCCCCGGCTTCGCGGTCAAGGACGGCAAGCCCTGGATGGCCATGGGCGTCATGGGCGGCGGCATGCAGCCCCAGGGCCAGGCCCAGATCATCATCAACATGGTCGACTACGGCCTCGACCCCCAGGAGGCCGGCGACGCCCCGCGCTGGCAGCACGAGGGCTCGTCCGAACCGACCGGCGAACCGGCCGAGGGCGTCGGCCTGCTGTATCTGGAGACCGGCGTCCCGGCGGCGTCCAAGGCCCAGCTTGAGGCCATGGGCTGGGTCCTGCGCGGCCCCAACGGCGGCTTCGGCGGCTATCAGAACGTGGTCATGCAGCAGAACCCCGGCGGACGCTGGACCTACGGCGCGGCCACGGAGATGCGCAAGGACGGCATCGCCCTGGCCTACTGATGGCCGGGACGGTCGATCTGACGGGCCGGTGGACGGGGGTCTATTTCTACCCCCACGATCCGGCCTGGAACGCCAACGACAACATGCCCGCGACGCCCTTCACGGCCGAGCTGACGGACACGGCCGGGACGGTCATCGGCAAGACGATCGAGCCCGACCTGCTGTTCGCCGACGGGGCGGATGTCCGGGCCGTGCTGGAGGGGCGCCACGACGGTCTGCGCCTGACCTTCACCAAGACGCCGGACGGCCGCGACCGCGATCACGTGATCCTCTACGACGGCGAGATCTCGCCCGATGGAGACGCGGTCTCCGGCCGCTGGACCATTCCCGGCAGCTGGTCCGGCGACTTCCGCATGCAGCGCCGCACCGTCTCCGAGGCGGCGTCCGAGGAAAGGGGCGCCCAGGCCCGGTCCTGATCGGCGGCTGATCGCGATTTCACCGCCTCGCCTGCATCCATGGCGCGGCGTCGCGGCCTCCTGTCGGAACAGGGATGGAGGGCGGGATGCCGGATGCGATCATGGCGTTGGCGGGATGGATCGGCGCGACGGCGGCCCTGGGGCTGGTCGCGGCCCTGTTCCTGCGCGGCAAGGTGAAGTGGGGCTGGTTCGGCGCCGCCCTGCTGCTGATGGCCGCCTATGACGCCCTGCTGACGCGCGGTTACGGCCATATCCCGCTGCATTTCTGGCCCTCCGACTGGAACTGGGAGGGCAAGGCGATGGCGCTGGCCCTGTCGCTGGCGGTCGCCCTGGCCCTCGGCGCGCGCCGGGTCGGCCTGACGCTGCAGCAGGACCGCAAGGGCCTGCCCGGCGCTCTGGTCCTGTCGGCGGCGCTGGTCGCCGTCTTCCTCGGCCTGGCCCTGTATTTCCCCGGTCAGGGGACCGACGCCGACACCCTCGCCTTCCAGCTGACCATGCCCGGCCTGGACGAGGAGCTCTTCTATCGCGGCGTCCTGCTGCTGATGCTGAACGAGGCCTTCGCCCGCCCGCTGAGCATCCTCGGCGCCCCCATGGGCTGGGGCGCGCTGATCTCCTCCGTCGCCTTCGGCCTGGCCCACGCCCTGGGCTACAGCGAGGGCGGCTTCACCTTCGACGCCCTGACCATGGCCCTGACCGGCGGCCCGGCCCTGCTGCTGGTCTGGCTGCGCGAGAAGACGGGCAGCCTGCTGCTCCCCGTGCTCCTGCACAATTTCGCCAACAGCATTTCCCTGCTGGTCTGAACCCTCGGGCCACAGCCTCGCCTTATTGAATGACGAGCGTCGGGACACGCGCCGGTCGGGGGTGCGTGTAACCGGGGGTTTCCATGCTCGAACTGCTCGCCGCCGCCCTGCTGTCGGCCCAGCCCGCCTGCGCCGCGCCCGCCAATACGGCGGCGCTCCTGGCCCGCCCCGAACGCATCCTCGTCGTCGGCGACTGGCACGGCACGGCGGAGATACCGGCGGCCTTCCTCGGCATCGTCTGCGAGGCCGCGAAACAGGGCCCCGTGACCGTCGCGCTGGAGATGCCCGAGACCGAGAGAACCCTGTTCAGGAACGCGCTGGCCGCGCCGACCGAGCAGGCCGCCCGCGACACCTTCCTGTACGGCGACTTCGGCAACCCCCGCAGCACCGACGGCCGCAACAGCGTGGCCATGCTGGACATGATGGTGGGATTCTGGCGGCTGAAGGCCGCCGGATACGACGTGGCGATCCACCCCTTCATGGCGGTGGACTCAAGAATCACAGGCCGCGATCAGGCGTGGTGGGAATTGGAGATGGCCTATGGCATGAGCCGCGCCCTCGTGGCCCGTCCTGACGCCCGGGTCGTGGTCTTCGTCGGCGACCTGCACGCCCGCAAGAAGGGCTACGCCCGCTTCCCCGACATCGGCGTGCCCGCCGCCGGCCACCTGCACGCCTCCGACACCTTCACCCTGCACACCGCCCAACAGGGCGGCGAGAGCTGGAGCTGTCAGCCGACCTGCGGCGTCCAGACCAGCCGGGGCCGACACGACGCCGCCGCCGACGCGCGGGGGATCATCCTCGGCCCGGTCGAGGACGGGGCCTATGACGGCGTGCTGGCGGTGGGTCCGACCACCGCCTCGCCGCCGGCGGCTCAGTCGGCCGCCGCGATCTCTTCCGGCGCCAGCTCGTAGACCGTCGCGCAGTATTCGCACGTCACGCGGATCCTGCCGTCGTCCTCGACCATGTCGGCCCGCTCCTGCGGGCTGAACGAGGCCAGCACGGCGCCGATCCGGTCCTTCGAGCAGCGGCACTGCGCCGACAGCGCGCGGGCGTCCTCCAGCCGCACGCCGTCCTCGTGGAACAGGCGGAACAGCAGGGTCTCCGGCGTGATGGTCGGATCGATCAGTTCGTCGTCGGCCAGGGTCTGGAACAGGGCGCGCGAGCGGTCCCACACCTCCTCGGTCGATCCGCGCGCGTCGTCCGCCGCGATCAGCTGGATCAGCGCCCCGCCGGCGCGCCATTGCGAGCCCTCGGCGGTCTCCACCGAGCCGACGGCCAGACGTACCTTGGTCGGGATCTGCTCCGACTGCTGGAAATAGTGTTCGGCGGCCAGCGACAGGCTCTCGCCCTCGATCGGGGTGATGCCCTGGGTGCGCTCGAAGTCCGGCCCGCGGTCCAGCGTCATGACGAAGACGCCTTCGCCCAGCAGCGTCCGGGCGCCGGGACGGGCGAAGCCTTGCGACGCGGCCGCGACCTCGTCGGCGTCGAACCGGCAGTAGCCGCGCAGGTGTCCGTCGGTGCCGTAGTCGGCCACGACATAGCGAACCGGCCCATTGCCCTGCGCCTGCACGATCAGGCGGCCCTCGAACTTCAGGCTGGAGCCGATCAGGGCCGCCAGCGCGCAGGCTTCGCCCAGCAGCGCCGCGACGGGCTCCGGATAGGCGTGCGCCGACAGGATGGCGTCGATCGTCTCGCCCAGCCGCACCAGACGGCCGCGCACGGGCCAGCCCTCGATCTGGAAGGCGGCCGCCAGGTCGTCGGAAGGCGTCGAATGGGTGTGCGCGTGATCGGTCACGGGCGGTCCTCGGTCATAAATGCGAAGGCGGCTAGATAGGGGGCCTGAAGGGCGATGATAAGGCCCCCTCCCCTCCCCGGCGTCAGGCGGTATAGTCCATGCTCAACCTCAGCCGGCGGTTTCATGACCAAAGCGCACCTCAAGCCCTTGAACAAGCAGGCGATCGTCATCACCGGCGCCACCTCGGGAATCGGGCTGGCGGTGGCGCGGCGAGCGGCGAAGGCGGGGGCTAACGTCTTCCTGATCGCGCGCGGCGAAAAGGACCTGCGCGCCCTGTGCGAAGAGCTTCAGGCCACCGGCGCCCGCGCCGCCTGGGCCATCGCAGACGTGGCCGACTTCGACGCCCTGTCCGAGGCCGCGGACAAGTGCCAGCGCCTGTTCGGCGGCTTCGACACCTGGGTGAACAACGCGGGCGTCTCCATTTTCGGCCCGATCCGCGAGACCACCCTGGAGGACCAGCGGCGGCTGTTCGAAACCAACTACTGGGGCGTGGTCAACGGCTCCCTCGTCGCCGCCGAACGGCTGCGCACGCGGCCCTGGGGCGGGGCCATCATCAATGTCGGCTCCATCCTGTCCGACGCCCCCATGCCGGTGCAGGGCGTCTATTCGGCGTCCAAGCACGCGGTGAAAGGCTTCACCAACGCCCTGCGCATGGAGATCATGCGCGACCAGGCCCCGATCAGCCTGTCGCTGGTCAAGCCGGCGGCGCTGGACACGCCCTACAGCCGGCATGCACGAAACCTGACCGGCTACGCCGTGCACAATCCCCAGCCGGTCTATGCGACCCACGTCGCCGCCGACACGGTGCTGTACTGCGCCGTCCACCCGATCCGCGAGATCACCGTGGGCGGCGGCGGGCGTCTGATCGCCAGTCTTTACAACGCCTTGCCCGGTGTCGCGGAACCTCTTCTCGCCCGGTTCGCTCCTTCATTGATGCGGGACAAGGGTTCCGCCTATGCGCCGGACGACGACGGGCTCTACGACCCGACCGAAGACGGCCTCGATGAAGAGGTTCACTATCCGATGGTTCGCCAGTTCTCCGCCCTCGCCGAAGTCCGCAAACATCCCGGCATCGCCGCCGGCGTCCTGGCGGTGCTGGCCGGCGTCGGCCTCGCCACCCTCCTGCTGAACCAGCGCACCGGCCCGACGCGGTATGAAAGCCTGCGCGGCCGCCTCAATCCGCGCGGCTGGGTCGACGCCGACGGCCTGCGCGGCCGGTTCGAGGATCTGGCCGAAAGCGTGCGTCGCGGCGTGGCCGAAGCCGGCGACCGCGCCCATGACCTCACCGACGACGCCCGCGACCGCGGCGGGCGCTGGCTGAAGCAGACGCAGAAATCCTCGCGCAAGGCGCTGAAGAAGCACGGCCGCACCGCCCGCCGCTATGCCGAGGACGCCGGCGACTACGCCAAGACCCACGCCAGGGAAGGCGGCGCCCTGATCGCCCTGGCCACCATCGCCGCCGCCATCGGCGCCGCGGCCCTGGACGCGCGCCGCCCCGACAGCCGCCTGCGCAACATCGGCCGGTTCTAGGCTGGCGCTACAAGCGGTTGGGCCGGAGCCCAGCCGGTGATTAGTGGTTAGTGATCAGTGGGTGGCCGCCGAACGGCCTGCATCAGGATGACACCCGCCCGTGGCGGCATCGAACCACTAATCACTAACCACTAATCACTTCCCAGCCGCCGTCAGGGCCGGCTGGCCGCTACCGTAACGGCAGCCGCCCCCTACGTCCGATCCTGACGCATCGGTATGCGATCCTGTCGGACATGGACCGCGATCTTCTCATCCCCAGGGATGGCCCTCCCGACATTGGGGCGATCCGTCGCTTCGCTCTGGCCGAACGGACCGCCGCCCGTCTTCAGGGCCGCACCCGCCACGCCCGCCTGTTCCACCGCCTCGTCCAGAAATGCCTGCGCGCCCTGCGCTTCGCCGCCCGCATCGAGGCAGGGCGGGCGCACGCTCATCCGCACTCTTCGCACCCGCTTTTTTCTGACGCGCCCGAAAAAGTTCGCGGCACGGCCGCGCCCGCCGTCCCGCCCGATCCTGACCGCCATCGCACCGTCCGCGAAGGGCGACGACGACGGTGAAGCGGGGTCTGAACCGTCATTTTGATGCCTATCGTCGCCCCCGGTGCGCGCATCAACCGATGTGCGCCCTTCGCGCGCGCACTGTCCCCCGTTGCTGCAACTGCGAAGGTGAGCCAAGGTCTCGGCATGGCAGACGCGACCTATGTCTTCGACTTCGATTCGACCCTCGTGCGCGTGGAGACGCTTGAGGTCCTGGCCGACATCGCGCTCGAGGGCTCGCCCGACGCCGCCAACGTCCGCGCCGAGATCGCCCGCCTCACCGATCAGGCCATGGCGGGGGAACTGCCCTTCGGCGAGGCCCTGCGCCGCCGCCTGGCCCTGCTGCCCCTGACCCGGGCCCATGTGCAGGCCCTGGCCGACCGCATCCTCGACGAGGGCACGCCGTCGGTGCGCAAGAACCTGGCCTTCTTCCGGGGCGCGGCCGATCACATCATCATCCTGTCGGGCGGCTTCCGCGAGATCATCGCCCCCATCGCCGAGCGGCTGGGCGTCGCGCCGGAACGGGTGCTGTGCAACGACCTGACCTATGACGCCGACGGGCGCGTCACCGGCGTCGACGACGCCAACCCCCTGTCCCATGCCGGTGGAAAGCCGCAGGTTATCAAGGCGCTGGGCCTGTCCGCCCCTGTGGTCATGGTCGGCGACGGCTGGACCGACGCAGAGGTCAAGCAGGCCGGGGCCGCCGACCGCTTCTACGCCTATACCGAGATCGTCCGCCGCCCGACGGTCGTGGCCGCCGCCGACGCCGAGGTCGCATCCATGGACGAGCTGCTGCACGCCGAGGGGCTGACTGGCCGCTGGTCCTACCCGCGCAGCCGCATGCGCATCCTGCTGCTGGAGACGATCCACCCCGCCGCCGTCGCGCGGCTGGAGGACGCCGGCTACACCGTCGAGACGGTCAAGGGCGCGCTGGGCGAGGATGAGCTGATCGCGCGCATCAAGGGCGTCCACGTCCTGGGCATCCGCTCCAAGACCCAGGTCACGGAGCGGGTCCTGGCCGCCGCCGACCGGCTGATGGCCGTCGCCGCCTTCTGCATCGGCACCAACCAGATCGATCTGGCCGCGGCCTCCGATCACGGCGTGGCGGTGTTCAACGCCCCCTACTCCAACACCCGCTCGGTCGTGGAACTGGCCGTCGGCGTCATGATCACCCTCATGCGCGACGTGCCGGACAAGTCCGCCGCCATGCACCGGGGCGAATGGAACAAGTCCGCCACCGGCTCGCGCGAGCTGCGCGGCAAGACCCTGGGCATCGTCGGCTACGGCGCCATCGGCAGCCAGCTGTCGGTCCTGGCCGAGGGGCTGGGCATGCGGGTCATCTTCCACGACCTGACCGAGCGGCTGGCGCTGGGCAACGCCCGGCGCATGCCCTCGCTGGACGCCCTGCTGGCCGAAAGCGACGTGGTCAGCCTTCACGTCGACGGGCGCGCCGACAACGCCGACGTCATGGGCGCGGCCCAGTTCGCGAAGATGAAGCCCGGCGCCCTGCTGCTGAACCTCTCGCGCGGCCACATCGTCGATGTCGGGGCCCTGGCCCAGGCGCTCGGCTCGGGCCGCGTCGGCGGCGCGGCGGTGGATGTCTTCCCCGAAGAGCCGGCCACCAACGCCGACCCGTTCGACAGCCCCCTTCGCGGTCTGAAGAACGTCATCCTGACGCCCCACATCGGCGGCTCCACCGAGGAGGCCCAGGAGGCCATCGGCGAGTTCGCCGCCGAACGCCTGCTGGCCTATCTCAACCGGGGCGACACCACCTTCTGCGTCAACCTGCCGAACGTGCAGCTGGCTGAGGTCTCGGGCGCCCACCGCATCCTGCACATCCACCGCAACCAGCCCGGCGTCCTGGCCGAGCTGAACCGCGCCGTGGCGGAGGCCGGTCTGAACATCCTGGGACAACATCTGAAGACGGACGAACGCACCGGCTACGTCATCACCGACGTGGACCGCGACTATGATCCGGACGCGGTGCAAACCCTGCGGGGTGTGGCCGGGACGCTGCGCTTCCGCATGCTCTACTGAAAGCTTCCCCAGCGGCATCTTGCGTACCCGGAAAACGGGCGCAGAGTGCGGTCAACGGTCGCACCCTGACGGCCGAGGGAGGAAAACCAATGTCTCGTTTCCTGCGTAGCGCGGCCGTCGCCGCGTTGGCGGTCGCCGCCATGGGCGCGGCCTCGGCGGCCAGCGCCCAGACCTACAACCGCCTCGTCGTCTTCGGCGACAGCCTGAGCGACAACGGCAACCTGTACGCCGTCAGCGGCGGCACGCAGCCGCTGTCCCCGCCCTATTTCCAGGGCCGCTTCTCGAACGGGCCGGTCTTCACCGAGCTGCTGGGCTTCAACGCCGGGCGCTTCACCGCCGGCGCGCCGGTGACCGGCAGCGTCAACTACGCCTTCGGCGGGGCCCGCACCGACTCGGCCGCCTCGCCCCCCGGCATGCGCAACCAGCTGCTGGCCTACACCGGCGCCGGCGGCACCTTCGGACGCAATGACCTGGTCAGCGTCCTGGGCGGCGCCAACAACATCTTCCAGGCCTTCCCCGGCGCCGCGGCCAGCCCCTCCACGGCCCAGAGCGTCATGCAGTCGGTCGCCACCTCGGCCGCCACCGACATCAACTTCATCGTCAACAGCATCGCCACCGCCGGCGCCGGCACCATCCTGGTGACCAACCTGCCGCGCCTCGGCATCACGCCGCAGTTCTCGGCGACCGGGCCCAGCGGCGCGGCCCTGGCCGACTATTCGGGAACCACGTTCAACAGCGCCCTGCTGAGCCGCCTGATGGTGACCGCGGCCGCGCAGCCGAACACCAACATCATCCTGATGGACCTGTACAAGATCAGCGATCCGCTGGCCGCCAACCCGGGCCGCTTCGGCCTGACGAACGCCACCAACAGCTGCCTCAACGGCGTGACGGTCTGCGCCAACCCGGACGGCTACCTGTACTGGGACGGCGTCCACCCGACGGCCGCCGGCCATCGCCTGATCGCCCGCCTGGCCAATGACTACCTGTACTACGGCGATCTCGGCTCCCAGGCCGCCGTGCAGGCCGAGACCGCCTTCCGCCAGCGCGAGGATCTGCTGGACCTGTCCACCGAGGCCTTCGCCGGCCGCGGCGCGTGGGAACCGGGCACCCACATGTCCTTCGGCGTCGTCGCCGACAGCGTCGAGAGCGACGCCCGCGGCTCCGTGGCCTCATCCAAGGCCACCGGCTGGGGCGGCCGCGTCGCCATCAATCACGTGGCCTCCGAAAGCCTGCGCTTCGGCATCGCCGGAACCTTCCGGACCGCCGACGTCGAGGCCGGCGCCATGGGCTTTGACGTCGAGACCTACGCCTTCGACGCCTGGGCCGGCTGGCGGTCGGGCAACATGTTCCTCGGCGCCGCCGCGGGCGGGTCGATCGACAACTATGACGACATCACCCGCCAGACCTCGCTGGCCCCGATCGTCCACACGGGCGAGACCAACGGCGGCAGCGTCGGCGCCCGCGTCCAGGGCGGCCTGTGGTTCGACATGGGCGGCATCGCCCTGTCGCCCCGCGCGGCCGTCAGCTGGGGTTCGACCGACGTGAACGCCTATAGCGAAGAGGGCGTCGCGGCCCAGTACGCCTATCAGGACCGCACGGTCCAGGCCGCCGCGGCCGAGGTCTCGCTGCGCGCCGAAGGCGGCGGCGAGGGCCTGGGCTTCTACATCGAGGGCGGCTACCGCGACTCGTTCGGCGACAGCAGCGACGGCGTCCGCGTCGGCATCCTGGGCAACCCCGCCCAGATCCTGGAGCGTGAGGTCGAGGATCCGTTCGGCGGCTCGATCCTGGCCTCGGCCGGCGTCGAGGCCGACATGGGCCCGGGCAAGCTGACCTTCGGCTACCGCGGCCGCTTCGGCGACCACGCCGACAGCCATGTGGGCGCGCTGACCTACCGCATCTCGCTGCAGTAGGCCTCCCAGGGATCGACAGAGGGGCGCGCGGCGAAGGCTGCGCGCCCTTTTCGTTGCACGCCTGCGACGACCTGCCGCCCCCCGCCGCCCCAAAGTCGCCCGGCCCCCTGCCTATCTGTCCGTCTTCCCGAGGCGCAGACGCCCGGTCGCGCTGCGGACATGGCGCGCCCGCTGCGCCCTTCTCCCCGCTCATCCGAGCCGAAGACGGAGCCGACGCCGCCCATGCGACGCCTGTTGCCGACCGCCCGGTCGTTCCTTCTCCATTCCGGTCAGGCCGCCGCCCTCGGCGCCGTGGCCGTCCTCGCCATGGCCGCCGCGCCGCTGACCCCGACGCCCGCGTCGGACGAGGCCTTCGCCGTGCCCGAGCTTCCCCCGGTCACCGCCGTGGCGTCTCCGGCGGGGCCCGTGACCCGCGTCATCGCCTTCGGCGAACCCCTGCGCGGCTTCGCCGTCAACTCGGCCTTCGGCATGCGTCGCCTTCCCGGCCAGCAGGCCCGCCGTCACGAGGGCGTCGACATCGCCGCCCCGACCGGCACCAGCGTCAGCGTCGCCGCCGAGGGCCGCGTCCTGCGCACCGGCTATGACGCCGACGGCTACGGCCGCTTCATCGAGGTCCGGCATCCCAACGGCATGAGCAGCCTTTACGGCCACCTGAGCCGGATCGACGTCGCCAGCGGCGACGTGGTCGCTCCGGGCCAGCGCATCGGCCTGGTCGGCTCGACCGGCCGCTCGACCGGCCCCCACCTGCATTTCGAGGTCCGCCGCGGCGACCGTCAGGTCAATCCGGTCAAGGTTATGGGCCAGGCGTTCGAAATGACGGTGTCCGCCCCGGCCTGACGGTCGTTCACCGTACATATGCCCACGCTTTCTTCACCCCTTTCCAGGATAGTCCCCGACCGAAAGGGGCCGCCTTGGACCGCATACTCTACTGCATCGCCTTCCAGCACGACTGGCGCTGGACGCTGGCCGCCGGTCTGATCTGCGTCTTCGGCGTGGGCACGGCGTACCAGCTGCTGGGCCGCGCCCGCGAAGCGGTCGGCCCGCGCCGCCGCAACACCGCCCTGCTGGCGGCCTTCACCGGCGGCCTGGCGGTCTTCTCGACCCACTTCCTGGCGATGCAGGGCTATGACGCGGGCGGCGAGGTCCGCTACGCCGTCTGGTCCACCATCAGCTCGTTCTTCATGGCCTTCGCCAGCATCGGTCTGGCCTGCATGGTCGCGCTCTATCGGCCCGGCCCGGTGTACCGCGCGCTCGGCGCCGCGCTGGCGATCTCGGGCGTCGCCGCCATGCACTTCCTCGGCGTCGCCGCCATGCAGCTGCCCGGCCTGATCCTGTGGAGCCCGGACCTGGTAGGCGCCTCCATCGCCGCCGCCATCGCCCTGGCCGCCGGCAGCGCCGCCTTCCTGCACGGACGCCCCGCCTGGCTCCGCTTCGCCGCCGGCGCCTGCGGCGCGATCTCGGTCGTCATCCTGCATTTCGGCTCCATGAGCGCCATGACCCTGGAGCCGCACTTCGCGGTCGACAACACCGCCTGGTCGCTGTCCGGCGGGATCATGATCAGCGTCATCGCCGCGATGGTGCTGGGCATCGCCTCCATCGCCGGCGCCGCCGTCTGGATGTGGTGGCTGTCCCGGGCCAGCGCCCTGGGCCAACTGCGCCAGGCCATCGAAGCCATGCCCGACGGCCTGGCCTTCTATGACGCCAACGACCGTCTGGTCCTGTGGAACACCCGCTACGCCGAGGTGAACCCCGGGCTGGCGACGACGCTGCAGAAGGGCATGACCTTCCGCGA
Source organism: Brevundimonas sp. EU05-FHT14B11 (assembly GCF_058790835.1). Lineage (NCBI taxonomy): Bacteria > Pseudomonadati > Pseudomonadota > Alphaproteobacteria > Caulobacterales > Caulobacteraceae > Brevundimonas > Brevundimonas sp. EU05-FHT14B11. The sequence goes on from NZ_JBYTCY010000002.1 coordinate 1,113,798, forward strand.
GATCGTCCAGATCGGTCTGGACGAAGGTCTCTACGCCAACGCCCTGGGCCGTGAAGACGCGTGGATCGCGGAGCGGATGGCCACCCGCGCGGCCCTGTCGACCACGATGGAGCAGCACATCTCGGGCGACAACTGGCTGCGCGTTTCCGACCGCCGCACCGTGGCGGGCGGCACCGTCACCATCTGCACCGACATCACCGAGCTGAAGCGCGACGCCCGCGCCCTGTCGGACGCCCGCGACGCGGCCGAACAGGCCAACGGCGCCAAGAGCCAGTTCCTGGCCAATATGAGCCACGAGATCCGCACGCCCCTGAACGGCGTCATCGGCGTGGCCCAGGCGCTGGCCAACACCGACCTGTCGGCCCAGCAGCGCGAGATGCTGGACCTGATCCAGTCGTCGGGCCAGACGCTGCAGGTCCTGCTGAGCGACATCCTCGACCTGGCCCGCGTCGAATCCGGCCGCCTGGAGCTGTCCGAGGAGGCCTTCGACCTGGGCCGCGCCGTACGCGAAGCCGCCCAGCTGTACGAGACCTCGGCCCGCGAGAAGGGGCTGCAGTTCTTCGTCGAGATCGACCCCGAGGTGGATTGCTGGGTCGCCGGCGACGTGGTGCGCCTGAAGCAGATCCTGACCAACCTGGTCTCCAACTCGGTCAAGTTCACCGGCGAGGGCTTCGTCTGCCTGACCGCCGCCCCCGGCCCCGTGCGCGCCGGCCAGCCGACCCTGCGCTTCTCGATCGAGGACACGGGCATCGGCTTCGACAGCGAGACCCGCACCCGCCTGTTCAGCCGCTTCGAGCAGGCCGACGGCGCCATTACCCGCAAGTTCGGCGGTTCGGGCCTGGGCCTGGCCATCTCGCGTCAGCTGGCCGAGATGATGGGCGGCGAGCTGGACTGTGAGAGCGAGCCCGGCGGCGGCTCGTCCTTCATGCTGACCATTCCGATGCACAAGGCCGAAGCGCCCGCCACGGTCGCGGCCTCCGGCTCGGCCCTGGCCGCCGGCGACGACCGCCGCCTGCGCGTGCTGCTGGCCGACGACCACCCGGTGAACCGCAAGGTCGTGGAGATGATCCTGGCCCAGGCCGACATCGACCTGACCTCGGTCGAAGACGGCTCGCTGGCGCTGAACGCGGTGCGGGACGGCGACTACGACCTGATCCTGATGGACATGCAGATGCCGGTCATGGACGGGCTGACCGCGACCCGCGAGATCCGCCTGCACGAGGCCGCGATGGGCCTGCCGCGCACGCCGGTGATCATGCTGACCGCCAACGCCCTGCCCGAGCATATCGCCTCGGCGGAAGGCGCCGGCGCGGACCGGCACCTGGCCAAGCCCTTCGACGCCGGCGAACTGCTGGAGCTGGTCATCTCCCTGCCCCGCGCCGCCCAGGCCGCGATCGCCGCCTGATCCGGCGGCGACCGCTTTCGCCCGGGGCTATTCGTAGCCGTGGGCGGCTTCGTTGATCACCTGCGAGGGCATCGTCGAGAAGTCGACGGCGACCGGCTGGGCGATCTTGGACCGGAAGGTCTTGAGCACATGCTCCAGCCGGCGCCGGACCTCGCGCTCGGCCTCGGTCTGGGTGTCCAGGGTCAGCGGGGCCAAGCAGAAGTCGATGATGGCCGAGGTGGTTTTCAGCGGTTCCATGGGGTCTCTCCTGGTTATTCGGCCGCGACGAACTGCGCGGTTTCGGTGGAGTCCTTCAGCGCCGTGGTCGACGACTGGCCGTTCGAGATGACGGTGGCCACCTGGTCGAAGTAGCCGGTGCCGACCTCGCGCTGGTGACGGGTGGCGGTGTAGCCGCGGGCCTCGTTGGCGAACTCGCGCTGCTGCAGCTCGGAATAGGCCGCCATGCCGCGGTCGCGGTAGCCGTCCGCCAGCTCGAACATGCCGTTGTTCAGGCTGTGGAAGCCCGCCAGGGTCACGAACTGGAACTTGTAGCCCATGGCCCCCAGCTCGCGCTGGAACTTGGCGATCGTGGCGTCGTCCAGCTTGGCCTTCCAATTGAAGGAGGGCGAGCAGTTGTAGGCCATCAGCTTGTTCGGATGCTCCTTCTGGATCGCCTCGGCGAACCGCTTGGCGTCGTCCAGATCGGGGTGGGAGGTCTCCCACCACAGCACGTCGGCGATCTTGGCGTAGCTGAGGCCGCGCGCGATGCAGTGATCCAGTCCCGTCCCCTCCTTCAGTCGGAAGAAGCCCTCGGGCGTGCGGTTGTCGCGGTCGACGAAGGGCTGGTCGCGCTCGTCGATGTCCGAGGTGATCAGCTGGGCGCTTTCGGCGTCGGTGCGGGCGACCGTGATCGTGGGCGTGCCCATGACGTCGGCGGCCAGGCGGGCGGCGACCAGGTTGCGCTCATGCGCCTGGGTCGGGATCAGGACCTTGCCGCCCAGGTGGCCGCACTTCTTCTCGGACGCCAGCTGGTCCTCGAAGTGGACGCCGGCGGCGCCGGCCTCGATGAAGGCCTTCATGATCTCGAAGCTGTTCAGCGGCCCGCCGAAACCGGCTTCGGCGTCGGCGACGATGGGCACGAACCAGTCGCGCTTGGCCCCGCCCTCGGCGTGTTCGATCTGGTCGGCGCGCTGCAGGGTGCGGTTGATGCGGCGGCACAGCTCGGGCGCGGCGTTGGCCGGGTACAGCGACTGGTCCGGATACATGGCCCCGGCGGTGTTGGCGTCGGCGGCGACCTGCCAGCCCGACAGATAGATGGCCTTCAGCCCCGCGCGGACCATTTGCATGGCCTGGTTGCCGGTGACGGCGCCCAGGGCGTTGATGAAGGGCTCGGTGTGCAGCAGCTCCCACAGGCGGTTGGCGCCGCGCTCGGCCAGCGTATGGGTGATCGGCACCGAGCCGCGCAGGCGCAGGACGTCCTCCGGCGTATAGGGGCGTTCGATGCCGTCGAAGCGGCCGGAGGGCGAAGGAACCAGATCGGCGAAGGTGGTCATGGTCGGTCTCTGTCCAGTGGGCCGTCGATGCGCGGCGGGTCACGGGCAGAGGAACACGCGTCAGTCACAAACGATACACGCCAAGGCGGACATATCGCGTCATTGAGTCACGATATGACACTTGATGTTAAGTCATTTTGTGACATCGTGCGGTCATGGACACCGCCGACCGCAAGCTGTTCCTGGGCGGCCGCCTCAAGCGGCTGCGGCGGGATCTGGGCCTGACCCAGACGGCCATGGCCGGCGATCTGGGCGTCTCGCCCAGCTATCTGAACCACATCGAACGCAACCAGCGCCCCGTCTCGGCCCAGCTGCTGCTGCGTCTGGCCGAGACCTATGACGTGGACCTGCGGGCGCTGGGGCAGTCCGGCGGGCCGGCGTCCGAGGCGACCCTGTCTGAGGCCTTCGCCGATCCGGTCTTCAACGGACTGGCTGTGCCCCGGCACGAGATCGTCCAGCTGGCCGAGGACCAGCCCGCCGTGGCCGACGCCGTGCTGCGCCTGTACCGCGCCTTCAGCGACCGCCGCGCCCGCGACCGGGCCGAGGCCGACATCGGCGGCGGTGGAGGCGACGAGACTCCCGCCGACCGGGTGCGCGACTATGTGCAGGCGCGCCAGAACCACTTTCCCGACCTGGACGCCCTGGGCGAGGCGCTGGCCGCCGCGCTGGAGGCCGACAGCCCCGGCGAGACCTTCGAGACCCGCGCCCGCGCCCGGCTGATGGCGCGCCACGGCCTGACCGTGCGCACCCTGCCCGACGATGTGATGGTGGAGTGGACCCGCCGCTACGACCCGCACCGCAAGCGGCTGCACCTGTCCGAGACCCTGGGCCCCTCCTCGCGCGCCTTCGCCGTCGCCTTCCAGCTGGCCCTGGCCGAGCATGACGCCGAACTGACCGCGCTGGCGGCGTCCACCGACATGCCCGACGAGGCCACCCGGCGGGTGCTGAAGGTCGCCCTGACCAACACCCTGGCCGCCGCCATCCTGATGCCCTACGCCGCCTTCCACGCGGCGGCGGAGGCCAACGGCTACGACATCGCCCGGCTGGAGGCGCGCTTCGGGGTCAGCTTCGAACAGGCGGCGCACCGGCTGACCACCCTGTCCCGCCCGTCCGCGCGCGGCGTGCCCTTCTTCCTGATGCGGGTCGATCAGGCGGGCAACATCTCCAAGCGCTTCGCCTCGGGCGCCTTCCCCTTTTCGCGCTTCGGCGGGGCCTGCCCGCGCTGGCGGCTGCACTCGGCCTTCCGCACCCCGGGCCGGATCGTCACCCAGATCATCGAGACGCCCGACGGCCAGCGCTGGTTCACCCTGGCCCGCACCGTCGAGCGCCAGGGCCGCGACGCCTTCACCGAGGGGCACGACCTGGCCATCGGCCTGGGCTGCGAGCTGAAGCACGCGCGGCGCCTGATCCATGCCCGCGGCCTTGATCTGGCGGCGCCGGAGGTGACGCCGATCGGCCCCGCCTGCCGCCTGTGCCACCGCCACCCCTGCGCCGAACGGGCCGCCCCGCCGGTCGATCGCGCGCCGGCGGTGGACGACTGGTCGAAGTCGGTCAGCCCGTGGCCGTTCGTGACGGCCTGATCGGCATAGCGTAGAAAATCTAACGCCAGACCACAGGAAATCCCGTTTGGCGCTGATCAATGCATCCATCAGCTTGCAGTTAATCTGCACGGCTGGGGATAGTCATGACCAAACAACGATTGCTGCGAACCGGCGCGCTGGCGCTCGTCCTCGGCTGCGGCGCCACCGCGGTCCAGGCGGAGGACCCGGCCGGCGCGCCACAGACCCAGACCCCCAGCGTCGCCCAGCTCGGCGACCTCGTCGTCACGGCCCGGCGGCGCGAGGAACGCGCCCAAGAGGTTCCGATCGCCCTGACCGTCATCGGCGGCGAACAGCTGGACGACACCAACACCTACAATATCGGCCAGCTGACCCAGCAGGCGCCCAGCGTTCAGCTGCTGTCGTCAAACCCGCGCAATACCGCCATCACCATCCGCGGCATCGGGGCCAGCTACGGCCTGGCCAATGACGGTCTGGAACAGGGCGTCGGCATCTATGTCGATCAGGTCTATTACGCCCGCCCGGCCACCGCGACGCTCGACTTCGTCGATCTGGAGCAGATCGAGATCCTGCGCGGCCCCCAGGGCACCCTGTTCGGCAAGAACACCACCGCCGGCGCCCTGAACATCACCACCCGCGACGCCGCCTTCACGCCCAGCGGCACGGCCGAGGTCACGGTCGGAAACCTCAGCTTCGTCCAGGCCAAGGCCTCGATCACCGGACCCATCATCGACGAGGTCCTGGCCGGACGCCTGTCGATCGTCTCGACCCGCCGCGACGGCGCCTTGCAGAACGTCCGCGTCGGCCGCGATCAGAACGACCAGAACAGTTTCGCCGTGCGCGGCCAGCTTCTGTGGATGCCGACGCCGCAGCTGACCGTGCGCGCCTATGGCGACTGGAACCGCCAGCTCCTGGAGTGCTGCACCCAGGTGTACGTCGGCGTCGGCACGACCCTGAAGCCCGCCGGGTCGCAATACCCGGCGCTGGCCGGCGGCCGCGGCTACACGCCCCCCAGCACCAATCCCTACGATCGGCTGGTCGACATCGACGACGACATTCAGGCCGACCAGTGGCAGGCGGGCGGGTCCGTGATCGTCGACTATGATTTCGGCGACGTGCTGCTGACCTCGATCAGCGCCTATCGCGAGTGGGATTGGGAGCCCGCGAACGACCGCGACTACACCGGTCTCGACATCCTCAGGAAGTCCAACAATCCGTCGCACCAGGACCAGACCAGCCAGGAATTCCGCCTGTCTTCGGTGGGCGAGAACACGATCGACTGGGTCGGGGGCCTTTATTACTTCAACCAGACCGTCACGACCAACGGCATCACCCAGTACGGCAGCGACGCCTCCTACTGGCTGCTGGCCGCGGGTACCCCGGCCGCCTTGCTGGAGGGCTACACCGCGATCAACGTCTCGGCGATCGAGACCACCAGCTACGCCGCCTTCGGCCAGCTGACCTGGAACGTCAACGACCGGCTCAGGATCACGCCCGGCCTGCGCTACACCCGGGAAGACAAGTCCGGCGTCTATGATCTGTCCGTCTCTGGCGGGCTGGTCACGGCCGACCCCACCCTGATCTCCCGCCGCCTCGGCATCCAGCGCCCGCAGAACTACTCAGCCGAGATTTCGGAAGGCAGCTGGTCGGGGCAGTTGGCGATCTCCTACGAGGTCACGCCCGACATCCTGCCCTATTTGAGCTACGCGAAAGGCTTCAAGTCGGGCGGCATCAACATGTCCGGCCTTCCCACGACGGCCGCCGGCCTGCCCGCCCTGACCGCCGCCGAGGTCCGGCCCGAAGAGGTCACCACCTGGGAGCTGGGCCTGAAGACCCAGGCCTTCGACCGGCGCCTGACCGCCAACCTCGCCGCCTACTACACCGACATCACGGACTTCCAGGCCAATGTTGTTGACGCCGGCCCCGGCGCATTGCGCGGCTATCTGGCCAATGTCGAGAAGGTCGAGATTCGGGGCGTCGAACTGGACCTGACCGCCCATCCCAACGAATTCCTCGATCTCTACGCCAATGTGGCCTGGACCGACGGGGAGTACACGTCATTCAGGAACGGGCCCTGCCCGCTGGAGCTGATCGGGGCCTCCACCGCCGCCTGCGATCTCAGCGGCAAGGAACTGCCCGGCGTCTCGCCGTGGGCGCTGGCCTTCGGCGGCGAACTGCATGGACCCGGCTCGGTCCTGGGTCTGTCGGGCGAGGTCTTCGCCGGCACCGACGCCAGCTATCGCTCGACCTATAACTCGGACGCCGCCGTATCCCGCTACACCGAGATCGAGGGCTACGGCCTGCTGAACCTGCGCGCCGGCTTCCGGTCCGACAACGGCTGGGAGGCGTCCGTCTTCGTCAAGAACGCCCTGGACGAGGAGTATCTCCAGTTCGTCAGCGTCCAGACCGGCAACTCGGGCCTCGTCATCGGCAATCCGGGCGACGAGCGCACGATCGGCGTCACCGTCAGGGCGCGCTACTGAAGCAGGACGATGCGCCCGGCCTCCATCCGGTAGGTCACGCCCGTTCGGTCGAACAGGCGGGCGATCAGGATCGAGGGGTCAGGCGCGCCGGTATCCAGCAGCGCGTCGATCTCGCGCCGGACGTCCGGATCGCCGGAGACCTGCACCAGGGCGTTCAGCCACTCTTCCCGGGTCAGGACGCCGTCCTCGCGGTTGGCGTCGATCAGGGGCTTGAGGAAGTCGAACCAGTCGCCGCCGGTCGCCTGCTTCTGCGCGCCCTCGGCGGCCATCGCGAACACGGCCCCGCAGGCGTAGTTGGCGCGGTGCTCGCCCCGCTGAGCGGCCGACACGACCGGCTCGTCGGCGAGCTGGGCGCAGTCGTCGACCTCCTTCTGCAGCTCCCGCATCGTGTCGAAGGTCGGATCGAGGGCCGCGGAGGCGCGGATGGCGCTCAGGTCCGCCCCGCCTTCCGTGATCCAGGCGTCGCGCCGGGCCTCGTAGCGCACGGTCTGACCCAGCCAGAAATGCGCGCTCTCATGACCGATGAACCAGCGGGCGCGGTCGCTCATCGGCTTGGTCGGCTCCATCACGCCCGTGCCCTGGAAGGCCATGATGATCAGGCCGGGCAGGACGCTGCCGCCCATGCTGGTCATGCCGGGCGTCGGGCCGTCCCAGCCGACCATGATGGTGGGCTTGTCGGTCTGGCCTGGTCCCAGGCGCCGGGCGTAGTACTCGGCCATGCGGGGGGCGAAGCCGGCGATCTCGGCGCTGATCCAGCCGGGAAGCTGCGGATCGATCACGGTGGCCAGGCGCGGGCTGTCGACCAGCGCCATCTGACCGAACAGGACATAGGTCCCCTGGCCGCTTGAGGTCGCCTCGGCCCGCCGCTCACCGTTGATCAGCACCGGTCCAGCCCTGTCGCGCCAGCGGATGACGGCGTCCTGGCTCTCGAACTCCGCCTCGTTGAGGTCCTCCGGCAGGGCGCGGGCCGCTTCAACGGAGGCCAGGGGGAAGACGTCGAAATGGCCGCTGTAGAGCGCCGCCGAGCCGTCGGTGAAGACGATGGCCGGGTTGTAGTCGGCCTGCAGGTTCTGCGAGGCCGGACGCATCACGATCCGGATGCGGCGCGGCACGGCGCCGCCGCCCGTGGCGCGCAAGATGTCGAGATGGCCCTGCCGCTCCAGGATCACGCCCGGCGTCTCGATGGTCCACTGGACCGGCCGCCACGACCCGCGGCCGTCGATGTCCAGCGCCGAGCGGATGAAGGCCCAGACCGGGGCGTCGGACGGCAGGACGTAGTCGGCGGTCCAGCGGTCGCCGTCGCGGGTCACGGTCACCTGCGGCGCGGCGGCTTCGGCGACAGCGGAGGCGGGCGCGCCGCCGGCGGTGGCGCAGGCGGTCAGGCCGAAGGTCAGCGCCGCGATGGCGGCCATGGTGGTCAGACGCATTCGGCGTTCCCCTGTTCAAGCGCACCCTGCCCCGTCGCCGCGGCAAGCGTCAGCTTAAGTTTTGGTCACGCTTGGGACCGTGAAAGGGCGCGCTGGGCCGAGGCCAGCTCCCCGGCCATCACGGCCTTCAGCCGGGCCGGCTGGATGATCTCCACCTGCTCGCCCCAGGTGAACAGGTGCCAGGCCAGTTCGCGCATGCCCGAGGCGCGGAAGCGGACCACGACCGAGCCGTCCGGCTGGTCCTCGACGTCCTGGGTCGGGTGCCAGCGCCAGCCCCGGGCCTCCGGCGCCCCTTCCGGCGTGATCTTCAGCACCACGTCCTCGATCGCGTCCTGATAGATGCCGAAGGATTGGCCCGCGAAGACCTGCAGGTCGAAGTCGGCGGGGGGCGTGGCCACGCCCGGCTCGGCCTTGACCGCGCTCATCCGGTCCAGACGGAAGGTCTTGATGGCCCCGCCGTCCGGCTCGGCGGCGACCAAGTAGTTGGCGCGACCGAACATCAGGCCGCAGGGGGTCATGACGCGGCGCCGCGCCTCGGCGCCCGGACGGCTGTAGATGAAACCCAGGGGCTGGCCGGCCAGCACGGCCCGCCGCACCTCCGCCAGCACCACCTCGTCGGCCGAGGCGCGCGGCCCGGCCTGCACGGCCAGGGTCTCGGCCCGCACCAGCGCCTCGAGATCCGGGGCCAGCCGGTTCAGGGTGGTCGAGCGCACCGCCGACTTCAGCTTGCGTTCCAGCCCTTCCAGCGAATTGGCCCGGGACGGTTCGCCGGTGGCGCGCAGCCCCTGCGCCGCCTTGCTGAGCTCGACCAGTTCCTCGGCCGTCGGGGCCTGTTCGAAGGCCGACAGGCCGCCGCGGATGCGCCAGCGCTTGTAGGGCGGGTCCGAGACCTCCTCGGTCTGGGGAAACAGCACCAGCACGGCGTCGCGCAGCCGCTCGGCGGTCCGCCGGGCGCTGTCGGTCTCACGCATCATGTCCTCAAGCGTCAGGCCTTCGGCGCTGGCCGCCATCCGCCGCGCGAGGTCCAGAACCATGGCCGCCTTGTCGAATCTCATGAGCGCCAGAAACCATACGTCCAAAAATGACGCAACGCTGTCTTACGACACAATCATCGACAGCGACACCGCTTCACGGAGTTTCCAAATGGCCCGCGCCTTCGCCCCCGCCGCCCAGATCGCCGCCAGCCGCTACCTGATCGTTCCGTGCGAGGCCGAAGCCGGCCTGGCCGTCATCTGGGACCGTCTGGAAGAACAGGTGATCGACGTGATCGACGCCCGCTCGTCGGCCCGCTACGCCGACGAGGACGCGCTGTGGGACGAGGCCCGCCCGGTCTTCGATCCCGCCGCCGACTTCCGCATGGCCGCCTGAGGACGGCTCAGGCCGCCTTCGGCTTGGTCCAGCGGTCGATCAGACGTTGGGCCGGCGCTTCCACCAGGCGATGCGCCAGCACGGCCAGGACCACGATCAGGCCGAACAGGGCGATGGCGAACAGGTCGTTCAGCCACGGCGAGCCGAAGTCGATGCGTCGTCCGCCGGGCAGCCAGTCCAGCTTGCGGCCGATGATCAGTATGACCACCAGCACGAACATGTGCACCATGTAGATGGCGAAGGACCACCGCCCGAGGGTGACCAGAGGCTTGGCGTCCAGCAGGCGCGACAGGGCGCCCTCCTCGCCCGCGAAGACCCAGACCGCGAACACGAACAGCAGGGTCACCAGCACCGTCACCGGCCCCGTGGCGAAGCCGATGAAGGCGCAGACCGCCAGCACGGTCGCGATCTCCAGCGCCGTCGCCGCCCCGCCCTTCAGGCGCGGGATCCGGGTCCAGGCTCCCTGCAGCAGGCACCCCAGGAAGAAGCCGTACACCGCCCTCGGGAAGGCCAGGTCGTGGGTGGTGTTCATCCAGCGCGGAGCCAGGGTCAGCACCATGATCCCGCCGATCACCGCCAGCACCGCCCCGACCCAGCGCCAGCCGCGCGGGAGGGCCAGCACCAGGGCGGCGAAGACGACATAGCAGCCGACCTCGACGCTCAGCGTCCAGGCCGGGCCGTTCCAGGTCAGGAAGCCATGCAGGTTGTAGGCCTGGACCAGCAGCAGGTTGGTGAAGATCGACTCGACCGAGCGGTCGCGCGCGAACGGGGTCACGCTGTCGAAATGGGTCCACAGCCGCAGCAGCTCCAGCCCGATGAAGGCCGCCAGCATGAGGACATGCAGGGGCCAGACCCGGCCCAGCCGCCGCACCATGAACCGCCCGGCGTCCCGCGTCGTCTTCAGCCGCGCGGCATAGGCATGGGCGATGACGAAGCCCGACAGGACGAAGAAATAGTCGACGAACAGATAGCCGTGCTGGATCAGGCCCCAGTCGCGCCAATGACTGGCCACCGGCATGTGGAACATGACGACCAGGATGGCGCAGACCCCGCGCAGGGAATCCAGCGCCTCGAAGCGGTGGTGGGCGGCGTTGGCGGGTTGAGCAGGCGTGTTCACGGGCGCGTGTTAGCGCCGCCCGCTGGCGCGCGATAGGGGCTTGTCAGCAGCCCCCGGCGCCGGGGGCTTTGGCCCGCATCCACGCCACCGACCGCTGCACCAGTTCGCGCAACACCGCCGGGTCCAGATCATCCAGCCGGTTCACATACAGGCAGCCCACGCTGGCCTTGTGCTTGCCCAGCCGCGCCAGCACGTCGTCCACTCCATCGAAGTCCCGCGCGACATAGAGGACCAGGTTCGCCTTGCGCGGCGAGAAGCCGATGATCGGCCAGTCGCCGGTCGCGCCGCGATAGCTGCCGTAGCCGATGATCGACGGCCCCCACATCACGGCGGGCTCGCCCGAGGCCTCGGCCATCAACGCCTGCACCACCTCGGCGTCGGCCCGACGACGCGGGTTTTCGACGGCGGCGATGAAGTCGGCGACAGGGACGTCGGTGGGGCGGGTCTTGGGTTCGCTGGCCATGAGACATCCCTCCGGTTGCGAGCCTACCTCCGGACGGCGCTTCCCGCTACAGGCCACCGCGTCCCGCCCTGCCTTGCGAAAATCAGTGCGGCGATCACCGCCAGCGCGAACGGAAAACCGCTGGGCGGCATCAGGGCCGAGCAGACCAGCAACCATACTCCCAGGCCGATGAACACCCCGCGCGGCACAAGCACGCCGCGTCGATCAAGATCGACCAGAAGCGCTCCCAGTCCCATGACCGGGACCGCGAAACTGCCGATCGTGGACCAGAACGCGAAGCCGCCGGCGACCAACTCCGGGCGCTGCCCAGCCAGCGGTCCCCAGTGCTCCCAGGACCACAACCGGCCCCTCGCCAGATCTCCCGCATAGCTGAACGCATCCAGACCAAGCACACCGAGATGAAGGAGGCCCAGCCCGATCAGGCCGAAGCAACCCAGCCGATAAAGTGTCATGCCTTCACCTCCATACACTTCTGTATGGTCGCCCGGTTGGCAGCTGTCAATACAGTGGTGTATGGTTGGCGAATGACAGCCCCCCAGATCTCCCTGACCCGAACAGATTGGACACTGGCGGGGCTCGGTGCGTTGGCGGAAGGCGGCGTGGACGCGGTGAAGATCGACCGGCTGGCGAAGAGTCTCCGGGTCAGCCGGGGATCGTTCTACTGGCACTTCAAGGACCGTCACGACCTGCTCGCCGATCTGCTGACCCTGTGGGAGACGGATCTCACCGATCAGCTGATCGCCAACGCCTGGGATATCCCGGACGCCGCCGATCGCCTCCGCAATGTCGCCCTGCAGGCGATGGACCGACTGGTGCACGGCGTCGATGCGGCGAAAGCTGAAAACGCCCTGCGGGCCTGGGCCGCCGTCGATGACTCGGCGCGAGTCACCATGCGGCGCGTTGACGCCAGCCGCATCGCCTACATCGCCGCGGAACTTGAACGGCTAGGCCGCCCGGCCGACGTCGCCGACGTCGCCGCGCGGGGGCTCTACATGACGCTTCTGGGGCTCTTCGTCGCCCGAACCTATAATCCCGAACTGGCGGATGACCGCGCCTGGATGGCCATCGTCAACGTGGTTCTGGGTTCCGACGGCGCGGAATGAGCAGGGCCTAGAGGCTCTTCACGATCCCTTCGACCATCTTCTTGGCGTCGGCGAACAGCATCATGGTGTTGTCGCGGAAGAAGAGTTCGTTCTCGACACCGGCATAGCCGGCCGCCATGCCGCGCTTGATGAACAGCACGGTGCCGGCCTTCTCCACGTCCAGGATCGGCATGCCGTAGATGGCGCTGGTCGGGTCGGTCTTGGCCGCCGGATTGGTGACGTCGTTGGCGCCGATGACGAAGGCCACGTCGCAGCTGCCGAACTCGGAGTTGATGTCCTCCAGCTCGAACACCTCGTCATAGGGGACGTTGGCCTCGGCCAGCAGGACGTTCATGTGACCGGGCATGCGGCCGGCGACGGGGTGGATGGCGTATTTCACCTCGACCCCCTCCTCCTTCAGCTTGTCGGCCATCTCGCGCAGGGCGTGCTGGGCTTGGGCCACCGCCATGCCGTAGCCGGGCACGATGATGACCTTGGAGGCGTTCTTCATGATGAAGGCCGCGTCCTCGGCCGAGCCCTGCTTGACCGGCCGCGTCTCGACCGCGCCGCCCGGGCCCGCCGCCGCGTCCCCGCCGCCGAAGCCGCCCAGGATGACGCTGATGAAGCTGCGGTTCATGCCCTTGCACATGATGTAGCTGAGGATGGCGCCCGAGCTTCCGACCAGCGCCCCGGTGATGATCAGGGCGATGTTCTCCAGCGTGAAGCCCAGCGCCGCCGCGGCCCAGCCGGAGTAGGAGTTGAGCATCGACACCACCACCGGCATGTCCGCGCCGCCGATGGGGATGATCAGGGTCGCGCCCAGGATCAGGGCGATGGCGAACACGCCCCAGAAGGCCCAGGTCGCCGTGCCGCCCGAGCCGATCATGACGCCGATCAGCAGGACCAGGCCCAGGGCCAGGGCGATGTTGATCAGGTGCCGGGCGGGCAGGATGATCGGCGCGCCGCTCATGTTGCCGTTCAGCTTGGCGAAGGCGATCACCGAACCGGTGAAGGTGACGGCGCCGATGGCGACGCCGAGGCTCAGCTCGATGATCGACAGGGTCTTGATGCCGCCCGCCGCCGTGGCGATGCCGAAGCTGTCCGGGGCGTAGACCGCGCCCACCGCGACCAGACAGGCGGCCATGCCGACCAGGCTGTGGAAGGCGGCCACCAGCTGGGGCATCTGGGTCATCTGGACCCGGCCCGCGATCAGGGCGCCCGCGCCGCCGCCGATGACCACGCCGCCCGCGATCAGGCCCAGGGTCAGCGGATCCATGGCCTTGCTGGCCCACAGCGTCAGCAGGGTCACGCCGACGGCCAGCGCCATGCCGATCATGCCGAAGGTATTGCCACGCCGGCTGGTCTCGGGACTCGAAAGCCCGCGCAGCGACAGGATGAACAGGACCCCGGAGACCAAATAGGCCAGGGCCGCGATGGATGCGTTCATTCCGTTCCCCCACTCGTCATCAGAACAGTCCCGCCGTCGCCGATTCTCCGACGGCGCGCGCGACGGCGGTCTCGACCTTGCCCGGACGGCCGACGGCGATGGCCACCGGCCCCTCGCCGCCCGTCTTGGTCACCCGGCAATGCCCGGTGTCCAGCGGCATGCGACCCCGGGACGGCCCGGAGCCCTCGTCGGTCAGCTGGTTGATCCAGGCTTCCCGGTCATAGTTGTTGCGGTAATAGGTCACCGGCGGGAAGCGGCAATTCAGCCGCCACGACGCCCCTCCGGGCGCCGAGACCGACCAATGCAGCCCGCCCTCGATATTCTCGCCGACATAGGTCTGCGCCGCGGCGGGCGCGGCCAGGGCGATGGCGGCCACGGCGATCAGCGTCAGCGCCCTCATCGGCCCGCTCCCGACGGCGGGCAGGCCGTGCGCGACAGCCGCCACAGCGCCGCCGCCACGAACAGGGGCGAGATCAGGGCCAGCGCCCATTCGATGATGCCCAGCGGCTTCGTCTGGCCGACGAAGCGCAGCAGAATGGATGAGAAGACCAGCACCGTGCCGCAGTCCACTTGGCGCAGGCGGCGCAGCGGCGTCTTCTCGAAGATCGAACGCACCCACAGGCCCACCCCGACCGCCAGTCCGACTAGCGAGATTCCAAAGGCGAGCGTGTGGGCGTCGAAGGTCACGAGGCGGCGGGCTCCGCGGCCTTGGGCTTTTCCTTCTTGCGGTACATGGCCAGCATGCGCCGCGTGACCATGAAGCCGCCGAAGATGTTGACGCTGGCCAGGGTCACGGCGGCCACACCGGCGCCCTTGGCGATCCAGCCGTCGCCGCTGGACGCCGCCGCCGCCGCGATCAGGCCACCGACGACGATCACCGAGGAGATGGCGTTGGTCACGGCCATCAGCGGCGTATGCAGCGCCGGCGTCACCGACCAGACGACGTAGTAGCCGACGAAGATCGCCAGCACGAAGATGGCCAGCCGGAAGATGGTGGGATCGACATGTTCCATCAGCCTTGCTCCTTCTCGCTGCGAGCTCTCAAGAGCATCAGCATCACCCATCCGACGATCGTCAGTGGCACGCCGCTCTGCAACAATCCGTCTGGAACACGCAAAAGCGGTCCTCCGACGAACTCGACCCCCGCCAACACCCACTTGATAACGATCAGGATTACACCGATCGCCATCGCAGCCGCCGCGAAACCAGTCAGGATGCGGGTCGCGCTGACAGTCTTTCCGCTCATCCCTTCACCCCCTCATGCACAACGGCCCCGCCGTTGGTGACCACCGAGGCCTTGAGGATCTCGTCCTCCAGGTCGATCGCCAGGACGCCGTCCTTGATCATCAGGCCGACGAAGGCGACCAGGTTGCGGGCGTAGAGGGCCGAGGCGTCCGCGGCGATGCGGCCCGGCAGGTTGGACCAGCCGACGATCTGGACGCCGTTCGACGTGGTGACGACCTCGCCCAGCTTGGCGCCCTCGACGTTGCCGCCGTTGTCGATGGCCAGGTCGACGATGACCGAGCCCGGCTTCATCGAGGCCACGTGCGCCGCCGTGACCAGCCGCGGCGCGGGGCGGCCGGGGATCAGGGCGGTGGTGATGACGATGTCCTGCTTGACGATGTGCGAGGCCGTCAGTTCGGCCTGCTTGGCCTGATACTCCGGCGACATCGGCTTGGCGTAGCCGGCGGCGGTCTCGGCGGCCTTGAACTCCTCGTCCTCGACGGCGACGAACTTGGCCCCGAGGCTCTCGACCTGTTCCTTGGACGCCGGGCGCACGTCGGTGGCGGTGACCACCGCGCCCAGACGCCGGGCGGTGGCGACGGCCTGCAGACCCGCGACGCCCGCGCCCATGATGAAGACCTTGGCCGCGGCGACCGTGCCCGCCGCCGTCATCATCATTGGGAAACCCTTGCCGTAGGCGTAGGCCGCCTCGATCACGGCGCGATAACCGGCCAGGTTGGCCTGGGACGACAGCACGTCCATCACCTGAGCCCGGGTGATGCGCGGCACGAACTCCATGGCGAAGGCCGTCACGCCCGCCTGGGCCAGCGCCTGCACCGTGTCCTTCTCGCGATAGGCGTCCAGCATGGCGGCGACGACCGCGCCGGGCTTCAGGGCGCTGGTCTCCTGCGCCGTCGGCCCGCGCACCTTCAGCACCAGATCGGCGCCGGACAGCACGGCCTTGGTGTCCTTGGCCACGACGGCGCCGGCGGCTTCGTAGTCCGCGTCGGGAATGGAGGAGCCGGCGCCCGTACCGGCTTCGACGGTCACGGTCGCGCCCAGCGCGATCAGCTTCCTGACCGTTTCCGGAGTGACGGCGCAACGCGTCTCGCCTTCACGGCGCTCGCGGGTCACGGCGATGGCGACAGCCAAGCGAATCCCTCCCTCACTGGTTTATTGAGCGACGTTAGGCTCTTCCGGAGCGACGCGTCAAAAGCGCGCCCGTCATGGACAGGGGCCTCGCCCTCGACCATAGACGCCCGCGTGTCAGACAGCCCTTCCCCGAGCATGCGCCGCAACGACCTGGACTGGATCCGGGTCAGCGCCTTCGGCCTGCTGATCCTGTACCATGTGGCCCTGGTCTATGCGCCGTACGACTGGCACATCCACAGCGCCCACACCTTCCCCTGGCTGCATGAAGCGCTGCTGCTGACCAATCCGTGGCGGCTGACGCTGCTGTTCCTGGTGTCCGGCGCGGCGCTGCGTTTCATGACCGCGCGGCGGACGGCGGCCCAGACCCTGAAGGCGCGGGCCGAGCGGCTGATTCCGCCCCTGCTGTTCGGCGCCCTGGTGCTGGTGCCGATCCAGTCCTGGGTCGAGGCCTTGGACAAGGGCGGCTTCACCGGAAACTTCGCCGACTGGCTGTGGCACGAGTTCGGCCCGGCCGGCCTGGCCGACGGCGTGCCGGTCAACCACCTGTGGTTCATCGTCTATATCGCGGTCTACAGCCTGGTCGCCGTGGCCCTGATGACCCGCCCGGCCCTGATGGCCCGGGCCGAGGCCTGGCTGGTCCGCAACACAGCGGGCTGGCGCATCCTGGTCGTGCCGCTGGTCTATCTGATCGTGATCCGCATCGTGCTGTTCCCGATCTTCGGCATCACCAACAAGCTGACGTGGGACTTCTACAATCACTTCCTGTCGCTGGGGGCCTTCCTGTTCGGCTTCCTGATCGTCGGGCATCAGGGCGTCTGGGCCGAGCTGGAGCGCCGCCGGCACCTGTCGCTGATCGTGGCCCTGATCGCCCTGCCGATCATGATGTGGCAGGCGGCCCACCCCGGCGGCGGGACCTGGTTCGGCGTGCCGCGCGCGGTCGTCTTCGCCATCGACCAGTGGGCGGTGATCACCGCCATCCTCGGCTACGGCAGCCGCTATCTGCGCAAGACGCCCGGCCCCGCCCTGCCCTATCTGGTGGACGCCACCTTTCCCCTCTATCTCGCGCACCAGACGGTGCTGGTCGTGGCGGTCTGGTTTATCCGCCCCGCGAACCTGCCCGCCCCGCTCGAGGCCGCTTGCCTGGTCGGCGTCACCTTCGGAGTCAGCCTGCTGATCTACGAGGTCGTGCGCCGCATTCCCCTGATCCGGCCGCTGTGGGGTCTCAAGCCCTTCCCCGCCCCCGTCGGACGCCCCCGCTACCATCGCCGCCGCCGGCTGCTGATGATCGGCATGGGCGCGCCGGTGCTGGCCCTGACTGCGGTCCTGATCGGCGTGGCGACCTGGCCGGGCTTCGATCACGCGCGCCAGTATCTCAGCGAGCTGGGCGGCGCCTCGGCTCCCATGCCTCTGATCTTCAACGGCGGCGTCTTCATCGCCGGCGCGATGTGCATCGCCGCGGGGGTCGGCTTCGGCCTGGCCATCCACGCCCTGACCGAGCGCTGGTTCGTCGCGGGCCTGACCGCCGTGGTCTTCACCCTGGCGGGCATCGGCCTGGCCGCCTCCAGCCTCTATCCGTGGCCCGACCCCCGGCACATGGCCATCAACCTGGGCCTCGGCATCCAGCTGGCGCCCCTGCTGCTGCTCTGGGGCCTATGGAGCCATGTCGACATGAAGCGGCTGAAGATCTTCCTGGCCGTGGTCTTCGTGGCCATGGCCGTCCTGACCGCCTTCACCTACCATCTGGTGCTGCCCGGAACGGTCAACGACGCCAATGTCGGCTGGTGGGAGCGGGGCTATGCGATTATCCTTGTCGGCTGGGTCGGGATCGCAGCTTTCGTGATCGAACGCCGCCTGAAGGCCCACGCCGGCCGCGACTGAAGGCCCCCGCGGGCCGCCAAAGCCCCGGAAAACCGGCCTCATTCAATTTTTCTTCGCCATTCACCATTCCGTGATTGAAAATCGCACGGAAGTGATCGACATTGCAGGCGTGTTGCAATGCAGCAAATTCCACCCGGCGCCCCGGCCGGTTGCGGGATCAAAGGCCTGGACTGACTTATGAGCAACCAAGCGATCCGGATCGACGCCGCAAACGCTGCGTCGGCCCAGACTGACCGCCCGGCTTGGACCTGGCTGCCGGACGAAGCGCCGATGGCCATGCCGCGTCAGTCGCTCAACAGCTGGGACGCGACGCCGGAAGTCCCCACGCCCGCCACCTCGCCGGTGAACGTCGGCGGCCGCCGTCTCGCGCTCGCCGTCCTGACCGCGATTGTTACAGCCCTGGCCCTGATCGCGCCGGTGGCGCTGTTCGCGCGCAACGGCTTCGACGCCCTGGAAGTGGCCTCCCTGGTCATCTTCGGGGTGCTGATCACCGCCATCGGCTGCTGGTTCTCCAGCGCCGCCATCGGCTTCTGGGTGCTGCTGACCGGCCGCGAACAGGACGACCTGGCCTTCGCCCCGCATCCGGCCGAGCCGACCCAGCGCACGGCCCTGCTGATGCCGCTGTACAATGAGGACGCCCGCGCGGCCTTCGCGCGCCTGGCCGTGATCGACAATTCGCTGGCCCGCCTCGGCGTTTCGGACGCCTTCGACATCTTTGTCCTGAGCGACTCGACCAAGCCGGAAGCGGCCGACCAGGAGCATCAGGCTTATCTGGGCTTCCGCGCCCACGCCCACAGCCGCGTCTTCTACCGCCGTCGCGAGAAGAACATCGAGCGCAAGTGCGGCAACCTGTCGGAATGGACCCAGCGCTTCGGCGGCGCCTATCCGTTCATGCTGGTGCTGGATGCCGACTCGACCATGGCCGGCGAGACCATCCTGCGCATGGTCGACGCCATGGAGCGCAACCCGGGCATCGGCCTGCTGCAGACCACGCCGACCATCATCAAGGGCCAGACCCTGTTCGCCCGCGTGTCGCAGTTCAGCGTGCGCCTGTACGGCCGCGTCGCCGCCGCCGGCCTGGCCTGGTGGGCCGGCTCGGAAGCCAGCTACTGGGGCCACAACGCCATCCTGCGCACCGAAGCCTTCGCCTCGACCGCCCATCTGCCGATCCTGGCGGGCCGCGAGCCCTTCGGCGGCGCGATCCTGAGCCACGACACGGTCGAGGCCGCCCTGCTGCGCCGTGCCGGCTGGGCGGTGCACGTCACCGCCGCCCTGGACGGCAGCTGTGAAGAGACCCCGGCCACCATGCTGGACTTCATCCGCCGCGATCACCGCTGGTGCCAGGGCAACATGCAGCACCTGGGCCTTCTGAAGACCCGCAGCATGACCGTGATGAACCGCGTCCAGATGGCCATGGGCTTCATGGCCTACTTCTCGTCGCCCCTGTGGCTGGCCTCGCTGATCGCCGGCATGGTGATCCAGCTGCAGTACCCGACCGACTGGGCGTCGTTCGGCTATCTGCTGAAGCCCGAATTCTCGCCCTTCATGCTGGCCACCCTGCTGTCGGGCGTGCTCCTGATCGGTCCGAAGGTCATGGGCGGCCTGCTGGTCATGAGCCGCCCGCGCGAGCGTCGCGCCTTCGGCGGCGGCAAGCGCATCTTCAAGGGCATGGCCATGGAGATCTTCCTGTCGGCCCTGATCGCCCCGATCATGATGGTCGCCAACACCAAGGCCATCATCCAGATCGCCGCCGGTCACGACGCCGGCTGGCACGCCCAGGACCGCGACGCCGACGGCGTCAGCTGGAAGGACGCCTTCCGCTCGATGCGCTGGCAGATGGCCACGGGCCTGCTGTTCTGCGTCGGTCTGGGCTTCCGCCCGGATCTGGTCACCTGGTTCGCCCCGGTGGTCCTGCCGCTGCTGTTCGCCGCCCCGCTGGTGGTCCTGACCTCGCGCCGCCGCCTGGGCGACGCGGCGGCCAAAGCCGGCTATCTGGCGGTTCCGGATGAGGCGGGCGTCAGTGTCAGCACCATCCCCAGCACGCAGCAGGTTTCGGCGCTGCGGGCCGTCGCCGGGGCCTGATCGTTCCGGCGGCCTCGCCGCCATGGTGCATCCGCGCAACACCGTTCCGCATTATGCTGCGGCGCAGCATAAATTCGACCCCGTCTACTGGCGCAAGCTCGGGCCGCTGATAGGCTGATCGGGCTTTCAGAAGGCGGGAAACGGCCCAACGGCCTCGATTTCATCCTCGGATGGGTCAGAGAGTTGGGCCGTGGACCCGCTTCGCAGCCGCCCCCGCTTTACGCAGACGCGAAAAAGCCGGACTGCCTGAACAGCCCGGCCCTTCCTCAATCTCATGGATCAGAAGACCGCCGCGCCGTCAGCGCGGCCGGGCCTCAGTGCGCCGAAGGCGAACGCAGGAACCACACGCCCGCGGCCATCATCACGACCGCCACGCCGACGCCGGCGAAGAAGTTGCCGTTCGGCATGAACCAGATCGTCAGCAGGGCCAGCAGGGCCGCGATGGCCAGCGAGCCGTATTTGGCCATGCCCATGAACAGGTGGAACGTCGACGTCTGCTCGCTGATTTCCATCGAGCCTTTAACGTAGTCGTCGTGGGCGTGGGGGTCGGCCATGGGTCGGGTCCGGATTCGGGAAAAGAAAGTTCGCCGCCCTTATACCGGGGCCGCGCTCAGGCTCAAGCGGGGCGCGCCATTTCAGCTCAGTCCAGCGCCGCCAGAACGTCGCGGGTGAAGGCGATCGGATCGAAGCGCTTGCCGGTCGGGTCCTCGCCGCGGCGGACGATGACGATGTTCCGGCTGGGCACGATGATCACATACTGGCCCCGGTTGCCGTTGGCGGAGATGGTGTCCGGCGGAACCCCCTCGGACGTGTTCATCAGCCAGAAGGTCGCGCCGTAGCCCTGCTCGCCCATCGGCTGGGGCCCCGAGGGACGTGAGACGTACTCAAGCCAGCCCTCCGGCAGGATGCGCTCGCCGTTCAGGACACCGTCGTGGGCGTACAGCTGGCCGAAACGCGCCAGGTCGCGCGCCGTCGACCAGACCTGGCTGGAGAGGACGTAGTTGCCGCGCCAGTCGGTCTCGGCCCAGGTCCGGTGCATCCCCAGCCTCTGAAACAGCTCCGCCGGCGGGTGAGACTCGAACGTCGGCGCGATCGCCAGCGTGGCCAGCAGGCTGTCGTTGTTGGCGTAGCGGTACCGCGTTCCCGGCCGCGCGATCAGCGGCCAGGTCGTGACCTGCTCGTCCACGCCCACGCCGCCGAAATAGAGGGCGTCGGTGCGGTTCCCCGCCGTGTCGCTGGTCAGGCCCGAGGACATCCGCATCAGCTGATCCAGGGTGATGGCCGCGCGGGGGTCGCCGGGCCGGTTCCAATCCGGGATAGCGGCGGGCGCATTCACGTCGATCTCTCTGCGGTGGGCCGCCGCACCGATCAGCGTGCCCGCGATGGACTTGGCCACCGACCACGTGCGCTGGGGCGTCTCAGGCCCGAAGCCGGGCGCATATCGTTCGCCGACGATCTGGTCGTTCTGGAGCACCACGACCGCTGTCGTGTTCACCCCCTCGCCGTAACCGGCGCCGAACGCTTTTCCGACGACAGCCTCGAGCGCCTGGGCGTCGGCCGGCCGACCGGTCCGGAAGCCCCGGTCGGGTGTCCGGGTGGACCACACCCACAGGTCGCCGGCCTCACCCTGCCAACCGATAGGCAGGATCGTGCAGCCCGCGTTCGGCCTCCAGACGGCCGTCCGGGGCGGCAGGGTCTCGTCCCAGGCCACCGACACGGAATAGTCGTCGATCTGAGCCGGCATCTCGCGCACCAGCGCGTCCAGCTCGGGATAGACGCCGACCAGTTCGTTCCTCTCGACGCTCTCAAGCGTGCGCGACGCGCCCGCCATCGCGCCGTTCTTGACCGCGCTGCACACGGTCAGGGCCTTGTACCCCGCCGCCATGGCGCGGACGCTCGCGGAGGGTCCGGACGGCGGCGTCTGGACGGGTGTCTGGGCCGCCGCGGGCAGGGCGAAGGCGGCGACCGCCGCGAGGATCAGGATGCGCATGGCGCGGACGGTCGCCCGCCCCTGCCCGACCGTCAACTCAGACCATGGCCTCGAACTGGTCGATCAGCCGTTCCAGCCGCTTCGTGCCGATGGTCCAGAAGGCCGGGTCGCGCGGGTTCAGGCCGAACGGCGCCAGCGCCTCGACGTAGCCCCTGGACCCGCCCCCCGCGAGCAGGTCGCGGTACAGGGGCGTGAAGCCCTCCGGGTCCTTGGCCCGCGTCTCCATCAGCGCCGCCACCAGCAGGTCGCCGAAGGCGTAGGCGTAGACGTAGAAGGGCGAGTGCACGAAGTGGCTGACATAGCTCCACCAGTGCTCATAGCCGGGGTTCAGCGTCACCGCCGGGCCCAGCGACGCGCCCATCTCCTCCAGCCAGATCTCGCCGATCCGCTCGACCGGGACCTCGCCCGCCGCGCGCTCGTCATGGAACCGGGTCTCGAACCGGTGGAAGGCGATCTGGCGCACCACGGTGTTCAGTCCGTCCTCGATGCGGCCGGCCAGCAGGCCGCGCTGCTCGGCCTTGGGCGCCGTCTTCAGCAGGCGGTCGAAGGTCAGCCCCTCGGCGAAGATGGAGGCCGTCTCGGCCAGGGTCAGGGGCGTATCGGCGAGCAGGGACCCCTGCCCCGCCGCCAGCGTCTGATGCACGCCGTGGCCCAGCTCATGCGCCAGGGTCAGCACGTCCCGCCGCTCGCCCATCCAGTTCAGGAAGACATAGGGGTGCTTGTCCGACGTCACCGGGTGGGCGTAGGCGCCGGACTGCTTGCCCGCCCGCGCCTTGCCGTCGATCCACGGCCTGTCGAAGAAGCCCTGCGCCCGCTCGGCGAAGTCCCCGCCCAGGTCGCCGAAGCTCTCCAGCACCAGCGCCTTGCCGGCCGACCAGTCATAGCCGCGCGGGGCCGTGGTCTCGAGCGGGGCGTTGCGGTCCCACTGGTCCAGCTTGGGCTTGCCCAGCACCTTGGCCTTCAGGGCGTAGTAGCGGTGCGACAGGCGCGGATAGGCGGCGGCCACGGCTTCGGCCATGGCGTCCACGGACTCGCCGTCCACCTCATTGGACAGGTGACGCCCATCGGCGGGGCGTTTGAAGCCGCGCCAGCGGTCCTCCAGCGCCTTGTCGGCGGCGACGGTGTTCAGCACCAGCGCCATGGTCGAGGCGCGCGCGCCCAAGGCCTCGTCCAGCCCCTCGGCCGCCGCCTTGCGCTTGGCGCCCTTGGGGTCGGACAGGCGGTTCAGGGCCTCGGCCAGGGTCAGCTCGTCCTTGCCGGCCTTCACCTTCATCGCCGCCAGGGTTTCGTCGAACAGGCGCGGCCACTGGGCGCTGATGGGGCCGCGCTCGGCCAGGAAGGTCTCCAGCTCCTGGGACAGCTCATGCGGCTTCATCGCCCGCGTCCGGCGCAGCCATGGAGTCCAGCGGGCGGCGGCGGGATGGGCCTTCAGCGCCGCCTCGACGGCGGCGTCATCCAGCTGGTTGATCTCCAGCGTGACCCAGATAGTCGGGGTGGCGATGGCGGTCAGCTTCTCGCGCACCGTGGCCTCGAAGCCCTGTGCGCCCGCGTCGTTGCGGTTGGTCGAGGCGGCGAGGAAGGCGTAGGCCCCCAGCGCGCCCAGCACGTCCGAGGCCTGCTCGTACAGCGCGACGGCCCGGTCCAGCCGCTGTCCCAACGTCGCCGGATCGTCCTTGGCCGCGATCAGCTGGCCCTGCAGCCCGTTCAGTTCGCCGACCAGGGCGCGGGTGCGCTCCAGATCGGCCTCGATGCGGGCGTCCTCGCGAGAGGCGTAGAGGTCGGACAGGTCCCAGACGGGGGCGTCCAGCGGATCGGCGGCGGTCTTGAAGGGGGCGTTCATGCCCTCCGTTGTGGGGATGCGCGCGGCCCGGCGCAACAGCCGAAAGACGCCAGACGCCGGGTCGGGACGGCGCGATCATCCGCTCCATGAGCTTCCTGATCCATCCCCTGCCGCTGGCCCCCTTCCGTCCGCTGTTCGCGCTGGACGACGCCGGGCTGGAGGCCATGGGCGCGCGCCGAATGATCGCCGACGCGCCGAACAGCGCGCCCTGCCGGGTCAGCCTGGCCGACGCCGCGCCGGGCGAGGCGCTGATCCTGCTCACCCACCGCCATCTTGATGCGCCCGCCAGTCCCTACCGCTCGGACGGGCCGATCTTCGTGCGCGAGACCGCCTCGGAAGCGGCGCTGGGGCCGGACGAGGTCCCCGACATGCTGGGCCGTCGCCTGCTGTCGGTTCGGGCCTATGACTCCGGGGCGATGATGATCGACGCCGATGTGGTCGACGGCGCCGATCTGGCGGTTCGGCTGAACCTCTGGTTCTCCGACCCGGTGATCGACCGAATCCAGATGCACACCGCCCGACGCGGCTGCTTCATGGCCGAAGCCCGGCGCGCCTGATCGGATCTACTTCCGGCGCGCGCCCTGATCCACCTCGGCGCCTTCGCGCATGTCCTGCCGGAGCTGCTCCAGCTCGGCGGGGGTGCAGCTGTAGTGCTGGCACATCCGCATCGCCATCTTCTCCATCATCTGCGGGACCAGCGCCATGACCGCGCGATCGGCCGCGGGCATCACCTGCACGCTCTTTTCCGCGATCGAGCGGCCCAGGGGGGTGTCATAGAAGGCGACCAGGGCGACCAACTCCTCCTCGGTGAAGACGCCGGCGTAGACCGGGACCATTTCCGCGATCATCTGCGGGACCATGTCCGCCGTCAGCTCGGCGGTCAGGCTGAGGATGAAGCGGCGGTCGGCCTCCGGAAGGGTCTGCATCTGCTCGTCATTGGCCATCTCGGCGCCGAGCATCTGATGGATCACGCCCTCGAACTGGTCCGTCATCAACAGGTTCAGGTACCGGCGCGTCAGCTCCAGCTGCCGCTCGGACGGCGCGGTCGCCGCCGAAGAGGCCTGGGCCGCCCGGGCCGTATCGGCCGGCAAGGCCGTGCTGAGCAGCGCCGCGGCCGCGCACGCGATCATGAAACGCATCGTTATCCCCCCGTTCGCCCCATCTTTCCGCGTGTACGGCGCATGCACAACCGCCGATCAGCGGAAGCGGCGAATTATCTCAGCCAGATCCGGTTCGCCGACGCAGGCCGCCGCCTGTTCGACCGACATCCAAAGCCGGTCACGCTCGCCCTGCTCCTTCCACACAGGACGCACGGTGACGACCTCCAGCGGATAGACGGAGACCACGCACCAGCGGGGCGCGCGCCGCCGCAGCATCTTCAGATAGCGGAACGTCCCCAGCGGCTCGTCTCCGACCCGGCCTTCGACCCCGGCCTCTTCCAGCGCCTCGATGGCCGCGGCCTCGGCGTCCGTCAGGCCGGGCATGCGGCCGCCCTTGGGCGTGACCCAGCGCCGCGTCTCGCGCGAGGTGACCAGCAGGATTTCCAGCCCGTCGGGGCCGCGTCGCCAGGGCAGCGCCGCCACCTGACGCCGCTCGGCCCGTTCGGTGCGGATGACCTCGCCGGTCATCAGGTCAGGAAGATTCCGCCGACCCAGAAGAAGGCCGCGCCGATCGCCGCCGCCGCGGGCATGGTGATGAACCAGGCCGTGACGATGCTGCGGGCCACGCCCCAGCGCACCGCGCTGGCCCGCCGGGCCGCGCCGACGCCGACGATGGCGCCGGTGATGGTGTGGGTGGTCGAAACCGGAATGCCCAGGCCGGTGGCCATGAACAGGGTGATGGCCCCGCCCGTCTCGGCGCAGAAGCCCTGCTGCGGGCTCAGGCGAGTGATCCGCGACCCCATCGTGTGAACGATGCGCCAGCCGCCGAACAGGGTGCCCAGGGCGATCGCCGCCTGACAGGTGATCACCACCCAGAAGGGCACGTGAAACTCGGTCCCCGCCGGCGCGCGGGACAGCAGCAGCACCGCGATGATGCCCATGGTCTTCTGCGCGTCATTGCCCCCATGCCCCAGCGAATAGGCCGAGGCCGAGACGAACTGCAGCTTGCGGAAGATCTTGTCCGCGGACGACGGATTGGCCTTCACGAAGATCCACGACACCAGGAAGACCAGCAGCAGCGCCAGGGCGAAGCCGACCGCGGGCGACAGGAAGATGGCCGCGACGGTCTTGGTCACTCCGCCGATGACGACGGCGCCGGTCCCGGCCTTGGCCACGCCCGCGCCCAGCAGGCCGCCGATCAGGGCGTGCGAACTGGACGACGGAATGCCCGCCAGCCAGGTGATGACGTTCCAGCTGATGGCCCCCATCAGGGCCCCGAAGATCACCTGGTCCGAGATGATGGACGGATCGATGATCCCCTTCCCGATCGTATTGGCGACGTGCAGACCGAAGAACAGGAAGGCGATGAAGTTGAAGAAGGCCGCCCAGCCGACCGCGAAGACCGGCGGCAGGACGCGCGTCGCCACGATGGTGGCGATCGAGTTGGCGGCGTCGTGCAGGCCGTTCAGGAAGTCGAACAGCAGGGCGACGGCGATCAGGAAGACGAGGATCAGCAGGGCGTGGTCCATCCGGGCCGCTCCTACAGGTGTTCGACCAGAACGCCGTTGATCCGGTTGGCCACGTCCTCGAACCGGTCGATCACCTTCTCCAGGTGGTCATAGACCTCGGCCCCGGTGATGAAGGCCATGGCGTCGCCGGTCTTGTGCGCCTCATACAGCGCCTTCATGCCGTGATCGTACAGGGTGTCGGAGTCGCTCTCCAACCGGGCGATCTTCTCGGTCAGCTCGTTCAGGCGGCCGTGGTTCTTGCGCATGGCCGGCAGCAGGGACACCGCCTCCACCGTCAGCGTCGCCGCCTCCACCGCGATATCGCCCAGCTGGCGCATGTGCGGGGCGAACTCGCGCATCTCGTACAGGGTGATGACCTTGGCGGTCTTCTGCATCTGGTCGATCGAGTCATCCAGCGAGTTGGTCAGGCCGCGGATGTCCGAACGGTCGAACGGGGTGACGAAGCTGCGGCGCACCGCGAACAGCACCTCGCGCGCCACGGCGTCGGCCTCATGCTCATGATCGATGATGCGCTGGCACCAGCGCGGCACCTCGTCGCCGCCCTCCAGCACCTTGCGCAGGGCGTCGGCGCCCTGGATCAGGGTCGCCGCATGGGCGTCGAACAGCCGGAAGAAATTGTCTTCCTTGGGCAGCAGCGCCTGAAACCAGCCCAGCATCGACGAATCTCCCGAAATCGCGGTCGCGATCATGCGCGCTCACTCCCGCGCGGCAGGCCCTACGTCAACCCTCCGGTGACGGACGGTTCTTCACAAACGTCGGATTCCCGGCCAGATCACAGGCCGCTCCGTCGGAGGGTTCAGACCACGCGGGCGTCATAGGCGCGGCGCGCCGCCTCGACCTGGTCCATCCGGGTCTCGGCCCAGTCGATCATCGGCCGAAGCGCCTCGACCAGGGTTCGGCCCAGAGGCGTGATCTCATAGGTGACGCTGACCGGCACGGTCGCCTCGACATGGCGCAGCACCAGCCCGTCGCGCTCCATCTGCCTCAAGCTCTGACTGAGCATCTTCTGGGACACCCCGCCGATCCGCCGCTTGAGCGCGTTGAAGCGCATGGGCCCGTCATCGAGCGTGGTCAGCAGCAGGGTCGTCCACTTGTCGGCGATCCGGTCCAGCAGCAGCCGGGTCGGACAGTCCTGCGCGCGCACGTCACCCCGGGCGGTTTCCCGCGGGTGACCAGATGAGGTTTCGGTGCCTTCTTGCATGGATGATTTCTTTATCTCACTTGGTACCCATTGGAAACCACCAAGGACACCCTCCCATGAAGATCGTCGTACTGGGCGCCAGCGGCCACATCGGCTCGGAAATCACCAAGGAGCTCGCCGGGCGGGGCCATGCGGTCACCGCCGTGGCCCGCAAGCCGGAGGCGATCCCGACCGCCGACCGCGTCACGCCGGTCGCCGGCGACGCCTCTGACGCGAACGCTCTCGCCGACCTGCTGCGCGGCGCCGACGCGGTGATCAGCGCCCTGCACTTCGACGTGCCGGCCGAGACCCTGCTGACCGCCGTGCGCGAGGCCGGCGTGCCGCGCCTGCTGGTCACCGGCGGCGCCGCCAGCCTGGAGGTCGCGCCCGGCGTCCGCCTGATCGACACGCCGCAGTTTCCCGAGGAATGGAAGCCGTTCGCCACCGGCGGCATCACCTTCCTGGACCATCTGCGCGGGATCAGCGACGTGGACTGGACCTTCCTCTCGCCCGCCGCCCTGATCGAGGCCGGGCCGCGCCTGGGCCGCTACCGCACCGGCAACGACCAGCTGCTGACCGACGACAAGGGCGAAAGCCGCATCAGCTACGCCGACTACGCCCTGGCCATGGTCGATGAGCTGGAGCAACCGAAGCACAGCCGCGCCCGTTTCACCGCCGCCTACTGAGGAGGGGTCGAGATGAAGTTCCCGCTCGCCGCCGCACTGATGACGCTGGCGATATGGGCCGGATCCGTCCACGCCGAGCCCGTCGCCGCGCCTCATCCGCCCTCCTCGAGCGACCGCACCGCCACCGAGGCCGAGAACGCCCGGATCGTCACCGCCTTCTACGAACTGGCGTTCAACCAGCACCGGCCGACCGAGGCGGCCCGGCTGTACATCGGCGACCGCTACATCCAGCACAATCCGAACGTCCCGAACGGAGCCGAGGCCTTCTATGGCTATTTCGAGGGCTTCTTCCGCGAGCATCCGCAGTCGCGCGTGACCATCCATCGCGTCATCGCCGACGGCGACCTGGTCGCCCTGCACCTGCATTCGCAGGAAAGTCCCGATGATCCCGGCCGCGCCATCGTGGACATCTTCCGGGTCGAGAACGGCAAGATCGTCGAGCATTTCGACGTCATCCAGTCCGTCCCCGCCACGACCGCCAACGGCAACACCATGTTCCAGGGCGACAAGGCCGATTGAGCGCCCCACCCCGGCCTCAAGCAGTCCGAAGGGCGGTAGTCCCAGCCGCCTGGGCCTCAAGTAGCCGATAGGCGATAGGCCAAAAAAGGAAGGCCCCGGAATCGCTCTTCCGGGGCCTTCGTCATTTCAGCGGCGTGGGCCTATCAGGCGCCCAGCGAAGCCGGGTCGATCTTGAAGCCCGGGCCCATCGTCGACGACAGGCTGATCTTCTTGACGTAGGTGCCCTTGGCGCCCGACGGCTTCGAACGGACCAGAGCGTCCACGAAAGCCTTCACGTTGGCTTCCAGGGCTTCCTGGGTGAACGAGGCCTTGCCGATGCCGCCGTGGGCGATACCGGCCTTCTCGACGCGGAACTCGACGGCGCCGCCCTTGGCGTCCTTGACGGCCTGGGCGACGTTCGGGGTCACGGTGCCGACCTTCGGGTTCGGCATCAGGCCGCGCGGGCCCAGCACCTTACCCAGACGGCCGACCAGGGCCATCATGTCCGGCGAGGCGATGACGCGATCGAAGTCCATCAGGCCGCCGTTGATCTGCTCGTACAGATCCTCGGCGCCGACGTATTCGGCGCCGGCCGCGCGGGCCTCGTCAGCCTTGGCGTCCTTGGCGAAGACGGCGACGCGAACGTCACGGCCCGTGCCCGACGGCAGGTTGACCACGCCGCGGACCTGCTGGTCAGCGTGACGGGGATCGACGCCCAGGTTGACGGCGATCTCGATCGACTCGTCGAACTTGGCCTTGGCGTTGTCCTTGACGGCCTTGATGGCGTCGGCGAACGCCATCGGCGTTTCGCGGTCGCCCGACCAGGCTTGAATGCGCTTGGCTTGCTTAGCCATGGTCTTAGCCCTCCACCACGTTGAGGCCCATCGCGCGAGCGGAGCCTTCGATGATCTTGGCGGCCTGATCGAGATCGTTGGCGTTCAGATCTTTCATCTTCTTCTCGGCGATCTCGCGTAGCTGGGCGCGGGTGATCTTGCCGACCGTTTCGCGGCCCGTGAGCTTGGCGCCCGACTTCAGGCCGGTGGCCTGCTTCAGGTACCAGGTCGCCGGCGGCGTCTTGGTGATGAAGGTGAACGACTTGTCCTGATAGACGGTGATCACGGTCGGAAGCGGGGTGCCCTTGGCTTCCTTCTCGGTGCGCGCGTTGAACTCCTTGCAGAAGCCCATGATGTTGACGCCGCGCTGGCCGAGCGCCGGCCCGATCGGGGGCGAAGGCGTGGCGGAGCCCGCGGGCACCTGCAGCTTGATGTAGCCGAGAATCTTCTTGGCCATTGGTCTCTCCTATTCGGTAGCCCGGAACTCAATCCGGACCGGTGAGCCGTGGTGCGGCATGGCTGCCTCCCACGGATTTATGCGAGCGAACTCGCACCGCCCTGTTCAGAGCGAGGCGCGCGTATAGCGGAAGAGGGTCTGAAAGGCAAACGGCCGCGCAGCGCGGGGCTCAGTCGGCCGCCGCGCCGCGCATGCGCTCCGCCAGCGCCGCCGCCTGCTCCTCCGCGTCCAGGCGCTCGGACTTTCCTGCGTAGAGGGCCTGGAGATAGTTCAGGTCCCAGTCCGTCAGGCCGTCGACGCTCCCCGGATGCTCAATGACGTTCAGCACCGTGTTGAACGGCGTGAAGTCCGTCCGCGGATCGACCTGGGCCAGGGTCAGCACCGCCAGATAGTCGCCCAGCTGGTTAAAACTCATCTCCGGAAGAGTCGTGAGGTCGACGATGATCAGCGAGCGGACCAGCCGGTCGGTGACCTGATCACAGTAGCGTTCGCCCCACCGCCGCCGGCAGGGCCACGGGGCGGGGCCTTTGCCCGGCAGCCGGATGGCTACTTGGTTGGTCCCGGCGATGTAGGGCAGGCTGATGTGCCACCAACGGACGGCGGCATCCGAGGTCTGGAACTCCTGCAAGGCCCGGGAACCCCGGTTGGAGCGGGTGTAGCCATATCGAAATTGCCGACGATTCTGACCGACCAGCGCTGATGCGAGCTCCCGGCCGTCTTCCGTGCCCACGATCACGACGTTGGGCTCACAGCCGGGTTCGCCCAGCTCCACGCCGATCTCCTGCGCGACATCCGAGATATGGCCGATCAGCTGGTGCGCCATCTCCGGCCGGAAGTTCACGGCGCCGAGGCAGATCTTGGTTTCCCACCGCGCCAGCCCCCTGTCCCGCGCGGGCGCGGCGAGCCCCTCCACGAAGGTCTGCGCCAGCCGTTCAAGGTCGTCGCCGCTCACCACGACGTCAGGAAGGGTGGTGGGTTGGTCCTGAGCCTCCGGAACGGGCGGCGTCTGCGCGACGGCCTGGGAACAGAAGGTCATCGCCAGGGCGACGGCGGCGGACCTGACAAGCATCGGCTGTCCTCCCCGAACCCGGTGAAGGATAGTCGCGCCTCAGGGCATTTCAACCGAAAGAACGGCGTTGTGAAACGCAACCCGTCTGAAGAGTATCCGGCGGAAGACCCGTCTCGCCTGGGCGGCGGCGGCCCTCACACCCGCTTGAGGATGCCGTTGATCGCGCTGGTGCAGTTCACGCCGAAGAAGTCCGTGTAGTGGGTGTCGATCACATACGGCCGCCCCTGCAGGGCCCGGGCCAGTTGCATCTGCTTGGGAATGGCGTCCTCGATCACGAGGTAGTCGCCGGGGCGGAGGAAGTCGTCCAACGCCTGCATCGTCTGGCCCAGATCCCCATGGAAATCCTCGATCACCAGCACCGGGGAGCCGAAATCGTCGCGATTCGCCGACGCCGCCGTCACCCAGGCGATGCAGTCGCCTCGCCAGGTCCGGATCGCGCCCTCGATCCCGTCCTCGACCTTCAGATCCACGGCGTGAACGACCGCGTCCAGATCGTGGGCGACGCACATGTCCGCGAACCACGCCGCCGAGCCGCCGACGCCCGCGCCAAGCTCGATGATGCTGTGCGGCCGGATCTCGGCCAGCATCATCGGATAGAGGGCCAGTTCGTAGATCGTCTTGAAGCAATCCAGCCCGCGCCACTGGAAGGCGCGGCCGGCCCCCTGGCTGTACAGCATCGCGCGAAAGTCCAGTTCGCTGTCGGCGTTGAATTGCGACAGCTGGGCCTCGCGCTGCGCCCAGGTCCGGTATCGGGGTCCCTTGTCCGACAGACGACGGAGATAGTGGCGCACCAGGTTGGCGTCCCCCTCCCCCACGGGCGCGCCGCGCAAGATTTCGATCACGCGATTATCGAGGTAGGTCGGGATGTTCCCGCGCTCCCGAATAACGTTGGTTACCTGAGAAATAGTCGCGCCGACGTCGGATACCCCCGCCTCTGCAAAAACATCGCGCAAACTCATATCTGTACTCAGAATTGATTACTCATAGGCGCATGCCCCATGGCCTATTCATCGATGGCGAGAACAGCGTGGAATCGTGTCGGCATTCCGGCGCTCAGATGACACCTGATTAATGCAGAAGGCGGAGCGCCCCGGAAACCGGACGACGCAACAGGACCCCGGACATGCAAAACCGCGCCCGACTGGCGGGCGCGGCTTGGCGGTGCGGATCCCGGCCTGCGCCGGGGATGACAGGAAGACGCCTTAGGCGGCGACCTTCTCCACCTGATTGTACTCCAGGTCCACCGGGGTCGGGCGGCCGAAGATCGACACGGCGACGCGCAGGCGGGCGTGTTCCTCGTCGACGCTCTCGACCTGGCCGTCGAAGCTGGCGAACGGACCGTCGATGACCTTGACGGTCTCGCCGATGTCGAAGCGGATGGTGGGCTTGGGACGCTCGACGCCCTCTTCCACCTGGCCGACGATCTGCTGGACCTCACGCTCCGAGACCGGCAGCGGCTTGGTGCCGCCCGCGGCGCCCAGGAAGCCGGTGACCTTCGGGGTGTTCTTGACCAGGTGATAGGCCTGGTCCGTCATCTCCATCTTCACCAGCACGTAGCCGGGGAAGAATTTGCGTTCCGAGTTGACCTTGCGGCCGCGGCGGATCTCCACGACCTCTTCGGTCGGGACGAGGATTTCGGAGAAATTGTCCTCCAGGCCCTGCTGCTTGGCCTGATCGCGCAGTTGCTCGGCCACCTTCTTCTCGAAGTTCGAGTAGGCGTGGACGATGTACCACTTGTGGCGCGGATTGGCGGGCTTGGCGACGTCGGTCATTTGGGGGGCGGTCTCTCTTACTGGCCGAGCGCGAGGACGAACTGGGACAGTCGGGTCAGGCCAAAGTCTACAATAGCGAAGAAGACGGTCGCGATCAGGACCATCAGGAAGACCATCACCGAGGTGATCCAGGTCTCCTTGCGGCTCGGCCAGACGATCTTGCGGCCCTCGGCGCGAACCTGGCTGGCGAACTGCGGGATCGACGTGCGCTTCTTCGGGGCCGGGGCGTCAGCCGCGACAGCGCTGCCGGCGATGGCCGGTTGAGCGGTCTGGGGGCGGCGTCCCGAAGGAGTCTTGGCCTTGGCCATGCGGCGTCTCTTCAAACAATCAAACCTGTCGCCACCAGATGGGGTGTCCCATCCGGCGGCGACAGGGGGAAAATGGCAGGAGTTGGGGGACTCGAACCCACGACCCCCGGTTTTGGAGACCGGTGCTCTACCAGCTGAGCTAAACTCCTGGAGCAAAAAGCCGTACGCGGCGGGTATTCCCGAGACGCACGCTTTCGCCAGACGCGGGGCTATGCCCGACCACGGCGGGGTTTTCAAGCGCCGTTACGGCCTTGCGGCCATATCCGCGCAAGAACGGCCTTAAGGTCAGTCGTCCAGGTGGGCGGCGACGGCCTGGGCCTCGTCTTCCTTGTTCACCACCTGGCGGAACAGCAGCTTGTCGATACGGCGGTCGTCCATGTCGATGACCTCGACCTCGAAACGGCCCAGCTGCAGCACCTCGCCCTCGTCCGGCACGCGCGACAGCTGGTGCAGGACCAGGCCCGCCACGGTGTGGAAGCCTTCCGCCTCGCCGAAATCCTCGCCCAGTTCGTCGGACAGCTCCTCCAGGTCCGTCTGGCCGTCGACCAGCCAGCTGCCGTCCTCGCGCTGGCGAATCCAGGCCTCGGCCTCGTCGTGGCTCTCGTCGAAATCGCCGGCGATCATCTCCAGCAGATCAGTGGCGGTCACCACGCCCTCGAAGGCGCCGAACTCGTCCACCAGGAAGGCCATGTGGACCTTGGACGTCTTGAGGATCTCGAGCGCCTTCAGCACCGAGGTCGACTGCGGGATGAAGGCCGGGGTCTGCACCAGGGATTCGACGTCGAACTTGCCGTCGGTCAGCAGGCTGTCCAGCAGATCCTTCTTGTGGACCACGCCCAGCGGGTTATCGACGTCGTTCTCGCGCGCCACCACGATCCGCGAATAGGGACAGGTGCGGATCTCCTCGCGCAGCTGTTCGTCGGTATCGTCCAGCGCGATCCAGAAGACCTCGTGGCGCGGCGTCATCGCCACCCGGATGGGGCGGTCGCCGAGCGTCAGTATCTCCTCGATCATGGTCTGCTCTTCGGGCTCGATCAGACCGGCCGAGGTGCCCTCGGCGATCATGGTCTCGACCTCTTCCTGGGTGACGTCCGAGCCGTCGCGGTCCTTGACCCCCATCACCTTCAGGATGGCCGAGGTCGAGGCCGTCAGCAGCACGACGAAGGGCTTCAGCACGATGGCCAGGGTAGAGATCGGCGCGGCCATCTGGGACGCGATCGCCTCGGGGAAGATCAGCGCCAGCCGCTTGGGCACCAGCTCGCCGACGATCACGGAAATATAGGTGATCAGCACGACCACGACGCCGGTCGAGATCGCCGACGACCAGTGGGCCAGCGCCGGGATGCCGGTCTCGATCATGCGGTTCAGCTCACCGCCGATGGCGGCCTGACCGTAGGCGCCCGCCAGAATGCCGATCAGGGTGATGCCGACCTGGACCGCCGACAGGAAATGCGTGGGCTCCTCCGCCAGCTTCAGGGCCGCGCGAGCGCCCCGGTCTCCCCGCTCGGCCCGGCTCTGGAGCTTGGACTTGCGCGAAGAGACGACCGCCAGTTCGGTCATGGCGAATACGCCGTTGAGCACCACAAGGAGCAGAACGACGACGATGGCGATGGCTAACATCTAGGGGAGGAGAACCGGCGCGGCGCGACAAACGGCGTCCGCGGGGACAATGATAAGGGCGTTTCGCCCGAACCGCCACGGATTTCCGGGCGGCTCAGCCCCGGCGACCGATCTCGACCGATCCATAGGCGCCCCGCGATGCGCCGTCATCGCCCTTGACGGTCGCGCAGGCGCACATCCCGATCAGGGTGCCGATGAACAGGCCGATGTGGATCGCGCGACGCATGAAGTTACCAGAACCTTAACAACCTTCGCCACACAAGGGCGCAGGATTCGGGTTCCCGGCAAGGCTCCGCCCCCGTCGGTTGCGGGCTTAACCACGCCGCACGTCCTCACAGGCGAGTCACGGTGTCGCGCAAAAGAAAAGCCCCGCCGGATCGCTCCGGCGGGGCTCTTCGGTTCAGATCGTCAGACCGTCGATTACTCGATGATCTTGGCGACGACGCCGGCGCCGACGGTGCGGCCGCCTTCACGG